>MKVY01000001.1:0-3229 GCA_001899525.1 Rhizobiales bacterium 65-9
AAGCCGGCATAGATCAGCACGATGCCGGCCACGCTCACGATCGAGGCGGTCGCGGTGGCGAGCCGGGCGAGCGAATCAGTCAGGCTGATCCGGTTGAACAGCTCGGCGATGGTCGGCGCCTGATCGACCCCGACGAGGCGGGCTCCGTGGTTGATCAGGAGCTGCAGCCGGGTCTCGTAGTTGGGGGCGGCGTCGACGACGGCCGACAGGTTGTGGCCGATGGTGCGCCCCAGCACCCAGACGAGACTGGACATGACGCAGACGGCTGCCGCCAGCGCAAGCGGCCGCGGCAGATGCCACGCCACCAGCCGCGGTGTCTCGAAGGCATCCGCCAGGGCATGGATCATGTACCAGAGCACGACGCCCAGCACGAAGGGCAGCAAGAGGCCGCGGCCGGCCACGATCAGGTAGATCGCCGCCGCAACCACAATCGCCCACAGAGCGGCACGCTGCAGATTCATGGGCGGCGGCTGGGCGTGCCGGCTAGGTCGGGGGCGGAGAGGGCTTGAGCGCCGTCCGGCCGCGATCGGTCAGCTCGACGCGGCGCTCGCCCGTTTCTCCGCCGCACTGGCGGATCAGGCCTTCAGCCAGGGCATCTTCCCAGACCGGGAAGCGCGGGCAGGAGCTCCGCCAGGCTTCCATGACGTCGGACCGGGTGCGGGGTCGATCGGCGACCCACTGGAGGAATTGGACCATAATGAGGCTGATTTGGGCTGTCATGGTACGGCTTCGCGGCCCGACCCCGGACCCTACAAGGGATGGTGCCGCGACACTTGGTGCCTATCAAGTGCTGTCTGGTAGTTGCAGACCCTAGGCGAGGCAGATAGAATTTTGCCGCGTTTAAGACCAAATTTCCACGAAGCCGGACCAGGGGAGATCTCGGATGAAGAAGGCTTTGATGGCTGCTGCCGCGCTGATGGCTTTGCCGCTATCAGCTCAGGCGCAGTCTCCGGCGCCGGGCGTGTATATCGGTGCGGAAGGTGGCGTGAACTGGCTGTTGAATTTCACGGCCAACACGAATCTTGCGCCCAATTTCGGCACGGTGAGCGTGACCCCGCAGACCGGCTGGGCCGTCGGCGGCGTGATCGGCTATGACTTCGTCGGCCCGCGCGTCGAGCTCGAGGGCGTCTATCGCCAGAACCAGCTCAACATCGGCGTGCCGCGCACGGCGATCAACAACCAGGTCGGCCAGCTCGGCATCATGGCCAACCTGCTGTACGATTTCATGCCCGCCTCGGTGATCACGCCGTACATCGGCGCCGGCGCCGGCGTCGGCGTCGGCTTCGTCGACAGCAACTCGTCGCTCGGCAGCACGGTGTTCGCCTACCAGGGCATCATCGGCCTGGGCTGGAACGTCGATACCAACTTCCGCGTCAACCTGGACGGCCGCTACTACGGCACGTCGAACCCGACGGTCAACGGCGCCACCTGGACCAACAACAACTTCAGCATCATGCTCGGCCTGCAGCTGAAGTTCGGTCCGGCGGCTCCGCCGCCCCCGCCGCCGCCGGCTGCTGCCGTCGCGCCGCCGTCCTACATGGTGTTCTTCGACTGGGACCGCTCGAACCTGTCGGCCCAGGCGCTGAACACGATCAAGCAGGCCGCCGGAGCCTTCAAGTCCAAGGGTAACGCCCGCATCACGGCGACCGGCCACACCGACACGTCGGGCCCCGAGGCCTACAACATGGCGCTGTCGCTGCGCCGCGCCAATGCGGTCAAGGACGCGCTGGTCCGCGAAGGCGTGCCGGCGACGGCGATCACGGTGATCGGCCGTGGCGAGCAGGGCCTGCTGGTGCAGACCGGCGACGGCGTGCGCGAGCCGCAGAACCGCCGCGTCGAGATCGTCATCCAGTAAAACTGTCCCCAACAGGGCAATCGGGACGGCCGGGTTCAGCCCGGCCGTTTTCGTTTGTACGCTGCAAATAAATCTTTGCAGTCAACCGCCGCTTTTCGGGTTGGCGGGCCCGGGGGGGCCCTCTATATCCGGGCGAGGAGAATAGTCATGTCGCAAGTGCTCATGCCCAAGGCGACCGCCGTCTGGCTGGTCGAAAACACGACCCTGACGTTCGACCAGCTTTCGACCTTCACCGGTCTGCATCCGCTCGAGGTCCAGGCAATCGCCGACGGGGAAGTGGCCGGCGGCATGACCGGCCTCGACCCGACGACGAACGGCCAGCTCACCAAGGACGAGATCAAGCGCGGCGAGGGCGATGCGTCGGTGCGCCTGCGGCTCAGCCCGCGCGACATACCCGAGCCGATCGCCCGTTCGAAGGGCCCGCGCTATACGCCGGTCGCCAAGCGGCAGGACCGCCCCGACGCCATCGCCTGGTTGCTGAAGGTCCATCCGGAGTTGCTGGATGCCCAGGTTGCCAAGCTGGTTGGTTCGACCAAGAGCACCGTCCAGTCGGTGCGCGACCGAACGCATTGGAACATGCAGAACGTGCGGCCGCGCGACCCGGTGACGCTCGGGCTCTGCACCCTGCGTGATCTCAACGAAGCCGTCGACGCCTCGCGCCGGCGCGCCGCGCGCGACGACGCCGCCAAGAAAAAGGGCGTGGCACTGGCCACGGTCGAAGAAGAGGCCGAGGTCCAGACAGCCGAGGAGACCGACGAGACGGTCGATCCAGCCGAGGCCGACCAGCCCGACTCCGACGAGTACCGGCGCCACTGAAGCGGCCCCAGCGGACCCTGTTTGCCGGGAGCGCGCCACTCCCGTGGCGCATTCATTTGTCCGTTGCACGCGAAGAGGTGCCACGGGAGTGACGCGCTCATAGGCGCTAACTTTAGTAGGAACCGAGGCGCGACTGGCGAGTCTTCGCTGGGAGCGGGCCACTCCTGTGGCGCTCTTCCTGTCGATCCCGCAGCCTATGAGCGCCACAGGAGTGGCGCGCTCCCAGCGCATGATGTCCTCTTTGGACAAGGTTCGCACTTATGAGTGGCGCGCTCCCAGCAACGACGGCCTCTCCTTCTTCGACCCCGCCGCTACACCGTCAGCATGATCTTGCCGACATGGTCGGCGCGCTCCAGCTCGGCGTGGGCGCCGGCCGCGTCGGCGAGCGGGAAGGTCTTGTAGATGACCGGCTTGATGGTGCCCGCTTCGAGCAGCGGCCACACCTTCTCCTTCAGTCCCTGCGCCATGCGGCCCTTGTTGGCGACGCTCTGCGGCCGCAACGTCGAGCCGGTCAGCGTCAACCGGTTCACCATGACGATGCCGGCACTGATCGACGCC
>MKVY01000001.1:3306-4507 GCA_001899525.1 Rhizobiales bacterium 65-9
GTCCTTGTAGAGGATTGCATGATCGGCGCCGAGGGCGCGCACGGCCTTTGCCTTCTCCGCTGTGCGCACTGTCGTGAATACCGTGGCGCCGAACGCTTTGGCGAGCTGGATCGCCGTCGTGCCGATGCCGCTCGCCCCGCCGTGGATCAGCACGCTTTCGCCGGCCGAAAGGCGGCCACGTTCGAACAGGTTGTGCCAGACGGTGAAGTAGTTCTCCGGCAGCGCCGCCGCGCGCAGCATGTCGAAGCCCCTGGGAAGCGGCAGGCATTGCGGCGCCGGCACGGTACAGTACTCGGCATAGGAGCCGCCGGGCGTCAGGGCGCAGATCTCATCGCCAACGTTCCACCCGCTGACCCCGCTGCCCAGGGCCGCCACGGTGCCGGCGGCCTCGAGGCCGGGCAGGTCGGATGCGCCCGGCGGCGGCGGATAGACGCCGGCACGCTGGGCGATGTCCGGGCGATTGACGCCCGTCGCCGCGACCTTGATCAGGATCTCGCCGTCTTTGGGCTGCGGCACCGGCCGCGTCGTCGGCACCAGCGCTTCCGGCCCGCCCGGCTTCTTGATCTCGACGCAGGTCATCGTTGCGGGAAGAGCGCTCATGGTCGGCCTTTCGAAGGGATGGGAGCAATGCTAGGTCTCCCTTAGCCACTTCCGTGGAGCAGCGCCATGGCCTACGACCTCGACGATCTCGATCCGCGACAGAAGAAAAAGCAGCCGCTCAACCTCGATAATATGAACATTGAGGACCTGAACGAATATGTCGCTGCGTTGAAGGCCGAGATCGCGCGCGTCGAAGTCAAGATCAAGGCCAAGCAGAGCCATGCCGCAGCGGCGGCCGCCTTCTTTAAGAAGTAGATCTTGTGGTCGACGCCAGGTTCCTGAAGCCCGACACGCTGGCCTTGCACGCCGGTCAGCATCCCGATCCGGTCACCGGCGCGCGCGCCGTGCCGATCTACCAGACGACCTCGTTCGTGTTCCGCGACGTTGATCATGCCGCGAGCCTGTTCAACCTCGAGGTCGGCGGCCACATCTACAGCCGCATCTCCAATCCGACGGTTGCCGTGTTCGAGGAGCGGGTCGCAGCGCTGGAGGAGGGCACCGGGGCGCTGGGAGTCGCCAGCGGACAGGCGGCATTGCATATCGCCATCGCCACCCTGATGGGCGCCGGCGGCCACATCGTGGCGTCGACCTCGCTCTACGG
>MKVY01000001.1:4519-5854 GCA_001899525.1 Rhizobiales bacterium 65-9
CGTTCGTCAATCCGCGCGACCATGACGGTTTTCGCCGCGCCATCACGCCGGCGACGCGACTGGTGCTGGGCGAGACGATCGGCAATCCGGGCGGCGAGGTGCTCGACATTCCGGCGATCGCCGAAATTGCCCACGCGGCGAGCATCCCGCTGATGATCGACAACACCTTCGCCTCGCCGGTGCTGTGCCGGCCGCTGACGCTCGGCGCCGACATCGTCTTCCATTCGGCGACCAAGTTCATCGGCGGCCACGGCGTTGCGAGCGGCGGCGTGATCGTCGAAGCCGGTCGCTTCGACTGGGAGCAGTCGGGAAAATTCCCGACCCTGACCGAACCCTATGCAGGCTATCACGGCATCGACTTCACCGAGGAGTTCGGGCCGCACGCCTTCATCATGCGCGCCCGGACCGAAGGCGTCCGCGACTTCGGCTGCTGCATGGCGCCACAGACCGCGTTCTATCTCCTGCAGGGGCTGGAAACCCTGCCATTGCGCATGGCGCGCCATGTAGAGAATGCGCGCAAGGTGATCGCCTTCCTGAAGCCCAATCCCGCCGTAGAGCGCATCGCCTCGCCGGAGCTGGCCGACCATCCCGATCACGCACTCGCCCAGCGCCTGCTGCCCAAGGGAACGGGCTCGATCTTTAGCTTCGACATCAAGGGAGGCCGCGACGCCGGGCGACGTTTCATCGAGAGGCTGCGCCTGTTCTCGCATCTCGCCAATGTCGGCGATGCCAAGTCCCTGGTCATCCATCCGGCGTCGACGACGCATGCCCAGCTCGATGCGGCGGCGCTGCAGGAGGCCGGGATCGGCGAGGGCATGATCCGCCTCTCGGTCGGTCTCGAGGATCCCGACGACCTGGTCGACGATCTCGGCCAGGCGCTGCGCGCCGCGCTCAAGGGCTGACCGTGAAGCTCACCGTCAATGGCGAGACAGTGTTCGCGACGACCGGCGGCGTCGATTTCGATACCGCGAAGCCTGCGATCATCTTCCTGCATGGGGCCGGCTTCGACCGCACGATCTGGCGGCTGCAGACTCGCTGGTTCGCCCATCACGGACGAAGCGTGCTGGCGATCGACTTTCCCGCCCATGGCTGGTCGGCCGGTGCGCCGCTCCAAAGCATCGCCGCAATGGCCGACTGGACGGCTGCACTGATCGATGCGGCGAGACTGAAGAGCGCCGCGCTGGTCGGCCATTCGATGGGCGCGCTGGTGGCAGTCGAGACGGCGGCCCGCTTTCCCGACAAGGTGCGTGCCCTCGGTCTGTGCGGTGTCGCGGCCGAGATGCCGGTCCATCCCGAAATGCTGTCATCGGCCAAGGACGGCACGCTCAAGGTCCA
>MKVY01000002.1:0-6006 GCA_001899525.1 Rhizobiales bacterium 65-9
AATGACGCAGCGGGAGAACAGGTTGATCACCACGGCTAGGTAGGCGAAGCCTTCCGGGGTCCTGATGTAGGTGATGTCCGTCACCCCCGCCTTTTCCTGCGCATCGACATCGAACCGTCGGGCCAGGGTGTTGTCGACCACGACCGGCGGCTTGCCGCCATGAGAACCCGGACGGCGCCGATAGCCAATCTGGGCCTTGATTCCTGCTAGCCTTGCGAGGCGAGCGATGCGGTTGGCGCAACTGGTCTCGCCCTGATCCAGCAAATCGTCATGCAGCTTGCGATAGCCGTAGACCCGGCCGCTCTCTTTCCAGGCCTTGTCGAGAAGCTCGATCTGGCGCGCATCCTCCCGAGCTCGCCGGCTCAACGGGGCCTTCAGCCAGGCATAGAAACCGCTGGGCTGGATGCGCAGGCGGCGGCACATCGCCCGCACCGGAAACTGGCGGCGATGCTCGGCCACAAACGCGTATCTCACTTTGCATCCTTGGCGAAATACGCGGTGGCTTCCTAAGAAACATACCCGGAAGCAGGAGCTGGAGCCAAGGAATATCCAAGCGACTTGGCACGCCGCTGTAGGTTGGCGAGTACACGACCGCGATGCCTCTCGTCATATGCTGCAGCGCCGGGATCGCGATAGATCATGCCGAACCGCAGCGTATTATAAAAGAGCACGGCGATCTTGCGAGCAGTCGCGGTCACAGCCTTTTGCTTGCCGATCCGTGCTGCAAGGCGTCGATAGAGCGCGCCGAGCGCCGTGTCGCTTCGTCCGATCGTGACGGCCGCCAATCGCAACAGTGCTGCTGCCCGACTGGAAGAGCGGCGCGTCCGTGATGAGAGCAGCTTGCCACCTGAGATTTTATTGCCCGGCGCAAGGCAAAGCCAGGACGTAAAGTGCTTTGCGCTCGGCCAAGCCTGCAAATCCGAGCCGCATTCCCCAATCAGTTTGAGTGCCAATGAAGGGCCAAGACCATGGATCTGGGTCAGGTCGACGCCGAGAACACCGTATAGCGCAGCTCGAACATCGAAAGACGGCGCATTCACCTGCTTGGTCTTTGTCCTTGCTCTCGGCAGGTTAGACAGCGGATGTTCAGCAAGAACCGTCAAGTCTGAGATGGCGGCCTCCAGCTTACGGTCACATTCCAGCATCTTCTCCTGGTAAAAGTCATAAAGTTCCAGGGATTGCTTCAGGGCGAATACATGCTCGTCGCGATCATTGCCGATCAAAGATGCCCGGATCGTTTCGATCGAAGAATGGCAGCGGACGTCGCGCAGGGCCGCCAACGCATCCGGATCGCGCTCGCCGGCCGCTATTGCCCGGATGATGCGCATTCCCGTTGCGCCGGTGATATCCGAGACGACGTGATGGAGTTGCAGGTTCATCTCCATCAGGGCCTTCTGCATGTGCTGGATATGAGCAGCAGCGTATTCCACCAACCGCTCACGTTGCCGCAGATAGGCCCGCAAGGTTGCGATCTCCGCCGCCGGCCTGAAGCTGCCCCGAAGCAATCCGTAAGAATGAAGCTGCCGCAACCACCCGGCATCGCTGACGTCGGTCTTCCGGCCCGGAACGTTCTTGGCATATCGGGCGTTCACGAGAATCACTTCGAAGCCATGCTTTTGGAGGATCTCGAAAGCGGGAATCCAATAGACGCCGGTGGATTCCATTGCGACGCTGGTTACACCGCAAGACTGAAACCACTCAGCGAGTTCATGCAGGTTTTGCGTGAACGTGCCGAATGCGCGCACAGGCGACTCGTCACTGTCAGGGTTTACCGCAGCCATATGCATGGTCGATCCAATGTCGACTGCGGCAGCTCCAGAATTAATGGTCTTGAGGCCGGGCTTGTCACCCGCATTAGTCTTTATCATAGCGTCTCCTCCATCCAGGTCGGAGGGGTTGGGCCATGCAAGTCCGTCATCTTCCTAACCGGGATCGCCACCGAAGCGGCGTCACCACTCTCAAGTGCGCATCGGCCCATGCGCCACGTTTTTTAACGGGGTCGGACGCCTCCAATAAGCCATCGGCGACTCCCCTCCGTGGACAGAGTAGCAGGTGTTTCTACCGCGCACAGGCGGGCCGCGGCCCTGCGACGGTTTTTTAGGATATCGCGCTCCTCGGTGACGCGCGCCAGCTCCGCCTTCAGGCGGCGGATCTCCGCAGCCTGGTCAACGCTGGGCGAAACTGGTGGCTTCGAGAACTTCCGCTTCCAGGCGTAGAGTGAGTGCTGGCTCACGCCGAGCCGCTTCGACACCTCTGCAACGGGGTAGCCCCCGTTCGGTGATCTGCGCGACCGCGTCACGCTTGAAATCGTCCGTAAAATGACCGAGCCCCATCGTGGCCTCCTTGCCTCAAAATTAGGGAAGAAGGCGTCCAAAAATCTATGGGCTATTCAGAGCTCGACCGCCGACACCGGTCATGATCGCCTTCATTGACGACAATCGCGGGGCCTATGGGGTCGAGCCGATCTGCAAGGCGCTGCCGATCGCCCCGTCAACCTATCATGAGCATGTCGCCAAACGGATCGATCCGGGGAAGCTGTCGGCTCGGGCGAGGCGGGATCTGGAGCTGAAGCCTCAGATCCAGAGCGTGTTCGGGGAGAACTTCGAGGTCTATGGCGCGCGCAAGGTTTGGCGGCGGATGTTGCGCGAGGGGTTCGACGTCGCCCGCTGCACGGTCGAACGCCTGATGGCCGACCTGGGCCTGCAAGGTGTCATTCGCGGCAAGCCGATCCGCACGACCATCCAGGACAAGGCTGCGCCATGCCCGCTGGACCATGTCAACCGGGTGTTCCACGCGCCGGCGCCCAACCGGCTCTGGCTCTCGGACTTTACCTACGTCTCGACCTGGTCGGGCTTCGTCTATGTCGCCTTCGTCATCGACGCCTATGCTCGGCGGATCGTTGGTTGGAGGGTGTCGCGGACGGCCCATGCGAGCTTCGTGCTCGACGCGCTGGAGCAGGCCCTGCATGAGCGACGGCCTCGTGCATCATTCCGTCCAGGGGGGCGCAATACGTCAGCATTCGATACACCGAACGCCTCGCCGAGGCCGGTATCGAGCCCTCCGTCGGTAGTGTGGGCGACAGCTACGACAACGCCTTGGCCGAGAGCATCAATGCTCTCTACAAGGCCGATGCGATCCATCGGCGCTGGCCTTGGCGAAAAATCGAAGCCGTTGAGTTCGCCACCCGCGAATGGGTCGACTGGTTCAATCACCGGCGCCTCATTGAACCCATTGGCAACATTCCGCCAGCAGAAGCCGAGGCAAACTACTATGCCGCGATGGACCAATCGGCCATGGCTGCATAATCTAAACAAAATGGTCTCCGGCAAACCCGGCGCGGTTCGATGATACCAAAGTGCCTATTTAATAGTTTTCCGCAACCGCCGATATCTGATCCCTCAATTTTCGCTTGAGAATTTTTCCAGACGGGTTGCGCGGCAGAGACGCCGCCAGAAACAACTCCTTGGGGCGCTTGTAACCGGCCAGCCGCGGGCGACAATGCGCATCGAGGTCTGCAAAAGAGAGCCTTCCGCCGGGCCTCAGGACCACGAACGCCACCGGAACTTCGCCCCATTTCTCGTCGGGCCGCCCGACGACGGCGGCCTCGGCCACCTGGTCCAGCTCATAGATCACACGCTCGACCTCGCTGGAGGCGATGTTCTCGCCGCCCGAGATGATCATGTCCTTCTTTCGGTCGGTCAGATACAGAAAGCCATCGTCGTCGACGTATCCCACGTCGCCCGATCGTAGATAGCCGTCCGGGAACGTCGCCGCGGCCGTGAGGTCGGGGTCTTTCCAATAGCCGCGCGTGACTTTCGGCCCGGCGATGCAGAGCTCGCCCTCTGCACCAGGAGGCAGGCTTGCGCCGCTCTCGTCGCGAATCTCAACGTCGACAAATGCGAGCGGCCGACCGACCGAACCGATCTTTTCAATTTCGCGGCCGGGCTCCATGAAGGTGTCGCCGCTCATCGTCTCGGTCATTCCGAAGGCGTCGATGTAGCGGGCGTTCGGGAACACCCTGCTGAAATCGCGGATGCGACCCTCCGGCGTGCGTTCGCCGCCGCCGACGCACCATCTGAGGCTGTCCATGCTCGGCGTCCGATCGAGCTGAAGCACGCCCGACGTCATCACCGGCGCCATCCAGATTCCGGTGATGGATTCCCTTGCGATCATTTCGACGGTTTTCCGGGGATCATAGTCCCGCAGGACGATCATGCATCCGCCCGCCACATGCGCGCCGAAGCCCGGAAGGTCGCTGGCGCCGACGTGATACAAAGGACCCACGACGCCAAGCCGCGCATCGGCCGTGAGCTGCAACGCGACGATGTGATCAAGCGATTTCCAGTAGAAATTATCGTAAGTGTGGACCACGCCTTTCGGTCGGTCCGTGGTGCCGGACGTATACATGAGGCGATAGATGTCGCCGCCGGCGCGAGGCGAGGCTTTTACATATGCGCCTCGCCCGCCGAATCTCTCCCGCGAGTCCTTCTGCGACGCTGCATCAAGCGTGAGGACCTTCAGATCCAGATCCGCTGCAACGCCTTGCAATTCGTCATCGACGATAATCATCGCCGCTCCGGCGTGCGTCACGATGTAGTTGATCTCCGGACCGGACAGCCGATAGTTCAAAGGCAAGGCCACGCCGCCGAGATGGCTGATGGCGTAGACGAGGTCGAAAAAAGCAGCGCTGTTCTTCATTAGCAGCGCGACGATCGTATCGGGACCGACGCCGAGAGCATGAAGGCCGGCCGCCGTCTCCCGCACGCGCGCTTGCAACCCCCTCCAGGTCACCCTGACATCGTCGTAGATCAAAGCTTCCGCGTCCGGACGGAGCCTTGCGTGGAGGTCGAGCGTCTTGGTCAGGTTCTGCATGGGCGCCTCAGTAAGACCGCGGAAGACCGAGATTGGCTGTTGCGATATAGTTCAGGATCATTTCTTCGGAGACCGGCGCGAAACGGAACAGGCGCGCATCGCGCCACAGGCGCTCGACATGCATTTCGCGCGAGTAGCCCATGCCGCCCATGATCTGCATGGCGTGTTCGGCGACGGCGGAGGCGGCCTGGCTCGCGATCAGCTTGGCGGCGTTGCTTTCCGAGCCGAACGGCAAGCCGTTGTCGAACAGGCTCGCCGCCTTCAGGTTCAGGAGCTTGGCCGCTTCGAGTTCGGCCCAGCGCTGCGCGAGTGGAAATTGCATCGCCTGATAGGCGCCGATCGCTGTTCCTCCGAACACGCGCCGCTCCTTCGCGTAAGCCACGCCGAGCGCGATCGCCAGGCGGCCGGCTCCCACGAGTCCCGCCGTCGTCACGATTCGCTCGGTGTTCAAAACGTCGAGAAGTTGCCGCCAACCCTGATCAACCTCACCGATCAACTCATCATCGCGGACATGGACGTTGTCGAAGAACACCGTGCTGGAGGCCAGGGTGTTGGTGCCGACCTTTTCAATCGGCTGATGGCTGAGTCCTTCACGATCGACGTCGATCATGAACATGCTTATGCCAAACGTCTTCTTTGGAGCCTCCGCAAGCGGTGTCGTGCGGGCCACGACGAGCATCTTGTCGGCGTCCGCGACTCCGGTGATCCAGATCTTCTGCCCGTTCAGAGACCAGCCGCCGTTGCGCCGGGCTGCGATGGTGCGCAGCTCCAAAGAATTCGTTCCGGCGTCGGGCTCTGTCAGCGCCATGCAGAAGGTCATCCTTCCGTCGCATAACTGCGGCAGCCACTCGCGTCTCATCTGGTCGGAGCCGTATTTCGAGATCGACACGCCGCCGAAGATCGGGTTGAGCATGAACATCTGCGCGAGCGTCGAACCCGCGCCGCCGGCGCAAAGCTCCTCTATGATCAAGGCCGTGTCGACCATGCCCAGACCCGCTCCGCCATAGGCCTCCGGCAGCGCCGCGCCGGCCAGGCCGGCCGTGCAGACGGCCTGCCAGCACTCCCGCGGATATTCCTTGGCGGCGTCTTTCTTGCGCCAGTAATCGGGACCGAATTCCGCGCCGATCTTACCGG
>MKVY01000002.1:6025-25703 GCA_001899525.1 Rhizobiales bacterium 65-9
CCGGGGAGATAGCCTTGCCCGCGGGGCGCAACAGCCGAAGGGGCTTCTCCAGAGTTCCGACCAGGTGAGTCAAAAAGCGCGCGGCTTCCGCGCCATCGATGATGCGATGGTCGCAGGCCAGCGTCAGCGTCAGCTCCCGCCTCAGCGAAGGGCTGCCAAGATCATCGGGCCGGAAGAGCTGCTTCTCGGCCCCGACGCCGAGAATCATGGCGTTGGGCGGATTGATGATCGGCGTCAACGCCCCCACGCCGAACATGCCGACATTGGAAAGCGACATCGCGGCGCCGCCGACATCGCCTGCTCTGAGCGCGCCGCTTCTTGTTCGTTCAAGCAGATCCGTCGTCGCCGCCGCCAACCGGTCAAGCGGCGCCTCAGCAGCGTTGCGGATGACGGGAATCCGCACGCCCATGGGGGTTTCCGTAACCAGTCCGATATCAACGCTGTCGAAGGCGAGAATCTCGTCGTCGAGCCAGACCGCGTTCATTGCCGGGTTCTCGGCCAGCGCCAGCGCCATGCCCTTGATCAGCATATGTGTGACCGAAATCTTGCGCTCGCGCAGATCAACGTTGAGCTCGTCACGCAGAGCGCGCAGCGCGCTGACCTCCACCTCCATCGTGAGATAGAAGTGAGGAATCTCGCTCTTCGCGGCGCGAACGCGCTGCGCCGTCGCAAGACGGTTGGCGTCGGGTTTCAATCGTCGTCCCGAGCCGACTGCATCGATCGGCGCATGAATCGCGGGCGCATGGCGAAGATCATCGGATTTGATACGCCCCTTCGGACCGGTGCCTACGATCTTCCGCAAGTCGATTCCGCGTTCTAGGGCCAACCGGCGCGCGAGCGGCGTCGCGACGATGCGCGTGGCGTCTGCTTTGATCTCGCCGTTGTGGGCGAGCGGGCTCGGCGCTGTCCCGCCTGACCGATCGCGCGCGGCCTGCTCTGGAGCGGCGAGCGCCTGTTGCGTCTGCGACTGCGGTCGGGCCGGGAATCGGGCGACTGAAGCAGACGATGCGCTTTCGTCGCTGTTGACGAAGCGCGCGATGGCGGCGCCGACGGGAACAGTGGATCCCGCGGGCGCCAAAATGGCGTCGATGACGCCGTCCTGTTCGGCTTCGACCTCGTTGACGACCTTCTCTGTCTCGACCGTGAACAGCAGGTCTCCCGCCGCGAACCTGTCGCCGACGGAGACGCGCCATTCTGAGAGAAGGCCCTCCGTCATGGTCAGGCCGAATTTCGGCATCACGAGATCGGTCATCTTCACACTCCCCGGAAGGAGGGCGAGCGCTTTTCCAGAAACGCTGAACAGCCTTCGTGGGCGTCATCGCTGTCGAGCATCAGGCCGATCATCGCCTGCTCGTGACGCAGCGCGGCCGAGAGGGGCATGTCGCCGCCATCCGTCATCGCTCTCTTGAGCAGCTTCAGGGCGAGCGGAGATTTTTCCGCGATCTTGCGCGCGGTCGCAACCGTTTCCGCCATAAGCGCATCGTGCGGCACGACGCGGTTGGCGAGGCCGATCGACACGGCTTCTTCAGGCGTCAGCATATCGCCGGTGAACATGATCTCCTTGGCGCGACAGAGCGGCAACTGACGCAAGATGCGCTGCGTGCCGCCTGCGCCGGGGAAAATGCCGAGCTTGATTTCCGGCAGACCTAATTTCGCTCGATCGGAGAGGATTCGCAGATCGAGCGCCAGCAACAGCTCCGTGCCGCCGCCGAGCGCGAAGCCGTTGACCGCAGCGATGGTCGGCTTGTCGAGCGTCTCGATCCGGCGGAACAGCCTGTGAATGTTCTCCGCAAACTCCTGATAGTGAGCGAGCCCGCGCCGCGAATTCAGATCGGCTATGTCGCCGCCTGCGATGAAGGAACGGCCTGCGCCGGTGAACACCAGCACGTTCACCGACTTGTCGTCGTCCAACTGATCGACAGCGCTCCCGAGCGCCTCAATCGTTGCTCCGTCGAGCGCGTTCAGCGCCTCCGGCCGGTTGATCGTTATGATGGCGACCGCGCCTTCGCGCTGAACAAGAACAGGTTGCTGCGTCACTTTCTTCACCTCAATGTGCGGCGAACGGCGGCCACGATGTCGTTGGCGTCGCGACGAAAAACCGCCTCCAGCGAGGGGGCGAAGGGCGGCGGCGAAAAGGGCGCCCCGACGCGAATGATGGGGCCATCGAGCTCGTCGAAGCCGACATCCGCCATGCGCGCAGCGATCTCGGCGCCGACGCCGAACGCCTCGACAGCTTCATGCGCGATCACGAGACGGTGCGTGCGGCTGAGACTCTCCATCACGCTGGTCTCATCCCATGGCTGGAGCGAGCGCAGATCGACAATCTCGACACCGACGCCATCGCGGGCGAGTTCTTCCGCCGCCTTTTCCGCCCAGTCCACCGCCGCGCCATAGGCGACGACCGTGACATCCTTGCCCCGGCGCGCGACGCGCGCGCGCCCAATCTCAATCTGCGGCCATTCCTCGGGCATCTCCACCCGCTTGGCGTAGAGCGCCTTGTTCTCCACGAAAATCACCGGGTCGGGATCGTCGATCGCGGCGCGCAACAAGCCATAGGCGTCGATCGGATTCGACGGGCACACGACCTTGAGCCCGGGCGTGTGCGCAAACCACGCCTCAAGGCATTGGGAATGTTGCGGCCCGGCGCTGAGGCCGCCGCCGTGAGGGGTGCGCAACACCATAGGGACCGAGCGCTGTGCGCCGAACATGGCGTGGGCCTTCGCAGCCTGATTGACCATCATATCCATGGTGAGGGTGACGAAATCCATGAACATGATCTCGACGACCGGCTTGAATCCGGTGAGCGCGGCGCCCACGGCGACGCCTGCGATCGTCGCCTCCGAGATCGGCGTATCGAAGACCCGCTTGTCGCCGAAGCGGTCGAGAAGGCCGCGCGTCGCCTTGAAGGAGCCGCCGGCTGCGGCGATATCCTCGCCAAGGATAATCACGCGCTCGTCGGCGGACATGGCGTCCGCGAGCGCTTCATTGATCGCTCTAATGAAGTGTTTCTCAGCCATTATTTGCTGCCCATCCCCGCATAGACGCCCGCGGCAAGGTCGGCGTCGATCGGCGGCGGCGCTGTGAGCGCCTTTGCGACGGCGTTATTCACTTCAACGGCTATCTGTTTCGCGACTTCGTCGAACCAGTCGGGCGGGACGCCTTCCACCTGCATTTCCGCCCGCGCGAGACTCAGCGGATCGCGCGCTGGCAGGCTCTGAATCTCGCTCGCCGTCCTGTAGTCCTGCCGGTCGCCTTCAAAATGGCCTCTGACGCGCGTGGTCGCGCATTCGAGAATCGCAGGGGCCGGCGCCTTGCGCATGCCTGCGACGAGCGTTTCAGCCGTCGCGGCCACCTCGCTGACGCGGTTTCCGTCGACCGCGCGATATTCGACGCCGAACGCGTCCGCCAGCTTGCGCAAGCTGGTCGCCATCTGGCGGCTGGTGGGGCTGAATTCCGACCAGCCGTTGTTCTCGCATACGAACATCACGGGAAGGCTCCACAGCGCCGACAGATTGATGCATTCGTGCACGAGCCCCTGCGCGAGAGCGCCGTCGCCGAAATACACCACGGCGATATCGCCTTTTCCGAGCAGCTTGAGCGCCAGCGCGCTGCCTGTCGTGATCGGCAACCCGGCGCCGACGATACCGTTGGCGCCGAGCATCCCCTTCGAAAAGTCGGCGACATGCATCGAGCCGCCGCGACCCCTGCAAAGCCCGGTCTCGCGCCCGAGAATCTCCGCGAAGAACGGCTCCAGCTCCACCCCCTTCGCCAGGGTGTGGCCATGCCCGCGGTGATTGGATGACACGGTGTCCGCATCGCGCAGACAGGAGGAAACGCCCACCGCTACGGCTTCCTGACCGATGGACAGATGCACGAAGCCAGGAATCCTCCCGTCTGCGAACAGCTTTTGCAGCGCTTCCTCAGACGCGCGGATGCGCAGCATCGCGCTATACCGGCTTTTCGCTCTCTCGGCGGTCACTCCCTCTTCCTTTCTGCCGGCGTCACGTATGCGATACGTCGACGGGCGTTCAACCATTGGGCTACCAGGGCAGCGCGCCGATAGACTTTCCACCATCCGCAAAAATGACCTGGCCGTTGATGGCGTCCGAACCGCTGTCCGCGAGGAACGCCACCGCGGATGCGATCTGCTTCGGCAGCAGCGCGACGCCGCCGGGCTGAGCCGCGCGCGCGGCGCTTTGACCATCCGCCGACAACGCCGATTGAGTCATGGGAGTATCAGTGAAGCCCGGAGCCACAGCGTTGACCCGCACGCCTCGCGAATGAAGCTCCAACGCCATCGCCCGGGTGAGGCCGACGATGGCGGCTTTCGATGCGACATAGTGCGCATATCCCGGGCTGCCCAGCACGGCGCGAGACGCGATGTTGATGATGCGTCCGCCAGGCCGCATGCGCTTCGCCACTTCCTGCGCGAGGATGAAGCTGCCGATGACGTTGACGTCGATCATCGCGCGGAAATCCTCTTCGGTGAGATCGAAGAAGTCCAGCGGTCTGAATATGCCGGCATTGTTAACCGCGACAGCGATGTCGCTGAATTCCGCGAGCGCCGCCGCGATTTCGCTTCTGTCGCGCACGTCAGCCGATCGCGCCAGGACGTCCAGCCCTGTTGCGCGGTGACGCGCAGTCGCCTCTTTGTTGGCTGCAGGATCCCGATCGAGCGCCAGGACCGCGAACCCGCTTTGCGCAAGCTTCGCCACGATGGCCTCGCCGATGCCCCGCGCGGCTCCGGTGACGACTGCGACTGGCTTTGTCATGCGCGCGGTTCCGTTGCATAGATCTCTGGCGAACATCGCGCATGAAGCGTGGCGAGCGCGGACGCCATGATATCTGTCGCGCGCCGGGTGTGTGATAGATCAGGGCCAAGAGTGGCGAAGCCGTGGACCACGCCTTCGATCGTGAAGACGTCGGTGAGCACGCCGGCGGCGCGCAACCGCTCCGCATAAGCGCGACCTTCCGCCGCCAGAGGATCGAGTTCTGCGACGATCACGGTCGCCTTGGCGAGGCCGGCGAGATCTCCGCAATGCGCGGGGGAGGCGTATTGGTCGGTTCGCGTCGATGCGTCCGGACAATATCGCCGCCAGAACCAATTCATCGCCGCCCGTGTGAGATAGTAAGGGCCGCCAGCCATTTCGCGGCGATGGACGTCGTTTTCATAGGCGAGGTCGCCGTCGATGACCGGATACAGCAGCAACTGCAAGGCGAGCGCGCTGAAACCCTCATCGCGCGCCCGGATAGCGCATGCGGCCGCGAGATTCGCTCCGGCGCTTGCGCCGCTCACCGCCATGCGCGATGCATCGACGCCAAGCTTGTCCTCGTTCGCCGCGACCCAGCGCATCGCGTCGTAACAATCCTCGAAGCCGGCCGGATAGGGATGCTCCGGCGCCAATCGGTAGTCGATCGAGACAACCGTGCAATCGGAGCTCATGGCGAGCCGCTGGCATCGCAGGTCGTCTTTCGCGACCGATCCCGCGACCCAGCCTCCGCCATGAAAATTCAGCGCCACAGGCTTGACGCCAGGAGACGGCCGATAGATCCGCGCCGGAATCCGCCCGCCGGAAGCCGGTATCTCGATCGCTTCCCATCGCCATATCAGTTTGGCGGGTTCGGGATCGGGGCCGTTACGCACCAGCGCGAGCGCGTCCGCGAGAGGCGCCTGCGCCAGGCCAGACATCGGATCAAAGCCGATCTGCTCCAGTATGGCTCGCATGTCGGGATCGAGCATCGCGGTCGGACCTCAGCGCTCCTCGCGCATGCGGCGCTTTCGCCGCATGGCGACAGCGAACTAGCGCCAATAGGGCTCGCGCCTCAAGTGAAGCCGCGCCTCGTCCTTCTCGCCGAAAAAGGAGGAGCCGTTGTAACTAACGGCCGAGGGAAAAGCCGCTAAGCCGCGTTACCAAAGTGCTTTTTCAGCGCGCCTGAGACAGCAGCGTAACGTCGATGGCCCCAATACAACGGCCAATATTGGCCGAAAATGCACGGTGATTGTCCGCTTTCGCGCCTCGTCCTCACCTATCATGACGACTGTCGAGCATCGGGCGCGGTTGGTTTGGCTCAGATGCTCAGGCGGCATTCAGGATATGCAATGCTCAAACCTATCGTGGAAATTTACCCAGTCATCCCTGCGGAATCGGAAGAAGCGCGCGCCCAGATTCGGCCCGCAGGCAGGAATCGGGGCCTATATCAGCAGACGCTCGCCGGCTGGAAGCAGATCATTCAGCACGCCGACCAGATCGGTTTCTGGGGAGCCGCGGCGATCGAGCACCATTTTCATTCCGAAGGTTATGAAGTCGGCCCCAACCCAGGCGTGATCAACGCTTACATGGCTTCGTTCACGAAGAATTTGCATCTGGGCCAACTCGGTTATGTGCTGGGCACCCATGATCCGATTAGGGTGGCCGAAGAGACAGCGATTCTGGATCATCTCACGCGTGGTCGCTCCTTCGTTGGCTTGGCGCGTGGTTATCAGTCCCGGTGGACGGGCGTGCTCGGGCAACATTATGGGGCGCGGGCTACGAAATCGCCTGGGGCTGCTCTCAACGCAGCCGCGGCCGCGGGAGGGTTCACGCAAAGCGCGATCGACAAGCGTGATCTCGACGACGACAAGGCCAATCGCGCCGCATTCGAAGAGCATGTCGAGATCCTGCTGAAGGCGTGGACGCAGGAAAGCTTCAATCATTCGGGCAAGAACTGGCAGATTCCCTACCCGTACGAGGCTGGCATTCAGGATTGGCCGCTGGCGAAGGCGGGCGTGACGCAAAGGCTCGGCGCTGAGAGGGAAATCGACGCGCAAGGCGTGTTGCGCGAAGTGTGCGTGACGCCTGCGCCGTACACGTCTCCGCATCCGCCTGTTTTTCTTTCCGGCAGCGGAAGCCCCGAGACGATCGAATTCGCCGCGCGGCAGGATTTCCATCCGGTCTATTTTTGCAATGTGGAGATGGCCCAGAAACTGGCGACGCTTTATCAAACCGTCAGCCGGGAATGCGGTCGTGAAAGATCGTTCGGCGAGAAGCAGGCGATGGTTCGCTGGATATATATTGGCCGCACCGATGAGGAGGCATACGCTCTCGCCACGCGCTACGATTCCGAGATCTGGAAGAATCTCTACGGAGCGATGGGGCGTCGCGCGTCGACGGGCGATCCGATGAAGAATGCGCTCGAAACGGGGCTTCTATGCATCGGAAGCGTCGAAACGGTGAGAAGGCAGCTGATAGATCAGTTCTCGCAGATGCCTGCCGAGCATCTCGTCATGATCTATCATTATGCTCAAACACCGCTCGATTTCGTCATGGAGAACATGACGCTATTCATCGAAAAGGTGAAGCCCGCCATCGACGAGGTTCTCGCGACCCGGGCCACGGCTTGACATTGGCGCCCCTGCAGAGGGGCTCCGGCAAAAAAGATCAAAGCAATATCGAGGAGGATGAGCAATGTATCGATCGAAGGCGTTCTATTCCGCAGCTATGGCCATGGCCGTCGCGATGAGCCTCGGAGGCGCGGCGATCGCGCAGCAGCCGTACAAGATCGGCCTCTCTGTAGAAGTGACGGGCGCCGGCGCTGGTTTTGGGCCGCACATGCAGATCGGCGCCGAGATCGCCAAGGATGAGATCAACGCCGCCGGCGGGGTCAATGGCCATCCCATCGAATTCGTCATCGAGGACAACCAGACCAAGCCTGAACTCGCGGTGTCCGCCGTCCGTAATCTGGCCCGCGCCGGGGTGGTTGGAATCATAGGGCCGCTTCAAACCAATCAGGCCCGCGTCGCCTTCTCAGCCACGAACCGCGAAAAGCTGGTGTCTCTCACGCCTGGATCGAACGTTCCTGGTTTGGCCGCAGAGAATCGTCCATACGCTTTCCGCAACTCGGCGCTGCTTCAGGTCATCACCGACGACATGGTGGCGCAGGTTCGCAAGGACTACCCCAACGCCAAGCGCGTGGTCATGGTGACCGATCCGAAGGACGCGATTCAGAAATTCTTTGCAACCGTAGCGGCGCCGCCGGCCCTGACCGCCGCCGGCTTCGAAATCGTCAACAAGGACTCCTACATCGAGATACCCTATACAGATCAGGATTTCAGCGTCCATGTCACGAAGATCAAGGCGCTTCAGCCCGATGTCGTCCTGCTGAGCATCTTCTATGATAGAGGCGTAGACTTTCTGAAGGAGGCCATACGGCAAGGCCTGAAGACGCCCGTCATCACGCCAACCGGCTGGATTCTCGAGCCCGTGGCGAGAGCTGCGGGAGACATCGTCGTGTATTGCGGCACGTCCTTCGATCCCTATCAGGACGATGCGCACGTCAAGGCCTTCAATGCCGAGTTCAAAAAGCGGGTCGAGGCGCGCTTGCCCGGCCAGTACACGCTTCCCGCATACTATGACGCGGGCGCCTATGAGACTGTCTACATGTTCGCGGATGTTCTCAAGAAGTCGGGACTGAAGCCCGACGCCGACGTGCAAGCGCTGCGCTCCGCGCTTCGCGACGGGCTCCAGTCGATGAAGGACTTTCCGGGCCTCGGCAACAAGATCACGATCAACCAGGAAGGCGACGCCATCAAGCCGACGCTCATCTACAAGACCAATGGCGGCCAATGGGCGCGGGCGAAATAGAACAGGACCGGCCGGGCGGCCCTCGAGGTCGCCCGGCGGATCTCCTCTCGTCAGAATTCCCTGTTCATCCGGACTGCCGCCGTGTCCTATTCTCTCGACCCTACAAAGCTCTACAGGATGCCGGCGAGTTTCGGGCCGGCGCCCGGGGCGCGCAACCTGCCGCCGCATATCGTCCCCGATCATGCGCGGTTTCCCCGCACGACCCGCTGCAGCTTTCATTTCCTTACCGACGGCAACATGCTGTCGGCGATGCTGCCGGCCGGATTGCGGCTCGCTGGCGAGCCGATCGCGACGGTCTATTTCTCGACGATGAAGGGCATCGAGTGGCTCGCCGGCCGCGGTTACAACGTTTTGTCATTCTCCGTTCCAGCGACATATGAGGGAAAGAGAACCGTCACCGCGAACTTCAAGCCGGTGCTGTGGGAAGGGCTGCCTGATCCGTGCATCACGGGCCGCGAGGAACTTGGCTTCAACAAGCTGTGGGCCGAGATTCCCGACCCGCGCGTCAGCGCCGGGCGTCAGGAATACAGCGCGAGCTGGCTTGGCTTTGTTTTCGCCGAAGCGACCTTCGAAGCCGTGGAAGAAACGGCGAGCGGGCCCACCGCCGCGGCGCGGAACGGCGTTTCCGGCACGATCAATCACAAGCTCATTCCTCGCTCGGGACAACGGGGGGCCTTCGACGCGTCCTATCTGACCTATTGGCCCCAATTCGACGCCCGGAACGTTGAGAAGTCACTTGCCGGTAAGGGCTCGTTTCGCTTCAACAAGGCGACATGGGAGCAGCTTCCCACGATGCATCACGTCGTCAACCGACTCGCCGAACTGCCCGTCAAGAAGATGGTCGGTTGTGAATATGTCGAGGGGTCCGGACAGGGCGACGTTTCCAACATCGAGATTCTGGTCTGACGGCGGCCCGGGCGGCAAAGGGGGAACGACCTTGTCAATTGTGGTCCAGCAACTGATCAACGGGCTCATGCTCGGCAGCATCTATGCTCTGATCGGGGTCGGATATTCGCTCATCTTCGGCGTTCTGCGAATGCTCAATCTCGCCCAATCCTATTTTCTGATGGCGGCTCCGTTCATCGTTCTGTGCCTGTATCACGACATAGGAATGCCTGCGCCGCTGGCGCTTCTGCTCGCCATGGCGGTCATGTCGGCGCTTGGCGTCCTGCTCTACTTCGTGTCCTTCGCGCCCGTTCCCCAATCGCATCCGTTGGGCGGATTCGTGAGCAGCCTCGCCTTCGGCATCGTCATTCAAACCATCGTCGTCGCAAAGTTCGGCACGCTGCCGCATGGATTCGAACTCGGTCTTCCGCTTTCGGACATCACGTTCGGCGACATCATCCTCTCCGGCGCGCAGCTTCTCACGCTGGTCCTTTCCGTGATCGTCATGGCGAGCATGTCTGTCATCATCTACAGCACCCGCTTCGGCCGCAACGTTCGCGCGCTCGCCGAGAACGACCGGGCGGCGCGGCTACTGGGCGTGCGCGTCCGTGAGACGGTGCTGATGGTCTTCGTGATTTCCTCGCTTCTGGCGGCGATCGCCGGCCTGCTGATCGCGATACGCTTCGAGAACATCACGACGTTTCTCAGCGATCGGTTCGCGCTCAAGGCGCTGGCGGTGATCGTCATCGGCGGGGTCGCCGACATGCGCGGCGCGGTTCTCGCCGGCCTTTTGCTTGGCGTTGCAGAGGTGCAGTTCCAGGCCTATCTGCCGGCCGGCTGGTCCGAGGCGTTCGTCTGGATCGCCATGATTCTCGTCCTGCTCGCATTTCCGAACGGGCTGTTTGGCGGCGGAATTCGGAGACGGGAAGTATGATAAGCGTCCTGACGTCGGAGCCGATTCAGGTTCTTGTCCTTATCAATGTAATTCTGACGCTGAGCTTGCTGTTTCCATTCGTGACGGGCGTATGGTCCATGGGGCTCCCGGGAATGATGTGCGCCGGAGCTTACGCCGCATCCTATCTATCTGTCGCGATGCATACGCCGATCTATATCGCGATCGCCGTCGGTGGAGTTGCAGGAGGACTCATCTCCCTGCCCTTCGCGTCGCTGGCGCTGCGCATTCAGGGAATCAATCTCGCCATAGCGACGCTGGCCGCCAGCGAGCTTCTTTTGCTTTTCTTCTCGCATTTCGAGCCGACAGGATCGGTCTCCGGCTACATGGGCATGGAGTTCCTGCCTGTTTTGCCGATTGCGATCATCGCCGCATCGATCGCAGCCGTCTGCGTCTGGATATATTGCTCGAGACTGGGCAAGGCGATGATAGCGGCGGGGGTCGATCCTCTCGTTGCGGAATGCAACGGGGTGAATGTGCGCGCCCTGCAGCTTCTCGCGCTTGCTCTTGGCGGCGTGCTAGCCGGCGTCGCGGGCGGTCTCTATGCGCATTATTATACTTTCATCAGCCCAGCCAATTTCGGCTTCGATCGGCTGATCTCGGTGCTGATGTTTCTCGTGATCGGCGGTCTCACCCCGCTTGGCGCGATCGCTGGCGCCGTGACGCTGTCGCTGCTGCCGCAGTTCGTCACCGGATTCGAAGCATGGGCGCCGGCGATCTATGCGGTTCTCCTGATTGTCGTTGTGGCGCTGTTGCCCGATGGCGTATTCAGAAAAAACCGACTTCAGGAGTTGCGATCGATTTTCGCCCGGTCTCAACGTTCGCAAAGCGCTCCGCCCATAGCGGCGAAGGCAGGAGCTTCGAAATGAGCGGGCTCGTTCTGCGCAACATTTCGATGCGGTTCGCGGGTTTGCTCGCGCTCGACGACGTCGCCTTCAACATCGGTAAAGGGCTCGTGACGTCGCTGATCGGCCCAAACGGCGCAGGAAAGACGACGCTTGTGAATGTGATCACCGGCATCTTGCGGCCGACGAGCGGGCAGGTCTCCTTCAACGGCGGCGATATCG
This sequence comes from Rhizobiales bacterium 65-9, assembly GCA_001899525.1. Classification (GTDB taxonomy): domain Bacteria; phylum Pseudomonadota; class Alphaproteobacteria; order Rhizobiales; family Beijerinckiaceae; genus Terrirubrum. The sequence continues at coordinate 17,551 of MKVY01000002.1, forward strand.
CCGGGCTTTCTTCCCTGAAGATCGCGCGCGCAGGAATCCGACGCACTTTCCAGCAAGTCCGGCTGTTCGACGGGCTGACGGTGCGGGAGAATTTGATCGTCTCGCAGCAGTACGAGCTGAGCAAGACAGGATTCTGGCACTGCCTGCTGCCGGGAGGTTTTGGCGGTGGATCATTCGCCGCGGAAGCGGATCGCCTCCTGGCCATGTTCGGCTTACAGGCGAATGCCGATGTCCTTGCCGGAGATCTATCGTTCGGAGACCAGCGGCGCGTCGAGATCGCCAGGGCGCTCGCCGGTTCGCCGTCGCTCATTCTGCTCGATGAGCCGGCTGCTGGAATGAACGATGTCGAGACGGAGCAACTGCGCCAGGACATCGAAGCGATCAAGCGCAACGGCGTCACTGTCTTTCTGATCGAGCACGACATGTCTCTCGTTATGTCCGTGTCTGATCGCGTGGTGGTGCTGAATTTCGGCAGGAAGATCGCAGAGGGGACGCCGGCGGAAGTCCAAGCGAATCCCGCTGTGATCGACTCTTACCTGGGAAGCGAGGATGATGACTGAGGTCGACCACTCAGCCCCTGCGCTTGAAGTCCAGGCGCTCGAGGTCGCCTACGGCGCTGTGAGGGCTCTGAAGGGCGTATCGCTGAAGGTGCGCGCCGGCGCGGTAACCGCGCTCGTCGGCCCGAACGGCGCGGGCAAAAGCACGCTTCTGCGAACCATATCTGGCTTGCGCAAGCCGCAGCGCGGCGAGATTCGCGCGTTTGGCGCGTCAATCGGCGGGAAGGCTCCTCATCAGATCGCCCGCTCCGGCATTCTCCATACTCCGGAGAGCCGCGAGATATTTGGCGGCATGACCACGCTGGAAAACCTGCTCGTCGCGTTCGACAACCTCAATACTGGCGATCGGGAACAGGAGCTGGACGAGGTTTTCGAGCTTTTTCCGGTTCTGCGCGAGCGTCGGAGCGACTATGCCGGAAATCTGTCGGGCGGGCAGCAGCAGATGCTCGCGATAGCACGCTCGCTTTTGGGCCGGCCGCGTCTCCTGATGTTGGATGAACCGTCGCTTGGCCTTGCCTCCATCATCATCAACGATATCTATGCCGCTCTGGGGCGGCTGCGGGAGAGCGGGATATCCATTCTTCTGGTTGAGCAGAACGCACGGCGCGCGATGCGATTCGCCGACTACGGCTATGTCTTCGTGAACGGGGCGGTCGCGTTGGAAGGAGACCGAGACCGTATGTTGGGAAGCAAGGATCTCATTTCTCGATACCTTGGTGAGAAGTAGTGGACAAGCCGATGCCGCCACGGAGCCTCACGCGCCCCAACAGCCGGCGCGGCGGCAAGAAGTCGCGCAACATCGTCTTTCTTGTCTATCGAGACAGCAGCATCTTTACTCTTGCAGGCTTCATCGAAGCGATGATCGTTCTGGAGAACGATGAGATTTACTACGGTACGGCGCCATACAAGGTTTCAATCGTTTCCGTTGATGGGAGCCTGGTCGAATCCTATCTCGGCCTTTCGGTCGCTTCCATCTCCATTGATGAATTCGCGACGGAGAAGATCGATACGCTGGTCATTTGCAGCGGCTATGGTTATCGGGACGCGATGCGCGACCGACGTCTTCTCGACTGGATCGCGATGGCCGCCAAAAGGTCGAAGCGGACCATTGTCGTCGCCACCGGGGCCTATCTCGCCGCGGAAGCGGGGATTCTGGATGGCAAGCAGGTCGTCACCCACTGGTTTGTCCAGGATGCGTTCCAGCTTCGCTATCCTCAGATTCAGGTGCAGAAGAACGTTCTCTTCTTCAAGGACGGAGCGCTGTGGTCTTCGGCCGGAATGACATCGACTCTCGATGTGATCCTCGACGTCATCGAAGCTGACCTTGGGCGCGAGGCGTCGGCCAAGGTGGCGCAACGCCTGCTGGTTTTCATCAGGCGTTCCGGAAAAGATCCGCAGCGAAGCCCTATGCTGGAAATCCAGCTGGTCGACAGGCAGATCGAACAGCTTCATTCGTGGATCGCGTCGAACCTCGGCAAGGATCTGACCGTCTCCGAACTCGCGGATCAGGTGGGAATGAGCGTTCGCAACTTCTCGCGCGTGTACAAGATGAAAACACGCATGACGCCGCACAAGGCGATCGAGATGTTCAAGATCGAAATGGCTCGGAGGGGCCTGCGCGAGACCGAGGAGCGCGTTTCAAAGATCGCGTGGCAGTGCGGCTTCGGCGACGAATCGAACTTTCGCCGGGCGTTTCGCCGGTGGGAGAAAATCGGCCCGCAAGAGTACCGGGAAATGGCGCGCGCCGGGAAAGACGCCGACTGATTGGATGGGAGAAGCGCGGCATGAACGTTATCGAGACTTGCGCGGCCCCGTCTTCCGAAACGGCCCGCATCGTTGAAACTGGAGCGCCGGAGAATGACATTCGCGCCTTTCGGCGGTGTCTGGGCCAGTATCCGACCGGCGTGACGGTCGTGACGGCGGCTCACGACGGCCAACTCGGCGGCGTCACCGCGAACTCGTTTACATCGCTCTCGATAGAGCCGCCGCTGGTTGTCTGGGCGCTTCAAAAAAGCTCGCAAAGTTTTCCGATCTTCAGTTCCGCAGCGTATTTCTCCATCAATATTCTGGCGACTGACCAGATTGATGTTTCGCAGAAGTTCGCAAAATCAAGTCCTGACAAATTTTCCGGCGTCGGCTTCAGCGCCGGTCTTGGGGGAGCGCCGATTCTACACGGCGCTGCCGCGGTTCTGGAGTGCAAGCGCCATGCGCAGCATGACGCTGGCGATCACGTTTTGCTGATCGGCCAGGTCGAGACATTCACCCGTTTTGAAGCAGAGGCGCTTGCCTTTCAGAATGGCCGATACGCCGCGACACTCGAGCATCCGGCGATGCGCTCCGGGAAACCGCTTACGGAAGCCGCAAGTTTGCACTTCCACCATTTCTTCGTTGTTCTTTTGAGCAGGGCCTATCATCACATGCAGAAGATGATGGATCATGCGCGCGAGCAGAAAGGCCTTGATTTCAACGAAAGTCGGCTCCTTAGCGTCGTTTCCGCTTATCCAGGGCGTGGATTGGACGGTCTGTTGCCTGCGACGTTCCTCGGCCGCCAGAGCGCGGAGGATGCTCTTGGCGCGCTGATCGACCGAGGTTTCGTCGAACGCGACGCTGCAGGCACTCTCTCGTTGACGGCGATGGGCGGTCAGATTCTCAAAGCGCTGATGCAGACGACCAAGTCCGTGGAAGACGAGATGCTGTCGCGCATTCCGGCCCATGAGCTCGATGCTGCGCGACGGATGCTGACGGAGCTGGTGGCCGGAGATGGCTTGGGCGGGAAACTGAGTTGAGCGAACGGCCGCGCGATAACGGCGCAGATGGAGGGCGGTATGACGCTGAGCGAAGCAATCGGTGATTTTGTCGCCGGTCTGGAGATGCGAAACCTGCCGGAAGACGTTGTCGAGAAGGCGCGAACCTGCCTGCTGAACGGATATGGCATCGGCTTGTCCTGTTACGACACGCCCTATGTCTTTGTGGCGCGCCGCGCCGTTCTGGCGCTTGAAGGGGAGCAGAGCAGCGGAGCAAGTTTGTTTGCGCATGGCGCCAAGGTTCCCATATCGGGCGCCGCGATGTGTAATGCGGCTCTGTTTCATGGACGTGGACAGGAAGACACTTGCGGGGCCGCCCATCTCGGCGCGATTCTGATTCCGTTGCTTTCCGCATTGGCCGAATCGCGCCGTTTACCGATGGAGCGGTTCATTCCCGCGCTTGTCGCCGGATATGAGACGGGCGGCCTTCTAGAGCAGGAGTATGCGCCGCAGACCACGCCCAAGGGGCTGCGCTCTTCACCGATTTATGGCGCGCTCGCCGCTGCAGCGGCCGCGTCACGCATGATGGGACTTTCCGGCGCCGTCACCGCCGCCGCGATCGCCAATGCGGCTTCCTTCGCCGGAGGGGTGCTGCAGAGCTTCGCCGACGGGACCGATGAGTGGCGCTATCAGGTGGGCGTCGCAGCGCGTCATGGATTGCTCGCAGCCGAACTTGCGGCGGCAGGCTCGGTCAGCGCGCCTCATGCGATCGAAGGGCCGTCTGGTTTCGTGAAGGCTTTCGCCGGCCAGGATTGCGATGTTGCACGCCTTGCCGCCAGGCTTGGGAGAGAATGGTCCATTCATCGCGTGACCTTCAAACCTTATCCGGTCTGCGCGTTCAACCAGACGCCCGTGACGGCCGCGCTCGAGTTGCGCTCCAAGCTGAGGGGCGAAACGCCCCGTCGCGTTAGGGTGCGCATGAACCCTTATGAGACCGGTTACGCCGGCATGGATTCCAAAGGGCCTTTCCATACGATCTCCGGCACCCTGATGAGCATTCCGTTCTGCATCGCGCTCACGCTGCTTCGCGGCGAGCCAACCATGGCGGCGATGACTACCTATGACGACTGTGAATTGGGTGGCTTGATCGACTGTATCGATCTGATTCCCGATGAAAGCGTCGCTCGTCTCTGCTGCATCATCGACGCGGATCTGGATGATGGACGGACTGAATCGATCACGATGAACATGACGACGAAGGATTTTAATTTCGACCGGCGAACGGTGTCTAATATGGTGCGAAGGATAGGGCAGGAGCAGAATGTTTCGATGGCCGCCTTCGACGCGATCGAGATATTCGCGAACGATTTGCCGAATGCGGATATCAAGTCAGTGGTGAAGGCGTTTTCACTTTGTCCTAAGCACGAAAATAGTTGATCGGGGCGGGCGTCCGCCGTCAGCGCCCTTGAGACAATTTAGGGATTTTTTGGGAAGGGAGGATTTCTGGATCATCGCAGCCAATATGGAGCGCCGATGAGAGAGAACCGAAGGACCGCGCCAGCGAACTCCGGGCCGGAGAAAGTTCCGGCAGAGCAGGTCGTGAAGGACATCCGGCGAGCGACCCGCCGACAGTTCTCGGCCGAAGAGAAGATCCGCATCGTGGAGTTGACCCGTTTCCGTGGACTGTTCACGGCTATGGCGGGTCAGGTCAGTTCATGGTGCAGCCTTTCGTATTCGATGGGCGATAGGTAGCCTAGCGCCGAGTGGCGGCGTGTCGGGTTGTAGAAGCCTTCGATGAAGCTGAAGACCGCCATGCGGGCCTCACTGTGCGAGCGGAAGCGGTTCCGGTCGAGCAGCTCGCATTCCAGCGTCGCGAAGAAACTCTCGCACATGGCGTTGTCGTAGGCGTCGCCGACCGAGCCGGTCGAGGGCCTGACGCCGGCGTCTCTGCAGCGGTTGCCGAAGGCCAGCGAGGTATATTGGGCGGATTCAACCGGTCGTCGCAACACCCAGAGATTGGAGGCTGTGACCATGGCTGGTCAACGAGCACGACGGGGTCTTCAGATCGGCCGAGAAGGCCCATCCGACGATCCGGCGTGACCAGGCATCCATGACGACGGCCAGGAACAGGAAACCGGCGAGCGTGGGCGCGAAGGTGATGTCGGCCACCCACAGTTCGTTCGGCTTCTCGACGAAGAAGTTGCGGCGCACAAGGTCATTGGCTGGTCGATGGTCGGGACCGCGCCTTGTCGTCGTGACGCTTCTGCGCCGGCTGGCGCCGACGAGCCCGGCCGCGCCCATCAGGCGGGCCACACGCTTCTTGCCGATGGCGACCCCTTAGGCCTTGAGCGCGGCATGGATCCGCGGCGCACCAAAGGTTTTGCGAGAGGCCGCATGGATCGTGCGGATCTTCCGGGTGAGGTCGACGTCGGCTGTCGCCCGCGCCGAGGCAGGCCTTCCGCGCCAAGCATAATAGCCTGATGCGGAGACTTTGAAGAAGCGGGCCATGGTCTTGATCGGGAAAACGGCCTGGTGCGCGCTCATGAACCGGAAAACCCGTTCGGGTTCGCCTTGCTCTCCCGCGCGAACCAGGCTGCCGCCTTTGACAGGATATCGCGCTCCTGGCGCAGGCGCTGGTTCTCCCGGCGGAGGCGGATTAGTTCTTCGCGCTCGGCCGTCGTCGCTCCGTCACTGCGCCTGCCGACGTCGCGCTCGGCCTGACGAACCCAGTTCGCGATGGATTGCGCGGTCGGCTCGAACTCCCGCGACAGCTCTTCAGGCGTTCGCCCAGATCGCACCAACTCGACCATCTGCCGCCGGAACTCCGGCGGATACGCAGCTCGAAAACGCGGCATACGACACTCCAGAAAATAACTTCAAGGGTGTCCACAAAACCGGGTCAACTCCAATTCCAATGCGCGGGTGGGGAGGCCGGGTCAAATGGCACCCCATTTGAAACGGCCGCGTCCCAAAAGCGTCCTGAGGCCCGACATTGTCCGCTGCCGACCCGCGACCATGTAGGGGCGCGTTACGATTGCCTGACAACTGGCCCCGACGCTTCGCAGCGTCGGGGCTTTTGTCTTTCCCGCGGGCTGCACGCGGCATTTGAGACAGGAGCCGGCTTGCCAAGGACCTGGGTAGATCTCTAGTCCGCGCCGCGCGACGCTGATTGAGAGCGCCTTGCCGCAAGCGACTGCATGTGTGATCGACGCTTCGCGATGTCGGAACGCATGGCGTGCAACAGCTTGCGAACTTCTTCGCTTCTCGGCGGCCCGCCGAGGAGGCCCATGGTCCGAAGTTTCTCCGCCGCACGAGAAAGTCGTTGATCGTTAGCGGGCGGATATTCGTCGAACATCATGCTCAGCCTCTGCGTGAGCCGCCGCCACAACTGTCGTAAAATCGACATCTGCGCCTTCCCACATTTGTTGTGTCGGGATTTAACGACGCGCGTCGGGGATAAGTTCTCACGGAGCTGACGCCAGGGTTACTGGAGACCTTCCCGGATCTCAGACTCGATCGCCTCCACGCACAAGCGGCGGGGGCCCAGAAGCATCGGCGAAGCGCTTCGTTTACCCTGAAATCATTCGACTTTTATGCATCTGAGCCCATGGAGCGCGGTTGGGAATAGGTAGCGCGAAAGCTCCGGAAGGTCGGTGCTTGTCTCACACAGGAGAATAAGATGCGCTCTATTCTGCTAGCGAAAAGGTCCCGGGCGTTCGTACTTTCATGCGCTTTCAGCGCGCTGTTTCTTTGCTCGGCTCAAGCTCAGGTCAGCGTTGGAGGATCGGTCGGTGGGGTCGACGCGGGAGCCGGCGTCGGTGGGGGCGGCGTGGGCGCAGGGGCCTCGATTGGCAGCGCTGACGGTGTAGGCGCGGGAGTTGGGCTCGGCCTCGGCGGCGGCGTCGACGCCGGTGCGGGAGCGAGCGCCGGCGGCGCTGGCGGGCTCGCGGCAGGGGCGGGCGCCACTGTTGGCGATGGTGTTGGAGCGGGACTGGGCGCTTCACTCGGCGGCGCAGACGCGGTCGGGGTGGGAGCAGGCGCTGGCGTGGGCGGCGCTGGTTTTGGAGCAGGCCTGGGCGCATCAGTCGGCGGTAGCCGAGGCGTCAATGCGGGTGTGGGAGTTGGGCTGGGAGCGCCTGGCGCAGGCGGCGGCGCAACCATATCGATCGGCGAATTGACGGTGGAAACCGGTGTTGGATTTCCCGGCCTTGGACCGACAGCCCCAACTGGGGCGGCGCCCGCAACTCCTGGCGCGACGCCCGCTTCGCCTGGGGCGCCGATAGCATCAACGCCAACGGCGCGCGATACATCCGATGCGCGGGGCGTTCTCGCGTCGATGAGTCGAGCCGAACGTAACAAGCTCAGAAGGAGCTGCAGCCAAATTCTGAGGTCGGCGGATGAGTACGATCCCGGACTTGTTCGTCTGTGCCGCGTGGTCGCCAGCCGCTGATCGCGAAAGAGCAGAATTCCCTCAGCGATGCAAACCCCGGCGCTTCGGCGTCGGGGTTTTTGTCTCTCACGGCTGCCAGCGTTGTGAATGCCAAAGCTTCCTTCCGGATGGTTCAGGGACGGCCAAATCTGGGCCGTCGACCACGATGGCCTGGCCCGCACCTCCGTAATGACCGCCTCGGCCCGGCTGCTGACACCTGCGGCGCCCGCGGCTCCGGCTTCGGAATCGCAACCTCGATTTCTTCAACAGAGATGAAGTCGTTCAGGCTTTCTGGCCACTGCGATTGGCGATCCTGAACTCGTATAATAAATCCAGCCGCTAGGTGTCTGATCCCGGCATTTGATGGTGCGATTTTTTCCATCGAATGGAAGGAGGCGCTATGGGCCAGGTTTTGCAAGGGAG
>MKVY01000002.1:25735-26589 GCA_001899525.1 Rhizobiales bacterium 65-9
GGCATCAGCCAGAAGACGGTCGCGAAGTGGAAAAAGCGGACGTCGGTGGATCGATTCCGCCCCTGGCACCATGACCTTTTTCTCACGGCATCTCAGAACGTTTCATCGCATCTCATAAGAGGCTGAAATAACTATATTTTATCGTCTTTTGGCGTCTTCCGCTATCCCGCTTCGTACGTGCGAATTTCAACCTATCCCACGAATTGTTGGCCTTGATGTTTGCCTCAGCCGGGTATTCGCTGCCCCGAGGCCGACAGCGGGAGAGGTATCAATGGCCTTGACAAACACCGCATGCCGCGCGGCCAAGGGTCGGCAAGCAGATTACAAGCTCTCCTATGGCGGCGGCCTCTATCTCCTGGCGAAGCCGAGCGGCACGCGGCTTTCTTTCCGCGCTTTCCTTCGCGCTCAGCGCCGCGGGCGGGCGACGTCGATTAAGCGGAGCTCCACCCGTTCGCCGCCGCCCCAGCGGTCGATCGACAGCGCGCCGGCCGCATGCACGGCCTCGCCTCGCAGCGCGGTCAGAGCCTGACCGAGAGGCTGGTCGGCGGCGCGAAAAGCGACGCCGCCGATGGTCGCGCCATCGCCGGCCTTCAGCCGCAGGCGCAGATGGCCGTTCTGTCCGACCGGAGCGACCTCCGTCAGCGTGTGATGGGGAAAAGCGACCACCGGCTCCGGCGCGCCCGAGCCGAAGGGGCCGGCCCTGGCGACGTCATGCACGAGGGCCGGGCGCGCGCCGGAGGCGGTGAGGGCGGCGTCGATCCCGATGGCGTCATCGGCGCGGGAGCGGGCGACGCCGTCCCGCAGCTCGGTTTCGAGCGCGGCCGCGAACGCCGTCAACCGGTCGCGCTCGATCG
>MKVY01000003.1:0-2002 GCA_001899525.1 Rhizobiales bacterium 65-9
TATCTCGCGATCGAGATTTTCGACCGGACTGGCAAGGCGACACAGCTTACCATCAAGGGCCGCGAACTGATCGACGATTTCGTGCAGATGCTCGACCTGCAGCAGAACGTCGTCCGGCGCGTGGGCAGCGACGCTTCCTACGCCGCCCGGTTCAGGCTCGGCGTCACGGAAATGGTGGCGCTGACATGGCTTCCGGCGCTCATCGCCGAGATCAAGAACCAGTATCCCGACATCGTTCTTGAGCCGAAGATCGATCTCACGGTCAATCTCTGGCAGCAGATGGCGACGCATCGCCTCGATCTGGTGATCGGCCCGACGCCTCATGCGGAAACCGCTTTTCCCGTGCTCCCGCTCGGCTTTCTCGAATCGGAATGGATGTGCAGTCCGCTCCTGTTCAAAGAGCGAAAAGGCGTTGTCTCGATTCAGAAATTGCTTGAGCTGCCGCTCCTGACTTACGCCGAGGGATCGCTGCTTCATCTGAATATGCTGAAGGCGCTGGCGTCGATTGGCGTCAAGCCGCAGAACACGATCACCTGCAACAGCATGATCGCGCTGGCGGAGATGGCGAGCGCGGGGCTCGGCGTCACATTTCTGCCGAGCGCCTATTTTTCCAGCTATCGCGCGCAGGGCTATCTCACGCCGATCAAGACCAGCCTCGCGCTGCCGCCCCTTGAATATGTCGCCCTTCATCGCAACGACGCCATCAGCCGGCGCGTCGCCGAACTGGCGCGGGAGACCTGCGACTTCGGGCCTCCGCGCTGGCGCGGGAGCGGTCAGCCGCCGCGCCGCCGGGCCTGACACGGCCGGTCTCGCGGGAGCGCTTCAGCGAACCTTGTATTTCAGCACGGAGTCCTTCAGCGACGCTCCGGTTTGCATGAAAGCCTGCATCTCCTCCTCGACCTTCAGGAGCGCGCGCGCTTTCGCGACGATCGCGTCGAGGTCTTCCGGCCGGATGACGATCACGCCATCCCTGTCGCCGACGATGATGTCGTTCGGCCGAATGAGCACGCCGGCGCACAGCACCGGCTCGTTCTTGACCGCCGTCGCGAAACGATGCTGTCCGGCGCGCGGCGATGCGCCCTGCGCGAAGATGGTCATGCCCATGGGCTCCATCTCTTCGAGGTCGCGCACCGCGCCGTCGGTCACGAGGCCAAGGGCGCCCACGGCCTTCGCGCGGGTGGCCATGTTGCCGCCCCAGTTGGCGTGAGTCGCAATGCCTTGCGCCGCGATGACGATGATGGAATTCGGGCCGCAACCGTCGATGACTTCCTGGATCGCGAGGCCGAAGCCGGGATTGATATCCTGTTGTCCCCCGTTCGAAGGAAGCGGCACGCGGCCGATCGTATGGGCGCGGCCGAGAATCCGTTTGCCGGCCAGCAGGCGCACCTCCGGCCCGAGCGCGCTGTCCTTCAAGCCCAGCGCAAACATCGCGTCCGAAAGGATGGCGACCTGAAGGGATTCGAGCTGCGCGAGTTCGGCGTCCGCAGCAGGCGTGGTTTTGTCGGCGGTCATGTCAGATCTCCTTTCGAGGCGCGCGCGACATCCATGCGGCGCGCTGTGTCGATGCTATTGCGCGGTAAGGCCGGCGCCTTCCGCGGCCGTCTTCCATTTCCTGATCTCGGACTGGACATGCGCGCGTAACTGATCAGGCCCGCCCTGCGCGGGAAGAAATCCGATCTCGAAGAGTTTCGGCCGCAAGGCAGGGTCGCCGATCGCGTCCGAGAATATCTTGCGCAACTGCTCCACGATCGGTTTCGGCGTTCCTGCGGGCGCGAAGATCGCGCTCCAGGAATAGGCGTCGACCGGAACGCCGCTCTCCGCCATCGTCGGAAGGTCGGGCGCGTTGGCCGCGCGGGTCGGCGAGGCGACGGCGAGGCGTCTCAGCGTTCCTTCCTGCACATGCGGGTTGGTCGCCGCGAAGGTGTCGAACATGAAGGTCAGGCGACCGGCCAGCGATTCCGTGATCGCCGGCGCCGATCCGCGAAAGGGCACATGGGCGACA
>MKVY01000003.1:2023-4327 GCA_001899525.1 Rhizobiales bacterium 65-9
CGTAATTGTACTTGCCCGGATTGGCCTTGAGATAAGCGACCAGCTCGGCGACGTTTTTCGCCGGAACGGCGCTGTTGACCACCAGCACGAGAGGCACCTCGGCGAGCATCGCGACCGGCTCGAAACTGTTGACCGCGTCGAAGCCCAGCGATTTGTAGAGCGCCTGATTCATCCCGTGCGTCGCCGCAGTGCCAAGGAGAAGCGTGTAGCCGTCGGGCGCCGCGCGCGAAACGGCGGCCGCCGCGATGTTGCCGGCTCCGCCCACGCGATTGTCGATGACGAGTTGCTGCTTGAGGGCGGCGGACACGTTGGGCGCGATCAGGCGCATCAGGATGTCCTGTCCGCCGCCAGCGGCGAACGGCACCAGGATGGTCACGGGCTTGACGGGATAGTCGTTCGCGAGAGCGGGCGCGACGCTCGCGAGGAGCGTTGCGCCGATCAGGGCCGAGCGCCTCGAAATCATGAAGAACCTCGTTGTTCGTGGATAAGGGAGCAGCGATTTGATGCGCCGGCCGCTACGCCTGCATGCCCCAGCGCCGCACTGTCGCCGCCTCGATGGAGCGGAACACGACGCCCTCGATGACGAGGCCGATGATGATGACGGTGAAGAGGCCGGCGAACACATGCGCGGTTTCGAGCGCGTTGCGGTTCTGGAAGATATACCAGCCAAGGCCGGCGGAATCGCCCGAGACGCCAAACACCAGTTCAGCCGCGATCAGGGTGCGCCACGCGAAAGCCCAGCCGATCTTCAGACCGGCGAGGATCGACGGGAAGGCCGCGGGGATGAGGATGTGAGTCACAAGGCGCAAACCGCCAAGTCCGTAATTGCGCCCGACCATGCGCTGCGTCTGGCTCACCGAGAGAAATCCGGTGAAGGTGTTGAGCGACACGGCCCAGAGCACGGAATGCACGATCACGAAAATCAAACTCTGAACGCCGAGCCCGAACCACAGCAGCGCCAGCGGAAGAATGGCGATCGCCGGCAGCGGGTTGAACATCGCGGTCAGCGTCGCGAGCAGATCAGTGCCGATGCGGGTCGAGATCGCGAGCGTCGTGAGGACCGCGGCCAGCAGCACGGCGACGCCATAGCCGAGCACGAGAATGCGAAGGGACGTCCATACGGCGGAGGTCAGCGTTCCGTTTGCGATGTCCGTCGCCCAGGCGACGAGCGTGTCGCTGAGCGAGGGAAACATCAGCGGATTTCCGGCGAGCCGGGCATAGATTTCCCAGGCGCAGCCGAGAAACACGAGAACGAGAAAGCGGCGCAACGGAGTGTATGACCAGCAGCGCCGCCAGAATCCGACATCGCGCGCGATCTCGCCGATGGCGGCGGAGTCCAGCGTCGTCCGGTCGATGCTCGGGCGCGCCGGAAGCTCCTTGAAGAGAGCCCTGCCCCGGGGCGCATGAATCACGTCAGCCATGGGCGATGTTTTCCGATCCGAACAGCATGCCGTTGATCTTGCGATTGAAGGCCATGAAATCTTCGCTTCCGGCGTGCTCCTGCGTATAGGCCGTCGCGTCAAGCTCGGCGCGGATCTGCCCCGGATGCGGCGTCATGACGACGATACGGCTGCCGATGATGATGGCTTCCTGGATCGAATGGGTGACGAAGATCAGCGTGAAGCGGATGTCGTTCCACAGCTCCAGCAACTCATCCTGCATGCGCCGGCGGGTCAGCGCGTCGAGCGCGGCGAAGGGCTCGTCCATCAGAAGGATTTTCGGCTCCATCGCGAGCGCGCGCGCGATGGCGACGCGCTGCTTCATGCCGCCCGACAGCGTGTGCGGATAGCTGTTCGCGAATTTCGCGAGGCCCACCTTCTCCACGGCGCGCATCGCGCGGTCTTTCCATTCGTTGCGCGGGAAGCGGCTGGTCGTGCGCATCGGAAACATCACATTGCCGAGCACGGTTTGCCAGGGGAGGAGCTGGTCGAACTCCTGAAAGACGATCATGCGATCGGCCCCGGGGGCCGTCACCTTCGTGTTGTTGAGCTGAATCTGTCCTTCGACAGGCGTGAGAAAGCCGCCGACGCCTTTCAGCAGCGTCGACTTTCCACAGCCCGACGGCCCGAGCAGGATGAAGCGATCCTGCGGATAGACATCGAAGGAGACGCGATAGGTCGCCGTGACGATCTGCTGCTTGGTCTGATATTGCAGCGTCACGCCATCGACGCTGAGAAGCGCCTGCTTGCCGGCGCCCGGGGCCGCTGTGACTGCGTCCGTCGTCAACGCAGGCGACGGCATGTCAGCTGCCGGCTCCCTGATTGATCGGCGGGAAGAAGACATCCTGCCAGCGCGCCGGCGCCG
>MKVY01000003.1:4337-5305 GCA_001899525.1 Rhizobiales bacterium 65-9
GCTCGGTCGTGTACTCGTCGCGATTGTTTTCCATGATCTTGACCATCTCGGCTTCGCCGAGCTTGCTGGGTTCGGCGGCCAGATAAATCTTCGCGGTTTCCTTCGCGTCGTTGCGGATGAAGGCGGCCGCTTCATCGAGCGCCGCGATGATCGCCATCGACAGCTCCTTGTTCTCGTCGACAAACTTCTTGAGCGCGCCGACGACTCCGTTGGTCATGCCCGGCGGGTTGAATTCCTTGGTCGTGCCGATCACATGGACGTTCTTCTGCTGGGACAGAAATTCCGCGAACGGCGACAAGGCGAAATAGACCTGCACGGTGTTGCCGGTGGTGAGCGCCGCGACCGCGTCCGGATGGGGGAGCGAGACGATCTGCTTGTCGTAACGGTTGGCCTGGCCGGGCCCGAAAATCTGCTCGGCGGCGCGCCGCAGGATCATCGCCTGCGAACTCGTCGGACCGGGCATCGCGATCTTGTCGGTCGGGCGGATATCCTTCACCGATTTGATCGCCGGGTCATTGGCGAAGATCGTGTAGACGCCTTTCCAGTAGGCGCTGAGGCCGCCGAGATTGTAGACGCCCTTGGTTTTCTCGTAAGCGATCAGCAGGCCGAGCGCGCCGAGCGCGCCGACCTGCATGTTGCCGCTGAGCAGACCTTCGGTGATGGCGGTCGGACCGCTGAGGCGACTGATGACGAATTTCGGATCGCGAACGCCGGCCTTCTCGGCCGCTTTCGTGAACATTCCGAGCTTCTCGGCCACGATGAAATTGAGATAGGGCAGTCCGTACTGAATGCCGAGCGTCACCGGCTTGGTCTGCGCCCATACGGCGGGGGCGGGCATCGTGAAAGCGGCCGCTCCAGCCGCGACAAGGCTGCGGCGTGTCAATGTCATGGCGTTTCCCCTGTTTGTGACGTTGTGACGCCGATCTGTGTCGGGCTTGCGATCGCGATAACGCGACCGAGGCTAGGTC
>MKVY01000003.1:5337-23929 GCA_001899525.1 Rhizobiales bacterium 65-9
GCTTCCGTCGATGGTTCCGCGAGATGCTCGCGCCGCTTGGCGGTTGGCTGCGATAGCTATCACGGCGGCCCTCTTTTTGAACGGGCGCGGATTTCTATGTTGCGATGCAATAAGAGAATTTTATTCTCTGGCGCCCAATCAGTGTTACACGCCGCCGCCCACGCCTAAGGCTGCTCGACGATGAGCTGCACACGGTCTCCAGCATAGCAGGAGACGCCAAAGGCGATCGGCCGCCCATCGGGATCGACATCGATCTTTTGGGTCTCCAGAACCGGGCGGGTCTTGGCGATCTTCAAGAGATGCGCTTCGTGGCGGCTTGGCAGGCGGCTGATGATCTGCGTGCGTTTGCGGGTGTAGTCGAGCACGCCATAGGCGCTTAGCGCATCGGTCTGCGAAGGATTGCGCCGCAGCAGATCATCAAGTCCGGGAAATCGATCCGCCGGATAATAGGATTGGCTGAGGCTCAGCGGACGTTGCCCCACGAACGCGATGGACTCCACGAAAATCACCTCGGCGCCCGAACGCAGATCGAGCCAGCGGCATGTCTCGGTATCGCCTGATTCGCGCGCGCTCGCGAGAACGCGGCGGTCGCCGGTCGCGTTGATGCGGCTCATGTTCTCGGTGAAGCGCGTGCGCTCCCCGATCGGGTACGGAATCACGTCGTCGGCGACGAACAGGCCCCGGCCGTGCTCGATGCGGATCACGCCTTCCTTTTCCAGCTCGGCAAGGGCGCGGCGGGTGGTGAAACGACTGACGGCGAAGCGCTCGGACAGGCTGATCTCGGTCGGCAATTGCTGGCCGGGCGCGAACGCGCGTGCGCGGATCTCGTCGCGAAGGGCGTCCGCGACCCGCCGCCACAGAGGGCCCGCCATATCCGAGGCCGAGTATTGGGTCGTCACGGCCTCGCTTCGCCTCGCCGCAGCTTTCGCGGAAAGTTTGGCGCCGCTTTCCCGGAAGCGGTCCGGCCGCCGGTCAGGTCCAGCATCATTCCTCCCGTCCGTCACAGAAGTGAGATAAAGATTGTATAAGAGGTCCGTATCTCTTACAAGAGGTCCGGACCTTTACAGCGCTCTCGGAAATCCGATGGAATTAATCTTCTCCAACGTCGTTCTGGCGACCCAGGACGAGCTCTTCGCCGGTTCTCTGGCGGTGAAGGATGGCGTGATCCGCGCCATGGACCGGGGCGCCGCCGGAGCAGCGGGGGCGATCGACGGCGAGGGCGACTATTTCCTGCCTGGTTTGATCGACGTCCATACCGACAATCTCGAAAAGCACTTTCAGCCCCGCCCGGCCGTCGTCTGGCCCTCGCCCGTGAGCGCGGTGCTGGCCCATGACCGCGATATGGTGGGCGCGGGCGTCACCACCGTCTATGACGCGCTCTCGCTGGGCGACTATGACAGCTCCGGCGTGCGCCGCCGCATGCTCGACATGGGGATCGAGGCGGTCACGACGGCTCACGCGCGCGGCCTCCTGAAGGCGGATCACTTCCTCCATTTCCGCTGCGAGATTTCCGATCGCAGCATGACCGAAATCTATGACGCCAACGCCGACAATCCGCGCCTCGGCCTCATCAGCCTGATGGATCACACGCCCGGTCAGCGCCAATGGCGCGACCTCGCCATCTATCGCGAGTTCCGACGCAAGAAGAACGCGCGGGTGTGGAGCGACGCCGAATGGACCGCTTATATCGACGAACGCCGCGAGCATCAGACGGCTTACGCGGCGCCGTTCCGCGCCCATATCCGTCGCGCCGCGCTGGCGCGCGGCGTCGCGCTTGCGAGCCATGACGACACGACGATCGAGGATGTGGATCACGCGCGCGCCGAAGGCGTGACCATCTCGGAATTTCCCACCACGATCGAAGCGGCGGAGCATGCGCGCGCGAAAGGTCTGAAGATCGTGATGGGCGGC
Source organism: Rhizobiales bacterium 65-9 (assembly GCA_001899525.1). Classification (GTDB taxonomy): domain Bacteria; phylum Pseudomonadota; class Alphaproteobacteria; order Rhizobiales; family Beijerinckiaceae; genus Terrirubrum. The sequence goes on from MKVY01000003.1 coordinate 7,249, forward strand.
CCGAACGTCGTCCTCGGGCGCTCCCATTCCGGCAATGTCAGCGCGCGCGATCTCGCCGCGCGCGGGCTGCTCGATGCGCTCTCCTCCGACTATGTGCCCGCGAGCCTGCTCGAAGGCGCGTTCGCGCTTGGCGAATTGATGTCGTTGCCGGCGGCCATCGCGACCGTGACGGCGAATCCGGCCGCTATGTTGTCGCTGTCCGATCGCGGACGGCTTGCGCCCGGCCTGCGCGCCGACCTCGTGCGCGTGCGGATGATCGACGGGCTGCCCGTCATTCGCGGCGTCTGGAGCCGCGGCGAGCGCCTGATGTAGCGATGCGGCGAGGCGGAGCGACGTCATGACAGCACAAGCTGCGATAAAAGATGGCGACGCGGGGATCGCTGACCGCAGGCGCTGGATGGGTGTTCTTGCGCGCGCGGGCCGGGAGGAACTCGAAGAGGCGTGGACGGCGCTGCCGTCGAAGCCCGCGCATCGTTTCATGCGCGCGCCCGAGATCGGACTGGTGATGGTGCAGGCCCGCGCCGGCGGAAGCGGCAATCCCTTCAATCTCGGCGAGATGACCGTGACGCGCTGCGCGCTGCGTCTCGACAGCGGCGTCGTCGGCTTCGGTTATGTGCAGGGCCGCGACAAGCGCCGCGCCGAACTCGCCGCCGCGTTCGACGCGCTTCTGCAGACGCCGGAAACGCGTGACGAAGTCCTGCGCGGCGTAGTTGAAAAGCTTGCTGCGGCGCAGGCGGAACGCCGCGCGCTGCGCAGCCGCAAGGCGGCCTCCACCAAGGTCGAATTCTTCACGATGGTGCGGGGAGACAATCCACGATGACGCTTGCGATCGATGCGCGCGATCTCGCGCCGGGCTTCGCCGATCCCGTCTTCGACAGCCAATCCGCCTTCCGCGCGATCATGAATGCGATCGCCTATCCGGGCCGCATCGAACGTTTCAGGCGCCCGGTCGCGGCGCCCGCGGGGCTGTCGCCTGCGGCCGCGACGATCGCGCTCACGCTCTGCGATTTCGAGACGCCGCTCTGGCTCGATGAATCGGCCGCGACCGAAGCGGCCGTCGCCTATCTGCGTTTTCACAGCGGCGCGCCGATCGTGGATCACGCCGGCCGCGCGCGCTTCTGCATCATCGGCGGCGCAGCGTCCGCGCTTCCGCTGCATGCGTTTCACGCCGGCGAGGACAAATATCCGGACCGCTCCGCAACCTTGATCATCGAAGCGCAATCTCTGACATCCGGCGCGCCGCGCCGCTGGCGCGGGCCGGGCATCAAGGGCGAGCGCGTCGTAGGCGTCGGCGGAATGAAAGACTCGTTCTGGGATGAGTGGACGCTCAACCAGACGCTCTATCCGCTTGGCGTCGATGTGTTCTTCGCCTGCGGCGAGGAGATCGTCGGCCTGCCCCGCGGCGTGGCGACGGAGGCCTAGCATGTATGTTGCGGTCAAAGGCGGCGAACGCGCCATCCTGAATTCGCACAAGCTCGTCGCGGAAGAGCGGCGCGGCGATCCCGCCCTGGCGGAGCTTGATGTGCGGCAGATCGTCGAGCAGTTCCGGCTCGCGGTGGATCGCGTGATGACGGAAGGCTCCGTCTATGATCCCGAGCTTGCGGCGCTGGCGCTGAAGCAGGCGCAGGGCGACGCCGTGGAGGCGATCTTCCTGCTGCGCGCCTATCGCACGACGCTGCCGCGCTTCGCGGTGTCGCGCCCGATCGAGACGCGCCGCATGGCGGTCCGCCGCCGCGTGTCCGCCGCCTACAAGGATGTGCCTGGCGGACAGGTGCTCGGCCCGACCTATGATTACACGCACCGACTGCTCGATTTTGCGCTTGCGGCGGAAGGCGGCGTCGGCGCGCCTGAAGCCGATCTGGCGGAGGAAACGCTGCCTGACGCGATGCCGCCTGTGCTCGACATTCTCGACGGCGAGAATCTGATCGAAAGGGAGTTCGCCGACCGCGAGGGCGAATCCGTTTTCGATCTCACCCGCGAGTCGCTTTCCTTTCCCGCCGGACGCGACCAGCGGCTTCAGAATCTTGCGCGCGGCGATGAGGGTTTCGTGCTTGGCCTCGCTTATTCGACGACGCGCGGCTATGGCGGCAGCCACCCTTTCGTCGGCGAGGTGCGGCTCGGCGAAACGGCGGTCGAGATCACGCCGGAGGAGCTGGGATTTTCCATCGAGATCGGCGACATCACCGTCACCGAATGCCAGATGATCAACCAGTTCAAGGGAACGGCGGAGAAGCCCGCGCAGTTCACGCGCGGCTACGGACTTTCATTCGGACATGGCGAACGCAAGGCGATGTCGATGGCGCTTGTGGACCGCGCGATGCGTTGCCGCGAGCTTGGCGAGGATGCGCTCTATCCCGCGCAGGATGAAGAGTTCGTGCTGTCTCACTCCGATAACATCGAGGCGGTCGGCTTCGTCACGCATTTCAAGCTTCCGCATTATGTCGATTTCCAGGCCGAGCTGGAGCTGGTGCGGCGGTTGCGCGCCGAACATGCGACGCGCGTCGGTCGCGACGGCGAACTGAGGGAGGCGGCGGAATGAGCGGCGCGCGCGAATCCGGCTATAACTTCGCTTATCTCGACGAACAGACCAAGCGCATGATCCGGCGCACGCTGCTGAAGGCGCTCGCCGCGCCGGGCTATCAGGCCCCGTTCGGCGGCCGCGAAATGCCGCTCGCTTATGGCTGGGGCACAGGCGGGATCCAGGTGACCGCCAGCGTCATCGGTCCCGAGGACGTGCTGAAAGTGATCGACCAAGGCGCCGACGACACCACGAACGCCGTCTCCATCCGGCGCTTTTTCCAGCTCGTCGCCGATGTCGAGACGACGGAGGCGACGGAGAAAGCGACGGTCATCCAGACGCGCCATCGCATCCCTGAAGCGCCGCTCGAAGAAGGGCAGATCATCGTCTATCAGGTGCCGCAGCCGGAGCCGCTGCGCCATCTCGAGCCAAGAGAGGTCGAGACGCGGAAGATGCACGCCTATGCCGAATACGGGCTGATGCAGGTGCGTCTCTACGAGGACATCGCGCGCTACGGCCATATCGCGACGACCTACGATTATCCCGTGATGGTGAACGGCCGCTATCTTATGGCGCCCTCCCCGATACCGAAGTTCGACAATCCGAAGATGCAGGACAATCCGGCGATTCAACTCTTCGGCGCCGGCCGTGAAAAGCGCATCTACGCCATTCCCCCCTATACGAGCGTGCGCAGCCTCGATTTCGAGGATCATCCCTTTCGCACCCAGAGCTGGGATCAGCGCTGCGCCCTGTGCGACGCCGACGACAGCTATCTCGACGAGGTGATCACCGACGATCGCGGCGGACGCATGTTCGTCTGCTCCGACACGGATTATTGCGCGCGGCGCAGAGCGAACGGCCATGTCGGAGCCCAGGGCGCAATTGATCCCGTAGGCGAAAAGACAGACGCTCTTTCGGGAGACGCCCAATGAGCGCGGCGGCTTCGATGCGGACGCGGGCTCCGTTGATGCAGGCGCGGAGCGTGACGCGCTCCTATGGCGGCAATATCGGCTGCCGCGATGTTTCCTTCACGCTTTATCCCGGTGAAGTCATCGGCATCGTCGGCGAATCCGGTTCTGGAAAATCGACGCTGCTCGCCTGCTTGTCGGGCCGGCTGGAGCCGGACAGCGGCGTCATCTCCTACGACATGCGCGGACGCGGCTTCGTCGACATCCAGACGCTGTCGGAGCCGGAGCGGCGCATGCTGATGCGCACCGATTGGGGCATGGTGCACCAGAATCCGCGCGACGGATTGCGCATGGCGGTGAGCGCCGGCGGCAATGTCGGCGAACGGCTGATGGCGGTGGGCGCGCGCCACTACGGCGACATTCGCGGCGAGGCGCAGAACTGGCTCGCCAAGGTCGAGATCGATCTCGAACGCATCGACGACAAGCCGCGCACATTCTCGGGCGGCATGCAGCAGCGCCTACAGATCGCGCGCAACCTCGTCACCACGCCGCGGCTCGTCTTCATGGACGAGCCGACGGGCGGCCTTGACGTCTCGGTTCAGGCGCGCCTGCTCGATCTTCTGCGCGGCCTGGTGCGCGAGCTGGGCATCGCCGTGATCGTCGTGACGCATGATCTCGCGGTCGTTCGCCTCCTCGCCGATCGGCTGATGGTGATGCGGCGCGGCGAGGTGGTGGAGCACGGATTGACCGATCAGGTTCTCGACGATCCGCATCACCCCTACACGCAGCTTCTTGTTTCCTCTGTGTTGCAGGCATAAGTCGCGAGGACAGCATGGCCGATCCGATCACAGTCTCGGCGCTTTCGAAAACCTTCACCCTGCACAATCAGGGCGGAATTCGCCTGCCCGTCTTCTCCGATCTCTCCCTCAGAGTCGCGGCCGGCGAATGCGTATGTTTGCATGGGCCTTCCGGCGCCGGGAAATCGACGCTGCTGCGTTCGCTGTATGCAAATTACAAAGCCGACGGCGGCGACATCATCGTGATGCATCGCGGCGCGCCGATTGATCTTGTCTCGGCCGAACCGTGGCGGATCATCGAAGCGCGGCGCGAGACGATCGGCTATGTCAGCCAGTTCCTGCGCGTCATTCCCCGCGTGCCGGCGCTCGACATCGTCGCCGAGCCGGCGCGCGCGATCGGCGTCTCCGCTGACGCGGCGCGGGGCAAAGCGCGCGGCCTGCTGACGCGGCTGCGCATCCCCGAGCGTCTGTGGAGCCTTGCGCCGGCGACCTTCTCCGGCGGCGAGCAGCAGCGCGTCAACATCGCGCGCGGCTTCATCGTCGATTATCCGGTGCTGCTGCTCGATGAGCCCACCGCCTCGCTCGACGCCGAGAATCGCAGGACCGTGATCGCGCTCATTCAGGAAGCGAAAGCGCGCGGCGCGGCTGTCGTCGGCATTTTCCATGACGCGGAGGTTCGCGACGCGGTCGCGGATCGACTCTTCGAAGTCGAATCCTTTCAGGGGCGCGCGGCATGAGCGGAATCGCAGCGCCGTCCTCTCCCCGCTACGCGATCTACTTCGCGCCCGCGCCTGATTCGGCGCTCTGGCGTTTCGGCTCGCGCGCCGTGGGATACGACGCCGCGACCGGGCGCGACGCGCCCTTCCCCGATCATCCCTTTTATGCGTCGCCCTCTATCGCCGAATGGACGGAGGAGCCGCGCCGCTACGGCTTCCACGCCACGCTGAAGGCGCCCTTCTCGCTTGCGGAAGACGAAAGCGAGCAGGCGCTCCTTTCGGCGGTTCACGACTTCGCTGCGCGGCGAAGCGGAATTCTCGACGTGCGGCTGGGCGTCCATGCGCTCGGCCGCTTCCTCGCCCTGACGCCGATGAACGCGCAAGGGGAGATCAACCGGCTCGCCGCCGACTGCGTGACCGCCTTCGAGCGCTTCCGCGCGCCCTTGTCCGATTCCGATCGTGCGCGGCGCCTGAAAGCGCCGTTGACCGTGCTTCAGAAGGACTATCTCGACCGCTACGGCTATCCTTATGTGCTCGACGAATTCCGCTTCCACATGACGTTGACGGGCGCGCTGAGCGACGATGCGAGAACAGCCGCGTTGGCGGCCTTGCGGGCGCTCTATCAACCCATCGACGCGCCGACCGAGCTGGATGCGATCTGCGTTTTCAGGCAGGAAAAGCGCGATTCCCGATTTCGCATTCTCAGCCGCGCTCCGCTCCTCGGCTGAGACGGCGGCCTCGCTCAGCCGCCATGCTTCTCAAGAAACGCCTCAATAGGCAGGGCGCGGAAATCAGGCAGCGCGAGTCGCAGCCTGTCGTGCGGCCAGTCCCACCAGGCGAGGGCTTGCAGACGGTCCGCGATCGTCGGCGGAAAGCGATCGCGAATTCGACGCGCCGGATTTCCGGCGACGATGGCGTAGGGTGGAACGTCCTTCGTGACGATCGCGCCGGCCGCAACAACGGTGCCGGTTCCGATGGAGCGGCCCGCGAGAATGATCGCGCCGTGACCGATCCAGACGTCATGCCCGATCCTCACCGGCGTCGAGCGCCGCCAGTCGAAAAAATCCGCTTCGTCGCTTTCGCCGTCGAAGTAGGCTGATGCGCGATACGTGAAGTGGCTCTGGCTCGCCCGCCGCATCGGATGATTGCCCGGGTTGATGCGGGTATGCGCGGCGATCGAGCAGAATTTCCCCACCGTCGTATAGATCATGTCGCTGTCGTTCACGATATAGGAATAATCGTCGAGCCGGCTTTCCACGATCGAGGCGCGCGCTCCGACCTCCGTGTAACGGCCGAGGCTGCTGTCCCTGACGACAGCGGTGGGGTGAATGACGGGATCGGGCCCAAGTTTCTTGCCGGCCATGATTTCCTCGCGAGACGTAACCGCTGTCCGCTCTTTGTGACAGCCGCATGACTGCTTTCAAGGGCGAGCCCTGTCGCGCCTCGGAAATGTTGTCACGAAACTGTTGTGCGGCATGATTAACCGTTCGCCCGGTTCAGCGCCGGAGCGGCCTCATGCTGGTGATCGAAAGCCTGTCGCGCCGGTTCGGCGAGAAGAAGGCCGTGAATGATGTTTCTCTCTCGGTCGCCCCAGGCGGCTTCGTCGGCGTCATCGGCCGATCCGGAGCCGGCAAATCGACGCTGCTACGGATGATCAACCGCCTGCAGGAGCCGTCCGGCGGACGCATCCTCTATGAAGGCCGCGACATCACGGCGCTGCGCGGACAGGCGCTGCGCGACTGGCGCGCCGATTGCGCGATGATCTTCCAGCAGTTCAATCTGGTCGGCCGGCTTGACGTGCTCACCAACGTTCTGATGGGGCGCCTCAACAAAACCAGCGCGGCCCAATCGCTTCTTCGGCTGTGGAGTCCGGAGGACCGGGCGATGGCGCTGTCGGCGCTTGAACAGTTCGATATCGGCAATCTGGCTGCGCAGCGGGCCGAATCGCTTTCCGGCGGCCAGCAACAGCGCGTCGCGATCTGTCGCGCGCTCGTGCAGGAGCCGAAGCTCATCCTGGCCGACGAGCCGATCGCCTCTCTCGATCCCCGCAACACCAAGATCGTCATGGACGCGCTGCGCCGCATCAACCGGCATTTCGGCATCACTGTGCTCTGCAATCTGCATTCGCTCGATCTCGCCCGCAGCTATTGCGACCGGCTCGTCGGCATGGCCGCGGGCCGCGTGGTGTTCGACGATGTTCCGGAGAAGCTCACCGAGCATGTGGCGCGCGAGCTCTACGGCCTCGAGGCCGGAGAGGTGATGGAAAGCGGCGACCATGCGGTTTCGGCGGGATTGAAGCCCGCGCCCGTGGCCGCCTGAGATTTTGACACGTTCAACAAGGAGAAACCGATGTTCAACCGACGTTTCGCGCTCGCGCTCGCGGCCGGGGCCTTAACCGCCGGCTCCGCCATGGCGCAGGACTGGAAGGCGAAGTATCCCGAACTGATTTTCGCGATCATTCCCGCCGAGAACGCCTCGGGCGTCGTCGATCGCTATACGCCCTTCGTCAACTATCTCTCCAAGGAGCTGGGAACGAAGGTCACGCTGCGCGTCGCCAACGACTACGCCGCCGTGATCGAAGGCCAGAAAGCCGGCAACATTCACATCGCGTCGTACGGCCCGGCTTCCTATGCGCGCGCCACGATGACCGGCGCCAAGATCGAGCCGTTCGCGATCGAGACCAACCTCGACGGCACCAAGGGCTATTATTCGGTGCTGTGGGTGAAGGCCAATTCGCCCTATCAAAAGATTGAGGATCTCAAGGGCAAGAGTCTTTGCCTCGTCGATCCGAACTCCACGTCGGGCAACAATGTCCCGCGCATGGCGATGGACAAGATGGGCATCGATCCCGACAAGTTCTTCAGCAAGGTCGTGTATGCCGGCAGCCATGAGAACGCGGTGATCGCGGTCGGCCAGAGCTCCTGCGACGCCGGCTTCAACTGGTGGAACAACGAGGACGAGTCGAACCTGCAGCGCATGGCGCGCAAGAACATGGTCAAGGCGGATGATTTCCGCATGATTTTCAAGTCCGACCAGATCGTGAACTCGCCCTACGCCTATCTCTCCGATCTTCCGGCCGATCTGAAGGCGAAGATCAAGGGCGCGGTGCTGAACATAGACAAGAAGGACAAGGCGGCCTTCGACAAGATCTACGAAGGCAAGCAGGGGCCGCTCCAAGCGGTCACTCACGAAGCCTATCTGCCGGTCGTCAATCTCGTGAAGTTCGTCGATACGCTGCGCAAGAAGTCCGGCTCCTGATCCCGACATGACGGCCCGCCATCCGGCGGGCCGTCAGCTTTTCGGTTACGGCATGTCGTCGAGCCTGCCCACTCTGCCCGATGCGCAGCTTGCGCCGCTGCTTGAGGCTTATAAATGCGCGCGGGCGGCGAAGCTCCGGCAGACGGCGCTGTTCTTTGTCGCCTTGACGCTTGCGGTGATCGTTTCCGCGAAAGTCGCCGAGATCGACCTTTTCAAGCTCGGCGCGAATATCGGTTCGTTCTTCAATTATTTCTCGCGGCTGTTCGTCTTCGATTCCGGCGATCTGCAGGGACGCTCGGTCCTCCTTGACATCGGCGAATGGTATTGGGGATTTCGGAAATGGCTGCGGCTGTTGGGGGACACGCTGCTGATCGCCTATGTAGGCACGTTCATCGGCGCGCTCGGCGCGTTCCTTATCTGTTTCTCGGGCGCTCGCAATCTTTCTCCGAACCCCTGGGTCAGAGGCGTGGCCAAGCGCGCGCTCGAGTTTTTCCGCACGGTCCCGGAGATCGTGTTCGCCCTGATCTTCGTGATCGCTTTCGGGCTCGGACCTATCCCCGGCGTGCTCGCCCTGTCGCTGCATACGTTCGGCGCGCTCGGCAAGCAGTTCCTGGAGGTGGTCGAGAATATCGACATGAGGCCGGTCGAGGGCGCGACCGCCTGTGGCGCTTCGTGGGTCGACAGCATCCGTTTCGCGGTCGTGCCGCAGGTATTGTCAAATTTCGTCAGCTACACGCTGCTTCGCTTCGAGATCAATGTGCGCGGGGCGTCTGTCATGGGCTTCGTCGGCGCCGGCGGAATCGGCCAGGATCTGATCGAGGCGATCCGGAAGTTCTACTATACCGACGTGTCCGCCATCCTGCTCATGATCATCGCGACCGTGATGATCGTCGATATCGCGACGGCTCATGTCCGGCATCGCCTGATCGGGCTCGAGGAGGCGAGATGAGCGGGCTGCGCGGCGATGCGGCGACTGACTTCGGCGCGCTGCGCAAACGTTATCCGTCGGTTTTCGCGCCGCAGATCGTCCAGCGCTGGCCGATCCTAGCGGTCGGGCTGCTGATGGCCCTCCTGTTCGTTTACGGGCTGTGGCGGCTTGAATTCTCGTTCATGCGGATGTGGACCGGGCTGGCGCAGCTCGGCCGTTTCGCCACACTGATGCTGCCGCCGATAGCGCAGTCCTGGCCGCAGGCGCTGACATTCGCGCGCGCGTTGGCGGAAACGGTGTCGATCGCTCTGCTCGGCACGCTCATGGCCGCGCTGCTCGCCTTTCCAATGGGATTTCTCGCCGCGCGCAACGCGACGATCAACCGGGTCGTTCAGTTCATGTCGCGGCGCTTTCTGGACACGATCCGCGGCGTCGATACGCTGATCTGGGCGCTGATCTGGGTGAATGTTGTCGGGCTCGGACCCTTCGCCGGCGTGCTTGCGATCATGACCGCCGACGCCGGCGCGTTCGGCAAGCTGTTCTCGGAAACGATCGAGGCGGCCGACAGGAAGCCGGTGGACGGCGTCGTCGCATCCGGCGGCTCGCGCCTTCAAGCGATCAGGTTCGGGCTCTTGCCGCAGGTTCTGCCGGTGATGCTCGGGCAAGTGCTGTATTTCTTCGAGTCGAACACCCGATCAGCCACCATCATCGGCATCGTCGGCGCGGGCGGCATCGGCCTTCATCTGTCCGAGCAGATCAGGACGCTCGAATGGCAAGGGGTGTCGCTCATCGTTCTGATGATCCTCGCCGCGGTGGCGCTGATCGACGTCGTGTCCGGGCAGCTCCGCTTCGCGATCATCGGAGAGCGCTCGCGCAACGCGTGATCTTGCCGCCGGCGCTCATGTCATCTACCGGTCATGGCGACCCAATAACTCCCCGCGCATGAGCGCAGCACCCATGAACGACATCGCCGCGACGCGCGCCTTCCGGCGCGAGATTGGCGCCGCGCACGACTTTCCCGCTCCCGCCGCCGAAAAGGGCGCGCTGGCGATCAACGCGCGGCGCATCGTGCTGGCCGATCGCGAGATCGCCGGCGTGATTCATATCGAGAACGGCGTGATCGTCGGCGTCGAGGAAGGCGCTTTCGACGCTGCCGGCCTGTCGTTCGGCGACGACATCCTGATTCCGGGTCTCGTGGAGCTGCACACCGATCATCTGGAGCCGCATTATTCCCCGCGCCCCGGCGTGCGGTGGGATCCGGTCGCGGCCGTGTACAGCTATGACGCGCAGATCGCCTGCTCCGGCATCACGACGGTTTTCGACAGCCTGCGCGCCGGCGACGACGCCGACCGCAACGCGCTGGGCGCCGGGCTTTTCGCGCTTGGCGAGGCGATCGAACGCGCCAAGGCGGGCGGCCTCCTGCGCGCCGAGCACTTCACGCATCTCAGGTGCGAGATCTGCGCGCCCGATGTGCTGGACGAGGCGACGGGGTATCTCGCGCGCTTCGACGTGCGCCTCATGTCGCTCATGGATCATACGCCTGGCCTGCGCCAGTTCCGCGACGAGGAGAAGCTGCGCGCTTATTATCGCGTCAAGGCGATGAAGAGCGAGGCCGAGCTGGACGCATTCTTCGAGAGCCGCAAGGCCGCGCACGCCGCGCTTCATGACCGGCATCGCCGCGACATCGTGCGGCTCGCTCACGCGCGCGGCGTCGCGCTGGCGAGCCATGACGACACGACGCTCGCGCATGTGGCGGAATCGACCGCGGACGGCGTCGCGATCGCGGAGTTTCCGACGACGCTGGAGGCCGCCGAGGCTTCGCACCAGGCGGGACTGGCGGTGCTGATGGGCGCGCCGAACGTGGTTCGCGGCGGCTCTCATTCCGGCAATGTTTCGGCGATAGAGCTCGCAGAGAACGGCGTGCTCGACATCCTGTCTTCGGATTACGTGCCGATCAGTCTCGTTTACGGCGCCTTCGCGCTGCGCGAGGTGAAAGCGATCGGCGGCCTGCCGGGCGCCATCCGCACGGTGACGCGCAATCCCGCGCGCGCGAGCGGTCTGACAGACCGCGGCGAGATCGCCGTCGGTCAGCGCGCCGATCTCGCGCGCATAGCCTGGACGAACGAGCAGCCCGTCATCCGCGAGGTCTATCGCGCCGGATCGAGGGTGGCGTGACGCTGGAGGCGCCCGCGCGTCAACCCCTCGGGCCCGGGCGGCTCGCGCTGGTCGTCGGTCCGAGCGGAGCCGGCAAGGACACCGTGATCCGCGCCGTCCGGAGCGCGCTGGCGGGCGACGCGCGGTTTGTTTTTCCGCAACGTCTCGTCACCCGCGCGCCGGGGGCGGATGAAGACAACGTCTATGTCGATCCGGTCGAGTTCGCCCGTCTGCAGCAGGCGCGGCGTTTCGCGCTCGCCTGGGAGGCGCATGGCCATTTCTATGCGTTGTCCTCCGCCATCGATGATGATGTGAGGGCGGGCCGCACGGTCCTGTGCAATGTCTCGCGCATGATCATCCAGCACGCGCGCAATCTTTATCAGAATGTCCTGACCGTCGAGATCACCGCGCCGCCCCAGGTGCTGCAGGAGCGGCTTGCGGCGCGGCGCCGCGCTTCCGACGGCGACCTTCGCGAACGCCTCGCGCGGCGCGCGTCCATGGAGCCGGCCGATCTCGTCATCGAGAATGTCGGCGGCGTGGAGAAGGCGCGCGACGCGCTGCTGCGGGCGCTGCTCGGCTGAGCGCGCCGGTCAGCGATAGCCCGCAGCCTGCAGTTCGAACAGTTCGGCGTAACGGCCGTTCTGGCTCAGCAGCTCCTCATGCGAACCCGACGCCTCGATCCGCCCGTCGTTCAGCACGAGGATTCGGTCGGCCATCCGCACGCTGGAGAACCGGTGCGAAATGAGCACCGCGGTTTTGCCCGCGCTCAACTCCTTGAAGCGCTGGAACACCTCGAACTCCGAGCGCGCGTCGAGCGCGGCCGTGGGCTCGTCGAGAATCAGCACCTGCGCGTCGCGCATATAGGCGCGGGCGATGGCGATCTTCTGCCATTCTCCGCCGGAGAGGTCGACGCCGGAGCGGAAGCGGCGGCCGACCATCTGGTCATAGGCGTCGGGAAGTTTCTCGATCACGGCGTCGGCGAGGCTGCGGCGCGCGGCGTCCGCGATGCGCAGCCGATCGTCGCGGGCGTCGATGCGGCCAACCGCGATATTCTCGCCCGCCGTCATGTGGTAGCGGACGAAGTCCTGAAAAATGACGCCGACATTGTTGCGCAGCGAGGCGATATCGTAGTCGCGCAGATCGACGCCATCGAGCAGGATGCGACCCTCGTCGGGATCGTAGAGGCGCGCAAGCAGTTTCACGAGCGTCGTCTTGCCGGCGCCGTTCTCGCCGACGAGCGCCAGCACCTCGCCGGCCTGCAACGCGAAGGACAGGCCGCGCACCGCCCAGTGCTCCGCGCCCGGATAGCGGAAGCCGACATTCTCGAACACGAAGCCCTGATGAATGGGCCGCGGAAATGGCTGCGCGCCGGGGCGGGAATCGATTTCGGGCTTGATGTCGAAGAATGAGAACAGGTCGTCGAGATAAAGCGCCTGGCTCGCGATCATCGAGAGGCCGGTCAGCAGACCGTCGAGCAGGCCGCGCAGCCGCAGGAAAGATCCCGCGAGGAATGTCAGGTCGCCGATGGTGAAATCGCCCTGAACTGCGCGCAGCGCGATATAGCCGTACGCCGCATAGTAGCCGAGCGTGCCGATGGCCGCGAAGATCGTTCCCCAGACGGCGCGGGTGACGGCGAGACGGCGGCTGACGCGATAGAAATCCTCGGCGAGCTTGCGATAGCGCGCGATCAGAAAATCGTTCAGTCCGAAAATCTTGACTTCCTTGGCCGTCTCCACGCTGGCCCCGGTCTGGCGGACATATTCGAGTTCGCGCCGTTCCGGCGTCCAGGCGTAGTTCAGCCAGTAGTTCAGCCCGTTGAAATGCGCCTCGCCGAGGAAGGACGGCGTCACCGCGATCGCGAGCAGCACGATCAGCCAGGGCGCGTAGACGATCAGCCCCGCGGCGAAGGCGGCGATCGTGATGAGGTCCTGCACGCGCCCGAGCAACTGGCTGAGCAGGGGCACGCCGCTGGTGGTGATGCGGCGCGCGCGCTCGAGCTTGTCCTGAATCTCGCTGTCCTCGAAATCCTCGAGATCGAGCGTCGCGGCGTGCTCCATGAGGCGCACGCTCGACGCGTTGTTGAAGAGATCCGTCAGCAGCGTGTCCACGAGCGACACCGCGCGCCCGAGCGCATCGGACAGCACCGCGAGCCCGCATTCCAGGAGAAGCAGCGCGATGAGATGATCGAGAACGCCAGCGCTGAACTGGGCGCTGAGGTCCGCGACGCCGTGACCGGCGCCGATCAGCCGCACGGCTTCATCGATGATGAGCTTGCCGACAAAAAGGGTCGCGACCGGCAGCACCGCGCGCGCCAGCCTGAGCGCGGCGGCGAGCATCGTCAGCCAGGGATTGATCCGCCATATCTCGGCCAGGAACGGCGGCAGATTGCGCAGCGCGCCGAAGCGCTCGCGCCAGTTTCGCCGGCCCGCCTCCGCCGCCATCGTTTGCGCGGTTCGTCTGTTTGTTCGCGTCCCCATGATCGGCGGCGTCAGTGCGCCGGCCGGCGAGGCGCGTCAATCTTGCCCGACACGGGCGGAGCGGCCACAATAGCGGGGCCTGGAGTTCATTGAGTCGGCGCGGGTTCCGCCTTCCGGCGAGCGGCGCTCATGGCCGGAAGGTCGCAACAGTCGCGCGGCCGAGGCTTTGCCGCCGTTGCGAAAGCTCGTGATGAGGCGCGAGCCGCGTGGCCTGAATCAGGCGGCCCCCGGCGTGTAGCCCGCCTCGCGGATGGCGCGTTCGACGGCGGCTGCATCGGCGGCCCCGGCGACGGAAACGGTCTTCGAGGACGGATCGGCGGCGACTTTCGCGCCAGGATCGACGGTCTGGACCGCTTTGACGATGGCGGCGGCGCAATGACCGCAGGTCATGTCCGCGACCTTGAAGGTGACGGCGCCCGTCGGCGCAGAAGCGTCGTCATTCATCTCACTCATGGCGGCGGACGCTCCTTCGCGCTGTTCGGGACGCGCATCTGTGAGCCTTTCCACCGTGGGAAGGTCAAGAGGCGCGGGAGGCGCTTGACCTTCCCATGATGGGAAGGAGTAGCCATCTATCGATCAACGAAGGAGTCGGTCCGATGGCGGAAGCGGCGATATTGGAAAAGGACGCCGTCGGCGCGGCCATTGACATCCCGGTCGAAGGGATGAGTTGCGCGTCCTGCGTCGCGCGGGTCGAAAAAGCGCTGAAGGGCGCGCCCGGCGTTCTCGACGCGACGGTCAATCTCGCGACCGAGCGCGCCCATGTGGCCGCGGCGCCGGGCGTCAATGTCGCCGCGTCGGCCGCGGAGGCGGTCCGGAAGGCCGGTTATGAGCCGCGCGTGGAGACGATCGATCTCAGGATTTCCGGGATGACGTGCGCTTCCTGCGTCGGGCGGGTCGAAAAGGCGCTGAAGGGCGCGCCCGGCGTTCTCGACGCGACGGTCAATCTCGCGACCGAGCGCGCCGCCGTGCGCGTCGTCGGGACGGGCCTCGCGGCCGCCCTGATCGCCGCGGTCCGGCAGGCGGGCTACGAGGCCGAGCCGGTTCGCGTCGGCGTCGCCCCGGCGGATGAGGCGCAGGCGGGGCGCGAGGCCGAGATCGCCGGCCTGCGGCGATCCGTGATCGTCGCGAGCGTCGCGACGGTTCCACTGGTCGCGCTTGAAATGGGCGGTCATCTGTTCAGCGGCCTGCATCATGCGCTCGCGAGCATTGTCGGCGCGACGACGCTCGGCGTCGTGGCGTTTCTTCTCGCCAGCGTCGTGCAGTTCGGGCCGGGTCTGCGGTTCTACGCCAAGGGCTGGCCTGCGCTCTTGCGCGGCGCGCCCGACATGAACTCGCTGGTGATGCTCGGAACGAGCGCGGCCTATGGCTATTCGGTCGTCGCGGTGTTTGCGCCCTCGCTTCTGCCAGCGGGCGCCGCGCACACCTATTTCGAGGCCGGCGCCGTCATCGTCACGCTGATCCTGATCGGACGCTGGTTCGAGGCGCGCGCGAAGGGGCGCACGAGCGAGGCCATCCGCCGCCTGATGACGCTTCAGGCCAAAACCGCGCGCGTGCTGCGCGACGGCGTCGAGCAGGAGATCGGCATCGAATCCGTCCGGCCCGGCGACGTCGTGATCGTCCGGCCGGGCGAGCGGATTTCCGTCGACGGCGAGGTGATCGACGGCGCGTCCTATGTCGATGAATCGATGATCACCGGCGAGCCGGTTCCGGCGGCGAAAGAAGCGGGTGCGACGGTGATCGGCGGTTCGGTCAACAAGACCGGCGCATTCCGTTTCCGCGCGACGAAGGTCGGCGCGGATACGCTGCTCGCGCAGATCGTGCGCACGGTCGAAGCGGCGCAGGCCTCGAAGCTGCCGATCCAGGCGCTCGCGGACCGTGTCGCGATGTGGTTCGTGCCGGCTGTCATCGCGGCGGCGGTCGCGACCTTCATCATATGGATCGTCTTCGGCCCCTCGCTCGCCTTTGCGCTGACCAACGCGGTCGCCGTGCTGATCATCGCCTGTCCGTGCGCGATGGGGCTTGCGACGCCGACCTCCATCATGGTCGGAACCGGGAAGGCCGCGGAGATGGGCGTGCTGTTCCGGCGCGGCGAAGCGCTGCAGGCGCTGGGCGCGGCGTCCGTCGTCGCGCTCGACAAGACAGGCACGCTCACCAAAGGCCGCCCGGAGCTGACCGACATCATCGTCGGCCCCGGCTTCTCCGAGCAGGACGTTCTGCGAGCGGCCGCGTCCGTCGAAAGCCGTTCCGAGCATCCCGTGGCGGTCGCCATCGTCGAGGCCGCGCAGCGGCGCGCGCTCGTGCTCGCGCAGCCCGATCAGTTCGACGCCGATGCGGGTCTTGGCGTGACGGCGATGGTCGAAGGACGGCGCGTCGCTGTCGGCTCGGGACGGCTGATGCGCGCCAGGGGCGTCGATGTGGCGGCTTTGTCGCCGCAGGCCGAGGCGCTGGCGCAGGCCGGACGGACGCCGCTCTATGTCGCGATCGACGGCGCTCTCGCCGGCGTCGTCGCGGTTGCGGACGCGATCCGGGAGACGACGCCAGCCGCTCTCGCGGCGCTGCGCGAACTGGGCGCCCGCATCGTGATGATCACCGGCGACAATCGCGGCGCGGCCGAGGCTGTGGCGCGCGCGCTCGGCGTCGCCGAGACGCACGTCGAAACGCTGCCGGGAGACAAGGCCGGCATCATCCAGCGCCTGCAGGAGGGCGGCCGCGTGAAGGTCGCCTTTGTCGGCGACGGGATCAACGACGCGCCGGCGCTGGCGCAGGCCGACGTGGGGATCGCCATCGGGGCGGGAACCGACATCGCGATCGAAAGCGCCGACGTCGTCCTGATGACGGACGATCTGCGCAATGTCGCGAACGCGATCGCGCTGTCGCGGGCGACGATCCGGAATGTGCGGGAGAATCTGGCCTGCTGGCCTGGGC
>MKVY01000004.1:0-204 GCA_001899525.1 Rhizobiales bacterium 65-9
CGCCCCGAGAATGACGATATGAGACATGACGTATCCTCCCGTTTTTCTGATCAGGCCGCAGTTGCGGGTTTTGCCTTGACCTTGCGCAAGAGCCCGCTGCGCTCCTGCGCGCCCTTCGGCGGAAGAGCGCCATGGCTTGCAGATAACATTCTGATAGTTTAAATTCAAGTCCATGAATGTAGAGAAAATGATTCCTGCGGCGGA
>MKVY01000004.1:256-10077 GCA_001899525.1 Rhizobiales bacterium 65-9
CTCTGCGCGCTGGTCGATGGGGAGAAGTCCGTCGCGGAACTTCGCGAAACGCTCGGAATCGAACAGGTTCCGATGTCTCAGCAGCTCATGCGGCTCAGGGCCGACGGGCTGGTCGAGGCGCGCCGCGAGGGAACGACGGTGTATTATTCGATCGTGCGCCCCGAAGTCCGGACGGTCGTCAGCGCCCTGCATTCAGCGTTCTGCGCTCCCGCCGGTAGCCGTCGGGTCCGCGGCGGCGGATAGGCGCAGGCGTATCCGATCGGGCGGAGGTTTCGACTTCTCGCGTCGAGATCGTTTGCCGACAATCGTTCGCAGGCAGGATGCGCTTCTCCGGCGTCTGGCGCTCAGCTCGATCTGCTTCTGTGTAATCGGATGATACGGCTCTCCGCTTCCCACATTTCTTTTGGTCCGGAAAAGTGGGTTATAGGAGGTTGTATTGCGGCCGCGCGAAAAATCGCGGCTCATTTCGTCTGCGCTCGGACGGCAATGCCCCCTTAAATATGGAGGCAAGCGACGCAAACGTGAATCGTCATCCGGAACATTCATGACGATCCGATCGAAAGAGCGCCCGAAGAGATGTTTGACAGCGAGCGGAGTTTGCCTATCAGCTTGCCGCATGCGCATTTCACACATCGATCGGAGCCTTGTGAGGGTGAGACACCGAAGCGCCTTCGCACGGACGCTTCGCGCTCACGCGCTTCTGACGGGGCTGATCCTTGCTTGCCCGGCGTTCGCGCAATCGGCGGCGGACCTGAGCGTCTGCGCCGACGAGCGCGTGAAGACGGCCGTTCTCTCGCCGGCTCAGCTTGCGGCGGCGGAAGCGGCGTGCGGCCGGGCTCTGTCCAGCGCCGCGACCGATGTCGATAGGCAGAAAGCGGCGTTCTTCCGCAGCCTGATGCGGTTTCTGCAGGTCGTTCAGGCAGGCGCGCAGAAGCCGCTCAAGGCGGATGGATCGCAGCCGGGCTATGCGCCTCCGACGGAGCAGCAGATTCGTCAGGCGCTCGCGGACATCGACGTCGCCATCGGCATAGAGGGCCCGCTGAAAGGGGACGCGCTCGCGTTGCGCGCAACGATGAATCAGACGATCGGCCGTCATTCCGAGGCGAGCGCCGATGTCGGCGCGGCGATGATCGCGAAGCCGGAGGATCCGACTCCCTTTGTGCAGCGCGCGCTCGAACATGAGCGCGCCGGCGACATCAACGCGGCGCTTGCGGATCTCGACCATGCGCTCGGTCTCGAGCCAACAGCGGGGACCGCTCTGTCCGCCAGGGGCGATCTTCTCCGCCGTTTGGGCTATCTCAGCCGCGCGCGAACGGATCTGGCCGGGGCGATCGCGCTCGGCCCGCCGTTCCGTCGTCTTGCTCTCATCCGCAAATCCGAGGTGGAGCTGCGCATGGGCGACCTCCGCGCGGCCTATACGGATCTGATCGCCGCCTCACGCGAAGCGAACGATCTGCCCAGAAAAGACGCCGCGGCGCAGAACGCCGAGTTGCTGATAAGCGCCGGCGATCTTGCCCTCGACAAGCTCAAGGATCCTGACACCGCAGAGAAGCACTATCAGGAGGCGGCGCGGCTTGCGCCGGCCAACTGGAACGCCGCGCTCGGCCTTGCGCGAGTCGAGGAGCAGCGCGGCGCCAGCGCCAAGGCGGCCGCAATCTACAGGCGCATCCTCGCATCGACAAAGTCCACGCCTCGGCTGCTCGAGCGGATCCTCGCGTCATACCGCCTGAAGCAGCTCACGCAGCCCGCCCGGCGCGCCGATGCGGGCCCGTTTCGCAGCGGTCTGGAGGCAGGCGTCGCTGCGTCGAAAGCGTCTCCCGACGGCCTGAAGCGGATCGCCTTCGTCATCGGGCTCAGCGACTATACGGAGCTTGCGAGCTTGCCCAACGCTCGCCGCGACGCTGCGGTCATGGCGAACGCGTTGGCGGATATGGGATTCAGCGTCGTCGAAATCGCCGAGAATCTCGGCAAGACGGATCTGCGGAAAACGCCCGCCATCATCGCCGAGCGGGCGGCCGACGCCGATATCGTCCTGGTGTTCTATGCCGGACATGGCGTGGAGACCGAGGGCGTCAATTATCTGGTGCCGTCCGACGCCGGGCTGGACAGCGACAAAGCGCTCCGAAGCGATGGGCTGCCGCTGTCTGAACTCGCTGCGGCCGCAGCGAAGGCGCGCCGCGGCGCGCTCGTGATCGTGGATGCGTGCAGGGACGATCCCTTCATCGAGGCGCGCGCCGTCGCGGGATCGCGCAGCGCCGGAGGCGGCCCGGCCCAGCCCGGCCCTCAGCCGTTCCGCGCCGGGCTTTCTCCCAGCAATAGCGCGGCGCCGAACAATGTCGTTTTCCACTCCACCCAGCCGGGCAAGACCGCCCTCGACGGCGACGGACTCGACAGTCCTTTCGTGCGCGCCCTGCTTGAAACGATCTCGGCGCCCGGAAAATCGCTCGACGAGGTCGTTCGCGAGACGACCAAGCGCGTTTCAGAAAAGACGGAAGGCCGCCAGACGCCGGCGGCCTACGGCGCTGCTCCGGCGATCGCGCTGTTGCCGCTCAAAGCCGCGCAGTAGCGCTGCGTCGCTCACTCGACCGTGAGCGTAACCTGTCCCCGCCCGACGCGGCCCTCCTTGTCGGTCGCTTCGATCAGGATGACATGACGGCCCGGCGGCGCGATCACGGCCGGGGCGTCGATTCCCTCCGCGGTGACAAAGGGCTTGATCCGCGCGCTCAGATCCACGGCGGGTTGGCGGCTGTAGATCAGGCGCACCGTCGCGGGATCGACGGGCACGCCGTTGCGCGGTTTGAATCTGACCGCGAACCGGAACGGATCGCCTTTCACCCCGATCGGCGGAGGCGCCACCGCGTCGACGCCGGGGCCGCGCGTCAGGTTGCGTTCCTGAACGTTCGAGGCGGAAGAGGGTGGAAGCTTGGCCTCGTCGACTGTGATCAGGCGCAGCGGCTCCGCGGCGACGACGGGCGCCGCCAGGAGGATAAGCGCGGTTGCGAGGGCCGAACGAGGTAAGAGCTTGAACGCGATCAACGACCGATCCCCAGAAATCCGAAAACGATGCCTGTCAGCGCCGATAAAACAGCGCTGACGCCCAGAATTGTCAACTCGATCGCCTTGAGCATGTCCATCGGCACCTTTCCGTTCATGGCGAGAATGCTCTGACGCAGTCGCGGTATCGACGTAAGGCCATGGGCGGACAGCGCTTTCTGCAGCACGCGCAGAATCATGCCGCTGAACATGGACGCGCCGATGCTCAATGCGTAGAAGAACGTCTCGCGCCAGGCCGCCGTCCCCTGCGGCGTCATTGGGATCGAGTCGATCCAGCCGAGCAATGCGTTCATTGCGGCCACAGAGGCGCAGGCGAAGACTACGGCGACGCAGACGTCGAACCAGGTCAGTCGCGCGCGAGGTCCGAAATAAAGCGCGCCGACGACGAACGGCAGCGCAATGGATAGAAAGCGCAGCACGGAAAGCGGCAGATCGAGCCAGATGACGATGAGCCAGTATCCGGCGATCAGCGCGACAAACCCGATGAAGAGGGCGGGAAAGCTCCGTCGGCCGTCGGCTCGCGGCGACGCAGCCGCATCGATCTCAACGGGAGGCGTTGTCGGCGCCGGAAGCGCGAGGGCCTGCCGCGCCTCCTTTTGCTCAAGCTCGTTGATGCGAATCTCGAGACCTGCAAGACGCCGGATGAGCGGCAGGACTGGCGTCAGATCGCGCCCGCAGGACCGGCAGGACAATACTCCCGGATTGAGCGAAGCATCGCAATACGGGCAAATCAGCGGATCATCGTGAGACATTTTGAGCCGAGGGGCCTCGCCGCCGGAAGAAATCAGGACTGCACTACGGTCGGCTTATAGAGAAAGCAGCAAAAAACGACATCCGAAAGGTTCGCTGATCGGGAGAGCGCGCCTTCGCGAGCGCGCCTTGGACAGCGACAATGTCGCGATGCGGTCGATCCCCCGATTCGCTCGCTGCTCCCTCAGGCCAGGTTTCCATAACTCGTCGCGTCAACGCGGCTTTACGCCGTTGCGAAAGACGACGGTTCAAGGCCCGGCGGAAACGGCCGCGCAGAGCCTTTACTCCGTCGCTCCCTCACGCCTCAACTTTCTCAGAATAGTGTTTGATGAAGCGAGCGCAGATCTCGGTGAGCTGCTCGGTGAGCGCCGCGCCGGTTTCCCTGGAGCAAAGGCGCGGGTCGCCCTTGCCGACGCCCTGCCAATAAACCTCGTCATATTCGTGCGGCACGCCAACTTCGGCGCCTTCGAAATTGGCGGAGCCGAGCGAGAAGAAAGGCAGGTCGAGAACCGGCTCACGCTTCAACGGCTTGGCCTCCGGCGTCATGTCCGGCCGCATCAGCTCGGGAAAAAGATGCATGCCGATGCTGGACAGCGGATCGGCGCCGTGGCCGGAAACGAGCGCGGATTTTTCGGCGCCGACGATCTTCGGCATCAGGCTGTAGCCGATTCGCCAGAGATAGAGGCTCGGAACGAGCTGGCGCGCATCGCGATAAAGTTCGCGCGTCACCTGGGCGATCGGCGCGACGTTGCCGCCATGACCGTTGATGATGATGATGCGATTGAGCCCGTGGCGGCCGAGCGATTCGAACATGTCGAACAGCAGGCTCACCATCGTGCTTTGCGAAAGCATGATGCCGCCGGCCTTCGGTCCGAAATAATCATCCGCGCCGAACGGAATGACGGGCGCCGTCACCGTGCGCACGCCCCGCTCCGTCGCGCGCAGCGCCGCGAGCTCGGCGATTTTCTCGGCGAGGAGATAATCGCCCATCGGCGCGTGCGGGCCCTGATCCTCATGGCTGCCCATCGGCAGCAGCACGATCGGATTCGTCTTGTAGAGCTCGGTTCCCTCGCCGCCGGTCAGCGTGCCCATATGGACTTTCGGATTGGTGTAAGCGGCCATGGCAAGGCTCCTGTGTGACATCGAAAGGTGAGAACTAGCCTATCTCTTCGGCTCTTATGCAGGCGACGCGGCGCGCGTCGCCAAAAGGTCTGAGCTGCGGCTCGATTTCCGCGCACCGCCCGATCGCGTGAACGCAGCGCGTGCGGAAAACGCAGCCCGAGGGCGGGTTGGATGGGCTGGGCGGATCGCCGGCAAGAAGGATGCGCGCCGTGCGCTGGGCGCGATGGAGGCGCGGCGTCGCCGAGATCAGCGCGCGCGTATAGGGGTGCGCCGGCGCCGAAAAGATCGTCTGCGCCGAGCCTTCTTCCATGACGCGCCCCAGATACATCACGATGATCCGGTGACAGAGATAGCGCACGATCGAAAGATCGTGGCTGATGAACAGCATCGCGAGGCCGAGCTCGCTGCGCAGATCGGCCATGAGCTGCACGATCTGCGCCTGAATCGAGACGTCGAGCGCGCTCACCGGTTCGTCGGCGACAATGAAGTCAGGCGCCGTCGAGAGCGCGCGGGCGATGCCGATGCGCTGACGTTGCCCGCCGGAGAATTCATGCGGAAAGCGCAGCATCTGCGACGGATCGAGGCCGACCTTTTCAAGCAGCGCGCCCACGCGCGCCTTTCTGTCGCGCGGCGGCGCGAGGCCATGAATCGCCAGTCCGTCCTCGATCTGCGCTCCGACGCGCCGGCGCGGATCCAGACTGCCGAAAGGATCCTGAAACACGATCTGCATGCGGCGGCGCTCGCGACGCAGCGCCTCGCGGGACAACGAGCTGAGCGGCTTGCCGTCGAAGCGCACGGAGCCTTCCGTCGTGGGCGTGAGGCCGAGCAACAGCCGTCCGAGCGTGCTTTTTCCCGACCCCGATTCGCCGACGACGCCGACGGTCTCGCCGCGCGCCACATCGGCGTCGACCGCGCGAACCGCTTGCACCATGCGGCCGCGCTTGAACATGCCGCCGATCGGGTAGCTCTTGGAGACGGACTTCGCTTCGACAAGCGGAGATGCGGAAGAAAAAGCGGCGCTCATGCGGCGACGCCTTTCGCAAGCGTCAGCTCCCTCCAGCGGACGCAGCGCGTGCGCCGTCCGGGCTTCGCCTGCTCGAGCGGTATCGGCGCGACCGAGCAAACGGGAGCGACATACGCGCAGCGCGGCGCGAAACGGCAGCCCGGAGGAAAGGCGTGCGGCAGAGGCACGACGCCTGGAATGCTTGCGAGCGGCGCGCCGCTGTCGGGAGACGCGGCCAGAAGCGCGCTGGCGTAGGGATGGAGCGGTTCGGCGAAGACGTCGTCGACAGGTCCGTCCTCCACCACCTGTCCCGCATACATCACCGTGACGCGGTCGGCGATCTCGGCGACCACGCTGAGGCTGTGGGTGATGAAAATGAGCGCAGAGCCGGTCTCGCGCTTCAATTCCATCAGCAGATCGAGAATCTGCGCCTGGATGGTCACGTCAAGCGCCGTCGTCGGCTCATCCGCTATCAGCAGGGCAGGGTTGTTCGCCAGCGCCATGGCGATCATCACCCGCTGCTTCATGCCGCCCGACATTTCATGCGGATAGTTGCTGAGGCGACGCTCGGGGTCAGCGATCCCGACGCGCCTGAACAGCGAAAGCGCCTCGGCGCGCGCGGAGGCGCGCGAAACGTCGCGGTGCGCGCGGATGGCTTCGATCACCTGATCCCCGGCGCGGTGAACCGGGTTGAGGCTCGACATCGGATCCTGAAAGATCATCGCGATGGAGCCGCCGCGCAGTTTGCGCAGGTTCGGCTCGCTCTGCCGCAGCAAGTCGATCCCGCCGAACCAGGCCGATCCGGAGGCGGCCTCCGCGGCGGGCGGCAGAAGACCCATCGCGGCAAGCGCCGTGAGCGATTTTCCCGATCCGCTTTCTCCGACAATCGCCAGCGTCTCGCCGCGATTCACGACAAGGCTGACATCCTCGACCGGCTTGATGCGGCCGCGCGGCGTGTCGATTTCAACGGTGAGATTGTCGATGGCCAGCGTGGCGCTGTCGTTCCGAACCGGGGGGGCAAGGCCGGGCAGGACGCGATCAATCAGGCGCAGCTTCGGGCGCGTCGCCTGCGTGCGCGGATCAACAATGTCGCGCAGGGCGTCGCACACCATGTTCATGCCGAGAATGGTCAGGGTCAGCGCGGCGCAGGGCCAGACGAGGAGCATGGGCGCCTGCTCCATGGTGGCGCGCGCGCCGCGGATCATCAGCCCCCATGAGGGCGCCGGCGGAACGACGCCGAGACCAAGAAAAGAAAGGCCGCTCTCCAGCACAACGGCGGCGGCGACAGCGAGCGAAAACTGGACGAGCAGGGGGCCAGCGATGTTTGGCAACAGCGTGCGTAGCAGAATGCGTCCCGTCGGCGCGCCAAGGGCGCGCGCCGCTTCCACATAGTCGTGGCTTCGCGCCGAGAGCGTTTCGGCGTAGGCGACGCGCACGAAGCCGGGGAGATAGAGCACGGACAGAACGAGGATCAGCGTTCCGGCGCCTGGGCCGAGCAATGTGACGACAAGCAGAGCGAGCAGCACCGGTGGAAAGCAAAGAATGATATCCATGCTGCGCACCGCGAACAGCTCGCCGAGCCCGCGAAACCAGCCGCCGAGAAGGCCGAGCGCGACGCCGGCCGCGCCGGCGAGAATGGATGAGGAGAAAGCGACCGCGAGACTCATGCGCGCCCCCCAGATCAACCGCGAAAGAACGTCGCGGCCGAATTCGTCGCGGCCGAGCCAGGCGCCCGGTTGCGCGCCTGACAGCCTGCGCGCCACATCCTGTTTTACAGGATCGGCCAGACCAAGGAGCGGGGCCGCCAGCGCGATCGCGATGATGAGCGCGACGAAGGCGCCGGGCGCCCACAGCTTCTTCATGACGCGCGCACCCGCGGATCGAGCGCGGCGTAGAGAATATCCATGATGAGGTTGATAAGCAGGAACAGGCCGGAGATCGTCAGCACGATACCGACCACCATCGGGTAGTCCCGCGCTTCGACCGCGCGCAGCAGCGGCGTTGAAAGGCCCGGCCAGTTGAAAACATATTCGACGAGCACGGTCCCGCCGAGCAGCGTGCCCATCTGCAGGCCGAGCACGGTCAGCACCGGCGTCAGCGCGTTGCGCAGCACATGGCGCACGAGCACGCGCGCCGGCGACAGACCCTTGGCGCGCGCGGTGCGGACGAAGTCGCGCGAGATCGCGTCGAGCACGGAGGCGCGCGTCATGCGGAAAACGATCGCCGCAAGACCTTTTGCGATCGCGATCGCGGGCAGGGCGAGCAAGGTGAAATGCTGCGCCGGATTTTGCGCGATCGGCGTGTAGCCTCCGGCCGGCATCAGTCGCAAGGTTTGCGCGAGCAGCAGAACAAGCAGCGTGCCGAGCACGAAGACGGGAACCGCGAGCAGGAACGCCGCGGTCGCCGAGGCGATGCGGTCAAATCGGCCCCCGCGATGCAGCGCGGCGTAGGCGCCCGCGGGCATTCCGAACAGGACGGACAGCGCCGTTCCGGCGAGAATCAGTTCGAGCGTGCGCGGAAGACGCAGCGCGATTTCGCTCGCCACGGGATAGTCGTCCACCAGGGAGTTGCCGAGATCGCCGCGCGTCAGGCCGGAAAGGAAAGACAGATATTGATCGAGCAGCGGCCGCTCCAGCCCAAGCTTCTCGCGCAGCTCCGCCACCGCCGCCGGATCCGTCGCGGCACCGCCGGTCGACAGCAGCAGTTCGGCCGGGTCGCCCGGCACGAGATGAAGCGTCATGAAAACGATGGTTGCGACGATCCAGGCCAGCGCCAGGGACGTGAGAATGCGCCGGAACAGCCAGCGCGTCATCCGAACCAGGTCTCCTCGAGCGTGCCTCCGGATGACGTGGTGAGCGCGCCGGGAAGGTTGGAGAAGCCTTTCACGCTTCTGTCCATACCAAAGCCCTGCTGGCGCCAGGCAAGCCCGGCCATCGGCACTTCCTCAAGCGCCGCGCGCTGCATCTCCTTGTAGATTTCCACGCGCTTGGCGAGGTCGAACTCGGCGCGTCCGCGGTCCATCGCCGCTTTCGTGCGCGGCGCCTGAAGCCCGAAGGAGCGGACATAATTCGCTGAAAGCGACGTATCGAGATAAGCGGTCAGGCCGTCGGGGTCGTTGCTGTCGCTGGCGAGACCATGGATCGCGAGATCATATTGCCCGCGGCCGCCCATATTGACGCGTGTCGGCCAGTCGGGAAGCTTGAGTTCGCACTGGATGCCGACCGCGGCGAGATATTGCTGCACCACTTCGGCGGTGTCCTTGTGCATGCCGTACTGGGCGGTCGCGAGCATCGTCGCCTGGATGCCGTTCGCGAATCCTGCTTCGGCCAGCAGCGCCTTGGCGCGGGCCGGATCATAGTTCCAGCCATGGGCGAGGGCGTCGTCGTACCAGGGCGTGCCCTGGGTGATCGGAACGCCCTCAAGCGCCTTGCCGCGACCAAAGAACGCCGCTTTCACGATATCGTCGCGCTTGACCGCATGAGCGACGGCGCGACGGACGCGCGGATCGTTGAAAGGCGGCTTCGACGCGTTGAAAAGCACGCACATGAACGGGCCTTCGACCGCATCGAGCCGCAAACGCGGATCGCTTTCGACTGCATTCATCGATTGCCACGGCACATATTCGATAATGTCGACGTCGCCCGACATCAGCGCCGCCTGACGCAGATTGTCGTCGGCGTAAACGACGAACCTCACGCCCTTCAGCTTGGGAAAGCCGGGCTTGTAGAACTTGTCGAACGGAGTCAGTTCGATCGACGTGCCGCGCTCTTGCGCTGAAATCCGGAAGGGACCGCAACCGATCGGCTCGGCCGCCGTCGATTTCCTGGAAATGATGAAGGTGTTGTAATTGGCGAACCAGGTCGGAATCGTCGCAAGCGGCTCCTTCGTAACA
>MKVY01000004.1:10173-28602 GCA_001899525.1 Rhizobiales bacterium 65-9
ATGGAAAACCGCATTGTTGCGCAGCTTGAAAACCCACGCGCCTTTCTCGTCGATGGACCATGAGGTGGCGAGTTCGCCGCGCAGTTCGCCCTTTGAGTCAAATGCGACGAGACTGCGATGGGTGAGCAGCTTCACCGTGCCAGCCGCTGCGCCCGTACTGACCCAGGGTTGCAAGTTCGGCGGAAAGGTCGAGAGTCCGTATCGGATAATTCCGGCAGAGCGCTGCGCCCAGCCAGGGCTCGCTAAGAATGGCAATGCCGCCGCGCCCTGCACGAGCGTCCTTCTCGAGACAGACATGGAACTCACTCCTCCACAGCGCGCGCCCATATGTTAGGGATCATAAGCAGGCATAGAAGAAAGGCAATCTCCGCGCCTGATGAGCGCGTTTCCATGAGAACGTCATGAACTATCCAGCTTTCAGCCTCTCAGGAAAAGCCGCGCTGGCGACCTCCGCGCATTTCTGCACGGTCGAGCCCGCAGAGCGCGTGATTGAGGAAAGCGTGGCGTGGAAGGGCGCGCTCGACATTCTCGTGAACAATGCAGGAATTATCAGCCGGAGGCGTTGCGTGCGGACGAAGAGCGTTACGCCGCAATTTTCGCGCGGAGTTCCGCCGGCCGCTGGGGAGGAGCCGAGGGATATCGGCGGCGCTTCCGTCTTCCTCGCTTCGAACGCCGCCGTTTATGCGCATGGGGCTGTCCCGCCAGTCGGTGGGCGGCGCGCTCGCGCGACAGGCCGCGCAACCGGCGGTAGTTCCATAATCAAACTTATGCGAATCCGTCTATTGACTGAGGAGGCGATGCTTCCCTCGGGAATGGGTCCGCCCTATTCCAAGCCGCGCCGTTTAGCCGGCGACGCTCATGCGGACGCACGACAGGAACGATTCCTTGAAATCATCTCTTGATGTAAAGGTGGCGTTTCTGCCATGACAGGCTCGAATCGTTCGCCGTACGTTCTCTTTGAACGTTGCGTGGTTCGCGCCCCGCGCAATGAGGATCCGCTGTCGCCGTTATGATCGGTAAAATGCATTTCAGGACGATCTGGAAGCGGGCGCTGGCGACCGCGCACGACTTCACGATGGGCGGCGGTGCGCTGATGATCGCGCTCGCGCTCCGCGTCGGAACCGATGATCTCTGGCTCCGCTTTTCGACGATCTGGCCCGCGGCGCTGCTTTTCGCCGCCCTCATCTCGGTCTGCGGCTTTGCGTTTGGTCTGAATGGCGGCATCTGGCGCTACGCGTCGCTGAGCGACGTCAGCGCGATCTTCAAGACGGTGACGCTGGCGGTTCTGCTCTTCGTCCTGATCCAGTTCCTCACCTCGCGCCTGGTCGATCTGCCCCGCTCCGCGCCGCTGATCGCGTGGTTCGTGGCGATCGTGCTGCTGGCGGGCCCCCGCCTCGCCTATCGCCTGCAAAAAAGCCGGCGCCTTTTCAGTTTTTTCCCCAGGACGGCGAAAAAGCCGCTTCTTCTGATCGGAGCGACGGATCAGGCCGAGCGCTTCCTGCGTGAGAACGAAACCTCGAAAAGCGAATACGACGTCGTCGGCATCATCGATCTCGCCGATCGGAGCGTCGGCCGCGAGATCCGCGGCGTCTCGATTGTCGGAAGCCTCGAAGACGTGCGCGCGGTGATGACGCGGGCCGAGGCGCGCGATCGTCCCGTCGACACGATCCTGGTCGCGGCCTTGAGCACGCAGCTATCCGCCGACGTCTATGTCGAACTGGCGCAGGTCGCCAAGGAGCATGATGCGAAATTCATGCGCCTCTATGAGCCGACCAAGCGGCTGGCCGGCGAGGAAAACCGGCTTGAGATCAAGCGGGTCGCGGTGGACGATCTTCTGGGCCGCCGCCAGATCGAGCTCGATCGCACGCGGCTCGAAGGTTTTCTCGGCGGCCGCCGCGTGCTGGTGACAGGCGCCGGCGGCTCGATCGGGTCTGAGCTGTCGCGCCAGATCGCGGAGCAGCGGCCGGCGCAACTCTGGCTTCTCGATATCAGCGAATTCCTGCTCCATGAGATCGAGATGGATCTCAGGCGTCGACATCCGGATCTGGATATTCGCGGCCGCATCGCCAATGTCAGGGAGCGCGCGCAAATCTTCCGCCTTGTCGAGGAGGCCAAGCCGGACGTGGTGGTTCACGCCGCAGCGCTGAAGCATGTGCCGATTGTCGAGGCGCAGCCGCTTGAAGGCCTTGCGACGAATGCGGTCGGTACCCGCAACGTGGTCGACGCGGCGGTCGCCAGCGGCGCCGAGGTCATGGTGATGATCTCGACCGACAAGGCGGTGCGCCCCTCGTGCTTCATGGGCGCCACCAAGCGGCTTGCGGAAATGTATGCGCAGGCGCTCGACCTCGAAAGCCAGACCCGATTTGTGACCGTACGATTCGGCAATGTTCTCGGGTCGAACGGTTCTGTCGTGCCGATCTTCCAGCGCCAGATCGAAAAGGGCGGCCCGATTACCGTCACGCATCCGGACATGGAACGCTACTTCATGACGATCGCGGAGGCGTCGCAGCTCGTGCTGCAGGCAGGCGCGCTTGGAGAGAAGGATCCGCTGTCCCGTGGCAAGATCTACGTTCTCGACATGGGGCAACCCGTCAAGATCGCCGATCTTGCGCGACAGATGATTCAGTTGTCCGGGCTTGTCCCGGACGTCGATGTGAAGATCGAGTTCGTCGGCCTGCGACCTGGCGAGAAGCTGACCGAAGAGCTGTTCGACTCGGGCGAAACGTTGCAGCAGTCGTTCACGCCGGGCATCTTCGTCGCCTCCCCGCGCGGGGCCGATCTCAATCAGCTCAGAAGCGCCCTGGCGAAAATCAATGCTGCGAATGAAGCCGGCGATGTCGGAGCCGGCGTTCGGGAGCTCATCAGCGCGGTTGGCGAGTATGTTCCGGACCAGAGCGTGCGCGCGCTTGCGGAGCAGGCGAGCGCGAGAGCGGACAATATCGTGACTCTCACAAAAGGCGCGGACGCTTTCCTCAGCAAGAACTAGCCGCGAGGCTCGCTTGGCGCGGAGCAACGGTCTGAAGAAAGCGCTTCAGTCGAGCGGGTTGAGCGAATCGTTCAGCGCGTCGCCCAGCAGATTGAAGCCGACGACGACCACGACGATCGCCAATCCCGGCCAGACCGCCATCCACGGCGCCTCCACCAGAAACTGACGCGCGGCGTCGAGCATGCTTCCCCATGACGGATCGGGCGGCGCCTGACCGAGGCCGAGAAAGGCGAGGCTCGCTTCCGCCAGAACCGCGATGGCGGTGGTGAGCGTCGCCTGCACCACGATCGGCGGCAGAATGTTCGGCAGGATGTGCGACGCCATGATCTTCGCATGGGGCAGGCCGAGCGACTGCGCCGCGCTGATATAGTCCTCGGCGCGCACCGCAAGCGTTTGGCCGCGCGCGAGGCGGATGAAGATCGGCGTGGCGGAGACGCCGATCGCGATCATCGCGTTCTGAAGGCTGGGGCCGAGGAAAGCGGCGAGCGCGATCGCGAGCACCAGAAAGGGACAGGCGAGCAGCGCGTCGGCGATGCGCGCGATCGCCATGTCGGTCACGCCGCCGAAATAACCGGCGGCGACGCCGAGCGGCAAGCCGATGGCGAGCGCGATCGTCACGGACAGAAAACCCGCCGCAAGCGATGCGCGCGCGCCGAAGATCACGCGCGACAGCACGTCGCGGCCGAGATCGTCGGTGCCGAAGAGATGCGCGAGGCTGGGCGCCTCGCGGATCGTCATCCAGTCGGAAGCGTTTGGATCGTAAGGCGCGATCACAGGCGCAAAGATCGCGATCAGCACGAAGCCGCCGACGATGACGCCGCCGATGATCGCGGCCGGCTCGCGCAGCAGCCGACGCCACGCCGCTCTTTCGCCGCGCTGGGACGAAGGCGCACGCTCTTCCGAAACAGCGCTCATGCGCGCAGTCTCGGGTTGAGCAGCGCATAAGCGAGATCGGCGAGGAAGCTCATCAGCAGAAAGAACGCCGCGGCGATCATCACCACCGCCTGCACGACAGCGTAGTCGCGGCCGAACACCCCGTCGACAATCATCTTGCCGAAGCCAGGAATGCCGAACACCTGCTCGGTGAGCACCGCGCCCGAGAGCAACTGTCCGAATTGCAGGGCGCCAAGCGTGACGACGGGAATGAGTCCGTTGCGCAGCGCGTGCGTGAACACGACGGCGCCGTTGGCCAGTCCCTTGGCGCGGGCCGTGCGCACATAATCCTGTTTCAACACCGTCAGCATCGAACTGCGCGTGTGGCGCATGATGATCGCCGCCGCCGCGGCGCCGAGCACGAAGCTCGGCATCGCCATGGCGCGCAGATTCTCGACAGGATTCTCGAAGAACGGCGTGTAGCCGCCGGACGGCAGCCATCCGAGCCGTACCGAGAAAAGCAGGATCAGCATGATGCCGAGCCAGAAACTCGGGATCGACAGGCCCGCGAGGCCGAACACGCTGACGAGATGATCCCAGATCGAGCCGCGCCGCAGCGCGGCCAGCACGCCAGCCGGAACGCCGGTCACGATCGCGAATATCATGGATAAAACCGCGAGCTCGACCGTCACCGGCAGCTTTTCGGCGACCATCGCGCCGATCGGCAGGCGGGTCCGCACGGAGACGCCGAGATCGCCCTGCAGAAACGCGCCGAGCCAGCTTGCATACTGGATCGGGATGGGTCGATCGAATTGATACTTGGCCCGCAGATAAGCGATGACGTCGGGATTGCGCTCCTCGCCGGCGAGCGCCAGAGCCGGATCGCCAGGCAGGAGTTTCTGCAGGCCGAAAACCAGCACTGAAACGAGAAGCAGCGTCGGAATGGCGACGGCGAGACGGCTTGCCAGAAAGCGGATCATGTCCCGTCCTCGCCTGCGCGCCGCATCCGGCGCGCAGGTTTCACAGGCGAGCTTACGGCGCGGGCTTGACGCCCTTCAACCGCAGCAGCCCGTCGGGATAGATGTTCAGACCGGCGATGTTCGCCCGCGCGGCGACGAACCAGTTCGGATGATAGATCGGAATGGTCGGCAGATCCGTGAGATACATCGCGGTCGCCTTTTCGTAGAGCGCCTTGCGCTTGGCTATGTCGACTTCGGCGCGCGCCTGGTTGAGCACGCCTTCAAGCTCCTTGTTGCAGTATTTGTTGACGTTCTGCCCGCCGTTGCAGGAGAAGAATGCGTACAGCGTCGGATCGGGATCGCCGCGCCCGCTCCAGTTGCCGATATACGTCTCGAAATTGCCCGCCAGATAGCGTTCGATCGCCGTCGTGGTTTCGAGCGGCGCGAGCTTCACGTCGAACCCGGCTTCCTTCGCCATCGATTGCACGATCTGCGCGACGCGCCCGTCGGTCAGCGAGTTCTCATAAGTGAGCTCCACCGGAACCGTCGTCATTCCCGCTTGCGCGATCAGCGCTTTCGCGGCCGCGACGTCGCGCGCCGGGATCGGATTGGTCTTGGAATAATAGGGGTCGGACGGCGGGATCATCTGGTTGTCCGCCGTATATTCCCCGTTGAACGCGACGCGGTTGATGACGTTCCTGTCGATGGACAGTTCGAAGGCCTTGCGCAGGCGCGCGTCCTTGCCAAGCGGCGTGTTCGCCTTTTCGCCGGCGCCGACATTGACCATGAGGTGCGAGACGGCGAGGCCCGGCGAACCGTGAAGCTTCAGATTCTTGTCGTCGCGCACGGTTTTCAGATCGGTTGGCGCGATGCGCTCGGCGATCATCAGGTCGCCGGCGCGGACCCTCGACAGGCGCACCGTCGAGTCGGCGATATAATAATAGGTGACCTGATCGTATCCGTAATTCGCGGCGTCCCAGTAGTCGGCGAATTTTGTCAGCCTGATCAGATCGCGCGCCTTGCGCTCGGCGAATTTGTAAGGGCCGGCGCAGACGGGGTTGACGGCGAAATCCTCCTTCGCGCCGGCTGCGGGCGACACCATCATGCCGGCGCGGTCGCTGAGAACGGACAGCAGCGGCGCGAAAGGCTCCTTGAGATTGAACTTCACTTCGTCAGCGGAAACGACCTCGACGCCCGCGACGGGCGAGAGCTCGGCCTTGCGCCGGGAATCCTTCATCGTCTGCATGCGTTCGATGTTGAATTTCACCGCGGCGGCGTCGAAGGGAGTTCCGTCATGGAATTTCACGCCGCTGCGCAACTTGAAGGTGATGGATTTCTGGTCCGGGGCCCATGTCCAGCTCGTCGCCAACTGCGGAACGATGGTCAGGTCAGGCGCGATGTCGACGAGCTTGTCGCACAGCGCGGCGAAGACGAAGCGGCCGGTATAGGTGCCACTGACCGCCGGATCGAGCGCGTCCGGGTCGTCCTGGATGCCCACGGTGAGGTTTGATCCTTGCGCGTGCGCTGCGCCTGAAAAACCAAGCAGCGTCGCAGCCAGGGCGACCGGAATGATGGATCGGCTGACTTGCATGGCGTCCTCCCGACGGCTGGCAAACGACAAGGTATGGAATGCACAGCGTCGCTGATTTGTAAAGAGCCCTGACGAACGGATCGAAATTCGGTCGGTTTCGCGCGCGTTCACAGTGATGCCCGTTGACATCCATACGAATTCCCCTCCTATTAGTTCGGAAGCCTGACGATATGCGAAGCATGTCATGATTGATCCTCCGCAGTCGCCCGCGCCGATGGCGCGCCAGATGTCCGTCCGCTCGGTGATAGAGGCCGTGCTTCATCGCGGACCGATTTCACGAGCCGAATTGGCCCGCATCACCGGACTGTCGAAGCAGACGACCTCGGAGGTCGTGCGCGCGCTCGAGGAAAGCGGTTTTGTCAGGGTTCAGGGACAGACGCAGGGCGCGGTGGGACGCAGCGCCCTCACCTATGAGATGCAGCGCGACGTCGCCTTTGTGGCGGGCGTCGATCTCGGCGGAACGAAAATCCACGTCGCTGTGGCCAATATCGTCGGCGACGTCGTGACGGAGATCGTGGAGCCCACCGACCGGCGCGGCGGCGTTCATGTGGTTGGGCAGATCGCCGCCATGATCGATCGGCTCATGCAGGAGATTGGCGTTCCCCGTTCCGCGCTGCGCTGCGTCGCGCTCGGCAGCCCGGGCGTGTTCGACGCCCGCTCCGGATCGATCAGCATCGCGCCGAACATTCCGGGCCTTGACGCCTTCAATGTCGCGGAGGCGCTGGAAAAGGCGCTGCGCTGCAAGGCTATCATCGAGAACGACGTCAATCTCGCGGCCAAGGGCGAGCACTGGCGAGGCTGCGGCGCCGGCCGGCAATCCTTCGCCTTCGTCGCGCTCGGCACCGGCATCGGCATGGGGCTGGTGGTCAACGGCCAGATCGTCAGCGGCGCGCATGGCGCGGCCGGCGAGATCGCTTATCTGCCGATCGGCGGCGATCCCTTCGATTCGCGCGGCAATCGCTTCGGCGTGCTTGAGACAGCCATCGGAAGCGCGGCGATTCTCGATCGCTATGTCGGCCTCGGCGGCGCCGGAGCGACGAATGTGCGCGACCTGTTCGACCGTCTGAAAGACAATGACGCGGCGGCCGCGACGACGCTCGACGAGACGGCGCGCATCCTCTGCGTCGCGCTGATGGCGATCCGGGCCATCGTCGATCCGGAACTCGTGGTGCTGGGCGGCAGTATCGGCGCGCGCGTCGAACTCGTCGAGCGCGTCCAGGCGCTGGCCACGCGCCACATGCCCGCGCCGCTGCGGATCGAGCGGAGCGCTCTCGGCAGCCGCGCGGCGATCGTTGGCGCCATCGGCATCGCTCTGACGGCTCTGCATGACAGCCTTTTCGGCCTGACGGGGCTGCAGGGCGATTTCGCCTTGCCTGCGGCCCCCGCCGCGGCGCAAGGAGCGGTCTGAAAATGAGGGGATGAAACGATGAAGCTGACGCGCGATTTCAGGGCGCCGGGACGATCCATGGCGGTCGCCGAGAACTGTATGGCGGCGACGTCGCATCCGGCGGCGACGCTCGCGGCTCTCGACATCCTGCGCGCCGGCGGCAACGCGATCGACGCCGCGATCGCCGCCATCGCCCTGCAGGCCGTCGTCGATCCGCACATGACGGGCGTGGGCGGCGATTGTTTCGTGCTCTACGCGCAGCCGGGCAAGCCGATGATCGCGCTCAACGGCTCCGGCCGGGCGCCGGCGGCCGCTTCACTTGAGTGGTATCTGGAGCGCGGGATCACCGCCCTGCCCGACTATTCGCCGCATGTCGTGACGATTCCGGGCGCCGTCGACGCCTGGTGCCGCCTGTCGGCCGATTACGGGCGCAAGGGCATCGACGCGAGTCTGCAGCCGGCGATCCGCGCCGCCGAGGACGGATATCTCATCCATCCCCGCGTATCGCACGACTGGTTCCGCTTCCAGGAGCGCGTCGCCCGCTACCAGGGCGCTTCCGTTTATCTGCCCGGCGGCTCGCCGCCGCTGACCGGAAGCAGACTGCGCTTGCCGGCCCTCGCGCGCACGCTGCGGCGCATCGCCGGCGAAGGGCGCGACGCCTTCTACACAGGCGCGATTGCGGAGGACATGGTCGCGACGCTGCGCGATCTCGGCGGTCTGCACACGCTTGACGATTTCTCCGCGCAGCGCAGCGATTATGTGGAGCCGATTTCGGCCGATTATCGCGGCTACAGGCTGCATGAGTGCCCGCCGAACGGACAGGGACTCACGGCGCTCATCATCGCGCGCATTCTTGAAGGCTTCGACATGAGCGAGAACGCGATCAGCGAGGCCGATCGCATCCATCTCTTCGCGGAGGCGACAAAAGCAGCCTACCGGCGGCGCGATCTGCTTGTCGCCGATCCGGCGTTCGCGCCGTTCGACGTCAACGAGGTGCTGTCGGACGCCGCCATCGCTGCGCTCCGCAAGCCGATCACGCGCGACCGGGCGCTGCCGCCGGAGACCTGGGACGGGCCGACGCATCGCGACACGGTCTATCTGACGGTCGTCGATCGCGACCGCAATGTGGTGTCGTTGATCAATTCGCTGTTCCACGCCTTCGGCACCGGCATCTACGCGCCCGCCGCCGGCGTTCTTCTGCAAAATCGCGGCAGCGGATTCAGGCTGGTCGCGGGGCACGCCAATGCGATCGCTCCGCGCAAGCGGCCGATGCACACGATCATTCCCGGCATGGTGACGCGCAACGGCCGCACGGTGATGTCGTTCGGGGTGATGGGCGGCCAGTTCCAGTCGGTCGGCCATGCGCAGATTCTGTCGAACATCGTCGATCGCGGCGACAATCCGCAATCGGCGTCGGATCGTCCGCGCAGCTTCTTCGTCGATGGCGGCTTGTCGCTCGAACCCGCCGCCGCATCTGTTGTCGCTTCCGATCTCGAAAAGCGCGGACACAGGATCGTCGTCGCCGACGAGCCGCTCGGCGGTTATCAGGGCATCTGGATCGACGAAGCGACCGGCGCGCTCTATGGCGGGTCCGATCATCGCAAGGACGGGCTTGCGCTCGGATACTGAGCGGACGACGACCGGCGCGATCTGCCGGCTATCGTCTTCAGCCACATCGCCGGCGCAGTCAGCGCCTGGCGATGGAATCGTCCTTCAAGCGAACGCGCTGATCTCGCTCAGCGCCGTTCGCGCGTTACGCGACTGTCGCGCGCACCGTTCCGACCCTTTCGCAGAAGCCTTCCATCACATCGCCGCGCCTGATCGCGCCGACGCCCGACGGCGTGCCCGACATGATCAGATCGCCCGGCCGCAACTCAAAAAGACCCGAGAGATAGGAGATGATCTCGGGCGTCTTCCAGATCAACTGGTTGAGATCGCCCTGCTGCTTCGTCTCGCCATTGACCTTGAGCCAGATCGCGCCTTTGTCCGGATGGCCGATGTCAGCCGCGCGTACGATATCGCCCATCGGCGCCGAGTGTTCGAACGCCTTCGCGATTTCCCACGGCCTGCTCATCTTCTTGCATTCGTCCTGAAGATCACGGCGCGTCATGTCGATGCCGATCGCATAGCCGTAGACATGATCGAGCGCCTGATCGACAGGGATGTCTCTGCCGCCGGCGCCGACGGCGATCACCATCTCGATCTCGAAATGAACGTTCCCGCTCTTCGGCGGATAGGGAAAATCGCCGCCGCCCAGCACCAGATTGTCGGGGTTTTTCTGGAAGAAGAAGGGCGGCTCGCGATTGGGATCGCCGCCCATTTCGATCGCATGCGCAGCGTAATTGCGACCGACGCAATAGATCCGATGGACCGGAAAACGCGCCGCGACGCCCTTCACCGGAACCAAGACGATGGGAGACGGCGAAACGACATAATCGGCGGCGGTCATGGGCTGGTCCTTCATACGAGGCGGCTTCTAGCAGCGCCTGTCGTCTGCGTCGATCAGGCGCCGCCGCTCAGCGCCGCTTGAGGGCTGTGACTTCGAGCTCGACCTTCATCTCGGGCATCGCGAATCCGCAGACGATGGTGGTGTTCGTCGGGCGCGGCTCCGAGAAGGTTTCGCCCAGCACGCGCGAGACGGGCATCACATGCTCCCGGTCCGACACATAGACGCGCACGCGCACGACGTCCGCGAGGCTGGCGTCGGCCTTCGCCAGCGCGTCCGCGATCGTCTTGAGCGACTGTCGCGTCTGCTCCGCCGGATCGTCCGAAATCGTGTTGTCGGAAAAATCGTATCCGGCGGTTCCTGATACGAAAATCCATTCGCCGTCCACAATGGCGCGCGAATAGCCCGCGAGAATTTCGAATTTCGATCCGGTGGTGATCGCCCGTCGCGTCATGATCCGTCCATATGTTTTAAGCTTGAAGCATCGCGCCGATCATGGAAAAACCGGGCGGCCGGAGCAAGCCTTTCCTTCGGCGCGGCGGGCGGAGTGTGAGTGATGGGAGCCGGCGCGGGCGAACACCGGAAGACGCTCTGGTGGAGCACGGCGAACCGGCGGCCGCAAACCTCCGCGATCGAGGCCGATCTGTCGGTGGAGACGGCGGTCATCGGCGGCGGCTTCACGGGGTTGACGGCTGCGCTGCATCTGGCGCGGCGCGGCGTCCGCGTCGCCTTGCTGGAAGCGGACGAGATCGGCGCGGGCGCCAGCGGCGTCAATGCGGGTTTCGTCGTGCCGAATTTCGCCAAGGCCGATCCTGCTTCGGTCGTCGCGCGTCTTGGAAAGGAGCGTGGCGAGCGGCTCTTGATGTGCGTCGGGAGCGGCGCCGACCGCGTTTTCGAAACCGCGCGAACGCTCGGCCTCGCCTGCGACGCGGAGCAGACGGGATGGCTCCAGCCGGCGCATTCATCCGCGGCCGCCGACATGCTGCGGGCGCGCGCCGCCGCATGGTCGGCGCTCGGAAGGCCGGTGTCGTTTCTTTCCGCCGATGAGGTCAGGGCGCAGACCGGCATGGACCGCTATCACGGGGCGCTGCTGGACGCCTCGGGCGGAACGATTCATCCGCTCAACTACGCCTATGGCCTTGCGCGGAGCGCGGGCGATGCGGGCGCTCTCATCTTTGAGAATGCGCGCGTCGATGCGATCGAGCGCGACGGCGCGCGCTGGCGCTTGCGCGTCGCCGGGCGCAGCGTATCGGCCGCGACGGTCGTCCTGTGCAGCAACGCCTCGATGACGGGCGCCGCGCGGAAGCTGGGCCGGAACACTGTGCCGCTGCGCGTTTATCAGATCGCCACAGAGCCGCTGCCCAAAGACGTTGTGAACCGCATCGCGCCGGACCGGCGGCCTGTCGGCGACACGCGCGCCAATCTCTTCACCTATCGTCTCGATCGCGACGACCGT
This sequence comes from Rhizobiales bacterium 65-9, assembly GCA_001899525.1. GTDB lineage: Bacteria > Pseudomonadota > Alphaproteobacteria > Rhizobiales > Beijerinckiaceae > Terrirubrum. Next base: position 21,872 of record MKVY01000004.1, read on the forward strand.
CTCATCACCGGCGGCATGGCCATCATCCCGATCCATGCCCACGAACGCATGGCGCGCATGATGGCGAAGAGATTGTCTGACGAATTGCGACTGCCGCTTTTGCGGGTCGATTTTGCCTGGCGCGGCGTGGCGGCGATGACGCCTGATTTCCTGCCGCATCTCTACGAGTTCGGGCCGGGCTTCATCGGCGGCGTCGGCTGCAACGGGCGCGGCGTCGCCATGACGGCGATGCTAGGCGAGGTTCTCGCAAACGCCGCGACCGGAACGGCGCTGGCCGATCTTCCCGTTCCCGTCGCATCCGGGCGCGGGATTCCATTTCACATCCTCGCCGCCGCCGCGCCCTCGTTCGCCGTGGCGCAGGCGCGCTGGTCCGACCGGCGCGCGGAGGGAGCGTAGCCGCGCCTATAGGCCCATCTGGCGCCGCGCGGCCCTGTTGAGCGGATGATCGGGCGCGGCGAAAGCGTCAAGGACGACGGTGATGTGGTCCGTTTCATCGACAACGAGGTGCTCGACCGGAACGCCCGCCTTTCCGCAGGCTTTCGCGTAGGTCTCCGATTGCCGTAAAAACTCCTCGGTCTCGCGGCCGCCGACCGTGACGATCAGCGGCGCGCCGACGTCGATCTGGCGTCGCAGCGGACTGAATCGCTCGACATCCTCAGGCGTGAATTGCAGCAGCGCGTTGCGGAACGACGCGGCGACCGATGCGAGATCAAAAAGGCCGCTGATCGCGCAGCCTCCTTTCACCACATCGACCGGCAATCCCGCCGCTTTCATCCATCGTCGATCCAGCATTTCCGCGACGAGATGACCGCCGGCGGAGTTTCCCGACACGAAAATGCGCGCCGGATCGATTCCGTGCGCGGCGCCATTGCGGAATGTCCACGCGATCGCCTGCCGGCAGGCGTCGACGATGTCGCTCATTCGCACCGATGGAATGAGCGGATAGTCGATGACGATGAGAGACGCGCCGAACGGAACGAAGCCGTCAGCGAGGAAGCCGAAGTCCGCCGCCTGCATGGAGCTCCAGAAGCCGCCATGGATGAAGATCTGCGCGGGAGCGTTCTCTTTCGCGGCGGGATAGAGGTCGAGCGTGCGCCCCTCCCCGTCGCCATAGGCGATGTTGCGCACGATGCGAAACCGCCCTGCGGCGGAGCGCGTCGCCTCGGCGCGGCGCGCAACGATCGCGGGCAGGTCCGTGATCGTATCGAGGGTGAATTGCGCGTCGAGCGCCTTCTGCGCGGCGTCGGGCGAGGCGGCGGAGGTTGTCATCGACATCGAAACAATACTCCGCCGCCGGCGCGATCAGCCGTCGATCTTTTTCATCAGCGCGTTCATGTCCTCGACCGTGAGGGTGCGATCGACGGCCAGATTGTCGCCCTTCACGGTCCAGATCAGCGCCGCGCCGCTGACGTCGCCATTGGCGTCGAATTCGAGCGGGCCGGTGGCGCCGACATACTTGATCGGCTTGCCTTCCTTGATGAGGGCGAGCGCCTTCTTGAATTCATCCGGTCCGGTGCCGACGACGGTTCCGCCAGCGGTCTGAATCTTGCGGATCGAATCGCGGATCGAATCGCCCGTCAGATTGGGCGCGATATTCATCGCGAGGCCGAGCGCGATCACCGCGTCATACTGATTGTAGATGCCAGGGCCGTCCGGGCTCTGATTGTATTTGGCCTGGAACAGCGTCTTGAACGCCTCCACCGTGGGGCCCGACACCGAAGCATTGTCCATGCCGTAGGCGTTCTGCAGGAATTTCGGCCCGACGGACTTCACATATTCCGGGCTGCGCAGCGAATTGTTGAGGATCATGTTCTGCGTGCCGCCAAGCGAGACCCATTCGCGCGTCATGGTCGCGCCGTCCTGCGGGAACGCGACGAAGAAGACGGCGTCGGGCTTTTCGGCGAGCGCGACATTCACCTCGGCGCGGTAGGAGGGCTGGTTCTCGTTGTACGCCACAGTCTTGACGACCTTGGGCCCGAGCTTCTCCACCGCCTTGATGAAGTCCTTCACCATGCCGGTGCCGAAATCGGTGTTGATGTAGATGACGGAGATGCGCTTGAAGCCGCGCTCGGCGGCGATGGCGGCGGAGGCGTAGGCCTGCGTCTTCACCGTCGGCAGGGTGCGGAAGAAGAAGCCGCCGGTCTTGCCTTCCTGCGCGAGGGTGGTGAACGTCGCCGCCGTCGAGCAGCAACTGACGAGCGGGATTTTCGAGGGCGCGGCGACCGAGACGAGGATCGGCAGCGTCACGCCGCTCGATACGGTGCCGGTGATCGCGGACACGCGCTCGACGTCGACGAGAAATTTCGCGGCGTCCACGCCGACAGTCGATTGTCCCTGGTCGTCGCGCAGGATGAACTGCACCGGGCAGCCCTTGACGCCGCCACCGGCGTTGACGTGCTCCACGGCCAGTTGCGCGCTGTCGGAGATGCGCTTGCCGACGGGGCCCATGGATCCGGTGAGCGGCAGGATGCCGCCAAGCTTCACCGGGCATGCCGGGCCGCTCTGCGCCATTGCGGGCGTCTGCGAAGCCAGCGCGCCGAGAACGGCGCCGAGGCCCAGTCCGATCAGATATTTCATGTTACTCCCCTCTCTGCAGAGATCACGATGCGAGATGGCGCGACACCGTCGGCTGCTCGCCGATGAGGCCGCGCGGCCTGAACAGCAGCGTGCAGACGAGAACCAATCCGATGAGGATGGACTGCACGGCGCCGCCCTGCGTCTGATAGGCGGCGGGCAGCGCCATCGAGATGAATGTGCCGCTCGCGCTCCACAGGCCCCAGACGATGAAGGCGCCAAGCAGCGCGCCCTTGTTGTTGCCGCTGCCGCCGACGATCAGCATCGTCCAGATTTGGAAGGTGAGGATCGGCGCGAAATCGAATGGGCTGACGAAGCCGATGAAGCTGACATAGAGCGCGCCCGCGAAGCCGATGATCGTCGAGCCGAGCACGAAGGATTGCAGCCGGAACAGACGCGCGTCCTTGCCGAGCGCGATCGCCGCCGTCTCGTCCTCGCGGATGGCTTTCAGCACGCGGCCCCACGGCGAGCGGATGATGCTCTCCAGTCCCCAATACACCAGCGCCGTCGCGCCGAGCGTCAGCGCGAGATAGAAAATATTCGCCGAAAGCGACGAGTCGAACAGGCCCGCCGCCGGGCGCGGAATGGTCGTCAGGCCGAGGCTGCCGCCGGTGAGCGCTTCCCAGTTGAGCGTGACGAGCTGGATCGACACGGCGACGCCGAAAGTCGTGATGGCGAGATAGTCGCCGCGCAGACGGATCGTGAGAAGTCCGATGATCAGCGCCGCGAGCGCCGACGCGGCCATCGCGCCGATGATTCCGACGATCCATGGCAGGCCGAAATTCGCCATGAGCTCGGGGCGGGGCGGCGCGCAGAGAATGGCGAAGGCGTATCCGCCGATGGCGTAGAACCCCACGACCCCGGCGTTGAACAGTCCGGTCGTTCCCCATTGCAGATTGAGGCCCAGCGTCGCGACGCCGAGGATCAGGACGATGATCGCAAAAAAGACGAGGTAGGAAAGCAGCCCGATCATTGCGCGTTCACGATCGCTCCGCGGCGCCGAACAATCCCTGCGGCCGCAGGAACAGCACCGCCAGCAGAAGAAGAAAAGGAACCGCCGCCTTGTAGCCGGCGGGAATGACCAACACCGAGAGATTCTCGGCGAGCCCGACGGCGAGGCCGCCGATGACGGCGCCGATCAGGCTGCCGCCGCCGCCGAGGATGGCGGCGGTGAACAGCGGCAGCAGCAGGTTGAATCCCATCTCAGGCCGCAATTGCACCGTGAGGCCGGAGAACACGCCGGCCATGGCGGCCAGCGCGCCGCTGAGAATCCAGGTCCAGCGAATGACCTTGCCGATCTCGACGCCGCATATGCGCGCGAGCGCCGGGCTTTCCGCCATCGCGCGCATCGCCATGCCAAGTCGGCTGAAGCGCAGGAACAGATGCAACGCGAGCACGATGGCGAAGGCGAGCGCCAGCACGAAGATCTGGTCCGGCAGCATGCGGACGTCCGGAAACACTTCGACGGCGATCTGTAGCTCATTCGTGTAGTAGCGCGCCTCCGGCCCCCAGATCAGCAACACGAGATTGCGAAGGATGAGCGCCGCGCCGAAGCTCGCGAACACCAGCGTGAGATGGTTGGCGCCGCGATTCCGCAACGGGCCGAACACCAGCCAGTCGACCAGTATGGCGAGGAGCGCCGTGCCCGCCGCCGCGAAAGCGGTCGCGGCGAGAAGCTGCCAGCCGAACGACAGCGGGCCGACGGAGACGCCGGCCGTGGCGAAGGAGACGAAGGTGACCGCGATATAGGCCCCCCAAGTCAGAAGCTCGGAATGGGAGAAATTCGCGAAGCGAAGGATTTGCAGACTGAGAGAGACGCCGATGGCGCCGAGCGCGATGATCGCGCCCGTGAGAAAGCCGTCGGCGATGGCCTGACCGATCATGACGCGTGCTTCCTGCCGCCGAGAAACGCCTCTCCGACCGCCGAATCGGTCAGCAGATCGGCCGCTTTTCCCTGCATCCGGTTGCGGCCCTCGGCCAGCACGTAGCCCCGGTCGGAAATGCGCAGCGCCGCCTTGGCGTTCTGCTCCACCATTAAAACAGCGACGCCGGACTGCGCGAGCCTGCGCAGATCGGCGAACACCTCGTCGACCACTTTCGGCGCTAGCCCGGCGGTGGGCTCATCAAGCATGATGAGCTTTGGATCGGTCATGAGCGCGCGCGCCACCGCGAGCATCTGCCGCTGGCCGCCGGAGAGGACGCGGCCGAGCGAGGTCTTCCGTCCCGCCAGAAACGGACTCACGTCATAGGCGCGAGCGAGCCGGCGTTTCAGCTCCTGCGCGGCGAGCGTGTGTCCGCCGAGCACCAGATTCTCGTGGATGGACAGATTGGTGAAGATGTTGCCGGTCTGCGGCACGAAGCCGACGCCGACGCGCACCATTTCGTGCGCCGGCAGGCCTGAGACGTCGCGACCGTCATGCGTCACGCTGCCGCCCTCGAAGCGGACCAGTCCCGCGATCGCTTTCAGGAAGGTCGATTTGCCCGCGCCGTTGGGGCCGATGATCGTCACGATCTCGCCCGGCGAGACCTCGCACGAGACGTCATGCACGATCGGCAGGCCGGCGACGTAACCGGCCACGACGTTGCGCGCGATCAGAAGAGGGGCGGTCAAGCGGCCACGTCCCCGAGATAGGCGTCGAGCACGCGCGGATCGGCGCGGACGCCGTCGGCCTCGCCCTCGAAGATCACTTTTCCCTGCGCCAGAACGACGATCGGCCGGCAGAGATTCATCACCATGTCCATATTGTGCTCGATGATGAGGAAGGTCATGCCGCGCTGGTTGAGCGCGATGATCTTTTCGATCAGCGTGTCGAGCAGGGCCGGATTGACGCCGGCCGCGGGTTCGTCGAGCAGGATGAGACGCGGCTCGATCATCAGGATGCGCGCGAGTTCGAGCAGCTTCTGCTGGCCGCCGGACAACTGGCCGGCGAGGTCGGCGCTTTTCGCCGCGAGGCCGGTGAAGCCCAGAACCTCCATCGCGCGCTCGCGCGCGCGGCGTTCCTGCGCCTGCACGGAGCCGGGCCTGATCCAGTTGTTCCAGAAGCGCTCGCCCCTCTGATCAATGGGCGCGAGCATCACATTCTCGAGCACGGTCATTTGCGGGAAGGGACGCGGAATCTGAAAGGTGCGCGCCAGGCCGGCGCGAAAAATCCTGTCCGGGCTTTGCCCGTCGATGCGCTTTCCCTCGAAGCGGATCTCGCCCTGATCCGGCTTCAGCGAGCCGGCGATGAGATTGAACAATGTGCTCTTGCCGGCGCCGTTGGGCCCGATCAGCCCGACGATTTTTCCCGGCGGAACCGACAACGACACGCCGTCGACGGCGCGGAGTTCTCCGAACCGTCGCGCGACGTTTGCAACCTCGAGAAGACTCCCCGTCATGTGTTCATTTGATCATAAGACTTCGCCCCTGGAAAGGTTTAAGCTTAAAACAATTGGGGGCCCTTTCGGCGTCCGCGCTGAAAGATGGAGCACCGCCGCCGCGGAGCGTGGCCCAAGGAGAAATCAGGAGCGGCCATGAACGACCTGTCCCACATCGCGACCTGTCGCGTGCTTGCGCCGGCCGGCTTCGCATTCGCCTATCTCGCGGATCCGGCGAAGCTCGGCCGCTGGTCGCTTGGCTGCTTCGACACGCAGCCTGTGGACGGGAGCGGACTGCACACCGGTCTTTCGCTGTTTGACCGCGGTCGCGGCTGGTATCGCATCGACAGCGATCCCGATCGGATGTCGATCGATTATCTGGTCGGCGCGCCCGACAGTCTCACCCACCGCATCTCGGCGCGGGTGATGGCCGGCGGCCCCCTCGCCTATTCCGATCCGGCCTGCCTCGCCACGCTGATCGCCTGGCGGCCGGCGACGATGGACGAGGAGCGGTGGCTCAGGCTGAAGGCCAGTCACGAGGCGGAAATCTGGCTGATCAAGGCCCAGATCGAGACAGAGTTCGGGGCGGCTTCATAGTTCAGGCGCGGGCGGCCGACGGCCCCCGGATTTTTTCGCCCCCGTTTGTCGGATAGAGCTAGAGCCGATCGTCTTCCAACGAGAGGCCCCATGCTCTACGCCATTCTCTGCTATCATTCCGAAGATGTGGTCTGCGCCTGGTCCGGCGAGCAGGACGCGGCTGTGATGGAGAAACTCGCCGCCGTGCACGAGCCGCTCGCCAG
>MKVY01000005.1:0-9747 GCA_001899525.1 Rhizobiales bacterium 65-9
CGATGATGATCCGCGTTCCGCTTTCCGCCCATTTGCGCAGGAAGCCGAGGATCGGCGGCAACAGCGCTTGGGCGAGGCCCATCGAAGGCTCGTCGCAGAGCAGCGCCGCCGGCTGCGCGACGAAAGCCTGTCCCAGCGCGAGAATCTGCTGCTGGCCGCCGGAGAGGTCGCGCGCATATTTGCGATGCTTCTCCTTGAGGATCGGGAACACCGTGTAGATTTCCTCGATCGCGGCGGCGAAGCCGGCGCGGTCGCTGCGGCGCGCGGCGGCGCCCATGCGCAGATTGTCGAAGACGGACAGCTCCGGAAAGACGCGATGCCCGTCGAGAACGAGGCGCAGCCCGGCCTGGGCGATCGCCTCCGGCGCCATGCCCTGCAGGGGCCGCCCGTCCAGCAGCACCTCGCCGCGATCCGGCCGGTTGAAGCCCGCGATGGCGCGCATCAGCGTCGACTTGCCGGCGCCGTTCTCGCCGCCGATGAGAAGAATTTCGCCCGCGCGCACCGAGAACGACACGTCCTCGATCACCGGCACGATGCCGTAGCCTGCATAGAGGCCCTTGACCTCAAGCACGCCGCCCTCCCACGAACATGTGCTGGACGGCGGGATCGCGGGCGACCTCCGCCGGCGCGCCCGTCGCGACGACGCGGCCGGCGTCCATCACCGTGATGGCGTCCGCAACGCCCCAGACAAGATCGAGATCATGCTCCACGATCACGATCGTCTTGCCCATGCGGCGAGAGAGAAACGTCACCAGCTTCGCGAAATTCGCCCGCTCGCTCTGCGACAGGCCGGCGGCCGGCTCGTCGAAGAAGACGATGCTCGCCTCCTTGAGAACGGTGCGCATGACCTCGACCAGGCGCCGCTGCCCGTGGGACAGCAAGTCGGCGCTGTCTTCCGAGAACTCCCTCTCCAGCGCCGCCGCGAGCCGCGCCACGCCGGGATCGCCGGCGCCGACGCGCGCGTCGATGCCGATCCTCAGATTGTCCCAGAGCGAGAGCTGCGAGAAGATGCGCGGCGTCTGAAAGGTGCGGCCGACGCCGAGATCGGCGATGCGGTCGGCGGCCATGCGCGTCGCCTCGCGGCCGTCGATGACGAAGGAGCCGGCGTTCAGCCGCGACAGGCCGGAGAGGACGTTGAGAAGACTGGTCTTGCCTGAGCCGTTGGCGCCGATCAGGCCGTGGATTTCGCCGCGGCGCACCGTGAGATCGGCGCGATCGACGGCGACGACTTCGCCGAATTTCTTGAGGCCGCCGCGCACCTCGACGGCGACGTCCTCGCCGGGCGTCGCGTCATGGCCGGCGCCGAGCGTGTCGAGGAAGGCGTCCACCCGGAAGGCCTGCTCGCCGCGGCCTGCGACGCTGCGGCGCAGGCGCCAGCGCTCGATCGTGCCGACGACGCCGTCCGGAAACAGCATCACCGTGACGAGGGTCAGCACGCCATAGATCAGCAGGCGGTATTCGACGAGCTGTGCGAGCGCGATGTTCGGCAGGATGAACACGATCCACATGCCGACGATCGGGCCGAGCATCTGGCCGCGGCCGCCGACGACCACCGCAAAGAAGAAGACGAACGAAAGCTCGACATTGAAGCCCTGCGGACTGACGAACGCCACCGTGGGCAGATAGAGGACGCCGCAGACGCCGGTGCCGATGGCGGCGATGATGAAGGCGATGAAGCGCATCACGCCCGGCTTGATCCCGAGCGTCCGCGCCGCTTCCGGGCTGATCGCGGCGATCCGCATGCGCCGGCCCAGCCGCGACCGGCGAATGAAATAATGAATCCAGAGCGCGGCCATCGGATACAGCGCGACGATCAGCGTCAGCGGCGACAGGCCGAAGACCATCTCCTTCTGCAGATCGGGCATCGAGACGGCGATGCCGTTGATGCCGTTCGTCCAGCGATCGAGCGACATCAACAATTGCGGAAACACGATCGCTGCCGACAGCGTCACGAAGCCGAGATGGAAATACTGGACGCGCAGCGCCGGCAGGGCGAACAGCAGGCCGCCGGCGGCGGCCGCGGCGATGCCGATCGCCGCCGCGGCCAGGAACGGATAATTGTGAAGGCCGAAGAAAATCGCCGTCACATAGGCGCCGAGGCCGAGAAGAACGCCCTGCCCGAAGGATTTCTGACCTGCGTCCACGAACAGGAAATTCTGGAAGACGGAAGCGGCGATGTAGATGTTGACGAGCTGGAAGGTGTGCACCCAGTACGAGTTTCCGACCAGCGACGGCCCGAATCCCGTCAGCGCGATCAGCGCCATTCCGATCCAGACCTGCGGCAGATCGGAGGAAAAACGCCGCTTGCCCGCGGCGGGCGGCAACGCCATCGTCTGTCCGGCCGTCGCGCTCATACGCGGCGCGCCGACGAGCGGCCGAACAGGCCTTGCGGCCGCAGCATGAGAATGGCGACCAGAACGAGCAGCGACGCCAGATCCTGATAGGCGCCGCCGATGCGATAGGCCGTCAGCATCGTCACCACGCCGACGAGCGGACCGCCGATCAGCGTGCCCAGATTCGAGCCGATGCCGCCGACGACGGCGGCGACGAAGCCGTTGAGCACGTAGCGCAAGCCGGCGTCAGACGTGACCGAGATCACCGGCGCGACCATGTAGCCGGCGGAGCCGACGATCAGGCCGGAGATCGCGAACGCGACGAGCTGAAGACGCCGCACCGGCAGGCCCGCCGCGCGGGCGGCGTCGAAATCCTGCGACAGCGCGCTGATCGCGAGGCCGGAAAAGGTCCGGGTGAGGAACAGCCGCAGCGCCACGAACCAGAACAGCATGCAGCCGAACGCGAGCGCGTAGGCGCCGGGCGTGCGCACGCCGAGGATGCGGAAAGACGGCGCTATGCCCTGAACATTATAGGCGTAGGGGCCCTGCGTGATGAGCAGCACGGCGCCGATGATCGTCGACGCCGCCACCGTCGAGATCAGCCAGGAATCCTGCTCGACCGACGAGCGCAAGGGCAGCAACGTGATCCAGCCCTGGAATGTGACGCAGGCGGCGACGAGCATGGCGCTGACCGCCAGCATGACGAGCCACAGGGGAACGCCCGCGCCGTTAGCGAGAAAGAATGCGGCGAAGCCGCCCAGGACGAACATATTGCCTTGCGCGAAGTTCAGGATGCCTGTCGCGCCATGCACGATGTTGAAGCTCATCGCGATGATGGAGAAGATCGACCCGATCGCGATTCCGCGCACCACGATGATGGCGATCTCGCTCAGCATGACCCGGTTCGCCCTCCCTGTCGCGGATGCTCCGCGCTTCGGGAGGACATTGCGCGCCGCCCGACGGTGCTCAAAAGATCGCTCGCGCCACGATTCGGAGCATCGGCCGAACGGACTAATCTCATATCGTGAAAGCCGCCCGGGCGGTCGCATAGCTTCGGCGCGCGGCTTCTTCGAGCGGCATGGCGGCGACCGCCGGCGAGATGATTTCGACGCTGAAGGGAGCCGCCGCGCCGGCGGCGTCGAGCGCCGCGGCGAAACCTGTGAGGTCGAACGCGCCCTCGCCGCAAAACAGTCGCCGCCGCGTATCCTCGGCCAACGGCCCCACGGCATGCTCCGTCGCGTCATTGATCTGCGCGCACAGGATTTTTTCCGGCGGCAGCGACCGGATCTGCGCGAGGCTCGTCTCGCCGCGAAAGACATGCCAGGCGTCGATCGCCAGCCCGGCGTTGGCGGGCGCCATGAAATCGAGCGCCGCGGCGACATCGGGCGCATCGCTCCAGGGCGCGAACTCCAGCGCGATCGACAATCCGCGATCGGCGGCGCGCGCGCAAAGCCCCGCGAAGCGCTCGATCATGTGGCGCCGCGAGAAGCCGCGCCCGAGAAAGTCGGCGCCGACATTCACCACCCCGGCGCCGATCGCCGTCGCGGCGTCGAACGCGAGCGCCTCGGCCTCGCGCGCCGCCCCATCTCCGTCCACGAACCAGTCGGTCAGAAACTCGACGCCGCGATGCGCCATGCCGTGACGATCGAACAGCGCGCGCAGCAGGCCGGCGCTGACCCCGTTCGCCAGTTGCTCGCGATAGTCGCGCCAATGCAGCCAGAACCCCTCGTAGCCGGCGGCGGCGCAGGCGGCGAGCCGCGCCTCAAGCGCATGGCGCGAAACCTCCGGCCCGCCAGGCATGACGCCGCTGATGGTGTGGGAGCTGCACATGAAGACGCGGGCCATCGCCGACAGGTAAAGCGAAACAGGAGCGCGGCCACCGTCTGAAGAGACGATGTCGCGCCTGATAGTCCACACGGACGATGACCGCGCGCCGCCGCGCGCCTTCCTTTTCAGCAATGATTGCAGGGGAGACGCCAATGAGGCGCATAGTGAGAATGCAGACGACAGAGGCTCGTTCGCGGCGCGCGATCGTCGGCCTGGCCTCGGTCGCGGCGCTGGCGCTGTCAGGCGCGTCGGCGCTCGCTCAGGACGCGTTCCGCATGGGCGGCGTCATGTCCATGACCGGCGGCGGCGCCTCCATCGGCCGGTCCGCGTCCGAGGCGTGGAAGCTGGCCGTCGAGGCGATCAATGCGAATGGCGGCGTGCTCGGCAAGCCGGTGCGCTTCACGCTCGGCGACACCATGACCGACCCGACGCATGGCGTCAGCGAAACCCGCCGGCTGATCGAGAGCGAGAAGATTCAGGCGCTCGTCGGCCCGGCGACGAGCCAGGAAACCATCCCGATCGTCGCCGTCACGAAAGACGCCAAGGTCGGCCAGATCTCCACCGCCGCGGCCTCCACGCTGACGCCCGAAGTCGGCCCGACGCATTTCTCGACGTCGGTCACCGCCGCGAACCAGATGATCCCGAACATCGACTTCGCCATTGGCAAGCTCGGCGCGAAGAAGATCGCGATCCTGTCCGACAATGGCGGCATGTCGAAGGCGGGCGTCGTCGATCTGATCAAATATCTCGAAAGCAAGAACATGAAGCCGGTCGCGATCCAGGAGTTCGCGTTCCGCGCCGAAGACATGACGCCGCAGCTCTTCTCGATGCGCAGCGCCGGCGCCGACGCGATCCTCTTCATCAGCTCGCTCGGCGACGACGCGCGCAAGATGCTGGAGAACCGCCTGGACATCGGCTGGAACGTTCCGGTCCTCGGCAACCAGACGATGACCAACTACGCCGTCGGCAATGTCGCTGTGATCGGCGCCGAGGCGTTCAAGGATGTCTATTCGACCCAGTTCGTCGGCATGACCTACTGCCCGTCCGACGCCCTCGGCGCATCGCCCTTCGCGAAATTCGTCGCGACGGCCCGCGCCAAGGTGCCTGACATCGACAAGCTCGGCGGCGCCGCCGCGCTGACGCCTTATTACATCCAGCCCATCATTCTCGCCGCCGCGATCAACGGCGCCGGGACGGCCGACGGCGCCGCCGTCGCGAAATGGCTCGAAACCAACGCCAGCAAGGTCGAGCCGATCATCGGCCCGATCGCGGCGAGCGCCACGAACCATTTCCTTCCCGCCCCTGCCGCCATCAAGGTGGTGAAGAACCCCTACAAGGTGCGAGAGGACGGGCTCGTCGAGCGGGCGGACTGTGGAAGCTGAACCCTGTACCTCCTCGCAAAACGTTGAAAAGCCGGGCCGGAAGCCCGGCTTTTTCATTTCAGACCGTCGCCGGAAGCAGACCCGCGGCCGATAGCAACCGGCCCTGTTGACACTTCTGACGAATTTTCGACGGAGCGTCAGAATGATTTGACGAGGTGTCGAATTAGTGACAGTCTCGTCAATAAGAGCCGCTGGAACGGCTCGCGCGCGGACGCCTCCGCCAGCGGCCGCTGCGAAAAGCAGGGAGGTTATGCGATGACGTTCCATTCGCGTTCGCTCGTAGAATTCGGCCTCTTTCTCAGTCGCCTGCCCGATGCGATCGAATCGGAAGCGTGCCTTGCGCGCGCGATCGAGATGATCCGTGCGCATCTGCGGGCGAGCGAAGCCGCCGTCCGCATCTGCGGCCGCGCGGGAAACGGCCAGGAGCAGATCGTCATCGCGACAGCCGATGGCGGAGCGGCGCAGGACTGCGCGGGCCGGCTCGCCGGATTTCTCGAAACGCGGCGTCACGCCTCCGCCACCGTGTCGGGCGATGAATGCCGTTGCACGCTCACCGTCTTCCGCACTCTTTCCGATCCGGATTTCGACGCGGAGGAAACCGCGCTGCTCGACATCGTCGCCGAGCATCTCCGCCGCGGAATCGCGCGGTCGCAGCGCATCTGCGCCAACGAGATCGAGCGCGCGCTCTATTCCTCGGTGATGGACAAACTGTCTGTCGGCGTGGTCGTTCTCGACCTCTCCGGCCACATCATGAACTGCTCGCCAAAAGCCGAGGAAACGCTGGCGGCGCGCGACGGCCTGCAGATTCAGGCGGGACGGCTGCGCGCCACGAACGCGCACGAGGACCGTGAACTGCAGGCGGCGATCAAGGCGGCGACGCAGGCCGCAGCCGGCGGGTCGGCTCCGGCGGCGCGCGGGCTCGCTTTGACCAAGCTTTCCGGCAACCGCACGCTCGGCGTCATCGTGCAGCCCACGCCTGACGTGAAGTCCGGTCGCCAGGGCGCGACGCCGACCATCGCGATCTATATCCGCGATCCGGAAGCGAACGCCGATGTCGAAAGCAATCTCGTGCGTCAGCTTTTCGATCTGACGCCGGCGGAAGCCGCCGTGGCGCGCCGCCTTACCGCCGGTCTTTCGCTCGAGGACGCCGCGACCTCGCTCGATATTTCGCGCAACACCGCGCGCGCGCATCTGCGGTCGATCTTCTCGAAGAGCGGCATCACGCGCCAGACAGAGCTGGTGCGCATGCTGCTCAACAGCGCCGCCGTGCTCGGTGAGCGCCCGCGCCAGCTCGCCTGACGATCAGATCAGCGGACGCGGTTCGCGCCGACCTCGGCGCCGCGACGCATGCCCTCGATGAAACCCTCAAGCGGCGCCGGCTGAGCGATCGGCGCTTCTGATGCGGCCGAGCGCGACCAGAATTCTTTCCATGACGGGAAAAGCGCGTGGAACGCGCCTTCATAGGGCTCGCGGCCGGGCCAGCGCATCTTTCTCTGGCCGATCGGCGGCTTGTTCAGATCGGTCGCATACCAGTAGAGCGGCTGCCGGCGCCGAAAAAGCCAGCGGCCGTCGCGACGCGCATAGGCGTCGTAATACATCATCTGCATGATGACCCATTCCGGCCCGGTCTCATGCTCGTTTTTTGAATAAACCACCCCGACCGCGTTGTCGGCGTCGATGAATTCAATGATCGTCGTGCCGACATGATGCGACGTGCCGTCGAACTGCTTGCGCATCGTGTCGTCAAGCCAGTCGCGCAGCGCGCGGCGACCTTCGCCGCGCGAACCAACCTTCACGTCGCTGACGAACAGGTTCGCAAGCGCGTCCATGTCGCGCATGTCGAGCGCCAGCGAATATTTCGAGATGAGCTGGCGAATCTCGTCGCGCGATTCGAGACGGTCGAGACGGTCCCGGATGTCGGCGAGACGCGCGTCCGACGTCATGGCCGCTCAGAAATAGTAGCGCCCGATCACGTCGGCCACGCAGGCGGGCTTGTCGCCGCCCTCGATCTCGATCGTGATCCGGCAGGTGGTCTGAATGGCGTTCTCGCCGATGCTTTCGGCCTTCGCGAGCTCGCCCGTCGCGCGCACGCGCGAGCCGGTCTTCACCGGGGCGGGAAAACGCAGCCGGTCGGCGCCGTAATTCACGCCCATCGTCATGCCCTCGGCGACGAACAGCTCAGGCATGAACAGGTTGACGAGCGAGAAGGTGAGATAGCCGTGCGCGATCGTCCCGCCGAAAGGGCCGCCGCGCGCGCGTTCGGGGTCGACATGAATCCATTGATGATCGCCCGTCGCCTCGGCGAACAGGTCGACGCGATCCTGCGTCACCGTCAGCCAGCCGCTCGGCCCGAGCTTCGTTCCGACGCCGGCCACGGCTTCCGCCGGCGATGAGAAGACGAACGGCGCCGTCATGCGCGCTGGCTCGACACGGAGACCACTTCGCCAACCATGTAGCCGGCATAATCGGATGCAAGGAACATCATCACATTCGCCACCTCCCACACCTCGGCCGCGCGGCCGAAGGCTTCGAGGCTCGCGAGTTGATCAAGAGCGTCCTGCGGCGACGCCTTCTTCAGGAAGTCATGCATCGCGATCGACGGCGACACGGCGTTGATGCGGATGCCGTGCTCGGCGGCCTCGACCGCGCTGCATCGCGTGAAAGCCATCACGCCGGCCTTCGCCGCCGCATAGTGCGACTGGCCCTTCTGCGCGCGCCAGCCGAGCACCGAAGCGTTGTTGACGACGGCGCCGCGCCCGCGCGGAATCATCACCTTCAGCGCCGCGCGGGTCATGCGCATCACGCTGGTCAGCGTGATGTCGAGAACGCGCGACCATTCGTCGTCGGTCATGTCGACGACGTTCTTCATGCCGCCGAGGCCGGCGTTGTTGATCAGCACGTCGACGCCGCCGAGGCGATCCTCCGCCGTCGCGACCAGCGCCTGCACCTGCTCCTCGCGCGTCACGTCGCAGATCTGGTGAAACACCTGCGTCGACGGCGACAGCGCTTTCAGCTTCTCCGCCGCCTCTCCCAGGCGACGCTCATGAATGTCGGAGATGAGAATCGCGCGGCATCCCTCCTCGATGGATTTCTTGGCCGCGGCGAAGCCGATGCCGACGCCCGCCGCGGCGGTGATCAGGACGCTCTTGCCCTTCAGCAGGCCGTGGCCTTCGACATAGGGGGGAACGGCGACAGGCATTGCGTGATCCTATTTCTTGTCGGCGAAATTCGCTTCGCGCTTGTCGACGAAGGCGTCGCGCGCCTCCTGCGACTCCTTCGTGAGATAGGCCTGCGCGGTGAAACCCTGCTCCCAGCGATAATGGCGCTCCAGATCGCCGTCCTCGACGCCGTTGAGCGCCTCCTTGGCGAGCGCGATGATGGTCGGGCTTTTCGCCGCGATCTTTCCGGCCAGTTCGAGAGCCGTCGCGCGGAGCCGGTCGCGCGGGATGACCTTCTCGACGGCGCCGAGGCGATAGGCTTCGGCCGCGTCGATCATCTCGCCGGTGAAATACATCTGCCGCACCTTCTGCAGCGGAAACATGCGTTGCAGATGCGCCCCGGCGCCCAGCGCGCCGCGATCGACCTCCGGCACGCCGAAACGCGCGTCCTCTGAAGCTATAATGATGTCCACCGCGCCGCAGATGCCGATGCCGCCGCCGAGCACATAGCCATGCACGGCGGCGATCGCCGGCTTCAGCCCGCGATGCAGCGCGCGAAACGTCTCATAGTTCCCGGCGTTCACCTCGACGATGCGATCGGGATGCGCCTGCAACTCCTTGATGTCGACGCCGGCGCAGAAGCCGCGGCCTTCGGCGCGAATGACGATGACGCGCACGCCGGCGTCGGCGTTGAGCCGGTCGATCTCCTGGCTGAGGCCGCGCCATCCGGCCGAATCGAGCGCGTTGACCGGCGGGCTCTCGATGACGAGCTCCGCGATGCCATTCTCGATCGCCGTCCAGAATTGCCGCGTCATTCCGCTCTCTCCGTCGCGCCCGCCGACAGCGACGCAAGCGCGCCCAGTCGCGCCTGCGCCTCGCGCATGATGCGCGCGATCAACGCCTCGCAGCTCTCGAGCTTGCCGATCACCGCCGCCACCTGTCCGCTGGGCAGAAGGCCGTTGACCGGATCGCCCGCGACCACGCCGCGCTGCACGAGGGCCGGCAAGTTCGCCGCCATCACCGTCGCGCGGAATCCGCCGTCGTCGC
>MKVY01000005.1:9772-10267 GCA_001899525.1 Rhizobiales bacterium 65-9
CGCCATCGCGAGCGGGCCGAGCCCCGCTTCGCCGCCGTAGCGGCGCGCATGCTTGGCGCTCATGGCGAGGCGCGCGGGAATGCTCATCCGCTCGATCCGCGACAGCTCCTCATTGTCGATGAAGCGCTGCGGCAGACCGTCCACCGCCGTCGTCACCTTGATCTGCGTGGGATCCTTCGTCGCGAGATAGCGGTCGAGCGCCTGGCGCGGGACCGGCGACTCCGTTGTCATCAGAAAGCGCGTTCCCATCGCGATCCCCGCCGCGCCCCAGGCGAGGGCCGCGACGAGACCGCGACCGTCGGAAAAGCCGCCGGCCGCGACAACGGGAACCTTCACCGCGTCGAGCACCTGCGGCAGCAGAATCGTGGTCGGCACCGCGCCGGTGTGACCGCCGCCCTCGCCGCCCTGCACGGTCACCATGTCGGCGCCGAGCTCCACCGCCTTCACCGCATGCTTGAGCGCGCCGACCGTCGGCATGCAGACGACGCCGGCGTC
>MKVY01000005.1:10309-13982 GCA_001899525.1 Rhizobiales bacterium 65-9
AACATGTGAAAATTGACGCCGAACGGCTGCGCGGTTCGCGCCTTCACGTCGAGGATCGCGGCGTCGACCTTGCCGGGCTCGATCGTGGCGCCGGCGAGAAAGCCGAAGCCGCCCGCGTTGCAGGTCGCCGCGGTGAGCTTCGCGTCGGCGACCCAGCCCATGGCCGTCTGCACCACCGGATAGCGGCATCCGAGCTTTTGCGTAAGGGCGGTCTGCAACGCGGCGGGCATCATCAATCCTTCATCGCCGGACCGGCGGCGCCATCTCGCATGGCGGCGCGGGCCGGAGGCGGCATCGTCCGAATGCAGTAGCGGTCCATGTCAGTGGACCATGTCAGTAGAACACGCGGCCGCCATTCACCATCAGCGTCTGCCCCGTGATGAAGCGCGCCTTCTCGCTGGAGAGAAAGATCACGGCGTTGGCGATGTCCTCAGGCTCCGACAGTTCGCCGAGCGGGATCATGTTCTTCGCGCGTTCATAGGCGTCCCTGGGAATGCGTTGCATCGCGCGGGTGTTGGTCGGGCCCGGACAGACCGCATTGACGTTCACCTTGAAGGGGCCGAGCTCGCGCGCCAGGGCGCGGGTGAAGCCGAGCACGCCGGATTTCGCCGCCGCGTAATCCACCGTTCCGATGTCGCCGTTCATGGCCGAATCCGAGGAGATCGAAACGATCTTGCCGCGCCGTCTTTCGCGCATGTCGCTGACCACCTGGCGCGAGCACATCAACGTCGTCATCAGCGACACGTCGATGACGAATTCGAGCGTCTCCGGTTTCGCCAGATAGAATTCCGAATAATTCTCGCGCGCGGTCTGGCCGATATTGTTGGTCAGCATGTCGACGGGCCCAAGCTCCGCCTTCACGCGCGCGAAATTGTCCGCGACGACGCGCTTGTCCGTCATGTCGCCGGCGAGCGCGAGGACGTTTGCGCCGCAGCGTCGGGCTTCTTCCGCCGTTTCCTGAAGCGGCCCCTCCTCGCGATCCATGATGGCGAGCGCAGCGCCCTCCGCTGCGAAGGCGAGCGCGATCGCCTTGCCGATGCCGTTGGCGCCGCCGGTCACGGCCGCGACGCGGCCCTCGAACTGCCTGCTCATGACAATGCTCCGTCTTGCGGGTTTCTCGGCGAGAGCCGGCCGAAAAGAGCCAGCTTCGCATAGGACAAATCCGATGGTCCGGCGACGCCGTGCGGGCTCGCGGCGGCGAAGCTTTCATAGGCCTCGGCGCTCGCCGGCCGCCGCTGCGCCCAGTCCAGAGTCACGCAACGGCCGCAGAAACGCCATTCGCCGTCGCGGCGTTCGTAGCGATCGAGGCTGCGGCTGCCGGTGATGATCTCCTCGCGCCCGTCGAGCGCGCGGTGATAGTTCAGCTTGTAGATTTCGCCCTCGGCCAGCGCGCCGCGCACCTCGAAGAGGGCGTTCGCGACATAGTGCGCCGTGGCCGACCAGTTCGCGAGCGCCTTCTCGACCCAGACGACATAGTCGTCGGCGGAGCCCGCGAACATATCGCCATGCTCCTCGCGCGCGTCGTCATGATAGAGCGAGCGCAGCAGCGCGAAATCGCGCCGGTCGCAAGCGCGCGAATAGGCGTTGACGAGGCGCCAGAGGCAGTCCCGCGCGGCGAGTTCGGCGTGATCGGCCTCGCGAAACCCCATCAGCCTGCGCTCCCGCGCGGTTCTTTCGGCATGCCAAGGCCGCGCTCGGCGATGATGTTGAGCTGGATTTCGTTCGTCCCGCCATAGATGGTGTCGGCGCGCGTGAAGAAGAAAAGCTTGCGCAGCTTCTCGATGCGCGGATCATTCTCGCCGCCGATCGCGCCTGACAGCCCCGCCACGTCCATGCCGAGCCTGCCAAGATCGCGATGCCAGTTCGACCAGTGATATTTGTAGCCGAGCGCTTCGAGCCGCGCGTCGGCGTCGGGCTCGTCGGCGAGCATGCGCATCGCCATGGCGCGCATCGCGCGCAATCCGGCCCAGGCGCGGGCGACGCGCAGGCGGATGGCGGGATCGCGCGCGGGGCCGTTTTCGCGCGCAAGCGCGATGATCATGTCGAGCTCGCGCGCAAATCCCATTTGCTGACCGAGCGTCGAAACGCCGCGCTCGAAGCCGAGCAGCGCCATCGCGACGCGCCAGCCGTCGCCGGGCGCGCCGACGACGCAATCGGCGCCGGCGCGCGCATCGTCGAAGAAAACGGCGTTGAATTCCGCCTCGCCGCCGATCTGGCGGATCGGCCTGATCTCGACGCCTGGCTGCGCGAGCGGCATGAGAAGAAAGATCAGCCCTTTCGGACCGGCGGAATGCTCGTCGCATCGCGCCAGAACGAAAATCCAGTCCGAGAGATGCGCGAGCGAGGTCCAGACTTTCTGCCCGGACACCAGCCAGTCGCCGGTCGCGGGATCGCGACGCGCGCGCGTGCGGATGTTGGCGAGGTCAGAACCCGCGTCGGGCTCCGAGAAGCCCTGGCTCCAGAAGACGAGGCCGTCGCGGATGGCGGGCAGGAAGCGCGTCTTCTGCGCGTCGTCTCCGAAGGCGATCAGCGTCGGGCCGACCAGCCCCTCGCCGATATGCCCGAGGCGGCCCGGGCCGCCGGCGCGAGCGTATTCCTCCTGAAACGCGACCTGCTCGGCGATCGAGAAGCCGCGCCCGCCATGCTCCTTCGGCCAACCCACGCAACTCCATCCGCCTTCCGCGAGCGTCCGCTCCCACTCCTTGCGCAGCTCCGGCAGCGCGTCCCCGTCGCCGGCATGACCGCGATCGACCAGCGGCGCGAAGCGGCCGGTGAGGCGCGCGGCCATCCAGGCCGCGACCTCCGCGCGCAGAGCCTCGAGCCCGGCGCTCACGCCGCGTCTCCGAGCAGCGCATCAGCGATCTCGCGCAGCCGGTCGTCGGGCGCGCCGAGCAAAACAGACGACGCCTGCGCGCGGCGCAGATAGAGATGCGGATCATACTCCCATGTGGCGCCGACGCCGCCGTGAAGCTGGATCGACTCCTCGGCGACGCGGAACAGCGCGCGCGACGCGAGCGCGCCGGCGGCCGCGATCTCATATGCGGCCTCAGGCGCGCCTGAATCGAACGCCGCGGCCGCGCCGTAAACGAGCGAGCGCGCTTCCGCGATGTCCACCACAAGAGACGCGCAGCGGTGCTTGATCGCCTGGAAGGAAGCGATCGTCCGGCCGAACTGGACGCGCTCCTTCACGTAGGCGAGCGTGAGATCGAAGCAGCCTTGCGCCGCGCCGACCTGCTCGGCCGCGAGCCCGATGCGCGCCGCCGCGAGCGCGGGCGCGACGTCGTCGGCGCCAAGGCCGTGGCGATCGATGCGTGCGGAATGCGCCACACTGACGACGTCGAGAACGAGTTCGCCCGCGGGCCGCAGCAGATCCACGCCTGGAAGCGGACGCCGGCCGATTCCCGTCTCCGTCGACAGCGCGAACAGCGCCGCGCCGTCCTCGGTCAGGGCCGGAACAAGGATGATCTCGGCGAATGAGAGATCGAGCGCCGGCGCGACGCGCCCGGTCAGCGCATAACCCGCATCCGTTGTCAGCGCGCGAACGGCGATATCGGAGAACGGATTTGACGACGCCGGCGAGGGCAGCGCGACAGCGGCCGACGCGCCGGCCGCGATGCGCCCGAGCCATTCCGCGCGCGCCGCGCCTTCCGCCAGCCGTTCGATCAGCGGCGCG
>MKVY01000005.1:14037-30236 GCA_001899525.1 Rhizobiales bacterium 65-9
ACCAGCCGAGATCGCGCGCGATCATGCGCCACAGCGCCGCGTCATGGCCGTCGGCCTCCATGGCGCGGCGAACGCGCGCCGAGTCCGCCTGCTCGGCAAGCAACCGCCGCGCCTGGTCGCGCAGCGCTGTCTGATCGGCGGACAATTCAAGCATCATGTCGGTCGCTGAGAATTCAGGCGCGGCGCAGCCGGCGCGCGTGCACCGCCATATCCTCGCGCGGCGCGCGACGCGCCATCGTCCAAACGAATGATGCTGCGCGCGGAAAGAGCGCGTCTGCCTGACGTCAGCCGCAAAGGGAGCGACGCCGCCATGCGATTTCAGGGCAAGACAGCGCTGGTCACCGGCGCCGCCAGCGGCATCGGCCGGGCGACGGCGCTCAGGCTGGCGCGGGAGGGCGCGCGCCTCGCGCTCGCCGATCGCGACGAAGCGGGACTCGCTGCGGTGGCGAGCGCCTGCGGCGACGCGCTGACATGCGTCTATGACGCCGCCGACGGCGACGCTTCAGCCGCGATGACGGGCGACGCCGTCGCCAGGCTCGGCGGGCTGGACGCGCTGGTGTGCAACGCCGGCGTCTATCGCCGGACGCACTTCACCGACATGTCTCCGCAGGATTGGGCGACAATCCTCGCCGTCAATCTGACGAGCGTCGCGCGCATCGCGCAGGCGGCGCTGCCGGCTCTGATCGCCGCCCGCGGCGCGATGGTGAGCGTGGCGTCGACGGCGGGACAGACCGGCGTCGCTTACGCCGCGCACTATGCGGCCGCGAAAGCCGGCGTCGTCGCGTTGATGAAATCGCTCGCCGTCGAATTCGCGCCGACGGGGGCGCGCTTCAACGCCGTGGCGCCGGGCCGGGTGAAAACCGCGATCACCGCGGGCCTCGCGCCGCTCGCAGGACAGAATGACGCGCTGATCGTGCGGCCGCCGCGCCTGGCCGGCCGCGTCGACGGCGGCGAGCCGGACGACCTCGCGGCGGCGATCGCGTTTCTCGCGAGCAACGACGCGCTTTACGTCACCGGCGCGCTGCTGACTGTCGATGGCGGCCAGACGATCGGCTAGGGCGTTTTCGAGCGAAGCGGATGCCGGTTCGCGTGAAGAAAACGCGATAAGATAAACAGCTGGAGCGATCTCGTCCGAACGGGGGATGAGCGCGGTCCTCGCCCGCCGCATCATGCGAGACCTGGAACGGGCGACGCATGAAGCTGCTTGAAGGCAAAGCCATCGTGATCACCGGCGCCGGCGCGGGGCTGGGCGCGGCCTATGCGCGGCACGCCGCCCGGCGCGGCGCAAGGCTCGTCCTCAACGACGTCGCGTCCGACGCAGCGGACAGGATCGCCGCCGAAATCCGCGCGCAGGGCGGCGACGCCAGGGCGTCCGCAGGCGACGTGTCGTCCTGGGCCTATGCGGCCGAGTTGATTCAGGCCTGCGTCGGCGCATTCGGGCGGATCGACGGCCTGATCAACAATGCCGGCATCCTTCGGCATGGCCGCGTCACCGAGATGACCGAAGCCGACCTGCGGGCGATGCTCGACGTCAATCTGGTGGGCGCGGCCGCCTGCGGAACCCACGCCGTCAAGGCGATGCTCGCGCAAGGCGCGCCAGCCTCCGTCGTCAATGTCGCATCCGGGTCGCAGGCCGGCGACATCGCGCTCGGCGGCTATGGCGCCACGAAAGCCGCTGTCGCGTCGCTCACCTTCAGCTGGGCGCTGGAGCTGCGCGACACCAATGTCCGCGTCAACGCGCTGTCGCCGCTCGCCCACACCGCGATGGCCGAAAGCAACATGCGCCACCTCGCCGAACAGTCGGCGAGCCGCGAGGTCGTCTACACCACCTTGCCCGACGCGGAGGTCAGCGCGCCGGCCGCGGCGTTCCTCCTCTCGGATCGCTCGATCGGCGTCACGGGGCAGGTTCTCCGCATCGCCGGCAATGAGCTGTCTTTCATCACCCATCCCATGATCGCGGAGCCTGTGCTCACCGGCGACTGGACGGACGAGGCGATCGAGGCCGCTTTCCGCCAGACGCTGGCGGCGCGCCAGCAGCGGCTCGGCCTCGCCTATGAGGGCGCGAAGCCTTCGGCGGCCGGCTATCAAAAGCCTCGAGGCGACGTATAAGAGGCCGGCGGCGGGAGGCGGCGATGAGCGAAACGGGAGCAAGACGCCGCCGGCGCAGCGACGATGGCGAGAGCGCTGATCCGGCGCGCGCGGCCGGTCTTCGGCCGCGTCGCGCGAGCGGACCCGGCCGAAACGGCGGCCCCAAGCCCTCCAGCAATCCCCGCAAGGAGCTGGTGCGCGAGGAGTTGATCGACGTCGCGGCCGAAATGTTCGACTCCAAGGGCTACGCGCAGACCGGCATGGGCGACATCGCGAAGGCAATCGGCCTCGGGCGCTCCGCCGTCTATCACTATTTCCGCAACAAGGAGGAGATTCTCGCCGCCCTGGTGGAGGCGGAAGCGCTGACGCCGTCGCATCAGCTTCAGGAATTGATCGACGATCCGCGTCTCACGGCGTCCGAACGGCTGAAGCGCGCGATCATCGACGGCATCGTGCGGCGCCTGGCGTCGGGCTCGCGCTTCCTATTCTCGTTGCGGCTCGAGGCGCAGATTC
This sequence comes from Rhizobiales bacterium 65-9, assembly GCA_001899525.1. GTDB lineage: Bacteria > Pseudomonadota > Alphaproteobacteria > Rhizobiales > Beijerinckiaceae > Terrirubrum. The sequence goes on from MKVY01000005.1 coordinate 16,639, forward strand.
CGAAAGAGATGGGCGCGCTCTACAACAAGAGCCGGCGCCAGATCTACGATTTCTACGTGCGCTGCATTCGCGACGGCGTGCGCGACGGCGAGTTCCGCGACGTCGACGCCAAGATCGCCGCCTTCGCCGTCATCGGCATGGCGAACTGGACCTCGCGCTGGTATTCGGCGAACGGCCCGAAGACGCCGCACGAGATCGCCGAGATCATCGCCGATATGGCGCTGCACGGGCTGCGGAAGCCCAGCGCGGCAAGCGTTGACGCGCGCGCCGCCGGCGACGCGATCCGGTCGCTGCGCGATCGACTCGACGCGCTCGAACAGCTTCTGCCCTGACGCGCCTCGAATCGCTCGTCGCGCCGGCGCGGCGACGACACAGGTCAGTCGAACGTCACGCCGGCCCGGGCGATGAAATCCGCGTAGGTGTCGATGCGGATCACCGGCTCGCCCGCGCCGCTCCAGCCGTCGACCGCCGCTTTCACGGCCTCGCGGGACCGGCGCCATTTCGGCGGAACGATCTCCAGCATGGGACCGTAGAGCGCCGGAGACTGATAATAGATGATGGGCAGATCCTGTCCGGCGACGCGGATCTCGTACACACGCTCGTAACCCGCCGCTTCGACGGCCTGCGTCGCGCGCGCGTGGTCCGGCGCCCAGAAGCCGAAATGCTGCAGCCCCTCGCGCCCGGCGGCGAGAAACTCCGTATATGGCGACGGCGCATCGTTCGTCTGCTGGATCAGTTCGATCTGCACGTCGCCCATGAAGCCGAAGGCGAGCTTGAGTTCGACGGTCACCGGCCGTCCGCGCATCCAGGTGACAGCCGGCGGCTGCGATACGCCCCTTTCCATGCAGATGAAGGGACCGACGCCGAACACCTCGATCCAGTGCCGCATCGCGGCTTCGACATCCCGGACGACGAAGCCGAGCTGCGTCGCGGGGCCGAGGATCGGATGAAGCGGGGACACGGTCAGCGATAGATCTCGAACAGGCCCGCGGCGCCCATGCCGCCGCCGACGCACATGGTGACGACGCCATATTTGGCGCTGCGGCGGCGGCCTTCGATGAGGATATGACCCGCCGCCCGCGCGCCCGTCATGCCGAACGGATGGCCGATCGCGACGCCGCCGCCATTGACGTTCATCAGGTCGGGATCGATTCCGAGCTGGTCGCGGCAATAAAGAGCCTGGCTGGCGAACGCCTCGTTCAGCTCCCACAGGCCGATATCGCTCACCTTGAGCCCGTGCTGCTTGAGCAGCTTGGGAACCGCCAGGACCGGCCCGATTCCCATTTCCTCCGGCGCGACGCCGGCGACCGCCATGCCGCGATAGGCGCCGAGCGGCGCGAGACCGCGCTTCTTGGCGACGCCGGCCTCGACGAGCGCGAGCATCGCCGCGCCGTCGGACAGCTGGGACGCGTTTCCGGCCGTAATGAACTCTCCGGTCTTGACGACCTCGCCGTCAGCGAAAACCGGCGGGAGCTTCGCGAGGCCAGCCAGCGTCGTGTCGCCGCGCACGCCTTCGTCCTGCTTGAGCTCGACATCCTGCGGCGTCGTTTCCTTCGTCTCCCTGTCGGTGACGAGCTTCGTGGTTTTGAGCGGCGCGAGCTCGTCGTCGAAGCGTCCGGCTTTCTGGCCGGCGGCGGCGCGAAGCTGGCTTTGGAGCGAGAATTCATCCTGCCGCTCGCGGCTCACATTGTATTTCCGGGCGACGATCTCGGCTGTCTCGATCATCGTCATATATTCGTGCGGCCAGTTCGCGAGCACGGCCTGCGAGCGGGCGCGATAGGCGTTCTTGTGCTTGTTCTGCGTCAGGCTGATGGACTCGACTCCGCCGGCGAGCGCGATCTCCATGCCGTCGAACATGATCTGTTTGGCGGCGGTCGCGATCGCCATCAGCCCCGACGAGCACATGCGATCGATCGTCATGCCCGCGACGCTTGTTGGAAGCCCGGCCGCCGCGGCTGTGAGGCGGCCGATATTGTAGCCCTGCGTGCCCTGCTGCGCCGAGCAGCCGATCACCACATCCTCGATCTCGGCCGGGTCGAGGCCGGCCCGACGCACCGCCTCGCGCGCGACATGGCCCGACAGCACGGGCGCCTCGGTGTCGTTGAACGCGCCGCGAAAGGCTTTCGCGACAGGCGTGCGGGCGACAGAAACGATGACGGCTTCACGCAATGGAGACGCTCCCGAAATTCATCGGCCAGCGTTAGGCGCCGCTCTTGCGCCAGGCATCGTCCGCCCGGACTACCGCACCACGCGCGCGGCGCAGGCGGGTCAGACCGAGTAGCCTCCGTCGATGCAGATCATCTGTCCGGAGATGAAGCCTGCGCGCGATGAGGCGAGAAAAGACACGGCCTCGGCGACGTCGATGGCGTGACCGTTCCGCTGCAACGGCGTGTTTTTCGCCGCCGCTTTCATATATGTGTCGTTGATGTAGCCGAGCTTCGTCAGCTCGGAGTGCTGGCCGGTCTCGATGATGCCGAGCGCGACGCCGTTGGCGCGCACGCCAAAGCGCCCCTCCTCTTTCGCCACGCCTTTCATGATCGCGTTCACGCCCGCCTTGGGAACCACCGAGAGAGCGTCGGCCGATGCGTAGCGGATATGCGCCGCCGTCTGGCAGGCGACGATGGATCCGCGCGAGGCGCGGAGATGCGGCAGCGCCCAGCGCACGACATTGAAGAAGCCGAACGTGTCCTGCATCAGATGCTTGCGCATCAGATCAGGCTCGATCCTGCTCAGATGAATCAGCGGCACCAGCGGGCCAGCCGCATAGATCAGCGTGTGGACGCCGCCGTGATCGGCCGCGATCGAATCGACATAGCTCCGGACGTCATCGGCGTCCTCGATATTCAGGCGGCGGCATACCGCCTGGCGGCCTTCGCCTTCAACGAGCTTCGCCGCGTTGCGCGCGCGCTCCTCGCTGGAGAAATAGGTCAACGCCACATCGCAGCCGTCACGGGCGAGAACGCGGCAGATTTCCGCGCCGACGCCGCCCGATCCGCCGATGACGATGGCGACGCCCTTCTGCGGGAAAAGCCCGTCCGCCATAGCCGTCACGCCGCGCGCAGGCCCGGCGGATCGCCCTTGATCACGCTCGATCGCACGCCGCCGGGATCAAGCTTGCGGATGATCGCAAGCTGCTCGGCGGTCGGGTGCGGCGTCGTTTTCACCCGTTCCGCGCGCAGCAGGGGAAAGCCCGTCTGCTCCTGCGTTTCCTCGAACGTGACGCCGGGATGCAGCGAAATCACCCGCGCCGCATGATCAGGGCCATTGAAGTCCATCACGCAGAGATTGGTCACGACGATGCCGATGTCGACCGGCAGCGGCTTCACGCTTTTCGGCCAGCGCTTCTCGCTGAAGCCGACCGACGCGACGACGTCGACCTCGCCCTCCACGAAGGCGCGCTTGGTGTGCGCCGGCAGGAACATCGAATTCTTGTGGCTGATGCTGTTGCCCGGGAATCCGCGCACGCCGAGAAGCTGAACCTTCGGCTTCTTGAGATCGCCGAGGGCGGCGATGTTGGCCTGCGCCCAGCGGTCCACCTGCACCGGAGTCACCATCGCATGGCGCTTGCCGGACCAGAGCGTATCGAAAACGCGCCCGTAGGGCATCCAGCCGGACGGCCTGGGCGCGTCCGGTCCGCGCGGTCCCAACGGGACCGGCTCCTCGACGAGATAGGCTTCCCCGTCCGTCATCAGCAGTCCGGGCGCGAAAGTGAGCTTCGCCAGACCGGCGGCGACGCGTGGCAGCGGGCCAATGCCGGTCGCGAGCACCTCGCCGGCGTCGCGCCATGCTTCCGCGGCGGCGCAGATCACCAGTTCGGCCAGCGAGAATTCGTGTGTTCCAGCCATTTCACAAATCCGGTCAGAATGTCGGGATCGGCAGATTGCGGATGCGCGACGCGCCGCCGGCGCGATCGGCGTATCCGGCTTCATCGCCGGCGACGTATTTGTCGAAATAGGTCTTCCAGCCGCCCTCCTGCGGGGCGAGCGCCGCATACTCCCTGAGATGCTCTGCGTCCCAGCCGTACAGATCGTGCGCGGTCGTGGGATGCGCGCCGAGCGGCGCCTCGACGACGCCCGTCACCAGATGGCGTTCGAAAAGATTCGTCTTCGCCTTGTCCGGATAGGAGAGGTCGATGCGGTCGACGATCTCCTCGGTGGTGACGTAGCAGGCGTCCGCCGCGCGGGCGAACAGCGCGTCGAAAAAAGGATCGGGCCCGTCTGTCTGCGTGTTGCCGAGCCGATCGGCGCGCGTGACATGGATCAGCGCCACGTCGAGCTTGATCGCAGGCATGGCGAGAAAGGTCTCGCCGTCGTCATAAGGCGACGCGACCGTCCGGAACTGCGGGTTGATGGTCAGCACGTCCGACCCGAGCCCGACGCGCGTGGGGAAAAACGGAAGCTTGTAGCCGGCCGCCTGCAGCCCGACGAGCAGCAGCCCCTCATCAAGCTCGCTCGCCTCGAACGAGCCCGCTTCGCGCGCCTTCCGGAAGAAAGGTTCGATCGGGATAAAGTCGAGCGACACGAAGCCGTAGATCAGCCGCTTCACCTTGCCCGCGGCGCAGAGCATGCCGACCTCGGGGCCGCCATAGGCGACGACCGTGAGGTCCTTCAGGTCCGAGCGGAGGATTTCGCGCACCAGCGCCATCGGCTTGCGGCGCGGCCCCCATCCTCCGATTCCGATCGTCATGCCGTCGCGCAATTTGCCGACGACATCCTCCAGTCGCATCTGCTTGTTCATGCGTCAGGCTCGCGCGTGAGCGTGGAACGGGATCAAGGACTGACTCCTTTCAGGCGGCATGACGGGCTCCGCCATCGCCGATGAGGTCCGCAGATTCACAGCGCCGCTCGCGCGGCGCCGGCACAACTGACGCGAGCGTCCCAAAGCGGCATCGTCTGATTTGACTAGGGTCGGTCTCTCCCTGCCCTGCGCGCACGGCTCCTAGTCTGTTAGGACGATGCAGCAGCGCGGCCGGGCTGAACATTCAGGCGAAGTCATGCAAGGCTTCGCGCAAGCAAAGAGCGGAACTCAGCCGGCGCCGCCTGAACGAATGTCGGGGAGGAACCCATGAAGAAATTTCTGCTGGCGACCACGCTTCTCGCCTCTCTCACCCTGTCCGCGCATGCGCAGAGCGCCGACGGCGTCGTCAAGATCGGCGTGCTGAATGATCAGAGCACATCCTTCTCGGCCATCGGCGGAACGGAAGTGGTGCGGGCCGTTGAGCTCGCGATCAAGGATTTCGGCGGCAAGGCGCTGGGCAAGCCCATCGTGATGGTGTCGGCCGATCACCAGAACAAACCTGACGTCGGCCTCGCCATCGCCCGCGAGTGGCTGGAGAGAGACAATGTCGACGCCATCGCCGACATGGCGAACTCGGCGATCGCGCTCGGCGTCAACACGCTGCTCGGCCAGAAGAAAAAGATCGGGCTTTTCGTGTCGCCGCTGACCGATCGCCCCACCGAGGCGGACTGCAACGGCTACGTCGTCGCATGGGCCTACGACGCCTATTCAACGGTCGGCACCACAGTAAAGGCCCTGCTCGGCGAGGGACAGAAGAACTTTTTCATCCTCTCTCCCGACTATGAAGCCGGGAAGGTGCAGGAAGCGGCCGTCGAGGCGGAAGTGACCGCCGGCGGCGGCGTGATCAAGGGCAAGGTCCGCGCGCCGCTGGGCACCACGGATTTCTCCTCCTACCTGCTGCAGGCGCAGTCGTCCGGCGCGCAGGCGATCATCATGAATGTCAGCGGCCCCGAGCTGATCAATGCGATGAAGCAGGTTCAGGAATTCGGCCTGATCGACTCCGGCATGAAGATCGCGGTGACCTTCATGCATCAGTCGGACGTGCGGGCGATCGGCGTCGAAGCCCTGAAGGGCGTGCGTTTCTCCGCGCCGTGGTTCTGGCAGAAGGACGCCGCCTCGGCGGACTTCGGAAAGCGGATGATGGCGATCACCGGCAACGCGCCGGGATGGATCGCGGCGGGGACCTATTCCGCCGTCTCGAACTATCTCAAGGCCGTCGAGAAAGCGGGCACGGATGACGCCGACGCCGTGCTGAAAGCGATGCGCGAAATCGAGATCAAGGATTTCTTCGTCCAGAACGGCAAGCTCTACCCGAATGGCCGCCTCATCCACGACATGTATCTTCTCGAGGTGAAGGCCCCCGGCGAAGTCAAGGAAAAGCAGGACTTCCTGAAGCTAGCGGCGACCGTGCCGGCGGAGAAGGCGTTCAAGCCCTACAGCGCCTCGGCCTGCAAGCTGAAGTAAATCACTCCGAGCGGGACGCCGCGTTCGCGGCGCCCCTCTTCATCCGCAAGGAAAGACGCCGACGTGCGCGGCTATATGATATTCGACCTCGAGATCATCGACGCCGAGGCGTGGGCTGACTATCGCCACGTGGCCGGCCCCCTGATGGCGGCCGCCGGCGGCCGTTTCATCGTCCGCAGCGAAGCGATCGAGCCGCTCGAAGGAGATTGGTCGCCGGCCACGTTGTCCGTCGTCGAGTTTCCGAGCTTCGAGGCCGCGCGCGCGTTCTATCGCTCCGAGGCTTATCAGAGCACGTTGCCGCTCAGGCGCAAGGCGTCGCGCGGACGCGGCGTGCTTGTCGGCAGCACGCCGCTCGCGGACGCCGGCTGATGGCGGCGGCGGCGGACAACATCATCGAAGCGCGCGGACTGACCAAACGATTCTCCGGTTTCGCCGCCGTCAGCGGCGTCGACCTGGATGTGCGGCGCGGCTCGATTCACGCGCTGATCGGGCCGAACGGCGCCGGCAAGACCACGACCTTCAATCTGATCACGAAGTTCCTTGCGCCGAGCGCGGGCGAAATCCGCTATAATGGCGAGGACATCACGAACGAAAGCCCGGCGCGGGTCGCCCGGCGCGGCATCGTCCGCTCGTTCCAGATATCCGCGATCTTCCCGCGCATGACTGTCGCGGAGAATGTGCGGATCGCGCTTCAGCGGCCGCTTGGCGTGTCGCTGCGCTTCTGGCGCAGCGAGCAGATGCTGAGCGCTCTCGACGGACGGGTGGACTCGCTGCTGGAGGCGGTCGGCCTGCTCGATCATCGCGATGAGGCCGCGGCAGGCCTCTCCTACGGCCGCAAACGCGCGCTCGAATTCGCGACGACGCTCGCGCTCGATCCGGAGCTGATGCTGCTCGACGAACCGACCTCCGGCCTCGGCAACGAGGATGTCGACCGCATCGCCGACCTGATCCGGCAGGTGTCGAGCGACCGCACCATCCTCATGGTCGAGCACAATCTGTCCGTCGTCTCGAAGCTCGCCGACAAGATCACCGTGCTCGCGCGCGGCAAGGTTCTCGCCGAGGGAAACTACGCCGAGGTGTCGACCAATCCCGCCGTGATCGAAGCCTATATCGGAGGCGAGGATTGAGCGCGCCGCACCTGCTTCGCGTCGCCGATCTTCACGCCTGGTACGGCGAGAGCAAGGCGCTGCACGGACTGAGCTTCAATGTCGCCGCCGGCGAGGTCGTGACCCTGCTCGGACGCAACGGCGCGGGCAAGACCACGACGCTGCGCGCCATCATGGGCCTGCTGCGGGCGAAGACGGGAGAAATCCGCTTCGCCGATCAGGATATCGGCCAGTCGCCGCCCGAGATCATTGCGCGGCGCGGCGTCGCCTACTGCCCCGAGGAGCGCGCGGTTTTCGCGAGCCTCACCGTCGAAGAGAATCTCCTGCTTCCGCCGGTGATCGCGCCCGGCGGCATGACGCTCGATGAGATCTCCACATTGTTTCCCAACCTTTCCGCGCGCCGCGCGAGCTCCGGCGCCAAGCTGTCGGGCGGCGAGCAGCAGATGCTCGCCATTGCGCGCATCCTGCGCACGGGCGCCAAAATGCTGCTGCTCGACGAGCCGACGGAGGGACTCGCGCCGGTCATCGTCAAGCAGATCGGCGTCGTCATCCGCGCGCTGAAGGAAAGGGGATTCACCGTTCTCCTGGTGGAGCAGAATTTCCGCTTCGCCTCCAGGCTCGCGGACCGGCACTATGTGGTGGAGCATGGCCGCATCATCGACGAACTGTCCGCGGCCGAGGTCAGCGGCAATCTCGATCGCATCCAAAGCTATCTGAAAGTTTGACGCGTCATGATGCAGCTCATCGGCATCTCGCCGCAACTGCTCTTCGGCCAGCTTCTGATCGGCCTGATCAACGGCGTCTTCTACGCCATGATGAGCCTCGGCGTGGCGATCATCTTCGGCATGCTGCGCATCGGCAATTTCGTGCATGGCGCGCAATACATGCTGGGCGCTTTCTGCGCGTGGTGGCTGATGCGCCTTCCGGAGCTTTTTCCGGGACTCGGACTGCCTTCGCTCGGCTATTGGTGGGCGCTCGCCCTGGCGCCTCTCATCGTCGCGGCGATCGGCGCGCTCACCGAGCGCGTCTTCATCCGCAAGGTCTATGATCTTGAGCACGCTTACGGCCTTCTCCTGACGGTCGGCCTCGCGATGGTGATCGAAGGGCTGTTCAACGTCGCCTACAGCGCGGCCGGGCAGCAATATGGCGTGCCCGCCTCGCTGCGCGGCGGAATCAATCTGGGCTTCATGTTCCTGCCGCTCTACCGGCTGTGGGTGATCGTCGCCGGCGTCGCGGTCTGCCTCGCCACCTGGTATGTGATCGAACGCACGCGTCTCGGCGCCTATCTCCGCGCCGCGACCGAGAATCCAGACGTGGTGCGCGCATTCGGCATCAATGTGCCGCGCATGCTGATGCTGACCTACGCTTTCGGCGTCGGCCTCGCCGGCCTCGCCGGCGTCATGGCGGCGCCGATCTATCAGGTCAGCCCGCAGATGGGGCAGTCCATCATCATCACCATTTTCGCGGTCGTGGTCATCGGCGGCATGGGGTCGATCTTCGGCGCCATCGTCACCGGGCTGATGCTTGGCGTCATCGAAGGATTGACCAAGGTCTTCTATCCGCAGGCGTCGACCACCGTGATCTTCGTCATCATGGCGCTCGTTCTGATCGTGCGACCCGCCGGACTCTTCGGCAAGGAAACGGTCGCGGCGCACGCCGCCGACGTCTCCTCGGCGCGGCCCGACAGCATCCTCGAGAATGGCAGGATCTGGCTGCCGCTGCTGGCCGTCATCGGCGCGGCGCTGCCGTTTCTGCTCGATCCGGTCTTCGCCATGAAGATCCTGTGCCTGGCGCTGTTCGCCTGCGCCTACAATCTGGTTTTCGGCTATGTCGGGCTTCTCGCCTTCGGCCATGCGGCTTTCTACGGCGCGGCCGCCTATGTCGCCGCGTTCACGGCCGCGTCCTGGAATTTTCCGACGGAGCTGGCCATCCTCTCCGGCGTCGCGGCGGCGACCATTCTCGGCGCGCTGTTCGGCTGGCTCGCGATCCGGCGCCAGGGCCTGTACTTCGCCATGATCACGCTGGCGCTCGCCCAGCTTGTGTATTTCTATGCCGTGCAGGCGTCATGGACCCATGGCGAGGATGGCATCCAGTCGGTGCCGCGCGGCTATCTGTTCGGCGTCATCGATCTCAACCAGCCGCTGAACATGTATTATTTCGTGCTCGCGGTTTTCCTGATCTGCTTCGGCTTCATCTATCGCGTGATTCATTCGCCTTTCGGCCAGACGCTCAAATCGATCCGCGAGAATGAGCCGCGCGCGATCTCGCTCGGCTATTCCACGGAGCGTTTCAAGCTGATCGCGTTCATCCTGTCCGCCATGCTGGCCGGCGTCGCCGGCGCGATGAAAGCGATCGTCTTTCAGATCGCGTCCCTGGCCGATCTCTATTTCATGACCTCGGCCGACGCGCTTCTGATGACGCTGATCGGCGGAGTCGGCTCGCTTCTCGGACCCGTTGTCGGAGCCATTGTCGTGGTGACGATGCAGAAGGAGTTTGCGACGCTCGGCTCCTGGGTCGTCGTGGTGCAGGGAACCGCCTTCGTTCTTTGCGTGCTCTTCCTGCGCAAGGGAATCGTCGGCACGCTCGAAGGCTGGCTCGCCACGCGCGCGGAGCGAAAGCGGCGCGGCGGCGCGCTGGCGCCTCCGGCCAGCCTGAGGAGCGCGCATTGACTGGCGGGCCTCTCGCCATCGTCATCGGCGCCGGGCCGGGTCTCGGCGGCGCGCTCATCCGCCGCTTCGCGCGGGGCGGCATGACAGTCGGTTTCGCGGCGCGGCGCGCCCACGCCGTCGCGCGTTATCAGGCGGAGTTCCTTGACGCAGGCCTCGCGACCAGGGGCTTTGTCGCCGACGCCGCGGACGAAGCCGCGATCGCCGCGATGTTCTCGACGCTGCGACAGGAGCATGGCGATCCGGAAGTTGTGATCTACAACGCCGCGATCATCGAACCGTCGCGTTTCGTCACGCCGTCCGGCGTGACGGAGGCGCAATATGCGAGCGCGCCGGGCTGGAAGGCGCATGGCGAGCCCGTCAGCGCCGACTATCTGATCGACAGCTTCCGCGCCAATGTCGCGGGCGCGCTGATCGCGGCGCAGCAGGCGGCGCCCGGCATGATCGCGCGCCGGCGCGGAACGATCCTGCTCACCGGCGGCGTTCTTGCTTTCGGCCCCTGGATCGAATGGGGCGTCACCTCGCTCGGCAAGGCGGCTTTGCGCAGCCTTGGCCATTCGCTGTTCAAGGAGCTCCGGCCCCACAGCGTGCAGGCCGTCACGATCGCCATTCATGGCACTATGGCGAAGGGGACGCCCTACGATCACGACCTCGTCGCCGACGCCTACTGGCGGCTGCACGTCCGGCCCGAAAGCGAATGGGAGCCGGATTTCCACTTCAAGCCGCACGCCGACGACGGCGCGGACCCGGACGCGTGAGGAAATGCGAATGACCGCGATCGATCTGACCGGACGCCGCGCGCTGGTGACGGGCGGCGCAAGCGGCATCGGCGAGGCGGCGGCGCAGCTTCTCGTCGAGCTCGGCGCCAAAGTCGCGCTCGCGGATATGAACCGCGACGCGTTGCCGGACGCCCGGTCGCGGACCGGAGCCGCCTTCGCCACGGCGGGCGACGTCGCGATCGAAGCGGATTCCGAGCGAATGGTGTCGGAAGCCGCGGACGCGCTTGGCGGAATCGATCTCGTGTTCAATTCGGCCGGCGTGGGCGATGATCTGACGCCCGTGCACGAACAGTCCGTCGAGCGCTGGCAGCGCGTCGTCGACATCAATCTGAAAGGCTCCTACCTGATCTGCCGATCCGCCGGCCGTCTGATGCTCAAGGAGAAGCGCGGCGCGATCGTCAACGTATCCTCGATCGTCGGGCTCGACGGATTTCCCGGCCGCTCCGCTTATGGAATTGCGAAGGCCGGCGTCATTCACCTCACCAAGACGCTCGCCTGCGAATGGGGGGCGCACGGCATTCGCGTGAATGCGATCGCGCCGGCCTATACGCGCACGCCGATGGTGCAGTCGCTGCTGGACCGCAAGATATTCGATCCCACGCTGATCGAGCGCCGGACGCCGCTCGCGCGCATGGCGGAATCCATCGAGGTCGCGCGCGCCGCGGCGTTTCTCCTGTCGGATTGGGCGTCCTACATCACCGGCGTCGTACTCCCCGTCGACGGCGGCTGGAGCGCCTATGGCGCAGCGGGAGACGTCGTGAAAATCCGCAACGGCCAGTAGCGCCGCGTTGCTTGGCGCTACGCTTTCCTGAAACGGTCGAGGTCGCCTTCCTTCAAAGCGGCGACGAGGTCGCGCTTGCGGATCTTGGCCGCCTCCACGGGCATCTCGTCGATGAATTCAAAACGCCGCGGCGCTTTGTAAGCGGCGAGCTCCTTCCGGCACCAGATCCGCAATTCCTCCTCCGTCGCCGCGACGCCGTCGTTCAGCACGACGACCGCCACGGGAATCTCGCCTTTTTCCTCATCCGGCGCGCCGACGACCGCGCACATCGCCACGGCCGGATGGCGATAGAGCACGCTTTCGACCTCCAGCGGATAGATATTGTGGCCGCCGGCGATGATCACATCCTTCTTGCGATCGACGATGAAGAGAAACCCGTCCGTATCGACATAGCCGAGATCGCCCGACTTCCAGCCGAGCGGCCCGAACGCGGCGGCCGTCGCCTCGGGATCGCGGAAATAGCCCTGCGCCACGCAATCGCCGCCGATGATGACCTCGCCGATTTCGCCCGCCGGCAGCTCGCGGCCGTCGTCATCGACGATGGCGATGCGCGACGAGCCGACGGGCACGCCCGCGGCGCCCGGCTTGCGCACGCCGATCGTCGGCTCCATGACATTCTGGCCGCAGGTTTCCGTCGAACCGTAGACCTGCGTCACCTTCACGCCCGAAAACTCCTCGAAGCGCTTGATGACCGGCTGCGGCACAGGCGAGCCGCCCGTCGTGCAGATGCGCAGCGAGGACAGGTCGTGGCGCGCGGCGTCGTGAGCGTTGACCATATAGACATACATCGTCGGCGTGCCGCCGAAATAAGTCGCGCGATGACGCTTGATGTCGGCCATCACCTTCTCCGTGTCCCATCGGTCGTGTAGAACGATGGTTCCGCCCGTGTAGACGCAGAGATTGAGCGTGACGGTGAGGCCGAAGTTCGTGAACAGCGGCACTGCGCAAAGATAGACCTCCTCGCCATAGCGCGTGCGGTGCGACGCCATCATGTCGCGCAGCGTGGAGGCGACGCTGAAATGGGTCTGCGCGGCGCCCTTCGGCGTTCCCGTCGTGCCCGACGTGAAGAACAGCGACGCCACGTCCTGATAATCGCAGGCGACGTCGTCGAACGTTTCCGGCGCGGCGGCCATCAGCGCGTCGACATCCTCGGCGCCCGCGCCGCCGCCCGCCACGAGGCATGTCGCGAGCGAGCCGAACTCGCTCCGGATCTCGGCGAAGTAGGGCCATGTCGCGGCGTCGGCGATCAGCGCCGTCATGCCGGTCCGCCCGACGATCTTGCGCAGCTCGGCGTGCCGAAACATGGCGCTGATCGGCGCAGGCACCGCGCCCAGTCGCTGGCACGCCCAGAAGCCGATCGCCATCAGCGGGGTGGAGGGCAGATAAAGCCCTACGCAATCGCCTTTTTTCACGCCGCGCTGCGCAAGCGTGTTGGCGAGCCGCGCCGTCAGCGCGCCGAACGCGCGATAGGTCAACGTTCCGTCATCGCTGATGATGAAAGGGCGCTCGGGAACGAGCCTCAGATTGCGCGCGAGGATGGCGCTCAGCAGTTCCATGTGTCGTCTCAGGAAATCAGGATGCCGCTATCGACATGCAGCTTCTGGCCCGTCGTGCGACGGGACTCGTCCGATGCAAGGAAAAGCGCGGCGTTGGCGACATCGATGGGATCGGCGATGCCGAGAAGATACGCGTCCCACTGTTGCTTGAGATGCGGCTCGCGCTCGAAGAAGCCGAGAACGCGCGGCGTGCCGACGGCGCCGGGCACGACCACGTTGACGCGAATGCGATCCTTGGCGAACTCGACGGCGAGCGAGCGCGTCAGCGACACGATGCCGCCTTTCGACGCGGTATAGGCGTCGCGATTGGGAACGCCCATTTCCGAGACGATCGATGCGCTGTTGATGATGGAGCCGCCGCCTGACTTCTGCATCAGGGGAATCGCCGAGCGCGAGCACAGCCATGTGCCGAACAGATCGAGCTTGATGCAGCGCCAGAATTCCTCCAG
>MKVY01000005.1:30333-48040 GCA_001899525.1 Rhizobiales bacterium 65-9
CGGTCTCGATGAAAAGCGCTGCGCCGCCGCCTTTCCTGATGTCATGTTCGATCGCTTCGCCCTTGTCGCGGCTGCGCGCCGCGATCACCGCCACGGCGCCTTCGCTCGCGAACAGGCGCGCGGTCGTCTCGCCGATGCCGCCGGTGGCGCCGGTCACGATAGCGATTTTCCCGTTCAGGCGATTCATCTCACACTCGCTTCATGATCATCGTCCGTCGCGACGGGCGAAACGCAACCGCGGCGACATTTCATTGTTGCGCGCGCGCGGCGCAGCGTCCCGCCACGCGGCCGAAAATCAACGCCATGCCGACGAAGGTTCCCGACATGTAGCCCGCGCCATGGAAACCGCCCGTCACTTCGCCCGCGGCATAGAGGCCGCGAATCGGCTCGCCGAAAACAGTGCGCACATTCATCGCGACATCGACGGCGAGGCCGCCGTTGAAATGGGTCGTGCCCGGCCGGCATGAGACGGCGTAAAACGGACCCTGCGCGATCGGCCGCCGCTCGCCGGATTCGCCGACGAGATGAGTGCGGCCGAAATCGTCCGGCGTTCCCTGCGCAAGCTGGTCGTTGTAGCGCGCGACCGACTCCTCGACGCCTGCCGCATCGAAGCCGAATTCGCTCTCAAGCCGCTGCGCCAGCGCCGTCAGCGTCGGCGCCTCGATCTCGCGATAGCCTGTGAGCACCTTGCCCATCATCGTCTCGGCGTAACGCTCGCGGATCGCCCGGTCATAGATCTGCGCGAACATCGCGCCTGGCTGCGCCAGCGCGGCCCAGCAGACGTCGCTGTAGAGATCGGATTCGCGACAAAAGCGTCGCCCCTCGCGATTGACCGCGATCGCGCCGGCGTAGATCGCCATCGCGCCCTTCCCGGTTTCCGGTTCGATCGGCGCGGTCGGCGCGACGCCGGCGGTCATGTAGGACACCGCCGCGCCCATCGCCATGCCGAGCCGCAACCCGTCGCCGCGCGAGCCTTGTCCCGTCATCGGCAGAATATGCTCGGCGCCGGGCCGCCCGAAATTCCGAATGAAATCCCGCCCGCGCGTAAAGCCTCCCGACGCGATGACGACGGCGCGCGCGTCGTAACGAAGTTCGCCGCCCGCATGATCGACGAGCACGCCGGTCACGACGCCGTCGCCTTCAAGCAGCCTCCTGGCGCGCGCGGATGTCATGATGCGGACGCCGCGCGCGCGGGCCGCAGCTTCGAGCCTGGTGACGATCTCTGCGCCGCCGCCCATGTCCTCGCCGCTCAGTTCATGCGCCCAGGGCTTGCTCATATGCGCGAACTGGAACGTGCGCACGAATGTCACGCCAAGCGCTTCGAGCCGCCGGAAGGTCGCCGCCGCTTCATCGACATAGAGCCGCGACAGATCCTCCTGACAGTCTTCATGGTGCGAATGCAGGAGGTCGGCGAGCAATTCCTCGCGTCCGCCGGGCTGCAGCGGCGTCTCGCACAAGGCGACATAGGCGCCGGAGAGGCGCGTGCTGCCGCCGGTCTCGTCTTCGGATTCGATCACCACGACGGATGCGCCGGCATCCGCCGCCTCGACGGCCGCCATGAGGCCGGCCGCTCCAGCGCCGATGATGGCGACATCCGTTTCGATGCGTCGCTCCGCGCTGGACAAGCCTTGCGCTCCAGAAAAATTCGCGCGCGAAGAGTGGCGGAGACGCGCGCTCCGCGCGTCGTCCGGATGGATGATGCGGCCGGAGCGGGCGGCTCGGCTCAGTTGAAGCTGAGCGCGAGACCGGGCCGGGGCCAGGGCAAGGAAATCAGCTTGCCCGTGCTGGAGAGCGTCACGAACGCCGTGCGTCGCCCGTCGCCGCCGAAGCAGATGTTCGAGGCGTAGAGATCGGGCAGCGGAATGCGCTCGATCTCCTCGCCACGCGGCGAAATCACGCTGATCCCGCCCTCCATCTGCGTCGCGACGCAGATATGTCCGGCCTCGTCGAGAGCGAGCGAGTCCATGAACACATATCCCGGCAGGCCGACCACCAGTTCGCCGCCGTGCGGCGACGGCCAGGGCTTCGGCGCGATCTCGCCGGGACCGGCGAGATCGAAGGCCCAGAGTCGCGCCGTGTGCGTCTCCGCGACATAGAGCCGCCGGCCATCGGCGGACAAACCGACGCCGTTCGGCACGAACATCGGGAAGATCGCTTCGCGGATCATCGAGCCGTCAGCCGCGGCGTAATAGACCGAACCGCGATCGGACGCCCGGTCGCGCGTCTTGCCCGCGTCGCTGAACCAGAAGCCGCCCTGCGCGTCGAACACGAGATCGTTCGGGCCGCACAGCTTGCGGCCGTCGCATGCGTCGTAGAGCGTGTCGACGGCGCCGGTGGCGAGATCGACGCGATCGATGCGGCCGCCCTGATAATCCGGCGCCTGGCCGGCAGGGCGCAGTCCGTGCTCGTCCTCGCGCCAGCGCACGCCGCCATTGTTGCAGACATAGCATTTGCCGTCCGGCCCGATCGCGGCGCCGTTCGGGCCGCCGCCGAGATGGGCGACGATCGTCTGCGCGCCGTCGGCGCCGACGCGGGTCAGCGTTCCCCGCGCCATTTCCGCGACCAGCACGGAGCCGTCCGGCAGCGCGACGGGACCCTCCGGAAAGCGAAGGCTGGTCGTGATCTCGCGAAAGGCTGCAGCCGTCATGGCGTCTTCTTCTCCTGATCCATGCCGCCCAGTTCGCGCCAGCGCGCGAGAATGCCGTCGCTCGCAGCGGCCGCGTGCGCCGCCGCCGCGCCGTCGAGCATCGGCGCGGAGACCTGCGCGCGCTGCGCCAGCGCGACGGCGTTGCGCAAATCCTTGCGCGTCACCTCGACGATCGCGCGCATCGTTTCCGGCGTCGCGGCGTTCCAGCGATAGAGCGCCTTGCGCTCCTCCCAGTCCCGCGTGCCGTTGTTGCGGCCCGAGCTGACCTCCATGATCGCGGCGAGCCGCGAAAGATCGAGGCCGAGGCGTTCGCCGATCTGCATGGCCTCAGCAAACAGGAACAGGTTAGTGACGCCGACGAGGTTGTTGATGATCTTCGTCACCTGCCCGGCGCCGACGGCGCCGCAGCGATGGACAACGTCCGCAAGCGCGTCGAGAATTGGCTGCGCCGCAGCGATATCCTCATCATCGCCGCCCGTCATGATCGAGAGCTGGCCGCGCCGCGCCCGCACGGCGCCGCCGCTCACCGGCGCATCGACCACGCGCGCGCCCTTCGTCCTTAATGTGTCCGCGGCCGCCTGGACGCTTTCCGGCATGACGGTGCTCATGACCAGCACGAGGGGCGGCGCGTCCGCCGCGACAGCGTCGAAAAGACCGCCCTCGGCGAAAAGAGCGCTCGTGAGCTGATCGTCGTTCGCGACCATCAGGATGACGGCGTCCTCGGCGGCGCAATCCGCCGCCTTCGCCGTGACCCGCGCGCCCAGCGCGGCGAACGCCTCGCGCGTCGCGGGATTGATATCGCACAGCAGGAGGTCAAACCCGCGCTCCATCAGGCGCTCCGCCATCGGACGCCCGATATTGCCCGCGCCGATGAATCCGATCCGACGCATCACGCGCCTCCGCCGTCAGACCGCAAGATAGCGGCTCTTGATCTCGGGATTGGCGTCGAACGCGCGCCAGTCGCCCTGAAACACGAAGCGGCCGCTGTCGAGCACATAAACATGGCGCGCGCACTTCCGCGCGAAACGGAGATTCTGCTCGCTGAGCAGCAACGCGGCGCCGTCATCGTCAAGAAACGCGTTCAACGCCCGCGCCATCTGATCGACGATGATCGGCGCCAGACCTTCCGTCGGCTCGTCGAGCAGCAACAGCTTCGGCGCCGCCGCCAGCCCGCGCGCCACCGCGAGCATCTGCTGCTGCCCGCCGCTGAGCTGGTTGCCAAATCGCTTGCGCAACGGGCCGAGCATCGGAAAGCGCGCGAAGCATCGCTCGATCGCGTCCTGACCGCCGGGCGCGCCGACCGCCTTCATCGCCGCGGCGATATTCTCCTCGACCGTGAGGTGCGGGAAGATCCTGCGGTCCTCGGGAACCAGCGAGAGGCCGAGCCGGCTGCGGCGAAACGCCGGCGTCTTCTCAAGCGGTTGCCCGTCGAAGCGAATCGCGCCGGCGACGCGCGGTCCGGCGTTCATCAGGCTCTTGATCAGAGTGGTCTTGCCCGCGCCATTGCGGCCGAGCACCGCGACGCGCGCGCCGGCGGCGACGGCGAAGCCCAGTCCCTGCAGGATATGGCTGTCGCCATAGAACGCATCAAGCGAATCGACCTCAAGCATCGTCGTCCTGCCCGAGATAGATGTCGCGCACGGCGGCGTTGCCGCGAATCTCCGCGGGCGGCCCCCTGAAGATCACCTGGCCGTAATTGAGCACGAGGATATGGTCGGCGAGGTCGAACACCACATCCATGTCATGCTCGGTCAGGAGCAGCGTCAGGCCGAATTCACGGCGAATGCGCGCGATCAGCGCGACGCTGCGGCTTCGTTCCACCGGCGACATGCCCGCCGTCGGCTCGTCGAGCATGATCAGCTTGGGGCGCAGCGACAAAGCCATCGCAAGCTCGAGCCGCTTCTTGTCGCCATGCGACAGAAAGCGGGCTTCCTCCAGGAGCCGATGCGACAGCCCCACCTCTCCCGCCCAGCGCGCGGCTTCCTCCACGACGCCGCGCGACGGCGCGATGCGCAGCCAACTCGGCCGCCCCTCGCCCGAGGACCGCCCGCGCGCCTCGAGCGCGACGACGATGTTCTGCTCGACGGTGAATGCGGGAAACACCCGCGACGTCTGAAACGTGCGGCCGATCCCGGCGCCGATCCGGCGCCACGCCGGCAGCCGCGCGACGGAGTCGGCGCGATAGACGATCTCGCCGCGGTCGGCGAACGCCTCGCCGGTCAGCACTTTGAACAGCGTTGTCTTGCCGGCGCCGTTCGGCCCGATCACGGCGAACGCGGCGCCTTCGT
Organism: Rhizobiales bacterium 65-9; assembly: GCA_001899525.1. Classification (GTDB taxonomy): domain Bacteria; phylum Pseudomonadota; class Alphaproteobacteria; order Rhizobiales; family Beijerinckiaceae; genus Terrirubrum. The sequence goes on from MKVY01000005.1 coordinate 35,269, forward strand.
CCACCGAGAAGGTGACGTCGCGGAGGACGTCGATCGCGCCGTAGCTTTTGTCGACGTTGCGGACGTCAAGCATGCTGACGCTCGCTGGCTTCGACGGCGAGCGATGCTCCCGGACCCGTCCGCCGTCGTCCCGCCATCGCCGCGAGCGATCCGAGAATGCCCGATGGCGCGGCGAGAACCACGACCAGCAGCGTGCCGCCCGTGATCAGTTCGGAAAGCCCCGGCAGATTGCGCAGCGTGTAGGCGAGCGCGGAGAACAGAACGGCGCCGACGGCCGGCCCCCAGAAGAAATCGACTCCGCCGAGCAGCGCGTTCAGCATCGGCTGCGTGGAATGGAGATAGTTGGCTGCGTCCGGAGTCACGATCTGCGACCACGGCGCCTGCAAACCGCCGGCCAAGGCGGCCGCGGCGCCCGCGACGGCGAATGCGGTCAGCCGATAGCGCATCGCCGGAACGCCAAGAAACTCCGTGCGCGCCGGATCCTGGCGGATGCTGCGCAGCACGCGGCCAAAATGATTCTGCGTCAACGCCCATAAGATCGCCGCGGCCGTCGCGCAGACGCAAAACAAAAACAAATAATAAGCGCGAGAGGATGAGAGATCGAGGATAGCGAAGCCAAAGTCGATCGACGGACGCGGAATCGCCGAGAGACCATCGTCGCGCCCGAGCGCATGGGTGCGGATGATGGTGAGGCGCACGAGTTCGCTCACGGCGAGCGTGAGAATCGCCATCGCGATGCCGGCCGTGCGCCTGATCGCGATCGACCCGACGAGCAGCGCGGCTGCGGCCCCCAGCGCCGCCGCCATGAGAAGCAGAAGCGGAAACGGAACGCCCAGCGCCGACTTCAGCGCGAAGCCGACGAGATAGGCGCCCACCGCGAAGAACGCGGCGTGGCCGAACGTCGCCAGCCCTGCGAACCCGAACAGCAGGTTCCAGGAGAGAGCGAACACGGCCTCGATCAGCGTCAGCCCCGCGATGAACAAAAGCCCCTCATGCGCCCAGAGTGGAACCGAGAGAAAGGCGGCCGCGGCGATCAATCCCGCCATCCATTTCGTCGCCGGCGGGATCGCGATCGCCGGCGGCGGCGGCAGGCTCGCTGCGGGCGCGGCGGCGCCGTCATCCTTCCTGTGCGCGAGCAAGCCGTCGGGGCGCCACAGCAGGAAGGCGATCATCGCGATATAGATCGCAAAGCCGGGATAGGTCGGCATCAGCACGGAGTTCAGGCTTTCCACGACGCCGAGCGCAAACGCCGCGATGAAGGCGCCGCGGATATTGCCGAGGCCGCCGACGATGACGACCACGAAGGCCTGCAACAGGAAGGAGCCAGCCAGCTCCGGCGAGAGCGCCTGATTGGGCAGAAGAAGCCCGCCGGCGAAACCCGCAAGGAAGAACGCCGCGATGACCGAGCCGGTGAAGATCGCCGGCACGTTGAAGCCGATGACGCCCGCCATCCATTGGTCATGCGCGATGCACTGCACGATCTTGCCGAACCACATGCGATGAATCGCAAGGTCGAGCAGGATGAACACGACGACGCCGAGCCCGAACACGAGAAGCGAAAAGGAGGGGACGAAAAGCGGCCCGATCTGCACGGCGCCGGCCCAGGCGTCCGGCGGACTGATCGAGCGATAGTCCAGACCCCAGATCAGTTTCACGGCGCCGCTGCACACCATCAGAAGCGCGAAGGTGGCGATCAGCGAGTAGGCCTCGTCCACCTGTCGCAGACGACGGAAGATCGCGCGGTCCGCGGCCCATCCGAGCGCGGCCACGGCCCCGCCCGCGACAATGGCGGCGGCGAGATACAGGAAGCCGGACGCGTTATCGCGTCCGCTGACCGTGAACGCCACATAGGCCCCGATCATGAAGAAGCCGCCATGCGCGAAATTGAGGATCTTGAGGATGCCGAAGACCAGGGTGAGCCCCGCCGCGACCAGGAAAACGGCCATGCCGTTCGCAAGGCCGTTGATCAGCGCGAAGGCGAATTCGTTGAGCACCCACCCTCCCCTCGCGCGCCTGCGCGCAACAATTTCATGATCCGGACTTATTTTTTGGCTCGCAACCGCGAAGAACTTCGCAATTGACGCCGATATGGGCAAATAATACGAACGCCGAGGCTCTTTCAAGCGCAATCACGTTCCATGAAATGGACGCCTATTGGAGCCCGCAAAGCGACATCGACAAGGTTCCCCATGGAAGACGACATCCCGTATTATTGGAAATCGGTGGATTGGGACCGTTTCATCGCCGATTATCCGCCGCCGCCGATCTACGGCAGGACGCATGGCAGACTGTCGTCGGACGCGCTCTACGCATTGCAGGAGCAGCGCTTTCTCGCGCGCGTGACGGAAGCGTGGGACGTTCCGTTCTACAGGCGGCGATGGACCGAGGCGGGCTTGCAGCCCGGCGACATTTCAAAGCTCGAACACATCCAGCGCATTCCATCATTCAACAGCGACGATCTGCGACAGGCGATCGCGGCGGCGCCGCCGTTCGGCGATCACCATCCGTTCGGTCGCGAAGGCTTTCACCGCATGCCGCTCAAGCTGCAGACCAGCAGCGGCACTACGGGCATGCCGCGCGCGACGCTGTTCGATCCGATCGCGTGGGAAGCGCAGGGCGTGCAGATGGCCCGCGCCTTTTACGCGCAGGGCGCCCGCCCCGGCGACATCGTCCAGATCACCTACACCAATTCCCTCGCCAACGCGGCGTGGAACGCATCGACGGCGCTGCATCACTGGCTCGGCTGCGTGCCGGTGACCTGCGGCTCGGGCGTGGTCACATCGACCGAACGACAGCTTGAATATGCGAAAGCATGGGGCGTGAACGGCTGGTTCACGCGCGGCGAATATCTCGGCCGCATCGCGGAGGTGGCCGCCGCCAACAAGTTCGACCTGCGTCAGCTCAAGACGAAATATCTGCACTCCTATCTCGGTCCGGACATCGAAGGCCATTTGCGCCGAAGCCTGGAGGAAGCCTGGGGCGCGCCGGTCTATGACAATTACGGGACGCACGAGATCGGTCTCGTCGCCTTCGATTGCACGGCCAAGACGGGCAAGCACATCAGCGAGGATACGATCTTCGTTGAAACGGTGGATATCGACACAGGCGAATCGCTGCCTCTCGGCAGCCGCGGCAGCTTCGTCGCCACCAGCCTGCATCGCAGCGTGCCGCCCTTCATCCGCTACGATCTGCGCGACGTGCTCGTGATCACCGAGCGCGAGGAATGCGCCTGCGGCCTGTGCACGCGCAAGATGTCGACGTTCCTCGGTCGCGCCGACGAGATGGTCAAGCTGCGCGGCACCAACGTTTTCCCGCTAGCCTGCCAGAACGCGATCACCAAGGATGCGCGCACGACCGGCGATTTCATCTGCGTCGCCTTCTATGTCGGAGAAGGCCTGGGGCGCAGGGAGGAGATGACCGTCCGCGTCGAGCGCCGCTCGCCGGATATCGACGGCGACAGTCTCGCAGAGGATCTCCGGCGCGCGCTGCACAAGGATCTCGGCGTGCGCGTCGATGTCGAGATCGTCGAGGCCGGCAGCCTGGCCGAGCACACGCGCATGGGCCGGGAAGGCAAGGTCCGGCGCCTTCTCGATCTGAGGAAATAGGCGGCGCGCATGGCCGCCGCCTACCCGCATCTGTTCACGCCGATCTCGGTCGGGCCGATAACGCTGCGCAACCGCATCGTCGTTCCGCCGCACGGCGTGTCCTTCCTGCCGGGCTATGGAGCCCCGATTGACCGTGTGAGCGACTATCTCGTCGAGCGCGCCAAGGGCGGCGCCGCGATGATCACGATGTCGAATTTCGTCACGCCGCGATCCTGGACGCAGCTCGCCACCTGGGGCGGCAATCTCGCCACGACGCCGCTCGGCGCGCTCGACGTCGCCAATGACGAGCGCCTGCAGCCCGCCTATCGCAAGCTGATCGAACGCGTTCACGCGCAAGGCGCCGCCTTCGTCGCGCAACTCAATCTCGGCGGCCGGCAATATTACATGCCCGGCATGCTGCATTTCGGCATTCCGCTGATGGCGCCGTCGGCGATTCCCTGCCCGCGCACGCGCCAGATTCCCCGCGAGATGACGATCGGCGACATCGAGGAGATGATCGAGAGCCTCGCGGAAGCGACGGCTGCGATGCGGGACGCCGGCGCCGACGGCGTCGAGCTGTTCGCGGCGCAGGGCTATCTTTTCAGCGAATTCCTGTCGCCGTCCGCCAACCAGCGAACCGATCGCTATGGCGGCTCGTTCGACAACCGGCTGCGCGTCGTCGTCGAAGCGCTCGCCGCGATCCGCGACGCCGCCGGCGGTTCGCTCGCCATCGGCCTCAGGCTCAACGGCGACGATCGCGCGCCGAACGGATTCACGCTGCCGATGGCGTGCGAGGTCGCGTCGCGGCTCCGCCGCGACAAGCTGGTCGACTACATCAATGTCAGCGGGATGACCTATTTCAACTATCCCGCCTGGATCGCCGACATGACGGCGCCGGAGGCGACGTTCGCGGACGACGCCGAAGCGATCCGGCGAAGCGCTGACGGGACGCCTGTGTGCGTGACGACCCGCATCGGCTCCCCGGAAATCGCCGAACGCCTGCTCGCCGCCGGCAAGGCCGACCTGATCGGCATGGCGCGCGCGCTCATCGCCGATCCGCAATGGCCGGAAAAGGCGAGAGAAGGCCGCGCGGACGACATCCGCAAATGCACCTACTCCAACCAGTCCTGCAGCATGGGACAATCGCTGGGGCGCGGCGTGGGCTGCATGCAGAATGTCGCGGTGGGACGCGAGGCGCAGCTCGGCGTGGGAACGATGCGCCCGGCGGCGCGCGCGCGGCGCGTCCTCGTGATCGGCGGCGGACCGGCCGGCCTGGCGGCGGCGCGCGTCGCCGCAGAGCGCGGCCATCAGGTTGATCTCTGGGAAGCGACAAGCGCGCTCGGCGGCCAGAATCGTTTGACCGCGTCGATGCCGACGCGAAGCGGCTTCGGCGAGGTGACCCGCTGGCAGGAGCATGCGCTCCGCCGCCTGCCCGTGACGATCCTTCTGAATCGCGCCGCCACACTGGCCGACATCCTTTCGACGGATGCGGATGCGATCGTGCTGGCGACCGGCTCGACGCCGCGACGCGACGGATACTCCGCCGCGCGGCCCCAGACCGCGCGGCTGCCTGGCGCGGACCGCGCGCATGTTCTCACCGTGCATGACGCGCTCGAACAACCGTCCCGCGTCGGACGGCGGGTCGCGCTGATCGACGACGATCCGCATCTGGCGGGCGCCTATGTCGCCGAACATCTCGCGCCGCTGGGACATCGCGTCACCATCATCACGCCGCAGCATTATCCCGCGCGGGAGCTTCACATCTATTTTCTCGGCGACCTCTATGCGCGCTTGAGAAAGAACGGCGTCGCGATCGTCACCGACGCCTGCCCGATCGAGATCGCCGGCGACCGCGTCCGTTGCGTCGAACGCTATTCCGACGTCGCCTTCGATGTGGGGGAAATCGATTCGGTCATTCTGGCGATGGGCAACCAGGCGAATGACGATTTGGCGAAGCCGCTGAGCGAAAGCGGCCGGGAGATTCACGTCATCGGCGATTGCCTGACGCCGCGCAAACTCGACGAAGCCATTCTCGACGGCGAGCGCGCGGGCTGGATGATCTGACGAGACGTTTCAACGCATATGGGAAGGAACATCGCATGGCCGGCTATCTCATCTTCGACATCGAGATCACCGATCAGACGGCGTATGACGCCTACAAGGCGTCCGCCGGACCGATCCTCGCCCGGCATGGCGGACGTTTTCTCGTCCGCGCCGGAAAGCTTGAATCGCTCGAAGGGGGATGGCGGCCGACGCGCTTCTTCGTGGTCGAGTTCGACAGCTACGACAAGGCGCGCGAATTCTATTTCTCGGACGATTATCAGGCCGCGGTGAAGCAGCGGCAGGCGTCCTCCAACTCCAAGGCGTTCCTGGTGGACGGCGTCTGAGCGCTCAGTCCCAGTCCTCGTCGGTTCCGAGAAGGGCGGCGAGCTCGTCGGCGGCCCGGCGGGCGGCGGCGTGCAGTTCGCCGACCCGTTCGCCGGTGATGCGCTCCGTGATCGCTGCGATGCTCACGCCGACGAAGGGCGGCCCCGACTTGTTCGGAATGGACAGGCCGATGCCGCTCACGCCGTGGGTGGTCTTCTCGATATTCATCGCATAGCCGAGCGCGCGCACGCGGGCCACGCTCTCCATGACCTCCTGCGGCGTCAGCCCGTTATAGAAGCGATATTCGCGCGCGTTGCGCTGCACGACGGCGTCGATATCCTCGTCGCTCAGCGTGCTGAGAAGCGCGAGGCCGGCGGCGCCGATGCCGAGCGGCCGCCGGTCTCCCACCGCAAGCGTGAAGGTGCGGATCGGAAACGATCCTTCGACCCTGTCGATGCACACGGCGTCGATGGCGCTGCGCTTGACCAGATAGACCGTGTCCTCGGTCTCGTTCGCCAGCTTCCTGAGAATCGGCCGGCAGCGCTCCAGCAGCCTCGTCTGCTGCGGGGCGGCGAGGCCAAGCTCGAAGGCGAAGGAGCCGAGCTGATAACGCTTCGTCGCCGGATCCTGTCTTACGATCCGCTCGACGATCATCGCGCGCAGGATGCGGTGCACGGTGGGGCGCGGGAGATCGGCCGCGTCGGCCAGATCGGTCAGCCGCACGCCGCGCGGACTGCGATAGGAAATGAGCCGCAGGACGCTGAACACGCGCGCGATGATCTGGGCGCCGTCCACGGCGAAGGCGAGTTTGGAAGACCCTGCGGGCTTCATCGATTGTCCTGTCGCAAGCGACTACGAATTAACGGCTCCTCGCGGCGGCGCCTAGGCCATGCCGCCGGATCGCGAAAGCCGCTGCATGGCCTGTAGCGCCCTTGCCGCATGATGTTTGCAGAAAACCGGATGTCACTTTTCCGCATCATGATCGCGCCGCCGATCATGCCCGCTCCGCTTCCTTCCAGCCGAGTTCGGCCATTTCGCGCGCGCGCCGGCCCGCCGTTGCCGCATGATCGCTCGCCGCCGTGCCGTCAATCACGCGCCGCATGATTCCCTGCCGGATGCAGGCGACGCGGAACATGTTGTAGGCGATGCAGAAACGCCAGTCGCGCGCGGCGAACGGCGGACGGCCCGCCCGCGCGCAATAGGCGCGTACATAGGCGTCCTCATCGGGCACGCCGAGGGCGGCGAGGTCATAGCCGGCAAGGCCGCGCGCATTGATCGGCAGGCGCCAGGCGAGCACGTTATATCCGAGATCGGCCAGCGGATGACCGAGCGTCGACAGCTCCCAATCGAGAACGGCGAGGATGCGGGGTTCGGTCTTGTGAAAAATGAGATTGTCGAGCCGGAAATCGCCATGAACGATGGTCGTCTGGTCGTCAGCCGGGATGTTCTCCGGCAGCCAGGCGATCAGCCGCTCCATCGCGTCGATCGTCTCGGTCTCCGACGCGCGATACTGCTTCGTCCATCGCGCGATCTGGCGCGAGAAATAATTGCCGATACGGCCATAGCCCTCCAGCCCGATCTTCTCCGGATCGACGGCATGCAGTTCGGCGAGGACGCGATTCATCTCGTCATAGGTCGCGGCCCGCGCCTTGGGGGAAAGGTCCGGCAATGCAGGGTCCCAGATCGAACGTCCGTCCACATGCCGCATGATGTAGAACGGCGCGCCGACAATCGAAGCGTCATCGGAAAATGCGATCGGCTCGGGCGTCGGAACGCCCGTTCCGGCCAGCGCCGCGATGATGCGGAACTCCCGGTCGACGGCGTGCGCGGACGGCAGCAGCGGTCCCGACGGCTGCTTGCGCAGAACGAAGCGAGGCGCGCCATTCACGCTGATGCGGAAGGTCGGATTCGATTGACCGCCGCGAAACTGTTCAAGCGTCAACGCGCCGCGCTCGCCCGTCGCATCGATCAGGATGCGCGACAGGGCGGACAGATCAAATCCATGGCCGTCCGGAAGCGGCTTCACGCCGACGAATTCGCTGCCGATCGGCGCTCTCAGGCTCACGGGCGTCAGTCCGCATATTTGGCGAGTTCGAGTTTGCCGATCTGGTTCCGGTGCACCTCGTCCGGCCCGTCGGCGAAGCGCAGCTTGCGGGCGTGCGCGTAGGATTCGGCGAGAACAAAGTCGCCGCTCACGCCGCCGGCGCCATGCGCCTGAATGGCCCAGTCGATGACCTGACACGCCATGTTCGGCGCCGCCACCTTGATCATCGCGATTTCGGCGCGCGCGATCTTGTTGCCGACGGTGTCCATCATGAACGCCGCCATCAACACCAGCAGGCGCGCCTGATCGATGAGGATTCGCGCTTCGGCGATGCGCTCCAGCGTCACCGTCTGTTCGGCGATCGGCTTGCCGAAAGCGACGCGCGTCTTGACGCGGCGGCACATCAGTTCGAGCGCGCGCTCCGCGAGCCCGATCAGCCGCATGCAGTGATGGATGCGTCCCGGCCCGAGCCGGCCCTGCGCGATCTCGAAACCCCGCCCCTCGCCGAGAAGAATATTGGCGGCCGGAACCCGCACATTGTCGAAGTCGATCTCCATATGGCCGTGCGGCGCGTCGTCATAGCCGAACACGGTGAGATGCCGGCGAATATGAACGCCTTCCGTTTCGCGCGGCACGAGGATCATCGACTGCTGGCGATGCTTCGCCGCCGACGGATCGGTCTTGCCCATCACGATGAACAGCGTGCAGCGATCGTCGCCAGCGCCGGAGGTCCACCATTTGCGGCCGTTGACGACATAGTCGTCGCCGTCGCGTTCGATCGAGCAGGCGATGTTCGTCGCATCGCTGGAGGCGACCGCAGGCTCGCTCATGGCGAACGCCGAACGGGTCTCGCCGTTCAGAAGCCCCGGCAGCCAGCGCTCTTTCTGCTCATCCGTGCCGTAGCGCTCCAGCGTCTCCATATTGCCGGTGTCGGGCGCGGAGCAGTTGAAAACCTGCGACGACCAATGCACGCGCCCCATGATTTCACAGAGCGGCGCATAGTCCAGGTTCGTCAGGCCGGCGCCATGGCGCGAGTCCGGCAGAAAGAGATTCCACAGCCCTTCCGCCTTCGCCTTCGCCTTCAGCTCCTCCAGCACAGGCGGATGGCCCCAGCGGCCGCCGGCCTCCACCTCGTCGCGAAAGCGGCGTTCGTTGGGATAGACATGCGCATCCATGAACGCGGTCAGACGCGCGATATATGACCGGGCTTTTTCCGAATGGGTGAAATCCATGTCCGCCTCGAAAATTCGCCGCTCAACCGTTCGAATAGAAGCCGGCGCCCTTGTCGGCGAGGCGAACGATCAGCGGCGACGGCTCGAAATACTCGGCGCCGACGGTGGTCGCGTAGCGGCGCAGGGCGTCGCGCACGCGCGGAAGCCCGATCTGATCGGCGTAGAACATGGGACCGCCCTTGTGAGCGGGAAAGCCGAAGCCGTGTGTCCACACGATGTCGATTTCGTGCGGGCGCCGGACGACGCCCTCCTCGATCAGCTTCGCGCCTTCATTGACCATCGCATAGACGCAGCGCTCGACGATCTCCGCGTCATCGAACGCGCGCGGAACAATGCCGCGCGCCTTCGCATGGTCGCGCAACAACTGCTCGACCTCCGGATCCGGCGAACTCTTGCGATTGGCGTCGTACTTATAGTAGCCCGCGCCTGACTTCTGTCCGAGACGGCCGCGCGCGACGAGCTGCTCGATGATGTCGCATGCCCGCTCGCGCGGCGTCAGCCTGTCGTAGCGCGCGCGCCGGGTCGCCAGAACGATATCGAGCCCGGCCATATCCGCCAGCGCATGCGGCCCGAGCGGAAATCCGAAATCGTAAAGCGCCTTGTCGATGCGCCAGGGCGTCGCGCCTTCCTCCATCATGAAGAGCGCCTCGCGCGACCGCTTCGACAGCATGCGGTTGCCGACGAAGCCCTCGCAGGCGCCGATCAGAACCGAGGTCTTGCCGAGTCGCTTGCCCACATCCATGAGCGTCGCGGCGACATCGTCGCTGGTCTGCGCGCCGCGCACATTCTCGAGAAGGCGCATGACATTCGCCGGATTGAAGAAGTGCATGCCGGCGACGTCGCCCGGCCGGCCGGTTTCGCGGGCAAGCGCGTCGACATCCAGAAACGATGTGTTGGTCGCGATCACCGCGCCGCGCTTCGCGACGCGGTCGAGCGCCCGGAACACCTCGCGCTTGACGGCCATGTCTTCGTCGACGGCCTCAATGATCAGATCGGCGTCGCCGAGATCGTCATAGCTTTGCGTGGTTTTGAGGCGGCCGAGACGGTCGGCCTTCTGCTCGGCCGTCAGCGTTCCACGCGTGACGCCGGAGTCATAGATCTTGCCGATGCGCGCGCGCGCCGATTCAAGACTCGCGCTGCTGCGCCCCAGCAACGACACGGGAAAGCCCGCATCCAGCAGGCAGATCGCAATCCCGGCGCCCATCACGCCCGGGCCGATCACGGCGGCCGTTTTCACTGGCCGCGGCGCGGCGCCCGCCATCGCGGCCGGCGGCTTCGCCACCTCGCGCTCCGCGGCGAAGATATGGCGCAGCGCCTTCGACTGCGGGGATTGCAGCAACGCGATGCAAAGCGCGTACTCACGCTTGGCAGCTTCATCGAACGGCAGCTCCGTGGCGAGACGCACGGCCTCGATGCATTTGAGAGGCGCCTCCGCGCCGCGTTGACGCTTGCGCGCGTCGGCTTCCGCGCGCTCGAACAGTATGGGATCGGGAGCGACCGTTACATCTCGGGCCCGACGGAGCGGATTCTCCCGCGACAGGGCTTCGCGCGCGAACGCGATCGCGTCCGCCTCGAGATCGCCGCTCGCGATCGCGTCGATCGCGCCGTTCTTCAAGGCTTCGGCGGCGCCGATGGGCCTGCCCTCAACGATCATCTTCAAGGCGAGCTCAAGGCCGACGAGACGCGGCAGCCGCTGCGTGCCGCCTGCGCCCGGCAGAGTGCCGAGTTTCACTTCCGGCAAGCCGACGCGCGCGGACGGCGCGGCGATCCGCCAATGGCAGGCGAGCGCCAGCTCGAGGCCGCCGCCCAGCGCATTCCCGTGGATGGCAGCGATCACCGGCTTCGCGAAAGCGTCGAGGCGATCGATCACTTCGCCAAAAAAGGGCGGCTCCATCGGCCTGCCGAATTCCTTGATGTCGGCGCCGGCCACGAACGTCTTGCCGCGACAGAGAATGACGACAGCGCGGACGCCGTCGTCGCGCGCCGCGGAGTCGAGAGCCTCCAGCAATCCCTTTCTCACCGCAAGCGACAGCGCGTTGACCGGTGGATGATCGATAATGGCGAGCGCGACGTCGCCGCGCTTCTCATAAACGACCGCCGGCCGCGCCACGCTGGAATTGTCAGTCATCATGCGCCATCTCGGTTGTCGGGAAGGATCACGACCTTGCCGTGCGCCTTGCGCGACAGGACGTGGTTGATCGCGTCGGCCGCGCGATCGAGCGGAAAGGTCGCCGACACATGCGGCTTGATCTTTCCGGCGGAAAACAGGTCGAAAAGATCCTGCGTGTTCGCGGCGTTCGCGGCGGGATGAGCTTTCGCCCATGCGCCCCAGAACACGCCGGAGGAGGACGCCTCCTTGAGCAGGAACAGGTTGAGGGGAATTTTCGGAATCTCGCCGCTGGCGAATCCCACCGCGAGATGGCGGCCGCCCCAGGCAAGCGAGCGGATCGAGGCTTCCGACAGCGCGCCGCCGACCGGATCGAAGACCACGTCGACGCCGCGCCCCTGCAGCGTCTCCTTCAGCGCCGCCCTGAGATCGGTTTTGGAATAGTCGATCAGGTCTTGCGCGCCGGCGCCGCGCGCCAGCGCGAGCTTGTCCCCGCTCGAAGCTGCGGCGACAACGCGCGCGCCCATTGCGGCGCCAAGCTCGACCGCCGCAAGACCGACGCCGCCGCCGGCGCCGAGAACCAGCAGCGTCTCGCCGGAGCGCAGCCGCGCCTGATCCTTGAGCGCATGGTAAGCGGTCGCATAGGTGATGAGAAATCCGCCGGCGACCTTCCATGCCATCGCTTCGGGCGCCTTGAACGCGCGCGCCGCATCGACGGCAACCCGCTCGGCGTATCCGCCATTGCCGGTGAAGGCGATCACCCTGTCTCCGGCGGCGAACGCGCGGACATTCGCGCCGACCAGGCGGACCACTCCGGCGACCTCGCTTCCGGGCGAAAAGGGAAACGCCGGCGCCGCCTGATACTTGCCCTGCACGAGGAGTCCGTCCGGGAAATTCACGCCAATCGCGCGGACGTCGATCAGAACCTGATCAGCGCCGCAGAGCGGCGTAGGCGCATCTTCCACGCTCAGTTGCTCGACCGGGCCGAAGGAACGGCAAAGAACGGCCTTCATGGCTGAGCTCGGCGCGCGCACGCAGGCACGCTCGCGAGCGCTGCGCAACAGGAGGATGTGCGAGGGGGCAGCATATTCTATCTCGTGGAATTTATTTCTGACGCAACCAGTTGCCAGATCGATAGCATATGAAAAAAGCTCGGCAAGATGGGATTCTTCATCAGGTTTCTTTAGCAGAACGGTTCCGCATCATGGATATATATGCCCTCGCGGATCACCGATCCGGCCCGTAAAACAGCTTTCACAGCTCCGGCCGGCCGAAAAGAATCATTAGTCTATGTAATGGAATGAAAAGCCTTCAGAGAATGAAAAATTCTACATGAAACCCCTGAATGAGGCTTGCATTCCCCCGACCTCTACACCAGCCTTAGCTGTAAATTATTCTATGATATGAAACTAGTCAGCCAAAGCTGATCCGGAGGAAA
>MKVY01000006.1:0-2964 GCA_001899525.1 Rhizobiales bacterium 65-9
CTCGTCGGCCTGCGGCGGGCTGCAGCGATGTAACGAGCCAAGCAACAGCAGAGGGGCATGGACATGAGGATCAATCGCAGGACGGCAATCAAGGCAGCGGCGGGCGCCGCACTCTTCCCGACCATCGTCTCGCGGGCGTCAGCACAGGACAAGCAACTCCATGTTGGCGTCTACAATTCCGCCCTGGGCAAGATCGTCCAGAAGGACGTGATCCCGGAATTCGAGGCCAGGCACAAGTGCCGCGTCTTCACCATCGAAGGCGCGACCCTGTCCAACATCGCCGCACTCCGGGCGACGCGCACCACGCCCAAGTTCAGCGTCATGATGATGGACGATGTCGGCGTGCCCCAGGCCAAGCAGGAGGAGCTGATCGACAAGCTCGATCCGGCGAAGATCCCGAACCTGGCCAAGGTCTACAAGCGCTTCCTGTTCGAGGACAGCTACGGCGTCGGCTTCAACATCTCGAGCGCCGGCATGTTCATCAACCCGCAGGTGACCAAGGGCCTCACCTCCTACGAGCAGATATTCGAGCCCCAGTACAAGAAGCGCATTCTGCTCAACACGCCGCGCAACACGCAGAGCGTGCTGATGCTGATCGTCGCCGCCGCGCTGGCGACCGGCAAGCCGCTGAAGGACGCGCAGTACCTGATCGACCAGGGCTGGGACAAGCTGGCCCAGCTCAAGCCCAACGTGCTCACCATCTACGACAGCGAGGCGATGGTGATGATGGTGCCACAAGGACAGGCGAGCATCGGCGGCATCGACTACTCGAAGTCGGTCTATCCGCACGCGGCGAAGGGCGTGCCGATCGACATGGCGCAGCTCAAGGAAGGCGCCTTCACCGGCATCAACAGCATGACCCTGGTGAAGAACGCGCCCCAGCCCGAGCTGGGCGCCGCCTTCATCGACCACATGCTGCAGCCCTCGGTGCTGCAGATGCTGTCATCCAGGACTTTCGGGGCGCCGCCGATCCCGGGCATCGAGTTCGCGCCCGACGTCGCGCGCTACCTCGCCTACCCCGAGAGCAAGATGATCGACATGGGCCTGTTCACGCCGGACTGGAACTTCATCATCCCGCGCCGGCCGGCCGTGCTGGAACGCTACAACCAGCTCTTCACCAGCTAGACGGCGAGCGATGAATTCCGCCGAAGTCCGCTTGCAGGGGCTCAGCAAGCACTATCATCGGACCACAGCGGTGGACGACGTATCGTTGACCATCGAGCCCGGCAGCATGGTGGCCCTGCTCGGCCCGAGCGGCTGCGGCAAGACGACGTGCCTGCGCATGATCGCCGGCCTGGTGTCGCCGACTTCCGGCGACATCCTGCTGAACGGAACCCGCATCACCCGCGTGCCGGTGCATCGGCGCAACATCGGCATGCTGTTCCAGAACTACGCGCTGTTCCCGCACATGACGGTGAGCGAGAACATCGCTTTCGGCCTCGAGATGCGCGGCATCGGCAAGGCCGACGCCGCCAGGCGCGTCGGCCATGCACTCGACCTCGTGCGCCTCGCCGATTTCGGCGGCCGCTTCCCCTCGCAGCTTTCCGGCGGCCAGCAGCAGCGCGTCGCGTTGGCCCGCGCGCTGGTGATCGAGCCCGCCGTGCTGCTGCTCGACGAGCCGCTCGGCGCGCTCGACAAGGGCCTTCGCGAGAGCATGCAGGTCGAGCTGCGCGCGCTGCAGCGCCGGCTGGGCGTGACCACCGTCATGGTGACCCACGACCAGGACGAGGCGCTGACCATGGCCGACCGTATCGTCGTCATGCGTGACGGTCGCCTCGAGCAGGTCGGCACGGCGACGGAGATCTACCAGCGGCCGGCGTCGCGCTTCGTCGCCACCTTCCTCGGCGCCTCGAACCTGTTCGACGGCAAGGTCGAGCGGCGGAACGGCGGCGAGACCCTGGTGACCACGGCCGCCGGCCTCAACCTGCTGGTCGACGGCATCGCGCCCGACGCAGGCGACGTGCTGGTTTCGGTCCGTCCGGAAGCCGTCGTCGTCAATCGACTGAACGGCTCGCCGCCGGAGGGCACGCCGAACACGATGATCGCCCGCATCGAGCAGATCATCTATCGCGGCTTCATCAGCCATTACTACCTCCGGCTCCACGACGGCCAGGAGCTGCTCGCCTATCAGCAGAACCAGACGCGTGACTCGGTCGATGCGTACGCCCAGGGCGAGAGGGTGATCGTGCGCTGGGACCGGTCCAGCAACCACGTGATCGCGAAGACCTGAAAACATGGCGTCGGCAATGCTGGACAAGCTCAGGTCGAACGGCCCGACCCTCACTTCCGAGAGGCCGGCGCTGAGCGAGCCCAAGCTCAGTCTCATGGGCACGCGCGCCCTGTTGCTCGAGGCGCCGGGCGCGTTCGAGCTCGGCCAGCAGAAGCGGATCTGGTCGCTCGCCGACGAGACCGCGCGCTGGGCCGATGTCGAGGAGACCGTGCTCGGCGTCACCAATCTCCTGGTGGTCTTCAGCACACCACCGCGCGACCTCGAGGCAACCAAGGCCGCCCTGCTCGATGCCTGGCATCGGCTGCCCGAAAAAGCGGTGTCGGGCCGCGTGATCGAGATCCCGGTGGTCTATGGCGGTGAGCTGGGGTCCGATCTGGCCGCCATGTGCGCCTACTCGGGCCTGGCGGCGGAAGAGATCATCGCGATCCATAGCGCCGGCGAATACACCGTCTGCGCCATCGGCAGCTCGCCAGGCTTCGGCTACCTGCACGGCCTCGACCCCCGCATCTTCATGCCGCGCAAGATGGTGCCCTCGCTGCGCATGCTGAAGGGCACGGTCACCATCGGCGGCATGCAGGCCGGCATCTCAGTGTCGACCGGTCCGAACGGCTGGAACGCCATCGGCTGGGCGGCCACGCCGATGTTCGATCTCACCCGATCGCCGCCCACCCTGCTGGCGCCCGGCGACCAGATCCGGTTTCTCGTCGAACGGATCGAGCTGTGATCGAGGTCGT
>MKVY01000006.1:3060-3938 GCA_001899525.1 Rhizobiales bacterium 65-9
AACGCCGCCGCCATCGAGGTGCAGACATTTCCCTTCGTCGTGCACTTCCTCGCCGACACCGATTTAGCGCTGACCGGCGCGGACGCCGCGGCGACCCTGGACGAGCACGCCTTGCCGCCCTGGTGGTCGGCGACGGCGCGGCGCGGTCAGACCCTGACCTTGCGCCCGCCGGCAAGCGGCGCTCGCGCCTACCTGGGGCTTGGCGGCGGCATCGACGTGCCGCTGATCCTGGGATCGCGCAGCACCCATCTGCGCAGCGAGTTCGGCGGCTTCGGCGGTCGTTCGCTGGAGCAGGGCGACGTGCTGCGCACGCTTGCCCGCGAGACCGCTGTCGCGGCCTGGCGATCAGGCGGCCTGGGTGTCGTTCCGCCCGCCTTCGCGCTGCCAGCCCGCGATCCCGGCACGAACGACAAGGTGGTGCGGGTGCGCGTGTTGCGGGCCGGCGAGTACGACCTGTTCTCCGACGACATGCACGAGACGTTCTGGACCACCGACTGGAAGATCACGCACCAGAGCGATCGCGGCGGCTACCGCCTCTCCGGGCCGGCGCTCAAGCTCGCGGCGCCCGTCGAGATGCGGTCCTACGGCCTGGTTGCCGGCATCGTCCAGGTGCCGCCCTCGGGCGAGCCGATCATCCAGCTGAGCGACGCCAACACCGCCGGCGGCTATCCCAAGATGGCCACGGTGATCGAGGCCGACCTCTGGCGCCTGGGACAGGCGCGGCTGGGCAGCTTCATCCGCTTCGAGGAGGTGAGCTACGAGGCGGCGGTCGACGCCATGGCCCCCATCGCCGCCTACCTCGGCCGGATCCGCCGAACCGCCGACCTGTACCGCTCGCTCTGACGCAATTCACGCAAGGAGGACCCCGATGAAGATCG
>MKVY01000006.1:3971-4460 GCA_001899525.1 Rhizobiales bacterium 65-9
CGGCTTTCATGCCGGCGACCCGGTGATCATGGGCCGCACCGTGCAGATGGCGAAGGAGCGCAAGGTCTCGATCGGCGCGCATCCCGGCCTGCCGGACCTCATGGGGTTCGGCCGCCGGGTGATCCAGATGGACAGCGCCGAGCTCGAGAAGCATCTGATCTACCAGATCGGCGCGCTGCAGGGCATTGCCACGGCGGCCGGCCATCGCGTGACGCATGTGAGCTATCACGCGGCGCTCGGCAACATGGCGGTCGACGACCGCGACATCGCCGACCTTCTCGCCCGCGCCATCGCGCGGATCGATCGCGAGCTGATCGTCTACTCCATGCCGGACACGGAAGTGGAGCGTGCCTCCGAGCGCGCCGGCCTGCGCACCATGACTCTCTTTCTTGCCGACCGCGCCTATGACGAGCATGGCGCCCTGGTGCCGCGCAAGAAGCCGAACTCGGTCATCACCTCGCCGGACGCCGTCGCCAACCGCGTGCGTCA
>MKVY01000006.1:4746-5016 GCA_001899525.1 Rhizobiales bacterium 65-9
GAATGCGGCGTGATGATCAGGCGTCCCTCGCACCACGGCTCGCGCGCGCGGTAGGCGCGCAGCAGCTCGGGGATGGGCTCGACCGGCGGCTCCACGGGAAGGACGTCGAGACCGACGCCGGCGAGATGCCCGCGCTTCAGCAGGTCGGCCAGGGCGTCGACGTCGACGATCGGTCCGCGCGCCGTGCTCACCACCACGCCGCCCTTCGGCATGCGCTCCAGCATGGCGCGCGAGATCATGCCGCGCGTCTCGAGCGTCAGCGGCGCGTGG
>MKVY01000007.1:0-2998 GCA_001899525.1 Rhizobiales bacterium 65-9
GGATGTTGCAACCAAGTCACACCTTGCGGCGTTAATAGGGCATGAAAATCCCCGGACCCCGCGTACTGCAGGCCAGGCAGAGGCTTTCTTCGGAATTGGCCTCGCTCAAGGAACTGGCATTTAGCCGTCGTGCAGCTTCCTTGAAGCAACAAATGCACAAGCTCGCCCAACTGCGCGAGATTGAAGGCGATATCGGTGACTTGCGCCGTCGTTCCCTGGCGAAACGGAGCGTTACGCAGTTGGCCGAATGACAGGCACTCGCGGGCCGGACGCCACTCCGGCTGGCCATGGTTCGCTACCTACGCACCGTGAGGTCATGGCCGCTAGCTGACGGATTTCCGCTTTGAGGGGCCCATTTTTCTTGTCCTCCCGCCCCGGCTCCCGTGCGTGAGCTGCGTGTCTGCGTTCCACGCCGCCGCGAGAGATTTGATTCTACACTACCCACGTGAACTGCTGCGTGTGGAAAAAAGGGCCAAAGCGCGACGCCCGCACAGTTCTTTTAGCGTCATACCGGTCTGCAAGGTGACCGGCTGAGAATTTTCCAGGACGTCGAAGAGCGTCAGGGATGACGGCAGGCCGAGGCCCAGCTGCGGCCACTCGAGTTCGAGGCCGGGGCCTGATGCGTCGGCCTGCAGCCGGCTCGGCAGGCGTGGAACGATCGCCAGGACGAATTCACTGCCCAGTCGCCGGCAGAAGGCGAGGACGGCTTCCGTTTCCGCTGGGTCACCCGCGAGGCGAATCGGTTCGTAGGTTCCATGGATGAACGGATCGGGCCATGCGCGGCGCAGCGACAGGGTGCGGACGATCAGGTCCTGCTTGAGGATGCCGCTGCGCCAGGACGATGGCGCAGCCTCGTCGATCGATCGCAGGCGGGCCGGGTAGTCGACCGGCCGGCGATTGTCGGGATCGACCAGGCTGAAATCCCAGTATTCGGTGCCTTGGTAAAGGTCCGGGACGCCGGGCGCGGTGAGCTTGATCAGCACCTGCGCCAAGCTGTTGACAGCGCCGGCGGGCGCGATCGACTGCACGAAAGCAAAGACTTCCTCGAGCAACGGACTCGGCTGCGCATCGCCGACCAGGCCCATGGTGAGGAGTCGGGCCGCAGTCTCGTGGTGCTCGTTTGGCGCGCTCCAGTCGCTGGCGAGCTTGGCCTCACGCAACGCCTTCTGCTGCCATGCGGCGAGGCGGCCCGCGAACCGGGCGCGTCCGGCCGCATCTGTCAGCGCCAGGTCGAGCGGCCACGCACCAACCACCATCTGGAGCAGCATTGCGATGTCGGCCTCGCTCGGCATGCCGTCGCAGCGCAGAGGCTCGAGCGCTGCGATCCAGCGCGCCAGCAAGCGTGTCCATTCGGGCGCGCGCTCGCTCAGCACCGCCAGGCGCGCCCGGACATCCTCGCCGCGCTTGTGATCATGCGTCGCCGTTGCCAGCAGGCCGGTCGGCTGGCGCTTCATCATGTGGCGATGGAAGGCGTCCGGCGAGAGGCTGAACTGGCGGATGTCGAAGCCGACGTCGTTGCGCGAGAGCAGCGGGCCGTGGCGATAGAACGCCGTATCCTCGACTGCCTTGGCGGCGATCGGTGCGCTGAGCTGCTGGAAGCGACGCAGCGGCGCGATCATCGGACCGGGATCGCGGAACCATTTTTCGAGAGCGGCGAGAGTGAAGGCATCGTTCGGCAAGACGGCCTGCCGGGCGCCGCCAAACGCACCGTCGAGAGCAGGGCCATCGTCTGGCGTTCCGTAACCGCGATAGACCGGAAAGTGGACCAGCAGAAGTTCCAGTGTCCGGCGGAGCGATGAACGGGCGAGATCGGTCATTCCGGCCGAACGTTCGAAGGCGGCGGCGCAGGCCTCGAGCGGCGCGGCGAAGCTGCGGGCGATGATTTCCCGCCGCGCGATTTTCTCCTCCGTATCGAATTCGCGAGGCCGGCCACTGAGCGCCGCCCAGGCATTCTTGAGGATGGCCTCGCCGGCGGCATCGTGCTGCAGCGCGTTCACCTGATCCATGAAGTCGTAGCCCGTCGTGCCGTCGCAACCCCACGACGACGGCAGGAGCTCGCCCTGCATCAGGATCTTCTCGACCACGACGTAGGGGCGCGACGGATCGGCGGCGTCGAGCCGCTGGCGCAATCGCCGGCAATAGTCAGCCGGATCGGCGAGGCCGTCGACATGGTCGACCCTGACGCCGTCGATCACGCCCTGGGCATAGAGAAGCGCGGGCAAGGCATGCACGCGCTCGAACGTCTCGGGATCCTCCATGCGCAGGCAGACCAGCTCGTTGATGTCGAAGAAGCGCCGCCAGTTGATGCGATCGCCGGCGGTTCGCCACCAGGCGAGCCGGTACGGCTGGTGCTCGAGCAGCGCCATCGACAGCGCTCCGTGCCCTTGCAGCGGCAGGATCGTCGCGCCGTAGCGCAGGCCACGGCTGCCATCTGGCCGCGTGACGATTTCCAGCTGGCCCGAGGACAGCGCCTCCGACAGGGGCTGCGTCAGCCAGGGGAGAAGCACCTTGTTGCGCAGCAGCGGGTCGTCGCCCTGCCAGTCGATATCGAAGGCATTGGCGTAGCGGCTGTTGCGGCCATAGGTCAGGACATCCAGCCACCACGGATTGTCGAGGCTGGCGGCCAGGTGGTTGGGCACGATGTCGATGATCACGCCGAGGCCGTGGCGCTGCGCCGCGCCAACCAGTTGCGCGAAGCCGGCGTCGCCGCCGAGCTCCGGATTGATTCGCGACGGATCGATGCCGTCATAGCCATGCGTCGAGCCCGGCCGCGCCATGGCGATCGGCGAGGTATAGAGGTGGCTGATGCCCAGCCGGGCGAGATAGGGGACGATCGCCTCGGCATCGGCGAAGGTGAATCCCTTGTGCAGCTGCAGCCGCACGGTCGCCCGCGGAGTCACGCGCGATGTTCCGCGATCAGGGCGAGGCGGCGCCGGGCCGTCGGGGTGGTCAGGAGATCGCCGGCCGGCATGGCATAGCGCCGCCGCCAGTTGGGATG
>MKVY01000007.1:3184-4597 GCA_001899525.1 Rhizobiales bacterium 65-9
GCAGCTCGAGATCGGCGCCGCGCCACCAGCCGGCGACGGTCGGCAGGTCGTGCGTCGTCGTCATGGCAACGGCTTCGGGACGCCACTCACGCGGCGCGAGGAAACGCCGGCCGTCGCGCTGGAACCACAGGACGTCCATGCCGGCGATGCCGGCGGCGCGGCAGCGCCTGCGAAACGCCGGCGGCACGGTGCCGAGGTCCTCGCCGATGACAATGGCGCCGTGGCGATGCGATTCGAGCGCCACGAGTCGCAACAGATCGTCGAGCGGATAGGTGAGGTAGGCGCCCTCGGTCGCGGAAGCGCCGTCGGGCACCAGCCACAGTCGCATCAATCCCATGGCGTGGTCGATGCGTACGCCGCCCGCGTGGCAAAGGGCGGCACGCAGGGTCGCCAGGAAGGGGGCGAAGCCGTCCGCGCGCAGCGTCTCGGGCGAGAAGGTCGTCAGGCCCCAATCCTGGCCGCGCGGATTGAACAGGTCGGGCGGCGCTCCGATCCTGAGGCCGACGAGATAGTCCTGTGGCCGCGCCGCGACGTCGCTGCCGGCCGGATCGAGGCCGACCGCCAGGTCGCTGATCAGGCCGATCCGCATGCCTGTGTCGCGACAGGTCCTCTGCGCGGCGGCAAAGGCACCTGCCGCGAGCCATTGCAGGAACAGGGGGAACTGTGGCGACGTCGGCTGCCGCGCACGCGCAGCCTCGAACTCGGCATGCCGGCGCAGAGACTCGCCGCCGTCCTGCACGAAGCGCTGGAAGTCGTGGGCAAGCGGTGACTTCTGGCGCAGGTCGCTCCGGGCAAACTCCTCGAACAGGTGATGCAGCAGCCGATACTTGGCCGTGCTCGCTTCGGGCCAATCGATCAGGCCATCGGCCGGTTCGGCCGCTGTCCTGGTGGCGGCCTTGTGCACGCGGTCGATGCCCAGCACCGTCGCCGGATCGGCGAGCAATGGATTGAGGAACAGCCGCGACGACGGCGAATAGGGTCCGAAGCGGGTTGGATCCTCGGGAAAGAGGCTGTGCGTCGGGCTGAGCGCCACGGCATCGGCGCCGTGCCGGGCGGCGGCTGACGCCAGGTCGGCGAGCGCGGTCGTATCACCGATGCCGCCATCGCCGTCGCGCCTCAGGCTGTAGAGCTGAACCGCCACGCCCCAGGGCCGGCGATCGCGCACGAGATCGCCGACAGTCAGGCAGCGCCGCGGTGCGACGGCGATCGCCTGCTCGCGACCACCGATGAGCAGGCGATGATAACCCGGCCTGTCGAGTGCCGGCAGGCGACCGGCGTCGAGGCACAGGCTCTCGCGCGAGCCGTCCTCGTAAATTACCTCGGCGGCGGCGTCCTGATGGGCGTACGGCAGAGCGAGCCGCATGCCGGCGGTGACCGTCAGCAGGCGCTGAGCGGCGCGCTGCCGGTTCAACT
>MKVY01000007.1:4635-5784 GCA_001899525.1 Rhizobiales bacterium 65-9
GCCCGCATCGGTCCAGGACACGGCAAGACCGGCGCGACGGGCCAGATCGCGGACCGGCGCATCACTCATGGCGGCGCGGTGAGAAAAGCCACGGTGCTGCGGTCCTGCAGCGTCCCGTGCGACAAGGCTCCTGTCCGCGATTCGTAGATCGGCGCGGCCTCGGGGCCGCTGAAGGCGCAGGCCTCGGTCGCAAGATTGGCGGCGATCGTGAGGGTCGAGCCGTCGCCCAGTTGCCAGCGCGCCGCCACGGCGCCGGGGGCGATGATCCGGGAGGCGATCGCACGCGCACCGTCCAGGCGTGGCACGACGGCGCTCTGACGCAGCGCCAGCAGCGTGCGGTAGAAGCCGGCATCGCCCGCGCTGGTCACACGGGAGCAGTCGAAGCTTTCACGCGCGTTGGGATCCTTGATCTTCTCGCTGGCGAAGCCGGTGAAATGGCTGAACTCGCGGCGCCTGCCCTCGCGCACGGCGGTCGCCAGCTCGCCATGAAAGTCGGTGAAGAAGAGGAAGGGCTGCTCGTCGAACGTCTCCTCGCCCATGAAGATCAGGGGAATGCTGGGCGCCAGCAATTGCAGCGCCACCGCCGCCTTGAGAGCCTCGCGGTCGACAAGGCTCGGCAGCCTGTCGCCGAAGGGACGATTGCCGACCTGGTCGTGGTTCTGCAGGAACATGACGAACTTCGTGGGCGGCAGGTCGGCGCTCGGTGTGCCGCGTGGCTGGCCGTCGCGATGGACCGACGGATCGCCCTGGTAGGCGAAGCCTTCCTCGAGGCAGCGCGCCAGGTGGCGCGTGGCATCGATATAATCCCGGTAATAGCCGTCGCGCTCTCCCGTCAGCAGGACGTGCAGGGCGTGGTGGGCATCGTCGTTCCATTGTGCCGTGAAATCGCGGCGCAAATGGCTCGCCTCGTTGCCGTCGTGCTCGAGCACCAGGTGGACATGGCGGCCGGGCTCGACGGCCGACCGCACTTCGGCGGCCATCTCGTCGAGCCAGCCGGGATCGCTGATGGCATGGACGGCGTCCAGCCGCAGACCATCGAAGCGGTATTCCTGCAGCCAGTAGAGGGCGTTCTCGGTGAAGTAGCGACGGACCTGTGGTTGGCGGAAATCGATCGCCACGCCCCACGGCGTATGCAGATCGTCACGGAAG
>MKVY01000008.1 GCA_001899525.1 Rhizobiales bacterium 65-9
AGGCGGCGATCGTCGCCGCGCGCGTCCATATCGAGGCCGTCACACGGCGCTGCCTGATCCGCCAGCTCTGGCGCATCTATCGCGACGACTGGTCCGAGGGCCGGGCGGTGCCGATCCCGCTCTCGCCGATCATCGCCGTCAATGCCGTGACCTTCTACGACATCGCCGGCGTCGCGCGGATCTGGGGGCCGGAGAACTGGCGGCTCGACCTCTCGGCGCAGCCGGCCCGGCTCGTCGCCAGGATGCGCCCGGCCGCCGCGCTCTACGACAACGGCATCGAGATCGACGTCCTCGCCGGCTATGGCGTCTCCTCGATCGACGTGCCGGCGCCGCTCCGCCAGGCGGTCATGGTGCTGGTCGCCGCTTGGTACGAGGCGCGCGGCATGGTCGGGCATGACTTCGCCGGGGCGATCGCGCCGCCCGGCTTCGATGCGCTGATCGCGCCGTTCAAGGTGCGCTCGCTGTGAGGCCGGAATTCGAACCGGGCTGGATCGCCCATCGCATCGTGATCGAGCAGCCCACGGCAACGGCGGACGGCAGCGGCGGCGCGATCGCCGCCTTTGCGCCGCTCGCGACCGTCTGGGCCGCCGTCGAGCCGGTACGGGCCGCGGCGACGACCGACAGCGACCGCCTCGGCGCCGCCATCACCCATCGCGTCACCATCCGCTGGCGCGACGACGTCGTGGCCGGCATGCGCATCCGCCATCGCGGCCGCAGGCTGGCGATCGAGACCGTCGCCGATCCGGACGAGCGACGGCGCTTCCTGTTGATCGAGGCGAAGGAGGAAACGTGATGGCCAGGACAGACAAGGGCGGCGAGCTGGCGCGATCGATCGCCGCCAGCCTCCGCGCACCGATCGAGACCGCGGTGCGCGCCCGCGCCGGCCAAGTGGCCGCGGCGCTCGCCGGCGCCGTCGAGGGCGGCAGCGCAAGGGCCGAGCCGCGCACCGGCGGCACCGCCGTGCATGTCACCGGGCCGGGGCTCTTCGCCCGCGAGTTCGGCGCCATCGACGGAACCAGCGATCCCGCGCTGGCGCCGGCGCTCGGCCGGCTGAAGCGGAGGCGGACATGACCATGGACATGACGACCGACAGCACGGCGGCGCTCGACCTGCAGGCCGCGATCCGCGCGCATCTCATCGCCGATGCCGACTTCCTTGCCGCGCTCGGCGGGCCGAAGCTCTTCGACGGCGCGCCGCGCGGCACCGCCTTCCCCTATGTGACCTTGGGGCCGGCGAGCCAGGGCGACTGGAGCGATGGCGAGGTGACCGGCGCCGATGTCGCGCTGACGCTGAATGTCTGGTCGCGCGCCGCCGGCAAGCGCGAGGCCTGGGCGATCGTCGGGCTGATGATGCGCCTCCTGCACGACGCCACGCTGACGCTCCCCACGCGCCGGCTCGTGACGCTTTCCGCCGTCTTCGCCGAGGTCCGCCGCGAGTCGGACAGCATCACCGAACGCGGCGTGCTGCGCCTCTCCGCGCTCGTCGAAGGCTGACCCGCTCTTCCCGAAAGGATCCGACCATGACCGCCCAGAAGGGCAGGGATCTCCTGCTCAAGATCGACACGACCGGCAGCGGCGCCTTCCAGACCGTGGCCGGGCTCAGGACAAGGCGCCTGTCGCTGAATGCCGAGACGGTGGACATCACCGATCAGGATTCGGCCGGCCGCTGGCGCGAACTGCTGGCCGGGGCCGGCGTGCGCCGCGCGAGCCTTTCCGGCTCCGGCATCTTCCGCGACGCCGCCACCGATGCCGCCGCGCGCAGCCTCTTCTTCGACGGCACGATCCGGGCCTTTCAGGTGATCCTGCCCGATTTCGGCACGATCACAGGGCCGTTCCAGATCACCGCGGTAGAATATGCCGGCGAGCATGACGGCGCCGTGACCTATGAGATCGCGCTCGAATCCGCCGGCGCGCTGACCTTCACGGAGGCCTGACCATGGCCAACCGCCACCGCGGCGAGATCGAGGCCGTGCTCGACGGCCGCCCGCGCATGCTGTGCCTGACGCTCGGCGCACTCGCCGAACTCGAAAGCGCGTTCGGCGCCGAGGACCTGCCGGCGTTGGCCGCGCGCTTTTCCGGCGGCCGCCTGTCGGCGACCGATCTCGTGCGGATCATCGGCGCGGGCCTCCGCGGTGCCGGCGAGGCGATCGACGACGAAGCGGTCGCGGCGCTGCGGACCGATGGCGGCGCCGGCGGCTTCGCGCGCATCGCCGCCGACCTTCTCACCGCGACCTTCGGCGGAGGCGAGGCGTGAGCGAGCCGTTTCCCTGGCGCGCCGCCATGGCCTTCGGCTTCGGCACGCTCCGCCTCTCCGCCCGCGATTTCTGGGCGATGACGCCGCGCGAACTCGCCGCCGCCATCGAGGGTGTCTCGGGCCGCCGCGCCGCGCCGATGGACCGCGCGGCGTTCGAGGCGCTGGCGGCGCGGTATCCGGATTGAGGCCACAGGCAGGAGAGGCATGATGCCCGCACCGATCGATGAACTCACCGTGACGGTTTCGGCCGATACCAGCGGCTTCCGGCAGGCGCTGGACGAGCTCGGCAAGCGGGCCGACAGCTTTTCCGCCGCCATGACCAAGGCCTTTGCCGGTGCGGTGACGGGCGGCAAGGATCTCGACGACGTGTTGAAGGGGCTGGCACTGCGGCTCTCGTCGATCGCGCTCGACGCGGCGCTGAAGCCGCTCTCGGCGGGGTTCGGCGCGATCCTCGGCGAGCTTGCCGGCAGCCTCGGAGGCAAGGCCTTCGCAAAGGGCGGCGTCGTGCCCTTCGCCGATGGCGGCGTCGTCTCGCGACCGACCTATTTCCCGCTTGCGGGCGGGCTCGGGCTCGCGGGCGAAGCGGGCAGCGAAGCCATCCTGCCGCTTAGGCGCGGCGCCGATGGCAGCCTCGGCGTCGCCGGCGGCGGCGCGGGATCGGTCACGGTCAATGTCGCGATCCAGACGGCCGACGCCGCGAGCTTCCGCAAGTCGGAAGCGCAGGTGACGGCGGCGTTGGCGCGGGCCGTCGGCCGCGGCCGGCGCGGGCTTTGAGGAGGGAGCGATGCCGCTCATCGAGGGATTTCACGATGTCCGCTTCCCGACGGGGATCAGCCTCCGTTCCGCCGGTGGACCGGAGCGCAAGACCGAGATCGTGGCGCTGGCTTCGGGACGGGAAAAGCGCAACCAGCGTTGGGCCGACTCGCGCCGCCGCTACGACGCCGGCTACGGGGTGCGCTCGCTCGCCGACATCCATGCCGTGATCGCCTTCTTCGAGGAGCGGCGCGGGCGGCTGTTCGGTTTCCGCTGGCTCGACCGCACCGACGACGCCTCGGCGCCGCCCGGGACGGAGACGACGCCCTTCGACCAGGTGCTCGGCACCGGCGACGGCGCCACGGCCACCTTCCAGCTCGTGAAGCGCTATGGCGGCGACCACGCGCCCTATGCGCGGGCGATCGAGAAGCCGGTTACCGGCAGCGTCCGCGTCGCGGTCGGCTCGGTCGAGGCGGGGCCGGGCCATGTCGCGGTCGATCACGCGACCGGCCGCGTCACCTTTGCCGCCGGACATCTGCCGCCGGAGGGCGCGATCGTCACCGCCGGATTTCGTTTCGACGTGCCGGTGCGCTTCGACACGGACGCGCTCACCATCAACCTCGCCGCTTTCGAGTCCGGCGAGATCCCGTCCATTCCGCTTCTGGAGATCCGGCCTTGAGGACGCTTCCGGACGGGCTCGCCGCCCATGTCGCCGGCGAGGCGACGACGGTCTGCCAATGCTGGCGACTGACGCTCGCGGACGGCACGCGGCTCGGCTTCACCGATCACGACCGCGACCTTGCCTTCGACGGCACGCTGTTCGAGGCGGCGAGCGGGCTCTCGGCGAGCGAGGCGGTCAGCGAGGCCGGCTTCTCGACCGGCGGGCTCGAGGTCGCCGGTGCGCTCCGCTCCGACCGCATTGCGGCGCATGACCTCGCCATCGGCCGCTTCGACCATGCGGCCGTCGAGGTCTTCACGGTGAACTGGCAGGCGCCGGACGAGCGAATCCTCCTGCGCGCCGGCCATGTCGGCGAGGTGGTGAGCGAGGACGGCGCGTTCCGCGCCGAGATCCGTGGACCGGCCGCGGCCCTCGACGAGCCGGGCGGGCGCTTCTTCCGCTCGGCCTGCGACGCCGATCTCGGCGACGCGCGCTGCGGCGTCGACCTCTCGTCACCGGCCTATGCGGCGACCGCCACCGTCCTCGCCGCGACCGATGCGCGGCTCTTCGCCGTGTCGGGGCTGGGTGCCTTCGCTTCGGCATGGTTCGAGCGCGGCCGCGCCCGCTTCACGAGCGGCGCCAATGCGGGTTTCGCTGCGGCGATCAAGATGCAGCGCGTCGTCGAGGGATCGATGAGCATCGCGCTCTGGTCGGCGGCGCCGTTCCCGATCGCGCCGGGCGACACGCTGGCGCTCACCGCCGGTTGCGACAAGCGCTTCTCGACCTGCCGCGACCGCTTCGGCAATGCCGCGAATTTCCGCGGCTTCCCGCATATGCCGGGCAACGACTTCACCCTCGGTTATGCAAGGTCCGGCAGCCACAATGACGGCTCGCCGGTGGGGTGAGGGGCATCTCGAATGGTCGTCAGGCGGCCGGAGGCGGTACCCCCCTCTCCATCTCTCCCCCACAAGGGGGGAGAGGGCCTCGGCGCGGCTGGCATCGGGGGGCGGTGGCAGGAACTGATGCCCAGCCGGTCGAGTGCTTGGCCTGCCCCCTCTCCCGCGAAGCGGGGGAGGGTTGGGGAGGGGGCTTCCTTTCGCGGCCGAGGATTCACTCGGAGGAGAAATAATGACCGTCGTCGCGCGGGATGCCGTCGTTGCGGCGGCGCTCGGCTGGCTTGGCACGCCCTATCGGCATCAGGCGTCGCTGAAGGGTGTCGGGGCCGATTGCCTGGGGCTGGTGCGCGGGGTGTGGCGCGACATCTATGGCGGCGAGGCCGAGGCGGTTCCGGCCTATACGCCGGACTGGGCCGAGGCGCGGGGCGCGGAGACGCTGCGCGACGCTGCCCGGCGGCACATGGCCGAGGTCGCGGTGGACGCGGCGCTGCCGGGCGATCTGCTGCTCTTCCGCTGGCGCGAGGGCATGCCCGCCAAGCATGCGGCGATCCTGGTCGCGCCGGCGCGGTTCATCCATGCCCATGACGGCGCCGCCGTTGCGCTGGCGCATCTGGCGCCGTGGTGGCGCCGCCGCCTCGCCTTCGTCTTCTCGTTTCCCGGAGTGACCGACTGATGGCCACCATCGTCCTGCAGGCCGCCGGCGCGGCCGTCGGCGGCGTCTTCGGCCCGCTCGGCGCCGTCATCGGCGGCGCGGTCGGCGCGCTGGCCGGCAATGTCATCGACCGCTCGCTGTTCGGCAGCGACAGCGAAGGCGCGCGGCTCTCGGATCTCGACGTGCAGCGCTCGGAAGAAGGCGCGCCGATCCCGCGCCTCTATGGCCGCGCGCGCCTCTCGGGCCAGGTGATCTGGGCCACCCGCTTCGAGGAGGTGACGAGCGAGGAGGGCGGCAAGGGCGGGCCGACCGTCACCAACTATGCCTATTACGCCAATTTCGCGGTCGCGCTCTGCGAAGGGCCGGTGGCGCGGATCGGCCGCTGCTGGGCCGATGGCGAGGAACTCGACCTCTCCACGGTGACCTGCCGGCTCATGACCGGCGCCGAAGACCAGATGGCCGACAGCCTGATCGAGGCCAAGCAGGGCGCGGCGGGAACGCCCGCCTATCGCGGCACGGCGGTCATGGTGTTCGAGCGGCTGCCGATCGGAACCTTCGGCAACCGGCTGCCGCAGCTCGCCTTCGAGGTGTTTCGGCCCGTCGGCGGCGTCGAGGAGGCGGTGCGCGCGGTGGTGGTCATCCC
>MKVY01000009.1:0-2869 GCA_001899525.1 Rhizobiales bacterium 65-9
CACGAGGTCGGCGACGATGTGGTCGTCGTTGCCGGTGTAGAGGGTGATCCTGTCCTCGGCTTGCGCCTGAACGACGCCGACCGCGACATCGAGCGTGCGATAGCGGTTGAACGGCGCCACCTTGATCGCCACGACATTGTCGATCGCGGCAAAGCGCGCCCAGAAGGCGCGCGAGAGGGCGATGCCGCCCACCGCGGTCTGCAGGTAGAAGCCGACCAGCGGCATCTCGCGCGCCACCGCCGTGCAGTGCTCGATCAGCTCGTCCTCGCTGGCACCCTTCAAGGCAGCGAGCGAGAGCAGCACGGCGTGGTAGCCGAGCGCGCGCGCCGTCTTGGCCTCCTCGACCGCCTGGGCAGTCTTGCCGACAGCGCCGGCGATCATCACCAGCGGGCGATCGGTCCAGTCGCGTGCTGTTTCAATGGCGAGTTCCAGCACCGGCCGGTAGAGCCCGACCTCGCGGATGGCGAACTGCGTGGTATGCACGCCGACGGCCAGGCCGCCCGAGCCGGCATCGACGTAGTAGCGGCTGATCGCGCGCTGCGAATCGCGATCGAACTTGCGATCGGGCCCGAGGGCCAGCGGGTGCGCCGGAATCACCGCACCGTGCCGCAGTTGCGCGATCACGGGTGCCGGCAGGTCATGCCAATGAAGAGCGGAATCTGACGTCATGCTTACATCCTACTGCTTTTCTGGCACGTGGATCACGTCTCTCGTTGCATTGACTGTCCCGACAAACGAGACAGGCCCCCCACGCAACGCTGAAATCCTTCCCATCGGGATAACGGGCTCCCACGTGCGAATCGGCCCCGCCTGCGACGGGCTGGGCGTTTGCATAGGAGTTCAGGGTATGAAGTACGCGTATGCTTGCTTGGTAACAGGGCTTACTCTTGGCTTCTCTTTTTGCGCGATGGCGCAGCAAGGCGCCTCCGAGGCGGCCGCCGGCGACGCCAAATACTGCGGTTCGCTGGCCAAGGCGTATCAGGGCACATTTCCAACGCAGGAGGGTATGCCGGCTTCCGATGTCTTCATGTTGAGCCAGTGCGACAGCAATGCCCGGGCGACGATCCCGGTGCTGGAAAAGAAGCTCGCCGACAAGAAGATCCCCCTGCCGTCCGACGAGCGGGTCGCGCATCAACCGGGGGCGCCGGCGGTTCAGCGCTAAAATTTGCGGGAAATGGCCGATACTGAATCGCTGTCATCCCGAGCGTAGCGAGGGACCTTTGGGGCAGCAGAAAGGTCCCTCGCTTGCGGCACTTGCTTCGCAAGCGCCTTGCTCGGGATGACAGAGTCTTTGTCGCCTGCACCACGTCCAAGTATCGGAATCTGAAGCACCCATCTTGTCACCTGCGCTAGCCGAGTTCCGGCCCCGCAAGGGCGAAGAGGTGGGACGGATCGTCGAGGCCCTTGGCCTCGCCCAGGGTCATCCGCATGTAGCCGCGCGGCGTGACGGCGCCCTGCGCCTCCAGCCATTTCCGCAGCGCGCTGTGCGCTGCCGGCACGTCGATGATGAAAGGCCCAGGCGCTGCCGTAGACGCCCGCGCGATCAGCGCAAGGGCGATGGGCTCGCTGTCGGCCACGATGGGACCGAGCGACGTCGCGGTCCTGCCCTCGCGCCCCAGCCCGAACCCCACTAGCTTGCCCGCGGCATCCTCGGCCAGCCAGGCACGCGCCGGCTGGCGCAAGGCGAGATGGGCGAGCAACGCCGGCCGTTCCATGCCGGTGTGCGGGCGATCGTAGAGGGCGAGCCGCGGCAGATCGGCGGCGCCGGCCGGACGCGCCGAGACGCCGGCCGGCAAGCGCGGCACGTCAGTTGCGGCATCAAAATGCCAGCGCGCGATCGGATAGAGGTCGCGGAAGCCGAGCGGCAGGTAGATCGGCCGCCCTTGCTCAGTGGCGTCGAGGCCAGCCACGGCGCCGGCCGATTGGACCTCGCTGATGCAATGCTTCAGCAGCGTCGTGCCGACGCCGCCGCGCCGGCGCTCGCGCGTCACCAGCACCATGCTGATCCAGGCCAGCCGCTGGCCGAGCGGCAGGATCAGCGAGCTTGCCTGCCATTCTCCGTTGGCATCGGCGCAGCCGAACCCCCTGCCCGCTCCCAGCATGAACCGCCAATCGGCCAGGTTCTGATTCCAGCCCGCCTCGATCGACAGCGGCCAGACGCCTTCGCAGTCGTCGATGCCGATCGGCCGGATCTCCGGCGCCTCAGTACTTGCCATCGCGCACCTCATAGCGCGTCGGCTTCTTGAGGCTCGTCATGCCTCGCGCCAGCCAGTCGGCGGTCCATTCGATCATCGCGCCGATCGGCACCTCGGGCGGGCCGAACTCCTGCACCATGCGCCGGGCGTTGTTCAGCCAGCCGGCCGGCGCCTCCTTGCCGGCGAGTACCGGCTTGCGGCCCAACAGCTTGCCGAACTCGCCGGCGAGCCAACGCACCTCGAGCGTCTCGGGGCCGGTGACGTTCAACGGCGATGTTGGTGTCGTGACGCGCGTCAGCGCGCGCAAGGCCACGGCATTGGCATCGCCCTGCCAGATCACATTCACGTGCCCCATGGTGACGTCGATCGTCTCGCCGTCGCGGACCTTGCGGCCAATGTCGTGAAGCACGCCGTAGCGCATGTCGATCGCGTAGTTCAGACGGAACAGGCGACCCGGCGTGCCGTGCTGCGTGGAAAAGTACTCGAACATGCGCTCGCGGCCGACGCACGAATAGGCGTAGTCACCCGGTGGCGGTACCGGCGGCACATCCTCGCTGGCGCCGCCCGTCTCGACCGGCACCCACGGATAGACGTTGCCGGTCGAGAAGGCGACGATGCGCGAGGCCTTGAAGACCTCCGCCACCATCGCCGGAACCTGCACGTTCATCGCCCAG
>MKVY01000009.1:2876-3973 GCA_001899525.1 Rhizobiales bacterium 65-9
GCGGCGCGATCGAGCAGGTCGGCGACGATCGGCTCGACGCCGGCCGCCACGAGGTTCTCGCGCACGCCGGGTTCGCTGAAGCGCGCCACGCCCATGATCCTCTTGGACGGCGCCGCACGCTTGGCGAGCCGCGCCAGGGTTGGCCCCATCTTGCCGCCGACGCCCAGCACCAGGATGTCGCCCGGCACTGTCGCGAGATCGTCGATCAGCGCCTGCGACGGCGACGTCATGAAGTCTTCCATGGCTTCGACTGACTCGAAGCTGGACGGCAATTTGTCGGTCACGTCACGACCTCCCCATAGGCGAAATTCCACAATGTAACCTCACCCTGAGGAGCGGCTCAAAGGGCCGCGTCCCGATTCGGGCGAAGTAACCTTCGCCCTTTGTCGGCAACAGATCGAGTGATGCGACACCGCTTTTCCTACGATCTCCCGTGCAGCTCATCCTTCGAGACGCCGCGCCGCGCGCGGTTCCTCAGGATGAGGATTCTGTTGGGCCTTCGGCCAAGTTTGTGCCTACGGCGCGACCTCCTCCCGCATCGGTCTCATCGAGGTAAAGTCCATGTCGGCGCCGACGGCGAAGCCCGGCACATCGAGCGATCCCAACGCCAGCCGGCCGCCGACGGCCTTGAGGCGCGCCGGCCTGCCGGCCTGCTTCTCGTAGAGATCGGGATGGGCGGCGACGAAGGCGCGCTGCTCAGCTTCCGGCGCGAAGCTCATGCCGTCGATGAAATGGTGGGCGTTGCGCTCGACATGCGTCATGCCGAGCAACGACACCAGTGCCAGATCCTGCTGCACGCTGACGCCGGGCCACGTCGTCAGATCCTCGGCCGACATGAAATGGCCGGCGCCGAGGCGCGCGACGCGGGCGGCATTGAGGATCGACTTGTAGAAGCCCTTGCAGTTCTTGCTCGAGACACCGGCGTAGCCGAGCTTCAGGGCCTGCGGAAACGACGACAGCTCGCCATCCGATTCGTCGATGATCACGGCGCGATGCCGCGCCAGCGGCTCGACCGAACGCGACAGGGCGACCGCCCGCTTGATCGGTTGCTCGATGAACAGGGTCGACCTGGCGAGCCGCGCCAGGGCCGGTGTCTC
>MKVY01000009.1:4048-4715 GCA_001899525.1 Rhizobiales bacterium 65-9
TCGGCCCTGATGTCGCCGCCCACCTTCAGCTTGTAATAGCGGCCGCGATAGTGCGAGACGACCTCCTCCAGGGTCTCCGGCAGGCCGTCGTTGACCCGCTCCGACGCCGGCCGATCAGCCGCCGTCAGCGGATCGACCAGGCCCACCGTATGGCGGACATCGATGCCCTCTTGCGGCGTCAGCGCGCCCAGGAAGGCCGCGAGAGCCGCATCGTCGATATCCGGCGTCAGCGAGGTCGCGCGAATGCCGGGCACGTTGCTCCTGATCATGGTCGCGAACGACTGGCCGGTGGCGCGCCCCATCGCATCGAGGATGGCGCGATCCAGCAAGGCGGGACCGTAGCCCGCCGCCAGCGGATTGAGATCAAGCTCCGCGCCGCGTCGCTGCTGCTCGGCATAACTGCCGGCATAGAGGCCGAACGGCGTCTCGAAGCCTTGCGCGCGATAGAGCTCGATGGCGAGGCCGAGCGCCTGCCGCAGCTGCTCGAGGTTCTGCGCATCGGTGAAGTCCGGGCTCTTCTCGAACCATTTGGCCGCCAGCGCCTCCGCCGCAACGCCTTCGCTGGTCCGCCCGTCCGCCAGCGCGATGCGCACCCTGATCACCGCCTGGGTGGCGTCGGTGACCGTGATGACGCCGAAGCGAAAGGCGAGCCGCATCGTCACATGCC
>MKVY01000009.1:4741-7340 GCA_001899525.1 Rhizobiales bacterium 65-9
ATCCAGCCGCCATAGCCGGTCTCACGCAGCGCCCGGACGATCGGCGCGAAGCGGTCCTCGCCCTGGCCCGGACCACGCCGGTTGCGGTCGTTGAACTGGACATGGGCCATGAGGCCGGTCGGCATCCAGCGCCGGATGGCGTCAGCCACCGGCTCGGGCTCCATCAGGCCGGCCGCCAGCGTATCGACCATGGTGCGCAGCGCCGGATTGCCGAGACGGCGCACGATCTCGGCAGCCTCGGCCAGGGTGTTGACGAAGTTGCAGTCCGGTGCCGCCAGCGGCTCGAGGCAATAGATAACCCGCGCCATCGCGGCCTGCTCGGCCGCCAGCAGCCAGGCCTCCTCGGCACGCGACCGGTCGCCGGCGCTCGACGCGCGACGCTGCGCCGGCGAGCCATGGACCAGGTAGGCGCCGCCGAGTTCAGCGCAGAGATCGACCGAGGCGCAAAGCACGTCGACGCTCTTCTGCCAGACGGCGCGGTCAGCCGTGGTAATCGAGAGGCCGGCCGGCGCGGCCAGCAACCAGTGCAGGCCGCTCACCTCGAGGCCGGCGTCTGCGCAGGAACGGCGGATCTCGGCGCGCCGGGCCGCCGGCATGCGCCAGGCGTCATCGCCGAAGGTGAAAGGAGCGAGCTCGAGCCCCTGGTAGCCGAGCGCGGCGGCCAGGGCGCATTGACGCTCGAACGGGAGATCGCGAATCACCTCGTTGCAAAGAGAAAGCTTCACCGATCCTCACGTTGACGAGCAAATCCGCTTTCAGTCGCGGTGCATGCTGGGGCATGATACCAGCGACATGAAAGCACTGAACAGCGCCGTCGCTCCATACGTATGACAAATTTCACGTTGGGAAGCCGCCAATACTGGCCGACGATCGTGCTGTTCGCGATCCTGCTGGCGAGCTGGCAGATCGCGGTGAGCTTCGGCGGCATCCGCGAATATCTGCTGCCCCCGCCGCTCGCCGTCTGGAATGCGCTGTGGTTCGGCGACACCAACTGGGCGCAGCATGTCTGGATCACAACGCTGGAGATCATCGGCGCCTTCGTGCTCGCGGCCGTGGCCGGCATCGCGCTCGGCGTGGCCATCGCCTGGTCGCCGTTGATGGCCAGTGCGCTGGTGCCGTTCCTGGTGTTCGTCAACACCCTGCCCAAGGTCGCGGTGGCGCCGCTGTTCCTGATCTGGATGGGCTACGGCATCTTTCCCAATATGCTGATGGGCGCGCTGATCGGCTTCTTTCCGGTCGTCATCAACACCGCGGTCGGCCTGACCCAGGTCGAGCCTGACATGCTCGATCTCGGGCGTGTGTTCAGCGCGCCGAAATGGAAGATCTTCGTCAAGATCCGCCTGCCCAATGCCCTGCCCTACATCCTGAGCGCGCTCAAGATTACGGCGACGGCGGCGGTGGTCGGCGCCATCGTCGGCGAGTTCGTCGCCTCGCAGAGGGGCCTGGGCTACGTCATCGTCACGACGCAGAGCAGCATGAACACTTCGGTGGCGTTCGCGGCGCTGATCTGGATCTCCGTCGTGGGCCTGCTGCTGTACGGCGCCGTCGTCCTGGCTGGCCGCATCTGGGCGCCGTGGGCCGAAGGGACGGAATGAATTGATTCGAACGGGGAACTGCAACGGGAGCGCACAATGATACGCATCGTCTCACTATCACTGGCCGCCCTGCTGGCGACCGCCGCCAGCGCTTCGGCGCAGGAGAAGTTCACCTTCGCCCTGAACTGGTTCGCCGTCGGCGACCATGCCGCCTACTGGGTGGCGCTCGACAAGGGCTACTACAAGGCCAAGGGCCTCGACGTCACCCTGGAGAATTCCAAGGGCTCCGGCGATTCGATCGCCAAGGTCGACACCGGCCGGGCCGATGCCGGCCTGGCCGACGCCGCCGTGGTGATCGCCTCGGTCAGCCGCGGCACCACCATCAAGACCGTCGGCATGGTGTTCGACAAGACGCCTCTCAACATTTTCAGCCTCAAGAGCAATCCGCTCGCCAAGCCCAAGGATCTCGAAGGCAAGACGCTGGGCGCGCCTCCGGGCGACAGCCAGCGCCAGATGTTCCCGGCCTTCGCCAAGGTGAACGGCATCGACGCCTCGAAGGTCGCCTGGGTCAACATCGAGCCGGCGGCCAAGATCGCCGCGGTGGCGGAGAAGCGCATGGACGGCGTCGGCGACTACTCGACGGGCCTGCCGCTCTACGAGAAGGCCGCCGGCCAGGGCAATGTCGTGATGATGCCGTGGGCCGATTTCGGCTTCGACATGTACTCCATGTCGATCATCGCCAGCGCCAAGACGATGAAGGAGCGCCCGGCCGTCCTCAAGGCGTTCCTCGAAGCCTCCTACATGGGCTGGCGCGACGTCATGGCCGATCCCAAGGCAGCCATGGAGATCTTCAAGAAGCGCGTGCCCGAGGTCGATGTCGAGGTGATGACGCCCAACATGATGATCGGCCTCGGGCTGATGAAGACCGACCGCTTTGCCAAGAACGGAATCGGCTGGATCGACAAGACCAAGATGTGCGAATCGGTTGATCTGGTGAACACCTACATGGGCCTGCCGAAGAAGGTCGAGTGCGCCGACGTGTACTCCACCGATTACTTCACCAA
>MKVY01000010.1:0-4227 GCA_001899525.1 Rhizobiales bacterium 65-9
TGGCTGATCCCAGCCTTCCGACAGATATCGGCGACCAGAACGCCATCCGTCGCCTGCTTGAGAATGAACGACTTCTGCGCGTCCGAGAACTTCGATGCCTTCATCGCTTCCGCTCCTCCCAGCCCGGGAATCGACGCGGAAAACTCTACCCAATAACGATCCAGTTTTAAGGTCTCGGATCAGTCTTCCGCCGCCACCTTGCGTTCCACCAGTTCGCCCCACTTGCCTTCCAGCTCCCGCAATTCGCGCGCCACCTCCGTCCGCAGATCCTGGTCGATCTGGATCGCCTGCAGCGCGATCTCGGCGATCCGTCCCCGCGCCTGTGCGATCGATCCCAGCACCTGGCCCCGCTCCCCGGTCAGCCGGGCAGCCTCCCGGCGAAGGGCGTTGACGCGCGTCAAGGGAGCGAGGTTCTTGGAATAGAGTTCTTCGACGCCCTTCAGCTCATCCCGGATGAGATCGATCTCAGTCGCCTTGGCCTCCTTCTGCGCCTCAAGGCCGGCGATCTCCTGCCGCAACTGATCGCTGCGCTCCTTGAGCTGCGCTTTCTGGCCAAGACGCGCGGTTTGGCGTGCGTCGAACAGAGTCTTCTCGCCGCTGACGATCCCGACCCTCCCCGTCACGCCCCATTCCCGTTCGAGAAGTCCCGCGGAGAACCGCAGCGCCTCCGCGCCGTCACGCTCGGCCTCAAGACGGCTGCGGCACCCATCCAGTTCGTCTAGGCTCTTTGCGACGACGGAGAGGTTTGCGCGAGTCACGGTCTCATCGAGCCGTAAGAGAATGTCGCCGGCCTTGACCACACTGCCGTCGCGAACCCGTATCTCGCCGACGACGCCCCCGGTGGGATGCTGGACCTTCTTGAGATTGGCTTCGACCACCACGGAGCCGCCGGCGATCACCGCTCCGGCAAGCTTTGACGTTGCGGCCCAGCCGCCGATACCGCCGACGAGAAGGAGGGAGAGCGCAGCGCCCATGAGGATATGACTGCGAATAGCGCGGCGCGATCCATTTGCGCCCGCGTTCGCTCCGGCCCCGCTCACGTCGCGCTCCCCTGCTCGGCGGCTTCAGGCACCACCGTCAATCCGGAGGGGCGCGCCACCGGCGAAGCCTGCGGGCCGATCTTGCGCAAAACCTCATCCTTGGGCCCAAACGCCTGCATCGTTCCGTTCGCCATGACAGCGAGCAGGTCGACGGCGGCGATCGCGCTCGGGCGGTGGGCGATCACAAGAACCACGCCGCCCCGCTCCCGAACGCCCTTGATCGCCGCTGTCAGGGCCGCCTCCCCCTCCGCATCAAGATCGGAGTTCGGCTCATCGAGCACTACCAGGAACGGATCGCCATAGAGAGCGCGCGCCAACGCCACCCGCTGCCGCTGGCCGGTGGACAAGGCGGCTCCGGATTCACCGATCCTCGTCTGGTAGCCGTCCGGCAGGCGCAGGATCATCTCATGCACATTCGCCGCCGTGGCCGCCGCGATGATTGCGGTCGAATCCGCTTCCCCGTCAAAGCGGGAGATGTTCTCGGCGACCGTGCCGTCGAGCAGCTCGATATCCTGGGGCAGGTAGCCGATATGCTTTCCCCGCGCCCGCGCGCTCCATTGATCGAGCGCCGCTCCATCAAGGCGCACCTGCCCCTTCAGCAACGGCCAGACGCCGACCACGCCCCGCGCCAGGGTCGACTTGCCCGATGCGCTCGGCCCGATGATGCCGACGCCCTGCCCGGCCTCCATCGCGAAGCGGATACTCTGGACGATCGGCTGAGGCCGCCCCGGCGCTGCGATGGAGATGGTCTCGACGCTCAACGATTGCACGGGCGGCGGAAGCTCCATCACCTCCCGATCCGCCGGCAAAGCCCGCAGGAGTTGTTCAACCTATCTCGGTAACGCCCACCGCGGGCTGGTCTGGAAATAACCTAGGAGTTGGCTCCGAAGCTGCTTAACCAGGGGCGGGACCAGGTTGCGACATTCCGGGAAACTGGTTAGGCAAACCGAGGCGGCTCTCTCTGAATAAATGAATCAACCCAAGCGGCTTCTCACTTGTCAGGATTGAACCCGCGGAAATGCTATGTCCAGTCTGCCATGTTGGAATAGAAGTCGAACAGGAAATCTCCGACCTGGTCGGGATTTTGCTCGCACAGCCAATGACCTGACTTCGCCACCTCTCGATAGACGCCGTTCTTGGCAATGTCGCCCGTCATCTCGCGCAACGTAGGACCGCTGACACTCATTTCCGCTCCCATCACCATCACCGGAATGTCGAGCTTGCGCGCAAGATGAGGCGCGTTGTCTATAGCGTCCTGTTCCCAGGCACGATACATCTCGAACGCCGCCCGAATAGCTCCCGGCGTGGAGTAGGCCTTCACGTAGCGCTCTATATCTTCGTCAGGCACCGCGCCAGGCAGCGTGAACCGCGACTTGAAAAAGTGGCTGATATATTCCTGCTCTCGCCCGGCTACCAGAAATTCAGCAAGGTCGCGCACGGCATGGAAGTTAGTATGCCATGCTCGCGGGCTGGCGCGCACCGCCTGCAGCGCCTTCGTGCCGGGCACAGGCGCGTCCATTAGGACGAGACCGCAAACTTCACTCTCATATTGGGCCGCATATGCATAAACAACCATCGCGCCCATGTCATGGCCAACAAGGCCGACCTTCTCGAATCCCAGTTGCCGGACTAGCTGGCGCAGATCGTCTGCTACGTTGAATTTCTCATAACCCGCATGAGTGCGCCCCGAATCGCCGGCGCCGCGGTAGTCGGGCGCGATCACCGTGTAGTGCTCGGCAAGCCGAGGTATGATGGCGCGCCATTCATACCATGTTTGTGGAAATCCGTGCATCAAGAGCAAGGGTCGACCCGATCCTGCGATCACGTAGTGAAGCCGGATGTCGTTCACCTCTGCAAATCGGTGTTCCATTGTGATGACCTTGCTCTTACCGTAGCAGCCTACCGCCATTGACGTCGATGGTCGCGCCGGTGATGAAGCCAGATTCTCGCGACGCTAGGAAGGTGACGATAGCGCCGATTTCCGCTGGTTGACCGATGCGACCAAGCGGTGTCGCTTTGGCGATCATGTCCTCTCCGGTCTGATCGAGAACCTGACGCAGCATCGCAGTTTCGATCATCCCCGGCGCAATGCAGTTTGCGGTGACGCCAAGCGGCGCGCCCTCAATGGCCGCGAGCTTCGTGAGGGATAAAACTGCGCCCTTGGACGCCACATAAGGAGCGCCGCCTCGCGGGCTTCCGATCTGAGCCGCGAGCGAACTTACTGTGATGATGCGACCATCCTTGACTGGATTGATCTGACGTCGCCGAAGCATTTCGCGTACGGACAGGAATGTTCCCGTGGCGTTGACCCCAATGGTTGATTGCCATTCGGCTATTGTCGACTGCGCAATGCCTACGCCGCTGCCATCGCGCTCGATAAGAATTCCGGCAAACGTGGCGAGCACGGAGACAGGTCCGAGCTCATCTTCGACGGTGTCGAACATGGATATCACCGAGGCCTCGTCGGCTACGTCCATCATCACCGCTCTGTGTTCGCCTCCAGGAAGGCTGGCCGCGGTCTGTTCAGCCGATTTCAGTGACAGGTCCGCGACCGCAACCGTGAAGCCGACCTCCGCAAGAGCGACGCTTGCAGCGAGGCCAAGCCCGCGGCCGCCTCCGGTAACCATTGCAACGGCCATTGTCCCAGCCTTTCGATCAACAGACAGGATGCAAACTGATCTGCAGAAAGCAACCTTTGCCGAGATCCAAACAGGCAATGGTGCTTTGCGAGAGGCGTCATTCTCCCATCCTTCGCGAGTGGTTAGCATTCGGATAGAGAATTTCGAATCGGGGGGGCTTGTGGACAGCCAACTGGTAACGCAGGTGCTCATCACCAGCCTGCTGAGCGGCGTCGTGTATGGCAGTGTCGGGCTAGCTTTCGTTACCGTCTATCGCGTCACCTCACTGATCAACTTCCCACAGGCTGATATCGGTCTGGCGGGAGCTCTTGCAGCGGCGGCTTTTGGCGGCGGGGCATGGAGCGCGGGTCTTTTTATTGCGGCTCTTGTCAGCGCGGCGGTGTCGGCGGCGATGTTCCTGCTGGTCGTGGTGCCGTTGCGGCGCGCGACAGTGTTGCTCCAGACCATCGCGCTCATTGGGGCAGGCATCGCCTTGCAGGCGATAATGCAGATGCTTGTCGGGACAGGGCCCAGGTCGCTCGCGCCTTTCGTCCATGGTTCGCCCATCA
>MKVY01000010.1:4285-18539 GCA_001899525.1 Rhizobiales bacterium 65-9
GCGCCTGCGCCATCAATCCATATGCGGCCGGGCTGGTCGGCATTCCTGTTATGGTCATGTCATTCGTGGCGTACGTAATCGCCGGCTTGATTTCCGGCCTGGCGATCACGGTTCAGGCTCCTCTGTCCTATCTCACCGTTTCGGCCGGTCTCGCGCTCGCGCTCAAGGGGTTCATCGCGGCCGCGATCGGCGGAGGAGAGCGCATTGTCGCCTGGATGGGAGCTGGGCTTCTGCTCGGCATTCTGGAGGGGCTGGTGATCCTCTGGTTCCCCATCGCATTCCAGCAGATCGTCGTGATGCTTGCGTTGCTTACGGTTCTGATGCTTCGCCCGTCGGGCATTGGACGTAGGGCAGGCCATGGCGTCTGAAGCAGGCCTCGCCGGCGATGCGCGCGGCGCGCGCACTGGCGTTAAGATCTTTTCCTGGATCGCCGCCTGGACGATTCTTGTAGTCGCGGCATCTTATCTGCTCGGTGGCAACTACCGGCTGACGATCGGCGCCAACGCCGCATTATCCGTGATCCTAGCTCTAAGCGTAGTCGTGGTGACCGGCTATGCTGGTCAGTTCTCGCTTGCGGCGGGGTGTTTCTACGGGATCGGCGGCTATGGCACGGCGATCATGACCGTTCGCTATGGCTTCCCCCCGCTTGTCGCGGCCGTTGCGGCAGCGGCTTTGTCCGGGCTGGTCGCTTACGCGATCGGACGCCCTCTGCTGCGGCTCAGCGGGCATTTCCTCGCGATGGGCACTCTGGCCGTGAACGAGATATTCATCCTGCTTCTTCTTGCCTTTCCGGCCATCACCGGCGGCAATGACGGCATCGGCGGGGTGCCTCCAATTTCGATATCGGGCTGGTCGCTCGATCGCCTCAACGAACAGTTCATTGTCGCATGGATGCTAGCGGGTCTCTGCATTTACCTGGTGGCGCGCTTCGGGCGGAGCCGCATGGGCCGCGCGCTCACATTCATCCGCTCCGACGAGGCGGGTGCGGCTTCGGTGGGCATCAACGTAGCCAGAGCAAAGGCCGAAGCTTTCGCGCTTAGCGCGATACTGGCGAGCATCGCTGGCAGCCTCTACGCTCACTTTCTTTCGTTCGTCAGTCCAGAACCGTTCGGCGTTCAGGCCTCCATCCAGGTGCTGGTCATCGCTGTGCTCGGCGGCCTTGCAACACCGTGGGGCGCGCTCATCGGAGGCGTCGGCTATGCCCTGATTCACGAGGTGATCACCAAGTTTGGCCCCGTCGTATTCGGCGAGGCCGGCGTGGGGCCCGGCAATCAGCTCTTCGTAGGTCTCGTGCTTGTCCTGTTCCTGATCGTGCGTCCGCGCGGTTTGGCGAGCTTCATCGCGCCGCTCGTCGCTCAGCGGCCCATCGCCGCCGCGCCCCACGGCCTCCCGCGCGCGCAAACGGCGTCGCAGACAGACCGGCCAGTCCCGGTTGGAAACGTGCTGCTGCAGGGCGTAGGCCTGACAAAACGGTTCGGCGGGATCGTCTCGCTGTCCGACTTCAGCATCAACGTGCGCGCCGGTGAAGTGCTGGGACTTATCGGGCCCAACGGCGCAGGAAAATCAACGCTCATTCATGTGCTGTCGGGCGCCTTGCCGCCGACTGCGGGTCAAATTCGTCTCATGGGTGCCGACGTCACGATGATGCCGGCGTTTCGTCGCGCCGCAGGCTTTCGCCTCGGGCGCACTTTTCAAACCCCGAAGCTGATCACTGGCGCAACAGTGTTTACGAATGCCGCTGTAGGCGCGCACCGACTCGGTCGGATCGGCACGCTCGGATCGCTGTTTCCCATCCCAGCGGGAACGCGCGAGGAAAGCGACTTGTCGGCTATCGCATTGGAAGGCTTGCGCTGGGTGGGCCTCGAACGATTGATCGACCAGGACGCGGGGACGCTTTCGCTCGGACATCGAAGACTGCTTGAGATCGGCCGCGTTCTTGCTCAACGACCCCAGATCGTCCTGCTCGACGAACCTGCCGCTGGCCTGACGCGGGTGGAGAAAGACGAACTGTTCACCCTTCTGGATCGGATGCGCCACCAGGGCATGGGCCTCCTTCTGGTTGAGCATGACATGGAACTGGTGATGCGTCTTGCCGATCGTGTTCAGGTGCTGGAGTTCGGCAAGACAATCTTCGAAGGCCTACCGGCAGCCGCGCGAGAAGACGAACGCGTTGTCGCAGCCTATCTAGGAACGAGCGATCGGAGGTCTGCGCCGTGACGCCGATTCTGGATGTCAGAGGCGTTTATGCCGGCTATGGCGAGGCTGCCGTATTGCATGATGTGTCGTTTAAGGTCGACCCCGGCCAGATCGTCGCCTTGATCGGGGCTAATGGGGCCGGGAAAACGACAATGATGCATGTCGTGTCCGGAGTTCATCGCGCCAGCGCCGGGTCAGTGGTCGCGGCCGGCGTGGTCGCCGGCAAG
The DNA here is from genome assembly GCA_001899525.1 of Rhizobiales bacterium 65-9. GTDB lineage: Bacteria > Pseudomonadota > Alphaproteobacteria > Rhizobiales > Beijerinckiaceae > Terrirubrum. Next base: position 6,709 of record MKVY01000010.1, read on the forward strand.
GCTTCGCAACGATCACTGGTCTCAGCGGGCGTTGTCCTGGTTCCAGAGGGCCGGCACGTTTTCGGTCCGTTGACTGTCGACGAAAATCTCCTCCTTGGCGCCTACACCACACCGCGGGTTGCTTGGCAGGCCCGGCGCGAGTTCGTTCTGGATCTTTTTCCTCGCCTGAAGGAGCGCCTTACCCAGGCGGCTGGCACCATGTCCGGCGGCGAGCAGCAGATGCTCGCGATCGGACGGGCTCTCATGGTTGAACCCAAGTTGCTGCTGCTCGACGAACCGACACTCGGCCTTGCTCCGCTAATCGTTGACCTGATTGCAGACGCCATGCGCAAGCTTCGTGCAACGGGATTATCGATGCTGCTGGTGGAGCAGAATGCGTTCGTAGCGCTCGGTTTGGCGGACGCCGGATATCTGCTCGAAAACGGCAGGGTTACCGCCAGCGGCGACGGCAAATCGCTGGTCAACGATGAGCGCGTGAAGGCCGCCTATCTTGGACGGTAGACGTATGAATCATGAAACAACAAAAGAGGAGGAGTGACTTGATCACGCTGAAAAGAAACTGCGGAATGTCGGCAGCAGCCGTTCTGGGGATGGCGGCAATGGTCGGCACTGTCCCCGCAATGGGACAGCAAACCCCGATCAAGATTGGTGTGCTTGCGGAGCTAACGGGCCCGCTGGCGGCGTCGGGCAACTATGTGAAGATGTCAGCCGAAGCCTTCGCCGACGCGAAGAACGCGGCAGGTGGGATTGAAGGTCATCGTGTTGAAATAGTTGTGGTCGACACTCAGTCGAAACCCGAGCAGGCGATCGCCGGACTTCGACGGCTTGCTAACGACGACGGCGTGCACTTCGTCGTCTGTTGCGGAACGTCGCCCACCTCGATCGCAGTCAAGCCGATTTCTCAGCAGTTAAAGATACCGGTGATCGCTACGGGTCAGTCTCCCGATGTCATCAGTCCGCCGGCGGAAGCCCAGTGGATTTTCCGCCCCAATTTGTCACAGGAGATTTCGCTTCGCCAACAATTGCAGGATATCAAGGATGCCGGGCTAAAGCGCATTGCGTTTCTCGGCGTGAATAACGCGTTCGGGAAAGTCCCTTCCGATTTGGTGATCGGCTTGGCTCCTCAATTCGGGCTTGAGTTGGTTGGCAATCAACTGTTCGAAAACACCGCCACCGACGTCAAGGCGCAGTTGGCGCTGCTGAATTCCGGCAAGCCCGAAGCGATCCTAGTCTGGGCGATCGGTCCGGCCGCCACGCTCGCATCGAAAAATGTCACGGAGCTTGCGATAAAGGCGCCGATCTACCATTCGATGGGCGCGGCGAATGCCGAATTTCTACGCGACGGCGGCGTCTCGGTTGAGGGCAATTACGTGGCCGCGACCCACGTCATGCTGGAGGAGGCCGATATTCCTGTTGGGAGTGCGGAAATGCGCCTCGTAAGCGCCTACAACAAGGCCTGGCAGACCATGCACGGCAAGGTTGGCGGCGAATTCGGTCGCACTCCATGGGATGGGCTGGTTCTGCTTGAGGCGGCCATCGCTGGTCAGTCCATCAACCTCAGCGATATCGGCGCAAGCCGCAAGGCGATTCGGGATCGGATCGAGGCCTTGCAGAACCATCAGGCGCTTGTCGGGGTGCTCTCATTTAAAGCTGACGATCACGCGGGGCTGAGCGATAAAGCCGGCGCGTTGCTGAAGGTCAAGAATGGTCGCTTCGTGCTCGCGCACCCGTGACGAAGTGAGCTTGGGACGCGGATCGTCGACAATGACGGTCCGCGCCTTCAGAAGTTTCCATTGCACTGGCGCAGTATTTTTTAAGTGCTCTCGACGCATTCTGAACCCACCTATGGACCATTGACTTCAAAGAAAGACTTCGCCAACGCGTCACAGTTCGAGCGAATGCATTTGAGTCAAGTGTTCGATTGGGCAAGCTAGCGGTTCCGCAACTGACCTGAGACCCTCTTTTCCTCTGATTTTCTGGAAAGTGCTAGCCTTTATTGGTCCGAGACCGACGAGCGACTGTCCTATTCGGAACAGGATGGCATAGAGCAGCGCGAAGGCGGTGAGCGGGCATGAATCAGACACGGCGCTGATTGACATTCACGCGCGATATTACCGGCGCAGAGTGCGGGTTTCTATGCGATTTCGGCGCGGAACCCGCCGGGACTGTCCTCGTCTGGTTCATGCGGCGCGACGCGATCTCGCCAATGCAGCGCCAGCGTTGCGTCTCGCGTTCAATCTCGGCATTGCGCTCGGAAAGCCGCAGAATCTCGCTCTTCGCTTCCAGCAATTCCTTTGACAGCTGTTCCGGCCTGTCAGGCGACGACTCCCTGACCCATTTGTACAGACTTTGCGCGGACACCCCCAGCCGCGTCGCGACATCCGGTACGCGGTAGCTGAGGTCCCGGACGTGCTTGACAGCTTGTTCCTTAAATTCCGGCGTAAATCTCTATGTGCTCACAAGCCCCATCCTATGCTTAAAGGATAGGCGGGGCTTGCCTACCGAACCAGACGCAGTCAAACACCCAACCTCGGTGTCCACGAAACCGGCAGCAGACCAAGTAAGAATGTCCGTTTAGGCGGCTTCATCTCACCTGCAGCCCGGCACGATGACACCGTCGGCGTGACGCTCAGCGCCTCTCGAGCACGCTCGCATAGTTCGCGACACCGGAGCCGCCCATGTTAAAGACCAAGCCAAGCTTGGCGTCAGGCAACTGCATGTCGCCTCCCAGGCCGACGAGCTGCCGGTAACTGAGAACGTGCATGGATACGCCCGTAGCGCCGATGGGATGGCCTTTGGCCTTCAAGCCGCCCGACACGTTGACCGGCAACTTGCCGTCCTTGTAGACGATGCCGTCTGCGAGCGCCTCCCCGCCCCTGCCCGCCGGCTTCAGTCCCATCGCCTCATAGATCAGCAGTTCGGCGATGGTGAAGCAGTCATGCACTTCGGCGAACGAAAGATCCGACAGCGAGACGCCGGCCTTATCGAGCGCGGCGCCGATCGCTTTCTTCGGCCCCTCGAAGGCGATGAAGTCGCGGCCGGAGAGCGGCAGGAAGTCGTTGATGTGAGCAGTCGCGCGGAAGCCGACGCGCTTGTCGCCGCCGACAGCGGGATCCGTCGTGATGACGATGGCGGCCGCGCCGTCGGAAATGAGCGAACAGTCTGAGAGGCGCAGCGGCGGCGCGATCAGCGGGTTCTTGTCGCTGACCGTGTTGCATGCCTCGAAGTCCATGTTCCGCTGCATCTGAGCCAGCGGATTGGAAAGCGCGTTGATGTGGTTCTTCGACGCGATGCGAGCCATCGCCTCCATCGGCGAACCATAGCGTTCCTCGTAGCCTTTGGCTGCGATTGCGAAGACCTGCGGGAAAGAGTGGGAAGTCTCCCTGGCGTCGTTCTGATAACCGGCGCCGGCAAGCGCCTTAGTGACCTCGGGAGTCGAGCGCGAGGTCATCTTCTCGGCGCCGACAACCAGCACGGTCTTCGCCTCCCCAGCCTTCAGCGCCGACAATGCGCCGAACACGGCGGCCGAGCCCGACGCGCAGGCATTCTCGAAGCGGGTCGAGGGCGTGAAGCGGAAGTCGGGCGAGAGCTGATGAACCAGCGACGATGGGAAGCCGTCAGGCACCAGACCCGAATTGAAATGACCGACGAAGATCGCGTCGACATCCTTCGGCTCGACACCGGCCTGACTCAGCGCTTCGCCGGCCGCCTCGACCATCAGGTCCTCAAGCGTACGCGCATCAAGCCGACCGAATTTCGTGTGGCCCGATCCGACGATCTCCGGTGCGTTCGTCGCCATGTCGCGCTCCATCTCGGTCGTTATGTCGATGCAAGTACATTCAAATCAGGTGCGTAGTGGGGCGTCTTGCGTCATTGATAGGGAGGTTTGCACGCTCCCGCGGCCGCCTTGCCAAGGCTCCCGTGTCGCAGACAAGCCCGTCCTTCTTCCAGTCCGCTCGCGATCTCCCTTTGTCAACGAATGCAGCCGCAAAGCTCCTTTGCGACCTGAATTGCAATTCCGCCTGAAACCAACATCGAGCGCATCGACATCGACGCCGCCCGCGCTTCGACGATCATCGACAGCAGGATCGGCCATGGCGGAATGACGGGGCCGTCCGCCATTCCAGGCCGTCTTTTGCGCCTCAAACGGCCATGAAGCCGCCATCCACGGGGATGGTCACACCGGTCACATAAGATCCCAAATCCGAAGCCAGGAAGACAGCCGGGCCCGCGATCTCGGACGCCTCGCCGTTCCGATTGAGCGGCACCCGGTCCATGTGCTTCTGGGCGCCCGGCTTGTTGCGGCTGACGTCCGTCATCGGCGTGACGATGACGCCGGGCGCGATGGCGTTGACCCTGACGCCGAACGGTCCGAGTTCGCGCGCCATGTATTTTGTGAGCGAAACGATGCCGGCCTTCGCCGCGCCATAACCCGCGCTGGAGCGTGGCGCAATCAACGCAGCGATAGACGCGGTGTAGATGATGTTGCCCTTCGCCGCTTTAATGGCTGGGATAAAGGCGTTGGTCATGTCGAACTGACCGTTCAGGTTGACCGAGATCACCTTGTCCCAGGTGGAGACGAAATGCTCGTCGTCGATCTTGGCGCGCGGAGCGATGCCCGCATTGTTGACCAGAACTTCGACCTTGGGATGACGGGCCATGACGCCGCGCGCGAACGCGTTCACGGCGTCCCGGTCGCTGACGTCGAGAGCTTCGGCCCAGGCTTCTCCGCCGGCGGCCTTGATCCCGGCTGCGACCGATGCGGCCGCGTCGCCATTGATGTCCACGACGAAAACCTTTGCGCCCTCTTTGGCGAAGCGAAGCGCGATCGCTGCCCCGATGCCGCTGCCCGCCCCCGTCACGATCGCAAGCTTTCCGTCCAGAAGTCCCATAACGTCCTCTCCTGCAATGTCGGGCGTCCGACGATACGTCGGCGCTCAGCTTCGAAACTCGTTCATCGGGATCGATGCAAGCATCATATCGGCGATGCATTGTGCAATCGGATCGACGTCATTTCCCTGTTCGGCGAGAGGTCCGCGCCGCCGTTCTGCCAGGTCGTTGCAAGGGCCCAGCGTCGGGCGGGACTACACGCCGTATCGTCATCCGAGGAGTCGGAAGCATATCTTCCAGGACCGACCTGTCGATATCGCAAACCGCAACACAGCCTTGCTCGATGGACGAAGGCCGGCATTCGCCTGATCCCTGTTCCCGGAGTATGCTCCATGTTCGACAGCTGCACCTAGCGAATTATGCCAGCCTTGAATTCAAGCGACGCCAACCGCGCGTCTCCGCATGCGAGGCGCCAAGCGCTCGAAAAGTCGATGCCGAACTGGGCCCCCTGCACCATCGCGCAGGGTCTCGATCGTGCGGCGATGCGCTACGCAGACAGACCGCTCGTAGTCACCGACGAACGCGTCTGGACATTCGCCGACATCCAGAACGCATCGCGCGACCTTGCGCTGCGGCTGATCCGGCATGGCGTCCGCCCGCGCGAGCATGTCGCGCTGTATCTGGCCAACCACGTCGAATTTGTCATAGCGCGGTTTGCGATCGCGCGGCTTGGCGCGGTCGCCGTGCCGATCAACTTCCTGTTGCGCCAGCACGAGCTCGCCTATGTGCTCGAACAGTCGGAATGCGTCGCTTTGATCGCGATGGACGAATTCAGGGGGCGCGACTATCTCGCCGACCTCGATTCGATGCTGCCCGGCTGGGAATCAAAAGCCGGCGGCGACCGGCTTCCAAAATTACGGACGGTTTTCATTCTGCCTGCAGGGGCGCGATTGCGCGCTGGCGCACAATCCTTGATCACAGCCCTGACGCCCGCCGATCATGCATGCGGCCATCAGCTCGCGCAGTTCGAGGCGTCCTCCGATCCGCATTTCCGCTCCGACGTCATTTACACATCGGGCACCACGGGACGTCCGAAAGGCGTCGTCCTCACCCACGACATGGTCATGCGGACCGCCTATGCCTCCGCCTATACGCGGGCGATCGAGGATGGCCGCCGCATTCTCTTCGCGCTGCCGATGTACCATGTCTTTGGCTATGTCGAATGCTTGCTCGCCTGCCTGTTCAACGGCGGCGCCATCGTGCCGCGCCTGGTCTTCGATGCTGACGACATTCTGACCGCGGCAGAGAACCATCGCGTAGGCGAGATCGTGTGCGTGCCCCTGATGACCTTGAAGATGATCGAGGTTGCACGAGCACGCGGCTTCGCCTGCCCTTCCCTGGTCGCATTTTTCAACTCGGGCGGCGCCACGCCGCCGTCGATCTGGCAGGAAATACGCGACGTCCTCGGCGCGAAAGAGCTCCTCACAGGTTACGGCATGACGGAGACGACGGCCTCCACCTTCTGCACCTTGCCTGAGGAGGATGACAGTTACCTGTCGACGAGCAACGGCCGGTTGAAGTACGCGGGCGTCGCGGGTCGCGACCAGCGCGACGGGCTGCTTGCAATCTACAGGGTCATCGATCCCGAGACAGGACAGGAACTGCCCAACGGCGCTGTCGGCGAACTGATGGCCAAGGGATACTCGGTGACGGCGGGCTACTACAAGAAGCCCGACGAGAACGCCACGGCCTTCACCCCTGACGGCTGGCTTCACACCGGCGATCTTGGAACGGTCAGCGCGGATGGCTATGTCGTCCTCATCGGCCGGATCAAGGAAAGTTATCGATGCGGCGGCGAGATGGTGATGCCGCAAGAGGTCGAAGAACTGCTTGGCCAACATCCCGCCGTGAGCAATGCCTATGTCGTTGGCGTGCCTGACAGCAAGATGGGCGAAGTCGGTTGCGCTTTCGTGGTGCCGAGAGGCGCGCCGCCTGCCGCTGAGGACCTCATCGCCCTTTGTGCGGACCGGCTCGCGCGCTTCAAAGTTCCGAAACATATCATTTTCGTACAGATGGCCGAGGTGCCGCATACCGTGACCGGCAGGGCGCAACGAGTCCATCTCGGGGCGGTGGCGCGCGAACGGCTCGGCCTTTAGAAAAGAGGATTCCACAATATGCTTCTGAGCCTGCAAAATCTACAGGCGGTGATTGAAACATGCAGTTTCGACAAATGGATGGGGCTGAAAGCCGTCGAACTTCGCGACAACAGCTTGTCGATACGCCTGCCGGTGCGACCCGAAATTCTGGGAACGCCCGTGATTGACCGTCTCCACGGCGGCGTTGTGGCTAGTCTCATTGATGCGACTGCATGCTATCTCCTGATCGCGCTTTACAACAAGCGCGTCTCGACCGCGGACATGGTGATCGACTATCTCAGGCCCGCCCATGGAGAGCTTGTTGCGACGAGCCGGCTGGTGAAGCTCGGGCGCACGATTACTGTCGTATCCGTCGACGTCCATGATGCGCATGGCAAGCATGTCTCCGTGGGCCGACTCGCGATCTCGATTTCCCAGGTGAGCATCGGCGACGAGCATCAGATGGCGACGCCGGCCGCGGCCTGAGCGTCAGAAACTTTGCAACAGAGGTTTGCGATCGGAAGGCGCTCGCCGCTCTGTCGTGCGTAGCGTCCTCTTGATAGTCAACGCCAGTCCGCAACAGCTTCGTCCGGATTGGCAGGAGGCGCCATGACCAAAACGCCAGATTTCGATGCCGTCGTCGTCGGCATGGGCATAACCGGTCTGTATCAGCTCTACCGTCTGCGCGAGCTCGGCTATGACGTTCTGGGTCTCGAAGCCTCCGACAATCTCGGCGGCGTATGGCATCAGAACCGCTACCCCGGATGTCGCATCGATTCCGAGAGCGAGATCTACGGCTACTTCTGGAACAAGGAGCTGATGCAGGAATTCAACTGGACCGAGCGATTTGCGGCCCAGCCCGAGGTGCTTCGCTACATCCATCGCGCCGCCGACTACATGGATATCCGCAAGGATATCAGATTCAACGCGCGCGTGCGGTCCGCGACGTTCGACGAGGCGAATGGATATTGGACGCTCCGACTGCAGGACGAAGGCTCCGCGCCTCTTACGACCCGCTTTTTCTTTTCTGCGCTTGGTCCGCTCTCCGCCCCGCAAATGCCGAATGTCGACGGCGTGCACACATTTAAGGGCGAGACATATCACACAGCGCGCTGGCCTCGTGACCCAGGCGGCTTCGGCCCCGCCAAACTCGATTTCAGCGGCAAGCGGGTCGCCGTGATCGGAACCGGCTCCTCGGGGATCCAGGTGATCCAGGAACTGGCCAAAGTCGCAGGTCGCCTCACCATATTCCAGCGCTCTCCAAATTGGGCGACGCCGCTCGGAAACGGTCCAATGAGCCAGGAGCGCATGGACCACATCAAGGCGAACTACGATCGCTTCATAGCGGCGTGCGACACGTCCATCGCCGGCTTCCCGCACCAGTTCATCGAGAAGAATTTACAAGACGTGGCCAAGGACGAACGCGATGCGACGCTCGAGAAGCTCTACCACGGCCCCGGATTCTCACTTTGGCTCGGCGCCTATCAGGATGTCCTGACTGATACGAAGGCTAACGCCTACGTGTCCGAGTTCGTCGCCGCCAAGATCAGGCAGCGAGTCAAGGATCCGAAGATCGCGGAAAAACTCATTCCCAGGGACCATGGCTTCGGCGTCAAGCGCGTTCCGCTTGAGACGAAGTATTTCGAGGTTTTCAATCAGGACAATGTCGATCTCATCGACCTGAACGAAACTCCGATCGAGCGCATCGACAAGACTGGCATCCAGACCACCGAAAAGCACCTGGACTTTGATGTTATCATCTTCGCCACAGGTTTCGATGCGATCAAAGGTTCATGGAACCGGATCGACATACGTGGTCGTGGCGGACGACGCCTTCGCGAGATGTGGGACAACGAGGTGAAGACCTACATGGGCCTTCAAGTCGCGGACTTTCCCAATTTCTTCATGTTAGTCGGGCCGCAGAATGGCGCGACGTTCTGTAACATCCCGCGCTGCTCGGCGCTGGTCACCGACTGGGTGACGGTGCTGATGAGGCATGTGCGCAGCGAGGGCATCAAACTGGTTGAGCCCACCGAAGAGGCGCAGGATTCATGGACATCCTACTGCGCGCACCTTCTCAGCAAGATGCTGCTCGGCCAGACCAATTCCTGGTTTACCGGCGTCAACAAGAACATCGAAGGGCGCAACAAGCGCGAGACGCTCCTCTTCGTCGGCGGCAACCCCAAGTTCCGACAATATTGCGATTCCGTCGAAGCCGATAATTTCCGCGGCTTCAAATTCGACGGAGGCGTCGCACGCGCAGCCGGAACCGCCGCTTAGCCGTACGCGCCTGAGATATCCGGCTTGCAGATCGAGGGGGGAGCCTCATGAGCGATTGTGGAAATCTACTGATCGTCGGCGCGTCGAGCGTCGCGACGAAACAACTCGCCGCGATCGTTCGAGCCACGCCCGGCTGGACAGTGACCGGTCTATCGCGGACGAAGCCGGACGACTGGCCCTCGGACTGCGACTATGTATCGGCCGACCTGCAAGATGCGGAATCCTGCCGCAAGGCGGTGATTGGAAAGGCGTTTACGCACCTCGTCTATGCCGCGCGCGCCAAGCATTCTCTCTACACCGCCATGGCCCCACATGCCCCCGTCGGCATCGAAAGCGTCGGCCCAAACCTGACGATGCTGCAGAACATCGTCGAAGCCTGCGAGGGGCCTGAGCTACGACACGTTCACGTCGTCGCGGGAGGCAAGTGGTACGGCATTCACCTTGGCCCTTTCACCACGCCGGCGCGCGAGTCCGATCCGGGGCACATGCCGCCCAACTTCTACTTCGACCACCAGCGTTTCCTCGAGCGCGCATCCGCTGAGAGACGCTGGACGTGGTCCACCAGCCGCCCCAATATCATCAGCGGCGTCACCGAGGGGTTCGGCGTCAACCTCCTGTCAACGCTGGGCGTCTATGCCGCCATCTGCAGTCATCTCGGGCTTCCGTTCGATTTTCCCGGCAAGCCGGGCAATTTCACGAGCCTGCAGGAGATGACGGAGTCATCCCAACTCGCGGAAGCCATCTTCTGGATGTGTCGCAGCCGGACGGCGGAAAACCAGGCTTTCAACGTCATCAATGGCGATCTGTTTCGCTGGGAGACGGTCTGGCCCCGCATGACCGCGCATTTCGGTCTGAAGCCAGGCCGCGTTAGGCATTTTTCGCTCGTGAAGTGGATGGCCGACAAGGGACCGGTCTGGGACGAGATCGTGCGCAGCCGCGGCCTTAGACCTCATCCCATCGATCGCGTGGCTTCATGGGGCTTCGCGGACTTCCTGCTCAGTTGGGATTATGACGTCATTTCATCGATGACCAAAATCAGACAGGCGGGGTTTCACCGCATCGTCGACACCGAGGATATGATCCTCGCCCAGCTTGCCGAACATCGCAGGCTGAGGATCCTGCCGTGACCGCTCTGCTCTATGTGCGCTCTATCGTGCCCGACCCGGCCGACCGACCGGCCTTCGATGCCTGGTATGGAGGCAATCATTCGCCTGAGGGTTTTAAGATGTTCAACTTTCGCCGCTACTGGCGAGGCTGGAGCCATCTCGATCCATCGGTGCATTACGCCTGTTACGAACTTGAGGACGCGGCGCACTACGACGCCATCGTCGCGACGCCGGAGTTCGCCGCAATGGTCGCGGATTTCACCAGCACATGGGGCGGCCGGGTGACGCGCGAGCGCGACGTCGTCGCGCTCACCGACAAGCACCCGAAATAAATCCGACGCGCGTCAGCGCAGATCCTTCATCACGCCATCTTTCGGCAGCGTCTCGATCGCCGCCAGGGCCTCCACCGCGAGTCCCATGCTCAAGCCCTCGTTGAGCAGACGTTTGATCCGCTGTGTAAGAGCATGCCGCGCGTAGCGGCGAGTCAATGTCGGCTTAGCGGCGATGTCGCGCGCCAGCTCCATCGCCCGGTCAAGTAGGCGATCGGGCGGAAGGACCTCGGCCACCGCGCCATAATCCTTGGCGTCGGCCGCCGATAGCGCCTGCCCGGTGAGGAGAAAGTAGCGGCCGCGATTTGGGCCGAGGACATGAGGCCAAACAATATGGGCTCCGTCGCCCGGCACGATGCCTGACATAAAATGTGGAGCATCCTGGAAATAGGCGCCATCGGCCGCGAGCACGATGTCGTTGAGGACAGGGATTTCTGGATGGAAGATGGCTGGACCATTTACCGCGCTGATAACCGGCGCCTCGATGTCCATGAGGTTGTTCAAAAGCCTTCGCCCCTCCCAGAACACCAAATCCCAGTCGCCGGCTGTCGAAAGCTTGAAGCTGGCGGCGTCGATGCTCGCGCACCAGGCGTCGCCCGTGCCCGTCATGACCACGACCTTGTTGGCGCGATCCGCTCCAATGTCGGCGAAGAGACAGCCCAATTCGTCGTGCGCCTCTGCGCTCCAGACAAGCGATTCGCCCCTAGTGCCTAACCGCACGAGAAGAACGCCGTCCTCGTCACGCGTCAGTTCTGCGTTACGATACTTCTTTTGGTAGTCGGCAAGCTTCGTCTGGCTCAGGGACATGAAATTTCTCCCGTTGGCTAGGCTGCAGCGCCCTTCTGTGTCGCGTCTGCTGAATCCGAGGAAACGCCGGCGACAACCGCGATCTCCTCCGCGGTTAGTTGCGTGTATTGCTGAAGAACGCCAACCGCGTCCTGGCCTAGCTTTCGGCTTGGCGGAATCGCGATCGGTTCGATCCCGTCAAACCGGATCGGAGTTTGCTGGACAATGATACGCCCAATCTCCGGATGATCCTGATATTGTAACGCGCCACGTTCATGCATGTTGCGATCGACGACAACTTCGTCGAGATCGCGGACCGGCGCGCATGGAATGTTGTGGCTCATGAGATGGGCGAAAATGTCAGC
>MKVY01000011.1:0-14812 GCA_001899525.1 Rhizobiales bacterium 65-9
CAGGACCTGCCCCGTCGCGCCGCTATATTCCAGAATCTCGCGGTTGTCGGCGTCGGTGACGAAGAGAGTGGTCGTTCCGTTGACGGTTTTGCTCTTGCGCCGCCTTAGGTGACTTTTTATGAAGCTACTGATGCCCTTGAAACCGCTTACACATTACTGTCTTGGATCTGCCTTGACCAATAGTCGTAGATCTCGCGTAAACTCCTGCCAGATTTTGAGCGATTAGCAATGCCATAAGCAAGTGTAATCATCATTCGAACGGGATTGAACGGAACAGCGCCAAAGCCAATCAAAACCGGCTGACCAAAATCGATCGACTTTTTGCCGCTAAGCGCGTGCGACCAATGTACCGTTGGAAAGTTTCGCAGGAAAACTAAACTTATATACATTCCAATATCAATAGAATAAGAGAATGTTCTATTCGTAAGCTCTCCACCACTAGAATGAAATCGTTGTAATATTTGGCTATACGCGCCTTCATTCTCTTCGCGGGCTTTCGCTGTAATTGAGACCTTGGAAGCGAACCACAGCCCCAGCGTGTCGAGGGATTCCGGAGAATAATCGGGAACCCAGTTTTCATAGCAAATAGTTTTTTTAACATCCGAAGTCAGGATTTTTATTCGTTCGGGAATAACTGATTGAAACCATAAATAATAGTCGCCAAGTTCTTTTTTCGTCATGCTTCGGAAAGCAAGCGTGAAGGGCGGTTGGATTGTTTCATATGTCATGGATATATTCTGTACGGGATATTATTTTGATTCAAGAATTTCCCTAACGGACCAGACGGCCCGACCCTTCCAGTGACAGGGCTCCGATAAAAATTCCATATTGCTTCGTTAACTTGCCCTGATTGCATCAGCTCCACATCTTTAAATACCTGAAGACGTGTAGACGAGGTGAGCGATTGATAGCCAACCTTGGCTTCGTTCGCCACACCGTTAGCAAATTGATCAACGTAACGTGCACCTAGGCTCGTCGAAAAGTATGCCTGAGATTCGCCGCCGAGTTGCTTTAGGGCGTTTTCACCGACCGATCGCGTCGCGCCAATACCTTCATAGCCAGCCTTAATTCCTTTTCCTGCTGCTCTTGCTAAGCCTGCATCAGTGACAATACCGGCAGCTGCGGCTGCGATCGAAATCCCGGCGTTGATCTTATCTCCCTCATAGGCATACAGCCCAGCGTCAATCGCGGAAAACGCCGACCCGCAAATAGAGGGGCAAAATGAAGCCGCTCCCAGCGCATTATGCGGTTCCGAAATTAGGCTCCAAGCCTTACCTGCGGCTTCGCGGACTTGTCCACTCGGATCAACGAGATTGATCGGATCATTTCCGACATAGGCGTAGAGGTTGAGGCCGCCCTGCGTTCCGATCGGATCGGTCTGCAGGAAGCGCCCGAACCGCGGCGAGTACATGCGGGCGCGGTAGTAGTAGAGCCCGCCCGTCTCCGCATCGATGCGCTGGCCGGTGTAGCGGAACGTGCCCGTGGTCGAGGCGCTCTGGCCGAAGGGCTGGTAGCCCGCTTTCGTCAGCGTTCCCGTCGCGGAATCGAGCGTTCCCTGAAACGAGCCCTGGATGTCGGGAATGAAGGTGGCGCGCGTCGCGGGCGAGAGGTCGATCTGGTTCAGCGCTTCGTTCGGTCCGAGGCCGTAGGCGTACCAACGCAGGACCTGCCCCGTCGCGCCGCTATATTCCAGAACCTCGCGGTTGTCGGCGTCGGTGACGAAAAGAGTGGTCGTTCCGTTGACGGTTTTGCTCTTGCGCCGGCCCTGCGCGTCATAGGCGTAGGTCGCGCTGTTGCCCGCGCCGCTGGCCGAGACGAGCCGGCTCTCCACGTCATAGCCGAGCGTGTAGGCTCCATCGAAGGTGAGATTGCCGTTGCCGTCGTAGGTCGGCGTCACGGCGCCGACGGCGGTGTACTGGTCGAGATTGTTGGCTGCGTAAGCCGTCCCGCCCGCCGCCGCGGGATAGAACCACCAGCTCTTGTCGGTCGCGGTCTGGCCGATGCGCTGGTTCGCCTGATTATAGGAGAAGGTGAAGGCCGAGACGCTGGCGGCCGGCGCAACACGTCGACCTGCCCCGGCTTATCAAGAGGCGCTTCATGCCACGCAAGGCGCGCAATATCGGCCTCGCAACGCTTGCTATTCTGGCGGCGCTGGCCGCCGCTCCGGTTGTCAGCGTCATTGCGGCCGGGACGATTGCCAACGTTCTCGACTGCCGCCTCGATGAGGGGTCGGCGCACCCATGCCTCTTCAAAGGCGCAGACATCGGACAGCCTCTTTACGCAATGAGCGTGCTGGGATGGCTCATGCTCGTCGCGGGGCCGGTGCTTTTGGTCCTCTTGTTCGTCTGGATCGTCATAGCGCTTAACGCCCTTCGCCGCCGCACATAGACGGCGCGTCGATGTCTCGCTTTTCGAAGTTCGGCGCTATCTGCTCGCCAGAGCGCTGCCGATATCGAGGCGACTGACGTCGTCTAATCGTTTGCGCCGATCTCGACGAAGAGAAAGCTGGATGACATCTTGGTAAAGGTGAAAATATTTTTACCGCAGAAGATGAAATAGTTATCATGACTATCGCCATCGCGATCATAAACAGCTTTCCCGCGCTGGATGCAATCGCGAGTCTTGGGCGTGAAAATCGCTGGATAAGCTTTTGCGCGGAACTGCGCGGAATCGGGATACGAGCTGTCGTGCTCGAACGGAAAACGGGTCATGCCCGAAACGGCGGCTGAATCATTTGCTTTTAAGGCCGCGCGGAACTTTGCGATGAAACCATCGAATTCCGCTTGCAAGGCTGGCGGCGCAACGGCTTTCTTCGGCTTTTGCGCAATGGCGACAGCGGGGAAAAGGAAGGCGGCGGCAATCGCGGTTCTGAAGCAGATGCTCATTGTTTGCTTCCCCATTTTGGACGAGCCAACCCACGCTATTCTTTCACGCTGCGCTTGTCTTCTCAGGCAACAGCAAGCCGCTTTCGCCGCCAAAGCCATGCGCCGTCTCTGTGTACCCACAAGCTGCCTCCTATGCTCAAAAGATAGGCGGGGCTTGTCTACCGAACCAGACGCAGTCCAATCGACGAGTTTGTCAGCGAAGGGTCGACTGGGATATCATTTCGTGCAATGAAGAGTGCATTGCGCGCAGGAACGGCTCTCGCTGCATCTCTAGACGCGCGGGGCGTCACCTGCATCCGTAGGCCGATCTGCAGATTTTCTCGCATGGATCAGTCACGCCACCAGAAAAAGTCTCTCCCCGACGAGCCGCATAAGATCGCGATTGTTGCAGTCGAGCCGGCGCTGCACGCCGTACTTCTCTCGATCGAGCCATTCAGGGCCGCCAACCGGCTGAGCAAGTCTCCGCTGTTCAAGTTTGATTTTCTTTCTGCGGACGACAGTCCAATCGTCACCACGCTGAACATCTCGATTCCATCCACCGCGAAATTCGAGGACGCGACGCTTTACGATGTCGTGTTTCTTCATTCGTCCTACGAGTTCAGCAGTGACCGCAAAGGTCCGCTCTACAAGTGGCTCAGGCGGCAGGCAACAGCCAAGGCTTTGATTTGCGCCATCGACGCAGCGCCCTTGCTCCTCGCGGAGGCCGGCTTGTTGACGGGCTACACGGCGACGAGCCATTGGAGCACCATCGCCTCTTTCAAAGAGCTCCATCCCGGCACGAATGTCGTGGAGCAGTTGTTCGTGGTGGACCGGGACCGCGTGACATGCGCCGGGCAGGTCGCGTGTCTGGATCAGTCCCTGTTCCTTCTCGAGCAGCTAGGCGGAGCAACGCTACGCGAAATTGTCGCCAACGAGATCGTCTATCCGTCGTTCCGCGGAGAGAGCGCCCAGCAGCGGCACATCATTAACGGAAATGCATGGCATACCAATCCGGTTCTGCTCAAGGCCCAGCACCTGATGCGGCAGTCGATAGAAGAACCTTTGTCCATCGGGGAACTTGCCAATCGATGTGGTGTGTCGAAGCGTGAACTGCAGCATCTCTTCCGAAGGCACCTGAGAGCCAGCCCGAAGAGCTATTATCTCACTTTCAGGCTGCAGCGCGCGAAGGAATTGCTGCTCTACAGCACCCTGAGTATACGTGAAACCGGTCTCGCAAGTGGCTTCTCCTCGCCGGCGACATATTTCCGTGCATTCCGAGATCGGTTCAACAGTAGTCCGATGAACTACAGGAAGGCGTTTCAGGGAAGTTCGGCTCTGCCCGACGGCCGCCGTCTTTATTGAGCGATTTAACCTGCTATCTCAGCTTCGACGCGAGCCGCTCCAGCCGACCTGTCGAGCCTGACCGGCAGAACTTTCAACTGCCCCATCTTGTGCGCTGGATACCATTGCGCAGCCCGTTCGCCGAGCGAGCAGCGCACGCCATGCGACTCAAACTCCTCGATCAGAACCCAGACAAGCATCACTCCGACATAGCGTCCCGGGCAGATGTGGATTCCGCCCCCGAAGGTGGTCAAACCGGCCTGCGGGCGATTCATGTCGAAGGTTTCTGGTTTCGGAAAGACCGATGGATCGTGATTTCCCGCGGCCCAGAGCATCGCGATGATATTCCCCGCGGGAACAATCACGCCTTGGTAATGGAAGTCCTTCAGCACGTATCTGGAGAGAAACAGCACGGGCGGCTCCAGCCGAAGAGCCTCGGCGATGGCGCGGCCGACCAACTGCGGTGACAAGCGGACCACCTCCAGCGCCTCGGGATGGCCGATCAGGGTGAAAAACGTGTTCGCAGCGGCGAGCGCGGCCGTGTGGACGCCGTCCACCAGATTCCCGGCCAGAACAGCCCCGACCGTTTTCGGGACAATTCCGACTTTCTAGGGATCGTCCGCGAAATCGAGTCCTTTCAGCTTTTCGGCGATCTCGGTCATGATCGGGTCGCCGTTCGCCAGCCCGCGCTCGGCTGCGTCGCTCAGGATTTGCGAGTACCGCGAAAACGCCTCGTCGAGGATCCGAAAGTCCTCAGGCGAGCGATTGACATGGAAGAGGCGCGTCATGTCGGAAGCGCATTGGCCGATTGCCTCAGCTTCTGCCAATGTCAGATGAAGCAGGTCGGACCAGAATTCGATGACGAGCCGTTCGGCAATGGCCGTGACGAAGTCGATTTCTGCGCCGTTCGGGACATCGTCGAGGATGTGCCGGACGATCTTCGCGCGGCGCCCTCCATGAGGCTGACCTGCTTTGGACTGAGCCAAGACGTGAGTATGCGCCGGGCCGGCCCGTGAAGTGGTGGATTGTAGGTGAACACCTGCTTGCCGATCACCTCCCCGATTTCCCAGCCGGGAAGCTTCTCGTCGGGGTCTGCGGTTTCCTTGTAGCGGTTGGGATAGAGCTTGCCGATCGGCACGTTTCCTATCTCCGGCGCCGCGCCGAATGCCAGCAGGTCTGCATTCCTGAACACGACGAGTTGGCCATTGTCGTTCCGCAGGAACCGTGGCTCGGGGGCGCTGAATATGCTGCGGCAAAAATCGCGAAAATTATCCCGACCGGCGGTGAAGCCAACGTCGTCCATCGAAGGCAGTGCGTCTATGTCCAAGACTTCCGACATGATCTCTCTCGTCAAATCGTGTTCATTCTTCAGGGGCGATCTCGACATGCAGATCGTTCATCCCTTCGACGACCTCGACCTGGCATAACAACTTCGAGTTCGGTCGCTGGTGCAGCAGGGAGTCGAGCATGTCGGCTTCGTCGCTTCCAATCTCGAGAGCAGAGTTCTCCAGATAGACGTGGCAGGTCGCGCAAGAGCAGTTTCCGCCGCACAGTGCAGCGATGTCGTCGATCCCGCCCTCTCTCAAAGTTTCCATCAGCGAGCGGCCGGGGTCGGCTTGCATATGGATCGATGAGCCGCCGCGCGTCACAACGTGAATGTTAATCATGCCGGATGCTCTCGAATGCTTGTTTCCCGCTCAAACCACGAGCGCTTTGAGCGGAATCTGAGTGTCCAAAAGCGCTGCGGCTGAAAGCTTGTTTCCGCGCGCGATGATCTTCTTCGAAGCCATGAAGTCCGCGGTCATGTTGACCGTCTCGACGCAAATCAGCGCACCTTGCCTCAGATGCAGGACGGAAAACGCATCGCTCGATGGCGAGCCGCGCAGGATGATCTCGTCGGGATCGACGGACAGCCCGGCGATCTTGAGCTTGACGTCGAACTGATCGGACCAGAACCAGGCCACTTCAGGCTCCGGTCGAGGCAGCCCGAGAATGGCAGCCGAAACCTGCTTGGCCTGCTCCATAGCGTTCTGGACGCTTTCGATGCGCTGCATCCGGTCACTATGAAGGGAAAGAGGTCTCCTGCTGACATCACCGATCGCAAAGACGCAGGGGTTGCTGGTGCGGCCGTCGATGTCCACCAGGATGCCGCGATCGCATGCCAGCCCGGCTTGCTTGGCGAGTTCGTCATTCGGCTCGCCGCCCGCGCACACGAGGACGACATCGTCAATGCGCTCGGTCGCGTCGGACGCATGAACGAAGTCGCGAATGTCGTCTCGTTCGTCTGCTCAGACAGGGCGTCATGGATTACGGGTTGCGATATCGCCGTCGATGGCGGGTTCTCCATCCTCGGTCCCGATGGCGGACTTGGGCCCCGTCACTGGTGCGACCATTATCGCGACAACCCCGCCGCCGCCGAAAATCGCACGCCCGCCTGACAACCCCGCGCGGCGCACGCGCTCGTTTCTCATCGCTCGCCAGGTTTCCTCGAGTTAGCCGGGCGAGCGATCTTGCCATATCCGAATCTTTCGACGAAAGCGCAGCACCTGCGCGCCTGACTTGTACGTCTCTTCGCCCGGAACGCCGAAGTCTCCGATGCGAAGAGCGCCGCGGCGCTATCCTATGCGCTTGCTGGCGAGATAGCCGGAGCCGCCCGAAAGGCCCGGACCCGGATGTGTCGATGCTCCAATGTGAAAGAGATTCTTCACGCGGGTGGAATGATTGCGCGACCCTGCGAACGGACGCCAGAGGAAGAACTGATCGATCGCGCAGGAGCCTCCATAAGGATCGCCGCCGACCAGATTGATGTTGATCTTCTCAAGGTCCGCCGGCGAATAGGCGCGGCGAGCGAGGATCGTCGAACGGAACTCGGCGATATGACGCGCGATGATCAACTCGATTCGATCAGCGAAGCGTTCCCGCATGTCTTCGCTCCATTGCCCCGTCGTCTCGATAGCGCCCGCCGCGTCTCCCTTCACGAAACTTGGCGCATCGGGAACCTGCACCCACAGAATCGCCTTGCCTTCGGGGCAACGCGAAGCGTCAAGCGCGGCCGGCTGGCCGACACAGATCGTCGGCGTTTCCGGCAGCAACCCGCGTGTCGCCTCATTATGCGACTTCGACACCGCATCGACGCCGTCGGTGAGATGAATCAACGCCACATTTTGGAGACCGGGCGCCAGCCATGCCGGCGGCCGATCCAGCGCATAGTGAAGTTGAAAATCGCCGCGTCCATGACGAAACCGGCGAGAGACTTGCTTCTCCTCCTCCGTCGCATCCTCTCCCAGGAGACGGCCATATAACTGGGAGGGCGCGACCGAAGCGATCACGGATCGGTTCGCGAGAATATCCTCACCGCCGACGAGCCTCACGCCGAGCGCTCGACCGTCGCGGATGACGATGCGATCGACGTCCGCGCCGGTGCGGACGATTCCGCCGCGCTCCTCGATCAGTCCGCGGAATGCGTCGGCCGCCCTCCCCGCGCCGCCCTTGACGACCGGCGCGCCGGCGGCCTCGAGCGCGAACGCAATCACCTTTCCCATCTGCGCCGAATACGCGTCTTCGGGAGAAAGACCGCAATGGAGCACCCAGGGCGCATAAAGAGCTTGCGCCTCTCGCGACGAGTAATTTGTCTCAAGCCAACCGCGCGCGGGCGCCAGCGCTTCGCCGAGAAACGCCGCAAGACCGCGCGGGCCGCGCCGCCACGCCTCGCGCAGAATGAGCTTCGCGGTGGAAAGACTCCAGACGGGCCCTCCCAGAAGGCCAAAGAGCAGCGGAGCGTTGGCTTCGACCGACGCCGCATCGATGGCGTGCCGGTCGCCGTCTCCGGCCGCGATCGCGTTCAAAGCAGCGACGTTGGCCGCGCGCTCCATGGTCAGCACTAGGCTCGACCCGTCAGGCCTCAGAACCGCCGTCGGGTGAGGAGAGCGGCGAAATTCCAGACCGTGCCGCGCGAGATCGTCGCCAAGCTCCGCGAATGCGGGGCCGGTGATGAACAGGACGAATGTCGCCGCCATCACATCGTGAACGAAGCCCGGCAAGGTCGCCTCGCTGCTCAGCATGCAGCCGCCGAGTTGATCCGCGCGCTCCAGAAGCAGCACTTTCGCGTTCCCGCGAGAGAGCTGCGCCGCCGCGACCAACCCGTTGATTCCGCCGCCAATGATGATGTGATCAAAACTCATGCGGCTCAGCCGGTTATCTGGATGGAGAGCCATCCGCGCGCGACGCAGGCGCGGACAGGGGTGCGCTCGGCTCCGCCGTTCATGACGGATCGCCTCCCCGACGGTCTTGGGCCGCTTATTTGCGCTCGAGCAGTCCCTTGATCAGGAACATTTCCGCCTCGTGAATGCAGGACAGTCGCTCCCAGTCCGCATCCGTCTGCGCGGATGTTCGCCAGGTCATCAAAGACACGACACACTTGTTCGCGCCGAGATCCAGAACGTCGCCGGGGATGACGCGCGCCATATTGCGAAACTGCATCTCCTCCTTGCGCGCGCCGACATCGTAGTCGACCAGCAGCCGCTCCCGATCAATGTTCAGCCGGACATAACTCGCCGCGCCTGTGAAGACCGACGCGCCCAGAAACAGGCCAGGCTCCACCTCGCGCCGGTTCGCGCTCCCCCAGGCCCAGGCGCCCTGCTTGACGCCATCCGACATGATTTCGAACGCCGCATCGGCGGGGCGCTCCACCAGAATGCTGCTGGAATGACAATGAGGATCGCGCATGGAAACTCCTGAAGAATGTTGGCGATGAGGTGCGCTTCGCTATGATCGGCGCGAGCGGCCCGAGAAGACAGGGGACTATTTTCCCGCGCGATTTACGACTCGCGCGTTCGAGAGGCTCCGACCAGATGAGCGACAGAAAGAAGAATGACCGAAAGGATGATCAGGCAAGTCGAGATCGCCGCGATCGTCGGATCGATCTCGTCTCGTAGAGAAGTGAACATGCGTCGACTCAATGTCGACATGTCGCCCCCGGAGGTGAAGAAGGACACGACGACCTCGTCGAATGAGGTGATGAATGCGAACAGCGAAGCGGCGATGATAGACAGGCTGATCTGAGGCATGGTCACCTCAATGAACGCCCTCAGAGGCGTTGCTCCAAGGCTGCGCGCGGCTCGCTCCTGATCCATATCATAGGAGCGCAAGCCGGCGAGAACGGTCATGACGACAAGCGGCAGCGCCAGAGCAGTGTGAGCGATGACAAGGCCGGTGAACGTATTGTTCAGACCCAGACGGGCGTAAAGAAAGAAAACCCCGATGCCGATGAGAATGACGGGGATGATGATGGCGGAAACGAGAACGGCGAGCGCGACGTTCCCATAGCGCAGCGTCTTCAGATTAACCGCATAGGCGGCCGCCGATCCGAGCGGAGTGGCGACAAGCGTCGTCATGATCGCGACCTTCAGCGAAACGCCTGTGGCCTCGCGCCATTCCATGGATTCGAAATAGCGCGTGTACCAGCGCAGCGACCAGCTCTGCGGAGGAAATTGCAGAAAGGACGATCCAGAAAAGGACATCACGACGACGATGACCGACGGCGCGATCAGAAAGAACAGGATGAGCGCGCCGAAGCAGTAGAGCCACAGGCGCGACCAGTGAGAAATGGGAAGGTCGGCGTCGCGGCTCATCGGGCGTTCCACGCGGCGGCGGCGCGCGAACCTAGTCGCCACTGGAACAGGCCGAGAATGATCAGGGTCGTGACCAGCAGCACCACGCCTAGCGCGGACGCCGCCCCCCAGTTGGTGTAGAGGCTGGCCGTCTGCTCGATGCGCATCGCCCACATCACAACGCGTCCCCCTCCCATGAGGGCTGGCGTGATGTAGAATCCGAGCGAGAGCACGAATACCATGACGACGCCCGAGACCAGCCCCGGAATCGAAAGCGGCAGGAAGACCTGCCAGAACGCCGCGATGGGGCTGGCCCCGAGATTCAGGCTGGCGCGAAGGCAATCCTTGTCGATCGATCGCATCGAAGCGTAGAGCGGAAGCACCAGAAACGGCAGAAGGATGTGCGTCATGCCGATCACGACGCCGTTGAAATTGTTGATGAAGGCGATGGGTTGCGACACGATTCCGAGATCGGTCAGCCAAGTGTTCACGAGTCCCCGCCGCTGCAGCAACACCAGCCACGCATAGGTTCTCACGAGAACCGATGTCCAGAACGGAAGCAGGACGCAGATGAGGCCGATCTGCGCGATGCGGCGTGGCAGCTGCGACAGCATGTAGGCGAGCGGATAACCCAGCACAATGCAGACGCCGGTAACCGTGAATGCGATCTGGAACGTCGTGATGAAGGTCTGAATGTAAGACCGCTGTTCGACGAGGCGAGCGTAGTTTTCGAAGCTCGGCCGCCCCTGTTCGTCGAAGAGCGACAACGCGAACAACCAGCCGATCGGGACTAGAATGGCGAGGCAGACAACCGCCATTCCCGGCGACAAAAGCGCGAACGCCTTCCACGTTTCCCGCCGCGCCTCGCGGCGCAGCGTGTCTTGATTGAGACCGCCGTCCACAGTCGCGTTGACCTGCGAGGAAAGCATCAGCCTGCCTCCACGAGAATGGCGTCGCTCGCGGCGATGGAGACGCGAATGGATTCTCCGCGAGCAGGCAAGCGAGCCATCGTATCTTCGCGGCAATAGTCCCGCATCGTGAGTTTCACCCCGTCGCCTATATCGATAGAGCAGGCGAAGCTGTCGCCCTGATAGATGACGTCGCCCATGACGCCTGCGAGAATGTTTATGCCGTCGTCGCCGCCAGCGGCTGCGAGCCGGACCTTTTCAGGTCTCACGGACATCAGGTAGCGGCCGGACGATGACGTCCGGGCGGTGGTTTGCAGTTTGGCGTCACGGAACCAGGGAACGCCGTCGCGAATATCGACAGGAATAAAGCTGGATTCGCCGATGAAGCTGGCCACGAAATGCGTTCGAGGATGCGCATAAAGCGCCTCGGGTCTGTCGATCTGCTCGATAGCGCCGCCATTCATCACGGCGATGCGATCCGACATGGTGATTGCTTCGCGCTGATCGTGGGTGACGTAGATCGTCGTCATGCCAAGACTGCGATGTAGATCGCGGAGCTCGAGCTGCATATGCTCGCGCAAACCTTTGTCGAGAGCCGAAAGAGGTTCATCCATCAAAACGATACGAGGTTCAAACACCATCGCGCGCGCAAGAGCGACACGTTGACGTTGACCGCCGGAGAGCTGATTGATCCGACGCTCACCATATCCGTTCAGCCGCACCATTTCGAGCGCCGAAGTTACGCGGCGCACGATGTCGGCGGCGGGAACTCGCCTCTGCCGCAGCGGAAACGCGATGTTCTGCGAGACGCTCATATGCGGGAATAGCGCGTAGTTCTGAAACACCATGCCGATGTTCCGGCGATGGGGAGGAGCTGCGATAATCTCGTCGCCGCCGATCTTGATGCTGCCTGCGTCGGGCCGCACGAAGCCGGCGAGAATCATCAGAAGCGTCGTCTTTCCCGAACCGGACGGCCCGAGCAGAGTAAGAAATTCGCCGGCTGCGACATCGAGATCAAGGCGTTGTAATATGGTGACCGGACCGTATTTCTTCTCGATCCCCCGAATTCTGATCGGCAACGCCGCGCCCAGCGTGGACATGTATTTCTCCCTGGAAAGCCGGACGCCGCAATGCGCGCTGGGCGCCGATGAATCGACGACGTCCGGGCGAAGACTCAGCGCTGCATGATTTCGTTCAATTTTTCCGTCGCCGTGACAAGGTTGTCAGCCCAATAGGTCGGATCGAGCAGAACCTGCTTCTTCGCGTTGTCGGGCGATGAATTGATCTGCGCCGCCCGCTCCGGCGGAATTTTCCCCGTGGAGAATGCGCCCTGGTTCGCAGGACCATTGGCGATCAGGAGAGAGAAGTCAGCCTGCAATTCCGGTTTCAGGAAGTTGGCGAGAGCCTTCATGGCGAGAGCCTTGTTCGGCGCGCCTTTTGGAATCGCGATGCAACCCGGCATGAGGACGGCCTGATCGTAGCTGAAGCGGACAGGCGCGCCATCGGCGACCAGCGCGCTCGCGCGACCGTTCCAGATGCTCGCCATATCGACTTCACCGTCCTTGACGAGTTGGGTGGCCTGCGCTCCCGATGTCCACCATGCACTGACGTCGTTCTTGATCTTGGCGAAAGATTTCAGGGCGCGGTCCATGTCCAGCGGATAAACCTTGTCCATCTGAACGCCGTCCGCCATCGCCGCCACGCTGAGCATGTCCGGCGAGAAGACATGGCTCAAGGCGCGCCGTCCCGGAAATTTCTTGACGTCCCAGAAATCGGCCCAGGTCTTCGGTCCGTTCTCGCCATAGACCTTCGTGTTATAGATCAGAACAAGCGAGGTGTAAGAGATCGCCACCCATTCTGGATGAACCAGACGCGGATCGATTCCCGTCGTGTCGACGATCTTGTAGTCGATCGGCTCAAACAGGCCTTCTTTGGCGCCGCGCGCGCATTCATATCCGTTGAGCTGCGCAAGATCCCATTTCACCGCGCGCCCAGCGACCTGAAGCCGAACGTCGTTGATTCCCGTCGTTGTATCTTCCTTGATCGTGATGCCAAGTTCCTTCGCAGTCGGCGTGAAAAGCGCTTTTCGTTGCGCCTCCTGATAGGCGCCGCCGGCCGACGAAACCGTGATGGATTGTTGAGCGAACGCCGGAGCGGCGACCATCGTCGCTGCGGTAACGACGGCGAAAAGACTTGATCTGGTCATATGAGTTCTCCCCTTTACATTGCGGCAAAAACCGCGTTGATCGCTCTTTCCGTTCAACCGTACTCGACAAGAGACGGTGCGCGTATCCCCTTCGAAACCGCATCGCGCTCCATAGCGATCCCTCGTATGATCGGCGCGGCGCGCGCCCTTGCAGCTCTCGCGCTCATGCGTCGGAAGCCCGGCAGCCTACGGCCTGCATATGTTTCTTCGCGCGGCTCAACCAAGAGCTTGTCCGTCTAGCCGCATACACACCGCATGCGGTTCGGTATAGCTGTTGACCGCTTCCGACCCGAATTCGCGGCCGAGGCCGGATGATTTCACGCCACCGAACGGAACCGCCGTATCGAGCACGTTGTGAGTGTTGATCCACACCGTGCCTGCCTCGATCTGCTCCGCCAGCAAGTGCGCCTTGTCGATGTCGCGCGTCCATATGCTCGCGCCCAAGCCGTATTCCGTGTCGTTCGCGAACGCGCCGATCTCACGAATATCCTTGATCGGCATGGCCAGAACGACCGGCCCGAACACTTCTTCGCGCGCGACGCGCATATCAGGCCTCCCATTCTTCAACACAGTCGGCTGATAGAAGAAGCCGGCGCGATCGAGCCGCGACGCGCCCGCCACGGGTTCCGCGCCCTCGGCGATGCCGCTCGCGACAAGGGCGGAGACGCGCTCCATCTGGCGTGAAGAGATCAGGGGTCCAAGCTGCGTCTGCTCCTCGAAGCCGCCGCCCAGACGCAGATTGCGCGCCACGTCCGCGACGCCTTGGACTACGTCCGCGAAAATCGAATCATCCACGAACAGGCGCGAGCCGGCGGTGCAGATTTGGCCGGAGTTTGGAAAGATCGCGTTCGCCGCTCCCGCGATCGCCTTGTCGAGATCGGCGTCCGCGAGAATGATTGTCGGTGATTTTCCGCCAAGCTCCAGCGAGACCCGCTTCATCTGCGGCGCAGCCGAAGCGAGTATGCGCTTGCCCGTGGCTGTGGAGCCGGTGAAAGCGATCTTCCGCACGAGAGGATGCTCGACCAGCGCCTGACCCGTCGTCGCGCCGTAGCCGGTCACGATATTCACCGCCCCGTCGGGAAAGCCTGCTTCGAGAATGAGGTCGCCCAGGCGCAACGTCGTCAGCGACGCCTCCTCGGACGGCTTCAGAATGATGGTGCAGCCGAACGCCAAGGCCGGCGCGATTTTCTGGATCGCCTGCCCGAGCGGGAAATTCCAGGGCGTGATGCCGGCGACGACGCCGACAGGTCGCCGTTCCGTATAGGCGCGATAAATTCCACCATCGTCGAAAAATGGCGAAAGCGTCAGGTATTCGCCGGCGATCTTCGAACTCCAGCCGCCGTAATAGCGAAGGGCGTCGACCGTGAATTTCAGATCGATATTGCGCGTGACATAATATGGCTTGCCGCTGTCCAGCGTCTCCAGCCGGGCCAGTTCGTCAGCATCCCGTTCGATCAGCAAGGCAAGCTTTTCAAGAAGGCGCCCGCGATCGAGAGGGCGCATTTTCCGCCACGCGGCGCTCTCGAAGGTTATGCGCGCAGCGTTGACGGCCAGATCGACTTCCTCGGCGGTCGCGGCGCCGATAGTCACGATCTGCTCTTCGGTCGAGGGATCGATGACCGGAATGCGATCATTCGACATCGGCTCACGCCAGGCGCCGCCGATCAGAAACTTTCCACCCGGCGGCCTTACGGGGGGGCCGCCGCGTCGTTCAAAGGTCCTCGACATGCGGGCCTCCGGCTGGACGGCGACGAGAGAGACCATGATGTTGTCGGCTCAGCAACAGCATGACGGGGAGGTCGCTTGGACGGACGAGCCGTGCGGCGTCGCGGCCGGGATTTTCATCGCCGGGCTCGTGGTGAAGAAGCCGTTCGGCTTGAGAGA
>MKVY01000011.1:14837-23526 GCA_001899525.1 Rhizobiales bacterium 65-9
TGTGCCAGACGACGATATCGTGATTGGCGATATTGCGTCGCTGCCGGATGTAAACGGGCAGGCCGCATTCGCCCGCGTGCTGATTGGGGTAGTCGCCGCTCGCGAAACGCTCGTCGGGATCATAGGGAGTGACCCATATATGCTTGGAGGCGAAGCCCGCGCGCTTGTGAACGGAACTGGCCGGGTCGGCCATGAGCGTCGGCGCTGGCATGACGATGACTTTGTAGCCCGGCGAATTTCCGACCTCGTTCTTCACGTTGGGATTGATCACTTTCCAGAATCGACCGGTGGCGCCGTCTGCTTCGCGGGCCGCGCTCGCTTCGTTTTCCAGAAGTTCGGTCGAAACGGTGAAGACATTCCCGTGCGGATTGTCGGTCCCCATGGGAACCCGACGATATTCATGCTCCGTCACGCTGTTGCCCGCGCCGTCGACCGTCATGTGCAGGCGAGCATTGAAGAAATGCTGATGCGAAGGACCTCCGAGCGAAGGGGTGATCATGCCGCCCCATTGATAGCGCTCGTCCGGCATCAGCGCGGCCGTCTGCACGATACCGGTGAGTTTCGCTTCAAACTGGATGGTGCCGTCCTGATAGAGATACCAGTAGAAGCCGTAATCGTAATTTCCGACGGTCGCGAAAAAGCTGATCACGAGGCGGCGCGATCGTCTCGTTTCGGTGATCTTGCTGCGGAATTCATTGTGTTTCCACAGAATGCCGTAATCTTCCTCGTGCATGCAGATGGCGTTCTTCATGACGAAGGCGTTACCGAAATCGTCGGCCGCGGGAACGTCGAAGTAATGAATGTGTCCGAGGCAGTCGCATCCGAGTTCAAGCTGGTTCGCGAGCTTGCCCAGACCGAACTCGCCTGCGTCAAACGCGCATTTGGCGAAATGCTGGGGCGTGGGATCGGCGTAGGGAACCGCCATTTCGGTGATGCTCGCGCGATAGACGACGGGCCGCAGCCTGCCATTGTCCCGGAAGCCCAGCTGGTGCAGCACCAGCCCTTCTCGCGGCGTGAAGCCGATGCGGAATTCCCAATCCTGCCAAGTCACGCGCCAGCCATCGACCGTGAAGCTCGGCCCGTCGGGCTGAACGATCTCGAGAGCCTTCAGATCCGATCGCGCTGGCGCCAGGCTTTCGCTGTCGTAATTGTATTTCTGTCGCGGAATGGGTACGAGGCGGCCGTCATCGTGAAGCGCGATGATCTCGTTGGCGATGAGATCGACGATCGCAACGATTCCTTCGATCGGATGAGCGTAGGCGTTGTCCCGTTCGTATTCGCGGTAATAAGAGACCGCGCGGAGAATGCGGCGGCCTTTGTAAGGCTCGAACTCGAAGAAGCCCGGCGAGATCGGGTCGACCTGAATGAGATCGATCTCTTTGTCGCTGAGCCCGCGTCGCGCCATGGCGGCCCGCCATTGCGGATCGGCCTTGACGATGGCGGCCGCGCGAAAGAAATCATCGACGATGATAGGCGGGTGGCCGTGCTCGTGATCGACCTGCAGTTGCTTCCATGACAGCAGCTTCCCCGCGCGCAGATCGACCAGCGCTTCGCCGGCGCGCCCGGTCGCGATGTCGATCGTAACGATGATGGCGACGCGCGAGAAATCGGAGCCTTCGACATAAGCGTCGATTTCCGCTTTGGGCGGCTCACGGAGTTCAACGAACGGGAATCGGGGCGCGGCGCCGATGTCCTGATGATCGCGCAGGATGGCGCGGGCCCGGTCGACTTCCTGAATCGTCAGCGGGTCGAGGGGGTGTCGAACGTCTGACGATTGATCCGCCGCGCAGTGATGATGAGGCATCGAGCCAGGATTTCCATGTCGCCTGCGCGGAAGCCTAGCACCCGGCCCTGATCAACGTCAGAGCGAAACGGGTCAGGAGGATTGCAATTTCGGCCAAGTCCCGCAACCCGTGCAACGATCGGCGCGGCGTCGGGACAGGGTCGGACGGTCGATCCTGGGGCGAAGGGGGCGTCAGCAAAACGCCGATCGTCGATCAAATGCGGTCATGACGCCGGCGTGTCGCCGAAGCCGACCGGCGCAGCTGTTCGATCGGCGGATCGCCTTGCGTCAGCGGCGGTCGCTAGCCTCGCGGGGAGCGATCCGCTTCGCTTCGGCGGGAGTATTCCATCGGAGAGACGCCGGTCCAGTTCTTGAAAGCGCGCGAAAAAACGGCGCTGTCGGAATAACCGAGACGTCCCGCGAGTTCTGAAACGTGCAGACCGCGCGACGAGAGCAGATTTTCGGCTTTCAGGCGCCGCTGTTCCTGCAGCACCTCCCGGTATGACGTGCCTTCTTCCTCCAGCTTTCGGCGCAGACTCCGCGTCGAAAGATTGAGCTCCTTGGCGACAACGCCGATGTCGACGAGAGTGTAGCCGAGCCGGCGCGCGATGCAGGACATGGTCGCATCGGTCGCGCTCACATGCTCCTCACGGTCGGTCACCATCAGATCCTTGAGATGGCGCGCCGTGGTGCGGATAACGCCGTCGAGATCGCGGCCGCCGCCTGGCAAAGGACGATCCAGATCTTCGTTCAGGATCGTCAGGCGGTTGAATTCAACGGAGCCGTAAACGGGCGCGCGAAAAAACTCCTCGAGCGCTCGCTCCCGCGACCGCACCGAATGCTCGAACTCGACCACCGCCGGCGTCCATTTCGACGCGCCCAGTTGCCGGATGAGCGATACGGTCGCGGCGATGGTGAACTCGGCGTCCTGACGACGGGGCCAAATCGTTGGGTCTTCGATCGCGTACAGATATGTCGTCGCTTTCGCATCGCGCTGAACAATGAAATTGGTGTTCGCCTGCCAGGCCGTCTGAAACGTCTCGAAAAGTTCGAGCACCTCCCGGAGTGAACCGGCGCCGAGGGTCAGCGCGCAAAACGGCCCCAGCATCTGTTGTCGAAACTGACGGCCGAGATCCAGGCCCATGAAATCGTTTCCGGTCTCCGCCGCCGCGTCTTCCATGAGCGCGATGTAGGAACGGAGCGGCAGCCAGGCGTAAGGCGAATCGAGATCCGCCCGGGCGAGGCCGTGGCGCCTGAGCAGCCTGTCCACCGGCGCCTTGCGCCGCTCCAGCGCATGGACGATGAGTTCGACGAAGAACGCGCGGATGGTGGGACGCTCGTATCGTCCGCAGGACTTTCGGAGCATGTTCACGGGGTTCGGCTCCCTCTCCGAACGGTTGCTCTCACGACACGCGGCGGCCTCACCCTCCCCCTCGCGTCGGCCGCAGTATGGGCTGGATTTGACAGGGATCAAGCAAATGATCTGTTCATCGGCCGTCCGCCAACGCCCCATCTTTGGCCGGGCCGTCGGTGTCGCCGCCTACAAGTTGATCACGGCCGCCTTGATTCTCGTATGGTCGAGAACCGACTGCTCGCCTAGATCGTGGCCTACGCCGGAATTTTTCGCGCCTCCGAAAGGAAGTGCGACATCGAGCACGTTATGCACGTTGACCCAGACATTGCCTGTCTTGAATCCCCTGATGAAACGATGCGCCCGGCTGATGTCGCGCGTCCAGATGCTCGCGCCAAGTCCGTAGGGCGAGTCGTTCGCGAGCGCGAGCGCCTCGGCTTCGTCGGAGAACCGGCCAGCGACCAGCACGGGGCCGAAAATCTCCTCCTGCACAACGCTCATGGATTGGCGAATGTCGACCAGGACGGTCGGCTTCACATAGCATCCGGGAGCGCCCGTTGCGTCTCCGCCGGTCAACACCGTCGCGCCCTCCCGTTTGGCCGCCTCGACATAGCCTAGCACCCTCGCCTGCTGGGCGGCGTTGACCAGCGGCCCCATCTGGCTCAGCGGATCGAGTCCCGGACCGAGCCGGATCGCATTCGCGATCCCGGCGACGCCTTCGACGACCTTGTCGAAAATATCTCGATGGACGTAAAGGCGCGAACCCGCGCAGCAATTCTGGCCGTGGTTGGCGAAAATCGCCCAGGCGGCCGCCGGAATCGCTTGTTCGAGATCGGCGTCGGGCATTATGACGACAGGCGATTTTCCGCCGAGTTCGAGGTTGTATGTCTTGAAGCCGACCGCCGCGCTAGCCGCGATCAGCCGGCCCGTCGCGGTCGATCCGGTGAAGGAGATCTTGTCGACGCCGGGATGCGCGACGAGCCGCGCGCCCGTCCCGGCGCCCGACCCGGTGACGACATTGACCACTCCCGCGGGAATTCCGGCCTCGAGCGAATGGTCGGCGAGCCGCAGCGCGGTCAGCGGCGTCGGCTCGGCCGGCTTGATGACCGCCGCGCATCCGGCCGCCAGCGCCGGAGCAAGCTTCCAGACAGCCTGACACAACGGCACGTTCCAGGGCACAATGCATGCGACGACGCCGATGGGTTCGCGAAGCGTGAATGAGAAGAAATCTCCGGTCGGCATGTAGGGCGCCGAAATATCGACCGTCCGGCCTTCGATCTTAGTCGCCCAGCCCGACATGTATCGCAGCACATGCGCCGAGAACTCGACATCGATCAGTTGGGTTGCGCCGATCAGCCGGCCGCTGTTGATCGTTTCGAGCTCCGCGAGTTCGCGTCCATTCTGTTCGATGAGATCGGCGAGCTTGCACATGGCCTGCGCGCGTTCATAGGGCCGCATGCGCGACCAGGGGCCGCCGTCCAGCGTTTTCCGGGCCGACGACACGGCGGCGTCGACATCCGCCGCAGTGGCTTCGGGCGTGCGCGCGACCTCCTGGCCGGAACTGGGATCGACAAGCCGGACCGTCTCGTCACCGGTCGATGCGACGGCCAGGCCTCCGATGCGAAGCCGATGTTTCTGAGCCAGGAACGACCGGCTCGCTGGCCCGAGCAGATCGAGGTTGTTGGCGTAGGCGTTCATGTCTTTCGATCTCCCACGAGCTTTGTGTGACGTCGCATGATGCGCGTCCATCGTCGCGCGTCGCGTCGCGGCGGGCGTTCAGGCGCCGAGAGCGACGCCGTCCTTGCGCGGGTCCGTCGCGCCGATGAGGAGATCGCGCTTCCAGTCGATCATGATCGCCTGCGCGCCCCCCATTCCGATCGGCGCGCGCTCGATGACATGCCCCATCGCTTCCAGTTCGCCGACAACCGAATCCGTGAATCCCGCCTCCACGACCAGTCTGCCGGTGGCGGGGTCGGCGAAAGCGCGCGGCGCGTCGATCGCGTCCTGAATATCCATGCCCCAGTCCGCGACATTGGACAGAAAGTGCGCGTGACCGGCCGCCTGATACGGACCGCCCATCACCCCGAACGGCATCAGATATTCATTCTGTTTCGAGGCGAAGCCGGGAATGAGCGTGTGAAGCGGCCTCCTTCCGCCTTTCAGCTCGTTCGGACTGCCGGGCCTGAGGCTGAAGCTCGCGCCGCGATTGTGCAGACCAACGCCGAAGCGTTTCGAGGCCAGCCCGCAGCCGAAAGGCCAAAAAGTGGAATAGATCAGCGAAACGGCGAGGCGATCTGAATCGACGACGCAGATGTAAACCGTGTCACGATGAACCGGCTCGCTGAGTCCGGCGATGCGCGGCGTCGCGCGCCTGGGATCAATGAGCGCGGCCAGCGCATCCGCCGTCTGATTGCTGAGCATATGCTCGATTCTCAGTTCGCGGCCTTCCGGATCCGCAACGAAGCGATCACGCGCGTCATACGCCAGTCTCGTCGCTTCGGCTTCGAGATGCGTGCGCGCCGCGCCATTGGGATCGAGCTTGCCGAGATCGAAGCGGGCGAGAATATTGGCGATGAGCAACGCGGTCGCGCCCTGTCCGTTCGGGGGGAGTTCGATCAAATCATGCCCCCGATACGAGCAGGAGATCGGCGTCGTCGGATTGGCGGCCGCCTGCTCGAAATCCGCAGCTGTGTGGACCCCGCCGGCCTCGCGCAGGGCTTCAAGCATGTCCTCCATGATCGGGCCGCGATAAAACGCGTCGGCGCCTTCGCGCGCGATGAGCTTCAACGCTTCGGCCTGAGCTGGGGCACGAAAGACGTCCCCCGCCCGGTATGGGGCGCCGTCGCGCAGAAAATGCGTCCGGCCGGCGCCCTGCAGCCGCCCGCCATAGGCGCGCCAGTCGATCGCGGAGCGATGACAGACCGGGACGCCCTCTTCCGCGCAACGGATCGCCGGAGCTAGCGCCGAAGCAAAATCGAGCGCGCCATATTGCTTTATAAGTCGCGAGAAAGCGTCAATTGCGCCAGGGATCGTGACCGAGTGCGGGGACTCCGTCGGAACTGCGTCGAGCCCCGCCTTTCGCAGCGCGACCGCGTCGAGCGCCGCCGGCGCGCGGCCCGATCCGTTCAGCCCGAGAATTGAATCCTGGCCAGGCAGACGCAGCATCGCGAACGCATCGCCGCCAAGCCCACACATCATCGGTTCGCAGAAGGTCAACACGAGCGCGCCAGCGACAGCGGCGTCGACGGCGTTGCCGCCGCGAGCAAGCGCGTCTAGCGCGACCTGCGCCGCCAGCGGATGCGATGTTGCGCACATCGCGTTGGCCGCGAACGCCGCCGCGCGGCCCGGCCCCTGATATTGGTGCATGAACGCCAAACCTTTCCATGCCGCGACCGGAAAGAGCCGCGCTGATTTCTTAAACGGCCTGACTCTGACCAGCTTCGGCGCGATCCGCTCGAGCGCTACGTCAGCGACAGGCCCTCTCTCATCCCCGGCTTGCAGGTAGCGGCCGACAGCGCTGATCCTCCGCGCCCGAGTTCAAGACGCGCCTAGCTCCGCCGCTTACGGCGAAGCTTTGACGCAGCCTCCTCCTGCATCGTCTTGTCGGACCAAATGGTTTGGAAAGTGGCGCTGCTGAGGGCGATATGCTCCGCCATCAGCCGATGCGCCGACCCGGAATCGCGCGCTGTGATCGCTTCGGCAATTCTCTTGTGCTGTTGATGGGGCACTGACAAATCCGCGCTCCAGCCTGGCAGCGTATAAGGGCTCGCGCCATACGGCGCGACCTGCATTCGCATCTGCGACGCGAGGCGATGAAGGCTCGCATTACGCGCGCCTTCATGAACTGCGTTGTGGAATTCGGAATCGACCGCGCGATAGAGCTCGCGGTCGTTGCGAGCCGCGATGCCGTCCCCCCGTTTCATGATCTCGCTAAGCTGCATGCGTTCGATCTGGCTCATCCGATCCGCAGAGTAGCGCGCGCATAGCGCTTCGATCTCACCCAACGCCTCGAAGGCGTCAGCCAACTGAGCTGGGTTCAGGCGTTTAACAAGCGTCGGCCGTCGGGGCCTCATTTCGATGAGACCGGACGGGGCCAATTGATGCAAGGCCTCTCGGACGGGGGTCCTGGAGACGCCGAACCGAAGGGCGAGCGCCTGCTCGTCGAGATTGTCCCCCGGCCGAAACTCTCCGGACAAGATCAGATCGGCGATACGGTCTCGGAGAGGTGTAACTGACATCGAATGAAACTCACGATTAAGTATGCATGATATCGATTCAGTATACAAGAACCGGGGCGCTTCTTGGGTTGATTGGATGCTTCAAGACGGATCGCCCATCGCCGAGCCACCCGGCCAGGTGGCAAACAGTATTCGACCCTGTTTGACAGATCTGGGGCGCGCCGGGCCTGATGATACTGGGCGGTGCGCCATCACATACTCGACCGGGCTGCGGGCCTTGGGCTCATCATGAGCCTTATTGGCGCTGCCGAAAGGACGAGGGAGCCCGCCTGTAGATGGTCTGAAATGCGTTGTTGAAACGTCGAACGCTGCCGAAACCGGAGGCGAAAGCGATTTCGGTCAGGAACCTACCCGACTGATCGATCAACCGCTTGGCGATCTGAACGCGACGTGTGGCGGCGATCTCGCTTGACCCGGCGCCGGTGTGGCGAACGAACAACCGGAGCAGATGGCGTGGACCGACACCGAGCGCCTCGGCGAGTTCCGATGCGGAGGCGCGGTCAGGAAACCGTCCTCAATCAGACGCATGCCTCGCGCCACGGTCGTGGCGGCGCCCATCCTGGCCGGAGACGCCGGCGCGGTCTCAGGGCGACAGCGAAGGCAGGGCCGAAACCCGGCGCGCTCCGCGGCGGCAGCCATCCGTAGAAGGTCACGTTCTCCGAGCGGGACGGCCGAACCGGGCAGACGGGACGACAGTAGATGCGCGTCGAGCGAACCCCGGAAAAGAACAGCCCGTCGAATGAGCGGTTCCAGGCGAGCCGAGCCCGGTCGCAGGTGTCGCGGTCGAGATGAGGCGGCAGGTCCTGCGGCGCATGGGCTGCGATCATCGGCTCAGGCTAGCCGAGGCGATCTGTTTCCTATAGCCGGATTCGGTCTCGGTCGGACGATCAGGTCCGATGGCGGCCAGCGACAGGACGGACCGTCAGGCAAAGGCCCTGCACGCCCATCGAGCGACCTACGCCGGAATATGATTTTTTTGTGGAATGAGGCCCCTGTTTGAGGGGTGATTTTCATTCAAACGGTACCCCTTAACGATGGGGTCGTCAAAGTGCCTCCGGTTGACCGGAGGCACTTGTGTTTTGGACGTTGGTTATGGAGACGATTGCAAAGATACGCCGGCTTTCGCTGGCGCAGGGAACGTCGATCAAGGCGATCCGCCGGGAGTTGAAGATTTCCCGGAAAGTACTTCGCAAGGCGCTGCGCTCGGATGAGACGGAGTTCCGCTACGAACGCAAGCATTAGCCCTGTCCGAGGATGTGAGCCTGGCGCGAGAAGCTGGATGGGTTGTTATCGTCGAATGCGGGCAAGCCGCAGCGG
>MKVY01000011.1:23618-23835 GCA_001899525.1 Rhizobiales bacterium 65-9
GGAAGCCGATCGCGGTAGCGCCGCGGCCGAGGCCTATATCCCGCTGACCTTCGCGCCGGGTGAGGCCTGTCAGTTCGACTGGAGCCACGAGATCGTCCTTCTGGACGGCGTGACGGTTACGGTGAAGGTGGCGCACATGCGGCTCTGCCACAGCCGCATGTTCTTCGTTCGGGCCTATCCGCGCGAGACGCAGGAGATGGTGTTCGACGCCCACGAC
>MKVY01000011.1:24047-31820 GCA_001899525.1 Rhizobiales bacterium 65-9
CTACGCCAAGGCGCACCGGCATCCCGAACAGGACGGCCGCACGATCTGGGAGGCGTTCGAGGAGGAGCGCGGCAGCTTCATTCCCTATGCCGGACGCTTCGACGGCTTCCGCTGTGTTCCGGCCTCGGCGTCGAAGACCTGCACGGTGCGCTTCGACAACAACAAATACTCGGCGCTGTCGAGCGCCGTCGGTCGGCCGGTCGAGATCCATGCCTATGCCGATCGCATCGTCATCCGCCAGGACGGCGTGGTGGTCGGCGAACATGCCCGCTGCTTCAGCCGCGACGAGGTGATCTACGATCCCTGGCGCTATGCGCCGGTGCTGGCCCGCAAACCCGGCGGACTGCGCAACGGCGCGCCGTTCAAGAGCTGGGTTCCGCCGTCAGCCATGGAGAAAGTGCGCCGCAAGCTCAAGGCCGCTGATGACGGCGACCGGCAGATGGCGTCGCTTCTCACCTGTGTGCTGAGCGACGGATTGAACGCGGTCGAGGCGGCCTGTCAGGAAGCGCTCGATCACGACGTCTCGTCGGCCGCGCTGATCCGCGACGGCGCGCGTGGCCGCCTCTTCAATGTCGTCGACCTGGTCAACAGGCTGGAGACGCAGACCCGCGCCGGTCGGCAAGGCCGCATTGCCGATCATCTTACCCGGCTCGACTTCGTCGTGCTTGATGAACTCGGCTATCTCCCCTTCGTCCAGGCCGGCGGGCCGTCGCTCTTCCACCTCGTCTCGAAACTCTACGAGCGCACCAGCGTCATCATCGCCACCAATCTGGCGTTCGGCGAATGGCCCACCATCTTCGGCGACGCCAAGATGACCACCGCGCTGCTCGATCGTCTCACTCACCGCTGTCACATTCTCTAAACCGGAAATGACAGCTTGCGCTTCAAAAACAGTTCAGCGAAAGCTCCATAACCAGCCAGGGAGAAACCTCGGAACTTGACCAACGCCTGACCCATAAGCCATCATCAAGCCGGGTCGCTTCTCAGTGAAAATCCCGGGTCAACTCTCAGCGAAAATCGACACCCTAGGCCCGCCAGAAGCCCCGCGACGTCTTGCAGGACGATCTTCCGGGGAGCCTATGAGCTGGCGCATGTCAATAACTTCCGTCGCCGGTTCGCGGATCGGAATGTCGCCAGATGGCGGGTCATCCTGTTCTTCCCGACCCACGGCCTGATACCGCGCCCTGCGGCGTTTGCGGTGCCGCTCCTGTGCCCGCGATACTTTTCGCTATGCCGCCCCGCGCTCCGCCTCGATCTGATTGAGGGGCGCAGGCGCTACCCGGCGCGTCTGACAGGCGCCGCCGACGGCAGATCTATTTGCGAAACGGTCTGGTCTCGGCCGCGCTCTTTCGCCGCATAGAGGCACTTATCGGCGCTAGCGATCAGGGAACTCGCCGTGCTCTGAGAATTCGTTACAGCCACTCCGCAGGAAACGGTCACCCTCCCCAATCGCTGTCCCGTCGAACGCTTAACAAGATCGCGCCCGCGCAGTTGAGTCCTGATCGCTTCCGCGATCCGAATCGCGTCAAAGATTTCGCAATTCGGAACGATCAAGGCCAGTTCTTCTCCCCCAAAACGGGCGGCCAGCGCGCCAACCGGCGTATTCCGCTTCATGGTTTCGGCCGCCAGCCGAAGCACGACATCGCCAGTCTGGTGACCATGTTGATCGTTGAATCGTTTGAAATGATCAATGTCCATCATCACCAGCGCCGTCGGGCCGCTTTGCGCGTGAAAGTCGCGAAAAAGCAAAGCGAGATGCTGGTCGAAATGGCGACGGTTCGCCAATCGTGTAAGCCCGTCGGTCAAAGCTTCAGCCTGAACCTCATCCAGCTGTTGTCTCATCGCGTCCAGCTCGGCCCGCGTCGAGGTGAGATTGGCGCGCATCGCTTCATTCTCGGCAATCGTGTTGCGCGTGACCTCCGATATCTGGCGCGCCGCCTGCCTCAAAGCGCCGGCGTCCAGCTTCTCATCCAGTCGACTTGAGATCTGATTGAGCGCCTGATCGTAACGGGATGCGCTCCCCGTGCTCCGGTCGAGGCTTTCCAGGACCTTTTGAACCTCGCGCATGAGCGTCGCTGCGATGTGCTGAGCGTCGTCGTGCGAACTTTTCTCGCCGAGATGAGCCTGGTAAAGGCTTGCAATGTCAGCTTCGTCCAGAGTGCGTTTGCGCGCCAGGATATCATCGACAGCCGCGCAAAGGGGTCTATTCTCTCCCTGGGCGTAAACCTGCCACAGGTTGAAAGATCGGGCGTCTGGAGGGGAATGCGTCTTTTCGATCAGATCAAGCGCTTTGCGCGCGGCGTCCAGGCCAAGAAAACGATAGTCGTCCGAACTCACGGATTGCTCAATGTTCTGCGGAATTGGTCAGTTTGACCTGCCATACCTTCCGTAACGATATGCTAACGGGGCGCAAGAGATTTCACATTCACAGGCCGCCTTTGATTCCAGCTCGGCGGTCTACAGGCGCGGTTAATCATCGCCCCCGCGCGGATCGGGGCCGGGTGTCGCGCCCCGCCGCCTCGGCAAGATGCCGGCCGTACGGAGGTCCATGATCTTGCCTGATTGCGCCAATGCTCGGTGGAGTCCGGACTCTGTCTCCGACACCTTCACTGGCGGCCGTCGGTGCCGAGCGCTAGCCGTGGCCGACGACGATACGCGGGAATATCTGGCTCTGGTCGCCGACACTTCGCTGTCAGGACTGCGCGTCGTGCGCGAACTCGACGCCATCATTTGCTTGGCGCGGCCAGCCGGGCACCATCGTCTCTGACACCGACGCCGTAGCGATCTCGATGGCGATCCTGCGATGAGCAGGAGAAGAAGTATGACGTTCTCATTTTTTCTCCGGCCGTCACCACGCCCGTCAAACTGCCTCAGTAGTTCGCGCGGCATCGACGCTGACCGGCGCGCATGCAAGGCGCGTGTGACGGCAGATACAACCGCGAAACGGTGTGATCTCGGCCGCTCTCCCTCGCCGCAGTCCGCCCGAACGAATCGGCTTCCTTGCGCAGCATGTCGTCACCGGAGGCGCTCTTGAGAATCTCGTTTGAAGAACGGACACCCTTTGAAGAAACCATCAAACCGCGTTGAGCGCGACGTCATGTGCGCTTCACGTCAATGACCAACCCGGCCGCTAATCTGCTATAGGACCTTCAGCGGCGGCAGCAAACGCCTTAGCGCCTGAAGACAATCGGCGCGGCGCTGAACGCCAATCTTCGCGAACATTCGCGTTCGATGGGTCTTCACGGTCGCCACGCTCACGCCTAGCTTGATCGCAGCGTCTTCGACATCCATGCCGGCAGCGAAGAGGCCGAGCAATCGAGCCTCCGCAGACGTCAGCGCAAACATGCACGCCATCACCGTAATATCGACCTGTTCAGTCGCTCCGGCTGGCATGACGAACACGGCAGCCATCGCTCGCGCCATCATTCCGCGGCGGTCCCCACGCGCGAGACTTCGAGTCGGTTCAGAAGCTATTGCTGATGCGGTTGTTACGGAGGAACGTCATGTCGCTTAATTTGCCAAGTCAGTTCTTGAACGTCACCCCTCAGAAAACGGCAGGCGGACGCACCCACGCGAGGCCCGAGCCAAGCCTGGCGAACGCGCAACACCATCAGCAAGCGGTATCGAACCAGAAGGTCCACGCACAACTTGCGCACATCACGATGTCTATGCAGATGATGCAGGCGAAGATCGACCAAATTCTCAATATTCTGAATCGCACCGCCCAGAGAGATGCGGACTTTCGAAAGCTGGAGCAGATGGCTCACGCGGCTGGAAAAGCAGCAAGAGGCATGTAGAATAAACGTTCCGCGCTCGCTGGATCTTGAGCCCAGAGGCCGGTTCCGCATCGCGCCGGCGTTGTGGATGTCCCTGTGAGAAAGCCCCATTTCAGAAAACTCCCACTGCTTCCAGGCTGGAAGCAGTGCGCTGACGGTCGCCGCGGCTCTCTCCGCGACCTTAACCGTGTCGCATTCGTCGGCGAGGCGGCGATCGCGAGAAATTCTTGTCGGAACCTGGCGGCGCGATTGTCGCCACCTTGCCGACCTCTTCGCCGGGCTGGGACTGTGTCGCCTCCTGCCTTTCCTTCACCCTATCCGCTTCGACGCGCCCGCTGTCGAAAGCGACCATCTCCCAGGAAACCGCCTTCCTGGCTGAACCTTGCAAAGCGGCGGGGGCTAGCCAATGGTTTGCGGGGGCCTATGCTTTCTTTGGAGGAGGCGTCGCCTATGTCGCTCCAAAGCCCCCTGGACGGATCGCCGCCTGGCCCCGTGCGATCGAGCGACTACGGCGCGGCGCGCATCCGACTGGCGATCGTGAGTTGGGCGATCGCTGCTGCTATTTTGATAGCTGGCGTCATCTGGATTGGCTCCGCGAGCGTTTTTGACACCGCGTCGCCCGATTTCTTCCCGTTCCCGGCCGGCCTTGCCGGGGTGCTTGCCATTGTTGGCATGGTGCACCTCGGACAGGGACTGCGAGACCTCGCACGTCGGAGAAAATCAGGCCTCTCACGCATTGAAGCGGGTAAGGCTCAATTGGGGAAGGTCTTCTCAGGTCGCGTTTGGACCGAAAAGCCGGTCGCCGCGACAGGCCCGTACAGGGTTCGCTTGTCCTGCGAACATAGCATCCCCACGGAGGGGCCAGATGATTCTTCCCGCCGACGCACCGCCGTTTTGTGGGAAAAAACCGTCACGGCGAACAGTTCGACCCGATCGAACTTCGGAATCCCATTCTCTTTCGAGCTACCGCCGAATGGATTGCCGAGCGGACCGGAGGGGCTTGCCAATGGCGAGACCGTTGTTTGGAGACTTCGCGCCAGCGCGCCGGCCTCGGGCTTGAACTATGTTGCAGGCTTCGTCATCGACGTTTCCGGAACCGACGTCGCGGCGCCGCTTCGCTCGACCAGCGACGCCTTTCAAGGATATGCGAGGCCCGAGCAGCCGGGCGTCCGCATTCTGCGGTTCGCGCTGCCAATCGTGGGCGCCCTTGTTGTCGCAGCCGGCGGGTATGCAAGCATCAATCAGGCCCTACACAGCTGGCGCGGCGCGGCCGTGTCTGGAACAGTGACGGCCTTCAATCGTCCCCAGGCGGTCGTCGCGCTGGACAACGGTCAGACCGTCTCAGTTCCGGCATTATCAAGCCATCATCAGTGGCGGGAGGGTCAGCAGGTGCTTGTCACCTGTCGCGCGGACGATGACCAATACAGCGTTTGTCGCATGGACACCGGCTTCGACCGTTGGACGGACGCCGTGGCGACTTTGGCGATCGGCCTGATTCTAACGGCGATCGGCGCATGGCTTTGGCGGCGAAAGCGGCTTGCTGCTGCCTCAGAAGACAGGCGCAGCACGAAAGAATAGCGTGGGTTGGCCCGTCCAAATGGGGAAGTGTTGATTTCCGCTTTGAACTGCCCCTTGGTTTCCATTGAGAGCTGGCCCGGCTTGATGATGGTTTCGGGGTCAGGGGTTCGTCAAGTTTCGGGCTTTCTCCTTGGTGGGTTTTGCGGGTTTCGACGAACTGTTTTTGAAGCGGAAGCTGTCGTTTCCGGTTTCAAGGATGTGGCATCGATGGGTAAGACGGTCGAGCAGCGCCGTCGTCATCTTTGGATCGCCGAACACGGCGGCCCATTCGCCAAAGCTGAGGTTGGTCGTGATGACGACGCTGGTTCGCTCGTACAGTTTGCTCAAAAGGTGGAAGAGCAGCGCTCCGTCGGAGCCGCTGAACGGCAGATAGCCAAGCTCATCGAGGATGACGAGGTCGGAGTAAGCAAGGCGCGCCGCGATCTGCCCAGACTTTCCCTGAATTTTTTGCTGTTCGAGGGCGTTGACGAGTTCGACCGTGGAGAAGAACCGGACTCGTTTGCGATGATGTTCGATCGCCTGGACGCCGATCGCAGTCGCGAGGTGCGTCTTGCGTGTGCCGGGACCGCCGACGAGCACGGCGTTGTGCGCGTCTTGCAGGAACTCGCAGCGGTGAAGCTGGCGGACGAGCGCCTCGTTGACTTCGCTGCTGGCAAAGTCGAAGCCGGCGAGGTCGCGGTAGTTCGGAAAGCGGGCCGTTTTGAGCTGGTAGGCGGTTGATCTGACCTCTCTGTCCGCGGTCTCCGCCTTCAGGAGTTGCGACAGGATCGGTAGCGCGGCCTCGAAGGCGGGCGAGCCTTGTTCGGTCAGTTCTCCGACGGCTTGAGCCATGCCGTGCATTTTGAGCGCTCTGAGCATGATGACGACGGCGCCGGCGGCAGGGTTATGACGCATGGCGCGCCTCCCGGACCTTGCGCAGGGCGTCATAGCGCTCGACGTTCGCTTGCGGCTCGGTGGTCAGAGTCAAAGCCTGCGGCGCCTTCAGGGGCGGCGCATCCATCGGCTTCCCGTCGACCAGGCGGTGCAGGAGGTCCAGGATGTGCGTCTTGGTTGGCGCGCCGGCCTCCAGCGCCATCTCGACGGCTGTGAGCACGGCTTGCTCGTCGTGCTGAAGCACCAGCGCGAGCGCCTCGACCATCTCACGGTCGCCGCCCGGCGCCTTGAGCATACGGTGCTGAAGGGTCCGAAAGCCGGCGGCGACTCGGCGAACGGCGCTCCGTTGCGCAGAGCTCCGGGCTTGCGCTGAATGACCGTCAGGTCGTGTCGCCAGTCGAAGACGGTTGTCGTGCTCTTACGCTCGTGTGAGCGGGCGAAGACCCG
This sequence comes from Rhizobiales bacterium 65-9, assembly GCA_001899525.1. Lineage (GTDB taxonomy): Bacteria > Pseudomonadota > Alphaproteobacteria > Rhizobiales > Beijerinckiaceae > Terrirubrum. The sequence continues at coordinate 30,722 of MKVY01000011.1, forward strand.
CGCATGCTCGCAGACGATCTGGCCTTCGGCGGCGACGACGATGCGCTCGGGATACACCCGCACGCTGACCGGGCGATTGGCGAAGGATGCTGGTACGCTGTAGCGGTTGCGGTCGACGTGGATCAGGCATGTCGGCGAGACGCGCTTGGCGTATTCGACGAAGCCGTCGAATGGCCGCGGAAGTCGCATCAGATGCTGGGCCTCTTCAAGCCGGACATCGGCGAGCGCGCCGGGTTGTGAGCCGTGCGCCGTCTGGACCCACAGTTCCTGGCATCGCGTCTCCAGCCAGTCGTTCAGCGCCGTCAGCGAGGGGAAGTTCGGAGTCGGCTGCCAGAGCCGATGGCGGGCGTCCTGGACGTTCTTCTCGATCTGCCCCTTCTCCCAACCGGACGCCGGATTGCAGAACTCGGCCTCGAACAGGAAGTGGCTGACCATGGCCGAGAAGCGCGCGTTGATCTGCCGCTCCTTACCCCGTCCCACCTTGTCGACGGCGGTTCGCATGTTGTCGTAGATGCCGCGCCGGGGAACGCCGCCGAGCACGCGGAAAGCGTGATTATGGGCGTCAAACAGCATCTCGTGGGTCTGCTGAGGATAAGCGCGAAGAATAAAGGCGCGGCTGTGCGCCAGCTTGAAGTGGGCGACCTGCAGTTTGCAGCGCTCGCCGGCGATGATCGCCCAGTCTTCTGCCAGTCGAACTGGAATGCCTCGTCGGCCGAGAACGCGAGCGGCACGAAAACGCCGCGAGCGCTGGTCTTCTGCTCTCGCTGGCGAGCGGCCTTCCACTCGCGGGCGAAGGCGGCCACACGATTGTAGGAGCCGTCATAGCCAAGCGCCGCTAGATCAGCGTGCAATTGCTTGATCGTGCGCTTCTGCTTGCGCGACTTCCCGGCCTCCAGTCGCAGCATATGCGACAGCTTGTCGGCGAAGGCGTCGAGCTTGCTCGGCCGATCCGGGACGCTGAACCTCAGTTCGACGGCGCCAGAGCGCAGATACTTGCGCACCGTGTTCCGCGAAAGACCAGTCCGCCGCGAAATCTCCCGGATCGAGAACTCGTCTTGCAAACGCCAACGTCGGATGAGGCTCAATAACTCCATGTCGA
>MKVY01000012.1 GCA_001899525.1 Rhizobiales bacterium 65-9
GAAAGATCAGGGGCAGGTCAATGTCATTCCGCGTCAAGCCTCCTGAAAAATCGTCTATGAAGATGTGGCTCGCGCGATCGATGGAGGTTGCTTTCATCTTCGCCATTTGCATTCTTCTAGCGATGGCCGCGTACTTCGCCCTTGGCGCTCCTATTGGGATTGCCGGGCCGGTCTCATTATTAATCGCGTTGCTCTGGGTTTGCGTGCGAGCATTCACTCATCTGAAATCGTAATACTCTGCAATCAAAGCTGGGGATCGAGTGATGAGCTACCACGAGTTAGCAATTCGACTGCACATGGACCAAGTAGGGATCGAGGTCCAGAATGCGATAAATCAAATGAGTACGGCGACTCGACAGGCCGCGATCGATCTAATTCAAGCCGGTCAATCGAGCGCTGTTGCAGTTGGCAAGGGACTGCAAGCTCTTGGTGAACCGCCCCGGGTTTGCCGGAGGCTGTTTCGTTTGACTCACGCCGCGATAGCTGGTTCGTCCAGCACGGCATAGTAGCGTTCCTCGGCCTCGGCCGGCGGAATGTTGCCGATGGGTTCCAGCAGCCGGCGATTGTTGAACCAGTCGACCCAGGTCAGCGTGGCGACCTCGACGGCCTCGAAGCTTCGCCAGGGTCCACGCCTATGAATGAGCTCCGCTTTGTAGAGGCCGTTGATCGTTTCGGCGAGAGCGTTGTCATAGCTGTCGCCGGCACTGCCGACAGAGGATTCAATGCCAGCCTCGGCGAGGCGCTCGGTGTATCGAATGCTGACATATTGAGACCCCCTGTCGGAATGGTGCACCAGACCGCCGCGATGAATGGGCCGCCGTTCGTGCAGAGCCTGCTCGAGAGCGTCGAGCACGAAGCTGGCGTGCGCGGTCCGCGATACGCGCCAGCCGACGATGCGACGGGCGTAGGCGTCGATGACGAATGCCACGTAGACGAAGCCCGACCAAGTGCTGACGTAGGTGAAGTCCGAAAGCCAGAGCCTGTTCGGCGCCGGGGCATGGAAGACCCGGTTCACATGGTCGCGTGGACATGGCGCGTCCTTGTCCTGCACCGTGGTGCGGATCGGCTTGCCACGAATAACACCGTGAAGGCCGAGATTGGCCATCAGCCGCTCGACGGTGCAGCGCGCGACGGCGAAGCCTTCGCGCCCCATCTGCCGCCAGACCCTGCGCGCGCCGTGGACTTCGAAGTTCTCGGTGAAGACACGCTCAATCTCCGGCTTGAGCTCCAGGTCCCGCTTCGCCCGCGCCGACAGTTTCCCGGGATCGGCGCGCTTGGCGATATGATCGCGGTAGGTCGACGGGGCGATCGGCAGCACCCTGCAAATCGGCTCGACCCCATGCGCCTCGCGGTGATCGTCAATGAACGTGATCATCGTTTGAATGGGCGGTCGAGCTCCGCCTGGGCAAAATAAGCGCTCGCCTTGCGCAGGATCTCATTCGCCTGCCGAAGCTCACGGTTCTCCCGCTCAAGAGCCTTCATTTTCTCGGCCGTGTCCGTTGGCAAACCGGCCCTCTTGCCAGCATCGATCTCGGCCTTCTTCACCCAATCCAGCAGCGTGTGCGCCGAGCAGCCGATCTTTGCCGCGATCGACTGACAGGCTGTCCAGCGGGAGGAATGATCAGCCTTATGATCCAAAACCAACCGCACCGCACGCTCACGCACCTCAGGCGAGAACTTGTTCGTCGTCTTGCTCGTCATCGCTCCATCCTATTTGGAAGTTGGAGCCTCCGGCAAACTCGGGGCGGTTCGCTCGCGCGCAAGCAGTGCATACCAAACCAGCTGCATATTGGCTTGAACTATTATCCTATAACTCGCTGATCGATTCGTACCACAAGCAAGCAAGAGCATCCTTAGCCGAACGACAGTTTGGGAGATTCCGGCAGTAATGATAATAGAAGCGCAACTGCAAAGCTAAGGATTCTGACGATGATGGACTTCTTTTTCTCCATTATGAGTGGCTTTTTTCTAAAGCTTATCTTTTTCAACATCATTGTTTGCATCCTCGCAGCCCTTCTCGGCTTTCAAGTAGGTTTATATCTGGGCCTCTCGACAATGGCGCTAATCATTGTTGGTGGAGTAGCTCGTATTACATCAGACATCTGGACTAAACGGCGCTAACATCGAGAGCGGACTAATCCCATGAGTGGCGACTATGAACGTCTATTCCTCAATATGCATATGGATGCTGTCTGGCGCCAAGCGCAGCAATCCATAACTGACTTTCATAACAGAATCGGCAACACCGTAAGCTCGATTGGCCGAACGCCCGGGCAATTCCTGTCAGCTTATGGCCAAAGAATGATTGATGATGCTGTCGAGCGGCAATCTACCCAGGATAGAATGTACGGAGAGCAATTAAAGTGGTGGGGAGATTCCGTCTCTTCCGGATCATTTGATTGGTCCACTAATCCCTTCACTACATATTCGACAGACGAGTGGATACGCGCTGGATTCGAATTCACTGGGCAAAGTGCGGGTAGAGCAGCCGCGGGCGCTCTAGCAGCGGCGGCATTAATGAGTGTACTTGGTATACAAGGGTTATTCGCAGCGGGCGCAATTGCTGCCATTTGGGGGATTCCCGGAAACTATGCTGTGGGGTGGGCTATAGATTACGGCTTCAAGTATGGTCCAGGTAAGCTCGGTCAATGGATCGGTCGGGAAGCATATGATGGACTTGTGTCCGTTCTCGACTCGATCCGTCACGATCCCCTCATTCTCGACCTGGACGGCGACGGCATCGAACTCTCTGCACTTGGCGTTGCGGGCGAGGCCGGCGCTTCTGACGTTCATTTCGACTATAACGGCGACGGCTTCGCCGAGCGCACGGGCTGGGTCAGCGCGGATGACGGCATTCTTGTCATCGACAAGAACGAGAACGGGCTGATCGAAACCTCGCTGGAGCTTTTCGGATCGACCACGCAGGACGGGTTCGACGTCCTGGAGCTGTTGGACAGCAACGGCGACGGCGTCATCGATGCGAGCGACGCGAAATTTTTCCAGCTCAAGGTCTGGCGCGATCTCGACCAGGACGGCGTGTCGGACGCCGGCGAACTGCAGAGCCTCACCGACGCCGGCGTCAGCTCGATCTCTCTTACGCGAACCGATGTCTTCGGCGAGAACGAGGGCCACGCGCGAGGCTTTCAGGCGGCCTTCAACCGTGTCGGCGGCGGAGCGGGTGTGGCCGAAACGATCTATTTCGATGTCGATCGGCAGGCGACGCAGGACAACACGCCCTCCTTCACGCCGGCGACTGACGTTGAGAAGCTCCCGCAGCTTCCAGGCTCGGGTTTGATCCATTCGATCGCATGGAAGGCGTCGCAAGATTCAACATTCTTTGACGATTGGCGGACCGCATCCGCAGCTTCATCCACCTTCTGATCGCGAATGGCGCAAAGATCACGGCTCATGGCTGTCCGGTCGGCACGCTCTGCAACGAGCTGGCGAAGCTCGATCACGCTGCCAAGGCCGATGCGGCAGGACTGTTCTCGCTGTTCCGCGACTGGCTTGCCCGGCAGTTTATCGCGTTGGGTCGTGAGAGCGATGCCGATCCGCTGGCGCTTCATCTCCTGATGCGCAGTCAGGGCGTTGCGACGCTCGCCACCGCTTTCCGCGACGAGGATTTCATCCGCCGCGAGGTCGCCGACATGGAGGCATGGCTGCTCGTCCAATGCCCGGTCGCGTCATTCACCCGATCCCACCTATCCGCCTGAAGGAGCCGCCATGTTTGTTATTACCCTCCGCTTCGCCGACAAGACCAAAGCTCCGCCCCTGATGGACCGACACAATGCCTGGATCAAACGCGGCTTCGACGAAGGTGTTTTCCTTCTGGTCGGCAGCCTCCAACCGAATGCGGGCGGCGCCATCCTCGCGCACAACGCTTCGTTCGCGGAGATCGAGGCGCGGGTGCAGGACGATCCGTTCGTCGCGCAAGGCGTGGTCAGCGCCGAGATCCTCGATATCGCGCCGGCGCGCACTGACGACCGGCTCGCATTCCTGAAAGCCTGAACGATGAGCGCAACGATCCCCGGCCCGGATGGCCGCGCGCGTTGCCGCTGGTGCGCGGCGGCGCCCGAGTTCCTCGCCTATCACAACACCGAATGGGGCTTTCCGGGTCGGTGACGATCGCCGGCTGCTCGAGAAGCTCTGCCTCGAAGGGTTCCAGTCGGGCCTGAGCTGGCGCACCATCCTTGCGGAACTCCGTCTCGTCCGAGCGCAGCATCTTGCGAACTACTTTCCGGGAGATCTTCAACGCCCGGCAGATCGCATTGATCGACTTTCCCTGCGCCAGCGAAAGCCGGCGTATCTTTGCAATCGTCTCCACAACCAGCATCCAAAACACAAATGCCTCCGATCAAACCGGAGGCGCTTTGATGACCCCATCGTTAAGGGGTCCCGTTTGGACGGAAATCACTCCTCAAACAGGGGCCTCATTCCACGAAAAATCACATGATCTACGCCAGCTTCCGCGCCAGCAGGAAGCCGGAATCGCCGCTCAATCCCGGTCCCGGATGGGTCGACGCGCCGATGTGATAAAGCCGCGCGACGTGCGTCTCGTGATTCACCGACGACTTGAACGGCCGCCAGATAAAAAACTGATCCAGTCCGCAGAACCCCCCATACGGATCTCCGTTTACGAGGTTTATATTCAGCGTTTCCAGATCACTCGGCGAATAGACCCGACGGGCCAGGATGCTGTCGCGGAAACCATCGGCGTTGCGGGCCAGAATGGCTTCTATCCTATCGGCGTAAAGCTCGCGCACCTGTTCGCTCCAGCGGCCGTCGGCGGGAGTTTCGATTTCACCGGCGGCGTCGCCCTTGATGATGCGCGGCGCTTCCGGAAGTTGCAGCCAAAGCACGGCTTTTCCCGGCGGCGCCCGCGACGGATCGAGGACCGTCGGCTGTCCGACGCAGACCGTCGGAGACGCGGGCAGAAGTCCGCGCTCGCATTCGTTCGTCGCCCGCGACACCCCGTCAAGCCCGTCCGTCAGATGCAGCAGGGCGACGCCGGCAAGTTCGGGCGACGTCCAGCGGGGCGGCGCCGACAGGGCGTAGTGGATCTGCATGTCGCCCTTGCCGTGCCGGAAATGCGCCAAGCCACACGCGACCTGGTTCGGCAGCGGGTTGTCCCTGAGCAGGCGGCGATAGAGTTGATCGGGCGCCACGGAGCAGATGACGCCGCGTTTCGCGCGCAAAATGCCGCCGTCGGCGAGCCGTACGCCGCTGGCCCGCCCCCGGGCGTCGAGTTCAACGCGGTCGACATCGGCGCTCACGCGGATCGCGCCGCCCGAATCCGTGATGAACCGCTCGAAAGCCCCGACGAGCCGCGCAGCGCCGCCGCGCACAATCGGCGCGCCTGCCGATTCCAGCGCGGCGCCGATCACCTTGACCATCTGACCGCCATAGGCGCTTTCGGGGCCGAGTCCGCAATGCAGCGCCCATGGCGCGAAAAGCGCCCGCATGACGTCCGACCGATAGCGGGTTTCGAGATATCCCCGGCTGCTTGTGAGAAACTCGCCCAGCGTCTCGGCCAAACCGCGCAGGCCCCGGCGCCGGATCTCGCCGGCGAGCATCGCGAGCGTGGGCAGCGACCAGAGCGCTCCTCCAAGCAGGCCCGCGATCAGATTGAGATCGGCGCCGACCGAGCGCATCTCGCTCTCGAACGCGGCGCCCTCGCCGGGCTGGAGCTTCTCGAACGCCGCCACGTTGCGATCATGGTCCCGGGTCAGAATGGCGTGGCGTCCGTCCGGGAGGAGAACGCCCGTGGGCGTGTCGGAGTCGGCGAAGGAAAGCCCGCGCTGCGCCAGCTCGGCGCCCAGAGCGGCATAGGTCCGGCTGCCGATGAACAAGGTGAAGCTCATCGCCATGACGTCATGGACGAAGCCCGGCAGCGTGATCTCGTCGGTCAGGATGCAGCCGCCGATGCGGGGGTTACGCTCCAGCATCAACACCTTGCGGCCCTTGCGCGCCAGCATGGCGGCGCATGTCAGAGCGTTTATTCCGCTGCCGACGATGATAAAGTCTGCATCGCTCATCGCATGTCGGCCCGCTTCGCCGCAGACGTCCGCGTCATCGGGATGGCGGCCCGCACGTTGACGGGCCGCGCTCCACGATCATCGGTTCGGAAAATCGACCACGACCTTCACCCTCAGATCGACAGGCGCCGGTATGATCTTCGCCGCATGCAGAAACGCCGAGATGTTCTCGTATCCCGGCAGGTCTCCAGACCCGATCGGATCCAGCCGGCACTGCAGCTCCTTGAGATAATCAAGTGTCTGCGCCGCCGGGATCTTGACGTTGGCCTGCACGGCGTCTGCCCCTCGCTTCGGATCAGCGGTAACGATTTCGCAGGCCTCCTTCAATGCTGCGAGGACCTTGACGGCGCTCGCCCGGTTTTTTTCAAGCCAATCGCCTTTCGCTGAAACCCAGATTTGCGAAATGTAACCGACATCCTTGATCTCTGCGAGAATGCGGGCGCCCTGGTTGCGCGTCATTGTCGGGAATGGTTCGAAGAGCCAGAAGGCGTCGATATCGCCTCTCAGAAGCAAGGCCGGGAGTTCTGGCGGGCCGGCCTTCACAACCTTCACGGAAGCGGGGTCGATGCCGTAGGCCTTGAATGTGAGCCCGTTGATATATTCGAAGACGCCGCCGGGAACGACGCCGATCGACCTGATCTTTCGCGGATCGTCGACATCGTGACGGGCCACCAGCTTCACATTGTTGGTGGAGCGTCCGACAATGGCGATCGCGCGAATATCCGTGCGCGCCATGCGCACAAGCGTCGTGGTCTCGGTCGATGCGCTCATGACCGCCTGTCCGCCGGTCACGGCGTCCAGCATCGCGCCGCCGGGGCCAAAGCTGAGAAGCTTGACGTCGACGCCATGCTTCTCGAACAATCGCTCCTGCTTGGCCACGAAAAAGGAAACGAAGGTCGGATCGATGCCGACCGCGATCGGTATTTCCTCCGCCCTCAAGGCGGTGGCGAACATCGCGCCCGCCATCGTGAGCGCTGCTGCAGCTTTCTTCAAAATCTGGCCGCGGTTTAGACGCATCTCCCATCCTCCCCCGTGTCGTGAAAGCGCGCAGATCAAGCCCTTTCGAGAAGGCCCTTGATCAGGAACATCTCCGCTTCATGCACCGTCGAAATCTGCAGCCAGTCATCTTCCGTCTGGGTCTGCAGGCGCCAGGTCAGCAGCGTTATGACGCAGCAGCCGGGATCGAGCTTCAGCGTCGCGCCCGGCAGGACGCGCGACATGTTCCTGAATTGCATCGTCTCCGGCGTCGGCCCGCCTTCATAATCGACCACCAGACGCTCGCGATCGACATGAAGCCGGGAATAAAGAGCTTTTCCTGAAAAAACCGAGTGCCCGAGAAAAATCCCCGGCTGGACCTCGGAGCGGTTGAAGCTGCCCCATGTCCAGGCGCCCTGCTTCAAACCGTTGGACATGATCTCGAACGCCGTTTCGGCGGGCCGATCGACCTTGATGCTGCTCGTATGGCAGTAGCGATCCTGCATGCGCAATCCTCGAAGTGATCCAGCCCGGCTGGCGACGGTTTAATTGTTATAACAATTAAAGACCTGTCGTCAATCATCGCCGGGGGTGGACAAACGAATCTTCGCCGCCATCAAACCGCCGATCCGCGCGGCGTTCGGCGCCGGATTTTTCAGGCGGCCGGATTCCGCTTTCCGGTCTCATGTTCTAGAAGCGGGGTTCGCGCTCCTCGGAAGCGGAGGCGCCGCGGCAGTTCATGTTCACACCAGGTTCGACGAAACGGTTTCAAAGTGGCTTCTGCGCCCCATTACCAACGTCTTGCGGACGATCTGTCCCGCCAGATCGCCTCCGGCGCGCTCAAGCCCGGGGACAAGCTTCCGACGGAGGCCGAGCTCACGGAAAGATTCGGGCTTAGCCGCATCACCGTGCGTGAAGCGCTCAAGATCCTGCAGAACCGCGGGCTGATCGAACGCTTCGCGCGGCGCGGCTCGTTCGTGCGGCGCCGCAGCGAAAAGAATCTTTGGGAAATGAGGTCGATCGACGATCTCATCGAACTCGGAACCGATACGGAGACACGGATCATCAGCTGGGGGCTCGTCGATCCGCCCGGCGAGATGGCGCGATTGTTCGGCGGCGACGACCGTCTCTATCGGCTTCGCGCGGTCAGAATCCGGCGCGATGCGCGTACGCCGATTTATTTCGCGCAGAATTATCTGGTCCGGCGGCTGGGAGAAAAGCTGCGCGTGGAGGATCTGGCGAAGCGAACGATCGTCGATCTTCTGCGTAACGAGCTCTCGGTCCGTCTGGAGGCGGCGACTGAGGAAATCGAGGTGGGCGCGGCCACCGCGGAACTGGCCAGGCATCTGGGAATCGCGCACGGCAAGCCCGTTCTGCTGCAACGGATCAACCTGTTCGATGAGGGCGACCGCATTCTACAGGCTGGCATGGCGTGGTGGCGCGCAGACCAGATCCGGCGGCGCTTCTCCGTTGTACAGCATCCCGTGGAAAGCATCGCCCGGCCGTCTCGCCGTCGCCGCATCGCCGAATAGCGGGGATGCGCCGCTTATCGACCGCGGCGGCTTCGCGTCATCGTCGACGACAGCGAGCGCAAAGTCGTCAGCGAACCTTGCAGCAACGGGGTCGGGACATCGGCGAAGCACTCTGCGAGCGTGCGGGCGTGCAGATCGTTCGCCCGATCAAACAGCGCTTTTCCTTTCGCCGTGAACGTCACAATGAAGGAGCGACGGTCCTCCCGCGAGATCTCCTTCGCAATCAGCTTGTCCGCCAGCAGCCGGCTCACCAATCCGGAGACGTTCCCGCTGGTCACCTTGAGATTGGCGGATATCGCGCCCAGGCTGATTCCGTCAGGTTGCCGGTCGATTTGGGCGAGGAATTCGAACTTTGCGACAGAGAGGCCGAAATCGGCGTTGAGCGCGCTGTTCAGCCGGGAAAAGACGATGCTTTCGAGAGAGAGGATCTGCAGCCAGATTCGGGTCTCACTCTTGCGTCGCTCCTTCCCGCCCCGCATCCTGACTTTTTCCGCCACTGAAAACCTCGCTCGCCACCGCGCATTCTATCGGATGCGATCACGACAATCCATGATAACGCCGTCGCGCCGCCTTCTCCGGGAAGACGATTGCCGCTTTCCATCCGTATACTGCGAGGTCGCTCCGTCATACTCGACGTCGCGGATCGACGTCAGCCATTGCCGCCTCATCCTCAGACAGCGACGGCGTAACGCTTCAACGTCCGCTTCACAAAAAGGCGCACGATGCGGTCGCACAGATAACCCAGCACGCCCAGCGTGATGATGCCGACAAAGACCCATTCCGTCTTGCCGTAGTTCCGGGACGTCCAGATCAGGGACCCCAGGCCGGTTTGAGCCGCGACGATTTCCGCCGAAACGATCGTCAGGAACGAGTTGCCCATCGCGACGCGGGCTCCGGTCACCATGGAGGGAATCGTCGAGGGGAAGATCACCGTCGTCAGGATCTTGAACCGGCTTGCCCCCAGCGCGGCCGCCGCTCTTAGCCGCAACTCGCTCGTCGCGACCACGCCGGCGATCGTATTGATCATGACGATGAAAACCGTCGTGTAGGTGATCAGAATCACTTTCGACAACTCGCCCGGCCCCAGCCAGATGACGGCGAGCGTGATGAAAGAAATCGGCGGAATAAACCGGAAAAACTCGACATAGGGATCAAGCAGCCGGCGAACGAACGGGAAATACCCCATCAGCATTCCAAGGGGAAAGCCGATCAGCACGCCCAATGACCAGCCGGCCATGATGCGCGCCAGAGATGCGCCGATCGACTGAATGAGCGTGCCATCGTCCCAAAGCTCGACGGCCGACTGAAGCGTCAGGCCCGGCGACGGCAAAAAGAGAGGCGTGAATCGCCAGCTTAGCACTTCCCATAGAAAAACGCCCAGCATGACCGAAAGAAGGCCGGTGAAGAATCGTCCCGGGGCGGCGCCGGATACGCGTTTCGCAAACTCGATCAGACTCGAAGCGGTTCGCATGTGATTGCTCGTCGAGCGCGAGTCTATCGATGTCATGCGGCGATTCCCCGATCGAGCCCTTGAGCCTGCAACGTGCGCCGCACTTCTTCAGCAATGCCCTCGCGAAGCTCGCGATAGATTTCGAGCGCCTCGGGGCTGGCCAGTTCGCGCGGATGGGGGAGCGCGATCGGCGCTATGGTCTTCAGCCGCGCCCCGGGGCCGGCCGTCATGGTGACCACACGATCCGCAAGCAGAATCGCTTCCCAGATATCGTGCGTGATGAAAAGAATGGTGGGCCGGGTCGCCTGCCATATACGGTCGAGTTCAGCCTGCATGACCTCGCGCGTCTGCGCGTCCAGCGCGCCGAACGGCTCATCCATCAGCACAACCGACGGCTCGTTGATCAGAACCCGCGCGATCTGCGCGCGTTGCCGCATGCCGCCTGACAATTCCGCAGGAAACCGGCTTGCGGCATGGCTGAGACCGACCAGGTCGATATAGTGACGCGCAGCCTCGGCGCGTTCAGCTCGCCCCACCCCGCGCATGCTTGGCCCATATTCAACGTTTTCCTGAACGGTAAGCCAGGGAAACAGCGCTTCGGTGCTCTGGAAGACGACTCCGCGATCCCTGCCCGGTCCATCGATAGGGTTCCCGCCGATCGTCGCCAGGCCCGCCGCCGCGGGAACGAAACCAGCCACCAGATTCATCAGCGTCGACTTGCCGCAACCGCTGGGTCCCAGCAGGCAGACGAACTCGCCCGCGCCAACCGTCAGATCGATGTCGGACACGACCGGGAGGCCGCCGAATTCGATCGATATCTTCTCCAGCCGGATTTCAGCGCCGGCTGGCGGCAAAGAGGAAATGGAGGCCATCCGATGATTCCGTTCAAACGCCGCCGTTCGACTTGCGGCTGATCGAGGTTCCGACTTCCGAGGAGATGAAGCCGCGCCGGATTGCGCAAACCGCATCGCCAAGGGACCGCCTTGTTTTCAAGCGATCGGTCCCACCGCAGCCAGACAAGCACTTCTGAAAGGTTGGCAGTTTGTCGGATCGCGAGCAAGAATTATTTTATATGTAAGGTAATTTATCTTACCTGTAAGATATTATGCGCGCTCGCGCGCCTCTGCCGACTGAGGTCCGGCTCGGCTGGATATTTCGCTACGCCTATCTCTAGGACTGGCAGCACCGCGAGGGCGGGGAGGAGGGTGACAAGGACCGGCCCTGCTTGGCGCTAGCGATCGTCATGACCACGGAGGAGGGCGCGCCGATCGTCCGTGTCTTGCCGATCACCCACACCCCGTCGTCCGTCCGGCGGACGCGATCGAGATCCGGACTGATGTGAAAGCCCGGCTGCGGCTCGACCACGAGCGCTTCTGGAGCGTGCTCACGGAAAGCAACCGCTTCACTTGGCCCGGCCCTGAACGCGCTGCTCGCCGACAAGTGCGTCGCCTACGCCAAGACGCCCGCCCATCCCGAACGACCTGGCGCGACGATTTGGGCGGCGTTCGAGGCTTAGCGTAGGATTTCGGGTCTGATTCAGTTTCGCTGCAGGTTGGGGCTGTTCTGACGCCGGTTTCCAGAAGGAATCAGCGTGATGGAGCGGCGATTTCGGCCAGCCAGCCTGATTCCTTCAGGATTGATGGTCGACGGGATCGTGAACGAAGGCGAGCGTGTTGTTGTCCGAACTCGGGCGGCCGTCAGCACCTGTCCATGTCCTGATTGTGGGGCGATCTCGCAACGGATCCAAAGCCGGTACTCCGGCGAGCAAAGGACCGGCCGCTCAGCGGCCTACGCGTCGAACATCAGATACTCGTCCGGCGCTTAAGGTGCGATGCTGTCCTATGCGGCCACCAGATCTTCGCGGAGCGTTTTGGTGACCGCGTCCTTGCGCCGCGGGCGCGCCGGACCGATCGTCTCGACCATATCGTCCAGCAGCTTGGGCTCGCGTTGGGCGGCCGGCCCGGAGCGAGTTTTGCCGCCAGGATGAAGCTGCCGGTCAGCAACGATACGCTGTTGCGCGTGGTCCGGCAGCGTGCCCGGGCGCCGAGCGAGCCGTTGCGCGTGATCGGCATCGATGATTTCGCGCGGCGGCGCAATCACCGCTACGGCGCGATCGTCTGCGATCTCGAACGCCGCCGGCCGGTCGTCCTCCTTCCTGACCGGGAGCCGGCGACATCGGAAGCTTGGCTCCGGCATCAGTCCGCTGTCCACACAGTCGCCCGTGGCCGTGGCGGGGGCTACGGAGAGGCGATGGCGCGAGCACCGTCGCGGGCCGTCCAGGTTGCCGACCGCTGGCGCTGATGGAGAATGCCAGCCGCGCTTTCCTCGACACCGTGCGCAAGTCGATGCGTCAGATCTGCGGCGCCAACGGCGCCACCGTCATCAATCCCGCTTTGCTGACGGCAGCCGATAAGCTGCAATATGACGGAGATCTGCGGCGCGAGGAGACAAACGCAGCGGTCCTCGCCCTCTGGAAGGAAGGCGCGCCGATCAAACAGATCGTCATGCGCACGGGCCATCACCGCCAGACCGCGCGTCGGATCGTCCGTGGCGAGCGGAGCGACGTCTTCCGACCTCGCCAGAGTTCTCTGGAAGCGCATCTATCCTGGCTTGATGCCCAAAGGGATGCAGGCGCCCGCAATGCATCAGCCCTTTGGCGCACGATGCGAAGGAACGGCTTCCGAGGAAGCCTCAGGGTTGTATCCGAATGGGCAACACGCCGACGGCGCGCGGAGAAAACGGACGCAAGCAGCCCCGCTCGCGTCCCATCAGCCCGGATTGTCAATGACCGTGGAATTAGGACCCTGCATTTTCGCGCGAAAGGGAACCCGGTTTTTGGGGG
>MKVY01000013.1:0-247 GCA_001899525.1 Rhizobiales bacterium 65-9
TGGCATCGCCCGCTCGTTCCAGCGCATCAACATCTATCCCCGGCTGACCGTCTTCGAGAACGTTCAGGTCGCGCTGATCGCGCACGAGGGCCAGCAATGGAACCTGTTCCGCCCCGGCCGCTCGCTGCATCGCGAGGGCACGCGCGAGCTGCTCGAGCTGGTCGGGCTGGCGGCAGAAGCATCGGAAACCGGCGGCGAGCTGAGCTACGGCAAGCAGAAGCAGCTCGAGCTCGCGATTGCGCTCGCC
>MKVY01000013.1:445-833 GCA_001899525.1 Rhizobiales bacterium 65-9
GGCGCGCCCGACGCGGTGCGCAACGATTCTGAGGTCAAGCGCGTCTATCTCGGGGAGCACGGACATGGCTGAGCTCCCGAGGGCTGAGCTCCAGGGAGCCGAGCTCCTGAAAGTCGACGGCATCCACACCTCCTACGGGCTGAGCCAGGTCCTGTTCGGAGTCTCGCTCGAGGTCCGTGCCGGCGAATGCATCGCCCTGATCGGGCGCAACGGCGTCGGCAAGACCACGACCATGCGCTCGATCATCGGCCTGACGCCGCCCCGGCACGGGAAGGTCGTGTGGAAGGGTCAGGACATCGCCCAGCTGGCGCCGCATCGCATCTGCCGGCTGGGAATCGGCTTCGTGCCGGAGGACCGGCGGATCTTTCCCGAGCTCTCGGTGTGGGAG
>MKVY01000013.1:959-1957 GCA_001899525.1 Rhizobiales bacterium 65-9
GCTCGATGAGCCGTCGGAGGGGCTGGCGCCGCTGATCGTCGAGCAGCTGCTGCAGCGCGTCGCCGAGCTCAAGGCGACCGGCCTGTCGATCGTGCTGGCCGAGCAGAACCTGCAGTTCGTGATGGCGCTGGCCGATCGCGTCTACATCCTGGAGAAAGGCGAAGTGCGCTTCACCGGCACCCCGGCCGACCTGCGCGCCGACGAGCGCATCGTGCAGCAGTTCCTCACGGTGTGATCTCATGAAACCCTCCCCAGCAAAGCTGGGGAGGTGTCGGCGTCTTCGCCGACGGAGGGGTCATGAGTCTCAGTGAGGCTTTCGACTTCTCCGTCCGCGATTACGCGGACACCTCCCCAGCGTCGCCGCGGAGGCGTAAACACGCGTCATGCACCAGGATTTCTTCCCGCCGACGATCGTCGTGCTGACCGGCGCCGGCATCTCGAAGGAAAGCGGCATCGACACCTTCCGCGACGCCGACGGCCTGTGGACCCGCGTCAACCTCGAGGACGTCGCCACCCTCGAGGCCTGGCACCGCGACAAGAAGAAGGTGCTCGACTTCTACAACGACACGCGGCGCCAGTTCCGCGCCGCCCACATCGAACCGAACGCCGCCCATCGCGCGCTCGCCCGGCTGGAAAAGGAGTACGGCGGCGAGGTCGTGATCGTGACCCAGAACATCGACCTGCTGCACGAGCAGGCCGGGTCGAAGAACGTCCTGCACATGCACGGCCGCGACGGCGAGATCCGCTGCATGCACTGCGGCCAAGTCTCCCGATCGGACGTCGATCACACGCCGCAATCGGTCTGTTCGACCTGCCAGGCGGTGGGCGAGCTGCGACCCCACATCGTCTGGTTCGGCGAGATGCCCCTGCACATGGACGAGATCCACGCGGCACTCAGGCGCTGCGGCCTGTTCCTGGCGATCGGCACCTCGGGCGAGGTCTACCCGGCCGCCGGCTTCGTGCTGGAAGTCCGCCACCATCGCGCCCGTGCCCACACC
>MKVY01000013.1:1996-2662 GCA_001899525.1 Rhizobiales bacterium 65-9
GTGCTGACGCGGGGGTGGAGCTAGGCTCTCGCTGGGAGCGCCGCCACTTCAGGCGGAGTAACCTCCGCCGGCTGTGGCGCTCTTCTGCTTTGTGATCACGCATCCCATGAGCGCCACAGGAGTGGCGCGCTCCCAGCGATGACCCCTCCGTCGCGTATGACGCGACACCTCCCCACGCGAAGCGTAGGGAGGAGAAAGAACTACTTCATCGTGATCGGCGAGAAATCCTGGAACCAGTTCTGGGCCTGCACGAAGCCGGTCACCTTGGACGACAGGGCGCGCGGGTTGACATCGTGGGTGACGAACAGGAATAACGCCTCGTCGACGATCTTCTCGTGCACCTGGCGCAGCACCTCGTCCTGCGCCGCCGCATCGAAGGTCGTGCGCGCCTTCTCGAACAGCGCATCCATCTCGGGCTGCTGGTAGTAGCCCCAGTTGGTGCCGTTGGGTGCTACCAGCTTCGAATCGAGATGGCGGATGAAGGCGGTGAACGGATCCTGGATGAAGTAGGTGAAGTTGATGCCGTTGGCGCCCTTGCCGATCTCGGCCTTGGCGCCGGCGCGCCACATGTTGATCATGGCGTTCCATTCGACAACATCGAAATCGACCTTGATGCCGACGTCCGCCAGCTTCTTCTGGACGTACTCGTTCATCGCCAGCGTCTGC
>MKVY01000013.1:2746-5189 GCA_001899525.1 Rhizobiales bacterium 65-9
TTGCGCGGGAATCATCAGGCCGTTCAGCAGCATCTTCATGCCGTTGCGGTCGATCGCGAGATTGGCCGCCTTGCGCACGCGGACGTCGGTCCACGGCGAGCCTTCGACCATGCTGAGATGCCAGGTCCAGTTGTGCGGATAGGCGTTGGTGACGATCTTGAAGCCGGCCTTCTCGAGGCTCGGGACGGCGTCGGGCGGCGGCGCCTCGATCCAGTCGACCTGGCCCGAGCGCAGCGCGGCAATGCGGCTCGACGCCTCGGGGATCGGCAGCAGCACCATCTTGTCGAGCTTGGGGATGCGGGTCTTGTCCCAATAGTCCTTGTTGGGCACCAGCTCGGCGCGCGTCTGCGGCACGAACTCGGCGAGCTTCCACGGTCCCGTGCCGGACGGCGTCTGCGCGAACTTGTTCCAGTCGCGGCCGACCTTCTCCCATTGCGCCGGGCTCGACATCATCACCCAGCCGATCTGATAAGGCAGGAAGGCATCCGGCGTCCTGGTCAGGACCTCGACCGTGTAGTCGTCGATCACCTTGTAGGATTTGACGGCGGGGATGCGCGAACGGCCCTGCGCTGCCTGCTTGGGATCGTATTGCGGCGACTTGTCGTTCAGGAGCTTGTCGATGTTCCAGACCACGGCGTCGGCCTTGAAGTCGCTGCCGTCGTGGAACTTGACGCCCCGGCGCAAGGTGAAGGTCCAGCGCGTCTTGTCGGCATCGTCGACCTTCCAGCCGGTCGCCAAGCCGGGGATCAGCCCCGACGGCTTGTCGGCCGACGTGAGGTCCCAGTTGATCAGCCCGTCATAGACCGTATAGCCCATGAACCGCATGCCCTCGCCGCCCTGATCGGTCTGGCCGGTGGTGAGCGGGATATCGGCCGCCGTCATGCCGATGCGCAGGGTGCCCTGGGCCCATGCGGTCACGCTCCCAAGCGCGAGAGAGGCGGCGAGGGCCGCCGCGCCCAGGCGGCGGAAAGTCGGAATGCGGCTTGGCATGCGTTGGCGTCCTGTCGACATGGTTCTCCCGCGCCTGCACAAGCGAAGAGCGTGCCAAGCACGAAGCCCTCCTCCCCAGCTCCGCTGGGGAGGTGTCGCCGTCATACGGCGACGGAGGGCGCCCGTTCGCACATTCTCTCAAATTTTCCGGACGCAAGGGGTCATGGCTGGGAGCGCGCCACTCCTGTGGCGCTCTTCATGTTGGCCACACATCCCATGAGCGCCACAGGAGTGGCGCGCTCCCAGCGCATGAGGGCCTTCCACGGTGCCCTCGACCGGTGCACATACGGGCGCACGAGCAACGAGGAAACACCATGCCCGACGTGACGGCTCCCCAGGCGAACGAACGGTTCGGCGCGCACTACATCGCGCCCGATGCGCACGGGCTCGATTTCTACGCCATCGACCGGCAGTTCCAGGGCCTGATGTCGCTCTACCTCGAGCCCGGGCTCCGCGAGACAATGACGCCGCATTTCGCGCGGCTGGGTGCGCTGGCCGGCACGCGGCTCGACGAGCTCGCCATGATCGCCGACCGCCATCCGCCCGTGCTGCATCAGCGCGACCGCTTCGGGCGCGACGAGGACTGGATCGACTACCATCCCGCCTATCGCGAGATGGAGAAGGTGGCGTTCGAGGAGTACGGCCTGCACGCGATGAGCCATCGTGCCGGCGTGCTCGGCATGACGGAGACCGCCCATCCGCTGGTCAAGTACGCCTTCACTTACCTGTTCGTGCAGGCCGAGTTCGGCCTGATGTGCCCGGTGTCGATGTCCGACACCTCGAACTTCACCCTCAAGACGCATGGCTCGCCCGAGCTGAAGCGCCTGCTGCTCGATCGGCTCCTGAGCCAGGATCCCGCCCGCATGATGAAGGCCGCGCAGCTGATGACCGAGAAGGCGGGCGGCTCCGACGTCGGCGCGATCGAGACCGAGGCCGAGCGGATCGGCGTCGGCGCCGACGGCGTCGAGCGCTGGCGCATCTTCGGCCAGAAATGGTTCTGCAGCCATGCCGACGCCGACATCGCCCTGATGCTGGCGCGGCCGCGCGGCGCCGCGCCCGGCACCAGGGGGCTCGGCATGTTCGCCCTGCCGCGCCGCCTCGAGGACGGCCGGCGCAACGCCTATCGCATCGTGCGGCTGAAGGACAAGCTCGGCACGCGCTCGATGGCCTCGGGCGAGATCGCGCTCGACGGCGCGACGGCCTGGCTGGTGGGCGACTTGGCGCAGGGCTTCAAGCAGATGATGAGCCAGGTCAATCTCTCGCGGCTCAGCCACGGCGTGCGCGCCGCCGCCATGATGCGGCGCTGCCTCAACGAGGCGCTGCTGGCGGCACGCGGCCGGCGCGCCTTCGGCCGCCCCCTCTTCGACTATCCGCTGCTGCGCCGCCAGCTGATGAAGATCATGCTGCCGACCGAGCAGGCGCTGTCGATGTACGCCTTCTCCGCCGACACGAT
>MKVY01000014.1:0-2113 GCA_001899525.1 Rhizobiales bacterium 65-9
CGGACGACGCCGCCAGCCTGAAGGCCGATCGCGACAAACTCGTCGCCCAGCAGGTCCCGCCCGAACTCGCGGCGCGCTTGTCGGCTTTGAGCATCGTCACCGCGACTCCGGGCGTCGTGCGCACGGCGCAGGAGATCGGCCAGCCTGTCGCCGAGGTCATGCGCCGTCAGCTTCAGCTTGTGGATCTTCTGAAGCTCGATGCGGTGCGCGCCAAGGCGCGCGCGGTGTCGGCGCGCGACGAGTATGAGCAGCGCGCCCGCGATCAGGCGCTCGCGGCGATCGATGACGCGCAGACCCGCCTCGTCGCGACCGTGGCGTCGATGGGCGCCGACTCGATCGAGGGCTGGCGCACGGAGCGTAAGCGGGCGCTCGACGCCGCGCAGGACGATATCGCCGGATTCATCTCCGGCGAGCCGGGCCTGGCGCGGCTCATCGTGGCCGCCAATTCGATCAGCGCGCTCGCCGCGCGCTGATCAGGCGCTCACGCTTCCTCGCGAGACAGGAGGGGCAGGCCGTCAGTGGCGGAAATGGCGCATGCCGGTCAGCACCATCGCGATGCCGGCGGCGTCGGCGGCCGCGATCACCTCCGCGTCGCGCATCGAGCCGCCAGGCTGGATGACGGCGGTGGCGCCGGCGTCGATAATCGACTGGAGGCCGTCCGCGAACGGAAAGAAGGCGTCCGACGCGGCGACGGCGCCGCGCGTCCATTCCTCGCTCTCGCCCGCCGCGCGGGCCGCCTCGACCGCCTTCCAGGCGGCGATTCGGGCTGAATCCACGCGGCTCATCTGTCCCGCGCCGACGCCGACCGTCGCGCCGTTCCTGGCGTAGACAATGGCGTTCGATTTCACATGCTTCGCCACCTTGAATGCGAAGCGCAGGTCGCTCATCTCGGCCGCCGTCGGGGGGCGCCTAGTCGCGACGACGAGCTTCGACTCGTCGAGATCGGCCGCGTCGCGATCCTGCGCCAGCAGCCCGCCTGCGACGCTGCGCACGACAAGGCCGGGCTGCGCCGCGTCGGGCAGTCCTCCCGCGAGAAGAAGACGCAGATTCTTTTTCGCGGCGAACGCCGCGATCGCGTCGTCATCGGCGTCCGGCGCGATGACGACCTCGGTGAAGAGGCGCGCGATCTCCTCCGCCGTGGCGCGGTCGAGCCCGCGGTTGAGCGCGACGATGCCGCCGAAAGCCGAGACGGGATCGCAGCGCAGCGCTTTCGCATAGGCGTCCGCCAGCGAGGCGCCGACGCCGACGCCGCAGGGATTGGCGTGCTTGACGATGACGCAGGCGGCCTCGCGCGCGGCGTCGAACTCCGCCACGCATTCGAAGGCGGCGTCCGTGTCGTTGATGTTGTTGTAGGACAGTTCCTTGCCCTGAAGCTGGCGCGCCGTCGCGACGCCGAAGCGGCGCTCGGCCGTCTTGTAGAAGGCGGCGGCCTGATGCGGGTTTTCGCCGTAACGAAGAGGCTGGGCCAGCGCGCCGCTGAAACTGCGCCATGCCGGCGTTGGCTCGCCCGCCTCGCGCGACAGCCACTCGGCGATCGCCGCGTCATAGCTCGCCGTCCGCGCGAACGCCTTGGCCGCCAGCCGCTTGCGCAGCGCCAGCGTCGTCGCGCCGTCATGCGCCTCGAGTTCCGCCAGCACCGCCTCATAGTCGGCCGGGTCGACCACCACCGTCACGGCGTCGAAATTCTTGGCCGCGGCCCGGATCATCGCCGGCCCGCCGATGTCGATATTCTCGACGCAATCCTCGAACGGAGCGCCTTTCGCCAGGGTCTGCTCGAACGGATAGAGATTGACGACGAGCAGGTCGATCGGCTCGATCCCGTGCGCCAGCATCGCGGCGCTGTGCTCCGGATTTTCCCTGACCGCCAGAAGCCCTCCATGGATGCGCGGATGGAGCGTCTTCACGCGCCCGTCCATGATCTCGGGGAATCCCGTCGCCTCCGCGACTTCGAGCGCCGGCGCGCCGGCCTGAATGAGGGCCTTGCGCGTCCCCCCGGTCGAGAGGATGGCGACGTTTCGTTGCGTCAGGGCCTGGGCGAACGCGATCAGGCCGGCCTTGTCGGAGACGGACAGAAGCGCGCGGGCGACGCGGCGAAGATTTTGAGGCATAGCTG
>MKVY01000014.1:2124-13479 GCA_001899525.1 Rhizobiales bacterium 65-9
CCTGTGCAATCCCGTCATATGACACGTTGGGCCTGTCCATACCTCTAGGGCGGTCCCAGCCGGAGAGCGCTATATCCGCCCGCCGGAGTCCACAGAGCGTTTCAGGAGATGGTCGGGGAGGTTGCAGACGCATGACTGAACAGATCCTCCGCGCCCCCTGCGGCGAGAAAACTGTTCTCTGCTGGAATTGCGCTTTGCGCGACCTGCCGATTTTCAAGCCGCTGTCGGAAGACGAGATCGGCAAGATCAACGACATCAAGCAGGAGGATCGTCACATGCCGTCGGGCGCGACGATCATCGCGCCCGGTGAGCGAAATCCCTGCCTTTACACGCTCTATCGCGGCTGGGCTTTTCGCTATCGCATCCTGTCGGACGACCGGCGGCAGATCCTTCATTTCATTCTGCCCGGCGACCTGATCGGGCTGCAGTCGGCCATGTTCGAAGCCGCCCAGTATGGGGTGGAGTCCCTGACGCCGGTGCATCTTTGCGTGCTGCCGCGCCGCGGCGTCTGGCGCCTGTTCACGGAGACGCCGCAGCTTGCGTTCGATGTGACCTGGCTCGGATCGCGCGAGGAAGCGCTGGTGGACGAAGGTCTCCTATCGGTCGGCCGGCGCACTGCCGACGAGCGGGTGGCGGCGCTTCTGATCAGCCTTTTCAAGCGGGCGCGCGCGCTCGGTCTCGTGGAGAACGATGAGTTCGAGCTGCCGATCACGCAGCAGCACATCGCGGACGCGCTCGGCCTCTCGCTCGTTCACACCAACAAGACGCTCGCCCGTCTCCGCCGCGTCGGCATGTTCGCGCGGAACGGCTCGCGCATGCGGATGCTGAACCTGAAAGCGCTGGAGCGTCTGTCCGAATATGTCGATCAGGACCTGTCGCCCCGGCCGCTGATCTGACCGTCTCAGGCGGCGCTGTTCGGCGAGGCGGCGATAGTCAGAGGTATCGACAATTCGGCGTTTCTTTCCGTTGTTTCGGAAAGGCTCGCATGGAGCTGCGACAGGTAGGCGCTGATGAATCGGCGTGACAGCCTGTCATGGAATTCGGTTATGGCGGACGGGCTCGAAGCCCTGATGATCAGCGACTCCTGAAGCAGTTCGACATCGACCGCGATCGAGAGATTGGATTGGGCGCCCGCGGCGAGAAAAGGCGGCAGCAGTTCCGCCAGCAGCAT
Source organism: Rhizobiales bacterium 65-9 (assembly GCA_001899525.1). Lineage (GTDB taxonomy): Bacteria > Pseudomonadota > Alphaproteobacteria > Rhizobiales > Beijerinckiaceae > Terrirubrum. The sequence continues at coordinate 3,296 of MKVY01000014.1, forward strand.
GGCGATGGCGATCGCCGTATCGAGATTGACCTCGCGCTCCTCACCCCTGACGGAGAGCTCGACGCGGCTTTTGCGCGACTCCGCGCCCGTCTCGAGCCGCGAAATCACCTCGCGCACCACCGCCAGCACGCCGACGTCGCCGCTTTCGGTTTGCGAGTAGGAAACGCCGAACGCGGCCGCCATGGCGTTCACCCTGTCGACCGGGAACCGGAGGATGACGCGCTGCGGCGGCGGAAGGCTGCGCTTCTGCAGGGCGAGCAGCGAGGCGATGACCTGAAGATTGTTTTTGACCCGATGATGGAGTTCGCGGATGTAGCGCCGCTTCTGCAGCACCTCTCCTTCGAGCTCGACCGACCGCTCGGCCATGCGGTCGGCGAGTCCGTCGAAACGGCGGGCAAGCTCCCTGATTTCCCGCGGGGCGGCCCCGGCGTCGCCGACGCGGGCCCCCAGATCGCCCTCCGAATAGGCGCGCGTGACCAGGATCAACCGGTTGATCCATCGGATGACGAACTGGGTGAGGCCGAACCAGACGGCGAGGCCGACCAGCAACAGGGTCAGCACCGGCGCCATCAGGGCGAGGATCATCTGATTGCGGGCGCCGGCGAGAACATCGGTCTCGCGCTGCTCGGTGACGACCCAGACATCGGCGGACGCAAGCTTCGTCGACGTGATGATGAAGGAGCGGCCGGAGGCGTCCCCGACGGTTCTCACCTGTTCGCCGTCCGGCAGCGGCGTCTCGATCGGGACGACGTCATTCCTGGCGATGGCTCCGATCGATTGTCCGTTGCGATCGACGAGCTGGGCCCTACTGGAATCAACGCTTCGGAACCATCCCAGCAGCGTCGCGATCTGCCGCGGATCGATGGCGAGAACCACCGTCATGGAGCGGCCCTGATTGGCGGCGCCGCCCGCGGCCGCGATCACCGGCCCGCCGGCGGCGCCGGGCAGCAGGCCGGCCCACGTCTGACTCGCGCCAAGCGCCGGCGCGAGCGTCTTGAGAGAGCGGGCGCTGCTCGCGGGAAATGGCGCTCCGGCCGAGCAGACGAGCGCGCCGTCCTCATAGATCAGCATTCCCCCATAACCGGGAAAGCGCTCCACAATGGCTTTGACGCGCGCGTCGCATGGGCCCTTCCGCAAGTCGCCCCAGTCCGCTGTCGAGGCGAGCAGCCACGCCAGCCGCATCCCGGCGGGCGGAATGGCGTCGAAACGCGACGTCAGAAGAGCGACGTCATGGCTAAGGCCGACGAGCGCGGCGTCCTTGCCCGTCTGATAGATCCAGTAGGCCAGAACAGAAATGAAAAGGATGGCGGGAAGAGCCGCCGCGACAAGGATCGCGAGGACGCGTGTGCGTAACTGGTTCACAATGGTTGTGATCGTCTCGGAAGACTACGCACCGGACGCAAGCCCGGCGTTGCGCGACAGCACGGCGCGCGAAGAAGGCTCCGGACCGATGTCGGCAAGCGTTTCGATGGACAGGATCTCAGACAGCTTGACGCGGGCGCGGTTGAGCCGGCTTTTGATGGTTCCGACTGCGACGCCGCAGATTTCGGCCGCCTCCTCGTAGGAAAAGCCGGACGCGCCGATCAGTGTCAGCACCTCGCGCTGGTCGGCGGAAAGCTGAGCAAGCGCCTTCTGAAAATCAGTGAAGTCCACGCGCGCATCCTGCTCGCCCGACACCGACAGCCCGGCGGCGTGCACGCCGTCGACATCCTCCACCTCGCGCTTGCGCTTTCTCAGCTCGCCGAAATAGACGTTGCGGAGAATCGTGAAGAGCCAGGCCCGCAGATTGGTGCCTGGGGTGAAACTGGCTTGGGCCGCCCACGCCTTGACGAGCGCCTCCTGCACCAGATCGTCGGCGCGATCGCTCTTGCCGCAAAGCGACATCGCGAACGCCCGCAGACTCGGGATCTCGGCGAGCAGCCCGTCGCGGAACTCAGGAGATGGCGTCATCGGTCGGTCTTATTGTTATCGTCGCCGCGCTGCGAACCATCGCCCGGGAGCGGATTCGCCTGGAGCTGGTTCAGAAGCGACATGAACCGATCCGGGACTGGCTCCTGCAGAACATGGTCGTACATCTGGCGCAGCCGCGCCCCGATGCGAGCCTGAGCGTCCGCCGGCAACTCCGGCGCGTCGCTTGCTTCGTTATCCTCACTCATCATGTGCTCCGCCACCCGCTCCGAGCCGACTTGTCGCCCGCGCCGCCCTGTCGACTCGCACGCACAACCTTTGATACGCCGCGAAAACGCCAAGCGTTGGATTTTGTTCCCTCGAAGCGGAACAAACGTTGAGGACTGGAATTTTACGTCGGATAAGCCGAAAAAGACCCTAACGACGCGGAGCCGCCGTCTATGACGATCACCGAGGTGATAAGCCCCCATTTGCCGTATCTCCGCCGCTTCGCCCGGGCCCTGTGCGGCAATCAGGAAGCCGGCGACGCCTATGTGATCGCCTCCCTGGAAGCGCTGGTCCAAGACAACTCCTTGTTTAATAAGGAGCTTCCGGCTCGCATCGCGCTCTATCGCCTGTTTCTGAATATCTGGAACAGGGTTCCCATCAATGGCAAGACCGTTCCCGCCCCTCCTGGCGTTCAAGCGCTCGACGCCTTAACGCCGCCCAGCCGCCAGGCGTTCCTTCTGACCTCGGTGGAAGGTTTTTCGCCTGAAGACGCAGCCCTGATCATGGATCGCGAGCTGTCGGAATTCGAACGGATGGCCCAGCAGGCCGGCAAGGAGATCGCCGAGCAGGTGGCGACCGAGGTCCTGATCATCGAGGACGAGGCGATCATCGCCATGGATATCGAGGCGCTGGTCGAAAGCCTTGGCCACACCGTCATCGACATCGCGCGCACCCGGGCCGAGGCCGTCTCCATGGCCCAGAAGCGCCGCCCCGGACTGGTTCTGGCGGACATCCAGCTCGCTGACGGCAGCTCCGGCCTCGACGCGGTCAACGAGATGCTGGAGTCCTTCGAAGTTCCCGTCATCTTCGTCACGGCCTATCCGGAACGTCTTCTCACCGGCGCGAAGCCGGAGCCCGCATTCCTGATCACCAAGCCGTTCCAGGCGAGCACGCTCAAGGCCGTCATCAGCCAGGCGCTGTTTTTCAATCAGGCCAGCAGGAAATCCAAGGCCGCCTGAGCTAAAAAAGGCGGCCCCTTTCCCTGCACTCCGAATGATCGTCATGATCGGCGTTTTTGCGCGCCGCCAAGACGCATCGTGATCGCCGCTTCACCGCCCCTGTCAACTTGCCCGCTTCGGACCAGGAGCGGGCGAAATTATTATGTGCGTAAAATGACATAACGAAAATCACCTGCCGATTCTGGTATGTTTCCGCGACAACGCTATAACGCCGTGAAACGGCGCGCGCTCATCCAACGGCTATTTCGGACGCGATGGTTCGGGGTTGATGAAAAAAGAAAGCGCCTCCGCGCGCGGGACCAGGCTTGGTTTCCAGAGGATTTCCATCGCCGTTCTTTTGATCGCCGTCATCGCGGTCGGCGTGCTCGCGGCGTTCCAATGGCGCGCCTTCCGCCATTCGCGCCTGCAATCCGAATACGCGCTCAGCTTCATCGAAACGAGCCGCGCGTTGATGACTCAGATGGTGAACGCGGAAACGGGCGAACGCGGCTTCGCCATCACGCGCCAGGAGGATTTTCTGGCGCCCTTCACAGAAGCCGGCGCGGCGATTCCGGCCATTCTCACCCAGCTGAAAACGATGGCTGCGGATGCGCCTGATCAGGTCGCGCGGCTTGACCGCATCGCGGACATGTGGCGGCAACGGTCGGAACGGCTCGCCAGCGTCATAGCGCTGACGCGGGAGGGGCGCGCGGACGCCGCGCGCAACGCGATTCTCACCGGGCGCGGCAAGGCTCTCATGGATCAGCTCCGGGGGGAGATCGACCAACTGGTCGAACAACAGCAACATATGCTGTCCACCCGCCTCGCCGCGGTCGATGCGGAAGAGACGGCCACCCGCTGGACCATGATCGCGGCGTTTGCGATCGCGATCGCCACCCTGCTGGCGGCGCTGGTCATAACCAATGGGGACAGGAAAAAGCTGGCTGACCTGGTGACGGCGGAACGTCGAACGGCTGTCGCGCTTGAGGAGGCTCATGAGCAGCTGACCAGCAAGGCGTCGCAGACGCAGTTGGAGCTGAGAGATGCTTCCCGTCTGCTTGCTGCGGCCGTGTCGTCCGCGCCGATCCTGCTGTGGAGTCAGGATAAAAATCTGGTCTACCGCTGGTTTCATGGCCGCCCGCTCGGGCTCGATCCGGAAATCTGGATCGGGAGAAGCGATCAGGAAGCGCTCCCTGAATCGATCCGCGACACCGTCATGTCCAACAACATGGCGGCGCTCGAATCCGGCAAGCCGCGCACCTACGAATTGTGCTACAGAGGCAGGCGGGGAGAAAAATGGTATGACATCCACATCGAGCCGACCTTCGCCGCCGATGGCGCGATTGAAGGTCTGACGGGCGTCGCAGTCGACATCACCGAACGCAAGAAACGCGAACAGAACAACCGGCTTCTGATGCGCGAGATATCGCATCGCTCCAAGAATATTCTCGCTGTCGTGCAGGCCATGGCGCGCCAGACCGCGACCACGACGCCTGAGCCGCAGGCTTTCGTCGAACGGTTCGCGGCGCGCCTCGAGGCCCTTGGGGCCACGCATGCGCTTCTTGTCGATGAAGGCTGGACGGGCGCAGACCTGCTGGAGTTGATCCGCTCGCAGCTTGCCCATCAGCTTGATCAACAGGTGTTCACCTCCGGCCCTCCCTTGAAGCTGCCCTCCGACGCCTCTCAGAATATCGGGCTCGCTCTGCACGAACTGGCGACGAACGCCGCGAAATATGGCGCGCTCTCGACACCGTCAGGCCGGGTCGACATTGTCTGGACTGTCACGCCCGCCGCCAATGGCGAGTCATGGGTGCAATTGTCGTGGAAAGAAACCGGCGGACCGCCCGTGCAGGCGCCGAAGCGAAAAGGATTTGGGCAGGTTGTCATCGAGCGCACGGTGTCGCGCGCGCTCAACGGAACCGTCGACATCAATTACGATCCGCAAGGGCTGTCGTGGCGCCTGCGCTTTCCGCTCGCGCCCGATGACGAAGACAGAGCGTCCGCCCACTCCGCATGAGGCGTGCGAAGCGGGCGTGACGGGCGTCGCTGGTTTACGCGCCGCGCCGGAGAAGTCCGACCACGGCAGAGATGGCGAACAGAACGATCGCCACCCAGAACAGCAGTTGCGCGCCGCTCATCGCCGTGCCCGCGACCCCGCCGAAGCCGAGAAAGGCCGCCACCAGGGCGACAATCAAAAAAACAACCGCCCAATAAAGAAGATTTCCCATGGTGCCTGTCACCCCTGATTGGCCGCCCCTGCCAGCGCTGACCGCTTTCGAGGCTGTCTGTTTTTCAACCGCCTCCGCAGGGCGTTTGTTCCGAAGCGCCGCGAAAGCTGTGGAATCGGCGAAATGGAACGGTGAGCCTTGCCGGTTGACGCCGACGCCAAATGAAAGCTTCTTCTGAATCGCATCAAATGCAGCGACTGACCGATCGCGCCGCTTCGCCTCAATTGACGGCGGCGAGCAGGGCGCGAGCAAACAGAGTGTTGGTTCCAGCGCCCGGATTGCATGGGGGCGCTCGCGCCATTGGTCCGGTCTAGTCATGTCCAACAACAGGAATGGTGTTGGATATGATGGTAGCGGGAGAGGGACTTGAACCCCCGACCCCAGGATTATGATTCCCGTGCTCTAACCAGCTGAGCTACCCCGCCACCGGGCCGCGTGCGGCCGCCGGGCGCGTATAGGGAACCACGCCGGAGCGGTCAAGAAAAGACGAGCGCTCTCAGGGTATCGCTCTTGCCATGGAGAGCCAGACCGAGGCAGAGGCGCGCCAACCAAGGGAAAAGCAGCGACTACGCCAGCCGCGCCTTCCGCATCCGCAGGATCTTGAAGTAGCCGAGCGGAAAGGCCGGCTGGACGCCGACGAATTCGACGCCGCCATGGGTCTCGGCCCAGCGCCGCACGCGGCTGACGCGGAAGCTGGTGCTCCAGCCGACGCGCTTGGCCAGCGGCGCCGCCATCTCCTCCACCTTGGCCTGGAAGCCGCCCTCCGCGCCATACTTGCTGGCGATCACGATCTCGCCGCCGGGCTTGAGCACGCGGGCGATCTCCGTCAGCGCCGCTTCGGGGTCGGGCACCAGCGTGATCACGAAGGGGACATTGACGGCGTCGAAGGTCGCGTCGGCGAAGCCGAGACGGCAGGCGTCCATGCAGGCGAGGCCGCGAACCTGCGGCAGGCGTTTTTCCTGAGCCTTGCGCAGCATCGGCGTCGACAGGTCGACGCCGACCACGCGCGCGCTGGCCGGATAATAGCGCAGCACCAGTCCTGTCCCGACGCCCACCTCCAGAATATCGTTTCCGCATGCGGCGGCGATCTCAGCGCTCCGCCGCTGCGCGTCGGCCAGCAGCCGGCGATAAACCTTGTCATAGAAAGGGGCCCACTTCTCGTAGGCCTTCTGCTGGCCCTCAAGATTGTATTGGATCGTCATGGTCGATTATGCGGCGCAGGCCGGCTCTGCGGCGCTGGCGCGAGCCGTCGCTGCGATCACGCCGCCGCCCAGCACCCGCGCCCCGTCCTCGCAATTGTCATAGAACACGCAAGCCTGCCCGCGCGCGACGCCGATCTCGTCCGCCGCCAGTTCGACGATCGCAGCGCCGTCGTCGAAACGCAGAAGCGCCGGCGCCGGCGGCCGCGTCGACCGCACGCGCACGGCGATCGCCCGGTCGCCCGTCTGATCGGCGAGCGGCTGGTCGCCGAGCCAGTTCACGTCCCGCAGCCGCAGGATTCGGGTCGCCAGCGCGTCGCGCGGACCGACGATCACGCGCCGCGTCGCGGGATCGAGCTTCACAACGAACAGGGGCTCGCCCGTCGCGACGCCGAGCCCGCGCCGCTGGCCCACGGTGAAATTCACGATGCCTTCATGGCGGCCGAGCACCCGCCCGTCGATATGCTCGATATCGCCGTGCTCGACCGCTTCCGGCCGCAGCTTGGCGATCACATCCGCGTAGCGGCCGTTCGGCACGAAGCAGATGTCCTGGCTGTCATGCTTCTCGGCGACGGGAAGCTCATATTTGCGGGCGAGATCGCGGGTCCGCGCCTTGCTGAGTTCGCCAAGCGGAAAGCGCAGCATGTCGAGTTGGTCCTGCGTCGTGCCGTACAGGAAATAGCTCTGGTCGCGCGCGCTGTCCGACGCGCGGTAGAGCGCCCGGCGTCCGTCGCTGCGAACCCGGCTCACGACATAATGCCCCGTCGCCAGCGCGTCGGCGCCGAGATCGCGCGCCGTGTCGAGGAGATCCCTGAATTTCACTGACTTGTTGCATTCGACGCAGGGGATCGGCGTTTCGCCCGCGATGTAACTGTCGGCGAAGCGCTCGATCACCGCTTCCCGGAAGCGGCTTTCATAATCCAGCACATAGTGCGGAATGGCCAGACGGTCCGCGACGCGGCGCGCGTCATGAATGTCCTGTCCCGCGCAGCAGGCGCCGGCGCGATGCGTGGCGGCGCCGTGATCGTAAAGCTGGAGCGTGACGCCGATCGTCTCATAGCCTGCTTCGGCCAGCAGCGCGGCGACCACGGACGAGTCGACGCCGCCCGACATGGCCACGACGACGCGCGTGTCTGCTTCCGGCTTGTCGAACCCGAGCGAATTCATGAGATCACTACAGCCTCGCCCGCAATCCTCTCCGCTTCGCAATAGCATGTTCCGCCTCAGGTTCCACCTGTCTGGCGCTTTCTGCCGCAACCCGGCAGAAAGTGCCGGGCGAGCGTTTTGCAGGCGATCCGCTCATTTTGTAAAACATTGATATCAGGAGTGATTTGTTTCCATCCGCTGGCAAGCGTCTTGCTGGTTGGAGCCGCCATGATTTCGACCAGCCCCTCCTCGTCTGCCGAGCGCGTGTCGCTTCCGCCCGAAGCGCCGCGCTCAGCCAGCCGCAACGTCCCGACGCGGGCGCGCGACGACAACAGCCGGCCGGACGAGGACCGCCGGACCTTCGCTGCCGAATTAAAGGAGCAGGCGCCGCCCGCTCCGCGCGAACGTGCGGAAAAGCCCCCGCGATCATCCGAGAAGCGCAGGGAATCGCCTGCCGGCGAGCGGACGGACGACGCGCGGAAATCGGACACGCTGCAGACGGACGACGCAGCGCAGCCAAATCTCGTCGCCCCCACGCCGCCGGCCGCGACGCCTTCGCCTTCGGGCGCGCCCGGGCCGGCGGCCGCGTCGACGGTTCCGCAGGAAGAGGCCGCAGTCACGGCCGTCACGTCAAAGGAGGCGGCCGCGCCTCTCGCAGCCGCCGTTCCGACAGCGCCGGCGCAGCAGGAAGCCCGCTCGGCCGCCCCGGCGACTCCGGCGGCGATCGGCGAGGAGGAACCGGTCGCCGACGGCGCCAGCAAGACAAGCACGCATCAGACGATGCTGAAAGCGCCCGCGGCCGGCCCGCACGCGGCCGGCGATAGCAAGGAGCCGGGCGCCGCCGCCATTGGCGAGAACGGCAAGGGAGCCGCCAAGCCGGACGCCGCGGCGGCCGACGAACGGCAGGCGAAACGAACTCCCACGGCGACCGAGCCCGCGGGCGACAAGAAGGCCGAATCTCACTCGCACGCTCAGACCCCGGGCGAATCGGCCGCGACGCCCAACGCCGCGGCGGCCCTCTCCAGCGCCGGCCAGCAGCAGCCGGCGCATGCCGCACAGGCGGCCCAGACCGGCGCCGGCGCAACCGCCGCGCCTCCCGTTCCAATACATATGGCGCCGATCGCCATTGGTCTGCAGGCGCTGGAAGGCGCGCGCGAATTCCAGATCAGACTCGACCCCGACCATCTTGGCCGGGTCGATGTGAAGCTCACCATCGCGGAGGACGGCCGCGTCGCCGCATCGCTGACGGCGGACCGCGTCGACACGCTGGCGCTCCTGCAGCGCGATGCGCGGACGCTTGAACGCGCCTTCGATCAAGCCGGCCTGACCGCCGATTCAAACTCGCTCAGCTTCACGTTGCGCCAGGATCAGGCGGGACAGCAGGGCGGCGATCGTCGCGATGCGCCGACGCCAATGGCGACGATCGGCATGCCGAGCGAAAAAACCGCGGCGATTGCGCCGTTCCGCCAGCAGATCGCCGCCGTTCGCGCGGGCGGCGTCGACATCCGCATCTGAGAGGCAGGCCATGGTCGATTCCGTCTCGGGAAATTCCAACTCGTCCTATCCGTCTTCGTCGTCCTCGAAGTCGGGACAGATGATCGCATCGAATTTTCAGGCGTTTCTGACGCTGCTGACGACGCAGCTCAAAAATCAGAATCCGCTCGATCCGCTCGACACCAATCAGTTCACGCAGCAGCTCGTGCAGTTCGCCTCGGTTGAGCAGCAGCTCAAGTCCAACGACACGCTCAGCGCGCTTCTGACCGCGTCGCAGTCGACCAACCTCGCCAACGCGACCGGCTTCATCGGCAAGACGGTCACGGCGAACGGCGCGACCGCCGCGATGCAGGACGGTTCGACCAAATGGAACGTCAATCTGCCGCGCGCGGCCAAGAGCGTGACGCTGACGGTCACCGACTCGAACAAGAACGTCGTCTGGACCGAGCAGAAATCCATGTCGACGGGCGACAACGAATATGTCTGGAACGGAAAAACGACCACCGGGCAGATGGCGCCGGCGGGCGACTACAATCTGACGGTGACGGCGGTTGACGCGACTGGCGCGTCGATCAAGCCCTCCCTCGCCTTCTCCGGCGTCGTCGACGGGGTGAATGTCAGCAACGGCGCGACCACGCTCAAGATCGGCGACTATGCGATATCTCTCGGTCAGGTGACCTCCGTCAGCCGTTAGGCAATCGGCAATTTTTGCTTAGGCGTTTCTTAAATCCGCGCTGTTAGGGTGAATGCAGAGTTTGGTCGATCGATTGGTGTGAGCGTACGATGACCGAGATCATGCGTCCCCGCGTGAAATATGTGATCGGCCCCGACGGGAGTCCGCTCACGATCGCGGATTTGCCGCCGCCGAACACCCGCCGCTGGGTCATTCGGCGCAAGGCGGAAGTTGTGGCGGCCGTGCGCGGCGGACTCCTGTCGCTGGAGGAGGCGTGCAACCGCTATACCCTCACCACCGAGGAGTTTCTGAGCTGGCAGATGTCGATCGA
>MKVY01000014.1:13491-18196 GCA_001899525.1 Rhizobiales bacterium 65-9
CACTGAGACATTTTTCCGGAAGCTGGAGAGCCGTCGCTGTCGCGGCGGCTTTTTTGCGCGCCGACGCTTCAACGACACAGCGGCGCGGGCGGACTTTAACAAAAAATTGTAAACAACGCCGTCGCATTTAACGGCCGGTTAACGTTTTCGCGCGATAACGATCCTGCGTCCTCCGTCTCTGACGGCGAGTGGCTCCTGTCGCTCTGTTGACGCCTCCCTGTGAAAAACTTCAAAGCCGCCTTCGGGCGGCTTTTTTTTGGCTCGCCACGGTCCGCCCGGAGGTTTCGCGAGGCGGCGACGGCGAATCCTAACAAGCGGTTTACGCGCGCGCCCTGTCCCGCTGGCCCCGTCGCGAGGCGCTCCGCCGTCGGGTTAAGGTTAACGAACGGTAAATCGCGCGAAGAGAACCGCGCGGCGATAATCTTGCTGCTGCGATCGCTCGGACGGAGCGGCGCGCCAAAGCGAAACGCCGCGACTGTGACGCGATCGGGGATTGATAGTGGCGAGTACGACTGACCCGCAGCAGCGCGACGACGCGACGACGTCCTTCGCGATGAGCTTCATCGCATCGGACGCGTTCAGGAGCCTGTTCAAGGAAGGCATGTTGCTGGTCGAGGACGCGGCCTCCTATCTGGACGGCAAGGGGCGGACGGAATCGAAGCTGCTGGGCCGCGGCGCCGCGCTGTCCTATGCGGGCGAAAGCATGCGTCTGACCACGCGCCTGATGCAGATCGCCTCATGGCTCCTGCTTCAGCGGGCGGTCGCGGAAGGCGAGCTGAGCAGCGCGCAGGCGACGCGGGAGAAGCACAAGGTCAACCTCCGGGCCGAAATGCAGGCCAATCCGCTGGACGCTTTTGAAGAATTGCCGTTGGGCCTGCGCGACCTGATCGCCCGCTCCCTGCGGCTTCAGGCCCGCATCCTGCATCTGGACCAGCTTCTGGCGGGGAAACAGGACGCGCCGCCGGATTCGAGCCCCGTCGCCGCTCAGGTCGAGCTGTTGCGGTCGGCTTTCCTGCGCCAATAGAGCGTTTCCGAGCGAAGCGGACGCCGGTTCGCGTGAAGAAAATGCGATAGAACAGACACCGAGAGCAATTCCGCAAGTCGGAGAATTGCTCTCGCGCGCCTATCAACCAAGACGTCGCCAAAAAACAAAAGCCCCGGGGAGCGCCCGGGGCTTTGTTGTTGGCGTGAAGGCGACGATCAGCTCTTCGCGCCGAAGCCGAAGCCCTCGAACTTCTTGGAGAAGCGCGACAGGCGGCCGCCGCGGTCCATGAGCTGCTGCGAGCCGCCGGTCCAGGCGGGATGGGACCTGGGATCGATGTCGAGCTGGAGGGAATCGCCTTCCTTGCCCCAGGTCGAGCGCGTCATGTATTCCGTGCCGTCGGTCATCACGACCTTGATCATGTGATAGTCGGGATGGGTGTCGCTCTTCATCGCTCGCTCCTGAAGTCCACGTTTTCAACACATCGCCGGCGCTGAGGCGCTCGGCCGCGGCCGTGGACGCTGGCATCTCGGGAATGGCGGGCGCTATAACCCAAGCCCCGTTATGAAACAAGCGTCCCAGAGAGGGCGGAGCAGAATGGCCGGCGACGACGCCCAGACAGCAGACAGGCCGCCCCGCGCGCCCCTTTCCTCCCTGCGGCCCCTGCTGCCGGCGGTCATGCGTTATCGCGGCCGGATGCTGGCGGCCCTGGCGGCGCTGACGGTCGCGTCCGTGGCCACGCTCCTTCTTCCCCTCGCCGTCCGGCGGGTGATCGACAACGGTTTCGGCGGCGATCCGGCCCTCGTCAGCCAGTATTTCATGGCTCTGATCGGCCTCGCCGGCCTTCTCGCTGCGGCAAGCTCCGCGCGCTATTATCTGGTGATGACGCTCGGCGAGCGGGTGGTGGCCGACATCCGGGCGCAGGTCTTCGGCCACCTCGCCCGCCTGGATCCCGGCTTTTTCGACCGCTCGAAGTCCGGCGAACTGGTGTCGCGGCTCGCCGGGGACACGACCCAACTCAAATCCGCTTTCGGCGCCAGCGCCTCGATCGCGCTGAGGAATCTGCTCCTCTTCCTAGGCGCGGCGGTGATGATGGCGCTGACGAGCCCGAAGCTGTCGCTTCTCGTGCTTGCGGCGATCCCTTTCATCGTGCTGCCGCTGCTGTTTTCCGGTCGTTCGGTGCGGCGCCGGGCCAAGGAGGCGCAGGACAAGCTGGCGGAGACGTCGGCGTACGCCGTCGAGGCCATCGGCGCGGTGCGGACCATGCAGGCTTTCGGCGCCGAAGCCGCGACCGCGAGCGCCTATGGCGCCGCGGCCGAAAACGCTTACCAGGCGGCGCGGCAGTCCACCTGGGCGCGCGCGCTTCTTTCCGGCGTCGGCATTTTCCTGGTGTCGGCGAGCGTCGTGGCGGTGCTCTGGTACGGCGCGCAGGATGTCCTCGCCGGCGAGATGACGGGCGGACGCCTCACCCAGTTCGTCATCTACGCGATCATGGCGGCCAGCGGACTGGGACAGCTCGGCGAGGTCTGGGGCGAGGTCAGCCAGGCGGCCGGCGCGGCGGCGCGGCTCGCCGAGATTCTCGCCACGAAGCCGGAGATCGCCGCGCCGGAGAATCCCCGCCGTCTGCCGGAGCCTCCGCGCGGCGAGATCGCTTTCGAGCATGTGCGCTTCGCCTATCCGACGGCGCCTGAGATATCCTCGCTCAACGATGTCAGCTTCACGGCGTCCAGCGGCGAGACCGTCGCGCTTGTCGGCCCGTCGGGCGCCGGCAAGAGCACCATCGTGCAGTTGCTGCTGCGCTTCTACGATCCGCAGGGCGGCCGCATTCTCATCGACGGCGTCGCCTCGACGGATGTCGATCCGGCGGCGCTGCGGGCTCGCATCGCCTACGTGCCGCAGGAGCCGGCGATCTTCGGAACGAGCGTGGCCGAAAACATCGCCTATGGCAGGCCAGGCGCCTCGCTGGCCGAGATCGAGCGCGCCTCCGCGCTCGCCGCCGCCGACCGCTTCATCCGCGCTTTGCCGCAGGGTTATGAAACGAAACTCGGCGAACGCGGCGTCACCCTGTCCGGCGGTCAGCGCCAGCGCATCGCCATCGCCCGCGCGATCCTGCGCGACGCTCCGATTCTCCTGCTCGACGAGGCGACCTCCGCTCTCGACGCGGAGAGCGAGCGGGACGTGCAGGCGGCGCTCGAAACCCTGATGAAGGGCCGCACGACGCTGGTGATCGCGCACCGGCTGGCGACGATCCTGTCCGCCGATCGGATCCTCGTGCTCGACGGCGGGCGCATCGTCGAGCAGGGCTCGCACCAGTCGCTGGTCGATGCCGGCGGGCTTTATGCGCGTCTCGCGCGGCTCCAGTTCGATCGCGGGCGCGCCGATGCGCGCGCGGCGTGAATCATGATCGAGATCGCGCCGCATATTTCGCTCGACGAGCGCGAACTGATGTTTGAGTTCATTCGCGCCTCCGGTCCCGGCGGCCAGAATGTCAACAAGGTCGAAACCGCGGCGCAACTGCGCTTCGACGCGCGAAACTCCCCGTCGCTGCCGCATTTTGTGCGCGCGAAGCTCGAAACGCTCGCCGGCAGGCGCGTCACCAATGACGGGGTGATCGTCATCACCGCCCAGCGCTTCCGCACACAGGAGATGAACCGCAAGGATGCGATCGACCGGCTCGTGGAATTGATCCGCGCCGCCGCTCACCGTCCGAAGATCCGCCGTCCGACGAAACCGACGAAAGCCTCCAAAACGCGGCGTCTCGATTCGAAAGCCAGGCACGGCGCCTTGAAGCGCGAACGCAACGCGCGCGGCGATGAATAAAGCATTTTCCAGCGAAGTGGACGCCGGTTCGCGTGAAGAAAATGCGATAAAATAAACAGCTAGGGCGATTCCGCGATTCCGCGATTCGGAGAATTGCGGAATCGCCCTAGCTGGCGAAAGCCTGCACGAGACCGGTCTCGACCTTGCCCTCGGCGCCCATCTCAAGAAGGATGCGAATGGCTTCCTCGCGCGTCTTCGGCTTCTTGTAGGCGCGCTCTTCGATCAGCGCGCCATAAATGTCGCAGATCGTCAGGATGCGCGTCACGTCGTCGATCTGCGCGTCTGACAATCCGTCGGGATAGCCGGACCCGTCCAGATATTCGTGATGATGCCGGACCGCCGACAAAACCGATGGCGGAAAGCCGCCCTGCGCGAGCAGATAATCATATCCGATCACCGGATGCGACTGGATGATCGCGAACTCGCGCTCGGTCAGCGGTCCCTGCTTGTCGAGAATCTCGAGCGGTATGCGCGCCTTGCCGATATCGTGCAGCAGCCCGACCATGGTGAGCAGCGCGACGTCCCTGCGCCGCATCCCGGTCTTCTGGCCGAACAGGGTGGTGAGGCCGGTGACGATCAGGCAATGCTGGAACGTGCCTTCGTGATAGGCGCGCACCGTGTCCATCCAGGGCGCGATCCCGATCTCGGCGATCGCGTCGATGACTTGGTCTCCGGCCTGGGTGACGGAGGCGACATTGGTCGCCCGACCGTTCGTGAGCGAGAGAAACATGTCGCTCAGCATGTGGGCGGCGGCGTCCACGGAGGCGCCGCCGGCGGCGCCCGCCGCCGATCGGAAGGGGGCGGCCGCCTGGTCGGCCAACGTGATCGGCGCAGGCGTCTGGTCGGCCAATGTGGGCGGCGCGGCCGCCTGAGGCTCTGGCGTGGGATCGGCGCGCTCGGGCA
>MKVY01000014.1:18437-26774 GCA_001899525.1 Rhizobiales bacterium 65-9
CTTGGGCGACCGCGTCGGACGCCGACGGCTCGCCGAAACGGCGGATGACGAAGCCCGCCTTGCAGATCATGTCCACCCAGGAGCTCAACGTGCGATGGAATCGCGGGACGCGGAACGGCGGGACGCGCTTCTTCTCCTCTTCCGGCAGCGTGGAGAACCACCATTCCTCGATCCGGCCCGCGCGCTCGTCGAAGTAGCCGGCGATCTCCACGGCGTAGGCGTCGCCCCTGTCGTCGCGCAGCGTTCTGCGATGGGGCGGGACAAAGCAAGGATGCAGAATCGAGAATTGCAGGAATCCGCCGGGCTTCAGCACGCGACAGGCCTCGCTCAGCGCCTGCTGCTGCTCGGCGACATCCATCAGCGACATGAACGCCGTGACGAAATCGAAGGAGCCGTCGGCGAAAGGCAGCGCCGCCGCGTCGCCGACCTGATAGACGACGCCGAGCGGCCTCGCCATTTCGGCTTCACGCGCATGGCGGACGAAGGTGGCTGCGACATCGACGCCCCGCATGCGCGCCCCAAGCTCGGCCAGCTTGCGCGTGTTCGCGCCCTCGCCGCATCCGATGTCGAGCCCGTACAAGCCGCGCACCGGCGGCAGCATCGCAAGAAACGCCGGCGTGTTCAGCGCGTCGCGATAGACATCGTAGCCGGCGCGCACATGGCGCGTCCATGTTTCAGCGTTGGCTTCCCAGCACGCCGCCGCTTCCGTCTTGTCCATCCGGCCATTCTCCGCATGCGTTCTGACGAGCGATAGTCAGACGCTGCGACAGCTTCGTTACGCCGCGTTGTCCCTCGCATAGGCCGCGACCTCGGCGTGCGTCGCGAACCAGACGCTTCCCTTCGCCTTCGCGTGGCGGATCAGCTCCTCGATGATCCAGACGCGCGAGCGATAGCCGATGACGTGCGGATGGCATGTCAGCTGGAACACGCCGCCCTCTTCCCACGCGCCGTCCAGCTCACGCTTGAAAATCTCGAACACGTCGAACGGCGAGAGATAGGGCCGCTGCGCGCCGCCGCGATTCATCATGAAATAGGGCGCGTCGTCGCGGATCCATTCCACGGGAAACTCGACGACGCCGGTGGGTTTTCCCTCCAGCACCAGCTCGTAGCAGTTCTCGTCGGCCATCAGCGAGGAATCGTAGAGAAGGCCCATCTCCTGTTCGATCCGCAGCGTGCTCGGGCTGAAATCCCATGACGGCGTGCGCAGGCCCACCGGCCGCACGCCGGTGATTGTCTCCAGCGCGTCCGCCGAGCGGAACATGAGGTCGCGCTCCGCCTCGTAGGGCAGCGTCGAATTGAATTCGTGAATCCAGCCATGAACGCCGATCTCATGGCCTTCGGCGATGACGCGCTTCTGTTCGTCCGGATGCAGCAGCGCGGCGACGGCGGGCACGAAGAACGTCGCCTTCACGTCGTGCTTTTTCAGCAGCGCGAGCAGCCGGGGCACGCCGACGCGCGGCCCGTATTGCCCCCATGAAAGGCGGCCGATCGACTTGCCGCCGTCGCGCAGCTCGTTGGTCTCGTGGTCGGAATCAAACGAAAACGCCACCGCGCAGCGCGCGCCGCCCGGCCAGCTTTTCGGCTTCAGCGCCCGGCCGGCGCGCACATGATCGACGACGCCGCGCCATTGCGCTTCCGGCCATCGCCAGGGTTCGAGATTGCTTGCGTCACTCATGGCGTCCTCATGCGTTGCGAAAAGAACGACTAACAGAAATCCGCGGATCGAGCCTGCGCGGCGTCAGGCGACCGGATGCGCGCGCGGCGCATCCCAGGCCGCGACGACCGCGGCGAAGTTCGCCGCCATCGCTTGAACGGCCTCAGCGTCCGCCATCTCCCCGCGCAGCCAGGGCTCGATCGCGGCGGCGAACATGCAGCGTCCGGCGCAGAAGCCCGCTGCAAGCGGCTCGCTGAGCGCCGACGCCGAGACTTCAGGGAAATCCTTGATCGTGCGCGCGATCGTCAGGAACTCGGCCCGGCCCGGATCATGCGCGCGCGCCGCGTCGCCGCAGCGCCGCCATCCGGACGGGCGCGGCTGATCCTCGATCAGCCACCAGCGCGGCCGGACCCCGAGCCGGTAGATGCGCGCGATCAGGGTCGCGACCGTCGTTTCATCCACGGGACCATGCGGCGACGACAGAACCTCGAGCAGCAGGTCGCGGCCGGCGCGCTCGCAGGCCTGATGCAGCGCCGCCAGCGCCCGATCGGCGCCGGCGAGCATATCCGGCGCGTCAGCCGGATGCAGATAGACGGCGCATTTCACGACGACGTCCGCCGGCCAGCGCGCCAGCGCCTCGGCGACGTCCCCGTCCTCCTCGAATCGCAGCGGTCGCGCATGCGGCCGGTCGATCGGCCGCGCCACCCACAAGCCGGCGGCGCGCGCCTTGGCGATCGCCGCCGCGCCATAGCCGCCGTCCATGAACAATCCGAACCCGTCGCGGCCGCCCGCCACGTCAAGCGCCGCATCGACCACGAGGCTCTTGAAGGCGGCGAGCCGCTCGCGGGGCGCGCCGAGCCTGTCGGCCAGTTCGATCAGCGGGACGCGGTGATCGATCGAAAGGATGCGCAGACCGTTCAATTGTTCGCGCCCGGCACCATCTGCGCGAAGTCGATGTTCGCGCCGGACATCAGCCCCGATTCGTCGGAACAGAGATAGGCGCAGGCGCGCGCGATCTCGTCGGGCTTCACTAGCCGGCCCCAGGGCTGCGTCTGCTCCGCTTCGGCGAGCCAGCCGTCCTGCTTGCCGTGATATTTGCGCACGATGGCGTCCTCGCCCGGCGTGTCCATCCAGCCGACATTGAGGCCGTTGACGCGGATGCGATGGCTCATCATCGCGAAGGCGACATTCTTCGTCAGCGTCATCAGCGCGCCCTTGGAGACGGAATAAGGCGTGAGGAACGGCTGTCCTCCATGCGCCGAAATCGACTGGATGTTGACGATGGAGCCGGCGATCTTCTCGCGCAGCATGATCTTGATCGCGTCCTGCATGAGGAAGAACGGCGCCCGCACATTGACGGCCATGATCGCGTCGTAAACGTCGGGCGCCGTGTCGAGGATCGAGCCCCGGTCGGTCGAAGCGCCGGCGTTGACCAGCGCGTCCACCCGGCCGAAAGCCCGGTCGGCCGCCGCGATCACCGCCCGGCAATCCTCGACCCGCGCGAGATCGGCGCGAACGTAAAGCGCTTTGCATCCCTCCGCCTCGAGGGAGGCGGCGACCTTTCCGCCCTTGTCGGCGTTGCGGCCGCAGATCACCAGTCCCGCCGCGCCCCGCGCGGCGAAAACGCGCGCAATGGCCTCGCCGAGCCCTTGCGTGCCGCCTGTGACGACCGCGATCCGGCCTTTCAGCGAGGCGTTCTGGAACGGATCGTCGCCCGGCATGAATTTCTCCTCGCTTTTTAGCGCGACCGGCGGCATAGCTCGCCCGCCGCCAAACGTATAGCCGGCTATTCGATCCGGACGAGAGCGGAAACGGGCGTAAGCCGGGAGGACGGGGTGATCAAGATCGGTTTGATCGGTGCGGGCCGCATCGGCCGCATTCACGGCGGCAATGTCGCGGCCCATGCGGGGGCGGCGCTGGCGGCGGTGGCTGACGCGCTGCCGAAGGCGGCTGAAGCCCTTGCGAAGGAGCTCGGAACCAAAGCCGCTAGCCTGGATGCGATCCTGTCCGACGGCTCCATCGAAGCGGTCATGATCTGCTCGCCGACCGACACGCACGCCGACTTCATCGAGAAGGCGGTGAAGGCCGGCAAGGCCGTGTTCTGCGAGAAGCCCGTCGATCTCAGTTCGGCCCGCATCAGGAAATGTCTGGCCGTCGTCGAAAAGACCGGCAAGCCGCTGATGATCGGATTCAACCGCCGCTTCGATCCGAATTTCGCCGCGCTGAAAGCTCGCGCGTCCAAAGGCGAGATCGGAGCGATCGAGATCGTCACCATTCTTTCCCGCGACCCCTCCCCGCCGCCGATCGACTATGTGAAGCGCTCGGGCGGCCTCTATCGCGACATGATGATCCATGATCTCGACATGGCGCGTTTTCTTCTCGGCGAGGAGCCCGTGGAGGTTCACGCGGTCGGGTCGAGCCTCGTCGACAAGAAGATCGGCGAAGCCGGCGACGTCGACACCGCCGCCGTGCTGCTGAAGACCGCGTCCGGCAAGATCGCGCAGATCTCATGCTCGCGGCGCGCCGCTTACGGCTACGATCAGCGCATCGAGCTGCACGGAGCGAAAGGCATGCTGCGCGCCGGCAACGTGTTTCCGACCACGGTGGAGTTCGCCGGCGCGAGCGGATTTTCCGGCGATCCCGTGCTGCCTTTCTTTCTCGAGCGCTACGCCGCGGCCTATCGCGCCGAGCTCGACGCCTTTCTGGCGGCGATCAAGAAAAGGGCCGCCCCCTCGCCTTCGGGCGAGGACGGGCTGCGGGCGCAGCTTCTCGCCGACGCGGCGACGAAAGCCTCGCAAAGCGGCAAGCCGGTGAGGCTGTGATGAGCGACTTCGAGATCACACGCCGCCGCTACGCCGCCATCGGCTTCGCGCAGGAGCTCGGCGCGCTGGCCATGCGCTATTATCTCAACCGCGAAAGCCTCGCGGTCTCGATGAAGGGCGCGCAGGATTTTCTCACCGTGGCCGACGGCGCCGTCGAGCAGCGTTTCCGCGAGATGATCGCCGACGCGTTTCCCGGCGACGGAGTGGTTGGCGAGGAAGCGGGCGGCGCGAACGCCGAGAATCTCTGGATCATCGACCCGATCGACGGCACGTCGAATTTCGCCCGCGACAATCCGCACTGGTGCGTCTCAATCGGATTTTTGCGGCGCGGCGTTCCCGAGGCGGGCGTGATTTTCGCGCCCGTGATGAACGAGCTTTACGAGGCGCAGCGTGGCCAGGGCGCGCGGCGCAACGGCAAGACGATCCATCCATCCGGCGAGACGGATATCGGTCGCGCGACGATCGAGATCGGCTGGTCCTCCCGCCGCCCGCACGAGGACTATATCGGGCTGGCGAGGGCGACGTTTGAGGCCGGCGCCCAGGCGAAACGGTCGGCCTCGGGCGCGCTCGGCGTATGCTACGCCGCCGACGGCCGCACGGACGGCTATATGGAGCTCCATATCAACGCCTGGGATGTCGCGGCCGGCGTGATCATCGCTCGCGAGGCCGGAGCCGCGGTCAGCAATTTCTTCTCCGGCGACGCGCTGACGACAGGCAACCCGATCCTGGTCGCGACGCCGGCGCTGGCGCCGAGGCTGGCCGCGATGATGGGATTGGAAGCGGGCGAACTACTGACCGGATGAAAGACCGCGCTACGCGCGCGCCGCCCGCCGCGCGCGCATCGCGATGTCCGGAAACAGCGCCAGCAGCGCCGCGCCATAGATCGCGGCGCCGACGGCGACCGCTGTCGCCACGCCCATGATCGTCGCCGCGACCGGCAGCAGCTTGACGCCGAGCCCCATCGCCGCCGTCGCGATCCCGATGCGCGCAAGATCATTCCACCGCACGCGCAGCCCGAGCTTCGTCACGCCCTGCGCGAACACGTAGAGCGCGATCACGAGATGCGCGAGCGACGCGCCGATCGCGGCGCCGAGCAGTCCGTGCGTCATGACGCCGATGACGGCGCCGGCGATCGTCGCCGCCGCCTCCGCGACCGTCAGGGCGGTGATCCAGCGCGCCTGTTCATGCAGCAGGAACAGCTGATCGACATAGTGCATCCGCACGTTGCGCGCGACGCCCGACAGCAGCGCGTAGGGCAGGATCGCGATCGTCGTCGCCCAGTAGGGCTCGGCGACGGCGAGCCGCACGAGCTGATCGTCGATCAACAGCACGCCGACCGTCGCCGGCGCGAGCAGCGCGACCAGCAGCACGGCGTTTTGCGCGAGCTGATCGAGCGCGCCGTCGCGATCGCCTGTGTTGAAGGACCTCACCGCGAGCGGAAACGCGGCCGCGGTGACCAGCATCGCGATCGTCGCAGCGACGCGCTGTCCGAGCCCCCATCCGACGGACAGCAGCCCCAGCTCCACCGCGCCCTGCATCTTTTCGACGACGACGCGGATGCCGTTGATGCTGATCCAGGTCACGATGCTCGACAGGAGGAGCGGCGCGCCATAGCGCAGGGCCGGAGTCAGAAGCTCCTTCGTCGGCCTGCCGGGAACCGCGCTTGCGCCCGAGCCGGCCCAGACGAAAGGCAGCGCCGCGAACTGGACAACCGCATAGCCCGCGATGGCGACCGTCGGCGAAGCGCCGAAGAAGCGCGTGAGCAAAAGCCCGAGCGCGAATCCCAGCGTCGGCCCCGCCGTCTGCGCGATGGTGTAGGATACGATCGCGCCGCCCGCGCGCGCGCGCTCGGAGAGATAGTTCAAGAGCGAACGCGACACGACATAAAGCGCGGTCATCAGGATGAGCGCCGGCGTCGCGCGGTCGAGAAACGGCATCAGGATGGCCACGCCGGCGATCTGCGCCAGGATGGAGCCATAGAGCAGCCCCGTCTCCGCGCGCCGGAACCGAGCGGCGCCCTCGCCCTTCTCGAGCGTGTCGCGATAGCGCAGCACCGTGAGCGACAGCCATGACAGAGCGAAGCCGAAGATCAGCTCCTGCGCCGCCATGATCAGCATGAGGGTGCCGTAAGCGTCCGGCGGCAGGAGGTGCGTCCACAGCACCGCCGCGACGAACAGCGCGAGCGGGCCGATCAACTGGGCCGGCATGTAAAGCAGGGTCTGGCGCAGGAGCATTATGATGCGCCTATCGCGAAGGCCTCGGCGTCGCCAGTCTTCTCGCGCCGCAGGGTGAATGTCTGGCTTTCCGGGCGCGGCCCGCGCAGATTGCCGCCATGACTATGAACCCAGTGATTCCCGGTTCTGAACGCGCCGCCGCGGCGCGCTGGCCGCTGATCGATGTCGCCCGCGGCCTCGCTCTGGCCGCGATGATCGTTTACCATTTCGCCTGGGATCTCTCTCACTACCGGATCATCGCGACCGACATCGTCCGCGACCCCGGCTGGTCGCTGTTCGCGAAGACGATCGCGTCCTCCTTCATGTTTCTCGTCGGCGTCGGCTTCGCGCTCGGGGGGCGCGCGGGGCTGGAGCGCGCGCGCTATCTTCGCCGGCTTGGGATGATCGCCGGCGCTGCGGCCCTGGTCACGCTCGGCACGCTCGTCGCGGCGCCCGAGGCGCCGGTTCTGTTCGGGATCCTCCATTGCATCGCGTTGGCTTCGGTCCTGATCCTGCCGTTTCTACGCGCGCCGATCGCCGCCGCTCTGGTCGCCGCCGTGATCGTTTTCGCGCTTCCCCCCGTCGCGAGAAGCGCCGTCTTCGACGGAGCCGGATGGGTGTGGCTTGGGCTTGGCGAGCGCTTTCGTCCAGCCGTGGACTACGTGCCCATCCTGCCCTGGGTCGGCTTCACGCTGCTCGGTCTTGCCGCCGGGCGCGCGCTGGTCGAATGGAATGGCCTGAAGCCCGCGCGCGACTGGATCGCGGCCTGGCGCTCCGCGTCGCCGCCCGCGCGTCTTCTTGCCCTCATGGGTCGGTGGAGCCTGCTGATCTATCTCACGCATCAGATCATCCTGATGGCGGCGCTCTATCCCTTCCAGCCGACGCAGCCGCAGCCCGCCGCGCTGGACGACGCCGCCAGTTTCCGCAGCGCCTGCGAACAGAATTGCCGCGCGACGAATGCGAGCGCGGAGACCTGTCAGACCTTCTGCAACTGCGCCGTCAGCCGTCTGCGGCCAACGCCCATCTGGTCCCGCATTCTTCGCGACGAGATCGCGCCTGCCGATCAGTCCACGATCAGCGATGTGACAAAACAATGCGCGGCGGACGCGAAAATCAACTGATCCTCGTCAGGGCATGATCTCGTCAGGGATGATGAGCAAAAACAGAATTCGGTTTTCCGGAAACGTCATGCGGCGATGACGGCGCGAGAGCATGTTTTCCGGATGACAGACCTCTCAGGCCGCCTTGTCGAGCCCGTAGAGCGAATGCAGCGTGCGCACCGCGAGCTCGGTATATTCGGAATCGATCAGCACGGAGAACTTGATCTCCGAGGTGGTGATCGCCCGGATGTTGATCCCTTTTTCGGCCAGCGCCCGGAACGCCTTCGCCGCGACGCCGGCGTGGCTGCGCATGCCGACGCCGATGGCGGAGACCTTCACCACGTCGGTGGAGCCGGCGATCTTCGCATAGCCGATCTCGCCGTTCATGCTCGTGAGAATCTTCTGCGCGCGCTCGAAATCGGCGGTCGGCACGGTGAAGGTGATGTCCGTGCTGGTTTCGTCGTCGGACACGACCTGGATGATCATATCCACATTGATGTTCGCGTCGGCGAGCGGACCGAAGATCGCGGCGGCGACGCGGCGACTCC
>MKVY01000015.1 GCA_001899525.1 Rhizobiales bacterium 65-9
CTGCGGCGCCGCATGCAGCACGGTCTGGCCGTGAAAGCCGATGGCGGCGATCTCCTTCGCCTCCATCCCGTTGGCGGAGAGAAAATCGTTGACGGCCTGCGACTGCGCGCGGGTCAGGGCCGCCTCGGCGCGGGCGAAAATATCCGGCTCCGGCCCCTCGAAACGCCAGGCGCGGGCGGCGTCGACCGCCTCCGGCAGGATGGCGCGCACGGAGTCGGCATAGGGCGCGAGCGTCCAGGGACCGAATTCCGCCACCTGCTCGCCATCGGTGCGGATGGCGGCGATGTCGATATTGCCGTCCAGCACCGTGCCGGTCATCAGACCGATCGCCCAAACCGGCTGCATGCTCTTGTCTCCTCGCGCGGCCACGGTTTTGGAAAGTCGAGCCGGCCCGGTCAAGCCGCGCCGCGCCCGATATGAATGAAACAGCGTTTACAAAAACAACAGCTCGCTTATGAAATGAGAAAGCCGCCGCGGTCGCGGCGGCTCGACCGCCTTTTCCTTCCGATTTCACAGCCTCGTTCAACCGACTTCCGCCGGAGACCATCATGCCGAACGCGCACGACGCCATGCTGAAGGACGTCTCTCTCGACGCGCCGTGGGAGCTGGTCGAAGCGTTCGCCAAACAGCCGCGCTGGAAGCCGCGCGACGTGAACAAGGGCGCCGACATGATCGTGAAGCGCCTTCAGAAGCTCGGCGTTCCGGTCTCGACGCTGGACGCCGACATCTATCTCTCGATCCCGTTCGAGGCCGAGGTGAAGATCGGGCGCAGGGCGATCCGCGCCAAGACGCCATCCTATTCGGTCAGCGTTCCTGATGGCGTGAAGGGCGAACTGCTCTACGCGCCGGCGAAATATTCGGCGTCGATCGGCACGCTGTTCCAGAAGAACCAGAAGGCGATCGCCGCCGAGGACATCAAGGGCAAGATCGTCATCTCGGAAGGCTTCGCCTTTCCGCAGAAGATGCGCGAGTTCGAGATGGCCGGCGCCGTCGGGGTGATCGCGGTCAATCCCGGCGTCGATATTCACTGGGGCATCTGCACCTCGATCTGGGGCACGCCCGATCTCGACGATCTGCCGCGCAAGCCGAACATTCCCGTCGCCATCGTCAACAATCCGGACGGCAAGGAGCTGATCGCGCTCGCCGGAACCGGCAAGAAGATCACGCTGACGACACGCCTCGAAGAGGGCTGGTACAAGCAGAAAATTCCGGTCGTCGAGATTCCGGGCGCGAGCGAGCCGGACAAATTCGTTCTGCTGCACGGGCATTATGATTCCTGGGACGTGGGCGTCGGCGACAACGCGACCGGCGACGCGACGCTGCTGGAAATCGCGCGCGTGCTGTCGAAGCATCAGAAGGAGCTGAAGCGCAGCGTGCGCATCGCCTGGTGGCCGGGCCACTCCACCGGCCGCTACGCCGGCTCGACCTGGTTCGCCGACGCGTTCGCGCTCGATCTCGACGAGAACTGCGTCGCGCAGATCAACTGCGATTCGCCCGGATGCCGCTGGGCGACGGAGTTCAAGGACGTTTCCTGGATGAAGGAGACCGAAAGCTTCGCGCAGCGCGTGATCAAGGAGATCAGCGGCCTGGAATCGCATGGCGAGCGCCCGCATCGCGCCGGCGACTACTCGTTCAACAATATCGGCCTGTCGAGCCTGATGATGCTGTCGTCCACCATGCCGGACGATCTGCGCGCGAAGAAGGGCTACTACACGGTCGGCGGGTGCGGCGGAAACATCGCCTGGCACACCGAGAACGACGTGATGGCCATCGCCGATCGCGAGATCCTGCTGCGCGACATGAAGGTTTATCTCGGCCTCGTCGCCGGCGTCGCGGACGCCGAGGTGCTGCCCTTCGACTGGCGCGCGCAGGTCGGGGAGTTCGTCGACACGATCAGCCAGTATCAGGCGGCGGCCGGCAAGGCGTTCGACCTGTCGCCCTCGCTCGCGGCGGCGAACGCGCTCGGCGAGACGCTCGACGCGTTCTATCGGGCGATCGGCAAGGGCGCGATCAAGCCAGTCGCCGCGAACGCGGCGATCCAGCGGCTCGCGCGCATCCTCGTGCCGATCAACTACACGCGCGGCCCGCGCTTCCGGCACGATCCCGCGACGCCGATCCCGGCGCTGCCGACGATCGCGACCGCGATGGACTTGAAGGGCCTCGACAAGGTCACCCTCGGCTTCGCGAAAACCCAGCTCACGCGCGGCCAGACCCGGCTCATCGCAGCGCTTCGCGAAGCCGGGGAGGTCGCGACGAGGGCGATGGGATAGATTTCGCCGCCAGCCGGCCCGAGCGCATGGCGGCGTCGCCGCGTCGCTCGCCTGATGGCCTTCTCCCGTCGCGGGAGAAGGCGGCGAGCAAGTCTTCCGGGCGAATCGCTTCGATCAGCCCCGCATGAATTCATCCGCGAGCCGGACCGCTTCCTCGATCTGGTTCGCGACATGGTTCATCCGGCGCCTCACGCCGACGATGGTGAAGCGGTAGGCGTCCGACTCCTTCTCCATCGCCGACAAGGTCAGCGCCGGGCCAAGCGAGGGCAGGGCGCGCGAGCCGAGCGCGGGATCGTGCTCGAACGGGCCGCAGACCTGATACAGCACCGGATTGAGCGCGCGCGCGATGCGCAGGAAGACCTGGTTCGCGGCATGCGTGCGCGCGTCGCCGGTGAGCGCGGCGCAATGCGCGTGCAGCGCCTTCAGCTTCTCCTGCAACGCTTTCACCGACGCGATCAGTTCCTTGAACGGCAGCGCGTCGCCGGCCGACTCGTCGAATTCGCGCAGGCTGTCGAGATAATCCTGCGCGATCATCGCGAGGTTGAAAGGCAGCACCTCCGCCGTCGCCATGCGCGCCAGGATCGAGGCGTAAAGGCGCGTGTCCTGCGCGAGAATCTCGGGGTCATATTTGTCGAACGTCTCGTGCTCGGAATGCCACCACCAGGCGCCGCCCGATCCGCCGACATTGTGATCGCGGTTTTCATCCTCCGGCGTCAGCATCGAATAGACCGACATCGAGCTAACGCCGACGCCCCAGAAGGACTGATCCGCCGCGCGGGAAGGCCGCGTCGCGGACACGTATTTGTCGCCGCGCTTGCCGAGCGCCAGCTGCGCCTTCGCGCTCGTGATCGTGCTCCAGCCGGTGATCTCCTTGGTCATCGCCTCGTTGAACTCGGAGACTTCCGCCATCTGGTGGCGCGGCACATAGACGGTCGCGCCCTTCACGCCGGGACTGTCGATGTTGAAATAGACGATCGCGTTGTCGCGCAGGTCGCGCCAGTAAGTGTCAGCGTACCAGGTCGAGCCGGAATAGCGTCCGTGGCTGTGGCCGGGCCACCAGCAGAAACGCAGGCCGTAACGCAGCTTGCCGTCAAATTGCTTCAGCACGCGCGCCAGTTCGAGCACGCAGGCGTCGCCGGTGACGTTGTCGGTCGAACCGTCGAACCATGAGCAGTAATGGGCGCCGACGAGCGAGAACAGCGGCTCCTTGCCCTTGATCTCGACGGTCGGAAGCCGAACCTTGCGCCAGCCCTCGAACACGTCGCAGACGAGCGTCGCCTTCACCGGTCCCTTCTTCAGATCCTCCTCGATGCGCTTGCCGTCGACCGCCGAGATCGAGACGACATGCAGGCGGGGGATCTTTTTCGTCTGGTCGAATTCGGGCGTGCCCCAGACCGGCGTGATGATCATCTTGTGGCGCTGCTTGCCGGCGGACATGCAGATCATGCCGAGCGCGCCGGCGTTCGCCGCCTCGAGCGCGTTGTTGGGCGAGGGCAGCTTGGTCACCAGCGCGATCTTGCCGCGCACGTCCTTGCCGGCGAAGCCAGCCTTGTCGCCGGCGCCGGCGAAGACGATCTCGGCCGTCACGCCTTCCGGCGGCGTGGAAAGCCCGAACGCGACGCCCACGACCGGAAGCTCGTAGCGCTCCCTTCCCTGGACGGTCAGCGCCGTTGCGCGGGGATAGCTGACATAGGAGTCGAATACATGGACGACCGGCTCATAGCCATAGGACTTGAGGCGCTCGACCAGATAGGCGCAGGCCTTCTCCTCCTCCGCGCTGCCTGACACCTTCTCGCCAAGGGAGCACAGATATTTGACGGTGGCGGTCAGGTCCTCGGGGGAAACAAGGCTGCGGGCGTCTGCATCGATGGCGGGCATGGGCGGTCTCGGCTGAAACAGCGTATCACTAGATGAACAGGCCGCCGCCGCCTAGAGGCTAATGTCAGTCTCTCACCGCCGTCAGACCGCGGAGGCCTGCCGGCGACATCCTCGAAGCGGGCGGTGAGAGCAATCGAACAAACCTCCGCTTTCGATTCCCTAAGCCGGGCGGATGAGCGCCGCCCCGGGCCACAGCTTCGGCGCGGTGCGGGCATATTGCGGCGGCCGGGTTATCTCCACTCCGAGCTTTTCTGCGGCCCGCCAGCCCCAGCGCGGATCATCGAGCGCGCCGCGGCCGATCGCGATCTGGTCGGCCTGTCCCGACGAGACGATCCCGTCGGCCTGTTGGGCGTCCACGATCAATCCGACGGCGGAGACGACGAGATCAGGATTGGCGCGCTTGACCTCGGCCGCGAAAGGAACCTGGTAACCCGGCCCGATCTGCACGCGCGCCTGCGGCGAGACGCTGCCGCTCGACACATCGACGAAATGCGCGCCCGCCCGGCGCAGCTCGCCGGCGAACCGCGCCGCGTCCACGGGCGTGATTCCGCCCTCGATCCAGTCGCTGCCGGTGATGCGCGCGCCCCAGGCCATCGTCTTCGGAATCGCGGCCGCGACGGCCCTGCCGACCTCGAGCGGAAACCGTGAAAGCTCGCCCCATTTGTCGCTTCGGCGATTGACCAGCGGCGACAGGAATTCATGCATCAGGTAGCCGTGCGCCATATGCAGCTCGATCACGTCGAAGCCGATCCTCGCCGCGCGTCCCGCCGCCTCGGCGAAGGAGTCGATCAGGCGCTGGACGCCGGCGTCGTCGAGCGCGACGGGGACCGGCCAGCCCTCGGCGAAGGGCTCCGCGACGGGCGCCGATGTGCGCCAGGGGTCCTCGTCCGGACGAAGCCACGAGCCGCCTTTCCAGGGAATCTGAGACGACGCCTTGCGGCCGGCATGCGCGAGTTGCACGCCGAAGAGCGTTCCGGGAAGCGCCACGGCCTTCGCCGCCTCCAGCGCGCGCCTGAGCGCGCGTTCATTGTCGTCCGAATAAAGACCGAGGCAGCCATGCGTGATGCGCCCTGCCCGCTCGACCCCGGTCGCCTCGAGGATGACGAGCCCGGCGCCCGACATCGCCATCATGGGGATGTGCTGCAGATGCCAGTCCGAGGCGCAGCCGTCATTGGACGAATACTGGCACATCGGCGCGATCGCGATGCGGTTCGGCGCATGAACGGGCCCGATGGCGAGCGGGTCGAACAGGTGAGGCATGTGAAAGTCCGATGAAGGCGATTCCGCGCAGGACGCGGGTTCGGCGGAAGACGTAGCGGCTCAGGCGGCGGATGCGCAACCGGCCCGGCGGAATAGCCCTATTCGGGGCGCGCTGAGCGCCTGAGCCTTCAGACGATGAGCCTTCAGTCGATCTGCAAAGCGACGGCCGCATGGCGCGGGCTCGCGACATGGCGCTTCAGGATGGCTCCGGAAGCGTCCGCCTCCTCCAGCAACACGTCATAGCTCCACAGATCGGCGAGATGCTGAAGGACGCGGCGGGCGTCCGTCTCTTCAAGCAAGCCCCCGTTGACGACAGTGTGACGCAGTATGAGCCGGCGATCGCCCTCCAGATCGACATCGACCACCTCGACATTCGGATCGATCCAGCCGACGTCATACAGCCGCGCGAGCTGGCGACGGATGCGGCGATAGCCGCGCTCGTCATGGATCGCCGCGACGCGCACGCCGTCCGCATTGTCCGGATCGTCGCACAGGTGAAACATGCGCATCCGCCGCATCAAGCGCGGGCTGAGGAACTGGCTGATGAAGCTCTCGTCGCGATAGTTCTCCCAGATGTCGCGCAGAACGCCCATGGCGTCGTTCGCTCCGGCGATCTGCGGGAACCATTCGCGATCCTCGTCCTCCGGACGCGTCACGATGCGCTCGATATCCTGCATCATGCCAAAACCGAGCGCATAGGGATTGAAGCCTGAAAAGCGCGGATCATCGAAGTCGGGCTGAAACACGACATTGGTGTGCGAGCGCAGGAATTCGAGGAAATCGCCATCGCCGATCGCCCCGTCCTCGTGCAGGCGCGTCATGATCCGATAATGAACATAGGTCGCCGCGCCTTCGTTCATCACCTTCGTCTGGCCCTGCGGATAGAAATACTGCGCGACATGGCGCACGATCCTGAGAATCTCCCGCTGCCAGGGTCGCAGGCGCGGGGCCGACTTCTCAAGGAAATAGAGAATATTTTCCTGCGGCAGCCCGAGCAGCGCGCGGCGGCGCTCCTGACTCAGTTCGGACGCGCTCTTGCTCGGCCCGGCGGGAACCGTCCGCCAGAGATCGTTGAAAACGCTGTCTTCATGTTCCCGCCGTCCGCGCGCCCGCTGCTCCTCTTCGCGCAGATCAGTCTTCTTCTTGCCGGGGTGGCGATGCACGCCATGCGACATGAGCGCGTGCGCCGCGTCGAGCGTGCGCTCGACCGCGATCTCGCCATAACGCTGTTCGCAGCGCGCGATGTAGCCCTTGGCGAAATTCAGATAATCGAGAATGCCCTCCGCGTCGGTCCAAAGTTTGAACAGGTAATTGTTCTTGAAGAAATGATTGTGCCCGAAGGCCGCATGCGCGATCACGAGCGCCTGCATGGTCGCGGTGTTCTCCTCCATCAGATAGGAGATGCAGGGCGAGCTGTTGATGACGATCTCATAGGCGAGGCCCTTGACGCCCTTCCTGTAGAACGCCTCGTGATGCGCGAAATGCTTGCCGAAGGACCAGTGCTTGTAGAACAGCGGCATGCCCACCGAGGAATAGGCGTCGAGCATCTGCTCCGCCGTGATCATCTCGATCTGGTTCGGATAGATGGTCAGTCCAAGCTCGCCCAGCGCCACGCGCTCGCAGGCGTCGTGAATCCGCTGGATGGTCTGAAAGTTCCAGTCGGCTCCCTGATAGAGCCGCTCGTCGGCGGCGCCCGTCACGTCGACGCTCCCTCATGCGCCGGCCGGGGCTCGAAAAGATCGCGGAACACGGGAAAAATCTCGCTTCTCTCGCTGACCTTCCGCATGGCGAGCACGGGGTTCTCCGACCGGATCTGCTCATACAGCGTCCACAGCGATGAGCGGGACAGCGAGCCGTCGCCCTCCTCGCCTACTTCGAGATAAGCGAAATACTGGCAGGCCGGCAGAATGAAGCCGCGCAGGAGCCCGACCGTCGCCGATCCGTCCGAATAGGCGTTGTCGCCATCCGACGCCTGCGCGGCGTAGATGTTCCAGTCGGCCGGATTGTAGCGCTCCGTGACGACTTCTTTCATCGTTTCAAGCGCGCTCGACACCAGCGTGCCGCCGGTGGCCTGATCGTAGAAGAACGTCTGCTCGTCGACTTCCTCGGCCCTGTCGGTGTGGCGGATGAAGACGATCTCCACGCGGCGATAGCGGCGCGTGAGAAAAATATAGAGCAGCATGTAGAACCGCTTCGCGAGGTCCTTCATATGTTCGGACATGGAGCTCGACACATCCATCAGGCAGAACATCACCGCCTGCGCGACCGGCTTCGGCTCGTTCTCGAAGCGGCGATAGCGGATGTCGATCGGATCGATATAGGGAATGCGCCGCGATTTCGCCTCGAGCGCCGCGATTTTCAGCGCAAGCTCGGCGCGCCCGTCCTCATCGGGGCATTCGGCCAATTCCGCCTTCAGCTTCTCCAGCTCCTCCGCGCGCGGGCGTCGCAAGGCGATGCGCCGCATCGTCGCCAGACGCACCGTGCGCCCGATGGCCATGTTCGCGGGCGAGCCGGAAACCGAATAGCCTGCGCGGGAGAGACTGTCGCTGTCGGCGTCGGTCAGCCGTTTCTTCGCGAGATCGGGCAGCGCCAGATCATCGAGAAACAGATCGAGAAATTCCTCGCGCGTCAGCACGAAACGAAACGCATCCTCGCTTTCGCCCGCGCCAGCCTCGCGCGGCTTGCCGCCCGCTCCGCCTCCCTGGCGCGGCAGCACGTCGCCCTCGATAAACTCCTTGTTGCCGGAAAACACCTGGTCGCGCACGCCGCCGGCGCCGCGATGCAGGCGCGGCTCATCCATGCCGTCAAGCGGAATGGCGATCTCGCCGCCCTCCATCACGTCGCGGATGTCGCGCGCTCCCGTCGATTCCCTCACCGCCCGCTGCACCAGCGCCTTCGCGCGCCGGAGAAAACGTTGCCGATTTTCGAGGCTCTTGCCTTGCGGATTCAAACGCCGGTCGACGATATGCATCGCTGCTCCGGTCACCCCGCCTGCTTCACGCGCATGTACCATTCGACTAGGCGGCGAATCTGGCGTTCGGTATAGCCCCGCGCGGCCATGCGCCGCACGAACTCGCCATGCTTCTTCTCGGTCTCGCCGTCCTTCTTGGTGCCGAAGGAAATGATCGGCAGCAAATCCTCGACCTGCGAGAAAATCCGCTTCTCGATCACCTCGCGGATTTTCTCATAGTTGGTCCAGATCGGGTTTTTCCCGCCATTCGCGGCGCGCGCGCGCAGGCAGAACTTGACGATCTCGTTCCGGAAATCCTTCGGGTTCGCGATGCCCGCCGGCTTCTCGATCTTGGTCAGCTCCTGATTGAGCAGCTCGCGATCGAGCAGTTGCCCGGTGTCGGGGTCCTTGAAATCGACATCCTCGATCCATGCGTCGGCGTAAGCGACATAGTGATCGAACAGGTTCTGCCCGTAGTCGGCGTAGGATTCGAGATAGGCTTTCTGGATTTCATGGCCGATGAATTCGGCGTAACGCGGCGCCAGCTCGGCCTTGATGAATTCGAGATAGCGCTTCTCGATCTCGTTCGGGAGCTGCTCGCGCCGGATCGCCTGTTCGAGAACATACATCAGATGCACCGGATCGGCGCCGACCTCCGTCGTGTCGTGGTTGAACGTCGCCGCCAGAACCTTGAAGGCGAAGCGCGTGGAGACGCCGTCCATGCCTTCGTCAACGCCGGCCGCATCCTTGTATTCCTGCACGCTGCGCGCCTTGGGATCCGTCTCGCGCAGGCTCTCGCCGTCGTAAACGCGCATCTTCGCGAACGGCGTTGAATTCTCGTGCCGGTTGAGGCGAGAGAGAACACTGAAGCGCGCGAGGGTCTCCAGCGTGGACGGCGCGCAAGGCGCGCCCGCCAGTTCGGAGCCGTTGATCAGCTTCTCGTAGATCTTCTGCTCCTCGGTCACCCGCAGGCAATAGGGGACCTTGATGACGCAGATGCGGTCGATGAAGGCTTCATTGTTCTTGTTGCTCTTGAAGCTGCGCCATTCCGCTTCGTTGGAGTGGGCGAGCACCACGCCGGAGAAGGGAATCGCGCCGATATTCTCCGTGCCGATATAATTTCCCTCCTGCGTCGCGGTGAGCAGGGGATGCAGCATCTTGATCGGCGCCTTGAACATCTCCACGAACTCGAGAATGCCCTGGTTGGCGCGATTGAGGCCGCCGGAATAGCTGTAGGCGTCGGGGTCGTTCTGGGCGAGGTTCTCAAGCTTGCGGATATCGACCTTGCCCACCAGCGAGGAAATATCCTGATTGTTCTCGTCGCCCGGTTCGGTCTTGGCGATCGCGATCTGGCGCAGCCGCGACGGCTGGAGCTTCACCACCTTGAAGCGCGAGATGTCGCCGCCGAATTCCTCCAGCCTTTTCAGGCACCACGGGCTCATCAGACCCGTCAGCCGCCGCTGGGGAACGCCATACTCGTTCTCCAGGATGCCTCCCATCGTCGCCGGATCGAAGAGACTGAGCGGGCTCTCGAAAACCGGACTGATCTCGTCGCCCGCCTTCAGCGCGTAGATGGGATTCACCTCCATCAGCGCCTTCAGCCGTTCGGCGAGAGACGATTTTCCTCCGCCGACAGGACCGAGCAGATAGAGAATCTGCTTGCGCTCCTCCAGCCCTTGCGCGGCGTGCCGGAAGAAGGAAACGATGCGCTCGATCGTCTCCTCCATGCCGTAAAACCCGGAAAAGGCCGGATAAATCCGTATGGTCCGATTCAAAAAAATTCGGCCAAGGCGCGGGTCCTTGGCCGTGTCGATCACCTGAGGTTCGCCGATGGCTGCGAGCAGCCGCTCCGCCGCATTGGCGTACTTCATGGGATCGCCCCGGCACGCCTCCAGATATTCGGCGATCGTCATCTCCGTTTCGCGCCGCGCCTCGAAGGAGCGCGTGAAGGCGCTGAACACTGCGTTCTCGTTCATAGCCCCTCATACGGTTTTTTGGAACAGATCAAGCCATGCGCCGTCTCACGGGACACGCTTCGGCGGCGAATCATCGTTCGCTCTGCGCTATTTTGCACTTTGATTTCGCACAGCGACAATACACGAAACTGTGCAGCGGGCGCCATTGTTTCAAGCGCTCGCCGCAAAATTGCGCGCGCCGGCGGCAAGCTTGCAGTCCTACTCTGCGCTGAACAAAACAACCTGCCGGAACGTCGCGCGAAAGACATCCTAACACCTGCCTCGGGATAGGATTGTGCGCGGCGACGCTGGCGAATTGATGGCGGGACCGCGTCCCGCTCGCCGCCGACGACCGCGGCAAGCCTGAAGATCCGTTCGCGGGCGGCTTTGGCCGATCAGGCCATTCTCAGCCCCTGCCGGCGCGCAGCCGCCGTCCGCGCGACGCCTTCGGGCAGGAATGATCGGCGAGATCATCGAGAATGGGGCAGTCGGGCCGGCTGTCGCCGTGGCAATGGCTCGCAAGATGACGGAGCGTGTTCGCCATCGCCTGAAGCTCCGCCGCCTTCTTTTCGAGATCGCGGACATGGGCGAGCGCCACGGCTTTCACG
>MKVY01000016.1:0-16326 GCA_001899525.1 Rhizobiales bacterium 65-9
CGAGAGGCTGCGCGAGCGCGGCGGCGCCAAAATTCTGGAAGCCTCCTATCGGGATTTCTCCCACTTCAAGACCATGCGGAGCTGACGGCCGTTCAGGCCGCCCGGGCGGCGCCGGCGTCCTGTTTCCCCGGGGCCTTCTGCCCCGGCGCATCAGCGCGCAGCGGTTCGATGTCCAAGGTGACGAGGCCCCTGACGCCGACCGGCTGGCGATGCGCGATGACGACCAGCGTGATATCCGGCAGCCGCTCCTGGATCAGGTTCATGAGGTCGGCTTCCGCCCTGCTGTCGAGGGCGCTGGTGGATTCGTCGAGGAACACCCAGGCCGGCCGGTGGATCAGAACCCGCGCCAGCGCCAGCCGCTGTCTCTCGCCGCCGGAGAGGCGCTTGAGCGTATCGGGATCGTCCAGCCGGTCGGCGTAGAGGCCGAGGCCCACATCCTGCAACGCTTGTCTGACGGCGTGCTCGCCGACCGCCTCCGGCGCCAGCGGATAGGCCGCGGCGGCGGCCAGCGTGTCCAGCGGCGCATAGGGCTGCTGCGGCAGGAACATGGCCGAGAGGCGCGGCGCGCTCGCTGCGCCGGAGCCATGCGGCCACAGGCCGGCGAGCGCGCGCATCAGGGTCGTCTTGCCCGCGCCTGACGGGCCGGCGATCCAGGTCGCGCGGCCCTGCTCGATATGAAGCTCGGGAATGCGCAGCAGGTCGCGCCCGTCGGGTGTCGCGAGCGTGAGATTGCGCAGGATGACGCCGCGCTCGTCGGAAGCGAGCGCGATCGACGACGGCTCGGCCGCCGCCTGCTCCGTCGCCGACAGAAAGCGGTCGAGACGGGCCGTGGCCGCGGCGAGCTCGATCAGGTCGCGATAGGAGAAGATGAACCAGGACAGGGTGGTGACGACGTTCTGAAAGGCCGACCCGATCTGCATCAGCCCGCCGAGCGTCACCTTGCCGGCGAGGAAGGCGGGGAGGGCGAGGAAGGTCGGGATGCGAAGCACGGTCTGCATGTAAGGCCGCGTGAAGCATCCCAAAATGAAATCGCGCTTGATGATGGCGCGCCAGTTCTCGACGATGCGCTGGAAGCGGCGGTCGAAAATGCGCCGCTCCGCCTTCTCGCCGTCGGCCAGCGCGATCGGCTCGACGAATTCCCGCATGCGCGCCAGCGCGAAACGGAAATCCGCCTCGCGATGCTGCTGCTCGACATTGAGCTTCTGCAGGGGCGAGCCGAGCCAGTGGGTCATGCCGCTCGCGATCAGCACATAGATCGGCGCGACCCACACCATATAGCGGGGGATTTCAACGTCGGCGCCGAACAGCGAGAAGGCGAGCGGGAACGTCGAGAGCGACCACAGCAACGCGACATAGGAGAAGATCGCGATGATCTTCGACAGGAGTTCGAGCGCCTCCGACGTCAGCCGGTTGACGAAGATCCGGCAATCGTCGGCGATGCGCTGATCGGGGTTGTCGATCTCCTCGCCCTTCGACTGAAGCCACAGGCGCCAGTAGGCTTTCGCGTGCAGCCAGCGATCGAGAGCCGCGGCGGTGAGCGCGCGTCGCCAGCGGATGTTCAGAATCTGGCGCAGGAATGTCGAAACGAGATGCAGCGACGCGGTGATCGCAGTCAGCAGAAAAAAGATTCCGACCTGCCGGATCACCTCGCCCACATCGAGCTTTTGCAGCGCGTTGTAGAAATCAGCGGTCCAGGCGATGAGTCTCAGCGTGAGCTGGATGCCGATCAGATCGAGGCCGAAGATGGTGAAGAAATAGACGACGCCCATCCGGCCGCCTTCGCCGGCGATGCAAAGCCGTATGAGGCGCGCCATCTGTCTGATGATGCGCGGCATGCCCGCTCTCATCGCCCGCGTTCGGTCATGACGCCGCGACGCGCTTCGCCGGCCGTCCGCGCGGCGGTTCGGGCTCGTCGATGCGGAAGATCGCGTCGGCGATTCCGCCCGGCGCCTCAGCGTCGTGATGGCCGCGCGTCGTGGTCAGCAGAACGGCGACGTCGTCGATTCCGAGAGCGCCGAGCTGGAACGGCGTTCCGTGCCCGTATTCCAGATGGCCGCGGCCGATCACGCCGACCATCAGCGCGTCCGGTCTTTCGGCGAGCGCGCGGGCGATGTTGCAGGCGAAGGCGCGATCCCAGCATTGCTGGGCGCGCACGAAGCGGTCGAAGGCCGGATCGTCGGGCCCGTTCGCGCCGAAGGGCCCGGGACGCCCCGAGGCGCCGACCAGCCCGAAGAGATAACGGCGGTAAGCGGCGGTCGCCGGCGCCGCTGGCGTCAGCCCGTCGCGCTCGCCCTCAGGAATCGCGTCCCAGCCCTCGACGCCGACGCGCGTGACCAGCGGGCGCTCGCAGTTGAGGGCGATCATCCGCACATTCTGTTGCCGGCAGAAATGGAACAGCGGCAGGTAAAGCTCCGGGTCGAAACCCCAGACCTTCTCCCACTCGACCTCGATCAGAAAATCCCGGGTGGAGAGTTCGCCCGCCGTCCAGCGGTCGAGAACCGGCTGCGCGCGACGCGGGAACATCTCGAAGCCGACGAGCGCGTCGCGACGCAGCAGATGAAGGCAGGTCGCGACGTGAAGCTGCCAGCGATGGATTTCGTCGACGTCATGGGTTTCGCCGAGCAGCACGACGCGCTTCGTGGCGAGGCGGTTCATCAGCTCCGCCGAATCGATCGGCGCGCCGCTCGCGGGCTCGATCCAGGCGGCGCGGGGATGAGGCGCGGTATAATGCGTCAAGGCGTCGTCAGCCATGGCGCGCCGCCGGCCCCGACAGTTCGAGGCCGATCGCGCCACCGTCCCCGTTCACCGCATGGAGCGTCGCGTCGCGGTCATTCCCGACCCTTGTCCAGCCGGCGACAGCGCCGCCGCGCAGATGCAGATGGAAATCCGGCGTGATGATGTTGATGAAGCCCATCGCGGGCTTCACCACCTGAACGACTCCGGTCCAGCGCTGCACGAGCCCGTCGCGGCGCAGCGAGATCGTGAGCGGCTCGCCCGACGCCGCCGCGCGCGTGAACGGCGCGGCGCCCTGATCGTCGTCGGCGAGCGTCGCGGGTTCGCCCGGCGCGGGCTTTTCCTTTTCCGGCAGCGCCGCGCCCGCTCCAAGCGGCTTCATCGCCGCGTCGAACGGCTCGAGCCCGTCGAGACAGATCAGGCTGAACAGAGCAGCGCCGTCGGCGCCCAGGAATTCGAGGCGCGGCAGCGCCTTGTCCTTCATGCGCCCGGTGCGGTCGGCGACCACGGACTCAATCGTTGCGGGGTCGATCGCCGCGTCATGCGCCGCGCCCGAGAGGCGTAGCGCGTGTCCTTCCGATGACACAGCCTCGATCGCGCCGATGCGCTCATGCGTCGCGCCCTGCGCATTGGCCGTGAGCATCACGCGGCCCATCGCCGTCGCGGCGCGGAGCGCGTCCTCCACCGTGCAGGACAGCCGCTCGCGCGCACTCGATTCCTTGGTCACCTTGATCTCCGGTTTCACCAGTTCGTCAGAAGTCCACCGTCAGCGAGGCCTTGAAGGTGCGGCCGGGGGCCGTCTGCAGTTCGATCGGGTTGACGGTCGCCACGTTTGCCGCAGCGGTGGTCGCGTAAGACGCCGCGCCGGCCTGGAAGTAGCGCTTGTCGAGGATGTTCATCACGCCGCCGCGCAGGGTGACGTTGCTCCACGGCTTCCAGTTCACGAAGCCATCGAACACGACATAACCCGGCGGCTTGAAGTTTGTGGAAGGCGTGACGCGCGTCATGCTGGCCGTGAACCGACTGATGAGTTCGGCGTCGAAATTCCAGTCCGGCTTGAACCACTTCACGCCGAACACGCCGTTGAAGGGCAGGGCGGCGTTGAAGGGCGTTTTCGCGGCGCCCGGTGTCGCGATCTGCTCGCCATACTGATAGGACAGCGCCGCGTTGACGAGCCAGTTCTCGGCGATGCGGACTTCTGTCGCCGCCTCGACGCCGCTCAGCTTCACCGACGACAGGTTGATCGAGCCGATTTTCTCGACGCCGTCCGCCCTGAACCCGAGCGATTGCAGCTCGGCGATGAAGTCCTTGTACTGCGCATGGAAGGCGCCGATCGAGAACCAGCCCCAGTCGAACCGGCCGCGCAGGCCAGCCTCATAGGACTTCACGCTCTCCGGCTTGAGGTCGGGATTCGGGATCAGCACGAAGGTGGTGCTGGGCAGCGAGACATAAAGCTGCTGCGCGGTCGGCATCTTGAAGCCTTCGGCGTAGCGGGCGTAGATGGAGAAATGATCGTCGAGCTTGAAGAGGCCGCCGACCTGCGGGATCAGCCGGCTCGATCTGATGTTGCGCGGCGCGGCGCCCGGAACGACGACATAGGATGCGAGCGTGCGCGGCTCGATCCGATAGTTCGCCCAGCGCACGCCGGGCGTGATCGTGAGGCGGTCGCCCCACATCTTGATCTCGTCCTGCAGATAGAGATCGGCGCGCGTCGTCGTCGCGTTCGCGAAGTTGAAGCCGCCGCCATCGGTCCTCGTCGTGACGCCTGTCGCGAGATTGGTGGTCCGGCTGCGCGACGAATAATCGGTCGTCGTGTGGTCGCCCTGGAAGCCGTAGGTCAGGAAATGCTGCGTCGGCCCGAGCTGGAAGTGGGAGTTGAACTGGATGTCGCCCTGAAGGAACTTTTCCTGAAAATTCACCCTGGCGTTTGTCTCGCGGTTCTGCCCGCTGGCGAGCCTCTGATAGCGCGTGCTGTCGAGCGCGCGGCGCTGCGGCGAGTAGGACAGATTCCACTTCACCGTATCGAGGAAACTGTAGCCGATGTCCCAGCGATGCGAGAGCGCGATGCGCTGGCGTTCGAGCACCTGATCGCGAATATAGCTGCCGTTGCGGATGCCGCCCGACACCTGGTTGTAGTCGTAGAGCTGATCGACCGTGCTGTCCTTGCGATACCATTCGCCGGTCAGCTTCCATTCCTGGTCCGCGCTCGGGCGCCAGACGAATTTGGCCATGCCGTTCCAGGCCGAGGAATCGACCGGATCAAGCGTGTTGCAGGGCAGGAAGCGCGTGACGGGGCATCCCCAGATGCCGCCGTCGGCGCGCGCCTTCGACAGTTTCGCCTCATGCGCCGTGCGATTGTTGAGCAGCAGGATGCCCTGCAGGGTCGGCGTGAACTGCAACGCGCCGATGGCGGTCTTCGAAAAGGAGCGGTCGAGGCTGTCATAGGCCGCCGTCAGCCGCGCGGCCTGCGGCCGGCCGAGCAGCAGATCGTCCGGATCGAGCGTGCGGAACGCCACGATGCCGCCGAGCGCGTCGGCGCCCCACAGCACCGAGCCGGGACCGCGCAGGATCTCCACCGCCTTCATGTTGGTGAGATCGACGAGATCGCGCGTTCCGTCAGTGATGCGCTCCTGCACGCGCGCGCCGTCCACCTGTATCTGGACGCGATTGGCGCTCACGCCGCGAATGGTGAAGCCGCCGAGATTGCGCCAAGGGTCGGTGCCTGAAGTGACGCGGTCGACGCTGACGCCCGGCTGATAGCGCACGAGGTCCTGTATGTCGCGCGTGCCGCGCTCATCCATCTGCTGGCGGGTGACGATATTCACCGTCGCCGGCGCATCGAGCACCTGAGTCGCGTTGCGGGTGGCGGTGACCGAGATCTCCGAGGTCTCGTCGGTTTTCAATTCCTGGCCCGCGCTGCGCGGAACCTCCTGCGCCCACGCCTGCATTGATCCCGCCGCGCATGCGGCAACGGACACGGACGCCAACAGCGCCGCGAAGCAACTCCGCTTCATTGTGCAAAAAACTCCCAGCCCAACGGGGTTTTGGCTGGCTGGCGTTCCGTGCAGACGGGGCGGCTGGCTGGCGCTCGCGGGCGCCGATCTCGTCGCCCGAGATGCTCACCTATAAAACATGACGAATTCAGTCAACAAACTTTGCCGCAATATCGCCACGCTCGATCAATGTTGGAATTGATATAAATCGAGAAACGCGAACCTGTTCACGCCGCGGCGGCGACCGGCGTCCGGTAGCGGCGCTTCCAACTCTCCAGCATCGCGATATTCCAGAGAAAATGATGGATGGTGCGGTCGCCCGCGTTCAGCGCCGCCACGGCTTCGTCGGCCGCGCGCGCATGGCGCGTCTCCTCGCGCTTGAAACTCGACACCAGATCCATCAGCCAGGGGCGGAGCGGGCCGCGAAGCCATTGCGAGATCGGAACGCCGAAGCCAGCTTTCGGCCGCTCGAACAGATGCCGCGGCGCATGCTTCTCAAGCAGCGTGCGGATCACCTGTTTCGTCGCGCCATTCCTGATCTTCGCGCCGATCGGCAGGCGCCACGTCAACTCAAACAGCTTGTGATCGAGGAACGGAACGCGCGTCTCGAGCGCGACGGCCATCGAGGCGCGGTCGACCTTCGTCAGGACGTCGCCGGGGAGATAGCCGAGAACGTCGAGCAGCATCATGCTCTCGGCCATGGTGAAGCCGGCCGCTTTCGCGCGCTCCTGCAGCTTCAGCGTTTGCGGCGGGAGAACGTTCGCTTCGGTGAGATTGTTGTCGCGCCTGATGAGCGAGGCATAAAACGAAATTTCGTCCTTCTGCTCCAGCATCGCCGACAGCTTGGCGGTTTTCTCGCCAAGCGAGCGGACGCGCTTGTCGAGTCCGGCGGCGCGCGCGCCGGCCTCCATCAGCTTCGAGCCGGCGAGCGAGCGCATGGCGGAGCCGGCGAGCGAGCGCAGCGCATGCGGCGTCGCCGTGAGATGCCTGCCGAAGCGCGCCGCGATCATATGGCGGTTGTAGCCGCCGAAGATCTCATCGCCGGCGTCGCCCGTGAGCGCCACCGTCACCGATTGGCGCGCGACCCTCGATACGAGGTAGGTCGGCAATTGCGAGGAGTCCGCGAAGGGCTCGTCATAGATCGTGGGCAGTTCTGGAACGAGATCGAGCGCGTCCTGAGCCGACAGGATCACTTCGGTGTGGTCCGTCCCGAGATGCGCGGCGACAGCCTTCGCGTAGGAGGATTCGTCAAACTCCTTCTCCGCGAATCCGATCGTGTAGGTTTTGACGGGGACCGCCGAGGCTTGCTGCATGAGCGCGACGACAAGCGAGGAATCGAGCCCGCCGGACAGAAACGCGCCGAGCGGCACGTCGGCGAGCATCTGGTTGGCGATGACGGTCTGCAGGCGCTGTTCGATCTGCGCGATGATGTCGGCTTCGCGCGCGCGCGCGGCGAGACTTTCGCGATGCGCCGTCAACGCAGCGTCGGACGCGCGCCAGTAGAACACCGGCGACAGCTCGACATCGCCCGGACGCATCCGGGCGAAAGCGCCGGCGGGCAGCTTCCAGACGTTTCTGAACGGCGTGCGCGGCTCGGGAATGTAGCTCAGCGCGAGAAACTGGTCGATCGCCTCCGGGTCGCCGTCGCCGGAAAAACCGGGCGCGGTAAGCACGCCCGCGAGCTGCGACGCGAAGGCGAGGCCTTCCGGCGTGCGGCCGACGAAGAG
Organism: Rhizobiales bacterium 65-9; assembly: GCA_001899525.1. Lineage (GTDB taxonomy): Bacteria > Pseudomonadota > Alphaproteobacteria > Rhizobiales > Beijerinckiaceae > Terrirubrum. The sequence goes on from MKVY01000016.1 coordinate 7,454, forward strand.
CGGCTTCTCGCCGAAACGATCGCGCGCCAGCGACAGTTCGCGTTCGCGCTGATCCCACAGCGCGAAGGCGAACATGCCTTCGCACCGCTTCAGCGCCGCCTCCAGTCCCCACGCCTCGATCGCGGCGAGCAGGACCTCGGTGTCGGACGATCCGCGCCATTGCGTGACGCGCTCCGCGTCAAGCGCGCGCCGGATGTCGCGGAAATTGTAGATCTCGCCGTTCAGGACGATCACGAAGCGTCCCGAGGCCGAGCGCATCGGCTGCTTTCCCGCTTCCGACAGGTCGACGATCGCAAGGCGGAGATGGCCGAGACCGACGCCCGCCTCCGCATCGACGAATGTCCCCTCGGCGTCCGGGCCGCGATGACGAATGGCGGCTTTCATCCGCTCGATGTCGCGCGCCTGCGGCGCGCGGCCCGGCTTGTTGAGAAGTCCGACGATGCCGCACATGATGTCAGTCCGCCTCGAACCGCGCCGGGGTGCAGCGGAAAACATCCCATACAGTCTGATGAGGCGTTTTCAGGACGGGCGCGGCATGCCGCGGGCAGCCTCGTTCCTTTGTCGCGGCCAGGCGGAGCCGGCTCATGATTGGCGTCCGTAATAGGACAGATACCAGTCCACGAAGGCTTTCACGCCCTGCTCGACGGGAATGGCCGGCTTGAACCCCGTCAGGGCCTGCATCAGCGCCGCGTCCGCCTCGGTGGCGCGTACGTCGCCGGGCTGCATCGGCATCAGGTTGAGAACCGCCTTCTTTCCTAGCGTATCTTCGATCACGCGGATGAAGGCCATCAGCTCGACGGGCTGGCCGCCGCCGATGTTGACGACGCGGTGGGGCGCGGCGGGCGACAGGGAATCGCGCGCGAGCCTTTTGTCCAGCGACGGCGGCGTGTCGACGAGACGCACGATGCCTTCGACCAGATCGTCGATATAGGTGAAGTCGCGCTGCATGCGGCCTTCGCCGTAAACATCGATCGGCTCGCCGGCGAGAATGGCCTTCACGAACTTGAACAGCGCCATGTCCGGCCGTCCCCACGGTCCATAGACCGTGAAGAAGCGGAACACGGTGGTCGGCAGATTCCACAGATGCGCGTAGGAGTGCGTCATCGCCTCCGTCGCTTTCTTGGTCGCGGCGTAGAGCGTCAGTGGATGATCGGCGCGATCGGTCTCGGCGAACGGCATGACCGGGTTCGCGCCATAGACCGAACTGGTCGAGGCGAGCAGGAAATGCTGCGGCTTGCGCTCGCGCACCAGCTCCATGACGTTGAAGGTGCCGACGATGTTCGCGTCGATATAGGCGCGCGGATTCTCGAGGCTGTAGCGCACGCCGGCCTGCGCCGCGAGGTGGATGACCACGTCGGGCCGCGCCTCCTCGAACGCGCGCGCGAGGGATCCGCTGTCCTCGAGCATGATCTCATGCGCGCTGAAGCGGTTCGACCTGTCCTTCAGGATCGCATGGCGGCGCTGTTTCAGGCGCGGATCGTAATAGGGCGTCATGCCGTCGACGCTGGCGACGATCCAGTCGTCCGCGAGCAGGCGCTTCGCGACGTGGAAACCGATAAAGCCGGCGCCGCCGGTGACAAGCGCGCGACGCTGACTGGAGTTGGAAAGAGACATCGAACGGTCGGGTTGAGGAAACGGCTCCTATAGGAGATTCCGGCGGCCCCGGCCAGCCCGGTGGGCGGCGCCGACGGACGACAGAGCCCGGCCACGACAAACCGCTTCAAAATCGCCCTTGATCGCCAAAGGGAAAGCCCGCCGCGGCGCTTTGCTTGACTTTCGCAAGGCCAGTGGACATGCCGGCGCCGAGCATTCGGTTCTGAGGCGAGTACGGTGGCGGACTCCAAGATCAACCGCAGGGTGGCGGTCGTTGGCCTGGGCTATGTCGGGCTCCCGGTCGCGGTGGCGTTCGGCAAGGCCGGGCTGCTCGCGGTCGGTTTCGACATCGATATGTCCAGAATCGAGGAGCTTGGCCGGCTTCATGATCGCACGCGCGAGGAATCCAGCGAGGACCTGCGCGCCGCGAACTTGACGCTGACGGCCGATCCGGCGGCGCTGAAGGCCGCGGACTTCTTCATCGTCACCGTGCCCACGCCGATCGACGACAGCAACCGGCCCGACATGTCGATGGTGCTGGCGGCGTCCCGCACGGTGGGGGGCGCGCTGAAAAAAGGCGACATCGTCGTCTACGAATCGACCGTCTATCCCGGCGCCACCGAAGAGGACTGCGTGCCCGTTCTCGAGCGCGAGTCCGGACTGGCGTGCGGAACGGATTTCTTCGTCGGATACAGCCCCGAGCGCATCAATCCGGGTGATCGCCAGCATCGCTTCGAGAGCATCACCAAGGTCGTGTCGGGCCAGGACGAGAAAACGCTCGACACAGTCGCCTCCGTCTATGGCGCGGTGGTGAAGGCGGGCGTCCATCGCGCGTCCTCGATCAAGGTGGCGGAAGCCGCGAAGGTGATCGAGAACACGCAGCGCGACGTCAACATCGCGCTGATCAACGAACTGGCGCTGATCTTCCAGCGGCTCGGCGTCGACACCACCGACGTGCTGGCGGCGGCCGGCACGAAATGGAATTTCCTGCGCTTCACGCCGGGACTGGTCGGCGGCCACTGCATCGGCGTCGATCCGTACTACCTCACCCATCGCGCCGAGCGCGCCGGCTATTATCCGCAGGTGATTCTCTCGGGACGGCGCGTGAACGACCAGATGGGCGAGTGGATCGCGCGCGAATGCATCAAGCGGCTTCTGAACGGCGGCGGCGCGGCTGGCGCGCGAACCGTCGCTGTTCTGGGCGTGACCTTCAAGGAGAACGTGCCGGACATCCGCAATTCCAAGGTGATCGACATCGTCAACGAGCTGAAGGCGTTCGGCGTCAATGTCGTGATCGCCGATCCTCTGGCCGATCCGGCCGAGTGCGATCACGAATATGGCGTCGCCTTGACGCCGATCGACCGCATGCCGCCGGCGGACGCCGTGATCCTCGCGGTGGGCCACGACGAATATAAAAGCGGCGGCTGGGATCTGGTGGCGAAGCGGCTCGGCCCCGCCGGCGGCCTGGTGATGGACGTGAAGGCCATTCTGCCGCGCGACGGAGCGCCCGCGAACATGTCCATCTGGCGTATGTGAGGCCCGTTTTGCGGGCGCGGCGGTTCAGGCGCTCCGGCCGCCCGGCGATTGTCGGCCGCCCAGACCGCGCCGGAGGTATCGGCCGCGGGTTTTCAAGCTGTCGTGCGAGCGGCTCGCCGCCGATTGTCGAGCGATCCCCTGCTCCTCCCGCAAAACGGCATGTCGCTTGGGGGGGATGATCAACGGCGGCGTCTGGCTGGGTCGCCAGGATTCGAACCTGGATAGCGGGTACCAAAAACCCGAGTCCTACCGTTAGACGACGACCCAACGGCCCGCGATTAGCAGCGGCCGTCTGAATCGGCAAGAACGGAGCGCCATGGGCGGGGACCATCCTGTTTCGGCCCAGCCGCGCTGTGGCGGGATCGGCGCGGCGCGTCCCTCCAGGCGGCTTGCATGAGCCTCGCAGGGTCTGTATGCACCCGCGTCCGCTCAAACCTCGGACCGCGGAGAGGTGGCAGAGCGGTTGAATGCACCGCACTCGAAATGCGGCATAGGGGCAACTCTATCGGGGGTTCGAATCCCCCCCTGTCCGCCAGCGCGAAGGGCGTCGCCTTGAGCGCGGTCGTTCGCGGTCATGCGTTGCCGAACGCGGCGATTCCGACCGTCACCATTCTCGGTTTCATGGTGGGCTCGCTGATCGCCGGCGCCGTCGTCGTCGAAAGCGTTTTCTCATGGCCGGGAGTCGGGTGCCTTCTGGTGGTCGGCGTCGCCAATCGCGATCTCGCGGTTGTACAATGCGTCCTGATGCTGGTCGCCTTCACCATGGTGATCTCGAATTTCATCGTCGATCTTGCCTATGGGATGATCGATCCGCGGGTGCGCACGGCCGCCACGGCGGGAGGCCACTGACGATGACTCTCGCCGTCGAAACCTCACGCGACATCGACGAATCAGAACCGCGCCGGGCGCGCATTCCGCTGATGGTCGCGCTCGCGCTGACCTGGATCGGCGCGATGATCGCGATTGCGCTTCTCGCGACGATCATCGCGCCCTACAATATCACGGCGATGGATTTGCGCAGCCGTCTCAGCCTGCCAGGACATCCGGCGCATTGGCTCGGCACCGACGAACTCGGCCGCGACGTGCTGTCCCGCCTTCTCATGTCGATCCGGATTTCATTGCTGATCGCCTTCGGCGCGACGGCGATTTCGGCGACGCTGGGCACGACGCTGGGATTCCTCGCCGCGCATTTTCGCGGGCTCGTCGAACAGGCGGTGATGCTGCTGGCCGATTTTCAAGCCAGCATGCCCTTCCTGATCATGGCGCTGGCGTTGCTCGCCTTCTTCGGCAATTCGCTGCCGCTCTTCATCGGACTGATGGGATTTTACGGCTGGGAGCGTTATGCGCGCATATCCCGCGGGCTCGCCATCGCCGCGACCGCGCAGGGCTATGCGGGCGCAGTGCGCCAGCTCGGCGCGAGGCCGACGCGCGTTTACCTGCGCCACATCTTGCCGAATATCGCGTCCACGCTCATCGTCTCAATGACGCTGGTGTTTCCTGAAGTCATCCTGCTGGAGAGCGGCCTTTCGTTCCTCGGCCTCGGCATCCAGCCGCCGATGACCAGCCTCGGCAACATGGTGGGTTACGGCCGCGAATATCTCGCGCGCGCGCCATGGATCCTGCTCGCGCCGGCCGGCGTGATCGTCTTCACCACGCTCGCGGTCAGCATCGTCGGCGACTGGCTGCGCGACCGGCTCGATCCGACCCTGCGTTGATTTCAGCTTTCAGACCCGGGCTTCGCCCGATACTTCGGAGGCGCCATCATGGCCCAGAAAAACATCATCGGAACCGGCCTGTCGGCCCATGTCCGCCGGCGCGATCTTTCCGACTTCGGCGCCGAGCTCGACATGATCGAGGCGCTCGGCGTCGAGACGATCGAACTGCCGATCTATGACATGGACATCGTCATCGGCGGCAGGATTCGCCGCCCGCAGCTCGACGCGCTCTTGAAAGCCTGCGCCGGCCGCAACGTCGTCTACACCTCGCACGGCCCGCTCGCGATCAACTTCATGGACGATTCGTTCCGGCTTCAACGCCATTACGACGTGCTCATGGCGTCGCTTGACGTCTCCGCCGAAGCCGGCGCGATCCACTACGTCCTGCACAGCGGGCTGAATCCCGTGCAGCAATCCGCCGGCCTCGAATCGGCTTATGGCCGCCAGCGCGACTGGATCGCGAAAGCTGGCGACGCGGCGAAGGAGCGCGGCCTTTATCTCTGCGTGGAAAATCTGTTCGGCGGTTATGAAGGGAAGGTCCATTCATCCTCGCCGTCGCGGCTGGCGCGCGAGCTGAGGGCGATCAATCACAGCCATGTGGTCGCCACGCTCGATTTCGGCCACGCCTATCTGCAACAGAATTTCAGCGGCGGCGATTTCCTCGCCGAAGCGAAGGCGCTCGCGCCCTACGCGAAGCATCTTCATCTGCACGACAATTTCGGCGGCCAGGACGATATCTGGATGTTCACGGATGGCGAGCGTGTCGCCTATGGCCATTCCGACCTGCATCTGCCCGTCGGCTGGGGCGCGATCCCGTGGGAGGCTCTCATGACCGAATGCCGCTTCCCTGCTGGGTGCGTGTTCAACGTCGAACTCAAGGAGCGCTATTGGTACGCCGCCGCTGAATGCGTGGCGGCGACGAAGGCGCTGGCCGAAATCGCCGGAGCCGATCTGGAGAAGGCGGCCTGAGCCGCGAGCGATCCGGCTGCACTGGCAGAGAATATCGATTAGTGGAATCCGCGCCTGATGAGGCGCGGGGCGTGAGCGCCGAATGAAAGGCGTCCCTGTCGCTCTTCAATGTCGTCGATGCAGACGTTCGATAACGATGTCGTCTTCGGCAGGCGACCGTAATAAAGCTCGAGCGTCCCAGCAGGAGGACTGTCAGGTTGAAGGAGAGCGCCACGAGGCGTGATCCCGCGTGGAATAAGCGCGCTGACGCGTATGCGATGAAGGGGCCAACGCAAACGGCGCTCTTGCGAGACCAATGACGCGAGCTTGGAGGGGGCGAGTGTCCCGCGGCCGCTCGCGTTGAAACAGGAACGCCGAGAGCGAGTAGGCGTCGACCGGACCGGTCATGGAACTGCGCTCTTTGATAGCTAGACCACGCACAACTCTGGAAGTCCCGGGCATCGTCGCCCGCAGGAGCGGCCGACATCAACATGACGATCAGGCGATCGCTGCAACAGGAAAGTCATCTTTGATCCACAGCAAGATAGCGAGCGTGCTTGGCGTTTCCTTCCATGCGCCGCTTTGGCTGAGGAGCCGCCACGCGGACAACGGTTTAGCGCACGCCTCCTCTATTCATTGGAATTCATCTAAAGAGTTGAATTCGCTCGCGTTCAAGTGTTCTTCTGGTGTAGAACATTGTCATGGCGCTTGCTCCTTTTCTTATCATGCTCCGCGAGGGGCTTGAGGCGGCACTGATTGTCGGCGTAATCGCGAGCTATCTGCAACGGGCGGGTTTGCGCGCGTGGCTGCCGGCCATATGGGTGGGGACATTCCTCGCCATTGCGTTGTCGCTGCTCGTCGGAGCGCTGCTACAGTTCGCGAGCGCGGAGTTTCCTCAAAAGGCGCAGGAACTTTTCGAAGCGATGATTGGAGCGGCGGCCGCCGCCATGCTGACCGCCATGGCGTTCTGGATGCGCCGGGCCGGCCATGCCATGAGCAGCGAGATCCGACGCGGCGTCGACGAAGCCCTGGCGAGTTCGCACGGCGTGGCCCGGGCGCTTATCAGCATGGCTTTTCTGGCCGTCGCGCGGGAAGGGCTCGAGTCGGTTTTCTTTCTGCTAGCGATCTTCCAGCAGGGCGCCGGTCCGACGGCGGCGCTGAGCGCGCTGGCGGGACTTGCGGTTGCGATGCTGCTCGGCCTCGCCATCTATCATGGCGGCGCGCGCATCGATCTGCGACGCTTTTTCCGATGGACAGGCGTTTTTATCCTGGTCGTCGCGGCGGGATTGCTGGCCGGCGCGCTGCGTCATTTGCATGAAGCAGGCCTGTGGAACCTGCTCCAATCTCGCATTTATGATTTGACCACTGTTTTGCCGACGTCGAGTCCGCTCGGCGCGCTGCTTTCCGGCGTCTTCAACTATCAGGACTCTCCGACCCTCGGAGAAGCCATTGTCTATGGCGTCTTCCTGGCCACGGTTCTATTTCTTTTTCTGCGGCCGCATCCGGCGAGATCGTCCATCGCGGCGCCCGCGTGATGCCGATGAGAGCGACGTTCCGAAATGCTCCGGCTCCTGGCGGCCCCTCCCGGCTGATGCCGCTCGCTGTTGTTGGATCGGCTCTTCTCGCCGTGGCCAGCGGCGTCTTGTTCTACTATGCATCGCGGACAGCGATCCGCTCGCCAGCCGGCCCGGTTTATAGGGTAACGGTGCGCGAGAAGTCATGCGATCCTAACAGCCTGGTTGCGCCTGCCGGGCGTGTGGCGTTCGAAATCTACAACGCCTCGAATCGAACGCTGGAATGGGAGATTCTCGACGGCGTCATGGTTGTCGAGGAGCGTGAAAATATCGCGCCGGGCTTCCGGTCTGCTCTCACCGCTCGCCTGAGGCCCGGCCGGTACGAGATCACCTGCGGGCTGTTGTCCAACCCCCGAGGCTCTCTTGTCGTCGAGGCGTCGGCGGAATCCGAGGCTGAACGTCAGAAGCCTCCATTGAAAGCGTTCATCGGGCCGCTCGCCGAATATCGCGTCTATCTCGTTCAGCAATCCTCGACCCTGATCAAGGAGGCTGCGCGGCTGGCCGCCGCCATCCGCGCGGGGGACATCGACGAGGCGCGTCTGCGATATGTGGCGACGCGCCTGCCATATCGACGCATGGACATCGTGGCCGGACGCTTCTCCGATCTCAAGAACAGAATTGATCCCGTTGCGGACTATCTTGAGAAGCGCGAGGACGATCCAGCGTTCTCGGGGTTTCATCGCATCGAGCGTGCGTTGTTTGCGAAGCGCTCTCTGGATGGGCTTCAGCCGGTCGCCGACGCGCTCGCCGCCGATGTCGCCGCGCTGGGCGCCCGCATACGGGCTCTGAGACTGTCGCCCGGGGATATTTGCTCGAGCGTGGAGCGGCAGGCGCGTCTTTTTGCCGAGAGCCAGATCGTGAAGGGAGAAAGTCCGTACGCGCGCAACGAACTTGTCGAGTTCGAGGCTTCGCTGCAGGGGATGGGAAAGGCGCTCGATCTCCTTTCTCCCGTTCTCCAAGGCCTCGCCGCGCCCGCGCTTGCTCTCGTCCAGGAACGACGGAGCGTCGCGGCCAGCGGATTGGAAAGCCTCAAGAGAGCGGGCGGATATCCCGCTTATGATGAAGTCGGATCGCCGACGCGGGACAAACTCGCCGGCGACTTTCGCGCCTTTGCCGAGGCTGTCGCAAAGCTCGGCGTTTTGCTTGGACCGGAATGATAGATCGATGAGGTCAAGGTCGCGCCATTCAGAGGCCGGCGGGAGCGTCGGAAACAACCATGGGCGCAGGGTTTTCCTGAAAGCGCTGGGCTTTGCGGCTGCCTGTCCTTTCGCCAGAGCTGCGGCCGCCAACGCGGATTCGGAAAGGCCGGAGCCGCGTGGGCGGGTGACCGACGCTCCCGTCGCCGACGCCGTAACCGCCAGTGATCGGACGCCTTTCTACGGCGTCCGTCAGGCGGGCGTAACGACGGCGCGTCCGGCCAACGGGATGATCGCGAGCTTCGACGTGGTCGCCGAGTCGATCGACGGGCTCGAGCGGCTGTTTCGGCGTCTCACGGAGCGCGCCGCAT
>MKVY01000016.1:16341-20398 GCA_001899525.1 Rhizobiales bacterium 65-9
GCTCCTCGGCCCAATCATCAGGCCAGACGCCCTGACCGTCACGCTTTCACTTGGCGCATCGCTTTTCGACGATCGGCCCTGGCTGACGGCGCACAAGCCTAGGCGATTGTCGCGGATGGCGCGCTTCCCCAATGATGCGCTCAATCGGCGGATTTGCCACGGCGATCTCGCGCTGCAGATCTGCGCCAACACCCGCGACGCCGCTCTTCACGCGTTGCGCGACATCATCAAACATTGTTCCGATCAATTGGTGCTGAAATGGAAGCAGGAGGGCGACGTTCCGGTTCTTGCGCCTGGCTCCGGAGCCCCGGCCGAGAGCGCACGAAACTTTCTCGGATTTCGCGACGGGTCCGCCAATCCCGACGCCAGTGATCTGGACCTCATGGACCGGCTTGTATGGGTCGGGCCCGCCCGCGACGAACCGCGATGGGCGACGGGCGGCTCCTATCAGGTCGTCCGCATCATCCGCAATTTTGTCGAGCGTTGGGATCGTACTCCGCTGCGCGAGCAAGAGCGCATCATGGGCCGCGCGAAAATGTCCGGAGCGCCTCTCGACAAGCCTGATGCGGGCGAATTCGCCGTTCCCGATTATGCGTCCGATCCGCTTGGCAAGCTCACGACGCTCGACGCGCATATCCGGCTCGCCAACCCTCGCTCAGGAGGCGATAAGGAAAGCCTGATCCTGCGGCGGCCGTTCAACTACTCGAACGGAGTGACGAACGCCGGCCAACTGGATCAGGGACTTCTGTTCATCTGCTATCAGGCCGACCTCGAAAAGGGGTTTATCGCCATTCAGAACAGGCTCAACGGAGAGCCGCTCGAAGAATATATCAAGCCTGTGGGCGGCGGATATTTCTTCGCCTTGCCGGGCGCGCGCGACGTGTCCGACTATCTCGGTAGCGCGCTGATCGCCGCCGTTCGCGAAGGCTCGTCGAGAACATCACATTAGCTGACCGGAAGGAGAAATGTATGAAGTCGATGCGCTTTTTGACCGCGCTGGCCGCCGCCCTGATTTCGGCCGGCCTCGCCCGCGCCGAGACCGTGACACTCGATCTCGTCGGACCGATCTCCGACTACAAGATCTATGTCTCGGAGAAACTCGACAAGCTGGTCGAGGATACGAAAGCCTTCACAGGCGCGGTCAAGGCGGGCGACGTCGCAAGGGCGAAAGCCCTGTTCGCTCCAACGCGCCAGAGCTATGAGGCGATAGAGCCCATCGCCGAGCTTTTCAGCGATCTCGATTCGGCCATCGATTCGCGGGCGGACGATCATGAGAAGGCTGAAGCCGATCCCAGCTTCACGGGATTTCATCGGATCGAGTTCGGCCTCTGGACCAAGAACTCAACCGACGGATTGAATTCATTCGCTGACAAACTCCTCAACGACGTGACGGAACTGCGCAAGCGTATCGTCGATCTGCCGCTCCCGCCGGAAAAGGTCGTCGGCGGAGCGGCGGCTTTAATGGAGGAGGTGGCGGCCACGAAGATTTCCGGCGAGGAAGACCGTTACAGCCATACCGATCTATGGGACTTCCGCGGCAATTTCGATGGAGCTTACAAGATCGTTGAGCTTGTGCGCCCGCTGATCGCCCAGAAAGAGGAGGATTTCCTCAAGGGCGTCGACGACAACTTCAACCGGATCAACGCCACGCTTTCAAAATACAAGGAGGGAGAAGGCTATGTTTCCTATGAAAAGCTCTCCGAAGCCGATCGAAAGGTGCTCGCGGCGGCGGTCAACAAGCTTGCCGAAGACCTTTCCACTCTCCGCGCCAAGCTCGGGCTCGATTGACGGAGGTTCGTTCCCGGCCGGAAATGTGATGATTTGACGGATGAAGCTCCCGTCGTCTGAATATCGACGACGGATCTTGATCGCGTCCTGCCTCCCGATTCATCTGTGCAGCCAGAATTGAACGGGTCTCCGGCTTGCGCCCAGAGCGAGCCGCCTCGGCTTCTTGCGCGCGTTGGTTTTCGCCAACCGCTCTTCCGACAGCGCGGCCTGTTGTGCATTGAGTGGGCGCATACAGCTGTTGGCGGACCTTGTGAGCGTCTGCGGCGCATAGGCGTCCGCCGCAGACGCCACATGGTCCTTCAAACAGCCCTGGGCGTAGCGCTTGACCACATCGCAGCCGCCGACATCGCGACCGCCGTCAGCGATCGGATATCTCAGCTCGCAGCAGTTTAAGAATCAACACGCCCAGCTCATGGTCAAAGACGCAGCCTGATCATGTCCGCTCCGAGGGGCGCATTCCAGTGATCGTCGAAGAAGCATATGATTTACCCCCCGGCGGCGCCGAGGCGATGTTCGCCACCGGACGCTCCGTGGGCTGGATCGCTTACGCGATGGAGCAAAAGGCGAGCGGCGAGCGGATTCGACCGCGCGCCTGTTGCCTGAAGCCCCGGGCCTGAAGCCATCCCTTTCGTCAAGGACGGCAAGGCGATGCCGGAAGGCGCCGCCTGCGCCAGGGCGATCCGGCCGAAGCTTCACTACCCAGCGGCGCTTGGCTCGCTCGCGGGATCGCGCCGCGGTTCATCGCCTGCGTTTCAGCACCCACAGGACGCCCAAAAATAGTCCTTTCGCCGGATAAAAATCTGTATAATGATCATTATACAGATCGGAGTGCCGCCGTGAATGAGATGACGGGCGCGGAAGCGCTGGTGCGGGGATTGCAGGCCTATGGCGTGCGGCACATCTTCGGGCTGTGCGGCGACACCAGCCTGCCTTTCTACGACGCGCTTGCCCGGCTGGATCACGGCATGACCCATGTGCTCACGCGCGACGAGCGCTGCGCCGCCTATATGGCCGACGCCTACGCCCGGGTGACGGGCAAGGTCGGCGTGTGTGAAGGCCCGAGCGGCGGCGGCGCGACCTACATCCTGCCGGGCGTGGTGGAGGCGAACGAATCCTCCTCGCCGGTGCTGGCGATCACCTCCGACGTGTCGGTGACCTCGCGCGGCCGCTATCCGCTGACCGAGCTTGATCAGACCGCGCTCTTCAGGCCGCTGACGAAGTGGAACCGGACGCTCGACCGCGCGGACGAGATTCCCGGCTCGCTGCGGGCAGCCTTCAAGGCGATGACCACGGGCAAGCCGGGCGCGGCCCATCTCGGCGTTCCGTACGACATCATGAAGCAGCCGGTTGGAGCCGAGATGTGGGCGCAGCCGGAACATGGAAGCGCGCCGGCCTGGCGCGTCCAGCCGGAAACGTCCGCTGTCGAGGCCGCGGCGAAGGCGATCCTCGCCGCGCGCAATCCGGTCTTCATCTGCGGCGGCGGCGTCGTCATCGCCGACGCGATGGAGGAATTATCCCGCATCGCGCTGCTGCTCGGCGCGCCGGTCTGCACCACCGTCAGCGGCAAGGGCAGCCTCGCGGAGGATCATCCGCTCTGCGCCGGGGTCGTCGGCTCCAACGGCGGCGTGCCGGCGACGCGCGCGGTGGTGGACGGCGCCGACCTCGTCGTCTTCGTCGGCTGCCGCGCGGGTTCGACCTCGACCGAGCACTGGCGCGCGCCGGCGACGACGATTCCGATCGTGCATATCGACGCCGACCCGATGGTGATCGCGGCCAACTATCCGACCGCGTACGGACTCGTCGGCGATGCGAAGCTGACCCTGCAGATGCTGGAAAAGGCGTTGTCGGTCGGCGCGTCCCCACGCGCGGCGGGAAATGGCCGCGCCATCGTCGCGAAAGCGCGCGCCGACAAGCGCCGCGCATTCGAGCTCAACGCGTTCAGCGACGAAGCCCCCATCAGGCCTGAGCGCATCATCCGCGAGCTCAACGCCGTTCTGCCGCGCGACGCGGTGATCGTCGCCGACCCCGGCACGCCCTGTCCCTATGTGTCGGCGTACTACGAGATTCTCGAAGCGGGCCGCTATTTCATCACCAACCGCGCCCATGGCGCGCTCGGCTATGCTCTCGCCGGCGCCATCGGCGCTTCCTTCGGACGTCCGGCGACGCGCAGCGTCGCGATCATGGGCGACGGCAGCTTCGGCTTCACGGTCGGCGAGATCGAGACCATCGTTCGCCACGACATTCCGGTGATGATGATCGTCATCGCCAA
>MKVY01000016.1:20414-26924 GCA_001899525.1 Rhizobiales bacterium 65-9
GGATCATGCGCGCGTGGCCGAAGCCTACGGCGTGAAGGCGTTCAAGGTCTCCGATCCCGCCGATCTCGGCAAAACGCTGCGCGCCGCCGCCGATCACAGTGGGCCCGTCCTTGTCGATATCGCCGCGCAGCCGCTTGAGGAGGCGGCCGCTCCCGTCAGTCAATGGATGGGCTGACGGAAGGCGACGAACTCAATGGTTTGACTGACATCAACCGCGGGGAACAAGCCATGTCGATACTGCAAAGAAATCGTTCGCTCATCGATCGCCGCAGCCTGCTGCGCGCCGGCGCCGCCCTGGGCGGCGTCGCTCTCGCAGGCGGCCCCGCCGCCGCCGCGCCCGGCGTGAAGATCACCCAGTTCATCTGGACCGGCGCCCAGGAGCCGACGCCGCGCCGGCTGGCCGCCGACTATATGAAAGCCAATCCGAACGTGCAGATCGAGATCATCTCGGGCACGAACGCCGCGACCTATCCCAAGATCAAGGCGTCGCTCGACATCAATCCCAATGAGCCGCTGGTCAATTTCGGCTTTTTCAATCTTGACGCGACCGCGAAAGGCCGCGCCGCCAATGTGTGGCTGCCGCTCGACAAGGCCGTCGTCCCCAACGTGACGAATATTCTGGACGCCTATCGGCAGCCTGACGAAATGGGCGCGTTCTTCTGCATGGACGTGTGCGGCCTCGTCTACAACACCGAGAAGATCAAGACGCCTCCGACATCGTGGACCGATCTTTTCGATCCGAAATACAAGGGCCGCGTCGCGTTGTTCGATTATTACTGGGCAGGCAACGGGTTGGTGGCGACTGCGCGCGTCAATGGCGGCGGCGAAGACAATATCGAACCGGCGATGAAGATTTACGAGGACGCCGCGAAAGCCGGCCAGTTCCATTCATTGTATACGTCGAACTCGCAGTTGCAGCAGCTTCTCGTCAGCGGCGAGGTCTGGCTTGCGCCTTATTTCCGCGGCGTGGCGCTGCCATGGGCTGCGCAGGGCGCGCCGATCGGCTACGCGGTGCCGAAGGAAGGCCAGGTCACCTTCCCGGAAGGCTTTCAGCTCGTGCGCGGCTCGACGCCCGAACAGCGCAAGGCGAGCCAGGAGCTCATCAATCTGTCGCTGACGCCGGAAGCGGTGCTCGACTATTGCCGAACGGCGGCCGTTCTGCCGCTGATGAAGAATCTCAAGCTTCCCGACGATCTCGCGAAGGATCCGTCGATCCAGCCGGCGGCTCTCTCCGGCGCGATCAATCTTGATTATGGCAAGATCGCCGACAAGACTCCGGCCTGGAGCGACATGTGGAACAAGCGGGTCAAGGCGAATCTGAAGTGATCGTCGGCCGAGCGCTTCTGCGTTGACGATGCAGCCGGACGTCGTTCTCTCCCGCGTCGAGAAATCCTTCGCCGGCGACGCCGTGGTGCGCGGAGTCGATCTTGCGATCCGGCGCGGCGAGTTCTTTTCGCTGCTCGGACCATCGGGCTGCGGCAAGACCACCACGCTGCGGATGATCGCGGGGCTGGAGGCGCCGACCGGCGGCTCCATCTCCATTCGCGGCGTCGATATGGCTGGCGTGCCGATTGAACGGCGCCCGACCAATCTCGTCTTCCAGAAGCTCGCGCTGTTTCCGCATCTCGACGTCTTCGACAACATCGCCTTCGGTCTGAAGCTGCGAAAGACGCCGGCGCCGGAGATCCGCCGGCGCGTGGCCGAGATGCTCGACATCGTCCGGCTCTCCGGCTTCGAAACGCGCTCGGTCGCCTCGCTGTCAGGCGGCCAGCAGCAGCGCGTCGCCATCGCGCGCGCGGTCGTGAATGAACCGGCGGTCCTCCTCCTCGACGAGCCGCTCGGCGCGCTCGACCTGAAACTGCAGACTCATCTTCAGGAAGAGCTGCGACAAATCCAGCGCGCGCTGGAGATGACTTTCGTCTATGTGACGCACAACCAGGCCGAAGCCATGGCGATGTCGGATCGCATCGGCGTCATGAACGCCGGCCGGCTTGAGCAGGTGGGCGCGCCGGCCGATCTCTATCTGCGCCCCGCGACGCGCTTCGTCGCATCGTTCATCGGCCAGACGAATCTCATCGACGGGCGCATCGACGCCATAGAGGACGGGAAATTGCGCATCGAGGCCGGCGGGCTTCGGTTTGTCGCCGATGCGCATGCCGGCGCAACAGTCGGCGCGCCGGCGACTGTGTCGCTCCGCCCGGAACAGATCAGGCTGACGAAGGCGAGGGACGACGGCTCCGATGCTCTTGTGATTGCCGATGCGACCTTCATGGGCGCGTCGGTTAACTACCGGCTGCAGGGCAGGGGGCTCACGCTCCTTGCGCAGGCGACGGGCGAAGCCGCGCCGCTGCCGGTCGGCGCGCGCGTTGATGCGACATGGCTGCCGGACGCCGCCGTAACGGTTGCCGCGGACGGCGCGGGAACGGCGAAGTGAGCGCCTCCACGAATACGAAACCGCTGCTGCTGCTTGCGCCGAGCGCGCTGGTCGTCATGGCGCCGTTCGTCGCGAGCCTCGTGATTCTCGCCGCCTACAGCGTCGATTACGGCCCCAACGGAGTCGGCCCGGATCTGACGATCTGGCGGAATTTTCTCAGCGACGGCTATTCCTGGAGCGTGATCGCCACAAGTCTGAGGCTGGCGGCTTCCGTCACGCTCATCACCCTGCTCGTCGCCTATCCGACCGCCTGCGCCATCCTGCGCATCCGGAATCCGCTGCTGAGCGCGATCGCGTATGTGATCCTCTTCTCGCCGCTGCTGATGAGCGTGGTCGTGCGGTCCTACGGCTGGCTGCTGCTGCTGGCCGATCGCGGGTTCGTCAATTCTCTGCTCGCAGCGAGCCCATTCGGCCTTGGTCCCTATCGTCTCATCTACAACGAGACCGGCGTCGTCATCGCGCTCGTGCATATCCTGTTGCCTTTCGCCGTGCTGCCCATCATCGGCGCGCTGTTGCAGATTCCGCCGATCTACCGCGAGGCGGCGGCCGATCTCGGCGCCGGCCCCGCGGCCATCGTCTGGAAAGTGACGTTTCCTCTCAGCCTGCCGGGCGTCATCGTCGCCGCCGAGATCGTGTTCGCGCTCGCGGTCAGCGCGTTCGTGACGCCGTCCGTTCTCGGCGGCGGCCGCGTGCTCGTCCTGTCGCGCCTTGTCTACGAGAACATCGGCAACGTTCAGTGGGGCCTCGCCGCCGTGCAGGCCCTGATCCTGTTGGCGATCGCTGTCGGCGCGCTGCTGATCCTCGAGCGATTCAACCGCTCGACCTTCGCGAAGAGAGCAGGGTGACGGCGGCCGGGGAATCCCGCATTGGCGTCGCGCTGTTGCGCGCGGGCCTGCTCTGCGTGCTGGTCTTCATGGCGGCGCCGATCGTCATCGTCGTCGTCAACTCCTTCAATGCGAGCCCGTTCAACATCTGGCCGCCAACCGGGCTGACGACATCCTGGTACGCGAAAGCGCTGGCTTCGCCGCAGTTCCAGCGCGGCATGGTCAATTCCGTCATCGCCGGCGTCCTGTCGACAGCGCTCGTGCTTGTCCTTGGAACGCCGGCCGCTTACGCGCTCGCGCGCTTTCATTTCCGCGGCGCGTCGGCGGTGCGCGCCATTCTGATGGGCCCGCTGGTGGTTCCGCGCGTCGCCATCGGATTCGCCCTGTTCGTGCTGTTCATCGCTTCGCGCTCCGGCCTCTATGGCTCCATGACCGGGATCGTGCTCGGTCACGCGGTTCTGATGCTGCCTTTCGTCACGACGGTGCTCGCCGCCAATCTGGGCGAAATCGATCCGGCGCTGGAAGAGGCCGCGCGCGATCTCGGCGCCTCCCCCGTCGGCGCGTTCCTGCGCGTCGTCCTGCCGCAGATGCGGTCCGGCCTGATCATCGCCGGGCTGTTCGCGTTCATCACGTCTTTCGACGAAGTCGAAACCACGATCTTTCTCACCAAGCCCGCGGTCAACACGCTGCCGATCGAAATGTATCTTTATCTCGACCAGTACCAGGATCCGACGATTGCGGCGCTCTCCGCGTTGCTGATCGGCGTCTCCTTCCTGCTCCTCGGCGTGGGCCTCGCCGCCACCGGCCGCGGGTCGCTCAGGCTGCTTCTCGGCGGGCGCGCATCATGACTATGGCGAACAGAAACGCCCGCTACCGGCTGGGCATCGATATCGGCGGCACCTTCACCGATCTGGCGCTCATGGATGAGGCGACCGGGGAGACGCTCTCGTTCAAGACGCCGTCCGTTCCAAGCGATCCTGCGCAGGCGGTGCTCAACGGGGTCGCCGAGCTTGCCAACAAGCACGACATCGATCCCGCTTCGATCGGCTATTTCGTGCATGGCACGACGCTCGGCCTGAACACGCTTCTGGAGCGCGCCGGCGCGACGACGGGGCTGCTCGTGACGCGCGGCTTCCGTGACCTGCTGGAGATCGGACGGCTGCGCCTGCCCGATCCGACGAATTACTACGTCGAGAAAATCAAGCCATTGGTGGCGCGCCAGCATGTCTGCGAAATCGACGAGCGGCTGAAAGTCGATGGCTCGGTGTTCCGGCCTATCGATCTGGACGCAGCGGCCGAAGGGGTGGGGCGGCTGATCGGCGAGGGCGTCGAATCGTTTGCGATCTGTCTGATGCATTCCTATCGCAACGACGCCCATGAACGCGCGCTGCTCGCGCATCTGCGGACAGCGTTTCCCGACCTCTATATTTGCGCGTCCTGCGAGATCTGGCCGCAGCAGAAGGAATATGAGCGCGCGCTCGTCACCGTCATCAACGCCTATATCGGCGGACGATTGAGACGTTATTTCGAGCGGCTGCAGCGCGGCATGGCGGCTGTCGGCGTCTCCGCGCCGTTGCTGACCACGAAATCCAACGGCGGCGTCATGACCGCGGCTTCGGCCGCCGACGCGCCGGTGGAGACATTGCTGTCCGGGCCCGCATCCGGCGCCATGGGCGCGTTGCAGGTCGGACGCATCGCCGGCGAGCGCCGAATCGTCGGCTTCGACATGGGCGGCACCAGCGTCGACGTCGCTATCGTCGACGGCGATGTTCTCTACTCGACCGAGAGCCAGGTCGGCGATTTTCCCGTGATCATGCCGACCGTCGACATTTCCTCGATCGGCGCTGGCGGCGGCTCTATCGCATGGCTTGACGCGTCGGGCGTGCTGAAGGTCGGCCCGCAGAGCGCCGGCGCGACGCCGGGGCCCGCCTGCTACGGTCGCGGCGGAACGCGACCGACCGTCACCGACGCCTATGTCCGGATCGGACTGTTTTCGCCCGGCCGCGTTCTCGGCGGCGGGCTGACGCTCGATCATGACCTTGCCGATCAGGCGCTGTCGACCATCGCGAAGGGCCTTGGCGTCAACACGCTCGAAGCCGCGGCGGGCGTGCTCGACGTGACCACGGCGAACATGTACGCGCAGTTCATGCCGCTGATGGCGCGAAAGGGAATCGATCCGCAGGATTTCGCCTTGCTCGCCTATGGCGGCGCCGGTCCCGGTCACGCGTTCCTGCTCGCGCGCGAAGTCGGCTGCGCGAAGGTGATCATCCCCCGCTCGCCGGGAACGCTCTGCGCGCTCGGCAGCCTCGTGACCGATCTGCGCCGCGATTTCATCCGCACCGTCCCCGGCCATCAGATGTTCGATGATCCCGAGGGGTTGATGCAGCACTATGAGCAGCTGCGCGCGCAGGCGCTGGCCTGGCTCGACGCGCAGGCGACCGCCACGACGAGCCGTCGCATCCTCGCCTCTGCCGACCTGCGCTATCGCGGCCAGTCGTTCGATCTCACGGTCGCGTTGCCGGACAACAAGCTGGACGGGCTGGTCGAGCGTTTCTTCGAGAATTACAGTCGCATCTATGGCTTCGCCGACCGCCATGCGGCGATCGAAATGACCAACATCCGCGTCACAGTCGTCGGCGTCACGCCGAAACCCGCGCCGCCCGCGGCGCAGGCGGGCGACGGATCAGCCCGGCGCGCAGATCCGACGGCGCGTCATGGCCTGTTCGAGGATGGACGCATGCGCGACGCCGCCTTCTTCGACAGGGCGCGGCTGGCGCCCGGAGACTGGTTCGAGGGAGCCGCCGTGGTCGAGGCGCCGGACACCACCGTTTATGTGCCGGAGGGCTTCGTCGTTCATGTGGATGCTTTCGGCAACCTGATCGGCAGGATCGCCTGATGACGACGCGCACTGATCCCATCAAGCTTGAAATCCTGCGCAACCGCTTCAAGGCGATCGTGGAGGAGATGGCGTCCGTCACGCTGCGCACCGGCTTCACCGTGTTCGTGAAGGAAACGTCCGATTTCGGCGCCTGCCTCGTCGCGCCCAATGGCGAGGTGCTGGCGGCGCCGACCGAAACATCCGTGAGCCTGATGGTCGGCCTTCCCGGCTGGGAGGCGATCAAGGCGTTCGATCATTATGACGAGGGCGATGTCGGCATCGCCAACGATCCGGACCGCACCAAAGGTCTCTCCACGCACCTTCCCGACATCTGGCTGTGGAAGCCGATCTTCGTCGATGGCGAGATCATCGCG
>MKVY01000016.1:26946-29410 GCA_001899525.1 Rhizobiales bacterium 65-9
AGCACGGACATATTCCAGGAAGGAATCCGGATCCCGCCGCTAAAGCTGGTGCGAAAGGGCGAGCTCAATCAGGACGTCATCGATCTCATCCTGCTCAATTGCCGCATTCCCGATCAGAACTGGGGAGACATCAAGGCGCAGCTCGCCTCGATCGCGACAGCGGAGCGGCGCGTGAAGGAGCTTGCGGCGCGCTACGGGCGCGAGGTCGTGACGCGCGGAATCACGGATCTGCTCGACAGCGCCGAAGAGCGCGCGCGTAAATTCATCGACTCGATTCCGGACGGGGTGTATCGCGCGTCGGATTACATGGAAGCCGAGGGCCAGCCGCGCCCCATTCGCATCGATCTCGCGATGACCGTCAAAGGCGACGCCATTGAGATGGATTTCACCGGCGCCGATCTTCAGGTCGCGGCGGCGTTCAATCTGCCGACATGGGGACAGCCCGGCCACTACATGCTGTCGCTGGCGCTGCTCAATTATTTCCGCACGATCGATCCTGACATTCCCTACAATTCCGGCCTCATCCGCCCCGTGCGTATGATTCTGCCGAAGGGGTCGATCGTGAATCCCGATCCGGGCCTCGCCTATGGCGTGCGCGCGGCCACGTTCATCCGCGTCATGGACTGCATCATGGCCTGCCTCGCGCAAGCGCTTCCCGATGCGACGCCGGCCGCGAGCTCCGGCGCGATCGCGATCGTGCTGCTGTCCTGCTTCGACCATGAAACAGGCGAGCGGCGCATCACCGTCGCGCAGCCATTGAGCGGCGGTTCAGGCGCCCGCCCGCGCCAGGACGGAATCGACGGCACGAGCTTCACCGGCGGCTGGCTGCGCAACGTGCCGAACGAGGTGCTCGAAGCGGAAATGCCGATCATTGTTGAAGATTACGGCTACGCCGACAATCGCGCCGCGCCGGGCCGGACCCGCGGCGGCGCTCCGGTGCGGTTCCGGCTGCGCAGCCTGGAGGACGGGATGATCATGACCGCGCGCGGCCTCGAACGCTTCCGCTTCCAGCCCTGGGGCTTTCGCGGCGGACATCCGGGGCCCTGCGCCATGGTCACGCTCAATCCGGATGCGGCCGACGCGCGATCGCTTGGACAGATCGATCTCGTCGAACTCAAGGCGAACGATGTGGTGGAATTCTTCACGCCGTCAGGCGGGGGCTATGGCGACGCGTTCGAACGGCCGCCGAAGGCCGTGCTCGCGGACATGCGCGCGGGCTTCATCGACGCTGAGGCGGCGCGGCGCGACTATGGCGTCGCGATCGTCGACGGCAGGCTGGACGACGGCGCGACGCGCGAACTGAGACAAGAGCATCGTCCGCGCGCCGCCGATGACCTGTTCTCGCGGGGGCCGGCGCGCGCGGCCTATGAGGCGGCCCGGCCTGAAGAGCTGCAGCGCGCGATCATCGCCGCGTTGATGAAACGCCCCTCGCGCAAGCGCGACCGTCTGCGCCTGGCGCTCGACCAGCATATCGAATCGGATCGGCGCGGTGGACAGATCGTCGCCCCTGCGGATATCGAGCGGCTTCTCGAACGTCTCGAAGGCGCGGCGCCATGACGGCCAATCTGATCGCTGATCGACTTCGCGCGCTTTTATCGGCGCGCGGCCTCGACGCCATCATCGCCTATGGCGGAGTCAATTTCGGATTCCTGACCGGCTTTCAGAATTACTTCGACAATCCGGCGGCCTCGATGGCCGTGCTTCCGGCCGATGCGGCAAAGGGCGATTTCGTCATCGTGGCGAACTGGGTCGCCGACGCGGCGCGCGACGCGACGCAGGTTGACGACATCGTCACATTTCCGCTGTGGCTGGAAATCGCCGATATCGAGGAGATCCGCGCCGGACGCGGCGAGCGCCGCGCGAAGCCCGTGCGCTACGATGTCGAAGGCAATATCCGCCTGCTCGCGCGCCACCTCGCCGATCGCGGTCTTGCGAAGGGCGGCCGGATCGCCATCGAACTGAATCTCGTCTCGGCTCAGGTCTACAGGATGCTGACGACCCATTGTCCGGATGTCGAATGGATCGACGCCGCCGATCTGTTTTTCGAGCTGCGCCGCCTGAAGACGCCGGAGCAGGTCGAGATGTTGCGCGAGGCGACGCGTTTCGCCGAAGACGGGCTGACGGCGGTGGTGTCGACGCCCATGCTCGGGCGCGATGTCGCGAGCTTGCGCCTGATCTATGAACGCGCCTGCAATGAGCGCGCGGCGGCCAATCCCGGGTGCGGCTTTCTCGGCTCGCGCGTCACCGCGTCCGTGGGCGGCGTGATTTCTCCAACCGTCATGGGCGGGCCGCGCGTCGCGCGCGGCGACCTCGTCTTCTTCGACTGCGGCGCCTCGATCCGCGGCTATGGTTCGGACACCGGCCGCACGATCGCGCTGGACGAGCCGACGCGGGAAAGCCGCGCCATCATGGACGCGCTGCGGCGGGGCATGGATGCTGCGTTCGCGCTGGTGAAACCCGGCGC
>MKVY01000016.1:29418-36601 GCA_001899525.1 Rhizobiales bacterium 65-9
ACTGGTACACGCGCGGCCATATCGGCCACGCCATGGGTCTCGGCATGGGCGAGATGCCGCCCTTTCTCTCGCCGAAGGAAGAACGCCCGCTGGAGCCGGGCATGGTGATGGCGCTGGAAACGCCGCTCTATGTGCGCGGCCTCGGCGGATTCCAGATCGAGGAGTGTTTCCTGGTCACCGATAGCGGGTACGATCTGCTGACGACGCTGCCGCGCGATTTTCTTCGGGGAGCGGCGTGAGAATGTCCACGGTGAAAAAGCCGGCCGATCGGACGGCGACAAAGGACGCGCCCGAGAGCATCGTCGAGCGCGTCTACGAGCAGGTGAAGGCGCTGTCGATCTCGTTCGATCTTCTGCCCGGAGACCGGGTGAACGAGATCGAGCTCGCCGAGCGGCTCGGCGTCAGCCGCACGCCGCTGCGCGAGGCGCTCAATCGCCTGACCGCAGACGGCTTTCTCACCATGCGTCCCGGCAAGGGTTTCTTCCGCCGGCCGCTCGACGCGAAGGAAATCTTCGACCTTTACGAATTTCGGCGATGCATCGAATCGGCGAATGCGCCGTTGGCGATCGCGCGCGCGACGCCGGAGAAAATCGCCGCCATACGGGCGTTTCTCGACATTAGCCGCGCGGACGTTCCCGAACGTACGGTGACGGAGCTGGTCGAACTGGACGAACAGTTCCATGAAAAACTGATGGCCCTGTCGGGCAATGCGGAGATGCTGCGGGTTTTGCGCAA
Organism: Rhizobiales bacterium 65-9; assembly: GCA_001899525.1. GTDB lineage: Bacteria > Pseudomonadota > Alphaproteobacteria > Rhizobiales > Beijerinckiaceae > Terrirubrum. The sequence continues at coordinate 30,154 of MKVY01000016.1, forward strand.
CCTCAATTCGCGCATCCGCTTCGTGCGCTGGATCGACATGGAAAACCTCCGGCGCCAGAGCACGCAGCAGGAGCATCTGGCGATTCTCGACGCTGTGGCGGCGGGCGATGAGAAAGCGTCGATGGCGCTGCTTAACGAGCATATCGAACGCCGGCTTGACCAGATCGTCGCCGTGATCCGCGAAGGTTATGCGCGCATCTATATGAACCGCGCGTCCGCTGCTGGAGATTGACTGTTCTCCGACGCCCGCGGCGATAGCGCGCAGAGGGTCGCTTCGGCGCTGGACATCATGATTTCGCCGCCGCTTGCGCGGGCATGATGGGCGCCCCCGCATAGTCGCGCTGATCCGCCCGCGTCTCCGGCATCGCGAAAGCATAGAGCGCGCCTCCGATCGCTGCGACAATCGTCAGGAAAATAAACGCCGCGGAATAGCCGAAAGCGACAACAATCATCCCGGCGATCGCGGTGCTGAGCGAAGCGCCGACTCCGATCGCCGTCGTGATGGCGCCCTGGCTGACATTGAAGCGCCCCGCGCCGGCCGTCAGGTCGTTGACCACAAGAGGGAACAGAGCGCCGAATATTCCCGCTCCAACCCCGTCGAGAGCCTGGACGCCGACGAGCCAGAACGGGTTGTCCGAGACCGTATAAAGCGCTCCGCGAGCGGCCAGGATTGAAAAGCCAACGACAAAGAACGGCTTGCGTCCCCAGGCGTCGGCCTTTGCGCCAACGAGAATCGCTATGGGAATCATGACGAGCTGCGCCGCGACAATGCAGGCGGACATCAGCGTCGCGCCGAGGTCCTTGTTGGTCAGGGCGAGCTTTTGTCCGACGAGCGGAAGCATGGCCGCATTGGCGAAGTGAAACATCACGACACAAACCGCGAAGATGAGAAGAGGGCGCGAGGTCAGCAGCACTTTCAGTCCCGATGGCGCGTCGCCGCCGCCTGCGGGCCCTTCATGGAGGCCGCGAGCGAGTTCGTGGTCGATCGCCTCCGCGGGAATCCGTAGCGTCGATAAAACGCTGGCGACAGCCATGAACGTCATCAGATAGAAAACGGCGATCGGACCCATGAAATAAGCGCCGATTCCGGCCAGGGTCGCAGCAACTGCGTTGCCCGCATGGTTGAACGCCTCGTTCCGGCCGTTGCGCCGCGCGAACGATTTCGGCCCCATGATTCCAAGCGTGATCGCCGCGATCGCCGGCTGGAAGATTGATCCGGCCGCGCTGGTTGCTGCTTGCGCCAGCGCGACCAGCGGAAAGGAGGATACGAAGGGAAGGGCGAGCGAGCAGAGAGTGACGACGACCGCAGCCACGACAATCAGTCCGCGCTTGGCGGTCGAACTGTCGATCAGCGCGCCGGCCGGCGTCTGCACCAGCAGACCCGCGATGCCGCCGATCGTCATCACCAGCCCGATGCTGGCTTCATCCCAATGCTGGATCGTCAGAAGATAGATGGCGAGATAGGGTCCGAGCCCATCACGAACGTCGGCAAGAAAAAAATTGAGCGCGTCCAGCGCACGTTCGGGCTTCTTCTCGGCGGACATCAGAGCGGACCCTTGAAGACGAAAAACGCGCCAAGCGCGATGAAGGCGAAGCCGACCGCGTGATTGAGGGTCAGCGCTTCCTTCAGATACAGAACAGAGAACACTGCAAAGACGAGCAGCGTGATCACTTCCTGCATCGTCTTCAACTCGGCGGCGTTATAGATCGCGTGGCCGTAGCGGTTGGCCGGAACCGCAAAGCAGTATTCGATGAAAGCGATCCCCCAGCTCGCGAGCACGACGAGCCACAAGGGTCGGTCAGTGAATTTCAGATGCCCATACCAGGCGAACGTCATGAAGACGTTCGACATCAGGAGCATCGCGATGGGAAAGAGCCTTGCCCAGCCGTCGGTCATAAAATCCCCCAAAGAGCGCCAGCGGCGGCGCGAAAGGCGGGTCCCCGCCTTCCGCGCGCGCCATCATGCAAACAGCGTCCATTTGGGGTCGTCGGACGCGCCCGGCTTCACTTTCCGGATACGGCCATCGAGCTCGACATGAAGTTCGCTGAGTTCGCGATCCCTGCGCGCCAGGATCTCGAAGTGCTTCGGCTTGCGGCGCGCCTCGGCGAGAGGCTCGTAGCCGACGTCGCGCACGGCCTTCAATGCCTGTTCCGCGTCGGCGCGCGGACCGGGATGCGGCCCCTCGTGCTTCGGCTTGCGCGCGATCTCAACGGTGCGGCCCGAATGCGTGACGCGATCCGCCTTCAGCTCCGAAGGCTTCATTTCTCCTTCGACAGTTATCTCGTCTCCGGGTTTCAGCTTGATCAAATCGCGCCCTTCAGGCGTGAGATCGACCAGCATGACCCCGGAGGGGGATCGCAATGTAAAGCGATGGGCGAACACGTGATCGACTGTTCCGGCGGCGCGCTGGCGAACGTGATGATGAGGCATGGGAAGCGTTCCTGAGCGACTCGTGACAATAAACAGGTGAGTTGGATGTTCCAGCGGAACGACGACGGCTTCAGAAGACCCGCCGCTCGCGGATGTCGCCATCGAAGCCGAGATGCAGTTCGGTTTCGCGGCCATCCCGGTCTTTCGCTGCAATCTCGTAATGTCTCGGGCCGCGACCGACGATCCTGACATCCGTGTAGCCGGCTTTGGCGATGATCGCCTGAGCTTGCGCGGGGTCGAGGCCGACCGGCTCGATTCTCTCGCGGGCCCACGCCATCGGCCCTCGGGGCGGTCGGCCGCCAACGATCTCTTGCTTGCCGTCCGCCCGTGTGAGCAGCCGCGCATGCAGCGAGCCGTTCTCGAAACGACCCTGCACGGACACCATTTCGTCTTTCGAAACCAGCGGCGTCATGCGCCATTCCGGGCCGGTCTCGATGAGCGCGCGGCCCGTCTCATCCTGCAGAACGAACTTGTCGCCATAGATCTCGGCGACCTTTCCCTTGACGGAGACGCCGGCCGAAGGGGCCAGCGACGACACGGCCACGGGCGGGATCGGCGTCAGCGCGCCTTCGGCGCGTTGGGCGATCGCGTATCCGCCGGCGAGGCCTGCTCCAAGCGCGATCAGGATCGCGCCGGCGCCAAGGACCGCCCTGCGTCGCGGAGTTCGAAGCTTTGGCGTCATACCAGGACGGGAGGGCTGAGGCTCGGGCGTTTCACGGTGGATCGTCATGTCATTCTCCTTCGCAACCACGATGAGTGTGAGAGGAGAGATGCCATGCGCGCGCCAATGCAGGCTGAACGAAAGCGTTCAAGCCCGGTTAAGCTTGAACCGATAGAGCTCGCGCCGAGGGTCGAGATGAAAATCCTGCTGGTCGAAGACGACAAAGCGCTCGCCGACGCCATCGCCGCCGGGCTGCGCGGAGAGCGCTTCTCGGTCGATGTGGCGCGCAATGGCGAAGACGGACGGCATCTCGGAGAGACCGGCCTCTATGATGCGGCGATCCTCGACCTCGGGCTTCCCAAGCTCGACGGAACGTCCGTCCTGAAATCCTGGCGAGCGGCCGAAAGGCCCATTCCCGTGCTTGTTCTCACGGCCCGAGACGGCTGGAGCGATAAGGTCGAAGGCTTCAAGGCCGGGGCGGACGATTACCTCGTCAAGCCGGTGCGCATCGAAGAGCTCGTGATGCGTCTGCGGGCGCTTGTCCGACGCGCCCACGGCCACGCCGCATCACGCATCTCCTGCGGCCCCTTGCTGTTTGATTCCGGCCTCGGCGTTTTTGAACTGGATGGCCTGCCGCTCAAGCTGACGGCGTTCGAATGGCGGGTGTTGTCGTGCCTCGTCATGCGCAAGGAGTCCTTGGTTCCCCGCGCCGATCTGATGGAGCGGGTCTATGACGGCGACGCCGACGCCGATCCGAATTCGATGGAGGTCATCATCGCACGGTTGCGCAAAAAGATCGCGCCGGTCCGGATCGAGGCGACCCGAGGTCTGGGTTATCGGCTGACGTCGGAAGGAGCGACGTGAGCGCGCGCACCGCCTCCCTGCAGCGACGACTGCTTCTTTCGATCAGCGCCGCCATCGCCATCGCGGCGCTGGTGGCGCTGGGCGCGATAGGCTATTCGCTTTTCCACTTCGCCAGGGGCCAGATCGATCAGCGGCTTGACGCGCAGTTGCAGGCGGTTGAGGCGGCCCTCGAAATTGGCGCAGACGGCCGGCTGCGCCTCACCCGAATCATCGACGGTCCGCCCTTCGATCGCGAGCTGTCGGGCTGGTATTGGCAAGCGAGGCCGCTGGCCGGAGGAGAGTCCGTCCGCTCCCCGTCTTTGAACCGCGCCGATTTGATCGCGTCAGGCCCCGCAGACGCGCGTCGCAACGACCCAGGACGGGCGCATCCGATTGATGTTCAGGGGCCCGGGACAGCGCAACTGGTGGGGCGATTCCGCCAGACTGAGATCGCGGCGCGCTCCGGCGTGAGAGCAGGGGTCTTGCTCATAGCGACCGCGCCGAGGCGCGCCGTCTTCGCGCCTGTCATTGATGTCGGCCGCATCCTTGTTTTTGTTCTTCTTGCGCTGTTCGCTGCGCTGTTTGCGACGGTCTTGCTGCAGATTCGGCAAGGCCTGCGTCCGCTGGAGCGCATTCGAGAGGCGCTGATCGACATTCGAGCTGGCCGCATCGACCGGCTGCCCGAGGAGCAGCCGCCCGAGGTTCGGCCGCTCGCGCTTGAAATCAACAACCTGCTGTCAGAAAACAGCGAGACGCTGTCGCGGTCGCGCATGCATGTCGCCAATCTGGCGCACAGCCTTAAAACGCCGCTATCGACGCTCGCCCTTGCTTTCCGGGACAGCGATGGCGCGGGCGGACAACAGGCTCGGAACGCGATCGAACTCATCGATCGCCGCATCAGCCATCATCTCCGGCGCGCGCGCACGGCCGCGCTTGCCGGGGGATCGCGGTCTCGAACGCCGCTGGCCGAGCGCGTCGCGGAGCTGTCGTCGGCGCTGAGCAAAATCTATCAGGACAAAAATATTGTATTCGACAGCCGGATCGATGCGGCGCTGCAACTCGCGTGCGACCCTCTGGATGTCGATGAAATATTCGGAAACCTTCTCGACAACGCCTGCAAATGGTGTGCGTCGCGCGTTCGGATGACGGCGTCCGCGGAACAGATGGCGATCATATCGATCGAAGACGACGGCGAAGGCATACCCGCTGACGCGGTCGCGAACGTTCTGAAGCCGGGAGAAAGGCTTGACGAAACGGCGCCGGGATCAGGCTTCGGTCTCGGTATCGCCGCCGAGATCATTGGGCTCTATGGCGGGACGATCGAATTCGCCCGGTCGGAACTCGGCGGCCTGCGCGTTGATGTGTCTTTACCGGCCGCCCCCGGCGGCGCGCGGACGAGCCGTGCGGACTAGGGCAATTCCGCGATTCTCCGAATCGCGGAATTGCTCTGGTTGTTTGCTTCATCGCATTTTCTTCATGCGAGCCGGCATCCGCTTCGCTCGAAAATGCTCCAGCTCGGTTCTGACTAACGCCGCATTGGTGCGCGCTGTTCGTCTCTGACCTGTGCGCGGGAGTGTGGATCGTCTGCAACCGATTCTCCTTCGACGCTGACGGCAGCGCGCATCACGCTTTTCTGGTCGCCGCCGCGTGGCGCGCTCTCAGCTCGCTCTTCCTCACCTTCTGCGTCGCCTCGGTTCGCGGCAATTCCGCGATCAGCTCGACGAAGCGCGGAACCATGAAGTCGGCGCTTCGCGAGCGGACGAAGGCGATCACCGCGTCCTCCGTGAGGCCCGAGTCCGGACGGGCGACGACGAAGACCTTGATGTCTTCCTCCCCAAACTCGGAGGGCACGCCGATCGCCGCGCATTCGACCACGTCGGGATGCGCGAGGACCTCCTGTTCGATCTCGAACGACGACACATTCTCGCCCCGTCGTCGAATCGCATCCTTCATCCGGTCGACGAAGTAATAGCGTCCGTCTTCATCGACCTTGAACGCATCGCCGGTGTGGAACCATCCGTTCCGCCACGCCGCGGCGGTCTCCGCCGGCCGGCCGAGATAGCCCGCGTTGAGCGCCCAGGGCGCATCCGTGCGGCAAACGAGTTCTCCCACGACGCCGGGGCCTACGGGATTGTCGTGCTCGTCGACGATGCGGAGATCATAGCCGGGCCACCCCGGACGCAGCCGGCCGCAACTGCGCCAGTCCTCGATCGTCCAGCCGCTGTGGAGCGGAATGCTGATCTCCGTCATGTTGAAGTCCGTGCACGCGCGAACGCCGAAACGGGATTGAAAGCGCTCGTAGTCGGCCGGCGCGGGGTTCATCAGCACGTCCTGAAGCGGGTTGCTGACGTCGTCGTCCGATGGCGGCGCCGCCATCAGAATCGAGATCATCGCTGACACCAGCGCCGTCGTCGTGCACCGATGCGTCGCGACGTCCGACCAGTAGGCTGACGCGCTGAACGTATGGCGGATCACGGCGGGCGCGCCGAAATGAATGCCCATGCCGGGGAAGA
>MKVY01000016.1:36720-37137 GCA_001899525.1 Rhizobiales bacterium 65-9
TTTCGAGCGCGTCGCGCGGCTCCGCGTCGTCGTCGGCGCCGCCTCGAAGATCATCGAGCGATGTCGTCTCGATATGGCAGGGCAAGTCGACGGAGGGACCGCTCCCGCGAACGACGACGCGCGTCACATGGAGCGCGCGTCCCTCGGCGACGATTTGCGCGAAAGCGCCGAGATAGTCCCGGTCGATGATGACAAGGCTGGCGCGAGAGTCGTCGAGGATGTGCTGCATCATGCGGCCGCGATAGCGCGTCCCGATCGGCGTCTCGAGAGCCCCGAGACAAGCGAGGCCGAACCACACCCGGTAAGTGTCGATGCAGTGGGGAAGCATCGTCGCCACGGCGTCGCCGGCGCGCACGCCGAGCGATTTCAATCCGTGGGCCAGACGGCCGGATTCATCCGCCAGCTCGCGATAGGTCA
>MKVY01000016.1:37221-40448 GCA_001899525.1 Rhizobiales bacterium 65-9
TCAGAGGCCACGCGGCGGGCTCCGTTCGATTCAGGATCGGGATGGCGCGAAAGCTCCATGCGACGTCTGCCCGCCTCATCTAGAGAATATCGCGCAGGGAATCGCCGAGCGCGTTGAACGCGAGCACCAGCAGAGCGATCGCCAGACCCGGCGGATAGACCCCCATGGGATCGATCGCGGTGAACTGCGCCGCGCTGCGCAGCATCACGCCGAAGCTCGGGTTCGGATACTGGACGCCGAGTCCGACGAAGGACAGACTCGCCTCGGCCAGAACGGCGAGCCCCAGCATGAAGGTCGCCTGTATCACCACAGGCTGGATCGCATTGGGCAGGATGTGCCGGACGACGATCCACCAGGACGGGCTGCCGAATGTCGACGCCGCCTCGACATAGCCGCGTTCCTTCGTGACGAGAACCTGTCCGCGCATCAGGCGCGCGATGCTCGGCGAGAATACGATTCCGACAGCGACCATGGCGTGCAGCAAGCCTGAGCCGAGAACCGCGGTAATCGCGATCGCCAGGATAATTCCCGGAAAGGAGAGAAAGGCGTCGGCGATCCGCATGAGGATCGCGTCCGTCCATCCGCCGTAGAAGCCGCTGACAAGACCGATGGGAACGCCGATGCCGACGCCGACGACGACCGCGACGAAGGCGGCCAGCAATGACGCGCGGGCGCCGTAGACGAGGCGCGCCCACACGTCGCGCCCGAGATCGTCTGTGCCCAGCCAGTGGTCTGCGGACATCTCCGAGAAGGGCATCGCATTCTGTTGCGTTGGCGAATGGCCCGCGACGAGCGGCGCGAGAATGGCGAGAATGGCGACGCCGAGAAGAAACGCGGCGGACAATCGCGCGCGCAGGTTTCCTGGCGGCCAGCGTCGAGGACCATCGCCTCTGATCATCGAATCCTCGGATCGGATATCCGATAGCAGACGTCGACTGCGAAATTGATGAGGATGACGATCGCCGCCATCACGACGACGACGCCTTGGACGACGTAATAATCGCGGTTGTTGGCCGCATCGACCACGAGCGTTCCAACGCCTTGAATGCCGAACACCGCTTCGACGACGACGGTCGCCCCCAGCAGCCGGCTCACCTGCAATCCGATGATCGTGAGCAGCGGGACCGCGGCGCCTCTGAGCGCATGGACCCAGACGACGCGACGCTCCGCAAGGCCTTTCGCCCGCAGCGTCCGGACATGATCCGAGGCGAGTATCTCGATCAGCACGCCCCGCAACTGGCGCGCGATCTCCGCGGCGCCGACCGCTCCGAGAGCGATGGACGGAAGCACGAGATGGCGAAGCGCGGATGCGGGATCGGCTGCAAGGCTGACGAAGCCCGTGGCGGGCAGCCAATCGAGACGCAGCGCGAAGATCGACACCAGCACGAGTCCGAGCCAGAAGCTCGGCATCGCCGCTCCGGCCGAGGAGAACGACGCGATCACGGCGTCGATCGCGGTGTCGGCGCGCCGCGCCGAGGCGACGCCTGCGATCACGCCGAGGGTGACGGCGACCATGAGTGCGCCAACGACCAGATGCAGCGTGATCGGCAGCGTCCGGCCGATCGCCGCAGCGATGCTTTCCTGGGAGATGACCGAGGCTCCCAGATCGCCGCGCGCCGCATGAGACAGCCATGTCCAGTATTGCTCGATCAGCGACCTGTCGAAGCCGAGCCGGCGGCGGATTTCCTCGATGCGCTCCGCCGTCGCGTTCTCGCCGGCTAAAATCGTCGAGGCGTCGCCGGGCGCGAGTTGAACGAGAACGAACGCGATGAAGCTGGCGAGCAGAACCGTCGGTATCAGCGCCGCGATCCGGCCGATCAGCATGCGCTTCACGCGCGCCTCCCCTCGAGCACAAGCTCTTCCGCGAAGTGGCAGGCGACCAGCCCGCCATCCGGAAGCGGCCGCAATCGCGGCGGCTCGCTGGCGCACAACTCCCGCGCATATCGACAGCGGGTCCGGAATCGGCATCCGGAGGGCGGGTTGGCGGCGCTCGGCGCGTCGCCGATGATCAGGGGCGGGCGGGGAGCGCGGAGCGAAGACGGCTTCGGCTCGGGCTCGGCGGCCAGAAGCGCTTCGGTGTAGGGATGGCGGGGGCGCGCTGTGAGAGACTCCGCCGTCGCCACTTCCGCAAGCCGGCCCAGATACATCACGCCGATCCGCTCAGCGAGGTGAGCGACGACGCCGAGGTCGTGCGAGATGAAGAGCACGGCGATGCCGAGCTCCTGCTGCAACGACAGAAGAAGGTTGATGATCCCCGCCTGGACGGAAACGTCGAGCGCCGACACCGCTTCGTCGCAGACGAGGAGTTCGGGCTCGAGCGCCAGCGCCCGCGCGATGGCGACACGCTGCCTCTGACCGCCCGACAGTCCGCGCGGCTTGCGATCAAGGTGGCTCTCGTCCAGCCCGACGCGATGGAGAAGATCGGCGACGATGTTTTCAGGCGCGTCCCGCGCGGATGCGTCGCGCATGCGCAACGGCTCGGCGAGCGCCTGGCGTATTGTCATGCGAGGATCAAGCGAGTCGGTCGCGTCCTGAAAGACCATCTGCACGCGCCGGCGATGACGCCTCAGATCGCGCCCTTGCAACTGATCGAAGCGTATTCCAGCAAGCGTGACGGAGCCGCTCGCGATCGGCGCCAGCCGCATGATCGCGCGCGCGACGCTCGACTTGCCCGAGCCCGATTCGCCGATCAAACCGAAGATCTCGCGCCGGCCGATTTCGAAGGACACGCCGTCGACCGCCTTGAGCGTCGCTCCGCCTCCCGGGAGGCGAAACTGAACGTCAAGGCGATCGATGGACAGAAGGGGCTCCGCGCGCGCGCCGCCGTCGCATGCTGCGACTCTCATGGAGCAACGCTCCCGACCGCGCCGGGAAGGGCGATCTCGTCGTAACGAACGCATCGCACCGCGCGGTCGCCGAGATCGAGAAGAGGCTGCGGCGCCTTGCAGGCATCCGACGCATGCACGCAGCGAGGCCGAAAACGGCAGCCCGACGGCATCGCCGCGAGGGGCGGCGCGCGGCCGGGGATCGAAGAGAGCGGCCGCCGGCGTTGCCCGGCGCGCGGGATGCACTGGATCAACGCCGACGTATAGGGATGTTTCGGAGCAAGGAGAGCGTCGTCGACGCAACACGTCTCGACGATCTCGCCAGCGTACATGGTGTGGATCCTGGCGCAGTTCTCCGCCGCGACCCCCAGATCATGCGTGATCAAAACGATCGCAGTGCCG
>MKVY01000016.1:40547-40789 GCA_001899525.1 Rhizobiales bacterium 65-9
GAGACGAGCGCCATCGCAATCATCACCCTCTGCCGCATGCCTCCCGATAGCTGATGCGGATAGGCGCGCGCGCGCGTCGCGGCGTCCGGGATTCCGACTTCGCCCAGAATCTCCACCGCGCGCGCAGCCGCCGCGCGCCATGACGCGCGCTCATGCGCGCGCACGGTTTCAGCAATCTGATCGCCAATCCGAAAAAGCGGATCGAGCGCGGACATCGGCTCCTGGAAGATCATGCCGACATC
>MKVY01000017.1:0-10895 GCA_001899525.1 Rhizobiales bacterium 65-9
CGGTGACGACCTCTTTCTCCATGATGTCTTCCTCATCGCAAATCAGCGTGCCGGGGCCGGGATTCTCAGGATCGTCGAAGCTCGACCGCACATAGGTCGGCACGCGCTGCGTCATCGCGATCTCGACGGAGCGCACCTGCAGCACCTTCGATCCGAGCGACGCCATCTCCAGCATCTCCTCGAACGAGACCTTGTCGAGCCGGCGCGCCTTCTGAACGATGCGAGGGTCCGTGGTGTAGACGCCGTCGACATCGGTGTAGATGTCGCAACGGTCGGCCTTGATCGCCGCCGCCAGCGCCACCGCCGAGGTGTCCGAACCGCCGCGTCCGAGCGTCGCGATGCGGCCGGTCGGCTGATGCACGCCCTGAAAGCCGGAAACGACGGCGACCTCGCCGCGCGTGAAGCCGCCGAGAACGCCGGCGCCGTCCACACCCTGAATGCGCGCCGATCCGTGCGCGTCGCTCGTCATGAGCGGGATTTGCCAGCCCTGCCACGAGCGGGCGGGAATGCCCATGTCGTTGAGCACGATCGCGAGCAGCCCGGACGTGACCTGTTCTCCGGACGCGACCACGACGTCATATTCGCGCTGGTCGTAGAGCGGCGCCGCCTCCTTGCACCACCCGACCAGCTCGTTCGTCTTGCCGGACATGGCGGAAACGACCACGGCCACCTGGGCGCCGGCGTCGACCTCGCGCTTCACATGCCGCGCCACGTTCTTGATGCGCTCGACCGTGGCGACCGAGGTGCCGCCGAACTTCATCACCAGACGGGTCATGGAGGATTGAACGCCTTGATCGTGATACGACGCCCGGCGGGCGTCGGGGCTTCTTAAAAACCGCCGCGCCGGGGCGCCCGGACGCGTCGGCGCGCGCTATATGACGAGGGGTCTCCGGGGTGTCAATGAAGGCCGGCGCAGGTCGAGAAATGCAGAATCCTTCCAGAAAACCCGCATTGGACGAGGCGGAGGTCGCGAAATTCGACCGGCTGGCCGCGGATTGGTGGAATCCGAAAGGGAGCATGGCGCCCCTTCACAAGCTCAATCCCACCCGCCTCGCTTTTATCCGCGCTCAGGCCGCCGCCCGTTTCGGCTTCGGGGAGACCGCCCTGCGGCCCCTCGCCGGGAGGCGGGCGCTCGATATCGGCTGCGGCGCCGGCCTCCTGTCCGAGCCCATGGCGCGCCTCGGCGCGACGGTGGTCGGGATCGACCCCGCCCCCGCCAATATCGAGGCGGCGAAACGCCACGCCGCCGAGGCCGGGCTGGCGATCGACTATCGCCGGGAAGAGCTCGCTGACACGCTCGCCGCGGGCGACCGTTTCGACCTGGTGTTGGCCTCGGAGGTGGTCGAACACGTCCCCGATGTTCCGTCCTTCACAGCCGAATGCTGCCGCGCGGTTGCGCCCGGCGGGCTGCTCGTCATGTCCACCCTCAACCGGACGCTGAAGAGTTTCGCCCTCGCCATCGTCGGCGCGGAATATGTGCTGCGCTGGCTGCCGCGCGGCACCCATGACTGGGAGAAATTCGTCACGCCGCGCGAGCTTGCGGAGGCGATCCGCGCCGGCGGCCTTGAGTCGTCGGAGCCTACCGGGATGGTCTACGATCCGCTGCGCGACTCCTGGCGCCTGTCGGGCGATGCGAGCGTGAATTACCTGATCAGCGCGACGCGCGAGGATTGACCGCGCCGATGCGCGCATCTGTTCCGCGCGTCCGCTCTCATCCGCCGTCGGGAAAACGCCCTGGCCGCAAAAAGCGCCGCCGCGACGGACTATTCGCCCAGGCGCGGCCGGCTATTTGTCTGCTGGCGCGTCGCCCGCCTTCAGCACCGCCACGCGCATCTCGCCATCGGTGACATAAGGGTCGCCTTCGCCGTTGCGCGCATTCGCGGTCGCGCCGCGTCCCGGCGCAGAAAAACTTCGCTCGACAAGGCCCGTCGCGATCAGCTCATGGACGAGCCGGTCGCGCTCGGCGTCGACGTCCGGCGCGATATGGTGGGTGATCGCGCCCGTGTAATGGCTGAAGCCGACGCCGCGATCGAATGTCGCGGAGCCGAGCCACAGCGGCCTGCCGTCTTGGCCGTCGGCGTCCGACCGCCAGAAGCGGACATGCTGGCGGCGATCCGCGCTCGCGCCGTCCGGCTTCTCGAACGCGAAATCCTCCCGCCGGCCGTGATAGAAGAGCGGGCTCACCGGCGCGTCGCGATACGGCCTGTCGAACGCGACGCTGCCGGCGATCTCGATGCTTGAACGCAGCGTGACGGGATCGGCCGGCGACCAGCCCGCCGCGCGCATCGCCTGGAACAGATCCGCGCGGGAGCCGACGACGCCGACGTTCAGCGGATCGCCGGGGATATCCTGCGCGGTGCGCGTCAGCATCGGCTCCGATGCGTCAAGCCGCCGCTCATAGCGCAGCCAGTCATAAGGCAGCAGAAGATAGGCGAGCAGCAGATAGCAGCCCAGCGTGGCGCCGCCGACATAAGTGGCGCGGCGGCGCCAGCGGTGAAGAATTTCATGGCGCGGACCTGTTTCGAGCGGATCGCTCATCGCAGCCAAAAGCCCTAGCGGCTGCTGACCGGGATCAGCGTCCCCGAGACCGCCGCCTCGTCCGAACAGAGGAAGCGGATCAGCATCGCGCCCTCATCACGCCAGGCCCAGCCTTTCCGGCCGGAGGGCGGCGGCGCTCGCGCGTTCGCTCATGATGCGCTCTCCAATCGTTCGAAGTCTTCTACACGGTGAACCAGTAGCGCGTCATGTGGAAGAAGATCGGCGCGGCGAAGATCACGCTGCCGAGCCGGTCGAGCATGCCGCCATGCCCCTCGATCATGGGGCCCCAATCCTTCACGCCGCGGTCGCGTTTGATTGCCGACATCACGAGTCCGCCGCAGAAGCCCATCACGCAGATGACGAAGGAAAAGCCGGCCGCCTGCAGAGGCGAGAACGGCGTGATCCACCACAGGGCCGCGCCGAGCGCCGTCGCGCTGGCGATCCCGCCGAGGAGACCTTCCCATGTCTTCGAGGGCGAGAGCGCGGGCGCGACCTTTCTCCGTCCCATCAGCTTTCCGAACACATATTGCAGAACGTCGGACCCCTGCACGACGATGACGAGATAGGCGATGAGCAGGAGCTGCTTGCCTTCGAATCCAAGAATCGGAAGCGACAGAAGAGCGGGAACATGGCTCACGCAGAACACGCAGATCATCAGCCCCCACTGCACGAAGGCGATGCGTTCGAGAAAGCGCGTCGAGTCGCCGCTGAGCGCCGCAATGATGGGCAGGATGAGAAAGGCGTAAACCGGAATAAAAATGGAATAGAGCCCGTACCAGTCCGTCCAGACCAGATAGTACTGAACCGGCAAGCCGATGAAGAACACGGCGAGAAGCGCCCAATGGTCGCCCCGCCGCGTCGGCGTCAGCGTCAGGAATTCGCGCAGCGCAGAAAACGACGCGAACGCGAACAGCAGCGTGACGCCGCCTTTGCCGAACAGGAACGCGATCGCGAGCAGCCCGACCATCACCCACCAGGCGAAAATGCGCTGGTTCAGATTCTCGATGACGGGATTCGCGCCGTCGCGCCGCGCCAGCCCCTGCCCGATCGCGGTTGCGACGATCAGCACGCCGGCGACGCCGAGCGATAGCCAGATCATTTCCTGCGGCTGGATCACGCGCAGACTCCGTTCGGCTTCAGCGCGAGAAGCGCAGCGCGGGCGCGCGCGAGAAAAACATCCTTACTCTCCCCGGCGCGCAGCGTCATCGGCGCGCCGAAGGTCACGCTGCACAGCAGCGGGATAGGCAGGAAATGTCCCTTCGGCATCACCCGCGACAGATTGTCGATCCACACGGGCACGAACTCCGCCTCGGGCCGCGCGCTGGCGAGATGATAGAGGCCGCTCTTGAACGGCAGCAGCGGCGCATCGCCCATATTGCGCGTGCCTTCCGGAAAGAGGATCAGCGAGCAGCCCTCGGCCAGCGCCTTCTTGATCACGTCGAGCGGATGCGGCTTGTCCTGTGACGGAATGCGTTCGATCAGGACGGCGTTGAACACCGCGCGGCCGATGAAGCCGCGCAGGCCGTCGCCGCCCCAGTAGTCCTGCGCCGCGACGGGCCGGGTCGCGGCCCGCAGCGCGTTCGGCAGAACGGTCCAGATCAGCACGAAATCGCCGTGGCTGGCGTGATTGGCGAAATAGACGCGCTGCTTCGCCTGCGGCTGGCAGCCGCGCCAGTCCGGCCGCACGCCGGTGACGAATCGCGCAAGGCCGACGGCGCCCATCGCAAACAGCCGCGCCGCCATATACGTGAGAAGGCTCATGTCGGCGCGCGAACCGTTAAGAGAAGCAGCGACACGAAAAGCGCCGCGCCCTGCGCCGCAAGGACGAAAGCCTGACGCTTCAGAAGCCGCAGCGCGCCCTTCGCGCGCGCCTCCATGGGCCGTCCCGCTTTCGTCACGGGCATGAGCGAAAGACCTGTCATCGCCCTGTCGAATCCGGGAAGATCGCCGTCGCGCGCGAGAGCGGCGAACAGGTCGGCGTCGAATGCGACGCGCGCGGCGAGACCGAATTCGGCAGCCCCGCACAGAAGCGCGACCGCGGCGAGAAGCGCGCCCGCCTGGCCATGCGCGGCGCCCATGGTTGCGCACAACAGGACGATCAGCGAGACGCCCGTCATCAGCATCGATGCGCGATGAATTAGAGCGCCGCGCTTGAGCGCCGCCGCGGCGACGAGCCCGATCCAGCCATCGTCGCGCGAATGATCAGGCGGCGTCGGCACGGATCGCCTCGGCGACGGATAGAAGCTGGTCTTCTTTCAAAACCATGCGTTCGCGCTTTTCTTTCAGCATCCGGAGCGCGGTCTCCTTATCGGCGGCGCGGCCGGTCTGCGTCAGCCACACCGCCGCCGCAGCGACGCTCCGGCCATAACCGAGAGCGCAGCAGACGAGGGTGGGTCCGGCCAGCCGCGCCTCTTCGATCGCGCGCGCCGCATCGCGCAGACGCTCGGCGCCGGGGGATACGAGATCGAGCATCGGAACAGCGATCCAGCGCCCTGAAGAAGATGGGCGCGAGAACTCGCAGGTCAGATCGACAACGCAGGCGAAGGCCCGCGCATCGACGGCCGACGGAAAACGCCCGAGGGAAACACCATCGGCGATCATCACGCTCGTCGGTTCGCGACGCGTCCACCATCGCGAATTCAGCCATGCGCCAATAAGATAGGGCGCGAGCGCGATGCGAACGGGCCAGGCGATGCGGCCGTCTTCGCTTTTCTGGAAAAGCTCCGGTCCGAAACCGAGATAGGCCAGCGCCGTCGCGAGAAGCGCGAAGGCCGGCCATAGCAGCCACAGCCATGCGCCGCCAAACAGCGTGGAAGACAGAGCAAGAATCGCCGCCGCCTTCGCATAACGCAGGGCGAGAAGCTTGCGGCGCGGTTCGCGCGTCAACCGCCATGTCGCCAGCGCGCATGATCCGTCGGCGCGCCACAGCCAGACGCAGAACAGGCCGAGCAGCGCGCCGAGAGGAAGGTCGATGAAATGATGCTGCCAGCTCGTCAGCGTCGAGACGATCACCAGCGCCGACCAGCCGAGGAAAAGCGCGAAGGCCCAGCGCGGCAGAAGACGCTGATAGAAAGCGATGAAGATGACGGTCAGCGCCACATGCAGCGACGGAGCCTGGTTGAACGGCAGATCGAAGGCGCCGAGCGCGTCGTAAAAGAAACTGAAGGCGCCGGTCGAGACCGGCCTGGGCCATGTGAATCGCAGCGGGAAAACGATGAAACACAGGACGGCGATGATCTGCGCCGTGAGAAGCCGCCGCGCCTGCATCCCGAGCTCGGCGCGCGTGCGGGCTAGAAGCAGCGATCCGCCATAGAAAAGATTGGTCGTCCAGTACGGAACGATCGTCCAGGCCATGAACGGGATTGCGCGCTCCCAGTCGAACGCGACCGAAGGAACATGCGCGCGCTGGCCGGCGGCCCAGTTCGAGAATCCATAGCTCGCATAGAAGAATGCGCCAAGCGCCGCGAGCGCGAGAAACGCCCGTCCCAGTGGGCGTTCCTCGTCCGATGAGGGCGCAGGCGCGCTCATGCGCGCGGCGCCGTGTCATCACGGACGGCGAGCGACACCGTGAAGACGCCCCATTCGTCGATGCGTTGCGTGATTTTGCGGAAGCCGGCCGCCGCGACGAGCTGATCCATCTCCTGCTGCGTGCGGCGGCGCATCACCCAGGCCTGCCCCTGCCGATGCGAGGTGAGGGCGCGCGCGATCATCTCGATCTGCGGGTGCCAGGGCTGTCCCGTATAGACCAGATAGCCTCCCGCAGGGATGGCGGCGGCCAATCCGTTCAGCGAATGGCGCAGCAGGGCGTTGTCGGGAAACAGTTCATAGAGCCCGGAAACGACGCCAAGCGTCGGCTTGGGATCGACGTTGGCGATGGAGTCGCGATCGAACGCATCGGCTTTCTCGAAGCGCGCGACCGCGCCAAGGTTCTTTTCAGCGATCAGTCGGCGTCCGGCTTCGACATTGAGATCGGAATAGTCGCGCAGCAGAATCGAGTCAGGAATCTCCACGTCTTCCGTCAGCGCCTCCAGAACGTAACGGCCATGACCGGCGGCGATGTCGATGACGCGGCGCGGCTGGCCCGCCGTCTTGAGGCGATCGAGCGCCAGTCTTATCAGCTCTTCGACATGGATCTTGCGCTGGCGGATGCCGCGCCAGCCGACCGCGTCGAGATAGGTTCGGTCGACCATGCGCCCGACCGGGCCGAGGCCTTTCGCCTCGTTGCGGTAGACGTAGTCAAGCGTGGAGCCTGAATCGAAACCCGTCCGGCGGCCAAGCGCAAGCCCTTCCGACCACAGCGCGCCGAGCCTCACATTGACGCGATACCCTGCCCAGTAGAGGCCGCGCGGAGAGAGAAGCGGCAGCGGCGACGCGAGCCTGTCGGCCTCGTCCCGCGTATGGCCGAGGCGATCGGCTGTCGTGAGGTCCGGCGCGCAAGGCGGCTCCGCGAACCGTTCGAGGATGAATCGCCTTGCCGGCGCGATCGCGGCGCCGCGGCCGAGTTCGCCGAGCGTGTCATGAAAAAACCCCGGCAATACATGGCGTTCCTTGATCGACGCGCCGAGATTGACGAAGAATGTGTGTTGCGGCCCGTGGCGCACGACGAAATCGGAGCCTGAAATAAGAAGCTGCGTGGGAATCGTGATCGCGCGCGCATCCGTCACGACGCGCTCCGCCGCTTGATAGAGATCGAGCAGGATATTGACCGAGATCGGCCGCGAGATCAGCGGATCGGAATCATAGCTCGCGCGCCGTTCCGGATCATGCGTGAGAAAGCGCGCCTTGACGTACGAATTGACGAAGAAATTTCCGCGCAGCTTCTGCATCAGCCGCAAACCCTGCCGCGCGAAAGGCGCGTAGAGCTTCACGGAAAAAGCTGGCGACGCCAGCGCCAGCGCGCGCGCTTTCGGCGCATAATCATGCGCCCATGCGGAAATGAGAACAGCGCCGACCGACTGGGCGACGAACGCCATGTCCTCCACGGCGACGCCGTCGGTCGCGGCGATATGATCCACGAATGTCTGCACGTCGCGCACGCTGTCGGCGAAGGAGGGCGAATAGCCGCGCGCGCCGGGCGAACGGCCATGCCCGCGCGCGTCCCAGGCGTAGAAGGCGAAGTCCGGCAAGTCGAATTCGTCGACGAGATGAGCCATGCGGCCGCCATGCTCATGGCCGCGATGAAACAGCATGACCGCGCCGCGCGGCGTCGAAGAGAGCGCCGGCCAATGGCGATAGAACAGTTCGACCCCGTCATGGGTTGAAAAACGGCGTTCGTCACAGGCGCGCGTCACGGCGATGTCCGGGCTGAAGGCGGAAAATATGCGGTTGCGGGCGGCTAATCCTTCCGCCCGCGATGGGACGTGCGCCGACGCACCTCGTCAAGGCTCCCCGAGCCCGCGACGCACACGGTTGACGACGGTCGCCGCCAGCAGCGCCGCCGCGAGCGGCATGAGCCATGACAGACCATCCGGCGTCGGCAGCCCGAGCCCGATCCATGCGCCCAGCGCGCCGAAGACAAGGGCCCGGTCGCTTTTGCCGAAAGGTCCGTCATAGCGGCGCGAGGCGCCGACGAGAGGCCCCATGACGCCGGCATATTCGCTGAGCGCGGCAAGACCGATTACAACGGCTGTCCATGCCGCGCTGAACGGCGCCACGAAAGCGAAGGGCGCGATCAGGGCCGCGTCCGAAACCACGTCGCACAATTCGTTCAGATAGCCGCCGAGCCGGCTCTTCTGGCCGAACTCGCGCGCCAGCATGCCGTCGATCGCATTGAGCGCCATGCGCGCCAGAAGCCACGCCGGCAGCAGCAGGAACAGCGCGCGCCGATGCGGCCACGCGCAAAGCGCTGCGCCCAGCGCAACCGACAGCGCCGCCGCCGTCAGCGTGACCTGATTGGCTGTCGCTCCGGCCCGCGCGAGCAAAGCCGCCAGCGGCCGCAGGAGAGCCTGGAAGCGCGGCTTCAGATCGTACAACGTCATGCCGCTTGATGCGGACCCTGGCGGCGCTTGGCAAGCAACGGCCCGCCGGGCGGCCTCGGCTTTTGCGCTTGGGAAAGGCGGCGCGGCGCCTTACCCCTTTGCCGGTCCGCCAAGCGAAGAGACTGACCCGATGCCCCGCATCAACAAAGACCGCGTCCTGTCCGACCTGCGCACACTGAGGAGCTTCGGCGCCTACAAGACCGGCGTGCATCGGCCCACCCTCTCCGAACCGGATGTCGCGGCGCGCGAATGGTTCGCGAACCGCCTGCGCGAGGCGGGGCTGGACGCCGAGATCGACGGCGTCGCCAACATTCTCGGGCGCAGCCGCACGAACGGAAAGAAGGCGCTGTCGGGCTCCCATCTCGAAAGCCAGAACTATTCCGGCTGGCTCGATGGGGCGCTCGGCTGCGTTTATGCGCTGGAGGCGGCGCGCGCCATCGCCGAGGACCCGGCGACCGCCGATCTCGGCGTCGATGTGGTCGTGTTCTGCGATGAGGAGGGCCATTTCGGCAGCTTCCTCGGCAGCCGTTCTTTCGTGGGGCTGCTCGACGAGAAGGAGATCGACGATGCCGCCGACCGCGCCACGGGCATGACCATGCGCGAGGGGCTGGCGAAGGCGGGCTGGAGCGGCCGGCCCCGCTTTCTGATCGATCCGTCCCGCTACGCCGCGTTTTTCGAGGCGCATATCGAGCAGGGCGATACGCTGGAGAGCGGCGGCGGGGCGATCGGCGTGGTGACCGCGATCGTCGCGATCTGGCAGTATCGCATCACCGTGACCGGCGAACAGAACCACGCCGGCACGACCTCGATGAAGCGCCGCCGCGACGCCGGCCGCGAGATGATCAGGCTGCTTGCGGCGATAGACGCCCGCCTCGCCCAAGCGGCGGGCGAGCGCTCGGTCTGGACGACGGGCCGCGTCACGCTGGAGCCGGGCGAGAAGAGCATCATTCCCGGAAAGGCGGAGGCGCTGTTCCAGTTCCGCGACGCCGACCCGGCCGTTCTGGAGCGGATGGAGGCCGCGCTGCGCGAGGAGATCGCGCGGGCCGGGCGCGAGGGCCGCTGCGAGGTTGCGCTCGAAAGGCTGAGCGCCTCCAAGCCGGCCAGCATGGACGAAGGGCTTCAGGCGGCGCTCGACGCGGCCGCCGAAAAGAGCGCGCCGGGCCGGCACATCCGCATGCCCTCGGGCGCCGGCCATGACGCGCAGTGGCTCGCCCCGAAACTGCCGACCGCGATGATGTTCGTCCCCTCGATCAATGGGATCAGCCATCACTGGAGCGAAAACACCTCCGACGACGACATTGTGCTGGGGGCGCAGGTTTTCGCCGATGCGATCGTTAACGCGCTCAGGCGGTGAGGGCTGCGGCCGGAAAAAAGGCTTTCCGGACCGCGCCGAGGTTCGGAACGGCCGATATGGGCCGATAGGACCCCGAAAGCGCCCGGAATTTAACCCTGATGCCGATCCGCATGGTTAAGCGTCCGTTTAAAAACCGCGCTCCATTTGACCAGACCGCTTAAGCGGGGCAATGGTCGGGAATGAACTGGAGACCGGTGATGAGCCTGAGGGCATGGGTGGCCGCGACTGTGATGGCGGCGGGCGCCTGGGCGAGCGGGGCGCAGGCTGGATATATCATCAAGCTGCGGGACGACGTTGGTTCCCTGAGCCAGTTCCAGCCATATGCGGCGTCCGCCTGGCGCTCGCAGTCGGGCTCTCCCGACTTGGAGCAGACCCTCGACGGCTGGGCCGCGGGCCTTGAGAATTTCGCGTCGGGCATGGCGTCACAGGGCGGTCAACACGGGTCCGCTTCGGGCGGCTACGGCTTCGACGTCACTTTCAAAAGTATGCCCGCCGGCGTCCACGACATGACCATCAACGCTGCCGTCGACGGCGCGATCGTGGCGACCGAGCGCGACACGACCACGGTTGTTGCGAGCGGCGTTCCCGAACCTGCGACCTGGGCGATGATGCTGATCGGCTTCGCGGGGCTCGGCTTCGCCGGATACCGCAAGCGCAAGGGCCAGCCCTCGATGGTTCGCTGATCGTCAGGCGCCCGTTATCTGAATGTTGCAAGCCGCCTCGCCGGGGCGGCTTTTTTTGCGCGGAATGACGCCCAATGGCCTGACGCGACGCGCGCAAAACAAACCGCCCAGAAGGGCGGCTTTGTTTTTCAGAAGTTTGGTTGCGGGGGCAGGATTTGAACGAAACCACAGACTTCCGTCTGTGCTGATCCCGCTTCGTTCCGCGTAACCCCCAATAAAAAGCCCCGCTGGGCGGGGCTAGCGGGCCGTGATGACCTTCGACGCCGACGACGGCCACGCCGTGGAGATCATCGCCGTCGTTAGGGGAGTGTATAACAGGATTGGGGTTTAGGGGCCCGGCAC
>MKVY01000017.1:10911-10999 GCA_001899525.1 Rhizobiales bacterium 65-9
GTCAAAGGCGAAGCGCGTCATTTATGAGCACGCCTATTCAGATGGCGGGGCAGGCACCAATGGCGGAGTCATTCTTCTCGCGCCTGCG
>MKVY01000017.1:11037-14669 GCA_001899525.1 Rhizobiales bacterium 65-9
GCCGCATCAGCAACGGCGAGCAGTTCTTGCAGGTTATGGCCGCGTCTCTGACGCATCCTGTTTCGCGGTTGTTGAAGGGTTATTGGCAGCGTTCGCAACACTGACGGCCTGCTTTAGCGCCTGCTGTAGCGTGTCAGGAAGAGCTTGGGTTCCGTCATCTTGAGAGTCAGCGGATATCTGCTCAACCTCAGTCAGTTTCTTCTCGCTTTCCAAACCCTTTTGCCACGCATCTTTGAAATCTTGATACGACTTCGGGAGATTCGGCTTTTCGCGCGCAGATTCTAGGGTCATCGGCAGTGCCGGCTTCTCAATTCCCGCGTCGTCCATAAAGCTACTGAGGAAGTTCTTGAGCTGTAGAGGCCTGGCATCAACAGATCTAGTAACAGCTCGTTCAAATTCAACTATCTCTTTCCGGCGCGTGCTACGCTCTGTGTCTACTGTCACAATGGGATAAGGCCGCTCTTTGATTACACCCTTCAACGATTCTCTCCCATGGTACATGAAACTGGCAGAGAAATGATCGTGGTGAGCTGCTTCGCATAAAATAAAGGCTAGTTCCGCTGAAACTGATAGCCTGTCCGAAGCTGAATACTTCGACATGCGAAATCCAGAGTCCAAATTTTTCCCGAGAAAATCAAAGTTGTGAGGGTAAGAATCTGCACGAGCTTCGTCATTTTCATCTGGCAGGCGGTTATCAGTTGTTGCGTCCGATGGCTGATAGCTGCCGTCTGTGGGAATGCGGACTGTGAGATTGGGTGCAGGAAATGCTGCCACCCACGCGCAGCCTTTCACATCTAGCCCCGGCCCGAAGCCATCAAGTGTATCGCCATACTCTTTAAGGGTTTTTACAAAGGCCATTACAGCGCACGCGGCATGCGTAACACTTAGAACCCGACAGCAGAAAATGATTTCGTCTCCGATCGTTTTCCACAGGCGGGGGACCATTTCCTTATAACATGCAAGCTCTTCTGACCCCACCTCGTCGCCATACCGGCGCAAATAGATTGTCGGGAAGGTTCGATAAAAGTGACGTGTTCTAATAATCCAACGAGCGAGAGGGGTGCCGGGTGCTGTCTCCCCGCCTGATGCCGCCTTAAATGCTGTAGAGCCTACAAGGTCGACAGACATAAAAAGGCGGACGCGGTATTCGGGGCACCTAGGTTGCAAGTCCAAGTGTCTTAGCTCTGATTTGCGCGGCTTTCGGGCTTACGCCAAAGTAAACAGGCACTGTCGCAGGGTTTTCGCGGTACTTATGCGAAAACAACTCCGCCGGCATTAGGAATGCCCCGGCGAACCAATTCGCCTCCCACTCTGCTCGACGCTGGTCCTCGTTGGACTCATCAACCCAACGAGTTGCGATCATTTCCACATTCGGATGAACTTGCCGAGCAATGGGATAGTGCAAAAACAGGTGCCCAAGCTCGTGCGCAATCGTAAAGCGATCACGCTCCGCACTTGTGATCCAAGGCAAAAAGATTGTGAAATCAGTTTGCCCCCGGACAATCATGGACTCGGGAAGTCGATCGCCAACTTGGTCCCTGTAATCGATCCGCCCGCCCAACTTCGCCACCAAGGCTTCAATCGAATCGCCCGGTTTGAAGTTAAGATGCCGCGCAACTACCTCAGCATGCGCTGAGATCGCAGCTTTATTAGCTCTGGTAGGGATTGGCGAACTCATCTTGACCTACAGATATTGCGTGATTCTATAACTTAATATAGTAGCACGCGCGAATGTTCGCAGTATGTTCTCGCATTTGCGACGATTTGCCGCGCCCTTTGGTATTGACTTACCAGAAAAACATGGTCTGCGGTTTTAAGAAAGTATTAACAATTTCACAGGCTTAACTGATCGCCTTTTTAGTTCTGTAATCCCATGGCTAGGATCGCCTAATTGCAGCCCTTGCTCCCGATAGCCCTATCAGGCTCGGTTCCGCCCGCCACAAAAAATCGCAGCGCGTCTTTCCCGGTGAACGGGCAGTCATCCCCACGTTCCGCATCTGCCGCAGCTCCTTTCTCGATCCGGCGAACCACGTCATTCATCATTCGCCGGTCGCGGGCGTCTTGCCCTCCATCTGGACCAAGGCCAGCGCAAGTTGCCGGCTGGTCTGCGGCCCGGCTTCCTTGAGCCGTCTGGCGAGGAACTGCCGAAGCTCTCCCCGGTAGAACAGGACGACGCGAGGGACGCGCGCCGCTACGTCTTTTTGCGCGCCGCTGCCCAAATATGCGCGACGGCCCTATTTTTTGTGCCGCGCTCGCATCGCCGGCGGGGGCTTCCTGCACCTAGCTGCCTGCCTGTCTCTCACGCATCCACGAACAGCGACCGTCTCGGCAGGGTCGGATAGGGATCGCTGGAACCTGCGGACCCGCCCTTCCCTTTCTTGCCGGGCGCCGAGCAATCCTGACCTTCCCAAGGCCGCCCGGCTGACGCCGCTCTCTCCCGGAGCTATAGTCCGTCCGGAATTGGGGGATTTCATCTATGCCGACCGCCTCCCTCCTGACAGCCGCGATCGAGGCCGGGGCCAAAGCCTTCCATGACGCCCACCGGGAAAAGAAGTTCCTGACCTGGGAGAGCTCAACAGAGCAATATCGGGAAGGGATCAGAGCGTTGGTGCGTCCGGCGGTGGAAGCCGCGGTCAGAGTCGCGCTCGCGCAAGGTGGTCATCCGCCGGCGTACGTCTGACTCAGCGCACGGCGCCGCAAAACAGTCACCATCGAGTTTACAAGCGCATCGATGACAAACGCAGCTATTTCACTGGCGGAAGCTGACCCCGCCGATCACGCGACTTTCAAACGCGAGTTGCAAACCGCCTTTTCTGAAGCGGTAGTCGCGGAATATGGCCCATTACATGACGGACCGATCCCGGCTGACAGCGATCTCGATCGAGCCATGTCAGCGCCCAACAGCGTGGTCCTGCGCATATTGCGCAACAAGGAGCATGTGGGCGGGTGCGTTCTAACGATAAACCCCACAACGAATGAAAACTCTCTCGATCTGTTTTTCATCAAACCGGATCAACAAGGGTCAGGAATTGGCCGGAAAGCTTGGGCCGCCATCGAAGCGCGATATCCGCAAACGCGTGTCTGGCGCGCCATCACGCCATACTTCGAGAAGCGAAATATCCACTTTTACGTGAACCGATGCGGCTTCAAGATCGTCGAGTTCTATAACGCACATCATCCCGACCCACATGGACCGGCTTCGGACGACTTGCCGGGCGGAGGGGAATCGTTTCGCTTCGAAAAAGCCATGCGCAGATCGTCGAGGCCACCGCTGACGGCATGTATCATCCGTCGATGAAGGACAAGATGACAGGGCTGGACGCACGCAAGGAGGAGTTGAGCGCCTTTTTTCGCGGATGCGCCAACCGACACGCCGGACATTCTGCCGAGCGCCTCCGCAATCCATGCGAAGAAGGTCGCGGCGCTGACGAAGGCGCTCAACCGGAAAGAAGAACCGCGGGAAGCATCGGAGGCGCTGCGCGCCCTGATCGAGAAGATCGTTCTCACTCCCGGCCCCGAACCGGGCGAAATTCACGCCACTTTGCACGGCGAACTGCGCACGACTATCGAATGGACGTTGGGGCAAGCCGTTGTAAATGGAGATAAAACAACAAAACCCACCGTTTTTGCGG
>MKVY01000017.1:15067-21022 GCA_001899525.1 Rhizobiales bacterium 65-9
CGCCGCCCGGAGCCGCGATCGGCGCGGCCGCGACGGCGGTCGCCGGCTGCGAGGGCGGCGGCGCGCGATAGCTCATCAGCGGCCGGTCGATCCGCCCCTCGCCCGGCATGGGATCGAACTTGATCACCGGCTTGCAGATGCTGCGCAGGCCGCGCGGGTCATGGCGGGCGAGATCGAGATGGAAGTGATCATAGTGGAACATGTCGGCGCCGGGGCCGAGCACCGTCGTGAAATAGCGGCATGAATTGACGAACACCTGCCGCAGGAACTGCTGCTCGTCCGGCGCGCCGCGCCAGCCGGTCTTCACCACGATCTCGCGCCCGTCCGCGAATGTGAAGCTGAACACGTCCATCGCATTGCCGAAGCTGTGCTCGGACAAGCGCGCGCCGCGCTGGTTGTTCTGCGAGCGGCAGGAATAGGAGCCCGCCTTGATCTGCGCCACCGGCTGGCCATAGCTCGCGCGCGCGATGGGCTGAACGACTTCCTCGACCCATTGATCCGCGCGCGAGATCATCGGACAGGCCAGCGTGAGTTTCTGCGCGACCGCGACCGCGCCGCCCGCATAAGCCATGACCTGAAACGGATGATCCATGCCGCAGACGCCCGGCCCGCTGATGGCGGAGCGCGGCTGCACGAAAATCGACGGCTTCACGAGGCCCGCCTGAAGGCATTGCAGTTCTGCTTCCGCGCGCCACGGATCCCGCTGTTCAAAGACGCCGAAGCGTCCGCAGCCCGCGAGCAGCGCGAGTGTCCCCGCGACAGCAACGAACGGGCCGACGCGATACAAACCGCCGTTCGTCATGCCGGGACAATGTGAATCAACCTGTTAAGAATGCGTTGAGAAATGACGGCGCGATCGTGGCGGCGCGCGGCGGCGCCAGCATCTTGACAAGCGCGCCGCGATCGGCGGGCGCCGACGGCGTTCTGCTTCGCGTGTTTACGCCGCACGATGCAAGGCGTTGAAAGAAGCGCTGATTCTCTGCATGGCGGCCTGCTGTCGCGTCGTTGCGGGCGCCCCCCTTGTCATCGGCGATGCGCCGCGTCAGACTCCCGTCCATGCAAACCATTCATGAGGGGTGCCTGGATGGGTGTTACGCTTCGGATTGAATATCTCGTGATGTGCGCTGCGTTTGGCTTTCTGGCGGCGATCATCCTGGGAGTTGTCTGAGTAAAGCGTAGAGCGGCGGCTGAGCCGCCGCATCCAGAAGGAGCTGAAAAGACGGCGAGCCGTCATTCCAGAAGGAACGATAAAACCGCCGTCGGGTCGTCCCGGCGGCGTTTTCATTCAGCGCGTTTCTACCAGGGCGTTTGCAACTGCGACACCGCGCACGGCGTGTCGCTGAACGCCCAGTTGCTGTTGTTAAGCGCCATTCCGCAAACGGCCAGCCGCGCGCCTTGCGCGGTGCGCAGACAGACCATCTCGCCCATGGCGAAATCCCGTCCCTGCGCGCGGCAGGTGCAATCGGGAATGTGCGGCGTCCAGCGTTGGGACTGAGACGGCCACTGCCGAGCCGGTTGGCTTTGCGCCAGCGCCGGCGTCTGGGCCGCCAGAAAAGCGGCGAAGGCGAGAAAGCCCATCCGCATGAGCGACAATTTTATCAGGCGCGCGAACCGCCGTCGAATCCGCCTGCGTCACGCGCCATGGGCGGAGTCGACCTGCGCTGGAGGATCCGGCATATCATGGCGAAGAAGCCGAACGGACGATCGCGATTCTGACGCCGCCATGACCGCCCCAACGCCGACCACCGCCCCGCGGATTTCGTTCGATGACTTTCTCAAGGTGGATATTCGCGTCGGCGTTGTGATCGCCGCGGATGATTTTCCCGAAGCGCGCAAGCCCGCGATCAAGCTCGTGATCGATTTCGGTCCGGAGATCGGCGTGAAGAAATCATCGGCGCAGATCGTCCGTAATCACCCGAAGGAAACGCTCGTCGGCCGCCAGGTGCTAGCGGTCGTGAATTTCCCGCCGCGCCAGATCGGCCCCTTCATGTCGGAAGTGCTGACGCTCGGCGTTCCTGACGAAAACGGCGAGGTGATGCTGATCGGGCCCGATCGGCCCGCGCCGATCGGCGGCCGGCTTTATTGAAATCCTTTGCTGACATTGACCGGTCGATGCGAGCATCGTCATGAGCGCAGCGGACGACGGCGCGACAGATGACTTGCGCGCGCTCGCCAACGCGCCGCTTCGGCGGCAGGCGGCCGCGCTCGAACGCATCATCCGCACCGATCCGGACCTGATGGCCATCCTTGTCCTGATCCGCGACCTGCGCCTGCCCGATGGTTGGCTGCTAGCAGGCTGTCTTTATCAGACGGTCTGGAACGTGATGGAGAACCGCCCTCGCGGCCATGGCGTGAAAGACTACGACATCGGTTATTTCGATGGCTCCGACCTATCCTATGAAGCCGAAGACGCCGAGATCGCGCGCGTTGTCGCGCGCGCTCCGTCAGGCCTCGATCTTGAGCTGCGCAATCAGGCGCGCGTGCATCTCTGGTTCAAGGAAAAGTTCGGTTTCGCCGTCTCGCCGCTGACCTGCACGCTTGAATCCCTGGCGCGTTATGCGTCCGTCACGCATGCTGTTGCAGCCAGACTCGCTGACAATGGCGAAATCGAAATCGCGGCGCCGTTCGGCATGCGCGATCTCTTCGCCATGCATCTGCGACCGAACCGCGCCTTGCCGAACGGCCCCAGCCACGATGCGAAAGCGAAACGCTGCCAGAGCCTGTGGCCCGTCACCGTCGAGTGGTGGTGACTGCGATCAAGCCGGCACGCGCACCGAGGCGCGCAGGCCGCCCAGCGGGGAATCGGCGAGCGCGATGTCGCCGCCATGGCCGCGCGCGATGTCGCGGGCGATGGCGAGGCCAAGGCCGGTTCCGCCCTCGTCCTGATTGCGCGCCTCGTCGAGGCGGAAGAAGGGCTTGAAGACATCGTCGCGCTTGTCGGCCGGAATGCCCGGCCCGTCATCGTCGATCGTGACAGTCAGCCAGCGTCCGGCATGGGCCGCATTGATGGTGATGCGCTCGCCGTGGCGCGCGGCGTTCCCCACGAGATTCGACAGAAGCCGCTTGAAGGCGTTCGGCCTGACGATGACGGTCGGATCGCCCGAAATCTCGATCGCGGTCGCGTGCCCCTGCCGCTCGGTGTCGCTTTTCAGCTCCTCCAGCAGCGCGCGGATGTCGGTCGGCGCCGCGGGCTCTCCGGCGTCGCCGCGCGCGAAGGCGAGATAGGCTTCCAGCATGCGGCCCATCTCATCGGTGTCGCGCTTGAGGTCTTGCGCCTCCGGCGTGTTCGGCATCAGCGCGAGCGACAGTTTGAAGCGCGTCAGGATCGTGCGCAAGTCGTGACTGACGCCGTTCAGCATGGCGGTGCGCTGTTCGATCGCGCGCTCGACGCGCATCTTCATTTCGAGGAAGGCGCGGCCGGCGTTGCGCACCTCGCGCGCGCCGCGCGGCCGGAACGCGATGTCGCGACCCTTGCCGAACGCCTCGGCTGCTTCCGCAAGCCTGAGAATGGGTCTGATCTGGTTGCGGAGGAAAAGAATGGCGACGCCGAGCAGCACGAGCGACGTCGACACCATCCAGACGAGGAAGATATGCGAGTTGGACGCATAGGTCTGGCTGCGCCGCGCGATGACGCGCATGGTCGCGTTTTCGAGCTGGATGCGGATTTCGACGAAGCTCGAGCGGCCGACCGTGTCGATCCAGAATGGCCGCTTGACCGACCGGCTGATCTCCTCCGACAAGGTCTGGTCGAGGATGGAGAAAAAGGGTTTCGGACCCGGCGCGGGCAGCGGCGACGGCGGCAGGAAATCCACGTCGAGGAAGAGTTTCGACTGCGCGATCTGCGAGATGATCTCAGCCTTGTCCTGCCCCGGAAACGCCTCGTAGAAATCGATCAGCGCGGCGATGTCCTGCGTCACCGCCTGCGACAGGCGGCGCGTCACGAGCTGGTAATGGCGCTCCATGAACACATAGGCCACCACCGATTGCAGCAGCACCATCGGGATGATGATGATCAGCAGCGAGCGCGCATAGAGGCCTTTCGGCAGCCAGCGTTTCAGCGCGAACGCCGCGCGGGCGTAGAGAGTGACGAATGCGCGCCAGACCGCGGTGACGACGATCATCGATCGATCATCAAACGGTAGCCGACGCCGCGCGCCGTCTGCAGGAGAAGCGGATTGGTCGGATCGTTCTCGATCTTGCGGCGCAGGCGGTTGATCTGCACATCGATCGTGCGCTCGTTCTCGGCGCTGTCGCCGGCCAGCGCCTGGCGCGCCACCGGCTCGCCCATCGCGCGCGCGAGCATGGTGAGAATATCGCGCTCGCGCTCGGTGATGCGGACGATCTCGTCGCCTTTGCGGAGTTCGCCGCGATCGAGGCGATAGAAGAACGGCCCGAACCGCGCCGCCTCGACCTGGGGCGGCGGAGCGACGGCCGCGGGCGGCGCGGCGCGGCGGATGAGATTCGACAGCCGCAGGATGAGCTCGCGCGGCTCGAACGGCTTGGTGAGATAATCGTCCGCGCCCGTTTCGAGGCCGCGCACGCGATCCTCCGCGTCGGCGCGCGCTGTCAGCATCAGGATCGGCGTGTGGTCGCCATCGGCGCGGCGCGCTTTTGCGAAATCGAGGCCGGAGATTTTCGGCATCATGACGTCGAGGACGACGGCGTCGAACAGCAGATGAGCGATTTTCGCGCCGGCCTCCATGGCGTCGGCGGCCGCAGTCACCCGATAGCCGTTCTCGCGGAGAAAGCGCGTCAGAAGCTGACGCAGCCGGCGATCATCGTCGACGACCAGCACATGCGGCGCGTCGTCGTCGGGCGCCGTCGCCATGCTCGCGTCCGACATCAGGCGCCGCCCTCCACGAGACGGCGCACCTTGTCGCGCTCCGGGTCGTCGACCATGGCCGTGAGGAACTGGCGCACCAGATGAGCGGAGCCTGCCGGAAGCCCGGCGAGCGCTCCCTCGATGCGGCGATTTTGCAGCGCGGCCAGCTCCACCGCGAGCGCGGCGCCCTTGGGCGTCAGAAACAGGCGCCGCTGCCGGCGGTCCATGTCGCCGGCCTTCTGTTCGACATGAGCCTGATCGATCAGATCCTTGAGCACCCGGTTGAGACTCTGCTTCGTGATCTTCAGGATGTCGAGCAATTCGGCGATGGTGAGGCCAGGCCGCCGGTTGACGAAATGGAGCACGCGGTGATGCGCCCGGCCGAAGCCGTCCCGCGCCAGCGCGCGGTCCGGCTCCGAAACGAAGTCGCGATAGGCGAAAAAGAACAGCTCGATCAGCGCGAAATCGATCGCCGCATCCTCGTCGCGCCCGCCATGTCCCATTGCAAGAGCCGCCTTGCTCACGCCGGTCTCCTTGAGCGCCAGGAAATTTAAGTCAGTGATGTTGACATATCTCCGAGCGATTGTTACCCGTCAAGCGCCAATTGAGAAACATTTGGTCGTTTAGCCCGGTTTTCACCCCGCCGAACGCCCGGAATGCCCAAAAAAGATACTGGAGCGTCCCATGAGCCTCATTCCGTTCGATGATCGCGATGGATTCATATGGATGAACGGCGCCATCGTGCCGTGGCGGGATGCGAAGGTGCATGTTCTCAGCCACGGGCTGCATTACGGCTCCGCCGTGTTTGAAGGCGAACGCGCCTACGCCGGCGAGATTTTCAAATCGACCGAGCACTCGCAGCGCTTCCGCCAGTCGGCCGAGCTGCTCGATTTCGAGATTCCCTATTCCGTCGAGGAGCTGGACCGCGCCAAGGCCCAGGTCATCGAGAAGAACGGCCAGCCCGACGCCTATGTGCGGCCGGTCGCATGGCGCGGCTCCGAGATGATGGCCGTCGCCGCCCAGCACAGCAAGATCCACGTCGCGATCGCCTCCTGGGTGTGGCCGAGCATGTTCGACATCGCCACGAAGATGAAGGGCGTCCGCCTCGACATCGCGGATTATCGCCGCCCCGA
>MKVY01000018.1:0-338 GCA_001899525.1 Rhizobiales bacterium 65-9
CGTGACGCCGGACATGACGATCGCGCGAGAGGAGATCTTCGGCCCGGTTCTTTCGGTTCTCACCTATCGCGACGAAGATGAGGCGGTGGCGATCGCCAATGACAGCATCTATGGCCTTGCAGGCCATGTCTTCGCCGACGATCTCGGCGACGCGCGCAGGATCGCGCGCCGCATTCGCGCAGGCAGGATCTATCTGAACAACGGTCCCCAGGACGAGCAGCCTGATTATGAGGCCCCGTTTGGCGGCTATAAACAATCCGGCAACGGCCGCGAGGTCGGCTTGTTCGGCTTCGAGGAATTCCACGAAGTCAAGGCGATCATTACCTGAGATCAGGACA
>MKVY01000018.1:482-8109 GCA_001899525.1 Rhizobiales bacterium 65-9
ACACGCGCTGGGACGGCCGTCGCGGCGACAGCGTCGCCAATGCGGAGGCGATGGGCGAGTTTGTGTTCAACATGGCGACCTACGCGCTGCGCGATGCGGTCGTGCTCAGCAGCAGCATCGAGGAAGCCGGCGTCGACGAGATGGCCGCGGCCGGATTGACGGCGGCCGACTCCAGGCTGGTGAAGCCCCCGCGAGTGAAGGAGTCGCCGATCAACCTCGAATGCAAGCATCATCAGACGCTGGTTCTGCCGTCCGACACGCCCGGCATGTTCAACTCCGTGGTCATCGGCAAGGTGGTGGGGATTCATATCGCCGATGAATATCTGCGGTCCGACGGCAAGATCGACATCGCCGCGATCCGGCCGCTCGCCCGCATGGGCTATATGGACTACACGTCGGTGAGCGACGTCTTCGAAATGTTGCCGGTCGGAACGTCCGAGGACACGATCCGCGGCATGAGCGGCGGCGGCCTCGTCGCCAAGCGGGCCTGAAGGCCGCTGCTGTTTGATTGAAACAGCAGCAGAAGCACTGATTCAAACCGCATGATGTCTCCGGAAATCCGGAGACATCTGTTCCGCATCAGCCTTTACGACAGCAATCCCGCGATTCCCTGACTCGCCATCGGCCTTTTATTTCATCGCATTTCCTCATGCGGAGCGGCGTCCGCGACAGTCGAAAATGCTGTCGACGGCGATCGGCGCGCGCCTCAGACGCGCGTCGCCTTATCCGCCAATCCGAGTTCGGCGAGAACAGCCTGCGTGTGCTCGCCGAGAGTCGGCGGCGCGATGACTGGCTGGTCCTGACGCGAGCCGTCAAACCAGATCGGACGCCGGATGGACCTCACGGCGCCTTCCGTCGGATGCGTCATGTCGAAGAAGGCGCCGAGGTGACGCACCTGTTCGTCGTTCTCGACTTCCGACACGTCGTAGATCGGGGCGGCCGGAACATCGAAATCGGCGAAGCGCTTCACCCAGTCCGCGCGCGTCCGCTCGAGAAACGTCGGCGCGAGCGCGCGACGCAGGTCGTCATAGTTGTCGACGCGCGCCTGCCGGCCAGCGAAGCGCGGATCGGAATTGAGGTCGCCGCGTCCGGTCGCCTCAACGAAGGCGTCCCAGAACTTGTCGCGCGACGAGAGGTGAACGGCGAGCAATTTTCCGTCTGCGCATGCGAAGGCGTAGGACTGCGACGATCGCGCCCGCGAGCGGCTGTCGGTGAAGATGCCGAGCTGATTCATCAGCCCGAATGCATCCGGGATGAACGAGATGGTCGCGTCGAGCATGTTCACCTCGACGCGGCGACCCGGCTGCCCGCGAAGCCGGCCCATCAACGCTGCGAGCACGCCCTGGCAGGCGCAATGAGCGGTGACATTGTCGGCGATCGTCGGGCCGAAAACCTCCGGATTCTCCGCCGGAATCAGCATGCTGGCGAGCCCGCCGAGCGCCTGCGCGACGCTGTCATAGGCCGGTTTTCCGACATATGGGCCATCGGGACCGAAACCGGTGATCGAGCAATGGATCAGATTCGGATTGAGCGTCCGGATCTCGCTATCTGACAATCCGAGGCGGTCGAGCACCCCGGGCCTGAAATTGTCGAGCAGCACGTCGCAGGAGGCGATCAGCGCGGCGACCGCCTCCTTGCCGAGCGCCGAGCGCAGATCCAGGACGATGCTGCGCTTGTTGCGGTTGTAGCTGCAGAAATAGGGACTGTAGACGCCGCCATTGAACGCGCGGAAGGGATCTCCGCCGTCCGGCTGCTCGACCTTGACGATATCGGCGCCAAGGTCGCCCAGCATCATGCCCGCCATGGAGCCGGTGATCATGGTCGTCAGCTCGACGACCTTGACCCCCTGAAGCGGCGTCGCCATCAGTCCCGCCTCACGCGCCCGGCTTGCCGTTCGCCAGCGTGCCCAGCTTGAACGGCTGGTAGACCGGCTTGTAGCTCTTCTTGTCGATGAACTGCGAGAGGCCGACCTTGTAGGACTGTTCCGGATCGTCGACGCGGATCGCCGTGTCCTTGGCTTCGAGATAATCGCGCGCCTGGTCGAAATCCATCGTGCGGACCTGCCGCATCGCCTGCTTGACGGCGCGCAGCACGACCGGGCTCTTGGCCATCAGCCTGTCGGCGAGCTTGGCCACCTCGTCTTCGAGCTGCTCCGCCGGAACCGTGTAGTTCACGAAGCCCACCCGCGCGGCCTCCTTGCCGTCGAACGCATCGCCCAGGCAGGCGTAGTAGAGCGCGTGCCGCGGCAGCACGGAGTCGGCGACGACCTTGGCCACGAGCGCGCCGGGAAGGATGCCCCAGTTGACCTCCGACAGCGAGAACACGGAGTTGTCGGCCGCGACCGCGAAGTCGGTCGCCAGCAGCTGCATGAAGGCGCCGCCGACGCAGTAGCCCTCGATCATGGCGATCGTCGGCTTGTCATAGTTGTAGAGGCGATGCCAGCGCCAGCGGTTTGCGACTTCCTGAATCTGCTTGGCCTCGGCCGGCTTGTCCTCCAGCGCGCGGAAGAACTCCTTCAGATCCTGGCCCGCGGAGAAATTGCCGCCGGCGCCGCGGATGACGACGCACTTCACCTCCGGATCGACCTCGAGCGCGGCAAGCGCCTGGTCCATCCCGCGGTGCAGGTCCGGGCTCATGGCGTTGCGTTTCTCCGGACGGTTCATGATCACGGTTGCAACGCCGCCGCGACGCTCCACCTTCACCGGCTCTGACTTCGACATTCCATCACTCCTTTGCGATAAATTCACTATGCCGCGGATTGCGCAATCGCATCCGTTTGCTTCTGCGATCGCGCGCGCAACGTTTCGTCGAGCCAGCCCGGCCGCATTTGCGGGACGGACGACATTAAGAGCGCGGTGTACTCATGCAGCGGCGGGGCGAACACCTTTTCGATGGCGCCGCCATCGACGATCGCGCCTCGCTTCATAACAATGACCTTGTTGCAGAAGCGCCTGACGACGCCGAGATCGTGCGAGATGAACACCAGGCCCATCCTGTGCGTCGTCTGCAGGCGCCTGAGCAGTTCGAGGATTTCCTCGGCGACCAACGGATCGAGCGCCGACGTCGCCTCATCGCAGATCATGACGTCGGGCTTCGCCGCGAGCGCGCGCGCGATGCATAGCCGCTGTTTTTGGCCGCCCGACAGCATCGATGTCTTGCGCGTCATGAATTCGAGCGGAAGCTCGATCTGACGGAGCAGCTCCTCCGCCTGGGCGCGCACCTCGTCCTTGGGCGGGTTGAAATAGAACTGGATCGGCCGCGCGATCGTTTCGTACACCGTCTGATGCGGATTAAGCGCGATGTCGGGCATCTGGTAGATGAGCTGTATGCGCCTCAACTGTTCGCGCGTGCGCTCCTTGAATGACGCCGGGAGTGTTTCGCCCGCGAGCTCCAGCATGCCGCTCTGCCGGGGCAGCATGCCGACGATGACGCGGGCGAGCGTGCTCTTGCCCGAACCCGATTCCCCGACGATCGCGAACGTATCGCTTCGATCGACATCCAGATCGATGTCATGCACCACGTTGCGGAAGGACTTGTAGCTCGCCGAAACGTTCCTGAGCGTGAGGAGGCGTTCGTCGCGCTCCGCGCCCGGCGCGGCCGCGAATTTGCGCGTGCGTTCGCGCACGAGCTTCTGCGTGTAGGGCTGACGCGGGCGCTCAAGGATGTCGCGCGTGTCGCCATATTCGACCATCTTGCCGTGACGCAGCACCATGATGCGGTCCGCAAGCTGGGCGACCACCGCCAGGTCGTGCGCGATATAGATCGCGGCCGTGCCGTGACTTTGAATCAGCCGCCGGAACGCCGCCAGAACCTCGACCTGCGTCGTGACGTCGAGCGCGGTCGTCGGTTCGTCGAACACGACGATCGCCGGACTAGCGGCCATGGCCATGGCGGCCATGGCGCGCTGCAACTGGCCGCCCGACACCTGATGCGGAAAATAGCCGCCGAATCGCTGCGGCTCGGGCAAGTCGAGGCTTTGGAAAAGACCGATCGCGTTTTCCCGCGCTTTGGCTGGCGCGGCCAGCCCGCGCGCGATCGGGATTTCGCAGACCTGCTGAAGCAGCCTGTGGGCCGGATTGAACGATGCTCCAGCGCTCTGCGCCACATAAGCGATGTCGGCGCCCCTCAGGAGCTGGCGCTCGCGCTCCGTCATGTGGACGATGTCGCCGCCCTTGTAGAGCACCGAGCCTGCGGTGATGACGCATCCCGGGCGGCTGTAGCCCAGCGCGGCGAGACCGATCGTCGATTTTCCGGCGCCGGACTCGCCGATCAGTCCGATGACCTGACCCGGCGCCAGATCGAAGCTGACGTCATCGACCAGCGTTTGCCCGGGTTGACCGTCGCGCTCGGCGCGCACGGTGAGGCCGCGGATGCTCAGGACCGGCGTTGCGGGTGCTGGTGTCATCGCGTGCGTCCGCCTCAGTCCTTGAGACCGCTCGTCAGGTTCGCCGCCCAGTCGACGACGAAATTGACGGCCAGCGCCAGGATCGCGATGGCGAGCGCAGGCGCGAGCGCGATCAGCGACCCGAAGGTGATGAGAGTCGAGTTGTCCTTGACCATGCTGCCCCAGTCGGCGGCGGGCGGCTGAATTCCCAGCCCGAGGAAGCCGAGCGAGCTGATGAACAGGAACACGAAAGTGAAGCGCAGGCCGAACTCCGCGAGCAGCGGCGCGGTCACGTTCGGCAAGATCTCCTTGCGGACGATCCAGAACGTGTTCTCCCCGCGCAGCCGCGCCACCTCGACGAAATCGAGAACGTTGACATTGATCGCAAGCGATCTGCTGAGCCGGAAGATGCGCGTGCTATCGA
Source organism: Rhizobiales bacterium 65-9 (assembly GCA_001899525.1). Taxonomy (GTDB): domain Bacteria; phylum Pseudomonadota; class Alphaproteobacteria; order Rhizobiales; family Beijerinckiaceae; genus Terrirubrum. The sequence goes on from MKVY01000018.1 coordinate 5,291, forward strand.
GCACGGCGATCGTGATGATCATCGTCGGGATGGACGCTCCGAGGATGCTGAGGATCATCAGGGCGAAGATCAGCTTCGGAATGGAGATCATCACGTCGACGGCGCGGCTGAGAATCTGGTCGACCCATCCGCCGGCTGTCGCCGCGACGAAGCCAGCGCCCGCTCCGAGGAAGAACGACAGCAGGGTCGTCATCAGCGCGATGCCGATCGTGTTGCGGGCGCCATAGATGATGCGGCTCAGCATATCGCGGCCGATCGCATCGGTTCCGAGCAGGAATGCCCCGTCGGGCGGATTGTAGGGAGGCCCTGCAATCTCTGACTGGCCGAACGGCGCGATCAGCGGCGCGCCGATCGCGACCACGATATTGATCGCGATCACCGCCAGTCCGATCAAAGCCGGAAGCGGGACCCGCCTCACCCGTTGGGCCAGGGTGTCGTGATGCTCCGCCGCGCGATCCACTGCAAGCGACATCGCCTCACCTCGGATGCATCAGGCGCGGGTTGGCGGCCAGGGCCACCATATCCGCCACCAGGTTGAGGACGATGTATGTCGAGGCGAAAACCATCGCGACGACCTGCACCACCGGTATGTCGCGTTTCGACACCGAATCGACGAAAAGCTGACCAAGCCCCGGATAGGCGAACACGGTCTCCACCACGACGACGCTCACCACCAGATAGGCGAGAGTCAAAGCCGTGACATTGGCGATCGGCCCGAGCGCGTTGGGCAGCGCGTGTCCCACGATCACGCGGCCGGACGACACGCCTTTCAGTCGCGCCATTTCGATGTAGGGACTCGAAAGCAAGCTCAGAATCGACGCTCTCGTCATGCGGAGCATGTACGCGCTGGTCGCGAATGTCAGCGTCAAAGCCGGCAGCCCGGTGAGATAGAGGCGCTCGGCCAGCGAGGATTCCGGCGAAATGATCGAGATGGGCGGAACCCAGCCGAGATGAACCGAGAAAATCAGGATCAGCGCATAGGCCACGAAAAAATCGGGAAGCGAGCTGGCCGCAAGGGCGACGAAGTTGACGCCGCGGTCAACGGCCCTCTCGCGATAAAGCGCGGTTATCACGCCAAGCACGAAAGACAGCGGCACCGAGATGAGCGCCGCGAATCCGGCGAGGAAAAACGTGTTCGGCAATCTCTGGGCGAGCAGATCGGAGACGGCGCGTCCGCTCGAGAGAGACTTGCCGAGATCGCCGTGAAGCAGATCGATTATCCACCGCCAGTAGCGCACATAGGCCGGAGAATCGAGTTGCAGCTCGCGCCGTAACGTCGCGAGGGCTTCGACCGTCGCGTCGTGACCCAGCATCGCCTCGGCCGTATCCCCCGGCAGAAGCTCGACCGAGAAGAATATCACAAGAGAGATGATGAAGAGCGTCAGGACTGCAAGAACAATCCGCGGCGCCAACACATTGATCAGGGTTCGACCGCCCCAGTTCATCCCGCTTCCCTCACCCCAAGGGCCGATCATACGCTCGGCGTCTCTCCCTTCCATGCGGAAGAGGGAGACGCCGCGAGCATATCGCTCAGTTTCGACTCAAGAGGTCAAATAAAGCTGCTCCGCCGCACGGAACGCGGTGAACAGCGGCGATGGCGCAAATCCGTCGACCTTGGCGCTGGTGGCGAAAAGAGTGTTTGCGAAGAGCGGCTGAACGGTTCCGCCGTCTTCCCACAGCATCATCTGCAGATCGTGGAACATCTCCTTGCGGCGAGCCACGTTCAACTCGGCCTGCGCCTGTGCGAGCAATTTGTCGAAGGCCGGCCGCTGCCAGAACGTCTCGTTGTTCGGCGATTGCGAGGTGTAGACCGCCTGCAGCATGAGGCCGGCCGTGACGCGGCCGCCCCAGTATGCGGGGCAGAACGGCTTCTTCTTCCAGACGTCGCTCCAGTAGCCGTCGGCCGGGACGCGGTTGAGCGCGATGTCGATGCCGGCTTTCGCGGCGTGCTCCTTGTAGAGCGTCGCCGCGGCCGTGGCGCTTGTGAAGCCGGCGTCCGAGACCGAAAGCTGAACCGGACCGGAGAAACCGGATTTCTTGAAGTGGAATTTCGCCTTGTCGGGATCATAGGCGCGGATCGGCACCTCGGCCGAGAACATCGGATCGAACGCAGGAACAGGATGGTCGTTGCCGAGCTTGCCGGAATTCGCATAGACGCGCGTGAGCAGGTCCTGGCGATCCACGGCGTATTTCATTGCGAGTCGCAGATCGTTGTTGTCGAACGGCGCGCTGTCGCAGCGCATCGCGAACAGATAATGCATGGCGCTTGGCAGATCGAACCACTTCAGCGCCGGATTGTTCTTGACGAGGGCGCCGAGCTTGGGATCCGGCCGCGTGATGAAATGGACGACGCCGCCCTGCAGGGCGCTTTGCCGGGCGACAATGTCGTTGATCGCGATGATCTCGACGACGTCCGCGTGTGCGCGACCAGCCTTCCAGTACTTCTCGTTCCGCTTGCCCCTGACGATGACGCCCGGCTCGAATTTCTCGATCACATAGGGACCGGTTCCGATCCCGGCGTTCGGATCGCCGCCATCGGGCATGATGAGCAGATGATAGTCCGCCATGAGGCCCGGCAGATCGACATTCGCCGAATCGAGCGTCACGGTGATTTCGAGCGGCGCGGTCGCCTTGATGTCCGAGACGCCTGCAAAGACGCTGCGGGCCAGAGACTTCGAATCCTTCTTGCGGTGATGGTTCAGAGAATATGCGATATCCTCGGCGGTCAGCGTTTTTCCATTGTGGAACTCAACGCCGCTGCGGATCTTGAAAACCCAGGTCTTGGCGGTCGCGTCCGGATTCCATTCCACGGCGAGCTC
>MKVY01000018.1:8131-15714 GCA_001899525.1 Rhizobiales bacterium 65-9
CGAACTGCGTGCCGTAGGTTCCGGGATCGAGGACGTTGTCCTGCGCCCCGCCCTCGAGGCCGAACTTGATCAATCCGCCCTTACGCGGGCCGGCGGCCTGCGCTGCGCCCGGCGCGAAGCCTGCGGCGCCGGCGGCGACCAAGGCCGATGCGCCGCCCAGCAGTTGACGCCGGGAAATATCGTCTGTCGCCCTTTCTGATACTTTCGCCATCGCGCGGCTCCCTTTGTGCCTGGCGTCACCAAGCTCCACTTCATTCCCCTGACCGACTGACGCGATCGGATTTATGTTATGAATTAATGTTTCTGTCATATAGAAACACCGGACTTGGAACAGTGTCAAGCGTCCGCTCCGCCTGATGTCGGCGCGACCGCGAAGCCTCGGCTAAACCAGTCGCAGGCGTCGTAGCAAAGGGGGCGGCGCGCCGATCCCCAGGGAATTTCGGCCAACCTGTTCAACAATTAAGCTTTTTGATGTAATCGTTTGCAAGGGCGTTCTGCTTCGCCGGAAATTCATGAACGCCGGCGACCCGGAGCAGGACATAGCAACGATTATGGACCCGCGAATGAGCAAAACGAAGACGGCGACGCCAAAAGCATCAAGTCGGAACCGCAAGCCTGCGAAGGCTTTCGTTCCGCCGCTGACGGTCTCCCACAAGGAGTTGTTGACCGCGGGGACGGACGATCGCTTTCGCGAGGTCATCTATGTGTTCGTGGAAGTGCTTGGGCGGCTGGCGACCTGTCGCGAGGCGTTCGGGCGCTCGATCGGCCTGACCGGATCGCAGTTCGCGGTGCTGGTGGGCGTCGCTTATCGCCAGGGCGAGGACGGGGTGACGATCAAGCACCTGTCTCAATACATCCACCTTGCTCCGACTCACGTCACGACCGAAGTCAGCAGGTTGATCAAGCTGGGATTGCTCGACAAACGCGCGGCCATGGACGACCGTCGCAGCGTGCGGGTGAAGCTGACCGCGGCGGGCGAGGACACCGTCGTTTCGGTAAATCGCTTCGTCAAGCGGGTGAACGATATCCTGTTCTCCGGCGTCACAGCGACGGATCTCGCCAACGCCGAGGAGATTTTCACCAAGCTGTCGCAGAACAGCGAATTCGCCATCGCCGAGCTGAAAGTGGCGGAGCGCTCCTCCTACAAAACGCACATCAACAGCAAGCCGGCGCCGCTTCGCGGCTGACGACGTCGGGAAGCCGCGCGAACGGCCATGACGGCGGAGGGGCACGGGTTGGAAGAATCAGGCGAAGGGCGCGCGGCTTCGGACGTCTCTGCGGAGGCGGATCTGTTCTGGCGATTTTCGCTGGCGCTCTATGCGAAGCCGGGCGTGAAACAGGCGTGTCTGGCCCTGCAGGACAGGCTGGGCGTCGATGTCAATGTGCTGTTCTTCTGCATCTGGTGGCCGTCCGGCGGCAAACCCCGACTCGATCAGGAGGATTTCGACGGCGTGCTGGCGGAGGCGGCGGCCTGGAGCCGGCAGGTGGTCGTTGGGCTGCGCACGGTTCGGCGCGCCCTCGGCTCCGAGCGCGCGCCTGCGGCGCGGCTGGACGGCGCGGCGCTTCGCAAGAAAGTCCTGGCAGTGGAGCTCGAGGCGGAGCGGCTGGAGCAGGCCATGCTGGTCGACGCGGCGATCGATCGCTTGTCGGCGCATCCGTCGAGCGAAGCCGGGACGCCAGCGCGGACCGACGAGGAGATCGACCGCTACTTCTCGTGGGCGGGAATTCAGCGTCGGGCGGACGACGTTCGTGATCTCGAGGCGATCGTCGGACAGGCGATCGGCGACCCCTCGATCCTGCAATCGTAGGCGTCGATCAGCCGCCGCGCCAGCGCTCGATTCCCGACACGCTGAATCCGAACAGATCGAGAGCGCGCGCGCATGTGTGGTTGACGATGTCGTCGATGGATTGCGGCTTGGCGTAGAAGGCGGGCGCCGGCGGCATGATCACCGCGCCGGATTCCGCCGCCATCGTCATGGCGCGGAGATGGCCGAGGTGAAGCGGCGTCTCCCGGACCATCAGAACCAGACGCCGTCTCTCCTTGAGCGCGACATCCGCTGCGCGCGTGAGAAGGCTGGAGGTCGTCCCATAGGCGATTTCCGAGAGCGTTCGGATGGAGCACGGCGCGACAATCATCCCCACCGAGCGGAATGAGCCGCTGGAGATCGAGGCTGCGATATTGTCCGCCGCGTGCGTCACGCTCGCGAGCGCCTCGATCTCCTGAACCTTCATCGAGCCCTCATGCGCGGCGGCCACTTTAGCCGACCGGCTCATGACAAGATGGGTCTCCAGATCCAGGTCCCGCGCCATCTGCAGCAGCCGCACGCCGTATATGGCGCCTGAGGCGCCGCTGACGCCGATGACGATTCTCTGCCTGCTCATTGTCCCTCCGCGTTGATGCGCCGCCGGCGCGGGCGATCCGTTCCAGGACCGGCTGGCGGTCCGGTCAAGCCCCGATTTTAACGGCTTGACAGCCGCGCTAAATATACGAGATATAGCTACGTGTCGTACCTATTAAAGAGATACAATATCAGGGTGTCGTGAATGAGCGCAAATCCCAACATCGCCTCGGAAGGCGGTCCTGAGCCGTCGGCTTCGCAGAGCGCGGCCCGGATGCGCACCGGCGAAGACTATCTGCGCTCCCTGAACGACGGGCGCGCGGTCTTCCTGGAAGGCGAAAAGGTGCGTGACGTCACCAAACACCCGGCGTTCGCCGCGGCCGCGCGATCGGCCGCCAGACTGTTCGACATCGCCGCCGATCCGGCGATGAGCGACAGGATGACGTTCAGGTCGCCGACATCCGGCAAGCGGGTGCTGCGGGCCTATCAGATACCACGCACGCACGTCGATCTCCGCGCTAAGCGCCTCGCGTCGGAAGCATGGTCTGAGGTGTCTTTCGGCATGATGGGCCGCACGCCGGACCATGTCTCCAATTTCTTCTGCGGCTTCGCGGCGGTTCCGGAAGTCTTCGCCGCCGGCGGCAAGGAGTTCGGGGAGCGCGTGGTCGCCTTCCACGAGAAGCTTCGTGAAAATCACCTGTGGGCGACCTATGCGATCGTGCCGCCCCAGATCGACCGTTCCAAACCTGCGCACCGCCAGAGCGACCCCACCCTCTACGCCGGCGTGGTCAAGGAGCGCGACGGCGGCATCGTGATCTCGGGCGCGCAGCAGCTCGCGACCGCGGGCCTCTATTCGGACTATCTCTATCTGAGCTGCATTCACCCGCTTCAGGCCGGCGATGAGAACCATGCGATCGGCGTCGCCATCCCGATCAACGCGCCGGGACTGAAGCTCTATCCGCGCCGCCCGTTCGCGCTTCAGGCCAGCAGCACGTTCGACTATCCGCTGAGCAGCCGCTTCGACGAGTCCGACTGCTTCGTCGTTCTCGACAATGTGTTCGTCCCCTGGGAAGAGGTGTTCATCTACCGCAACATCGAGATCTGCCGCGATCAGTGGTGGAAGACGCCGTCCCATCTTTACGGCAACCTGCAGGCGCAGGCGCGCTACGCCACGAAGCTGCGCTTCATGATCGGTCTTGCGGCGCGCATGAACGAGATGACCGGCAACGCTTCGCTGCCGCCGGTGATGGTGCAGATGGGCGAACTGGCCGCGCTGGTCTCCATCGTCGAGAAGATGCTCGAGGCGCAGGAGACGCTGGCGACGGTCGATTCGAACGGCGTTCTGTGGCCCAGCCGCGAGGCGCTTTATTCCGTGATGGCGCTTCAGTCCGAGATCAATCCGCGGATGGTCGAGATCATCCGCGAACTCACCGGGTCGGCGATGATCACGCTCCCCTCGTCGATCAAGGATCTCGAAAGCCCCCTCACCGCGCCCGACATCGAGCGCTACATGCCATCGAGCGCGACCTCCGCGCGCGATCGCATCCAGCTCATGCGGCTCGCCTGGGACTTCGTCGGCAGCGAGTTCGGCAATCGCCATCATCAATATGAAAAGTTCTACGGCGGCGCGTCATTCATCGTGAAGCAGAACATGCTGCGCAGCTATGACATGAAGCGGGCGACCGGCCTCGTCGACAAAGCTCTTGCTCTGGGCTGAGCGATGAGCGCCCTCGCCACGCCCGTCAGGCAGTCGGACGCTTTCGACGAGCTCGCGATCGACGATGCGCGGCAGCTCCGCAACGCGTTCGGCAGTTTCGCCACCGGCGTCGCCATCGTCACGGCGCTCAGCGCTGGGGAGCGCATCGGCGCAACCGTCAGTTCGTTCAACAGCGTTTCGCTGGCGCCGCCGCTCGTCTCATTCAGCATCGCCCGCAACGCGAAGGCCTTTCAGGCGTGGGAATCCGCGCCGACTTTCGGCGTCAGCATCCTCTCGACCGCGCAGGCGGATCTCTCCACGCGCTTTGCGCGCAGCCTGGGAGACAAATGGACCGGGGTGAGCCTGCTTCCCGCCAGCCGGATCGACGCCCCCCTCGTCGACGGCGCCCTCATGTGGTTCGAGTGCGAGGCTTACGGACGTCATGACGGCGGCGACCATCTCATTCTGATCGGGCGGGTTCTTGCGGCAAGACGCAACTGCTCGGCCAACCCGGCGCCGCTGGTTTTCTTCGGCGGCGCATACCGGCATCTCGCGCCGCCGCGCGGCAGTGAATTCCTGACCCAGGATGCGATGTGGCTGCACGGATGGTAGCGGCCGCCATCGTGTGAGCCAGACGGCGAACAGGCTGATTGACGTCTGTTTCGCCCATATAATAAGGTGCCTTATCATTCCGGAGATCGCGGATGTCTGAATGCTATGTATGCAAGGTGGAGGAGCTCGCTGACGGAGATGTCCGCATCGTCAAGGAAAGCGGCATCGAGATCGGCGTCATCCACCAGGGCGGCGCCTACTACGCCTACCAGAACCTATGTCCTCACCAGGGCGGGCCGGCCTGCGAAGGGCTGCGGCTGCCCCAGGTCGTGGACGTGATCGGCGAAGGCGGTCTGTTCGTGGGTCAGCGCTTCGACGAAGCGGACATGCACATCGTCTGCCCGTGGCACGGCTACGAATATCATCTGACCAGCGGCGAGCATGTCTGCAACGCGGCGCTCAAGCTGCGGAAATTCGAGGTGTCGACGCGCGATGGAGGAATCTATGTCCACGTCTGACGTGACCAGGCAGGACGAACTGGCGTTCCGCCTTGCCGATATTTGCGAACGCGCCCTGGAATCCAATTCCCTCGCGCCGCTCTCGCAGCCGGCGTTGACCAGCGCCCTCTCCTCGCTTCTGCGCCTGCTCGCCGCCCGCGCGCAGGCGGGGCTCGAGGTTGATCTCGCGACCGGCAATAACCGCTTGTCCGCGACGGATGCGGTGATCGCCAGCACAGCCATTCTGGAGAGCGCCTCCATCGAGGTTTTCGAGCTCGCCGCATGGCAGGCCATGACAAGCACCGGCTCCAGCAAGCGCGCACGCGCAAGCCAGATTGGTTGAGGAAGCGCACCCATGACGTTCACCGCCGGAAGCCATCTCTTCGAACCCTCGCGCGCCGACTTCGACAGCGAGCAACATCTCGCGAACGCCAGGCAGCAGGCCTTTGCGCGCAACTATCAGGATTTCCTTATCGTCGACGTGGACTCGCACCACTACGAGACGGAAGCGTTCCAGGAAATCGCCAACTACATCGAGGATCCGGTCCTGCGGATGGAGGCGAAATATCAGGGCATGGCCCGCGGCGGGATCACCTCGATCGACGGCTCCTATCAGGAGATGACGGGGCGCGTGACGCGCTATCCGATGCGACGGCGCGAGGCGACGCCGCCGACCATCCACCGCGACATCACGCTCATGCGCCGCTGGATGGACTCGATGGGGGTGGACATGGCCTGCATGTTCCCCACGCCGATGCTGAACATCGCGACATGCCCGAGGGCCGAGGTCGAAACCGCGCTGGCGCGCGCCTACAATCGCTGGCTCTGCGACAACGTCCTGTCGGAGGAGCCGCGGCTGACGTCGATGCTCTACCTGCCGTTCAACGAACCCGAAGCATGCCTGAAAATGGTCGAGGAGTTCGGCGACCGGAAAGGCGTCATCGGCTTCATGGTCACCGCGACCCACTACAAGGCGAACAACGACAACGCCTATATGTCGACCTATGCGGCGCTTCAGGAGCGCGGTCTGCCGCTGGGATTCCACGCCGCCTATACGTGGAGCGACCGCTCCACGGCGCTGATGAACCGTTTCATCTCGGTTCATGCGCTCGGCTTCGTGTGGCACAACATGGTTCACATGACCAACTGGATCGTCAACGGCATGCCCGAGCGATTCCCGCGGCTGAAAACCTTGTGGATCGAGAGCGGACTCGCCTGGGTGCCGTTCCTGATGCAGCGGCTCGACAACGAGTTCATGATGCGCAGCTCCGACGCGCCGCTGCTCAAGCGCAAGCCGAGCGACTACATGCGCGAGATGTTCTTCACCTCGCAGCCGATGGAGATGGTCGACAACCGGGAGGCGCTCGCATTGACGTTCAAGATGATGAACGCCGAAAGCCAGCTCCTCTATTCGTCGGACTATCCGCATTGGGACATGGATCTTCCGAGCACGATCTACGATCTTCCCTTCCTCTCGGAAGACGGGAAGCGTTCGATCCTTGGCGGAAACGCCGAGCGTCTGTTCAAGCTGACTCCGGCCTACGCGCCATGGAAGCTCGAGCGGCGCGCGGCGCAAGCCGTGGCGGCGCAGTAGCCGATCGGCCTGCATGGATTCGAGCGCCGCGATGATCGATGAAGCCGAACCGACCGGGCAATGGCGGATCGGCCTCGGCAAGCGCCTCCGGCTGGCGCATATGGCGTTCAGCCGCGCGCTGCGCATGGAGCTGGCGAAGGCGGATGTCAGCTTCGGGCAATTCGTGCATCTCGAGCGGCTCTGGGAGCAGGACGGCCTCACCCAGAAGGAGCTGTCGGCAAGGGTTGGCGTCGAAACGGCGTCCTCGACGACGATCCTCGCCGAACTGGAGCGTCTCGGCTTCGTCACCCGCGAGCGCAGCGCGGAAGACGGCCGCGCGATCGTCGTGCGTCTCACGGCGCGGGGCAGAGGCTTGCGTCCGACTCTGCTGGAGGCCGCCAGCAGGGTGAACGCCCTCGCGCGCGCCAATCTCGACGACGAGGCGCTTACGCGAATCTATTCAGCGCTCGATTCGATCGCGGACGAGCTTGCGCGCGCCTACCCGAACGCAGGCCGGGCGACGGCGCGTCAGCGCTTCGACGCCACATGATCTCACATCAATATTGTATGTAGTAATAAACCTACATATTGTATGTATAACATGGCGACGGGAGACCGCACATGAATGTCGGCTATCGGGATCTTCGCGAATTCATCGACCTGTGCGATCAGATCGGCGATCTGCGCCGCGTCGAAGGCGCGGCGCTGGAGCACGAGATCGGCGCCATCACCGAAGTCGCGGCGGGTTCGCCCGCCTGCCCTGCCCTGCTGTTCGGCGCGATTCCGGGGCAGCCCGCGGGCAACCGGGTTTTCACCAACGCGACCGTGAATGCGCGCCGCGCCGCGCTGGCTCTGGGCGTCGATCACACGCTGCCGGCGCTCGAGGCGTTGCGCGTTTGGAAAAGCCGCCGGACGGCTTTGAAGGC
>MKVY01000018.1:15730-19103 GCA_001899525.1 Rhizobiales bacterium 65-9
ACCCAGGACGTCCCAGCGCTGGAGAACAGCCAGACCGGCGCGACGGTGGACCTCTCCGCTTTCCCGAGCCCTGTCTGGCACAAGGCTGACGGCGGGCCCTATATCGGCTCCGGGAGCATCGTTTTGACGCGAGACCCGGATACGGGCTGGGTCAACTGCTCGATCTATCGGGTGCAGGTGCACGATCGGAACGTCGTCACCGTCCAGTTCGACCATAACGGCCGGCACGGCGCCATGATCTCCCGGAAATACTGGGACAAGGGCGAAGCCTGTCCGATCGTTGTCGTGAACGGACAGGATCCGTCATTGTTCATCGCGGGCTTCGAATATCTCCCGGAAGGCGCCTCCGAGCTCGATTTCGCCGGCGCGATACGCGGGGCGCCGGTCGAAGTGTTCAAGGGCCCCGTCACCGGACTTCCCATTCCCGCCCGCGCCGAAATCGTGCTGGAGGGCCGCCTGCTGCCGATGAGCGAACGCAGCCTGCCGGAAGGGCCTTTCGGAGAATTCACGGGTTACTACGCCGCCGACCGGCGCCCCGGGCCGGTGATGGAGGTCGACGCCGTCCATCATCGCACCAATCCGATCCTTCTGGGCTCGCCGCCGCTCAAGCCGCCGCGCTTTCATTTCGGCCTGTCTTTCCGCGCAGCGAGCATCTGGAGCAATCTGGAGGCCGTCGGCGTCACCGACGTCGTCGGCGCGTGGCAGCACGTGTCCCAGCTCATGACGGTGATCTCGCTGAAACAGCGCTATGCGGGGCACGCCAAGCGCGCCGCCCTCGTCGCGGCCGCGAACACTTACATGGGCCGGATCGTGGTCGTCGTCGACGAGGATGTCGATCCAACCAATCTGGCCGACGTCATGTGGGCGGTGGCGACGCGCGCCGAGCCGTCCGAGGATGTGGACATCATCCGCAACGCCTGGAGCTCGTCGCTGGACCCGCGCATTCCCCCCGCGCACCGCGATCTCGGGCTGACCTCGAATTCGAAGATGATCATCGACGCCTGCATCCCGTTCCAGCATCTCGCGAGCTATCCGCGCACGACCGCGCTGAGCATCGATGAGAGCGAGGCCATCCGCCGCAAATGGCCGAACGCCCTCGCATAAAGCAGCGACATGCGGCGAACGGCGGCTGCGGCGCCGGCGATTTCCAGTGAAGGACCATGGACGATGAGCGAGACGACCTATCCGGATATCAAGCTCTTCATCGGCAATGCTTGGATGGCCTCCCAGGGCGGCGAGACCTATCCGATCATCAACCCGGGGACCGGCGACATCATCGGCAAGGCTGCGAAAGCCAATCGGCACGATCTCGAACTCGCTGTCGCCAACGCTGTTGCGGGCTTCGCCGTCTGGCGCGACGTCTCGCCCTACGAGCGCTCCAGAATCCTGCGCCGCGCGGCCGACACGCTTCGTCAGCGGCGAGAGCGAATCGCCCGTCTGATCTCCCTCGAAATGGGCAAGCCGCTGCCAGAGGCGGCCGCGGAAGTGAACGTGGCCGCCGACACCATCGAGTGGTTTGCGGAAGAAGGACGCCGGACCTACGGCCGCATCGTCCCGTCGCGGTCGCCGACCACGGAGCAGATGGTGGTCAAATCGCCGGTCGGACCCGTGGCGGTCTTCACGCCCTGGAATTTTCCGTTGAACCAGGCGGCGCGGAAAATCGCCGCGGCGCTCGCCGCCGGCTGTTCCGTGGTGGCGAAACCCGCCGAGGAAGCGCCTGGCAGCGTTGCGGAGCTCGCCGCGGCGCTGATGGAGGCGGGATTGCCGTCGGGCGTCCTCAACATGGTGCTGGGCGTCCCCTCGGACATCTCCGAGTTCCTCATCGCGCATCCGCAGATCAGGAAAATCTCGTTCACGGGCTCCACGATCGTCGGCAAGAAACTTGCCGCGATGGCCGGCGCGCACATGAAGCGGGCGACGATGGAGCTCGGCGGACATGCCCCGGTGCTCGTCTTCGGCGACGCCGACCCGGTCGCCGCCGCCACGGCCATGGCGCGCGCGAAGTTTCGCAATGCCGGACAGGTCTGCATATCGCCGACGCGCTTCATCGTTCATCGCAGCATCTATGAGCCCTTCGTCGACGCGTTCGTCGGCGTGGCGGGCTCGCTGACGGTGGGCGACAGCCTGGCGCCCGGCGTCGACATGGGACCGCTGGCCAATGCGCGGCGGCTCGTCGCGATGGAAGACCTGGTTCGCGACGCGGTCGAGAAGGGCGCGGACCTGAAGATCGGCGGTCGTCGTCGCGGCAATGTCGGCTATTTCTTCGAGCCGACGGTGCTGGCGGACGCGCCGACCAACGCGCGCGCGATGAACGAGGAGCCCTTCGGTCCGCTTGCGCTGATCAGGCCCTTCGACAGCGCCGGGGACGCCGTCGCGGAAGCCAACCGGCTTCCCTACGGACTGGCCGCCTTCGCCTACACCCGATCGAACGACGTCGTGTCGCTGCTGAGAACGCGCGTGGAAGCCGGCATGCTGAGCATCAATGACAATCTGCTCGCCTTGCCGGAAACGCCGTTCGGAGGCGTCAAGGATTCAGGCTACGGCTCCGAAGGCGGCAGCGAGGCGATGGAGGCCTATCTTTCCACGCGGCTGGTCAAGGTCACGTCGGAATTTGAGGCGTCGTTTTGAGGCGTCGTCCGGCGCGCGATCCTGAGCGCGCTGAAAAGCCGTCTCGCGCGGCCTGACGAGAACAGGCCGCGCGAGACGGGCGTCGTTGCGATGCGTGTGGCGGACCCGCTGGCGATTCGGCGTTCGCGACGCGGACTTTATCCGGCCTTCCGAAGCGGTTCGATCGCGTCCCAGACGGCGGTGATTTCGTCGACCGTGAGCACCCAGCCGAACACGGCGCTAAAGCTGGCCAGCGCCGTCTGCTTCCAGAGCTCGTTCACCTCGTCTGTCGCATCGCTCGCGATGATCACCTGATAGTCGCGCATGTGTCCGTCCCGCGCCGTGGTCTCCACGCAGACATGCGTCGTCACGCCGCAAACCACCAGCGTCTCCGCGCCGAGGCTGCGAAGCACCGTCTCGAGCGTCGTCGCGTGAAAGGCGCTGAACCGGGCTTTCTTGACGATGAAATCGCTTTCCAGGGGCTTCAGCTCGTCGATGAAATCGGCGTCCCAGCTCCCCTCCGCGATGTAGCCGACATCCTTGCGGGACGGGCTGATTTTCTGGATCAGGACGCCGCCGTCCTTATAATCGGACCGATAGACATACTGCACGAAGATGACGGGAACGCCGGCTCTGCGCGCGCTTTCGACCAGCCGTTTGCAATGCGGAATCGCGCGCCGCAGCAACGCCAGATCGAACTGATCGGCTGCGGCCTGCAGGCCGCCGGCGGGGTCGAGCGGCTTCACCTCGCGATTGTTCGACTCGG
>MKVY01000018.1:19123-24462 GCA_001899525.1 Rhizobiales bacterium 65-9
CGGTTTTCTGGTTCGTAAGCTCAAACGGTAAAGCGGTCACTCTTTTCACCCCCGGTTGTCGACGCCGCAAGTTCCACGCGTCAGTTCGCTCCAAGCCGCGCTAGCCCGGTTGGCATCGGCGCTGCTCCGCCTCTGGTCCGGAATTATTCTCGAATCGATATCAGCATCCAAGCATGGATTATAATATACATAATTAATATATCTAACGTGCATACTGCGGTCAAGCCGCGGGCCGTCGGCGTGAGGAAACGGTTCTCTCCATCGAGGCGCGGCAAGCTGTTCATGCTTTATCCAAGACGCGCGCGGCGCCTTCTGACGGCTCGGCGAGTTCATTCGCCCGGCGCAAGCGCCTTCGCTCAACCGATCGTGCGGCCGCCGTCGACGGTCAGCGTCTGCCCGACGATATAGCCCGCCGCCGCAGAAGCGAGAAAAACAGTTGTGGCGGCGAGCTCCCGCGGATCGCCCTTGCGTCCCAACGGCGTCCGCTGAAGCTGGGACTCGACATAGCCCGGCGCGTATTGCGAGGTCATCTCCGTCTCGAAGAAGCCCGGCGCGATCGCATTGACGCGAATGCCTTTTCGTCCGGCCCATTGCGCGGCGAGATCGCGGGTCAGTCCGATCAGCCCGGCCTTCGACGAAGAATAGGCGGCTTGCGGCAGCCCGGCGGTCGTCAGGCCGAGAATCGATGAGATGTTGATGATGCTGGAGCCCGGTCGCATCACGCGACCGCACGCCTGCGCCATCCAGTAGCTGCCATTGAGATTGATGTCGATCACCTGGCGAAATTCGTCGGGAGTCTCGCGCGTGGCGGGCGCGGCGGTCGCAACGCCCGCATTGTTAACGAGGATGTCGACTCGGCCAAACCGTTCCAGCACGGCGTGAACGAACGCGTCGCAAGACGCCGGGTCGCTGATGTCGGTGCGCACGCACAGCGCGCGACGTCCTGCGGCCTCCACGGCGTTCGCGGTTTCGGCGAGTCGCTCGACCCGGCGAGCGCCAAGCGCGACATCGGCGCCGGCCTCCGCCAGCGCCTTCGCGATGACGACGCCGAGGCCGCTCGATGCGCCGGTGACGATGGCGATTTTGTCGTCCAGGCGAAAGAGATTTGAGTCGCTCATGCCGCTCCGTCTCCGCGAGAGTTCGCTGGCGGAGACGCGGTCACGCGCCCCACGCCTTGTCCGCGAACTGAAGGAACTCAAGCAGGACGCCGTCCGGATCGCGGAAGCAGACGACGCGCACGCGCGTGACGCCGAGCACAAACTCCTTGGGCGCGGTCACCAGCGGCACGCCATGCTGATCGAGCCTCGCCAGATGCTCGTTCAGATCGTCCACCTGGATCGCCACGCGGGAAAGGCCGATGTTGCGCGGCGAGCGCTCCACCGGCGGCAAGGGATCCTGCCATTCCAGCAAGTCGATGTAAGGGCCTTTGGCGTTCGATCCGAAATAGAGGAAGGCGCCCCGGTATTCGCCCGTTCCCTCGAAGCCGAGCAGCTTGGCGATCTCGGGCCCGTCATTGGGCGCGGCTCGCCCTTCTCCCGGCCGCATTCCGGTTCGCGATGATCTGTTGGCTTCGCTGTCCGTATCCGTTCCCGCGCGCGAGCTGGTGAGCGGGCGCATTCCCACCACCTGCGTATAGAAGTCGTATGACCTGTCGAAATCGGAGCAGACGACGTTGAAGTGAAAAAAGCGCATGCGCAGCGTCCTTCGCCGGTGGTTGGGGATGGCGTCTCAGGCGTATTTGCCGTCGCGATCGATGTGGATGCCCGGGCCGAGCGCATAGCCGCCGTCGAGAAGGATGGTTTCTCCGGTCATGTAGGCGCAGGACGGCGAGGCCATGAAAGCGATCATCGCGGCCACCTCCTCGGGCGTCCCGGCCCGTCCGAGCGGCACCGATGCCGCGGCGATCCTGCCGATGATCGAGGCGTCGCCGTCGAGCTCGGCCTCCACGAGGCCGGACGTGTCGATCATGCCCGGCGCCACGGCGTTCACCGTGATGCGGTGCTCGGCCCATTCAAGCGCAAGAGCGCGCGTCAGCGCGATCACGCCCGCGCGCGCGCTCACCGTATGCGCGAGACCCTTGGACGGCCGGATCGCTGCGGCCGTCACGATGTTCACGATTCTCGCCGGGATTTGGCGGGCGATCGCCGACGCCGCGAACGCCTGGCTGCAGATGAACGTCCCGGTCAGGTTGAGATCGACGACCGACCGCCATGCGTTGATGGAGAGGTCGATCGCGAGTTTCGGAAACTGGCCGCCGGCGTTGTTGATCAGAATCTCCGCGCCGCCCCAGGTTTCGTTCAGGCCGGCGAACGCCCGCGCGACGGCGTCCTGATCGCGAATGTCAGCCACGCAGAGCGTGGCCTCCACGCCGATCCGCCGTATCGCTTCGACGCTCTCCTCGAGCGTCTCCCTCGTTCTGCCCAGAACGGCGACGTGGGCCCCCAGCGAAGCGAACCGGAGCGCAGTCGCCCGTCCGATTCCCGTCCCGCCGCCGGTGACAAGGACGCGGGCGCCCTCCAGGCCGGATGCGCCGGAGGGCGCGCCGCCGACCGCGGTCATGGCGCGGCCTCGCCGGCGGGCGCGGCGTCAGCGCGAACCAGAAGCGCCAAGGGATGCGCGACGCAGGCCGGCTTCTCCGATCCCTCGATCTCGAGCACGCAGCGAAGCGCGACGCGAACGCCCTGATGCGTTTCGTCCACCGATTCGACGGCGACATGCGCGCGGATTCTGGAGTTGACCGGCACTGGCGCGGGAAACCGGACGCGGTCGAAGCCATAGTTCACGCGCATCGCGACGCCGCCGAAATCCAGCGCCGGATCGAGAAAGATCGAGAGGAGAGACAGCGTGAGATAGCCGTGTGCGATCGGCGCGCCGAACGGACCTGCGCTCGCTCGCTCGACGTCGACGTGAATCCACTGGTGATCGCCGATCGCGTCGGCGAACCGGTCGATTCGATCCTGATCGACGATGAGCCAATCGCTGACCGGCAGGTCTCGACCGACCATGCCGGCGAGCTCGTCGACATGAAATCTCATTCCCTGGCCTCCCGCGCTTCATCGTCTGAACCGACCTGCCCGGCGCGTCCGCAGACGCAGCCGGCCGAATAAGGGCTTCTCGCGGTCATAGCGGATCAGGCTCCTGGTGGTGATCGTATAAAGCCAACCGACTACATTTGACAATCATTGTCATTAGAAGATAAGCTTCAAAAGACGTGGGATGTGGAGCGAAGCGGATGCTCGACGCATGGAAGGCGCGCGCGTGACGCGCGGAGCGACGACAGACGGCGGCGAACTGCTTGCGCTGCGGGCGCGCAAGCAACGCCGCGCCCGGCTGCAGGCGATGGACGTCGCGAGCCGCATTTTTCGCGAACGCGGTTTTGAGCAGGCGACGCTCGAGGAGATCGCCGACAAAGCGGAGATGTCCGTCAGCTCTCTCCTGCGATATTTCGGCAGCAAGGAGCGGCTGGCGCTCGCCCATCACATCGATCATCTCGAATCCTGCCGGCGCCACATCGCCGACGACAGCAAGCCGGTCGTGCAGCGCTGGCGGGATTTCATCATCGAGCAGGCGATGTCGCTGCGCTCGTTCGACAGCTACAACGAGGAGCGGCGGCTCATCGTGTCCGTGCCGGGGCTTCTCCGGCTTCTCTCGCGGATTCAGCTCGATCAGCAGGACGATCTGGCGAAGGCGTTCGCCGCCGAAGCGGGCGTCGAGCCTGAAGAGGACCTGTACGGCCGTCTGCTCGCGGCGCTGCTCGTCGCCGGCAATGAGGCTGTCTACATCCAGTGGCTTCGCTCGGGCGGACAGGGCGACCTGGCGGAAATGTGCCTCGCCGTCGTCGATTTCGTCGCCATGCGGCTGGGTTCAAGGGCGGACACGGTGGCCGAGGTTCCATCGCTTTTCCAGACGCGGGCGGCGTCGCAGCGGGGAGAGAAAAAGCGGCGCTCGTCATCCGCGCGCAATCGCTGAGACGGCTCCGGCTCCGACGCCCGGAAGCGTTTCCATGGCGGAGCCGAACGCGGCTCGGCCGCTGCAATCAGGCGAACGGATGAAAGAAGAGCAGAACGGGGAGGCGAAGAATGCACAAGCGGACAGTCGTTCTGTTGCTGGCGGCGACGGCGCTCGCCGCTGGCGCCGCATCGACGGCGGCGAACGCCGGGGGGCAGATCACGGTCGGGAGCACGCTCGCCCCGACGACATTCGACCCTGTGGCCGGGACATCCGGCGGCGACGCGATGTCGCTGTATCCGATCTACGACCGGCTGATCAATTTTGATCCGCAGACGCTCGCGCCGGCGCCCGGGCTCGCGACTGCGTGGGAGTATGCCCAGCCGGACGTTTTGACATTGACTCTTCGAGAAGGCGTTCGTTTTCAGGACGGCGCGCCGTTTGACGCGGCCGCCGTCAAATTCAATCTCGAGCGCGCCATGACGATGCCGACCTCGACGGTGAAGACCGATCTGTCGGGAATTCGATCCGTGGACGTCGTCTCCGCCCATCAGGTGAAGATCAATCTCGCCAAGCCTGATGCGGCGCTCGTGCTGACTCTGGCGGATCGCGCGGGAATGATGGCGTCGCCCGCGGCCGTCGAAAAATGGGGCGCGGCCTTCGGCCAGCATCCGGTCGGAACCGGCCCCTTCAGCTTCGTCGAATATGCGCCGGGCGATCGCATGATCGTAAAAAAGAATCCGGACTACTGGCGCAGCGGGCAGCCGTCTCTCGATCAGATCAGTTTCCGCTACTTCGCCAATCAGCAGACCGCCAACAACGCGCTGCGCGCTCGCGAGACCGACGTGCAGCTCAACGTTCCCGCCTCGGACGTGGCGGCGCTGAAGAGCGTGTCCACTCTTGAGATCGTCAGCCGCCCTTCCCTGCTGACAGAAGGCTGCTATTTCAATTTCTCGCGCGAGCCTTTCAGCAACGTCGCCGCGCGCCAGGCGATCGCGTCCGCCATCGACCGCAAGGCGCTGGGGGGGCTGCTCACCTTCGGGCTCGCGGTCCCGACGAGCCAGGTTTTCCCCGCCGGCTACTGGGCGGCGGATTCCAAGCTTGCGGACCCCTTCCCCTTCGACCGCGCGAAGGCGAAATCGCTGCTCGCCGAGGCGGGCCATCCGAACGGGCTCGCGATCAAGGGCATCGCCTTTCAGGGCACCAGCGAGATCCGCAAGGCGCAAATCATTCAGGAGCAGCTCAAGGCGGTCGGCGTCGACATGACGCTCGACGTCACCGACATTCCGACGGCGGCGCGGTCGTTCTTCACCGAGAAGAAATACGATCTCATCTGCTCAAGCTGGAGCGGGCGGCCCGACCCGAGCCAGACCGCCGAGAGCCTCTTCTCG
>MKVY01000019.1:0-1832 GCA_001899525.1 Rhizobiales bacterium 65-9
GCTGCTCGACGACGTGAAGCAGATTCGCGACGCGGACGTTATTTTCACGCTTGTGCAACCAGGCGCTTCGCTGCGCGCCGCCGAGGCGGCGGCCCCTCACATCGCGCCTGACGCGACCTATGTCGATCTCACATCGCTTGGACCGAAACAGAAGGCGGCGGTTGGCGACTTCATCGCCCGATCGGGCTTGCATTTTGTCGACGGCGCGATCCTCGGATCGGCGCCGACATCCCGGCATCGCGTGCCGATCGTCGCGGCCGGGCGGCGCGCGGCGGATCTGGCGCGCCGCTTCGCGCCGTTCGGGATGGACATTACTCCCGTCGGCGAAAAGCCGGGCGGCGCCGCCGGCATCAAGATCGTCCGCAGCGTTCTGGCGAAAGGCCTCGAGGCGCTTTACGTCGAAGCGCTCGTCGCCGCGCGGCGGGTCGGCGTGGAGCAGGAGGTTCTGCGGAGCTTCTGTGAGTTTCTCGACGCGCGTCCGGCTTATGACACGGCCTCATTGCTCGTACGGTCCCATATTCCGCATGCCGGGCGCCGCGCTGACGAAATGCGCATGTCGCTTGAATCCGTCGCCGAGACGGGCCTCGCGCCCGTGATGACGGAGGCTGTGCTGCGGCTTCTTGAGCGCACCGCCGCGAGCGGCGTCGCCGAACGGTTCCATCATGAACAACCCTCCGACTTCGCCGGCGCCGTCGCAGCGCTCGACGAGGCGTTGGGCCGTGACAATCACTCCTGACGCACTCCTTCAATCGAGCATCGCCGATGTCCGCCATCTCACAAACCGACCAAGCCGCCCTCATCGAAAAGTGCCGCAAGCTTCTTTCTTATGGATCGGCGACCGTTTTCGAGGCGAATGGCCGACGCGGCGCGTTCGACTCCGGCATCAAGCCGCTCGACGACGGCATGACGGTCGCCGGCCTCGCCTTCACCTGCGAGTGCCCGCCCAACGATAACCTGACGCTGCACGCAGCGCTGAAGATGGCGCGGCCCGGCGAAGTCCTCGTCTGCGACGCCCATGGCTGCACCGAGCAGGGCATGTTCGGCGACGTCATGGCGAGTTGCGCCGTCGGCGCGAAACTCGCCGGGCTGGTCACCGACGGCGGTATTCGGGACTGCGCGACGATCATCGAGGTGGGCCTGCCGGTTTTCGCGGGCGGAATCAGCATCAAGGGCACGATCAAGGAAACGCTTGGCTCCCTGAAGGAGCCGATCGTGCTCGCCGGCGTGCTTGTGAGGCCGGGCGACGCGATCATTGGCGACAGCGACGGCGTGGTCGTCGTACCGATTGAAAAGATCGACTCCGTTCTCGACGGCTGCAAGCAGCGCGCCGAAAAGGAAGCCGCCGTGAAAGACAAATTCGCGACCGGCGCCACGCCGTGGGATGTCTATAACCTTGGAGACGCGCTCAAGAAGAAGGGCGTCGCATCGCCAGTTTGAATCCCATTGACGCCGCATATCCGGAGCAGGCGATGAAGATCGCGCGCATTGAAACCTTTCTCTTTCATCCCGGCAGCGGAAAGAACCTTCTGTTCTGCCGCATTGAAACGGATGACGGCCTCTATGGCTGGGGCGAGTCCTATGTCGGAGTGAAGAAGGAAAAGATCGTCGAGGGCTACATCAAGGCGATGGCGCCCTACATGATCGGCCGCAGCCCGTTCAATATCCGGCATGCGGCGCAGATCATGTTCGATGATTTCGCCATTCGGCGCTCCTCCGTCGATTTCCTCTGCGCCTGGAGCGCGATCGAGATCGCGATGTGGGACATCGTCGGAAAGAAGGCCGGGCTTCCGCTCTACAACATCCTCGGCGGCGCCTCGCGCGAGAAAGTGCGC
>MKVY01000019.1:1859-3155 GCA_001899525.1 Rhizobiales bacterium 65-9
GTGACCTCCATCGAGACGACGGTCGAGCGCGCGCTTCAGGTCAAGGAGATGGGCTACACGGCGCTGAAATGGGATCCGTTCCCCGGCCCCTGGCGCACCTTCATCACGCGCGAGGAAGAGGACTACGCCGTCGCCAATGTGAAGGCGATGCGCGAAGCGCTGGGTCCCGACATGGAGCTGCTGATCGACGCCCACCGCCGCGTCGCGCCGCATCACGCCATCCGCGTCGCCAAGCGCCTCGCCGAATACAATATCTTTTGCTACGAAGAGCCCTGCCTTTCTGACAACATCGATCTCGTCGCGGAGGTGCGTCGTGCGATCGATACGCCCGTCGTGACAGGCGAAACGCTATACACGAAAGAGGATTTCGCCGCCGTCTTCGAGAAGCGCGCGGCCGACATCCTCAATCCCGACATCTGCGCGGTCGGCGGCATCCAGCAGATGCTCGATATCGCCGCCATGGCGCAGCCGCACGCCGTCGCGATCAGCCCGCACAACTACAACAGCACGATCGTCGGGCTCGCCGCCACGGTTCACGTTTCGGCGGTCATTCCGAATTTCCTGATCGCGGAGTGCTTCATCAATCTTTCCGCCGCCTGCGATGACATCGGCGCGCCTGGGCTCGTCGTCAAGGATGGGTGGGTCGATCTTCCCACCGCGCCCGGTCTTGGCGTCGACATTGACGTCGAGGAGCTTCGCAAGCGCCCCTACAAGGATTTCCCACACAAGGACATGCGCCAGTATTGGGAAGAATTCCCACGCAAGAACTATGTGTGGGGCGTCGCCAACGTCACACGCTGATTGCCACTTTCACAACGGAGCGGAACCATGACCGCAATGCCCAATCTCGAGGCCTACGCCTCCAACAGCGCGGCGACCGCGCACGAAGCGATGGAACGGCGCGGCGCGCTTGATTCCGCCATCAAGCCGGTGCGCCGCGGCATGCGCGTGCTCGGCCCCGCTTTTCCCTGCCTCTGCCTGCCAGGCGACAATCTCACGCTGCACGCCGCGCTGAAGATGGCGAAGCCGGGCGACGTCATCATGTGCGCGGCGGCCGGCTTCACCGAGCAGGGATTGTTCGGCGACGTGATGGCGAGCTGCGCGAAAGGAAAAGGGATCGCCGGCCTCGTTGTCGACGGCGGCGTGCGTGACGGCGCGACCATCGCCGAGATCGGCTTTCCGGTGTTCACGCGCGCGCTGTCGATCAAGGGCTCGGTCAAGGAAGCGCTCGGAACGCTCAACAAGCCGACGGTGGTCGGCGGCGTGCTCGTCGAGCCCGGCGACCTCGTGATCGGA
>MKVY01000019.1:3168-7918 GCA_001899525.1 Rhizobiales bacterium 65-9
TGGTGGTCGTTCCGAAGGCTGAGATCGCGGACATCGCGATCGCCTACAAGCAGCGCGAGGAAAAGGAGGCGCGTTTCCGCCGCGAGCTCCTGCAGGGCAAGACCACCTGGGATATGCTCAACCTCGGCGAATTGATGCGCAAGAAGGGCATCGCGCTCGACATCTGAGCAATCAGCAGCGCCAAAAGAACAGGAGAACCGGCGGAATGAGCAAGCTTAAGCCGATCGAATACGCCGACGCGAGCGCGGAGGTTCGCGCGGTGTTCGACGACATCAAGACGTCGCGCAACCTGCAGGACGTGAACAATTTCTGGAAATATCTCGCGCATGATCCCAAGACGCTCCGGCGCACATGGGAAAGCGTCAAGGAGGTCATGGAGCCGGGCGCGATCGACGGCGTGACTAAGGAGATGATCTATCTCGCCGTCAGCGTGTCGAACGGATGCGGCTATTGCATCGCAAGCCACACCGCAGCGGCGCGCAAGGCCGGCATGACGGACGCGATGTTCGGCGAGGTGATGGCCGTCGTCGGCATGGCGAATGAGACCAACCGCCTCGTCAACGGCTATCGCGTGCCGATCGATCCCTCGCTGGATCGCTGAGGACGGACGCCGGAAGCGATGGGGTACGGGAAGACGAGCGCGGTCGTCGAGCGGCTCAAACCGCATTTCGGCGATCGCCTGACAATCGCCGAGGCGGTGCGCCGGCATCATGGCGAGGATCTCTCCTATCTGCCGACGATGCTCCCGGAGGCGGTCGCATTCGCTGAATCGACGGAGGATGTGCAGCGTGTGGTGCGCGCCTGCGCGGAGGAACGCGTTCCCGTGATTCCGTTTGGCGTGGGGAGCTCCATGGAGGGGCAGATTCTCGCGACGCTTGGCGGAATCAGTCTCGACCTGTCGCGCATGAACCGCGTCATCGCGGTTCACGACAGCGATTTCGATGCGGTCGTGCAGCCCGGCGTCACGCGCAAGGCGTTGAACGAGCATCTCCGGCACAGCGGCTTGTCGTTTCCCGTCGATCCCGGCGCCGACGCCTCGATCGGCGGCATGGCCTCGACGCGCGCGAGCGGCACCAACGCGGTGCGTTACGGGACCATGCGCGAGAACGTCCTCGCGCTCGAGGTTGTCTTGCCGAGCGGCGAGATCATCCGCACGGGCAGCCGCGCGCGAAAATCATCGACCGGCTATGATCTGACGAAGCTGTTTGTCGGCGCCGAGGGAACGCTGGGCGTGCTGACGGAAATCACCGTCCGGCTGCATCCCGTGCCGGCGGCGATCTCGTCCGCCGTGTGTCCGTTCGACACGATGCAAGGCGCCGTCGACACCTGCATCGCGACCATCCAGAGCGGCGTTCTCATCGCGCGCATCGAATTTCTCGATGACATCGCGATCGAGGCGTCGAACAATTATTCGAAGATGTCGCTCGATGTCGCGCCAACCCTGTTTCTCGAATTTCACGGAACCGAAGCCGGCATCCGGGAGCAGGCGGAAACCGTCGAGGCGATCGCCCGGGAGAATGGCGGACGCACGTTCCAGTGGGCGGTGAAGCAGGAGGATCGCGACCGGCTCTGGCGCGCGCGCCATGACTCCAACCCCGCGACGCGCGCCATGCGGCCCGGCGCCGCGATGTTCGTCACCGACGCCTGCGTGCCGATCTCCGCGCTCGCCGAGAACATCCTCGCGGCGAGACAGGACGCGGACGCGTCTTTCCTGAAATTCAAGATCAACGGTCATGTCGGCGACGGCAATTTTCACGTCTCGTATCTGGTGATGCCGGGCGCCGAGAACGAGATCGCGGAAGCCAAGCGGCTTGCGGAGCGCGTCGTCCTGCGCGCACTCGACAGCGGCGGCACGGCCAGCGGCGAGCACGGCGTCGGGCTGGGAAAGCTGAAATATTTGCGCCGGGAGCATGGCGGCGGTATCGACGTCATGCAGTCGCTCAAGGCTGCGCTCGATCCGCATCAGATCATGAATCCGGGCAAGCTCGGCATGGTCGCGGCGGCCGGCTAGGTAACGGAGCGCGCCATGCTGAAAACGCCTGATCGCCCAACTGTCACCACGCATTGGGGCGTCTATCGGGCGCGCATGAGTGAGGGCAAGCCTGTCGCGCTCGACCCATACGAGCAGGATCCGGATCCTTCGCCGCTCGGCCAGTCGATGATCGGCGCGCTCGACGATCGTTGCCGCATTCTCCGGCCAGCCGTGCGCGAATCCTTTCTCCGGCACGGAGCGGCCGCCGGCGGCAAGGGGCGCGGCGCGGAGCCCTTCGTTGAGATCGACTGGCCGGAAGCGCTGGACCTCGTCGCGCGCGAGCTTGCGCGCGTGCGCTCCGCCTACGGCAACCAGGCGATCTTCGGCGGCTCCTATGGCTGGTCGAGCGCCGGCCGCTTTCATCACGCGCAAAGCCAGGTGCATCGCTTCCTGAATTCCATCGGCGGCTATGTCCGCTCGATCTCGAATTACAGTTTCGCCGCTGCCGATGCGATTCTTCCGCATGTGCTTGGCGGAAAAAGCGGGCTCGATTCGGGCCACACCACCTGGCGCATGCTTGCGGGCCACGCCGAGCTGATCGTGATGTTCGGCGGAACGCCGCACAAGAATGCGCAGGTCGGCTCGGGCGGCATTCGCCGCCATCTTCTTCGCGAGGGTCTGCTCGCCTGCCGGGACGGAGGCGCGTCCTTTGTCTGCGTCAGTCCGATCCGCGACGATGCGATGGCGGAGCTCGGCGCGCAATGGATCGCGCCGCGGCCGAATTCCGACGTCGCGCTCATGCTCGGCCTGGCGCATGTCCTGCTCAGCGAGAATCTGCACAACCGCGATTTTCTCGCGCGCTCCACCACAGGTTTCGACATCTTTGCAGCGTATGTGCGCGGCGAGAGCGACGGCGTCGCCAAGACGCCGGAATGGGCCGCGACGATCACCGGCGTGGCGCCGGAGACGATAAGGACCCTGGCGCGCGACATGGCGCGGCTGCGCACGATGATCATGATGTCATGGTCGCTGCAGCGCGCCGAACATGGCGAGCAGCCTTACTGGATGGCGATCGCGCTGGCCGCAATGATCGGCCAGATCGGCCTGCCGGGCGGCGGCTTCGGCTTCGGTTATGCGTCCGCGAACGGGGTCGGCAATCCAGTTCATCCCTTTTCGTGGCCGACCCTGCCGCAGGGAAGCAACGCGGTTTCCGATTCCATCCCCGTCGCGCGCATCGCCGACATGCTGCTGCATCCGGGCGAGCTTTATGATTTCAACGGCGAACGCCGGCGCTATCCGCACGCCAGGCTGATCTACTGGGCCGGAGGCAATCCGTTCCACCATCATCAGGATCTCAACCGCCTCATCGCGGCGTGGCGGAAACCGGAAACGATCATCATTCATGAATCGTGGTGGAACGCCTCGGCGCGTCACGCGGACATCGTGCTTCCCGCGAGCACGTCGATGGAGCGCAACGACATCGCGAGTTCTGCGCGCGACCGCATGATCGCGGCCTGTCATCCGATCAGCGCGCCGATCGGCGAGTCGCGCAGCGACTATGATATTTTCAGCGATCTGGCGGAGCGTCTCGGCGCGCGCGAGACCTTCACGGACGGACGCTCCGAGGAAGACTGGATCCGCCATTTCTACACGGTGGCGCGGCAGCGCGTCGCCGAGCACGGGATGGAGCTGCCGGATTTCGAACAGTTCTGGAGCGAGGGAATGGCGGCGTTGCCGGAGCCCGACCGCCAGCCGCCTCTGCTCGCCGATTTCGCCGCCGATCCCGAGCGCAATCCGCTGAAGACGCCGTCCGGCCGCATCGAGATCTTCTCCGAGCGCATCGCGAGCTTCAACTACGATGATTGCCCGGGCCATCCGACCTGGATGGAGCCGCGCGAATGGCTCGGCGCGCCGGCCGCGAAGAGATTTCCGCTGCATCTGATCTCGAACCAGCCGGCGACGAAGCTGCACAGCCAGTACGACAATGGCGAGCTGTCGCGCTCGGTCCGGATCAAGGGGCGCGAGCCTCTGCGGCTCCATCCGGCCGACGCCGCGGCGCGCGGCCTCGCCGATGGCGACATCGCGCGCGCCTTCAATGATCGCGGGGCGTGTCTCGTCGGCATCGTCGTGTCCGACGCCGTCATGCGAGGCGTCGCGCAGATGGCGACCGGCGCATGGTTCGATCCGCTGGAGCCGGGCGTGGTCGGATCGCTCGACAAGCATGGCAATCCCAATGTCCTCACGCAGGACAGGGGATCGTCGCGCCTCGGTCAGGCGACGATCGCGCATTCCTGCCTGGTCGAGATCGAGCGTTATGACGAGGAGCCGCCGCCCATCACCTGCTATGAGCGGCCGCCCCTCGTTCGTCGTTAGGATTTGTCGCGGTTTCCGCAAAGGACCGCAGCCGCTTCGGAGATTGCGAGCGCTGATGCCGAGCGCTTGCCTTCAGCGCGCGCTCCAGAGAGCGGGGACATACTCATAGCCCTCGCCGTTTTTGATGATGAAGCCCGTTGCGGGAAACGGCGCATGGAAGAAGAAGAGGCGCAGCCTGTCGGCGGCGGCGCGATCAAGCAATCGTCGGCGCGCGCTGACCGCCTCCTGCGGGTCCATGTCGAAAACCGCCTGCCATTCCGGATGGCGGGCGAACACCAGCGGATTGTTGGTGATGTCCGCGACAAACATCGTCGCTTCGTCGCCTGACGCGATTTCGATCGCGGACATGCCCGGCGTATGGCCGCTCGCCTTCACTGCGGTGAAGCCGGGAAGAATCTCCTTGCC
>MKVY01000019.1:8057-10105 GCA_001899525.1 Rhizobiales bacterium 65-9
ATCTCGGCGTTGGGGAACGCCAGCGTCTCGTCTTTCTTGCGGAGGCCCGAGATATGGTCGCCGTGAAAATGACTGATGATGACGGTCCCCACATCCTCGGGGCGCACGCCGGCGGCGGAGAGATTGGCGGACAGCATGCCCGCGGCCGGCGCGCCGCCTTCGCCGAACCCGGTGTCGATCAGCACGATCCTCTCGCCGGTGTTGATCGCGAGCGCGGTGAACGTCAGCGTGAGCTTGTCGCGCGCCATTCCCGTCGACGCATAGGCGTCGCCCACCTCGGCGTCGCTCGCGTTGCGGACGAATCCCTCCGGCCGGTCGCGCACGATCACGCCGTCATGCAGGGCGATCGCTTCGAACGAGCCGATCCTGAAGCGATAGAAGCCGGGCGCCTGCGCCGCGCTTCCTGGCGAAATAATCGCGTTCATGCGCAATCCCCTTCGATAGAGCTTTCAGGGGAACGGCATGGGCCTTTCCAGCCTGGGCCGCAAGCGACGCAAACGGTTTCGCAGGTCCGCGACGCGCGCATGGTTGCAGGCGGCGCGGAGAAACACATGGGCCGCGCGGACAATTGGCGCTCGCCGCACATGGATCAGGCGGCCCCCTCGGCGGCGACGGAATGCCCGCTTTCCTTCAAGAGGCGGTCGAGATGCTTGCGGATATGAGCCGCTTCCGTCGCCGTGTTCGCCAGCGCGATGGCGCGATCGAACGCGACTCTGGCTTCGGCCGCGCGGCCAAGCTGCATCAGCAGCGCGCCCTTGAGGCCGAAAAAATGAAAATAGCCCGAGAGACGCTCCTCCAGCGGCTCGATCATCGTGAGCGCGGCCGCGGCGCCCTTCACTTTCGAAACCGCCACCGCCCGGTTGAGAGTGATCACGGGCGACGGCTGCATGTGCTCGAGCGCGCCGTACAGCAGGTCGATCTCCGCCCAGTCGGTGTCTTCCGGGCGCGCCGCGCGCGCGTGCAGCGCGGCGATCGCCGCCTGCGCCTGATAAGGCCCCGGGCGGCGATTGCGGATCGCCTTGTCGAGCAGGGCCAGCCCCTCGGCGATCATGCCCTTGTTCCAGAGCGTGCGATCCTGATCATCGAGCAGGATGATGTCGCCCTGCGCGTCGAAGCGCGCCGCGGCGCGCGAATGCTGCAGCAGCATCAAGGCCGCCAGCCCCATGATCTCGGGTTCGGTCTTGAACAAGCGCAGGAGAAGCCGCGCGAGGCGGATCGCCTCGTCGCAGAGGGACGCGCGCGCCGGCGCTTCCGCGCCTGCGGCGGAATAGCCTTCGTTGAAGATGAGATAGATCATCGCCGCGACAGCCGCGAGCCGCTCGGCGCGCTCGGGCGCGCCCGGCGTCTCGAACGGAACGCCAGCGGCGGCGACGCGGCTTTTCGCCCGCGTGATGCGCTGCTCCATCGCGCTGTCGCCGACGAGAAACGCGCGCGCGATCTGGCGAACGGACAGGCCGCAGACGACGCGCAGCGCGAGCGCGATCTGCTGCGTCGCCGGCAGATCGGGATGGCAGCATATGAACAGAAGCCGCAGGATGTCGTCGCGATAATCGGCGGCGTCGAGGCGCTCGGCGGCGTTCTCCTCGACGTCCTCCAGATCCGACAGGGCGTTCTCGTCCGGCAGCGGCTCCTCTCGCCGACGTCGCCGGACCTCGTCGATTCCGGCGTTGCGGCCGACAAAGATCAGCCAGGCGGCGGGATCGCGCGGCGGCCCGTTTTTGGGCCAGTTGCGCAGCGCCTTCAGCGAGGCTTCCTGGAAAGCCTCTTCGGCGGAGTCCAGATCACGGAAATAGCGCAGCAGCGCCGCAACGGCCTGCGGCCGGGCGGCGGCGAGCGCGTCCGCGATCCAGCCAAGGTCGGTCACGTCGACAGAGTTCCCGGATTATAGACCATCACCGGACGGATTTCGTAAGCGCCGCCCGGATTGGCGCGGCCGAGATCTCGGGCGATGTCGAGCGCCTCGTCCAGCGACTCGCCATCGACCACATAGAAGCCGAGCAACTGCTCTTTGGTCTCCGCGAAGGGGCCGTCGATCACGAGCGCCGGCT
>MKVY01000020.1:0-2274 GCA_001899525.1 Rhizobiales bacterium 65-9
AGACGAGCAGCGCGTCGCGTTTCTGTTTCGGCAGGCGGCCGTCGCTCGACGGTCTGGCGAGGGCGATCTTGATGTTCACCTCCACGTCGGAGGTGTTGACGCCGGCCGAGTTGTCGATCGCGTCGGTGTTGAGCCTCACGCCATGACGCGCGGCCTCGATGCGGCCGAGCTGCGTGCAACCGAGATTGGCGCCTTCGCCGATCACCTTGCAGCGCAACTGCGCGCCGGCCGCGCGGATCGCGTCGTTGGCGCGGTCTCCGACGTCGGAGTCGCGTTCGGCGCTCGACCGGATATAGGTGCCGATGCCGCCGAACCAGAGAAGATCGACAGGCGCGCGCAGGATCGCATTCATCAGGTCGGCCGGCGTCATCGCTCCCTGCTGAAGCCCCAGCGCCTCGCAGGCTTCCGGCGACAGCGTGACGGATTTCGCCGTTCGCGAATAAACGCCGCCGCCCTTCGAGATGATCGACTTGTCGAAATCCTGCCAGCTCGATCGCGGCAACTCGAACAGGCGTTTCCGCTCCTTCCAGCTTGCGTCGGCGTCGGGCGTCGGGTCGATGAAAATATCGCGATGATCGAAGGCGGCGAGGAGCTTCATCTGCCGCGACAGCAGGACGCCGTTGCCGAACACGTCGCCCGACATGTCGCCGACGCCGACTGCGGTGAAAGGCTGCGACTGGATGTCGACGTCGATCTCGCGGAAATGGCGCTTCACCGCCTCCCACGCGCCGCGCGCCGTGATGCCCATTTTCTTGTGGTCGTAGCCGACGGAGCCGCCCGACGCGAAGGCGTCGCCGAGCCAGTGGCCCCGCTCGAGCGAGATGGCGTTGGCGATGTCCGAAAAAGTCGCCGTGCCCTTGTCGGCGGCGACGACCAGATAGGGATCATCGTCATCGTAGCGGATCGTCAGCGCCGGCGGCACGACATGGCCGCCGACGAGATTGTCGGTCACATCGAGCAGCGCGCCGACGAAAATCTTGTAGGCTTCGACGCCCTCGGCCATCCAGGCCTGGCGGTCGCCCGGAGCCGGAAGCAGCTTGGGAAAGAACCCGCCCTTCGCGCCGACCGGCACGATGACCGCGTTCTTGACCTGCTGCGCCTTCACCAGGCCGAGCACCTCGGTGCGGAAATCCTGCGGCCGGTCGGACCAGCGCAGCCCGCCGCGCGCGACCTTGCCGAAGCGCAGATGAAGCCCCTCGACACGCGGCGAATAGACAAAGATCTCGCGAAACGGTTTCGGCAGGGGCAAGCCCTCCACCTTGGCGCAGTCGAACTTGATCGCGATCGCCGGCCGGCTCTCGCCCTTGTCGTCAAGCTGATAGAAGTTGGTGCGCACGGCCGCCTGCACGAGATTCATCACGCGGCGCAGGATGCGATCCTCGTCGAGGTTCGAAACGCCGTCGAGCGCCTCGGATATTTCGGCGAGCAGGACATTCTCGCGGGTGATGCGATCGGCGAGGGAGCCCTTGGCGTTGGGATCGAAGCGCGCGGCGAACAGATCGACGATGCGCGCAGCGATCGCGCCGTTCTTCACCAGCGCCGCAGCCATGTATTCGAGCGGGTAGGGCACGACGATCTGGCGGAGATAGCGCGTGAGCGCGCGCAGAACGGCGATGGAGCGCCAGGGAAGGCCGGTCTCCAGGGTGAGCGCGTTGAGCTTGTCCGACTCCGCCTCTCCGGCCAGAACCGCAAGCAGCACGGCGCTCAGTCCGGTCTCCAGCTTGTCGAGATCGATCGCCTCGCCCGACGCCTGTTCGATCAGCATGTCGTGCACGGAAATCCGCGCGCCGTCATGGTCCGGCGGCGCGATCTCGTAAGTGCGCTCGTTCAGCACGTTGAAGCCGATATTCTCGAGCACGGGCACGCGCAGCGACAGCGGAACCGGCGCGCCGAGGACGAACAGCTTCAGGTGAATGCGGCGCTGCTCGTCATTCCGGCGATAGAAGTCGACGGCGCGCGGCGCGGCGGGCGTCAGGCTTTCCATCACCGTGATGTCGTTGACCGCGTCCGCCGCCGGGAAATGATCGCGATAGGAGGCGCTGAACGCTTCGCCATAACGCAGCGCGAGCGCGCGCGCGGCGTCGCCGTCGAGCCTTTCCGAAAGCTCGTCCTTCAGGGCGTCGAGCCAGGTGCGGGTGATCGCCGCGATGCCGGCTTCGAGCACGTCTTCCTCAACGACCGGCGTCTTACCCTCATCGCGGCCGATGATGTAATGGGTGCGCGCGAGCGGCCCTTCGGGATAGGCGGGATAGGCGGCCGAGACGCGGCCCTTGA
>MKVY01000020.1:2430-12387 GCA_001899525.1 Rhizobiales bacterium 65-9
TTCTCGAGCACGTTCATCAGGGCGCGGCCGGAATGACTCGCGGGATCGTAATGAGCGCCGGCTACGACCTGGGCGATCTTCTCGCGCAGATAGGGGATGGCCGTGGGCGAAGCGGTGTAGGCGTTCGAGGAGAAGAGGCCGACAAGGCGCATCTCGCCCTGCAACTGGCCCTCCGGCGAGAACAGCTTGATGCCGATGTAGTCGAGATGGGCGCGGCGGTGCACGCGCGACTTCACATTCGCCTTGGTGATGATGAGCGCGTCGGGGCGCGCGAGGAAGGCGCGGATCTCGGGCGTGACGGACAAACTCTTTCCGCCGCGCCGCATGATCTGAACGGCGGGATCGCGCAGGATGCCGAGCCCGGTTCCATCGACGGGGCCGGCGGCGGCGTCGCCGCTCTGATAGTTGTAGACGCGCAATCCCAGGAAGGTGAAATTCTCGTCGGCGAGCCAGTCGAGAAACGCGATCGCCTCGGCCACCTCTTCGCGCGGCAGCGGCGGCGGGTTGGCGCGGTAGGCGAGCACCGCCGCCGCGAGCTGGCCGCGCATCGCGATCCAGTCGGCGACGGCGACGCGCACGTCGCGGTACACGGCGTCCAGTCCCTGGATGAGCGACTGGCGGGCTTCCTCGCCGGGCAGGCGGTCGACGGCGATCTCGATCAGACTCTCGCGCCGCGCGCCCTCGGGGGCGCTCGCGCTCGCATCGCCGGCGAAACGCACGAAGCCGCCGCCGGCGTCACGCTCGACCGCGACGATGGGATGGAGGACGAGCAGCGGCTCGACGCCGCGCTCGTTCAGTTCAGCCAGGGTCGAATCGAGCAAAAAGGGCTGGTTGTCGTTCACCACCTCGATCAACGTCACGTCGCGCGGGCGACCGGCGATGGTCGCGACATGATCGGTCAGGCGGATGCGATGCGCTCCCGGCTGGCGCGGAGAGGCGAGGAAGTCGAAGGCGATGGCGGCCGCCTCGCTTCGGTAGGCGGCGTCGAAGCCGGCGATGTCTTCCGCCGCCGCGCGCGCGAACAGCAAGTCAGAGAAAGCGGCCGGCGGTTTGGCAGGGGTGGTCGGCTTCTGTTTGTCCAGCATCACAACCTCCCGGATGCGCCTGTTCAGGCTGGTTGGAGCAATTCCGCAATTCTCCGAATCGCGGAATCGCTCCTGATGTTTATTTTATCGTATTTTCTTCACGCGAACCGTTACTCACTTCGCTCGAAAATGCTCCAGGCATTTGCTACTCTTGTCGCCCGCTCGCGACAATATCGCGACAGTATGGCCAGGAATTCAGGGAGGAACGTCGCCATGACGCAATCCGGTTCGGCGCGCAGCGCCCAGGCGAAAGCCGCGGGACAGGATGGCGGCTCCAGGCGGCCGGAGGCGGGAGAGCGGCCAAAGCGGCAGGAGACGGCGCCGCGCGCCATGGCGCTCGATCTGCCGGAGGGCGAACTCTCCGAGGCGATGCAGGCCTATTTCAGGAAGTGCGAGGACAAGATCGGGTTCGTTCCGAACGTGCTGCGCGCCTACGCGATCGACAATGCCAAGCTTGAAGCGTTCGCCGCCTTCTACAACGATCTGATGCTCGCGCCTTCTGGCCTGTCGAAGCTGGAGCGCGAGATGATCGCCGTCGGGGTGTCGGCCGAGAATCGCTGCTTCTATTGCCTTGCCGCGCACGGCGCCGCCGTGCGGCAGCTCTCCGGCGATCCGGCGCTGGGCGATCTCATGGCGATGAATTATCGCGCCGCCGAGCTCTCGGCGCGCCATCGCGCGATGCTGGATTTCTCGGTCAAACTGACGCGGGAAAGCTACGCCATCGGCGAGGAGGATCGCGAGGCTTTGCGCCGCGCCGGCTTCGGCGAGAAAGACATCTGGGACATCGCGGCCGTCGCATCGTTCTACAATATGTCGAACCGCATGGCCTCGGCCGTCGATATGCGGCCCAACCCAGAATATCACGCGCAGGCTCGCTAGACGCTGGCGACGCCTTGCGGCGACGAGGGAGCCGACGGGCGATCGTCTCGCTCAATGCTCTTCCGAGAACGTTCCGTTTCCCGGCGGCGCGCAAAAAGAAGGCCGGCTGAGCCGGCCATTGGAGGGATTCTGATCGATTGGCCCGACGACGCTCGTCCGGGGGCTGGGGGGCTGACAATCCGGAACGGAACGCCGCCGGGCCTTCGAGGCAACGAAAACAAATCTACCGTTCGATGCGGCCGGCGTTGGGCTCGATCGGGGCGAAACTGTGAAATATGCACGATGACGCGTCGTTGTTTGCAAGGGTTGCGGCGCGCAGAGCGCGGGCGCATCATAGCCGGCGACAGAATCCGCCGAAGAGCTTGATATGACGGACAACACGGGGAGCGACAGTTCCGAAGCAAGTTCGACCGGCGCGGTCGTCGCTTTCAACCGGCCTCCGCAGCCGAACACCGTTTTCGACCGCCGCGAACTGAACCATATCCTCGATCTTTACGGCCGTATGGTCGCCGATGGCGAATGGCGCGACTACGCGATTGATTTTGGCCGCGACCGCGCGGTTTTTTCGGTTTTCCGCCGCGCCGCCGAAGTGCCGCTCTATCGGATCGTGAAGGACAGCCGCTTGCGTCACAAGCAGGGGCTCTACAGCGCCGTCGCCGCGACCGGAGCGGTGCTGAAGCGCGGCCACGACTTGCAGCGCGTGCTGGCGGTCATCGACAAGCGCCCGACGCTCGTCCGCGCATGACAGGCGTCTTCGCCTTCTCGATCCGCGTTGCGCCCTTTCGCGATCCGCCGCCAACAAAAAGCCCCGCCGAAGCGGGGCTTTTCGGTTTCGGTTCGGGGCTTTCGCCTACTCGCGCTGGCCGAAGATCGACAGCAGCGAGGTGAACATGTTGATGAAGTTCAGGTACAGGTTCAGCGCGCCCATGATGGAAGCCTTGCCCATCGCGACCGCGTCGCCGGCGACATAGTCATACTGCTCCTTGAGGCGCTGCGTGTCCCACGCCGTGAGGCCGGCGCAGATCAGCACGACGAGCACGTTCAGCGCGAGCTGGAGGCCGGTCGCCTTGAAGAACAGCACGTTCAGCAGCCCGACGATGACGACGCCGAACAGGCCCATCACCAGGAAGCTGCCCATGGCCGAGAGGCTGCGCTTCGTCGTGTAGCCCCACAGCGACATGGCGGCGAAGGCCGCGGCCGTCGCGAAGAAGGCGTTGGCGATGGAGCCAAGCTTGAACACGAAGAAGATCGAACCGAGCGAGAGGCCCATCGAGGCGGCGAAGGCCCAGAAGGTCCCAAGCAGCGCGGTGTAGCTCATGTTCTCGAAACGGAACGACAGGAACAGCACGAAAGCGAGCGGCGCCAGCATGACGACATACTTCACGGGCGACGCGTACAGCGTCTGCACGATCGGATTGCCAAGGCCAAGCAGCGAGATGCCGAACGCCACAACGCCCGAGATCGCCAGACCAAGGACCATGTGGTTGTAAATGCCGATCATATAAGACCGGAGGCCCTGATCATAGACTGCAGCCCCGGCCCCCGCCGCTCCGGACCCGTAGGTCGGATAGGCATTGCGGTCGAAGTTGGTCATTGAGTTCCTCTCCAAAGATCGGCGCAGATTGTCCGCGCGCGTATGGGGAATATGGGGCGCCCGCCTATCGCTGACAAGAGGCCGGCAAGACTCATCGGCCGCGATTACAGAGTTTTGAAGACCTCAACCGCTTTACCCAACATTTCTGCGGCGCAACGAAGTGGGTATACATTGCCTATATTTAAAGTGTTCGCAGCCTTTCAGCAATATTTGTTCCGAGCAATCGCCATGTCCCAAGCAAACCAAGAATAATGGTGATCGAAATCGCCAGAAACGCTGTCAGTAACGCGCCGCCGAGTTCAAAGGAGAAGCTGAGCTGCATGACCCGGGTTACGACGACCTGAGCCGCGATGGTTCCGGCGACTATCCCGAACGCGCTCACGAGCAGGCCCAGCGCGCCATATTCGGCGCAGAAGGCTTTCAGGAGCCGGCCGCGCGTCGCGCCGAGCGTCTTCAGAATCACCGCGTCATACTGCCGGGCGCGCTGGCCGGCGGCGAGAGCGCCCGCCAGCACCAGCAGGCTGGACAGGATGGCGATCGCGCTCGCGCCCCGGATGGCGATCGCGAGCTGGCGGACGATCTTGTCCAGCGCCTCGATGGCGTCGCGCACGCGCACGCTCGTCACGGACGGGAAGTCGGCGCTGAGGCGACGGATGAGCCCCGCCTCCTCGGCCGTCGTCGGAGCATGATCGAAGCTCACCGTGGCGAGATGGGTGTGCGGCGCGCCCGCGAAGGTGTTGGGCGAGAACACCATGACGAAATTGATCCCCAACGACCGCCATTCCACCTTGCGGAGGTTGGCGACCGTCGCCGTGATGTCGCGGCCGAGCACGTTGACCACGATCTGATCGCCGACCTTCAGGCCAAGGCCCTTCGCGATCTCGGCGTCGAAGGAGACGAGGTTGACGCCGCGATGGTCCGGCGCCCACCATTGTCCCTCGACGAGGGTCGAGTTCGGCGGCGGCGTCTCGGAATAGGTGATGCCGCGATCGCCGTCGAGCACCCAGGAGATCTGGTCGGGCGCCTTGATGTCCTCCGCGCGCCGGCCGCCGAGCGACACGATCCGGCCGCGCATCATCGGCGTTCTTTCCACCTTGGCGCCGGGCGCGGCCGCGCCAAGCGCTGCGTCGAACCGCGGCGCCTCCGCGTTCGGAATGTCGAGAAAGAAGAACGCCGGCGCCTTGTCCGGCAGGTTGCGCGACAACTCCCGGCGCAGATTGACGTCGATCTCGATGATGGCGACGAGCAGCGAGACGCCCAGTCCGAGCGACAGCACCAGCGACGGGGTCAGCGCGCCGGGCCGATGGATGTTGGCGAGCGCGAGGCGCCATTCCGTGCGGCGCGGACGCGGCATGCGCCTGGCGGCGGCCATGATCAGCGCGGCGACGATGCGCAGCAGCACGAAGATCGCGGCGACGGCGGCGACCGTCATCACCGCCGTGCGGCGCTCCCAGGCGAAGCCGACGGCGACGCCGGCGAGGGCTGCGATCGCCGCGAGCGTGGCGACGACATAGGGCCAGCGCGGCCAGCGTTTCGCGGGGTCGATGCGGTCGCGGAACAGCGCCGAGACCGGCGTGTCATGGGCGCGGCCCAGCGGCCAGAGCGCGAAGGCGAGCGTCGTCACATAGCCGTAGACGAGCCCCAGAAACACGTCGCGCAGATCAGGGCGCGGATCGATCGGAATCGGCAGAAGATCGCCGCCCAGCCAGGACACAAGATAGGGCAGGGCCAATCCGATGGCGACGCCGATCGCCACGCCGATCGTCGCCAGCGCCAGCGCCTCGGCCAGCGCCAGCCCGAACACCGCGTGGCCGCTGGCGCCGAGCGCCTTCAGCACCGCGAAGGTTTCCTGCCGCGCCTCGATGAAGGTTCTTACGGCGTTGGCGATGCCGACGCCGCCGACGACGAGCGCCGTCAGGCCGACGATCGCGAGGAACTGGCTGAAGCGATCGATGTTGCGCGCGACGTTCGGCGAGGCGTTGCCGCGCGAGCGGATCTCCCAGCCGGCCTGCGGCAGATCGCGCCTGACGCCGTCGAGCGCGGCCGCCAGCGCCGCGTCATCGAGCGGCGGATCGGCCTGCACGCGGTAGATCCAGCGCGCGATGCTGCCGGGCTGAATGAGGCCGGAGGCCTGCAGCGCCTCCTGCGACGCAAGAAGGCGCGGGCCGAAGCCGACGCCGGTCGCCAGCTTGTCCGGCTCATCGACCAGCGCGGCGGCGATCACGACGCGGGCCGCGCCCAGCTCGGCGCGGTCGCCGACCTTGAGATTGAGCCGCGCCAGCACCAGCGGATCGGCGATGACGCCGAAGTCGCCGTCCGCGTCGCGCTTCAGCGCAGCCGCGCCAAGGGGCGGGTCGGTCGTCAGCGCCCCGGCGGCGGGATAGGCGCCGTCGACGGCCTTCAGCTCCACCAGGGTCGCGTCGTTCGACGGCAGGCGCAGCATCGCGCGCGTGGTGATGATGGAGGACAGCCGTCCCAGCCGCTCGAGCCGCTGGCGCTCCTCCGGCGCGATGTCGCGGTTGACGATGAAGAACGCCGCATCGCCGCCGAGGATCGTGCGGCCCTCGCGCGTCATGCCGCCGACGAGGCTCGTCGACAGCGCGCCGATGCCCGTGATCGAGGCGACGCCGATGGCGAGACAGGCGATGCAGACGCGGAAGCCCGTCAGCCCGGCGCGCAGATCGCGCAGCGCGATGCGCAAAATGGTGAAGAGCGCGACGCCGCGCGCGCGTCCCGCCGCCGGCGCGGAAGCAAGGGCTGCGCTCATCGATCGCTTCCGGAGGCGGCTTCGTCGCTTGCAGCCTGCTGCGCGGCCTGATCGTGCGACTCGTCGATGCGGCCGTTGCGGATGCGGATCACCCGGTCGCATCTCGCCGCGAGGTCATTGTCGTGCGTGACGATAACCAGGGTGGCGCCGCGCTCGTTCTTCAGCGCGAACAGGAGGTCGACGATCTGCTCGCCGGTCGCGCCGTCGAGATTGCCCGTGGGCTCGTCGGCGATGACCAGCGGCGGATGCGGCGCGACAGCGCGCGCGATGGCGACGCGCTGCTGCTCGCCGCCGGAGAGCTGCGCCGGATAATGATGCAGACGATGACCGAGGCCGACGCGCGTCAACTCCTGCTCCGCCTTGTCCCACGCCTTCGGATCGTCGGCGAGTTCGAGCGGCACCGCGACATTCTCGAGCGCCGTCATGGTGGGAATCAGGTGGAAGGACTGGAAGATGATGCCGATCCGGCGGCCGCGGAACCGCGCCAGATCGTCCTCGTCCAGGGCGCCGAGCGTCTGTCCGTCGACGATGACGGCGCCCCGGTCGACCGGCTCCAGGCCGGCGATGGTCATCAGAAGAGTCGATTTGCCGGAGCCGGAGGGGCCGACGAGCGCCACGATCTCGCCCGGCTCTATCTCCAGAGTGATCCCGTTCAGGATATGCACGCGCGACGCGCCGGCGCCCAGCGACAGTTGGACGTCGTCGAGCCGGATCGACGGCGAGGGGCGAGGCGGCGTCATGAGCATGTGGCGTTTGCCGGCAGGAGAAGACTGTGGACGATTGTGCAGGTGCGAACCGAACTGTGTCGAGGCGGATTGTGGCTGGTTTAGGTCTCGGCGCCGCGGCCGCCGCATTACAATCCGGTAACCTCGCCGCGCAGCCGGCGCGACCGATCAAGCTCGTGGCGCTCGGCGACAGCCTGACTGCGGGTTACGGGCTGCCGGCGAACGCCGCCTTTCCCGCCGTGCTGCAGCGCGCCCTCAACGAGAAGGGCCGGCTGGCGCAGATCGCGAACGCCGGCGTCTCCGGCGACACCGCGACCGGCGGGCTCGACCGGCTCGACTGGTCGACGCCGGACGGCACCGACGGGGTGATCGTCGAACTGGGCGCTAACGACATGCTGCGCGGCGTCGATCCCGCCGTCACGGAAAAGGCGATCGACCAGATCGTCAACAGGCTCAAGGCGCGCGGCATCCCGGTTCTGCTGGCCGGCATGCTGGCGGCGCCGAATCTCGGAGCGGAGTACGGGGAGAAATTCGCCGGCCTCTACAGGCGCGTGGCGGAGACCCATGGCGCGACGCTCTATCCCTTCTTTCTCGACGGCGTCGCGGGGCAGCGCGGCCTGACCCAGCCGGACGGGCTCCATCCGACGGCGGAGGGGGTGGTGGTGATCGTGCGGCGGATCCTGCCGACGGTGGAAGCCTTTCTCGACGCTCTGCCGGCGCGCGGGGGCGGATAACGCCCAGCGCATGGGGGCCCGCCGCGCTGACGCCACGTTCGCCGCGCTTCATGGCGCCGCCGGTCGCCATCCCCATGTGGACAGCGGCAGGGCGGGACGGCCGTCCGGAGTCGCGGATCGGTCATCCTGCTAAGCTAGGTCGGTGTTGCGTGATTCGCGGAGGCCCGCCGTGCCCCGTCTGTTTACCGGGTTCGAAATACCGTCGGACGTCGCGTCCGAACTGTCGATGCTGAGGGGCGGAGTCTCGGGCGCCCGATGGGTCCAGCCGGACAACTATCATGTCACGCTGCGCTTTCTCGGCGACATCGACGGGGCGACGGCGCGCGATTTCGCCGCCGCTCTCGACGAGGTCCAGTCCGAGCCGGTCGATGTGAGCATCGAGGCGCTCGGCTCGTTCGGCGGCGACAGGCCGCACACCCTGTTCGCCAAGGTGAAGCTGTCGCGCGATCTCGCCGATCTCCAGAACGAACATGAGCGGCTGGCGCGCATCGTCGGCCTGCCGCCGGAAACGCGGAAGTTCACGCCGCATGTGACTCTCGCGCGGATGCGGCAGGCGAGCGTCCACGGCGTCGCCGCCTGGCTCGGCGCGCGGGCGCTGTTCCGCGCCATCACCTTCACCGCGCAACGGTTCGTGCTGTACTCCTCGCGCGAATCGACCGGCGGCGGTCCCTATCTGGTGGAAGCGCAATATCCGCTCGGATGGTCCGACGAGTTCGCGCACCAGCCCGCCTGAAGGAAGGAGGCGCCAATGGCGCGTCCGCGAAAACTGTCCATCACCGAGCGCGAGGACGCGCTCAAGGCGCTGCCGGACTGGCGGCCGGTCGACGATCGCGACGCGATCGCGCGACGTTTCACGTTCAAGAATTTCAGCGAGGCGTTCGGCTTCATGGCGCGCGTCGCTCTCGTCGCGGAAAAGATGGACCATCATCCGGAATGGTCGAATGTCTACAAAACCGTCGATGTGACGCTCTCGACCCATGACGCCGGCGGGCTGACGGAGCTCGACGTCGCGCTGGCGAAGAGGATGGATGCGATCGCGGGGCGATAGCTCTGCTGTTTTGGGCGACACTTCAAAAAAACGACTGCGGATCGACATCCACCACGGCGCGGATCGAGCGCACCGGCTTCGGACCTGACGCGATCATCGCGCGCAGATAGCCCGAGAGATCGAAGGCGCGCGGCGCCTTGACCAGCAGGCGGTAGCGATGGCGGCCGCGCACGAGTGCGAGCGGCGCCTCGGCCGGTCCCAGCACCATGACGCCCTCGGCGCGCGGCGCATTGCGCGCCAGCGCGCGCGCATGCTGCGCGGCGTCGTCCTGCGCCGTCGCCGACACGATGATCGCGGCGAGCCGGCCGAAGGGCGGCAGAGTCGCCTCGCGCCGCAGCGCGATCTCTTCCGCATAGAAGCGCTCGACATCGCCGGACAGCAGCGCCGCGATGACGGGGTGATCCGGCTGATGCGTCTGCAAATAGGCGCGTCCCGGCTTCTCGCCGCGTCCGGCGCGTCCCGTCACCTGCTGCATCAGCTGGAAGGTGCGCTCCGACGCGCGCAGATCGCCGCTCGCCAGTCCGAGATCGGCGTCGATGACGCCGACGCAGGTCAGGCCGGGAAAATTATGGCCTTTCGCCACGAGCTGCGTGCCGATGACGATGTCGACCTTGCCGTCCGCGATCTCGGCGAATTCCTGACGCAGGCGCTCGGCGCCGCCCGGCATGTCGGAGGAGAGGATCAGCGCGCGCTTGTCGGGGAACTGGATCGCGACCTCCTCGGCGAGTCGCTCCACGCCGGGACCGCACGCCGTCAGAGAATCCAGCGCGCCGCAGTTGGGGCAGGCGTCCGGCTTCTTCTCGCGATGGCCGCAATGATGGCAGCGCAGCGAGCGCGTGAAGCGATGCTCGACCAGCCAGGCCGAGCAGTCCTCGCAGCGAAAGCGATGGCCGCAGGCGCGGCACAGCGTGAGCGGCGCATAGCCGCGGCGGTTGAGAAACAGCAGAACCTGCTCGCCCTCCGCCAGAGTCTGGCGCATCGCCGCGTCAAGCTCCGGCGCGATCCATCTCCCGCGCGCGGGGCCTCGGCTGCGCAGGTCGATGGCGGAGAGCCGCGGCAGCTCGCGCGCGCCATAGCGCTTCGGCAGAACGACATGCGCGTAGCGGCCGTTCTGCGCGTTCACGC
>MKVY01000021.1 GCA_001899525.1 Rhizobiales bacterium 65-9
GGGAAATCGCGTGAGATTCCCCACAGGATGACAATGAAAGACACCAGCGTCGCGGCCTGCACAGCAGCCTGATCGACAAAGACATCGTGCTGACGATGAAGCTGTTGACGTCGACCTGGATGCGCTGATCGGGATTGTCCGGGCCGGTCGAGGTGAAGGGCATGCGATAATGGGTGCCGTTCCCCAGCCAGCGCCCATAGGCCTTTTCCGTCATCCATCGCCGCCAGCGGATGCGCAGCGAATAATCGACGAACACGTCATAGATCGCGACGGCGATCCAGATCGTCGCCAGAGGCACGAACACGCCCAGAAGCTGGTACCAGAACACGCCGGGATTCTTGTTCTGCAGCGCGTCGAACAGATCGCGATACCAGAGATTGAGCCGGATCTGCATCGCGACCTGCGCGACGGTGATCGCGATCGAAAGCGCGACGAGCAGGACGCCAATACGGCCTTCCGTCGCGCCCATCCACCGGAACGGTCCGGCCTCGGCTGAATCGCGCGAATGGAAATACGGGTCGGCGAGCGCGGTGATCGTGCGGATGATCGGCAGGAAGGACACTCCGAACACGACGAGCGCGAATCCGACGACCGCGCTCGGCATGAAGGGCGGCGGCAGCATATCGACCAGAAACGCCGGCAGAACGGACAGTCCGGCGAGGAAATGAAGGCCCGCGAACAGCAGGTAGCCGAGGGCGTACATGCCGATGAAGATGCGCAGGAAAAGCGAGATCGGCCGCGAGAACCAGCAGATCGCGGCCATCACCACGCCGCTCAGCGACACATAGAGCGGAAGGCCGCCGGACTGCGCGAGCGAACCGGTGATGAAGATCGCCGAGGCCGCGGCGGTGATGATCGCTAGCAGGTGCATGGGAACGCGGTGTGGAGGAGGAGCGGTTGCTGTCGGGTGCGAATGTAGCGGAATTGCGCGCGGGCGACAGGCCCGCGCCGATGAAGACGGCCGGTCACGTCCTGTTGATCCCGGCGGTCGTCCGGAACGTCCACCATTTGTGGGCGATGAAGTTCCAGACTAGCACCACGCCGGTCGCGACGATCTGCGCCGGCAGATAGGGCAGGCCGAGGCGGTCGACGAACAGCGTCATCAGGCTCCATGTCAGCGCGAAGCCGACGGCCATCACCGCCGCGAAGCGCCAGCCGGCCTCCCCGTGCGGACGATCGCTGTGAAAGGTGCGCGTGCGGTTGAGCCAGTAGGACGCCAAGCCGCCGGCGCAGTACCCGGTCAGCGCGGCGGCGACGGGATCGACGGAGAACACCTCCGCTAAGGCGACGAGCACGGCGTAATGAAGGGCGGTCGCAAGCGCGCCGACCCCGAAAAAGGTCGCGAACTGGCGGAGAAGGCCGGGCGCCGTCATGGCCGCCTGTCGCCGCCCGGCGGCGCGCTGTCAATGTTCCGGCCGCCTCAGGAGCGGCCGGGCCTGACCGACGCTCCCGGCCGCAACCAGCGCCGGTTTGCAATCGAAGCGGGTTCGCGGCAGGAAACGGCGCGATCTCGCAAGCGCGAAACCGGAGACCGAGTAATGGCGAAATGGGTCTATACCTTCGGCGACGGAAAGGCCGAGGGCGACGCCGGGATGAAAAACCTGCTGGGCGGCAAGGGCGCCAACCTGGCAGAAATGTCCAATCTCGGCCTTCCCGTGCCGCCCGGCTTCACGATCTCGACCGAGGTCTGCACCTATTATTACGCCAATGACCGGACCTATCCCGCTGATCTGGCGGGCGCGGTGGAGGCGGCGCTGGCTCATGTCGGCAAGCTGACCGGCCGCACGTTCGGCGACGCGGCCAATCCGCTGCTGGTCTCGGTCCGGTCCGGCGCGCGCGCCTCGATGCCGGGCATGATGGACACGGTGCTCAATCTCGGGCTCAACGACGCGACTGTGGAGGCGCTCGCCAAGCAGTCGGGCGACCGCCGGTTCGCGCTCGATTCCTACCGCCGCTTCATCACCATGTATTCCGACGTGGTGC
Organism: Rhizobiales bacterium 65-9; assembly: GCA_001899525.1. Classification (GTDB taxonomy): domain Bacteria; phylum Pseudomonadota; class Alphaproteobacteria; order Rhizobiales; family Beijerinckiaceae; genus Terrirubrum. The sequence continues at coordinate 1,984 of MKVY01000021.1, forward strand.
TCGAGGTCGGACACCATCATTTCGAGGACATCCTCGAAGACTTCAAAAGCCGCAAGAATCTCGAACTCGACACCGACCTTTCCGCCGAGGACTGGGAAGCGCTCATCGTCAAGTACAAGGATGCGGTGAAGCGCGAGCTCGGCAAGGATTTCCCGCAGGATCCGAAGGAGCAGCTCTGGGGCGCGATCGGCGCCGTGTTCGGCTCATGGATGAACGCGCGCGCGATCAAATACCGCGAGCTCAACGACATTCCGGCGAGTTGGGGCACGGCGGTGAACGTGCAGGCCATGGTGTTCGGCAATCTCGGCGACACGTCGGCCACCGGCGTCGCCTTCACCCGCAACCCCTCGACGGGCGCGCGCGAACTCTACGGCGAGTTCCTCATCAACGCGCAGGGCGAGGATGTGGTGGCCGGCATCCGCACGCCGCAGGACATCACGGAAGCGGCCAAAACCGCCGCGGGCTCCGACAAGCCGTCGATGGAACAGGCGATGCCGCTGGCCTACGCCGAGCTGACGCGCATCTACGGCCTGCTGGAGAAGCATTATCGCGACATGCAGGACATGGAGTTCACCGTCGAAAGCGGCAAGCTCTGGATGCTGCAGACGCGCAACGGCAAGCGCACGACGAAAGCCGCGCTCCGGATCGCGGTCGATCTCGCCAATGAAGGCCTGATCTCGAAGGATGAGGCGGTGACCCGCATCGAGCCGGCCTCGCTCGACCAGCTCCTGCATCCCACCATCGATCCCAAGGCGCCGCGCACCGTCATCGCGACCGGCCTTCCCGCCTCGCCGGGCGCGGCGGCGGGCGCCATCGTGTTCAACTCGGACGAGGCGGAGGAAGCGAAGAAGGCGGGCCGCAAGGTCATCCTCGTGCGCGTCGAAACCTCGCCGGAAGACATCCACGGCATGCATGCGGCGGAAGGCATTCTGACGACGCGCGGCGGCATGACCTCGCACGCGGCCGTCGTCGCGCGCGGTATGGGCAAGCCCTGCGTCTCCGGCGCGGGCGCGATCCGCGTCGACTACGCCAAGCAGACGCTCACCGCGATGGGCAAGACGCTGAAGGCCGGCGACGCGATCACCATCGACGGATCGACGGGCCAGGTGCTGCTCGGCGAGGCGCCGATGCAGGAGCCGGAGCTCTCCGGCGAATTCGCGACCCTGATGGGCTGGGCCGACAAGGCGCGCCGCATGAAGGTGCGCGCCAACGCCGACACGCCGACCGACGCGCAGACGGCGCGCCGGTTCGGCGCCGAGGGCATCGGCCTGTGCCGCACCGAGCATATGTTCTTCGACGGCGACCGCATCGTCGCCGTGCGCGAGATGATTCTGGCGGATGACGAAAAGGGCCGGCGCGCGGCGCTGGCGAAGCTGCTGCCGATGCAGCGCAGCGATTTCGCCAAGCTGTTCGAGATCATGCGCGGGCTGCCGGTCACGATCCGCCTGCTCGATCCGCCGCTGCACGAATTCCTGCCGCACACGGACGCGGAAATCGACGAGGTCGCGAAGGCGATGGGCGCTTCGCCTGAGAAGCTCAAGGCGCGCGCGCAGGAGCTGCATGAGTTCAATCCGATGCTCGGCTTCCGCGGCTGCCGTCTGGCCATCGCCTATCCGGAAATCGCGGAGATGCAGGCGCGCGCCATCTTCGAGGCCGCGGTCGTCGCGGCCAAGGCCACCGGCGAAGCGGTGACGCCTGAGGTGATGATCCCGCTCGTCATGGCCAAGCCGGAATTCGAGCTGGTCAAGGAGCGCATCGACGCGATGGCGGAAGCGGTCGCGAAGGAGAGCGGCGCGCCCGTCGCGTATCAGGTCGGCACCATGATCGAACTGCCGCGCGCCTGCCTGATGGCTGGCGAGATCGCTGACTCGGCGGAGTTCTTCTCGTTCGGCACGAACGACCTCACCCAGACGACGCTCGGCATCTCGCGCGACGACGCGGCGTCGTTCCTCGGCGCCTACACCTCGAAGGGCATTCTCCCCAGCGATCCGTTCGTGACCATCGACCAGGATGGCGTCGGCGCGCTCGTCAAGCTGGCGGTGAAGGGCGGGCGGCAGGTCCGCAACGACCTCAAGCTCGGCATCTGCGGCGAGCATGGCGGCGATCCCGCGTCGATCGCGTTCTGCGAAAGCGCGGGGCTCGACTATGTGTCATGCTCGCCCTATCGCGCCCCGATCGCGCGGCTCGCGGCGGCGCAGGCGGCGCTCGGCAAGCTGAAAGAGAAGGATGCGTGACGGCGATCGCGATCGGGTGATTCATGGAGCGACCGACAGATCGTCATCCGCCGCGTCCGCTGACGCTTGAAGAAATGGCGAGCGGGTCCGGACTCGCCCTGTTTCAGCGCATGATCGCGGGCGAGCTGCCGCGCCCGCCGATCGCGAAGACGCTGAATTTCTGGCTGGCGGAAGCCGAAGCCGGGCGCGTCGTGTTCGTCGGCGAACCGCTGCCCGAGCATTTCAATCCGCTCGGCACGGTGCATGGCGGCTGGGCCGCCACGCTGCTCGACTCTGCGCTCGCCTGCGCGGTTCACACGATGCTCAAGCCCGGCCAGACCTACACCTCCGTCGAGATGAAGGTGAATTTCGACCGACCGATCATGCCGGGCATCGGGCTGGTGCGGTGCGAGGCGAAAACGATCCAGGTCGGCTCGCGCATCGGAACATCGGAGGCGCGCATGACTGACGCCGCCGGCAAACTGCTTGCGCATGGCGTGGAGACGTGCCTCATCATGGAGCTTGGCGGCGGGCGACAGCAGAGCGCTCCCTGACGGGCGCGGGCGGACGCCGCCTTCCTTTCGCCGGCTGGCGGCGGGAGCGAGCGGAGGTGCAGATCGTGGCCACGTCCATGCGCGACGCGCTTTTCATCGGCGCCAACGCCGCGATCGGCGCGTTCATCGGCTTTGCGGTCAGCAAGGGCGCGCTGAGCGAGGGCAGCGCCGTTCCGCCGCTGATGCTGATCTTCGTCGGCATGGCGGCGGTCGAACTGATCGGCGCCTATGCCGCGCGGATTCCGCTTGGCCAGCTCGTCGCCATGCCGGCGCGCTTCGCGGCGCTCGTCGTTGCGTTCGGCGGCTATCTTCTCACAACCAATGTCTGACGGCGGCGGAGCGGCATGATGGCGATCACCAGTGCGATTGAGCGGCCTTTCGGCAAGCTCGCTTTCGAAGACAACGGCTCAGGCGCGCCGATCGTGTTCGCGCACGGGCTCGGCGGAAACTATCTCTCCTGGTGGCAGCAGGTCGCTCATTTCAAGACGCGCTATCGGTGCGTCGCCTTCGCTCATCGCGGGTTCGCGCCGTCGGACGCCGTGCGCGGCGCACCTGATCCGAACGACTACGCCGACGATCTCGCGGCGCTGCTCGATCATCTTGCAATCCCCCGCGCGGTGATCGTGGCGCAATCCATGGGCGGATGGACGGCGGTGGAGTTCGGACTGAAATATCCGGACCGCGTCGCGGGAATCGTCTTCGCCTGCACGACAGGCAGCATCGATTTTTCCCAGAGCGGCCATCTGAAACTCGGCGCGATGGATGAGTGGCGCGCCTTCGCCGAGGCCGAGATCGCGGCGGGCGACGCGGAATCGGTCCACCGCGCCTGCGGCCGCCGCATGGCGACAGAAAGCCCTGCGCTGCATGAGCTTTACAAGGAGATCGACCGGCTCAGCGTCGGCCTGGCGAAGGATGTGGTGATGTCGCGGCTGCACGCGATGCGCAAACGTCCGCCGTCCGATCTCGATCGCATTCCCGCGCACAAGCTGTTCCTCACCGGCGGGGAGGACATCGTCATTCCGCCCTGCGGCGTGGACGCGGTCGCGCGCGGCGCGGCGAACGCGCGCTTCGTCAAGGTCGAGAACGCCGGCCACTCGGTCTATTTCGAACACGCTTCGCAATTCAACGACGCCGTCGACGCTTTTCTCGCGGCGATCGATTACGCATAGGACGTTTCGAAGACGCCAAGCGGGAAACGTCGTCAACGATCCCGACGATGCGCGTGCTTAACGAAAGCTTGCGCCGCGTGTCGCAATGACGCGGCTGCGCGCCGGCTGCGTTTACGCTCGCGCAACCCTAATCGGCGATAACCATCCCGTGACGGATGCGCCGCATTCGCTCCCCGCTGGCGGAACCTTGTCTCGCGCACCGCCGGCGACCGGAACAACGGCGCGGATCGTCCGTTCGAGAACGGAAGCGAATGGGCGGCGCGCTGGTCGTTCACGCGCATCCGCTCCGCTCTCGCTTTCCAGTCCGATCCGTCGGCGCGACCGCGTCGGCGCGATCACGAGCAGCGTTGCGTATGCGTCTGTGGCGTTCCGAGCCTGTCAGGAGACGCGCGATCATCGCGCCGCTCGCGTTCGCCTGCTGTCTCTTCCTCAGCGCCGGTCCGGCGGCCGTCTCGCAGGCGGCAAATGGCGGCTTCAAGCCGGCGGTTCGACTCGCCAGCCTTCCGGACGACAAAGACATCGAGACGAACGACGAGGCGACGCGCGCGCTCGTCTTCGGCGGCGATGTCGCGCCAAGCCCCGCGATGAAATCGGGGGCGCGTGGATTTCCCGTCGTCGATCGCCGCCTCAAGGGCGATCCGCTGACCGCGCTGCGCCCCGGACTGAGTGGTCTGCAGCCTTGGACTCCGTCTTCCGCCCGCGCCAGGAGGCTTAGGGTCCAGTTATGGTGAACGACACGTTGGCGCAGCCGGGCCGGCCAATGATCCGAAATGGCGCATTTTTCGGGCGATCACCGTTAAAGACTGCTTCAGGCTGGCGCCAAAACGCTCCCTTTCGGGAGTAACCAAACTATTGATTTAACTATCATAATCCTGTCTGTCCGATTGCCTTTTCCCCAGGCCGGGCGTTATTGCTCCTGACATGCGGCGGGCTCGCGGCTCGCCCTTCCCATGGACAGGGAGCAAGCGGATGAATATCGGGCGGACGATCGTGATGGCGGGGCTGGCGGCGGCGGCGCTGACATTCGGCCTCGCGCATGCGCAGGCCGGCGAATGCGCCGGAGCATGCTACGAGAAGGTCTCCGGCCCGCCGGTCTATCGCACCATCGTCGAGCCGGTGATGGTCGCGCCGCCCCTGACGCGGACGCGCGTGACGCCGGCGCAGTTCGTGACGGTTCCTCAGGTCAGGACGATCGCGCCCGAGCACATCGTGGCCCGCCAGATCCCGGCGGAATATGCGACCGTCAATGAAAAGATCATGGTTTCTCCCGGCGGCAAGCGCTGGGTCGTGCGCCGCGACTATCACGGCCGCGAGATCGGCTGCTGGGAAGAGACGCCGCCGCGCTTCGTCGTGCGTCAGCGCACGGTTCTCGTGCGCCCCGCGAGCACATTCTATGAGCGCGTTCCCGCCGTGAGAGCGGCGCGGCCGCAGCACATCATGGTGGCCCCGCCATCCGTGACGCGAGAGACGATTCCGGCGGTCTACGCGATGCGGCGCGTGGTGACTGTCAGCCCCGGCCCGGTCGAGTGGAAGCCGCTCGAGCGACGCTACTGAGTTTCACAGGGTTCCGGCGACGGAAGGCTCGCAAGAGCGGACTGTCGACGGGATGCGCCGGCCGCGGTTGTCCGCCCGCGGTCGGCGTCAACTTTTTGGACGCCGGATTGGTCGGCGCGTTCGTCCGACTCCCCGCGATCCATGCGCCGGCTTGATAGGTCCATCAGAATTTGTTGGCGCCGCCGGCGGTCCGAGCGCGATACTGTCGCGCACACTTCCGGATTCTCCGCGCCATGAGCACAGCGTCCCTTTCCTCCGCGCCCGCCTGGCGCACGCCGCTTCTGATCGCGCTGTCCGGCGCAGCGATCTCTTTCCTTGGCTTCGGGCCGCGATCGGTGTTCGGCTTTTTCCTGCAGCCGATCTCGAACGAGTTCGGCTGGGGACGCGGCGTCTTCGCGCTGACCTTCGCGCTGCAGCAACTGTTCTGGGGAATCGGCCAGCCCTTCGCCGGCGCCATCGCCGACCGTTTCGGCACGACGCGCGTGCTCATCGGCGGAGCGCTGCTTTACATGGCCGGCCTCGCGCTCATGACCGTGTCGAGCGATCCGATCCTGATGCACATCACCGGCGGCGTGATGATCGGCTTCGCTCTCGCCGGATGTTCGTTCAATGTCGTGCTGGGCGCCTTCGCGAAGCTGCTGCCGCCGGAGAAGCGCGGTCTCGGGCTGGGCCTCGGCACGGCGGCGGGCTCGTTCGGCCAGTTCGTCTGTTCGCCCTTCGCGCCGATGCTCGTCAACGCGATCGGATGGAAAGCCACGCTGATCGTCCTCGCCGCCTCGACCATCGTCATTATTCCGCTCGCCTTCGCGCTGTGGACGGCGCCGGCCGCACCGGGCGCGCACGCCGGCGCCGCGGACGGCCCGCAATCGCTCGGCGGCGCGCTGAAGGAGGCTTTCGCGCAGCCGTCCTACGTTCTGCTGGTGCTCGGCTTTTTCACCTGCGGTTTCCAGCTCGCCTTCATCACCGGCCATCTGCCGCAGTTCCTCGCCGACCGCGGCCTCGATCCCTGGGTCGGCGGCGTGGCGCTCGGCGCCATCGGACTGACGAACATCTTCGGCTCGCTCGCGTCGGGATGGCTGATGTCGCGCTGGCCGCGGCGCTACATGCTCGCGGTCATCTATACGCTGCGGTCGATCGCGATCATCGTCTTCATGCTGCTGCCGGTGACGCCGACGACCGCCATCGTCTTCGGCCTGTCGATGGGATTTCTCTGGCTCTCGACCGTGCCGCCGACATCGGGTCTCGTCGCGCTGATGTTCGGCGTGCGCTACATGACGATGCTCTACGGCTTCGCCTTCTTCTCGCATCAGGTCGGCGGCTTCTTCGGGGCGTGGCTCGGCGGCGTGCTGTATGAGCGTTTCAACAGCTATGACATCGTGTGGTGGCTGTCGGTCGCG
>MKVY01000022.1:0-9465 GCA_001899525.1 Rhizobiales bacterium 65-9
GCGCCGTCGAAGTCGAAAGCGGCCGGCCTCTACATGATCTGCACCATCTCGAAGCACCGCGCCGAGAAGAAGGGCTACGCCGACGCGCTGATGTATGACTGGCAGGGCCGCGTGGCCGAATGCACGGGCGCGAACGTCTTCTTCACGCGCGACGGGTCCATCCACACGCCGATCGCCGACTGCTTCCTTGACGGCATCACGCGCAAGACGGTGATCGATCTCGCGAAGCGGCGCGGCGTCGACGTGATCGAGCGGCGGATCATGCCGGACGAGCTGGCGAGCTTCAACGAATGCTTCATCACCGGCACCGCGGCGGAGGTGACGCCCGTGGCCGAGATCGGACCCCACCGCTTCACGCCCGGCAACCTGTCCCGCACGCTGATCGAGGACTACTCCGCCGAAGTGCGCCCGAAAGCCAGGGCGGCATAAGCGACGCGCGCGCTGCGAACGCCGCTTGAAGCCGGGGCCTCACCCCGGCTTTTTACTGTCCCATCGCGACGCCGCCGCGTCATCGTCGTCTTTCGCCGCGACCCAGTCTCCGCGCGCGCCGTCGGCGCGATGCTCCTTCTTCCAGAAGGGGGCGCGGGTCTTCAGGTAATCCATCAGGAACTCCGCCGCCTCGAAGGCGGCGCGGCGGTGCGTCGAGGCCGTCACGACCAGAACGATGTCCTCGCCCGGCGCGATGCGGCCGTAGCGATGGATGATTGTCGCTCCCTGCAGCGGCCAGCGCGCGCGCGCTTCGGCTGCGACGCGCTCTAGTTCCTCCTCGGCCATTCCGGCGTAATGCTCGAGTTCGAGCGCCGACAGCGCGCCGCCCTCGTCGCGGCAAAGTCCGGAAAACGTCACGACCGCGCCGATGTCGGTTCGGCCCTCGGTCAGCGCGCGGATCTCGGCGCCGGCGTCGAACGGCTCGCGCTGGATGCGAACGGCGGACGCCATGCCGCTCAGCCGCCGGTCATCGGAGGAAAGAAAGCGATTTCCCGCGCATTGGCGATGGAAGTCTGCGGCTTCACATGCCGGCGGTCGATCGCGGCGCGCACCACTCCCTCATTCTCGAAGGCGTAGGCGTATTCCTCGCCGCGGGTTTTCAGCCAGCGCACGAGGTCGGCGACCGTCGCAACCTCGGCGGGCGGCTCGACGGTCTCGGACTCCTTGCCGATGCGTTCGCGAACCCAGGCGAAATAGGCGATCTTCATGTCCTGAAGACTAGAGCATTTTCGAGCGAAGTGGATACCGGTTCGCGTAAAGAAAATGCGATGAAATAAACATCGAGAGCAGCTCCGCGATTCGGAGAATTGCAGAATCGCCCTAGCGCCTTTCGTCGTGATCCAGAAGATGCACGACGCCGGCCTTGAAATAATCGAAGCCGGTGTAGAGCGTCAGCAGGGCGGCCAGCACCAGCAGCCACCGTCCGATGGCTTCGGCCTGCGGCACGAACCGCTCCACGACCGGCGCGCCGATGAGAAAGCCGATGGCGATGAGCTGCATCGTCGTCTTCAGCTTGGCGATGCGGCTGACGGGCACGCTGACCCGCAGCTCGACGAGGAATTCGCGCAGGCCCGAGACCAGGATTTCGCGGCAGAGGATGATCACCGCCGCCCAGATCCACCAACCTTCGACGGTGCCGTCGGCGACCACCATCAGAAGGCAGGCCGACACCAGCAGCTTGTCGGCGATCGGGTCGAGCATGCGGCCCATCGTCGTCTGCTGCCCCCATGCGCGGGCGAGATAGCCGTCGAAATAATCGGTCACCGCGGCCAGGAAGAACAGGGTCAGCGCCGCGAGCCGGAATTCCGTCGCCCCCGGCCATTCCATGCAGAACACGATCGCCGGCACCGCCGCGATGCGCGCATAGGTCAGGACGTTCGGCCAGTTCGTCCGTCGCGGGGGGGCATCCGGTCGCGCCAAGGTCATGGCCTCTCATGGCGCAGGCGCGGCATGGACGTCAACGGAGCCGAGCGCAAGGCGGCCGCCCGATCCATCACAAGCGGCTGACCCGCTGGCGCGCGCCGGCGCGAGCGATAAAATCCCGCCGATCGCCGCCGCATGAACGGACCAGGCCATGCACGACAGAGCCGTGACAAAAGCGCCCCCGCTCCACCGCAATCTCATCGCCGGCCGGGACGTGGAGGCCGCGGGCGCCGAGCCGCTCGACGTTGTCTGCCCGTCCGACGGCGCGGTGATCGCACGGATCCAGCAATCCGGCGCGGCGGAGATCGACGCGGCGGCGCGGGCGGCGCGCCAGGCGTTCGAGGGCGGCTGGGGCCTCCTGACGGCCACCGAGCGCGGCCGGCTGCTCGTGAAACTGTCGGAGGCGATCACAGCGGAGGGCGAGTCGCTCGGCGCCCTCGAAGCGCTCGACACCGGCAAGCCGATCAGCCAGGGCCGGGCGGATGCGACCGCCGCCGCGCGCTATTTCGAATTCTACGGAACGTCGGCGGACAAGCTTCATGGCGACACCATTCCTTTCTTGAACGGCTACACTGTGGCGGTGACGCGCGAGCCTCACGGCGTGACGGGCCATATCGCGCCGTGGAACTATCCGCTGCAGATCGTCGGCCGCTCGGTCGGCGCCGCTCTCGCCTGCGGCAACGCCTGCGTCGTCAAGCCGGCCGAGGACGCCTCCCTGACGGCGCTGCGGGTCGCGCAGCTCGCCCGCGAGGTCGGCTTTCCCGATGGCGCGCTCAACGTGGTCACGGGGCTCGGCTCCGTCGCCGGCGCGGCGCTGAGCGCCCATCCCGGCGTGGACTTCATGTCCTTCACAGGCAGCCCCGAGGTGGGAACGCTCGTCCAGCAGGCGGCCGCCCGCCACCACGCCGGCGTGACGCTGGAGCTCGGCGGCAAGTCGCCGCAGATCGTCTTCGCCGACGCCGATCTCGACGCGGCCGCTCCCACGCTCGTGAAGGCGATCATCCAGAATGGCGGGCAGACCTGCTCCGCGGGCTCGCGCGTGCTGATCGAGCGCCGCGTCTTCGATGATGTCGCGCGTCTGTTGGCGCCCCGCTTCAGGGCGCTGCGCGCCGGGCCGCACGACCGCGACCGCGATCTCGGCGCGATGATCAACGCGAAGCAGAAGCGGCGCGTGACGGGCTTCATCGAGGCGGCGCTCCGCGACGGCGCGCCGCTGCTCGCCGAGGGCGCCATCGACGAGGACGCGCCGGCCGGAGGCTTCTATGTCGCGCCGGCGCTGCTCGGCCCGGTCGCGCGCGATGCGCGGATCGCGCGCGAAGAGGTTTTCGGGCCCGTGCTCTCGCTGATGCCGTTCGACGACGAGGCCGACGCCGTCGCGCTCGCCAACGGAACGGATTACGGCCTCGTCGCCGGCGTATGGACGAACGACGCGAAGCGCTCGATGCGCGTTGCGCGCGCGATGCGCTGCGGCCAGGTGTTCGTGAACGGCTACGGCGCGGGCGGCGGCGTGGAGCTGCCGTTCGGCGGCGTGAAGAAATCCGGACATGGTCGCGAGAAGGGCTTTGAAGCGCTCTACGAATTCTCGGCGGCGAAAACGATCGTGATCCATCACGGCTGAGGAAGCGAGGAAGCGCATGCGTCTCAAGGGGAAATCCGCCATCGTCACCGGCGCGGCGCAGGGCTTCGGCCTGTCGATCGCAGAAAACTTCGCGCGCGAGGGCGCGCGCGTCGCCGTCATGGACTTGCAGGCCGACAGGGCGAAGGAAGCGGCGGCGCGCATCGGCGCGTCCGCGATCGCGCTCGCCGGGGACGTATCGAAGGCCGCGGATGTCGATGCGGCCGCGAAAGCCGCGATCGACACGTTCGGCCACGTCGACATTCTCGTCAACAACGCCGGCGTCTCTCACCGCAACCAGCCGATGCTCGATGTGGACGAGGAAATGTTCGACCGCATTTTCGCGGTCAATGTGAAATCGGTCTATCTCTTCGCGCGCGCGCTCGTGCCGCATTTTCGCGCCAGGGGCGGCGGCGTGATCTGCAACATCGGTTCGACCGCCGGCATTCGTCCCCGTCCCGGCCTCGCCTGGTACAATGCAAGCAAGGGCGCGGTGAACCTGTTGTCGAAGTCGATGGCGGTCGAACTCGCGCCGGACAAGATTCGCGTTGTCGCCATCGCGCCCGTCGCGGGCGAAACGCCGCTGCTTGCGACGTTCATGGGCGAGGACACGCCGGAAAAGCGCGCGGCGTTCAGGGCGAGCATTCCCTGGGGCCGGTTGTCGCAGCCGCAGGACATCGCCAACGCGGCGCTGTTCCTCTGCTCGGATGAAGCGGAGATGGTGACCGGCGCGGTTCTGGAGGTGGACGGCGGCCGCTGCATCTGATGGAGTTCCGCCGGGACGGGACTTCATGATGACGGATCAGGACAGCGGCAAGGTCGCGCGGCTGCCGCGCGCCGTCACGCCGGATTTGACGACGGCGATGCGGCGCGCGCGCATGGAGGACGCCGAGCGCGTCGAGGTGGCGGCCGAATTGCGCAGCGGCGAAATCGGCCGGCTGGAGCGGTTGCGCGTCGCGCTCGCGCCGGTCTTCGCGCAGACCGGACGCCACGCGGACGCGTTCGATCACGGCCTCGCCGCCGGCGAACGTCCGAAGCTCTTCATCGACATGATCGCCTTCATCGATTGCGGCCATGACCGGAAAAGCTACCGTTTCGTGCAGGACACGCGCGACGGCCAGCGCATGCTCGCGCAGAGCGAGGCGGTTGAGCCGATCGTCGAGGCCGTGACGATGTATGTGGCGCGGCGGATCGTCGAGCGGGAAAAGGCGATGGCCGCGGACGGCGGGCCGCCGCGCGAGCGCGTCGCGGCCGCGCCGAGCCCGCCCGGCCCGGGTCGCTTCGGCGAGATGCTCCTGATCTATCTCGCCGGCGCGGCGTCGGGCGCGGCGGCTCTGTACGCGCTGCTCAATGTCGGTCTCGCGCATTAGAGCGATTCCGCAATTCTCCGGATCGCGGATTTATTCCAGCGGTTTGTTTCATCGCATTTTCTTCACGCGAACCGATGTCCGCTTCGCGCGAAAATGCTTTGACGCGGCAGGCTTCAACGCGCGAGAGTCAGAGGATGCGTTGAGACCGATCCGTCATCGGCGATCTTGCGCTCCACGATCGTGAGCTCGCAATCATCCTGATCGCCGCAGGCGATGTCGATCCGCAGCCAGACCGGGCGTCGCCCCCGCGCGATATTGAACTCCGACGCCGATCCGACGCCGACGATCGGCGTCGACGAACCGCCTCCGGCGCGATGCGCGACGCTCGTGACATGATTATGCCCGTGCAGCACGAGTTCGGCGCCGGCGTCCGCCAGCATCGCTTCGAACGCCGCCGCATCGCGGAGACGGCGATCGAAGGTCGCGCCCCCGACATGAGGCGGATGATGCACGACGACGACCCGGCAGAGGCGCTCGGCTTTCAGGGCTTTGAGAAGGGCGCGCGCCGCCTCGATCTGCCGCTCGCCCAGCAGTCCCGTCGCGTTGAAGGCGTGCGTCGGGGTCGCCGAATTGAGTCCGATCAGCGCGATGCACCCCCTGCGCCGGACGTAAGGAAAAACCGGTCCTTTTTCGCCGTCGCCTGTCATCCATTCGCCGAGGATCGCGAACATCGGCGCGACGCTCTTGCGCACATAGAGGCTGTGATTGCCGGGAACGAGGCTGACATGCTCCGCATCGCCAAGGCGCGCGAGCAATGTCGCGGCTGCTCTGAACTCCTCCGGCAGGCCCAGATTGGCGATGTCGCCGCCGCAGACGATATGATCCGGAGCGGAGGCGATCATGTCGTCCAGAAGCAGATCGAGCGCGGCCATGTCGTAATGCGCCTTGCGCATCAGCCGCCAGTTCAGCCACCCCGTGACGCGCTTGCTGGCGAGCGTGCGCAGCCGGATCACGGGAAGCGGACCGAGATGGGGATCGGAGAAAAAGGCGAGGCGGAAGGTCTGGCGCGTCGTCACTGTCTCCGCTTCACCGCCGGAAGCGCGGCGCGTCAAGAGCTGCCGATATAAATTCCGGTCAGCAGCACGAGAACGCCGCCGAGAACCACCTGCACCACGGCGGAGGTAAAGGGCGTCTCCATGAATCGCCATCGCACCCAGGCGATGACCATGAGCTCGACGGCGACGATGAGTCCCGCGACGACGGTCGCCGTCCAGAAATCATGAATCAGGTAAGGCATCGTATGGCCGAGGCCGCCGATCGCCGTCGCCACGCCGCAGGCGGCGCCGCGCACCCAGGGATGGCCTCGCCCGGTGATCGCGCCATCGTCTGACAGCGCCTCGGTCAGCCCCATGCTGATGCCGGCCCCGATCGAGGCTGCGAGACCGACGCGAAACGCATCGAACGAATTCTGCGTGGCGAAGGCGGCGGCGAAAATCGGCGCCAGCGTCGATACGGACCCGTCGATCAGCCCCGCGAGCGCCGGCTGCACGATCTGCAGCACAAACAGCCTGTCGCGGGTCGCCGCCTCCTCCGCTTTCGAGAACGGCGTGAGAACGGTCTGATCAAGCTCCGCCGCCAGCGTCTCATGGCGCCGTTCGGCGTCGGCGAGATCATCGAGCAGGCGCCGCACATCGACGTCCTGGGTCTGCTTCGCGGCGCGCTCGTAAAAGGCGGCCGCCTCCAGCTCCATCACTGCGACCTGCCGTCGCGCCGCATCGACTCGCAGCCCGTCCATCAGCCAGACGGGACGGCGCTTCAGGAAACCTCGCACGTCCTGCCGCGTGATGTAGGGCAGCGCCTTGCCGAATTTGCGCTCGTAAAGATCGAGCAACCGGCCGCGATGGCGCTGCTCCTCCTCCGCCATCTTGTCGAAGAGTTGCGCGGTGGCCGGAAACTGCTCCCTCAAACGGTTCGCAAAGGTTTGATAAATGCGGGAATCTTCTTCCTCGCTTGAAATGGCGAGAGCCAAAACCTCTGGCTCTGCGAGATCGGAGAAACGCTTCATGACAAATACATTAGAGTGATTCTAAAAAAGAACAACAGTTCCATTACGGCGAATTCCTGACCCGGCATGATTTCGCCATGATCGGGATGTTTGACGGACGCGTCGTCGATGGGGATCGAGGGCTTTAGGGGCTGGCGAACGCGTAACCGTCCATTTACGCTTCTCGGCAACTATTCATTCATCAGGCGGGCGCGGCCCGTCCAGCACAAGGCGCAAAACTTGCAAGCTGACCCCGCGCCGCGCGCACGTTTTTTTATCAGCCGTCCTGTCCGAGCGGCCCTTTCGGTCGCTGTCTGCATGTTCGCCGCCATCACGACGATGCGCGGCACGCCCTACGCCATCGCCCAGGGCGAGACGCGGACGCTGACCTTCATCCACAACCACACCAAAGAGCAGGCGACCATCACGTTCAAGCGCTGGGGCTCTTACGATTCGTCCGCGCTCGACCAGCTCAACTGGCTCTGCCGCGACTGGCGGCGGGACGAAAAAACCCGCATGAATCCGAGGCTTTTCGACGTGCTCTGGGAGGCCGAGCGCGAAGTCGGATCGTCGAGCCCGATCTACATCAATTCCGCCTACCGCTCGCCGTCCACCAACGCGGCGCTGCGCCGCCGCTCGCGCGCGGTCGCCAAGCACAGCCAGCACATGGAAGGCAACGCGATGGATTTCTACCTCGCTGACGTCTCCATGACGCGGGTGCGCGAAGTCGCGATGCGGATGCAGCGCGGCGGCGTGGGCTATTATCCGACGGCGAACACGCCTTTCGTCCATCTCGATGTCGGCTCGGTGCGTTCCTGGCCCCGCATGACGCGCGACCAGCTCGCCCGCCTCTTCCCGGATGGGAAGACCGTGCATCTTCCGGCGGGCGGCGGCGCGATGGAAGGCTACGAGGAAGCCAAGGCGATGATCCTGGCGCGCGGCGGCTCGGTGGGCGGCTACAGCGGCGACGAGGAGACCGAAGGCTTCGGCGGCGGCGCCAGTTTCTTTGCGGCGCTGTTCGGCGGCGGCAGCGGAGGCGGCGGGGGCCGTCCCTCCACGGTCGGCGACGACGCCGGCGTGCGGAGCGTCGCGCTCGGCAATGTCCGCGCCGGCGAAAGCGTGGTCGCCTCGGCGGCCGACATGACCTCGTCGCCGCGATCCCTGAGGGGACGCCGCGGCCGGGCGGCGGAAACCCAGGTCGCCTCGGCTGCGCCGGCGCCTGTTCCGGTCGCCGCTCCTGCTCCGGCGGCGCCAGCCTCCAATCCGATTTTCAACCTCTTCGGCGGCTCGCGCGCGCCTCAGGCGCCGGCGCAGACGCAGGCTCCCATCCAGACAGCGTCCCTTCCGGCGCAGGAGAGCCAGCCGCAACCCAGAACCGTCCCGGCGCTCGTCAGCGCGCCGATGCCGCCGCAGCGCCCGCCGGAGCTCGCCGCCGCGGCCCCAGTCGTCGCATCGGCTGACATTCCGATGCCGCCGCTGCGGCCGGCCGAGCTGATCCCGACCGTCGTGGCCTCCGCGCAGCCCGCGCGCGCCGAGGACGCGCTCGGCGCGATCATCCGCCGCTCGTCGCCCGGCGAAACCCCGAAGCCCGCGACTCCAACCCAGCTCGTCGCCTACGCGCCCGTGGAAGCGCCGCTGCCGCCAGCGCGCCCCGGCATCCGCGCGACGACGGTCGTCGTCGCCTCGGCCGGCTCCCTTGGCGCAAGGCCCGCGACGGTGCCGACATCCCGCACCCGGACGCTGGGCGCGCCGGTGGCCGGCAAGGCCGCGCTCGCGCCTGTCGATGCGATCCTGATGGAATTCCGGCGCAAGGCCGATATCGGCCCGTCGGCGGGCCAGTTCTCCGGCCCTGCGGTGAAGCCGATCGCGCTGTCTTCGCTGAAGCGCTGACGCCGGAGCGCGCGCTCGAATCAGGCCATCCCGAGCGCGTTGAGATAGAGTTCGAGGATCGCCTCCTCCTCCTTGCGCTCGGCGTGATTCTTCTTGCGCAGGGCGACAATCTTGCGAAGCGCCTTGGTGTCGAATCCCTCCCCTTTCGCCTCGGCGTAGACCTCGCGGATATCGTCAGACAGCGCCTTCTTCTCTTCCTCGAGGCGCTCGATGCGCTCGACCAGCTGCTTGAGCTGATCGGCTGCGACCAAATCCGACATGATGATCTCCCGCGGCGAACGGCCGCGTTCTGGATGAACGCGAAAAACCGACCGGAGCGGCTCGGCTCCCGGCGGCTTCAGTGGTTGGGATTTGCTTTGGCGAAAGCGGCTTTCTGTTCAAGCGTCGCTTCGCGCTGATGCAGGCTTTTCCACTGTTCAAACGGCATGCCGTAGACGAGTTCGCGGCTCTCGCCCTTGCTCATCGGCAGGCCGCGCGCGTCGGCCGCGTCCTGCAGCCAGTTCGACAGGCAGTTGCGGCAGAAGCCTGCGAGATTCATCAGATCGATGTTCTGAACGTCCGTGCGGGCGCGCAGATGCTCGACAAGCCGGCGAAAGGCCGCCGCCTGCAGTTCGATCATGGTCTTGTCGTCGATCGCGCTCATGCAAGCTCCTCCGAAGCGACGGTTTCAGCCTCCACCGGCGGCGCGCGCCGGC
>MKVY01000022.1:9521-35109 GCA_001899525.1 Rhizobiales bacterium 65-9
GATCGGCTCCCGCCTCGTCGCCGATGAGATCCTGCCGGACCTCGATCAGCAGATTCGCGAGCCCGTCCTTCGTGGCGTGCCGGTCGATCGTATCGCCTGCAAGCGCGCCGTCATAGGGCTCGTTGTCGCCCACCACCAGATCGGGCTCCCGCCGCAGGGCTTCGATGCAGGGAACCGCGAGGCGGGGATCGGCGTCCCAGAGAACGCCGACATGCCAGGGACGCGGAACGCCTTTCCACACGGGCGTGAAGCTGTGATTGGCGATGATCGCCGGAATGATTCCGGCCGCCTCGAACCGGGCGAGCGCGGCCGTGATCGCCCTGTCATACGGCTCATAGAACCGGCGCAGCCGCCGTTGCGTTTCGTCGGCGTCGGCGCGCGCGTTGCCTGGCACGATCGCGCCGTCCGACAGCCGCATCACCAGCGTGGGATCGTCGCGACCGCGGTTGGGGTCAATCAGCAGGCGCGAAAAGCTCGTCAGAAGCGCCGGCGCGCCGAGCTCGCGCGCCATCGCCCGCGTCATTGCAGCCGCCCCGATGTCATAGGCGATATGCCGCTGAAGTTCGCTGGCGGGCATCCCCAGATCGCCATATTCGGGCGGCATCGCATTTGAGGCGTGATCGCAGAGGATGAGCGCGCCTGAGGACAGGTCGCCTTCGATCGCCTCGACCGGCGCTTCGGACGCGGAGAAGGATTGCAGCATGACGGAGAGCGTGACCGGGGACGGGGCTGGCGTTGCCACAGCGCGTCCGCCGCGGCAATGCTTGCCGTTGCAATCCTTCGGCAAGGTGGCGGCCTCATGGTGAAATCTCGCCGATTCGCGATTCGCTGACCGCCAGACGCCATGCCGCTTCCGTTTCGCTCTTTGCCGTGTCTCGTCGTCCTCGCGGTCGTGGCCGGCGCGAGCCTCGCCGCCGCCCCCGAGGCGCGCGCGGACCTGCGGCTCTGCAACATGACGACCAGTCGCGTCGGCGTGTCGCTCGGCTATCGCGATCAGCAGGGCTGGGTCACCGAGGGCTGGTGGAACATCTCTTCGAACAGTTGCGAGACGCTGCTCAAGGGCGACCTTGCGGCGCGCTACTATTATGTCCACGCCATCGACTATGACCGCGGTGGCGAATGGGGCGGAAAGAGCTTCATGTGCACCCGCGATCGCGAATTCACGATTCGCGGCGCCGATAACTGCCTCGCGCGCGGCTTCGACAGGACCGGCTATTTCGAGGTCGATTCGGGCGAGCAGCGGAGCTGGACGATCCAGCTTCTCGATCCGACGCGGCCGCCGCCGTCAGGCCCCCTGCCCCCTGGCGCGACCTTGCCGCCGCCGGCCGTCGGAGGCGGCCCCGCGATCGGCGCGCTGCCCCTTCCGCAGCGATAGAGCGCGGCCTGTGGCGCGCCTCAGGTGTCGCGCCCCATCACCTCGGGCTCGAGCTTCTCGACCACGGCGCGAACGCTCGGCATTTTCGGATTCAGCGCCAGCACGCGCCGGAAGGCCTCGAGGGCGTTTTTCTTGTCGCCGGTGATGAGCAGGATCTGCGCCAGACCGGCGACGGCGCCGAAATGGCGCGGCTCGCGCGCCAGCGCCTGACGCACGTCGAGCATCGACCGTTCGTAGTCGCCGAGCATGAAGAAAGCGGTGGCGCGCCGGTTGTAGGCTTCCGCCCAGTCCGGCTCCAGCCTGATGACGCGGTCGAGCAGCTCCACGGCCTGCGGCAGATCCTGATCCTTCTGCTGCATGGCGCTCGTGGCGCGGGCCATCAGGAGATCGGTCACGTCGCTGCCCGAGCGGAGCCAGCGGCGCTCGATCAGATTGGCGATCCCCTTCGCCTCGTCCTCGTCCTCCGCCTTGGCGAGACGGTCGAACAGGGAGGCCATGCCCTTCGAGGCGTCCGGAGTGGACGTCTGGGCGTTGTCGGGCGGCGCAGGCGTCGCCTGAGCCGACGCTTCGGCGCGCCCGATGAGCATCGCGGCGGCGACAGCGAAACAGAACGCAGGCCATCGTTTCATGGCCCCGAATCTACGCAAGCTTCGGGCCGAGGTCAAAAGCAACGGGGCCGCCCGGTCGCGCCGAACGGCCCCGCTGACAAAGATGTGAAACCGTGACCGGCGGGCGAGCAGGCGCCGGCCGGCGGCGCCTCTTCAGCCCTGGCGGGCCTTGAAGCGGCGCTGCGTCTTGTTGATCACATAGACGCGGCCCTTGCGGCGCACGATCTGGTTGTCGCGATGCCGCGCGCGCAGGGACTTGAGGGAGTTGCGTACTTTCATCGTTCTGGTCCGTTCATCCGACAGTTCCGGGCGGAACCGTCAGGTCGAATTGGTGGGCGCGACAGGGATTGAACCTGTGACCCCTACCATGTCAAGGTAGTGCTCTCCCGCTGAGCTACGCGCCCGATCGGCCCCCTTGCAGGAGCCGCGCTGGTCGGGGCGGCCTATACCGGCGCAAGCTGGAACGCGCAAGCGTCCTCACGCGCGCTGTAGCGAATTTGCGTCGACGTCCTGCGCGAGACGCGGCGGGTCGGCGGCCGCCGGCGCCGGTTTTGGGCTCTGGATGATGGCCTGCCGCCATTTCGCGCGCAGAACGCTCGCCCGCTCGGGATAACGCTCATCGAGGAACGCCGCCTCGATCACGCGATCGGTGCGGAAATGACGGAAGTCCTGCCGAAGCTCGCACCAGGCGATCAGCATGCGGACCACTTCGAGATAGCCGATGCTGATCGGCCAGACGACGCGATCCGTGTCGCGATTCTGCTCATCCCGATAGCGCAGCCTGATCTTGCGGCCGGCATGGATCCACGCCCGCGCGCGGGCCATGTCGATCCTGTCCGGACAATTGTCGCGCATCGGCGTCGACCGCGCCGCAGGCTCCAGCACGAACGGCCGCAGACGTTCGGGAACGGCTGCGCCGATCTTCGCGATGAGGTCCTGCGCGGCCCGCGCCAGCGCAGGATCGCCGCGCGCGGACACCCATTGCGCGCCAAGCACGGCCGCCTCGATCTCGTCCGGCGTCAGCATCAGCGGCGGAAGGTCGAAGCCGCCCTCCAGCACATAGCCCAGGCCGGCTTCGCCCCGGATCGGCACACGCTGGCCCATCAGCGTCGCGATATCGCGATAAACCGTGCGCTTGGACGTTTCGAGTTCGGCCGCGATGGCGTCGGCCGTCGTCGGCCGGCCTGTGCGGCGCAGGATCTGGATGATCTGGAACAGTCGGTCGGCCCGTCTCATGCGCCCATCGTCGCCTGATGCTGCTGACAGCATGCCGTCAGCAGCATGGCGACAGAAGGGCGGCGGCGAGCGGGCGCTTGCGGAGTCAGGCCGCCTTGAGCAGGCGGGAGACTTCGTTAACGAGGTCTTTCAGATGGAAGGGTTTCGAGAGGACCTTGGCGTCCTTCGGAGCCTTCGAATCGGGGTTGAGCGCCACGGCCGCGAAGCCTGTGATGAACATGACCTTGATCTCCGGATCGAGCTCCGTCGCCCGGCGCGCGAGTTCGATTCCGTCCATCTCCGGCATGACGATGTCGGTGAGCAGCAGTTCGAACGGCTCCTCGCGGAGCCGGTCATAGGCCGAAAGGCCGTTATCGTAATGCGCGACCTGATAGCCCGCATTCTCCAGCGCCTTCACCAGGAAGCGGCGCATGTCGTTATCGTCTTCGGCGAGCAGAATTTTGTTGGACATGGTATGGAGATGCGACCCAGGAGCCGAGGAAGTATAGACGTCAGGCGTAAACGGCGGGTTTAGACTCCCGCAATCCACAGGCGGCGCGGAAGATTTCAGGCGGGCGCGTCGAGACGCTTGGCGATCTTGGACCGTAGCGCCGCCAGATCCTTCGCGAACGCCCGGATGCCCTCGGCGAGCTTCTCGGTCGCCATCGCATCCTCGTTCATGAGCCAGCGGAACGCCTTCTCGTCGAGCGGCTCGGGCGCGGGCTTGCGATCGATCGCGGCGGAATCGAGCCGGCGCGGCAGATCGCCTTCGGCTTTCGCGAGGTCGTCGAGAAGCCCCGGCGCGATGGTGAGCCGGTCGCAGCCCGCGAGCGCCTCGATCTCTCCGATATTGCGGAAGGACGCGCCCATCACGATGGTCTTCCTGCCCTGCGATTTGTAGGCTTCGTAAATCCGTCGCACCGATTGCACGCCGGGGTCCGTCTCTCCCGTGAAAGGCCCCTCGCCCGCCTTCACATGCCAGTCGAGAATGCGCCCGACGAAGGGCGAGATCAGAAAGGCCTCAGCCTCCGTCGCCGCCTGCGCCTGCGCCATCGAGAACAGCAGCGTCATGTTGCAGTCGATCCTCTCGCTCTGCAGCACTTCGGCCGCGCGGATGCCTTCCCATGTCGACGCGATCTTGATCAGGATTTTCTCGCGCCCGATGTTGCGGTCCTCATAGGCCTGGATGATCGCGCGCGCCTTGTCGACCGTCGCGACGGTGTCGAAGGAAAGATCGGCGTCCACCTCCGTCGAGACGCGCCCCGGCACGATCGCCGCGAGCTCCGAACCGAACGCGATCGCGAGACGGTCGCACACCGCGCCGGCGCGCGCCTCGATCGACCCCGGATGCGTGCGCCCCCACGCCACCGCCTCGTCCACCAGCGCCGCATGCTGCGGCATATCGACCGCCTTGAGCAGAAGGCTCGGATTGGTCGTGCAGTCCACGGGCTTCAGCCGCCGGACGGCGTCGATGTCGCCGGTGTCGGCGACGATGGTGGTCATGGCTGCGAGTTGGTCGAGCTTGGACGGCATGAGAGGCTCCGAAATCGCGCGCAACCTACGAGGTTCGCGGAATTTGACAATGTCTTTGCCGGGAAGTTGTCAGGGGCGGCTTGCGCGAACGGGCCGCGCCGCTCAGCGGCCGCCCGCCGCGAACAGCGCCCGGTCGCGCCGCGCCGAGGCCAGAATGAAATCGTGCACGAGCCTGACGCGCGCGACGTCGCGCACGTCGGCGTGGGTCACCAGCCAGTAGGTTCGTCGGACCGCGCGGTCCGGCAGGAGCCGGACGAAATCGGGATCGCGCTGCGCCGCATAGTCGTGCAGCACGCCGACTCCGATTCCGGCCCGCACCGCCTCGAGCTGGCCGATCACGCTCGCGCATTCGAAGCGTCGTCCGGCGGGAATATTGAGCTCGTCGAGATAATCCAGCGCGGACGAGAACAGCAGATCGCGCACATAGCTGACCACGCGATGGCTCGCGATGTCGGCGGGCGCTTCGATCGGCGCATGGCGTCGCGCATAATCGCGCGATGCGTATAATCCGAGCGAATAGTCCGTCAGCTTCACGATGCGTTGGCGCCCCTCGTCCGGAGGGTCGACCATGATCGCGAGATCCGCCTCGCGCTTCGCCAGAGAGAATGCGCGCGGCAGCGGCGCGAGCTGGACGTGCAGATCGGGATGCTGTGCGAGAAGCGGCGCGAGAAGCGGCAGCAGATACCAGGTGCCGACGCCGTCGGGGGCGCCGATCCTCACCGTGCCGGCGATCGACACCGCGCTGTCGGTCAGTTCGCCCTGCGCCCGCAGCATCTCGCTCTCGATGCGCTCGGCCGACTGGAGGAAGCGCTCGCCGGCGGCGGTGAGCGACGAGCCCGCCGGGCTGCGCTCCAGCAGCTTCGCGCCGAGATCGCGTTCCAGCCCGTTGATCCGCCGCGTCACCGTCGCTTGATCGAGCCCGAGCCGCCGCGATGCAGCCAGCATCTGCCCCGACCGGGCGACAGCCAGAAAAACCCGCGCATGATCCCAGTCCACCAGCGACGCTCCTGCATTCCTGCATAACGATTACGCCATCTACGCCGTTGATATGCGAAAAATCCAGTGTACGACTTGCTAAAGACGTCAAAATTCCAAGCGGAGAAACGCCATGGTCGCGCAGATCAACCATTTCGTCGGCGGCAAGCATGTCGAGGGCCGCTCGGGCCGGTTCAGCGACGTTTTCCAGCCGATGGACGGCTCGCTCCGGGCCAGGGTCGCGCTCGCCTCGAAGGACGAGGTCCGCGCCGCGGTGGAAAACGCCAAGGCCGCGCAGCCGGCCTGGGCCGCGACGAATCCGCAGCGGCGCGCGCGCGTGCTCATGCGTTTCATCGATCTCGTGGCGCGGCACAACGACGAGTTGGCTGACATCCTCGCCCGCGAGCATGGCAAGACCATCCCTGACGCGAAAGGCGACATCCAGCGCGGGATCGAGGTGATCGAGGTCTGCCTCGGCGCGCCGCACATGATGAAGGGCGAATACACCGAAGGCGCCGGCCCCGGCATCGACATTTACTCCATGCGCCAGCCGCTCGGCGTCGTCGCCGGAATCACGCCGTTCAATTTTCCGGCGATGATCCCGATGTGGAAATTCGGCCCGGCGCTCGCCTGCGGCAACGCTTTCATCCTCAAGCCCTCGGAGCGCGATCCGGGCGTGCCGATGCGCCTCGCCGAACTGCTGCTGGAGGCGGGCCTGCCTGCCGGCGTGTTCAACGTCGTCAACGGCGACAAGGAGGCGGTCGACGCCATCCTCGACGATCCCGACATCAAGGCCGTCGGCTTCGTCGGCTCGACTCCTATCGCCGAATATATCTATGCGCGCGGCTGCGCGACGGGGAAGCGCGTGCAGTGCTTCGGCGGCGCGAAGAACCATATGATCGTCATGCCTGACGCCGACATGGATCAGGCGGTCGATGCGCTGATCGGCGCGGGCTACGGCGCGGCCGGCGAGCGCTGCATGGCGATCTCGGTTGCGGTTCCTGTCGGCGAGAAAACCGCCGACGAACTCGTGAAGCGGCTTATTCCCCGCGTCGAATCGCTGAAGGTCGGCCCCTCCACCGATGGCTCCGCCGACTTCGGCCCGCTGGTGACGCAGGCCCATCTCGAAAAGGTGAAAGGCTATGTCGATCTCGGCGTGAAGGAAGGCGCGAAGCTCGTCGTCGACGGTCGCGGCTTCAAGATGCAGGGCTATGAGAACGGCTTCTATATGGGCGGCTGCTTGTTCGACCATGTCACGCCGGACATGCGCATCTACAAGGAGGAGATTTTCGGCCCCGTCCTCTCCGTCGTGCGCGCGAAGGATTACGCCGAAGGCCTGAAGCTCGCCAACGATCATGAATATGGCAACGGCGTCGCGATCTACACGCGCGACGGCGACGCGGCGCGCGACTTCGCCGCGAAGGTCGAGGTCGGCATGATCGGCGTCAACGTGCCGATCCCGGTGCCGCTCGCTTATTACACCTTCGGCGGCTGGAAGCGCTCCAGCTTCGGCGATCTCAACCAGCACGGCCCCGACGCCTTCCGTTTCTACACGAAGACGAAAACCGTCACATCGCGCTGGCCGAGCGGTATCAAGGAAGGCTCTGAGTTCGTCATTCCGACGATGAAATAAACGCGCGGACAAGCGGGGATGTCCGACACCTTCGACTTTGTCGTCTGCGGCGCCGGATCCGCCGGCTGCGTCCTCGCGAACCGGCTGTCGCAGGGCGGGAAATACAGCGTCGCCGTGATCGAGGGCGGCGGCAGGGACAACTGGATCTGGTTCCACATCCCCGTCGGCTATCTCTTCGCCATCGGCAATCCGCGCTCCGACTGGATGTTCAGGACAGAGCCCGATCCCGGCCTCAACGGCCGCTCGCTCGCCTATCCGCGCGGCAAGGTCATCGGCGGCTCGTCCGCCATCAACGCGATGATCTATATGCGGGGACAGGCGGCCGACTATGACGGCTGGCGCCAGTTGGGCCTGAAAGGCTGGGGCTGGGACGACGTGCTTCCGGCGTTTAGAAAGCAGCAGGACTTCTTTCGCGGCGCGAGCGATCTGCATGGCGCCGGCGGCGAATGGCGCGTCGATCGTCCTCGCGCATCGTGGGCGCTGCTCGACGCTTTCATCGACGCCGCCGAACAGGCCGGCATTCCGCGCAGCGAGGATTTCAACCGCGGCGACAATGAGGGCTGCGGCTATTTTCACGTCAACCAGAAGGGCGGCCGGCGCTGGAGCGCCGCGCGCGGATTTCTGAAACCCGCTCTGAACAGGCCGAATCTGCGCCTGTTCACCAACGCGCTCGTGGATCGGGTCGTATTCGCGGGAAAGCGCGCAACCGGCGTCGAGATCATCATCGGCGGCGAACGAAAAACGATTTCGGCGCGTCGCGAGGTCATCCTCTCCGCCGGCGCGGTTGCGACGCCGGCGATCCTTGAGCGTTCGGGCGTCGGCGCCGGAGAAGCGTTGAAGGCGATCGGCGTCGACGTCCGGCAAGAATTGCCGGGCGTCGGCGCGAATCTGCAGGACCATCTGCAATTGCGCGCCATCTTCAAGGTCAGCGGCGTGAAGACGATGAACAGCGAATATCTGTCGCTGTTGCGGCGCGCGCGCATGGGCGTCGATTACGCGCTTTTTCGCAAAGGTCCGCTGACGATGGCGCCGTCGCAACTCGGCGCCTTCACCCGCACCTCGCCGGAATTCGCCACGCCGAACGTGCAGTTTCACATTCAGCCTCTGTCGCTCGACAAGTTCGGCGACCCGCTGCACAAGTTCGACGCCTTCACGGTCAGCGTGTGCAATCTGCGCCCGGAAAGCCGCGGCGCGGTGCATGCGCGCTCCGCAAGGCCCGATGACGCGCCGAGGATCGAGCCGCATTATCTCAGCGCCGGCAAGGACCGCGAGGTCGCGGCCGATTCGCTCCTGCTCGCGCGACGCATCGTGTCTCAACCGGCGCTGGCGAAATTCCATCCTGAGGAATACAAGCCCGGCGTCGAGATTTCGACGCGCGAGGATCTGATGCGCGCCGCAGGCGATGTCGGCACGACGATTTTTCATCCCGTCGGCACGGCGAAGATGGGCGTCGAAACGGACCGCACGGCGGTTCTCGACGAGCGCCTGCGGGTGCGCGGCCTTGACGGGCTGCGCGTCATCGACGCCTCCGCCATGCCGCGCATCACCTCCGGCAACACCAATTCGCCGACCATGATGATCGCTGAGAAGGGCGCGGCGATGGCGCTGGAGGACGCGCGATGAGCTTCGCCCTGACGGACGACCAGATCGCCATCCGCGAGATGGCGCAGAGCTTCGCCGCCGAGACGCTCGCGCCCAAGGCCGTGGAGTGGGACGAGAAGAAGCATTTCCCGGTCGATGAAATGCGCGCCGCCGCCGCGCTCGGCATGGGCGGCGTCTATGTGCGCGAGGATGTCGGCGGCTCAGGGCTCGGCCGCATGGAGTCCGCGCTGATCTTCGAGGCGCTTGCGACCGGCTGTCCCACGGTCTCGGCCTTCATCTCGATTCACAACATGGCCGCCTGGATGATCGACCGCTTCGGCGGTGACGAGCAGCGGCGCAGATTCCTGCCGAAACTCTGCGCGATGGAGCATATCGCGAGCTATTGCCTGACGGAGCCCGGCGCCGGCTCCGACGCGGCGGCGCTGAAGACGAAGGCCGTGCGCGACGGCGATCATTATGTGCTCGACGGCGTGAAGCAGTTCATCTCCGGCGCGGGCGTGTCGGATCTCTACGTCGTGATGGTCCGCACCGGAGAGCCCGGCCCCGCTGGCATATCGACGGTCGTCGTCGAGAAGGGGACGCCCGGCCTGTCCTTCGGCGCGATCGAGAAGAAGATGGGCTGGAACGCGCAGCCCACGAGGGCCGTGATCTTCGAGAATTGCCGCGTTCCCTTGGCTAACCGCATCGGCGAGGAAGGCGACGGATTCAGGATCGCGATGGCGGGCCTCGACGGCGGCCGCCTCAACATCGCCGCCTGCTCCATCGGCGGCGCGCAGGCTGCGCTCGATAAATCGCTCGCCTACATGAAAGAGCGCAAGGCGTTCGGGAAGCGGCTCGACGAATTCCAGGCGCTGCAGTTCAAGCTGGCGGACATGGCGATCGAGCTTGAGGCCGCGCGCACGTTCCTCTGGCGCGCGGCGTCGGCGCTCGACGCGAAAACGCCCGATGCGACGAAGCTCTGCGCCATGGCGAAGCGCTTCGGCACCGATGTCGGTTTCGACGTCGCCAACCAGGCGTTGCAACTGCATGGCGGCTACGGCTATCTCGCCGATTACGGAATCGAGAAGATCGTGCGCGATCTGCGCGTCCACCAGATTCTTGAAGGAACGAACGAGATCATGCGCATGATCGTGGCGAGATCATTGGTCGGCCGTTCGAGCGGGAATTAGGAGCTGCATCGTAGCGGCGAACGGGAGAGAAGCATGACCACCATCGCTTTCATCGGCCTCGGCAATATGGGCGGGCCGATGGCCGCCAATCTCGTCAAGGCCCAGTATAAGGTCATCGGCGTCGACCTTGCTCCCGCGTTGCAGGAAGCAGCGGCGAAGGAAGGCGTCGTGATTGCGAAGACGATCGCCGAGGCGGTGCGGGAAGCCGATGTCGTGGTGACGATGCTGCCCGCCGGCAAGCATGTCCGCGCGGTGTGGGCCGAAGCCGTTCCGGCGGCGAAGAAAGGCGCGTTGCTGATCGATTCATCCACGGTCGATGTCGAAAGCGCGCGCGCCGCGCATGATCTCGCGAAGAAGGCCGGCCTCGCCTCGCTCGATGCGCCCGTCTCCGGCGGAACCGGCGGCGCCAAAGGCGCGACGCTCACCTTCATGTGCGGCGGCGAGGCGGACGCGTTCGATCGCGCCAGGCCGATCCTCGAGCGGATGGGCAAGAAGATCGTTCATTGCGGCGGCGCCGGCGCGGGACAGGCGGCGAAGATCTGCAACAACATGATCCTCGGAATCTCCATGATCGGCGTGTCTGAGGCCTTCGTGCTCGCCGAGAAGCTGGGCCTGTCGCATCAGGCGCTGTTCGATGTCGCATCGACATCGTCGGGCCAGTGCTGGTCGCTCACCACCTATTGCCCTGTTCCCGGCCCGGCGCCGGCGTCGCCGGCGAACAACGGCTACAAGCCGGGTTTCGCCTCCGCGCTGATGCTCAAGGACCTCAAGCTCTCGCAGGAAGCGGCCGCCGCGTCAGGCGCGGCGACTCCGATGGGCGCGCTCGCTGCGCAGCTCTATGCGCTTCACAACGCCTGGGGCGAAGGCGACACCGATTTTTCCGGCGTCATCAACATGGTGCGCGGCCGAAGCGAAAAGACCGGCTGAGCTCAGGCGAGATCGACAAGCAGATAAGGATCGGGAAACCGGATCAGTTCGACATCACCGCTCGTGCCGTCGTTGAACATCATGATGGCGAAGCGCATGGGCGAATCGAGCGGCGTGATCGGCCCGTGCCAGACATCGGCGTTGTAGGTGAAAGACTGGAAGCCGCTGCCGATGAAGACGCGCATTGTCGCGAGGTCGGCGCCGCCCTCCGCGTTCTTCGGGCCGGCGATCACGAGATAGCGGCCCGGATCGAGCGGCGTGAAGCTCTGCGAGGAGAACGCATGGCGCTCGACGATCGACACCGGCGCCGGGCGCGCCAGTTGCGGCGCGGCCTGCGTCACCGAATAGCTGGCGCGCGCGACGCCCGGGCGCAGATTGACGAGCGAGTTGTCGAGAGACACCCGTTGCGTCAGCGCTGGCGGATCGAACGCAGCCCCGAAGGGAGCGAAGGCGTCGCCCGTCAGCGGCTCTGGCTTGATGGTCACGGGCATGGAGCGTCCTTCATCCTTCATCGCGCTTGCAGGCAAGCGATAACGTCCGCGCTCTTGCCGAGGCAAGACCATTCGGCGCGGTAGAGCGCGGCGTTCGCGTCATCGGGCGCCTTGAGTTTCATGACGCCGAACCATGCCCGGTGCGGATTGTGCAGAATGCGGCCCCTTCGATCGGCCGGCGCGACCGTGAGCATCACGGCGTTCATCACATTGCCGCCGATGAGAAGCGCGCGGTCCGGCAGCAGCCCGGCGACCACATCGCAATGCATCGGCGCGCCCTGGGCGGCGGCGCGGCGCGCCTCGTCGAGCGTCGCGATCTCTTTGCTTTCGGCGCGTCCCGCGCAGACGAGATCGCCCGGCGCGACGGGCGTCGAAAGCGGCGCCGGCGTGAAGGCGGAAGCGGCGGGGGCGTCGAACATCGGCGTCAGATAGGCCCAGTGGGTCGGCGCGCGCGCGAACTGCGGCCTGGTCAGCCCCGCCTCGCACATCACCCAGGAGAGGAACGCGGCCGACCAGGGCTGCGCCCAGCCCGCGCCTGGCCATCCGCCCCTGCCCCAGATCACGTTCTGCGTCGCGACGGCGCTTTGCCCCGGAACCACCGACCAGTAGCCGCCGATCCGTTCGATCGCGTCGGCGTCGTCCTCGACGAGGCCGAGCCGGAGCGCGCGTTGCGCCGGCGTCGCAAGCGGCGGATTGATCGCGTCGGGAACGATCGCGCGCCCCTTCGCGGACGCGCCGCGCGAATGGATGCGCGGCGCCAGCGGCAGGCCGGCGCTGGCGATGTCCAGCGTGGGAAAATGGAACGCCTCCCATTCCCGCGCCGCCAGCGTCACGATGCGGCGGCGCAGGGCTTTATCGGTCGCAGGATCGGCTACGCTTTCGCGGCACTGGGACTCGCGCACCCGCGCAAACTGCGCGCCGCCTTTCGTGTCCGGCCGCTCATAGCGGATCTCCACGCGCTGGCGCGGATCAGGCGTCGCCTGCGCCAGCGCCGGCGCGCCGGCTTGCGTGAGCGATGCTGCGAGAAGCGCTGCGAGCGCGATCGGAAAACGGAGCGGCAAGGCGGGCGCGCCAAAACGGACGAGAAAGGCCGGGTCGCCCCGGCCTCTCACTCTTTACATCCTCATCGGGCTGGCGAAACGTTGCGTTCAACCGGCTTTCGCGGCCGCCGCGGTCGCGTTGATCTGCGCGACGAGCTGCGGCGCGAGCCCCAGGCCGCTGGCGAGTTGCCGGAGGAAATTCGACTCCGCGCCGTTGTCCGGCTCGATCGCGATGCGCGCGGCGGTGTAGAGTTGCGTCGCGATCTGCTGATCGCCCTTCGCCGCGGCGACGAGCTCCTGCACGGAGGCCGGCTTGTTGATCTGCTGTTCGAGCCACGCATTGGCCTCGGCGTGCAATCCCGCCTGCTTCACGCCGTTGAGGATCATCGCGCGCTCGTTCGCATCGACATTGCCGTCCGCCGCGGCTGCGGCGATCATCGCGCGGATGTACAGCATCGCGGTCTCATTGGTCGCCGCGCCCGCATCGAAGCCTGATCCCGACGGCGCGGGGAGAAGCTGCGGCTGCTGGGCGATGTCGAGCAGCGGCTTGCCCTGCTGGTGGTTCTGCCAGGCGCGATAGGCGAGACCGCCGATCATCGCGAGACCGCCGAGCTTGGCGGTGTTCATCGCCAGGCCGCGTCCGGCGCCCGTGCCGAAGATCGCCGCTGCGAGGCCGCCGAGCGCGGCCGTCGCCATGCCCGGATTGTTCGCGGCCAGTTCCTTCACCTGCGCGATGATCTCATTGGGCGACTTCCCGCCCGAGAGCTGGGAGACGATGTCGTTGAGCTTGTCGGACGCGCCGGTGCTCTGGTCGATCTGGCCGGCCGCGTCCCGCAGGCCGCCCGTGGCCTGCCCGAAAACATTGCCCGCGACGCCGCCAATGCCCTTGTCCCGCACCTGATCGAGGACGTTGCCGAGGCCCGCCTGCTGCGCCTGCGCCTGAACCTGATTGAGGACGTTGCCGAGCACGGCGCCCAGCCCGCCGGACTGCCCGGCCTGTCCCTGGCCGCCGAGCAACCCGTCAAGAAGCGATTTCGCGTCGAACATGAATGTCTCCCTGGCGCGGGCGTGCGCCGGTCCCACCTAAAGGAGCAATTGTGGCAGGACAAATACCGTCGGCGATTGGAAGGAGGCGGATCGTCGCGAAATGATCCCGTCGAAGCCCGCGCTCACGACAGGCTGACGCTGTCGCCCGGCTTCACCTCCCCGCCTGCGATGACGTCCGCATAGACGCCGCAGTCGGTGTGATTGAACGCCTGCATGAGAACGCGCGGAATCGACAGGTCGCGCGCGCCGGTTTCCGGATCGACGTTGGTCGCCGCGCAGCGCTCGATGCGCTTGAGGATTTTCAGCCGCGCGGTCTTTCCAATCGCGAGCGTGGCGTCGACCAGATCGAGCTCGCGCCACGCCTCAAGGCCCTCGATGTAGATATTGCCGCGAAACCGGAGCGGATCGACTGGCGCGTTCACCAGCGGCTCCAACGCCGCGACGCTGGCGAGATTGATGAGCGACACGAAGCCGCGGCGCGAATCCGTGAAACGATAGCCGGCGGGCGCAGCGAGCGTCCGCGCCGGTCCGCGCATCCGGTCGCCGATGAAACGGCCGAGAAACCCGGCGATCGACTCGCGCCCGCCCTCGGTCGAGAGATCGCCCCGCGCCGCGACGCGGCCCTCACGGGTGATCGTCAGCGTCCGCGACGCGTCGTCATAGCTTGTTTTCAGGCGCGCAAGCGATTCATCGCGCATCAGCATGAGAAATTTGATCTTCGGCTGATGGACCGGATTGTCGGGATCGAACCCCGAAGGCCCGTTCTCGACGGCGTAGAGCCGGTCGCCGGGAAAATAATCGCCGGCCGTCAGCATGGCCGACAGGAGCGGTTCGGGCGAAAGCCCTTTGACGGGATAACGGTGAAGAGAGGCGACGCGCATCCGCGCATGGGAGATGACGCGCGCGCCGGCGTCAACAAACAAAAACCCCCGCCCAGCAATCTGGACGGAGGCCTTCGCTTGCGCATCGCCCTCCGGTTACATCCGCCGGTCGGGGGCGCGCTGGAAGCGCCACACGAGAGTCGCTTCCAAACTTGTCGCTTTGATAGATGGCGATTGTTGCTGAAATGTGAAGACCCTGCGTCCGTCTCAAGAACGAAAGAGTCTTCACGGAGCGCGGAGGAGGCGCGGCGCGCCTCTTCCGTCAGTTCAGCGTCGCGCCGACCGGGCGCTTCTCGGCGCCGACCGAGACGTCGCCGATCATCAGCCCGGCGGGCCCCGCCACGACCGGCACCACCTCGCCGTCCCGGATGCCGCCGGACAGCAGCATTTCCGCGAGCGGATCCTGAATGGACTTCTGGATCGTCCGCTTCAGGGGCCGCGCGCCATAGGCGGGATCGTAGCCTTTGTCCGCGAGCCAGTCCCGCGCCGTGGGATCGAGCGCGATCTTGATCTTGCGCTCGTCCAGAAGCTTCTGGAGACGCTTGATCTGGATGTCGACGATCGCGCCCATCTGCGCCCGCTTCAGGCGGTGGAACAGGATGATCTCGTCCACGCGGTTCAGGAACTCCGGCCTGAAATGCGCGCGCACCACCGTCATCACCTCCTCGCGCACGGCGTCGGTGTCCTGCCCTTCCGGCTGGTTGACCAGGAACTCGCTGCCGAGATTGCTTGTCATGATGATCAGCACATTGCGGAAATCGACCGTGCGGCCCTGTCCGTCCGTGAGCCGCCCGTCGTCGAGAACCTGCAGCAGGACGTTGAACACGTCCGGATGCGCTTTCTCGATCTCGTCGAACAGCACGACCTGGTAAGGCCTGCGCCGCACCGCTTCCGTCAGCGCGCCGCCCTCTTCATAGCCGACATAGCCCGGCGGAGCGCCGATCAGCCGCGCGACGGAATGCTTCTCCATATATTCCGACATGTCGAGGCGAACCATCGCGGTCTCGTCGTCGAACAGGAACGACGCCAGCGCCTTGGTCAGCTCCGTCTTGCCGACGCCTGTCGGCCCGAGGAACATGAAGGAGCCGATCGGACGGTTGGGATCCTGCAATCCCGCGCGCGCGCGACGCACGGCTGTCGAAACGGCGCGCACCGCCTCTTCCTGGCCGACGACGCGCTTGCCGATCTCGTCCTCCATCCGCAGGAGCTTGTCCTTCTCGCCTTCGAGCATCTTGTCGACCGGCACGCCGGTCCAGCGCGACACGATCTGCGCGATGCGATCGGGCGTCACCGCCTCGTCGACGAAGCCCGAGCCGCCCTTTTCCTCGACCGCCGCAAGCTCCTTCTCCAGTCCGGGAATCTCGCCATAGGCGAGTTCGCCGGCGCGCTGATACTGGCCGCGCCGCTGCGCGATCGCGAGTTCGTTGCGCGCATCGTCCAGCTTTTTCTTGAGGTCCGCCGCCTTGCCGAGCTTGTCCTTCTCCGACTGCCACTTCGTCGTGAGTTCGGAGGAACGCTGCTCAAGCTCCGCGAGTTCGCGCTGCAGCGTCTGCAGGCGGTCCTTCGACGCCGAATCGTTTTCCTTCTTCAGAGCCTCGGCTTCGATCTTCAGCCGCACCACCTCGCGGTCGATGGAGTCGAGCTCCTCCGGCTTGGAGTCGACCTGCATGCGCAGCCGCGCCGACGCTTCGTCCACGAGGTCGATCGCCTTGTCGGGCAGGAAGCGGTCGGTGATGTAGCGGTTCGACAGCGTCGCCGCGGCGACCAGAGCGCTGTCCTGGATGCGGACGCCGTGATGCTGTTCGTACTTCTCCTTGAGGCCGCGCAGGATCGAGACCGTGTCCTCGACCGTCGGCTCGCTGACGAACACAGGCTGGAACCGCCGCGCCAGCGCCGCGTCCTTTTCGACATGCTTGCGATACTCGTCGAGCGTGGTCGCGCCGACGCAATGCAGTTCGCCGCGCGCCAGCGCTGGCTTCAGCAGGTTCGACGCGTCCATCGCGCCGTCCGCCTTGCCGGCGCCGACGAGCGTGTGCATTTCGTCGATGAATAGGATGATCTGGCCGTCCGACGACGTAACCTCCTGCAGCACGCCCTTGAGCCGTTCCTCGAACTCGCCGCGATATTTCGCGCCGGCGATCAGCGCGCCCATGTCGAGCGCGAGCAGCTTCTTGTCCTTCAGGGGTTCGGGCACGTCGCCGTTGACGATGCGCAGCGCCAGCCCTTCGACGATCGCCGTCTTGCCGACGCCGGGCTCGCCGATGAGCACGGGATTGTTCTTCGTGCGCCGCGACAGCACCTGAATGGTGCGGCGGATCTCCTCGTCGCGGCCGATCACCGGATCGACCTTGCCGGAGCGCGCCGCCTCGGTGAGGTCGCGGGCGTACTTCTTCAGCGCGTCATAGGCGTTCTCCGCCGAGGCGTTGTCGGCGGTGCGGCCCTTGCGCAATTCGTTGATCGTCGCGTTGAGCGACTGGGCCGAGACGCCGGCCTTCGCCAGCGCGCGGCCGGCTTCCGTATCCTTCTCGATCGCCAGCGCGAGCAGCAGCCGCTCGACGGTGACATAGGAATCGCCGGCCTTCTGCGCGGCCTTCTCGGCGGCGTCGAAAACGCGCGCGAGAGCGGGCGTGAGCTGGAGGCCGGAATTGCCGCCTGAGACTTTGGGGATGCGCGCGACCGCCTGGTCGGCGAGTTGCTGGGCCAGCTTGGAATTGCCGCCGGCGCGGTCGATCAGGCCGGCCGCCATGCCTTCGCTGTCGTCGAGCAGCGCCTTGAGCAGATGCTCCGGCGTGAACTGCTGCTGCCCCTCGCGAAGTGCGATCGTCTGGGCGCTCTGCAGGAAGCCGCGCGCCCGTTCGGTGTATTTTTCGATATTCATTCTTCCGTCTCCACCCGCCGCCTCTGCCCCGTAGCGGCGGAGGAGGCTGCAAGGATCGGACGCCCGGATGGGCCGCCCGTCAAAGCGGATGTGGTGGCCGTTTCACATGGCTTCAAGGGTGGAATCACGTTAAAGGCTGTGCGCAGGCGCACCTTTCGCCGGGTGGTCTTTATCGCAGAGACCAGACGAGGTTTCCATCGGCGTGGAGCGCGCCGCGCGGCGCCCAAGGGGGATTTGTCATGCAACTGTCCGTGAGCCCGGGCTCCGTTATCGCGCTTCTGTTCGTCGTCTTCATCGTCTTCGCCCTCAGCCGCATCGTTCGGCAGGTGCCGCAGGGCTACCACTGGACGATCGAGCGGTTCGGGCGCTTCACCCGCACCCTCCATCCCGGACTGAACATCCTCGTTCCCTTCATCGACCGCGTCGGCAACAAGGTGAACATGATGGAGCAGGTGATCGACGTGCCCTCCCAGGAGGTCATCACCAAGGACAACGCCACCGTCCGCGTGGACGGCGTCACCTTCTTCCAGGTGATCGACGCGGCGCGGGCCTCCTATGAGGTCGCGGAACTCCAGGTCGCCCTGCTCAACATGGTCATGACCAACATCCGCTCCGTGATGGGCTCGATGGATCTCGACCAGCTCCTCTCGCATCGCGACGAGATCAACGAACGGCTGCTGCGCGTCGTCGACTCCGCCGCCGGGCCGTGGGGCATCAAGATCACCCGCATCGAGATCAAGGACATCATCCCGCCCGCCGACCTCGTCGATTCGATGGCCCGCCAGATGAAGGCCGAACGCGAGAAGCGCGCGCAGGTGCTGGAGGCGGAAGGCCTGCGTCAGGCCGCCGTGCTCAAGGCCGAAGGCGTGAAGCAGTCGCTGGTGCTGGAAGCCGAGGGCCGCCGCGAGGCCGCCTTCCGCGACGCCGAGGCGCGCGAGCGCTCCGCCGAGGCGGAGGCCAAGGCGACGGCGATGGTGTCCGACGCCATCGCCAAGGGCGACCGCGCCGCCGCGAACTTCCTGGTCGCGGAAAAATACGTCGAGGCCTTCGGCAAGCTCGCCGCCTCGCCCAACCAGAAGCTGGTGTTCATGCCGATGGAGGCGACGGCGCTGGTCTCCACCCTCGGCGGCATCGGCGAGATCGCCAAGGGCCTGTTCGGCCCGGACGCGGCGCCGGGCGGCTCCGTGCCGCGGGCCGGCGGCCGCGGGCGGGAGCAGCGGCCCTTCGGCGACAATCCCAGCGGATCGTAAGCGGCCGGGCGCTACAGAGTCATCGCATGCAGTCGCTCGGTCCCTACCTCTGGATCATCGGCGGTCTCATCCTGTCGATTCTCGAACTGTTCGCGCCGGGGATCTACCTGATGTGGTTCGGCCTCGCGGGCGTCGCGACCGGGGCGCTGCTCTGGTTCTGGCCGCTCGGCTTCATCGGCGAGCTCATGGCCTTCGTGACGTTCTCGCTGATCGCTGTCGCGGCGGGCTATCTCCTCACCCGCCGCGCGACCGACAACGAAGGCGAGCAGCCGCTTCTCAACCGGCGCGCGGACCAGCTCATCGGCCGCACGGTGGTTCTGACCAGCGGGATCGAGAACGGCGTCGGCCGGGTCTCGGTCGATGATACGGTCTGGCGCGCCGAAGGCCCCGACATGCCCGCCGGCGCCCGCGTGATCATCACCGGCGTCTCGGGCACGGTCCTTAAAGTGAAGGAAGCCTGATCGTCGCGGAGGCTGGCGTTCAGGCCGCGCCGGCGCGCAACAGGTCGAGCACATGGACGAGCCCGACCGGCCTGCCGCCCTCGACCACGACCAGCGCCTGATGCTTGCGCGAATCGACGATCTCCAGCGCCTCCGCCAGCAGGTCGCCCGGCGCCACCGTGGTTGGCGCGCGCGTCATGATCTCCTCGACGAGCCTGTCCCCGAGCGTCGCGCTCATGTTGCGGCGCAGATCGCCGTCCGTGATGATTCCGGCGAGCTTGCCGACGCCGTCCACCACCACGACGCAGCCGAAACTCTTCGCCGTCATGATGGCGATCGCCTCGCGCATGCGGGTTCCGACGAGAGCGGTCGGCACGGCCTCGCCGACATGCATGATCGTGCCGACCGTCTTGAGCTGCGCGCCGAGCTTGCCGCCCGGATGGAAGATGCGGAAATCCTGCGCCGAGAAGCCGCGCGCCTTGAGCAGCGCGACGGCGATGGCGTCGCCGAGCGCAAGCTGCATGGTGGTCGAGGTCGTCGGCGCGAGCCCGTTCGGGCACGCCTCCGTCGCCTTCGGCAGGACGAGGCGGATGTCCGCCTCGCATCCGAGCGCTGACTCCGCGTTCGCCGTCATGGCGATCAGCAGGACGTTGAAGCGCCGCGAATAGCGGACGATGTCCGCGAGTTCCTTCGCCTCGCCGGACCAGGACAGCGCCAGGATCGCGTCGTCCTTCTGGATCATGCCGAGATCGCCATGGCTCGCTTCGGCGGGATGCACGAAGTGCGACGGCGTGCCGGTCGAGGCGAGGGTCGCCGCGATCTTGCGCGCGACATGGCCTGATTTGCCCATGCCGGTGACGATCACCCGCCCCTTCGCCGCCGCAAGCTGCGCGACCGCGCGATCGAACGTCGCGCCGAGCGTCCCCGTCAGGGCGAGCCTGAGCGCCTCCAGGCCGTCGCGCTCGACCT
This sequence comes from Rhizobiales bacterium 65-9, assembly GCA_001899525.1. GTDB lineage: Bacteria > Pseudomonadota > Alphaproteobacteria > Rhizobiales > Beijerinckiaceae > Terrirubrum. The sequence goes on from MKVY01000022.1 coordinate 29,555, forward strand.
CGATCGTGGCGAGCGCCGACTGCACGGCTGGCGGCGTCTGGGCGTCTGGCGCGGGGGCGGACATGGCGGGGCCTTAGCATGACGGCTGAGTCGCCGCGACCCTGCGCGCCGCGATGCTAACCGCCCGTTAACCACAATCCTTTTTGATCCGTTAACCGAACCGCCGCGGACAGGCCGCGCCGATCGAAGCGAAAACGGCATGGCGAGCGCGCCCAAGATCAGACCGAGGGCCGGATGGCGGCCCGCGCCGACGCTCGCCCTCGCCTTGGCGACGGGATGCGCCGCGAGCGCTGTCGCCACGATGTCGCGCGGTCAGGAGCTGCAGCTTCCGACAATTCTGCGCCCCGGCTCCGTGACGCCCGAGATCGTCGACGGGCCCAACCCTTACCGCCTCCGGCGCGCGCCGCAGGATCCAGCGCTTCTGCCGAGAACGAGGGCCACGCCCCCCAACCCGACGCGCAAATCGGTTCAACCGGCGGCGCGCGGCGCGGAAGCGGCTCTCAGGGTTCAGCCGGCGCCGCTGCGCCGCCTCGGCGCGCCCGCGCTCACCGAGCCCGCTCCGCCGCCTCCCCGTCCGAAGATCGTGGAGACCGACCCGTGGGCGCCGACGGGGCTTCGGCTCGGCGGCTTCACCGTGCGGCCGGCTATGGACGTGGACGCCGGTTACGATTCCAACCCGAACCGGCTCCGCAGCGGCGCGAAGGGCTCCGCGTTCGTTCGTCCCGGCGCCGAGGTCGCGGTCGAATCGAACTGGCCGACCCACAGCTTCCAAGGCCTTCTCCGGGGCTCCTATTCCGCCTACGGCTCCGTGGAATCGGCGAACCGGCCGGAGGCTGAGGCGCGCGGCGACTGGCGCTTCGACATGACGCGCTCCACGCAGCTCGTGGCGCAGGGACGCTTCCGTCTCGACACCCAGTCGCCCCAGACCACGAACCTGCCCTTCATCACCGCGAGCCGGCCGCTGACCTGGCGATATGGCGGGACGATCGGCGTCGATCACACGATCAACCGCGTCACCTTCGGGCTGCGCGGGCTGTTCGACCGCTTCACGTTCGAGGACGCGCCGCTGCCCGGCGGCGGCTCGGTCGACCAGAGCGACCGCAACTACAACCAGCCCGGCGCGACGTTGCGCGCGACCTATGAGCTGACGCCCAGCGTGCGGCCCTTTGTCGAAGGCAAGATCGACGCGCGCCTGCATGATCGCCGGATCGACGACAGCGGCTTCGCGCGCGATTCGAACGGCGTCGGCGCGCGGGTCGGCACGACGCTCGACGTCAACCGCACGCTGACCGGCGAGGCTTCTGTCGGCTACGAGCAGCGCCGCTACGACGATTCGCGCCTGGCGGACCTGCGCGGAATCGTCGGCGACGTCTCGCTCATCTGGTCCGCGACGCCGCTGACCAAGATCGGCCTGCGCGGGCAGTCCACGCTCGACGAAACCACCGTGCCGGGCGTCTCCGGCGTCGTCACCCGAAAGGCGACGGTGGAGATCGCGCATGCGTTCCTGCGCAATCTCACCCTGACCGCGTCAGGCTCGTTCCAGCGCGCCGACTATCGCGGCGATTCCCTCACCGAGGATACGCTCACCGGCACGGTGCGGCTCGATTACAAGCTGAGCCGCACCGTCGCGGTGCGCGCGAGCTACAGCCATGAGCGGCTGAAATCCTCGGCGCCGGGCGGCGACTACACCGCGAACATCTTCATGGTCGGGCTGCGGCTGCAGCGCTGACGCGGCGGAGGCGCCAGACTGACGCCCGAACCCCTTCAGCCCAGCAGCTTCTTCGCCTCGGCGCGGAACGGGTCCTTGAGCGCGGGATCGCTCAGCGCGTAGGCGACGTTCGCCGCCAGAAAGCCGAGCTTGGAGCCCGTGTCGTAAATCTCGCCGTCGAAGCGCACGGCGAAGAAGGTCTCGGACGCCGCCAGCGCGACCATGGCGTCCGTCAACTGGATTTCGCCGCCGGCGCCTTTCTCCTGCTTCGCGAGCAACTCGAAGATCGTCGGCTGGAGGATGTATCGCCCCGAAATATGCAGGTTGGACGGCGCGGTCCCCGCCTTCGGCTTCTCGACCATCTCGGTGATTTCGGACACCTTCGCCTTGCGGTCCTTGACGCCGACGATGCCGTATTGATGCGTCTCCTCCTCGGGGACCGGCGCGACGGCCACATGATTGCCGCCGAGTTTCGCATGCGCGTCGATCATGTCCTTCAGGCAAGGCGTCTCGCCCTTGTGCAGCATGTCGGGCAGGAGAAGCGCGAACGGCTCGTCGCCGACGATGTCGCGCGCGCACCACACCGCATGGCCGAGCCCGAGCGGCGCCTGCTGCCGCGTGAAGCTCGCCGTGCCGGCGGCCGGCAGGATTTCCGCGAGAAGCTGCTGCTCCTTTTTCTTGCCGCGCTCGGACAGCGTCCGGTCGAGCTCGTACTGGATGTCGAAATGATCCTCGATCACGTGCTTGTTGCGGCCCGTGACGAAGATGAAATGCTCGATTCCCGCCGCCCGCGCCTCGTCGACCACATGCTGGATGACCGGGCGGTCGACGATGGTGAGCATTTCCTTCGGAACCGCCTTGGTGGCCGGCAGGAAACGGGTGCCGAGCCCTGCGACGGGGAACACGGCTTTCCGGATGCGAGTCATGCGAATTCCATAAAATTCTAGTTGAACGGGCAAACCCCAGCCAACCATAGCGGCGATAATGCGACGCCGCCATGCCGCCGGTTGATAAGCCTGCAACAATCTCGGGCCATTGATCCCGTCATTCTGACGGGGTGAGCGATGGCGGTTCTTGTGACGGGCGGCGCCGGCTATATCGGCAGCCATATGGCGAATGAGCTGATCGACGCAGGCGAGGATGTGGTCGTCCTCGACGACCTGTCGGCCGGCTTCTGGTGGGCCGTCCCGCCCGAGGCGACGCTCGTTCAGGGCGATGCGGGCGACCAGGCCCTCGTCGCGCGGATCATCCGCGAGCATGGCGTCGACGCCGTCGCGCATTTCGCCGCGAAGATCGTGGTGCCCGAGTCCGTCGTCGATCCGCTCGGCTACTATCTCAACAATACGGTGAAGACGCGCGCCTTGATCGAGACCGCGGTCAGGGCCGGCGTGCGGCGCTTCATCTTCTCCTCGACCGCCGCCGTCTATGGCGAGCCGAGCGCCAATCCGATCCCGGAGGATCTGCCGCTCGCGCCGATCAATCCCTACGGCCGCTCCAAGATGATGAGCGAATGGATGCTGAGGGACGCGGGGGCGGCGCATGGGCTGGGCTACGTCATCCTGCGCTACTTCAATGTAGCGGGCGCCGACCCGAAGGGCCGGACCGGCCAGTCGAGCCCCAACGCCACGCATCTGATCAAGGTGGCGGCGCAGGCCGCGCTCGGCAAAAGACCTTTCATGGAGGTCTTCGGCGTCGACTTCCCGACGAAGGACGGCTCGGGCGTGCGCGACTATGTGCAGGTCACCGATCTCGTGCGCGCGCATGTCGCGGCGCTGAAGCATCTGCGGGCGGGCGGCGAGAGCCTGGTCTGCAATTGCGGCTACGGCTCGGGCTATTCGGTTCTCGAGGTGATCGACACGGTGAAGAAGGTCTCCGGCGCGAATTTCACGGTGAAGCTGTCGCCGCGCCGCGCCGGCGATCCCGCGGCGCTGACGGCGAAAGCCGACCTCATCCGCGAGAAGCTCCATTGGCAGCCTGAATTTGACGACCTCGAAACCATCGTGCAGCAAGCCCTCGCCTGGGAAGAAAGGCTCGTGAGAAAAAACGCGGCGTGATGCGAAAGGTGCGATCCGCAGGGCTGGCGTTGCTCGCGGCCGGGCTGGCGACGAGCGCAGGCCTCGCCGGGGCGGAAGCCGCCGATTTTCGTTATTGTCTGGCGCTCGATCGGCCGGAGACGACCGCCTATTTTTCCGCGATCTTCGAAACGAAAGCGCCGCTCGAATCGGTCGAGCGCGCCTTCGCGCAGGAGTTGGACCGCCGCGCCCTGTCGCATCGCGTCGTCTCCTGTCCGCGCTCCGGCGACGGCGACTCGGCGGTCGTGGCGCGCCAGAGCGCGATCGCCTACAACCGGCGGCAGGGAAAATCGACGTTCGATGTCGACTGGACGCTGACCGGACTGGTCCGCGCCTACTGACGGCGGGCGGCGGACGTCGCGTCTTGGATCGGGGAATGCGATGAGCGACGCCGCGCTTGTTCTTTTTTCAGGCGGCCAGGATTCGACGACCTGTCTCGCCTGGGCGCTCGATCGCTTCGATCGTGTGGAGACGGTCGGTTTCGATTACGGCCAGCGTCATCGCGTCGAACTCGATTGTCGCGACGCGCTGCGCGCCGGTCTTGGCGCGATCAATCTCGCCTGGAAGACAAGGCTCGGCGACGACCACACGGTTTCGCTCGCCGCGCTCGGCGAGGTGTCGAACACGGCGCTGACCCGCGATGTCGCCATCGCGATGACGGATGGCGGCCTGCCGAACACGTTTGTTCCAGGCCGCAACATCATCTTCCTCGCATTCGCGGCGGCGCTGGCCTATCGCCGCGGCGCGGCGCGCATCGTCGGCGGCATGTGCGAGACGGATTATTCCGGTTATCCCGACTGCCGCGACGATACGATCAAGGCGCTTCAGGTCGCCCTCAATCTCGGCATGGACAGGCGTTTCGTGCTGGAGACGCCGCTGATGTGGATCGACAAGGCGCAGACCTGGGAACTCGCCGCCGCGCTCGGCGGCCCCGCGCTCGTCGATCTGATCGTCGAGAAGACGCACACCTGCTATCTCGGCGATCGCGGCGCGCGCCATGAATGGGGCTATGGCTGCGGCGAATGCCCCGCCTGCCGGTTGCGCGCCGAGGGATGGCGACGCTGGCGCCGTTCCCCTCAATGATCCGGCGCGCCCGGCCGGGAATTGTAGGCCTCGTCGGCGAGTTCGCGATGGATCGCATCGAAAGCCGGCGCGATGGCGAGAAACACGTCAACGAGACGCGGATCGAAATGCGCGCCTGCGCCCTGCGCGATGATTCCGACGGCCTCGTCATGCGCCATGCCGGCCTTGTAGACGCGCGTTGAGACCAGCGCGTCATAGACGTCCGCGATCGCCATGAGCCGTCCGGCCACGGGAATCTCGTTGCCCTTCAGTCCGCGCGGATAACCGGCGCCGTCCCACCGTTCGTGATGGGTGTGGGCGATCTCCTGCGCGACTTTGAGGAATGGCGTCGAACCGAGATGTTTCTGCGCATGCGCAATCGCGCGGCGACCGATCTCCGCATGCGTCTTCATGATCGCGAATTCGTCGTCGTTCAGCTTGCCGGGCTTGAGCAGCACCATGTCGGGAATGCCCACCTTGCCGATGTCGTGGAGCGGCGCGGATTTATAGAGAAGCTCGATCATTTCGGGCGTCAGGAACTCCGCGAACAGTCCGCGTTCGCGCGCGGCTTCCGCGAGCGCGCGCACGAAACGCTGCGTGCGCCGGATGTGATTGCCCGTGTCGTTGTCTCGCGTCTCGGCGAGAGAAGCCATCGCCATGATGATGGCGTCCTTGGCTCTGATCGCCTCTTCCTTCGCTGCGACCAGCGCATT
>MKVY01000022.1:35157-42386 GCA_001899525.1 Rhizobiales bacterium 65-9
CGACCGGATCCTCCTCGCGCACCGGCGTCATCACCAGGCTGCGCACGAAGGTCGGCCGGTAGGCCGCATGCGGGATGCGATCGTCGGCGTAGATGTCCTCGATGACGACCGGCTGGCGGTTCAGCATCGCCCAGCCTGAAATACACGATTCCATCGGAAAGCGCTGACCCTTCCACAAGGGCGAGATCGCGTCCTCGTCGGCGTAGTGGCACATGCCGTTGTCGCGCAGCACGAAGGTGACGCCGTCCGCTCCGGACAGGCTGCGCGCGCTTTCGCGCACCGCTGCGATGATCTCGTCGACGCCGCGCGCCGACGCGAGACGCAGGATCAAATCCTCGACGGAAGGGCTCGGCTCGGGCGCGAGGGAAAGCGCGGCGGCGGACATACAATCGCCTTTCGACGTCTGCGCGCGCAGAACGCGACCGCGCTCAGCTTGGGGATTTATCGCACAGAAGTTATGGCTTGCTGAATAAGAAGACAAACTACACTGATAAGATGTATATTATGGGAAAGGAATGACGAGCGGGATTAGCTCTTTCAACCGATTTTTGAGAATTCTTCGCCCGCTGCGTAAAGACGAACACAAACATCAGCGCTCCGTAAGGCGAGACCGGCGCGGCGCTGTAGTCTTCGGCAGGTCCTGCGCACCCACCGCCAACCCTGAGTGAACAATCGGACGTTCGCACTCAACAAAGAACGCGCAACAAAAAAGGCCGCCTCTTTCGAGGCGGCCTGTGAAGCTCAAACGGCGTTGGAGGTTACGCGGCGAGCTTCTGTTCGATCTGCGGCTTGCCGTTGATCGCGATCTGTCGCGGCTTCTTGGCTTCCGGAATCTCGCGGACGAGGTCGACATGCAGGAGGCCGTTCTCAAGGTTGGCGGCCGTCACCTGCACATGGTCGGCAAGCTGGAAGCGTCGCTCGAAGGCGCGGCCCGCGATGCCCTGATAGAGCACTTCCGCAGACTTTTTCTCTTCGACAGCTTTCCTCTCGCCCTTCACCGTCAGCGTGTTCTCCTTCAACTCGACCGACAGATCGGAGTCGGCGAAGCCGGCGACGGCGACCGAGATGCGGTAGGCGTTCTCGCCCGTGCGCTCGATGTTGTAGGGCGGATAGGTGGTCTGCTCACCGCCGCCGAGCTGATCGAGCAGCGTGAAGATGCGATCGAAACCGACGGTGGAGCGGTAGAGCGGAGCCAAATCAAAAGTGCGCATGGTCTTCTCCTTCAAAAGCGAGACGAATGGGCTCCCCGCAAAGGGCGGAGCCGCATGGACTGTTCGCGCCGCCTCATGGCCGGCGCACCCGTGAGATAGGAACCGCTTTTCGCCGCGCAAGCCCCCAACGCCGCCGCTATGCGCTCTCCGATTGGCCGGCGCGCCGCCGATCGGCTAACTCAGTGGCGGCGGATCAGCCGCCGCCACCGAGCCGGCCGTGGAGCTTTACGAAACCTACGATAACCCGGCGCCGGACGGCGCGACGATGTCGGCGGCCCGCGCCGGCGACGGCGTGCGCCTGCGCGTCGCCTCCTGGCCGCCCACGGCGCCGGCGGCCGGAACGGTTCTTCTGGCGCAGGGCCGCGCCGAGATGATCGAGAAATATTTCGAGACCGTCGGCGAGTTGCGCGCCCGCGGCTTTCACGTCGTCGCCTTCGACTGGCGCGGACAGGGCGGATCGGACCGGCTGCTGCGGGACGGTCGCAAGGGCCATGTGCGCGACTTCGACGAGTATGAGGACGATTTGCGCGCGGTCGTCGCCGCCGAGCTCGCATCCCGTCCCCGGCCCTGGTTCGGCCTGTTCCACTCGATGGGCGCCTGCATCGCGCTGTCGGCCGCGCGGAAGGGCGATCTGCCGCTGGAGCGGATGGTCTGCCTGGCGCCGATGGTCGCGATCCACAACATTCGCAATCCGAAGGGCGTGCTCTGGCTCGCGCGCACCCTCTGCGCGGCGGGGCTGACGAACCATTACATTCCCGGCGGCGGCCCCGTCTCGATCGCGACGAAGCCCTATCCCGGCAATCCGCTGACCTCGGACGAGAACCGTTACGCGCGCAACGCCCTCATCGCCTCCGCTTTCCCGCAACTCGCCATCGGCGATCCCACCATCGGCTGGACCCGCGCCGCCTTCACGCGCATGGCGGCGTTGCAGGCGCCGGGTTTCGCGGAGGCTATCGCCATCCCCGCGCTGGTGCTGACCGCCGGCGAGGACCGGGTGGTCTCGACCCCCGCGGCCGAAGCCTTCGCGGCGCGTCTAGGCTCGGGCGGCGTCATCTCCATCGCCGGCGGGCGGCATGAGCTGCTGATGGAAAGCGACGTCGGGCGGGCGCAGGTTCTCGCCGCGATCGACGCCTTTTTCGAACGCGCGCCAACGCAGGCGGAGCGCCGGCCGGCGTGATTCAGGCGTTCAGGATTTTCAGCGCCGCCTCATGCGCGCGTTGGTCGCCCGCGACGACCACCGCGCCGCCCTCCCTCACCGGTTCGCCGCTCCAGGTGGTGATGATCCCGCCCGCGCCTTCGATGATCGGCGCCAGCGGCACGATGTCCACCGCCTTCAGTCCGGATTCGACCACGAGATCGACATGGCCGGCGGCCAGCATGCAGTAGGCGTAGCAGTCGCAGCCATAGCGCGGCAGCCTCACCTGCCGCTCCAGCGCGGCGTAGCGGTCGGCCTCGTCGCCCTTGAACATGGCGGGCGTCGTGGTCATCAGCGTCGCGGCGGACAGGCTGTCGCAGGAGCGGGTCCGCAGCGGCCTGTCCCCGCTCGCGCCGCGCCACTGGGCCCGGCCGCCGTCGCCCCAGAACCGCTCGCGCGTGAAGGGCTGGTTCATCAGGCCGAGCGCCGGCCGCCCGGCCCGCGTCAGCCCGATCAGCGTGCCCCACACCGGCAGGCCGGAGATGAACGCCCTCGTCCCGTCGATCGGGTCGATCACCCAGCGAAAATCCGAGGAGCCCTCCTCGTCCTCGAACTCCTCGCCATGGATCGCATGGGTCGGAAAGGCCTCGCGGATCATGCGGCGGATGATGACCTCGGCCGCCTTGTCCGCCTCCGTCACCGGATCGAACGCGCCGTTCTGCGACTTGTCATGCGCCGTGAGCCGGGAGCGGAAGAAGGGCAGGATGGCGTCGCCGGAGGCGTCGGCCAGGCGGTGAAGGAATTGTTCAAGGTCGACGGGAACGGGACGCATGCAGGGCGTTCTCAGAAGGGCGCGGCCCTTCTAGCCGAGCCGCGCGCGAAAGCCAGCCCGCCTTCCGAGGGCGCGGAAGACGCGCCAAGCCGATGCCCCGGCGGCGCGTGATTTCGGGCATGCGGCGCCTGAGAATTAGGCCGCGGGCGAAATCGCGCCAGTTCGCGCGAGCTAACTTGCTGACAAGACAGTTTGAATAGCCTATCTATGCAATTAACGCATAGCTATCAAATTGAGCGAAGAAAGCCCTTGCTGTTTGTGCAGTGCACCTGCATATTATTGCAACGCAACACGGCCTTGTCGTGTTGCTGCCCTCCTTGGGCGTTTCCTCCCTACACTTGGGCCGCTCGTGCGAACGAGCGGCCCCTTTATTTTCAACGTGCTGAGTGGCGATCCGGCGCTGCCGGAGGCGTGGGGCGCGCTATTCCGCTGCCAGCCGGCCGCTCGCCAGATAGGCCAGCGGCGCCTCTCCGAAAGCGCGCATCGCGTCCGAAAGGATACCCGCCAGCCGGCCGAATCCGTCATGCGGCGCGAGCGTGCGCTCGTCCATGTAGAGGGCGCGGTTGACCTCGATCTGGATGGCGTGCCGGTCCCGCCCCGGCCGTCCGTAGTGCTCGGTGATGAAACCGCCGGCATAGGGCTTGTTGCGCAGCACCGTCAGTCCCCGCGCCCGGAGCTCTTGCTCCAGCGCGTCGGTGATCAGGCCCGAGCAACTCGTTCCGAAACGGTCCCCGAGCACCACGTCGGCCCGCGCCGGCTCGTCTCGGCCGAAGGAGGTCGAGGGCATCGAATGGCAGTCGATGAGGATGGCGAAGCCGAATTCGGCGTGCGCCTGATCGATCAGCCGCCGCAGCGCCGCGTGATAGGGCTTGTAGAGCGTCTCGACGCGGCGGGTGGCCTCGGCCGCAGGCAGGCGCCGCGCATAGATTTCTTGCGCTTCGCCGACCACCCGCGGAATCGTTCCGAGGCCGCCCGCGACGCGCATGGAGCGGGTGTTGGCGAAGGGCGGCAGCCGCCCCTCGAACATCTGCGGGTCGAGTTCGTAGGGTTCGCGATTCAGATCCAGATAGGCGCGGGGAAAGCGGGCGGCGATCAGCGGCGCGCCCATCGAGACGACCGGCCTGAACAGCGCGTCCACGAAAGCGTCCTCCGACCGCCGGAGCGCCTGCGCGTCAAGCCGGGACTGATGGACGAACGCGAATGGATAGACGTTGCCGGAATGGGGCGAGCTGAACACCAGAGGCAGCGTGACCTGAGGCGGACGATGGACCTCGCAGGGCGGATCGAACAGGACCGGATCATCAGCAGGCATGCGCGAAGCGTGGTCCAACAGCGCAGGATTGTCCATGCTGGCCTCGCGCTTCAGGACTGCGCCCAAGAAATTCCTCGGGATCATTGGCGCGGGGCGCGCGTTGGCGCATGATGGCGAAACAGGAGACTCGCCATGACCGACGCAACGACGACGCACACCTTGGCCACTCATCTCGTGCCGCTTCGCAAGAACTGGGGCTGGCTCATGGGAGCCGGCGTGATTCTCATCCTCCTCGGCGTCTTCGGTCTCGCCGCTTCGCTGCTGTTCTCGCTGGTCAGCGTTTTCACCTTCGGCTTCATGATGCTGATCGGCGGCGTAGTGCTGCTGGTGGACGCCTTCCGCCGCGAGGGATGGAAAAGCCGCATGCTGATGCTCGCGATCGGCGCGCTCTACGTGCTCTCCGGCGTGCTCGTCTTCGCCATGCCGCTCTCCGCTCTGGCGGGCCTGACCTTGTTCGTCGGCGCGGCGCTGGTCGCGACGGGCGTACTGCGCATCGTGATGGCGTTCCAGCTCAGGCCGATGCAGACCTGGATCTGGGTGCTCGTGTCGGGCGTGCTCTCGCTGCTGCTCGGCGCGTTGATCCTGGTTCAGTGGCCGGCCTCCAGCGCCTGGGTGCTCGGCACCTTCCTGGCGATCGAGCTGATCTTCCAGGGCTGGGCCTATGTGATGCTCGCGCAGGCGATCCGCTCGACCTTCGACGGCGTGCAGCCGAAAAGCTGAGAACGGCCGCAACGCCGGCCCGGACGAAACCGGCGCCGTGAATCGCTTCGAGAACCGCGCCGCCGGCGCGGTTTTTGTTTCGACGCTTTCCTGTCGTCGCCGCGAAGCAGAGCGAGGAATCAGCCTTTCGCGGCCAGCGCCGCCTCGCGCATTGTCGTCAGCGTCGTTCCGGGCGTGATCGCCTCCGGGTCGAGAAGGCAATGCAGGATCGCGGGCTTGCCCGACGCGACGGCGCGCTCGAACGCCGGCGCGAATTCGGCTGTCTCGCGCACCGTTTCGCCATGCCCGCCAAAGGCGCGCGCATAGGCGGCGAAATCCGGATTCCTGAGCGTCGTCGCCGAGACGCGGCCTGGATACTCCCGCTCCTGATGCATCCGGATCGTGCCGTACATGCTGTTGTCGACGACGACGAAGATCACCGGCAGGTCATACTGAACCGCCGTGGCGAACTCCTGCCCGTTCATCAGAAAACAGCCGTCGCCTGCGAAGCAGACCACCATCCGCTCAGGCGCGACGCGCTTGGCGCCGATCGCGGCCGGCGCGCCATAGCCCATCGAGCCTGAGCACGGCGCGAGCTGCGCGCCGAACGTGCGGTATTTCAGGAAGCGCGCCGGCCATGTGGCATAATTTCCCGCGCCATTGGTGACGATCGCGGTCTCCGGCAGGCGCTCGCGCAGGAACGCCATGCAGTCGCCCATCTGGAGCTTCCCCGGAATGACCGGCCGCGCTTCGCTCCATGCGAGAAAATCGGCGCGCGCCTCCGCTGTCCGCTGCGCCCAAGCGATACGCTGCGGCGGCTGCAGGCTTTCGAGCGACGCCGCGAACGCCGCCGGCGAGGCATGGATTCCGAGCGCCGGCTGATAGACGCGGCCGAGTTCCTCGGCGTCCGCATGGACATGGACCAGCCGCTGCCTGGGATAGGGAATGTCGAACAGCGTGTAGGACTGCGACGGCATCTCCGCCATGCGGCCGCCGATCAGCAGCGCGAGATCGGCTTCCTCGATCCGGGCGCGCAGCTTCGGATTGGGCGCGATGCCGATTTCGCCGGCATAGTTGGGATGATCGCCCGAAAACAGCATCTGCCGCCGGAACGAGCAGGCGACGGGAAGGTCGAAGCGTTCGGCGAAGCGCGTGAAGCCCGCGCAGGCCTTTTCCGTCCACCCCGATCCGCCGAGGATCGCGACGGGTTTCTGCGCGGCCCAGAGCAGCTTCTGAAGTTCGGCCATCTGCGTCGGGCCGGGCCATGTCTGCACGGCCTCGACCCGGCGCGGCGCCGGCGCCTCCGCGAGCGATGTCAACACGTCTTCCGGCAGCGCGATCACCACCGGGCCGGGACGCCCCTGCATCGCTACATGGAAAGCGCGGGAAACCAGCTCAGGGATGCGCGCGGCGTCGTCGATCTCCACCGCCCATTTCGTCGTCGATCCGAAGAAGGCGCGATAATCCATTTCCTGAAAGGCGCCGCGATGACGCATTGAACTGTCGATCTGGCCGACGAACATGATCAGCGGAACGGAATCGTGTTCGGCGATATGGATTCCCGGCGACGCGTTGGTCGCGCCGGGTCCGCGCGTCGCCATGACGATCCCCGGCCGGCCGGTGAGTCGCGCGCTCGCGTCGGCCATCATCGCGGCGCCGCCCTCCTGCCGGCAGACGGTAACGTTGATCGATGCGTCATGCAGCGCGTCGAGCACGGCGAGATAGCTTTCGCCCGGCACGCAGAACACATGCTCGACGCCTTGCGCGACGAGGCTGTCGACGATGAGTTGGCCGCCAGTTTTCATGATCCGCGAACCTCGCAAACGCCGCAAAGGCGGCTTTCATTGCGCCGCAAGTCACCCTTAGCTATATCCTTAGTTGAGGAGCAAGCCATGACGACGGTGAACGTCCACAAGGCTAAGACGCAGCTTTCCAAGCTCATCGCCATGGCCGAGCGCGGCGAGGAGGTCGTGATTGCGCGCGGCAATGCGCCCGTGGTGCGGCTTGTGCCCATCAATCCGAAGCGGAAGTCCAAGGTGC
>MKVY01000022.1:42439-129869 GCA_001899525.1 Rhizobiales bacterium 65-9
CATCTGGGCGCATGGTCCTGTCGAAAAGCTCTCTCCCGCAGCCAGAAACGCGCTTCTGAGCGATGACAACGAGGTGTTGGTCAGCCCGGTGTGCGCCTTCGAGATCACGACGAAATATAGGATCGGAAAACTGCCGGAATCCGAAGTGCTGGCGAAGGATTTTTTTCGCTATGTCGCGAGGGCCGGTTTCCTTGAAGCGCCACTGACGATCAGGCATGCGGAACTCGCCGGACGTTTCGCACATGACCACAAAGACCCGTTCGACCGCCTTCTCATCGCGCAGGCGCTGGTGGACGACCTCGTCATCGTCTCCAACGAGAAGCTGTTCGACGACTTCGGCGTCAACCGCCTCTGGTAGAGCGTCTCACGCCCCGCCGCCCCAGTTCGGATCGTTCAGCACCTCGTCCTGATGCTCGCCGAGCGCCGGCGACGAATGTTCGCCGTAAAGCGGCTGGTCGTTGATGATGATCGGCTGCCGCACGTTCGGCATCGTCCCCGCCTGCGCGCGCGGCGCCGGCAGATCGACGCGCATCCCGCGCGCGATCACCTGCGGATCGCGGAACACCTCCGGCACCGTGTTGATCGGCCCGACGGGCACCCCGGCGGCCTCCAGCCTGTCGATCAGATCCGCTTTCGTGAAAGTGCTTGAGCGGATTGTCAGCAGCGGCATCAACGCGTCGCGGTGGGTGACGCGCGCCTCGTTGTCGATGAAGCGCGGATCGTCTTTCAGCTCCGGAACGCCGAGCACGTCGCACGTCCGGCGATATTGCCCGTCATTGCCGGTGGCGAGAATGATGTGCCCGTCGCTGACCGGGATCACCTGGTAGGGCACGAGCTGCGCATGGGAGTTGCCCATGCGCTTCGGCGTCATCCCCGCGATGAGATGATTCATCGCATGGTTCTGCAGCACCGACACCTGCGTATCGAGCAGCGCCATGTCGATATGCGCGCCCTCGCCGGTCGCGTCGCGATGGCGCAGCGCCGCGAGAACGCCGACCGCGGAATAAACGCCGGTGAGAATGTCGGCGTAGGCGACGCCCGCCTTCTGCGGCTCGCCATCCGGATCGCCGGTGAGCGCCATGAAGCCGCCCATGCCTTGAATAATGAAATCGTAGCCCGGACGCGGCGCATAGGGACCGTTCTGGCCGAAACCGGTGATCGAGCAGTAGACGATGCGCGGATTGATCTTTTTGATCGACGGATAGTCGAGTCCGTATTTCTTCAGGCCGCCGACCTTGAAATTCTCGATGATGACATCCGCGTAGTTCGCGAGCCGCTGGATGACGGCGATGTCCTCCGGCTTGTTGAAATCAAGCGCGATCGAACGCTTGCCGCGGTTGGCGGATTGAAAATAGGCCGAGCAGTGATAGCCGCCCGCCTTGTCCGCGACGAAGGGCGGCCCCCATTCCCGCGTGTCGTCGCCGACGCCCGCGCGCTCGACCTTCACGACATCGGCGCCGAGATCGGAAAGAAGCTGTCCGCACCACGGGCCGGCGAGCACCCGCGCCAGTTCGAGAACGCGCAGTCCGGCAAGGGGCTTTTGAGACATGGAGCGCTCAGTCGAGAACGGAATCGAGGCCTCGGCGAACGCCGACGAAACCGGAGACGCGGCGCGCCGCGAGCAGCGTGCCGGCGACATAGGGAGCGGCCGAGCCGCCGGCGTCATGACGGATCACGAGGCGCTCGTCGGGCGCGCCGAAGATCGCCTCGCAGGAGAGAACGTAAGACGGCACGCGCACGGAATGCACCTGCACCGGCGTCGGCTGCCCGATCGCGCCGCCGCGCGTCTCGCGCACGCCGCCGAGTTGATCGACCGGCTTCGAGGTCGGTTTCTGCCGCGCCTGCGCGAGCAATTCGCCAAGTTCGCGGCCCGTGCCGGAAGGCGTGTCCGGCTTGCCCGCATGGGCGTAGTCGATCACCTCGACGTCAGGGACATAACGGGCCGCCTCGAGCGCGAAGCGCCGCAGCAGCGTCGCCGTGATCGAGAAATTGCCGGCGGCGAGCACGCCGCGCTGCTTGTCCTTCGCCGCGATGTCGATCGTGTCGTAATCCTGCGCGCTCAATCCCGACGTTCCGATCACGACATGCCGTCCATGCGCGATCGCGGTCAGCGCATGATGCTTCACGCTGTCCGGCTTCGTGTAGTCGATCAGCACGTCGGACGGCGCCGCAAGCGCCTCCGCGATCGCGCCGCTGATCGTTACGCCGAGCCGGCCCACGCCCGCCGCCTCGCCCGCATCCTGCCCCGCGGCTTTGCGCGATACGGCGCCGACAAGCGAGAGATCCGGCGCCTGGGCGATCGCGGCGACGAGCGCCTTGCCGACCCAGCCTGTCGCGCCGGCGAGAACGATGCGGATGGTCATGCGACTCTCCTTCAGTTCATTGCGCGTTGCGCGCTGCGACCGCAGCCGCCGCCGCCCCCATGAGAACGCCGCCGCCGACGCGGTTCACCGCCTTCAGCACGCGCGGGCGCCTGAGAAGCCCGCGCGCGCCCGACGCCGCGATGCCGTAGGCGAGCGCGTTGATCAGCCCGAGCGTGACGAACGTCGCGACGAGGATCGCGACCTGGGGAGCGTAAGCCGCATGCCGGTCGATGAATTGCGGAACGAACGCCACGAAGAAGATGATGCTTTTCGGATTGAGCGCCGTCACCGCGAAAGCGTGCGCGAACATCCGGCGCGATGATTGCGGAGCGACGGCCGCCTGTCCGGCGTCGCCGACCGGCGCTGTCCACAGCTTCCAGCCGAGCCAGGCGAGATAGGCCGCGCCGACGATCTTCACGGCGGTGAACAGCGTCGCCGATGCGGCGAGGACCGCGCCCATCCCGAGAAGCGAAAGGCTCATCGCGACGAAATCGCCGAGCGCCACGCCGAGCGCGATCGCCAGCGCCGCGGAGCGGCCCTGGGCGATGGCGTAGCCGACGACGAGAGTCACGGTCGGGCCGGGGATGAGCACGAGCGCTGCGGAGGCGGCGGCGAAGGCGAACCAGACGGAAAGGTCCATGATGTCTTCCCTGCTACGTGATCAACGACGCGATGACGCTTCCGCTGCGGCGGAGCCTGCTCCTTGTTGTCATCTTCCCATTTGACCCGGCGGCGTCATGTCCGCGACAGGCGCGGACATGACGCCGGCCAGATCTCAAAAGAACGCCTGCAGTCCGGTGATGGCGCGTCCGAGGATCAGCGCATGCACGTCGTGCGTGCCCTCATAGGTGTTCACCGTCTCCAGATTCTGCGCGTGGCGCATGACGTGATATTCGATCTGGATGCCGTTGCCGCCGTGCATGTCGCGGGCCTGGCGCGCGATGTCGAGCGCCTTGCCGCAATTGTTGCGCTTGATCAGCGAGATCATCTCGGGCGCGACCTTGCCCTCGTCGAACAGACGCCCGACGCGCAGGGAGGCCTGCAGGCCGAGCGTGATCTCGGTCTGCATGTCGGCGAGCTTCTTCTGGTAAAGCTGCGTCTGCGCCAGCGGCCGGTCGAACTGCTTGCGGTCGAGGCCGTATTGCCGCGCGCGCTGGAAACAATCCTCCGCCGCGCCCATCGCGCCCCATGAGATGCCGTAGCGCGCGCGGTTGAGGCAGCCGAACGGACCCTTGAGGCCCGACACGTTCGGCAGCAGGTTTTCTTCGGGAATGACGACGCCGTCCATCACCACCTCGCCGGTGATCGAGGCGCGGAGCGAGAGCTTGCCGCCGACCTTCGGCGCCGACAGGCCCTTCATGCCCTTCTCGAGCACGAAGCCGCGGATCTGGTTGTCATGCGCCGCCGACTTCGCCCAGATCACGAACACGTCGGCGATCGGCGAATTGGAGATCCACATCTTCGAGCCGGTGAGGCGGTAGCCGTCGCTCACCTTCTCGGCCCTTGTCTTCATGCCGGCCGGATCGGAGCCGGCGTCGGGCTCGGTGAGGCCGAAGCAGCCGACCCATTCGCCGGTCGCGAGCTTGGGCAGATACCTCTTGCGCTGCGTCTCGTCGCCATAGGCGTAGATCGGATACATCACCAGCGATGACTGCACGCTCATCATCGAGCGGTAGCCGGAATCGACGCGCTCGATCTCGCGGGCAATGAGGCCGTAGGAAACGTAGTTCGCGCCGGCGCCGCCATATTCCTCCGGCACGGTCGGGCCGAGGAAGCCCATCGCGCCCATCTCGTTGAAGATCGAGCGGTCGGTCTTCTCCTCCAGATACATGTCGGCGACGCGCGGCATGAGTTTTTCCTGCCCGTAGGCGCGCGCCGCGTCCCGGATCATCCGCTCGTCCTCGCTGAGCTGCTCGTCCAGGAGAAACGGGTCCTCCCACACATAGGCGGCCGGAGCCGGACGGTCCTTGGCTTTGGGCGCGACTGACATGCTGGCCTCCTGCGTCGTCTGCCGGCGGCCGAAACGGCCGGCCGCCGTAGCGGCTGCATAGCGTCCGCGCGGCATCATGGCGAGCCCCGTCAAAGCCCGGCCGTCCGCTTCCGGAATCTCGGGACGCTTGCTAAGCCTGCCGCAACGATGAGGACGAACGATGGCGACAGGCCCGCATGTGGCGATCATCGGCGGGGCGGCGATGGGCTCCTCCCTCGCCTGCCACCTGCTGATGGATCCCGCCTTCTCCGGCCGCGTGACCGTGATCGAGAAGGACATGACCTATGTCCGGTCCGCCACGGCGCTTTCCGCCGCCTCCATTCGCCAGCAGTTCTCGACCCGGGTGAATATCGAGGCGTCGCTGTATGGCGTCGCGTTCATGCGCAGCCTCGGCGAAAAGCTGGCCGTGGGCGCGGAACGGCCGGAGATCGGCCTGCGCGAGGGCGGCTACCTCTATCTCACGACGCAAGCTGGCGCGCAGATGCTGCGCGAGGCGAACGCGCTTCAGCGGGAGGCGGGCGCGGACATCCTCCTGCTCGACCCGCAGGCGCTGCGCGCCCGCTTCCCGTGGCTGGCGGCGGACGACATCGCGCTGGGTTCCTGGGGCCGGTCCGGCGAAGGCTGGTATGACGGCTGGGGCCTGCTTCAGGCCTACAGGAAAAAAGCGCGCGACCGCGGCGCGGCCTATGTCTCCGGCGCGGCCGCCGGGTTCACGATGGCGGGCGACCGCATCGCGGCCGTGCGCCTGGCCGATGGCGCGACGATAGACGCCGATGTCGTCGTCAACTGCGCAGGGGCGTCGGGCGGACGGCGCGTGGCGGCGTTCGCGGGCGTCGACATTCCCGTCTATGCGAAAAAGCGCTGCGTCTTTTCCTGGACCTGCCCGGAGCCGATCGAGAACGCCCCGCTCCTGATCGACACCAGCGGCGTCTGGTTCCGGCCCGAGGGGGACGGCTTCATCGGCGGCTTCTCGCCCGACGATGGCGACATGACCGACGCGGGCGACGATTTCGAGGTGAACTGGCCGGAATGGGACGAGGTCGTCTGGCCGGCTGTGGCGGCGCGCGTTCCCGTTTTCGAGCGCGCGCGGCATGGCCGCGCCTGGGCCGGGCATTACGACATGAACCTGTTCGACCACAACGCGATCGTCGGCCCTGCGCCCGGAGTAGCGAACTTTTATCTGTGCAACGGATTTTCAGGGCACGGATTGCAACAATCCCCCGCTGTCGGGCGGGGGATTGCTGAATTGCTCGTCCACGGGCGTTATGTCACGCTCGACCTGTCGGATTTCTCCTATGATCGACTTGTCCGCAACGCGCCATTGATCGAGCGAAACGTGATCTGATCGGATCAGATCCAACCGATGAGCTTCAACAGAATGACGCCGAGGATCGGCACGCCCATGAGCCACAACACGCCGCCTTTGAGCAAAGAGTCCATCATCATCCCCAATATCTGGTCGCCGGCGCTTCCTTCGCGCCTTACCCGCGTTCAATCCGGCCTGCGACGATTTGTTCCGCCCGCGCTGCTGGCGGGCGCGGCGCTGGCCGTCTCCGGCGCATGGGCGGTCCAGGCCGCGAACGACAAAAAGCCTCCGGCGAAGAAGCCGGAAGCCCAGCAGCAGGCGAAACAGTCTCCGGTCGAGGCCGCGCGCGCCATCGCCTATCTCATGCGCGTCGCGGACGGCGCCTGCATGGGCGTGACGTTCGATCCGGCGCCGCTGGCGAAACGCATCGACAAGAAAGGAATGACGCCGCTCCAGGTGCGGGCGAAATTCCGCGACGAGTTCCAGAAATCCTACGACGAGGCCGGCGCCCGCGTCGCGGCGGACGGCGTCGGCGGCTATTGCGAGGTCGTGCTCGGCTCCTTCGTGTCGAAGCCGAAGGATTATCCGGGGTTGAAGGTCAGGTAGACGGCGATCGACGGTCGCCGCCGTCAACGACGCGCGCCCCGGATTCGGCGCGAAGCGTCAGGCGCGGACTTGTTCCGCGCATCCACGCCTTGTTTATAAAAGGAAAGACGTGGATGGCCGCGACAAGCGCGGGCCATGACAGTCCTCCATGGCGCGGAAAGCATTCCGCTCGCTGAATCGCCGCATGAATCCGTAACGGAGAAAATCTCAGATCAGGCCGCGCTTCGCCAGATTGCGCATCAGCGCGCCGGCGCCGAACGTCCAGGGCGGGCAATCCGCGCTCGACGCCATGCGGTTCACCAGCGCGCCGAGCTTCGGCGCCGCGATTGTGACCACGTCGCCATGCTTGTGCGTGAAGCCCTGCCCTGGCGCGTCGCGATCCTCGATCGGCGCGAACATGGTGCCGAGGAAGAGAACGAAACCATCGGGATATTGATGGTTTCTGTTGATCGCCTGCGCGACGAGATCGGCGGGATCGCGGCTGATCATGCTGATGGACGAGGTTCCGTGCAGCGTGAAGTTGTCCTGCCCCTCGACCTTCAGCGTCACCGTCGTTTCGCGCACGTCATCGAGCGAGAAGGAGGCGTCGAAGAACCGGATGAACGGACCGACCGAGCACGAGGCGTTGTTGTCCTTCGCTTTCGACAGCAGCAGCGCCGAGCGCCCCTCGAAATCCCGCAGATTGACGTCGTTGCCGAGCGTCGCGCCGACGATCGCGCCGGCCGACGACACGACCATCACGACCTCGGGCTCCGGATTGTTCCAGCGCGATCCCGGATTGAGCCCCGCGTCCGCGCCCGGTCCGACTGAGGCGAGCGGCTGGCATTTGGTGAAGATTTCCGCGTCGGGGCCGATCGCGACTTCGAGATACTGGCTCCACCAGCCCTTTTCGATCAGCAGCTCCTTCAGCTTCGCCGCTTCGGCCGAGCCCGGCTTCAGCGTCGCGAGATCGCCGCCGATCAATTTGTTCACCTCGACGCGGATCGTCGCCGCCGCGCTGAGATCGCCGCGCGCGCGCTCCTCGATCACGCGCTCCAGCGTCGAGATCGCGAAGGTGACGCCGGCGGCCTTCACCGCCTGCAGGTCGATCGGCGCGATCAGCCAAGGCTTTCCCGCGTCGCGCCTGTCCGGCGGCGTGTTGGCGAGAATCTGCTCAATGGAGCCGATGCGCGCGCCGTCCGCTTTCGCCAGCGCCGCAGCCGGATCTTTCATCTCGCACAGATCGCGCATCGTCGGAAACGACGCCGAGACGTCGAAGACGCCGCCCTCGCGCACCGCGACGACGGACGGTCCGTCGACATCGGGGCGCCAGACGCGGCCGGCGAGCGCGCCTGTCGCGCCGTCGACGGGCAGTGTGTTGCGGACGTCAAGCTGCATGGCGGGGCTCGCGCAGGAGATTGCGGGATGAAAGCGAAACGGTAGGCTGTATTAGTACAATGTCAAAATAGGCTTGACGGAAAGGGACGTGATGTTCGCTGCCGAGATCGGAGCCGCAATTCTCATTCTTGCCGTGATTAACTTGATCATTGGCGTTCGGTACGGGCTTGAATATGACGACGTATTCAATTGGGCGTGGAAAGGCCGGCGCATCAGCGCGCGCAAGAAGCAAGGCATGGCCCTCGGGTACTTTTTCACTTTGGCCGTTCTGGCCATAGTCGTTGTTCACAGGATTACCCGCTAGCCAATTTTTTGCTTCGCCTCATCCCCACGGCCCGCGCCGCGCGCCGCCGGGAATCTGCGGCGTCCAGGGCGAAGCGGGAATCTGCTGCGGCTGAGCCATATCGGGCATATGGCCGCCGGCCTGTTCGACGAGCGCGCGGATGCGCGCCTCGATCGGCGGATGGGTGGCGAACAGATCGGCGACGCCCGAGCGTTGATTCTCGATGCACATCTCCATCACGCCCGACGGCACGCTGGGAATTTCCGCATGGCCGGAAATCTTCATCAGCGCCGAGATCATGGCGTCGGGATCCTTGGTGAGTTCGACGGAGCCGGCGTCGGCAAGATATTCGCGCGAGCGGGACAGCGCGAACCGCAGCAGCAGCGACAGGAACCACGCCGCGCCGATCAGCAGCATCGCGATGGCGATCGCGGCCATCGCCGCGCCGGCGCCGCTCTTGCGTTCGCTGTCGCTGTTTCCGCGCCCGCGCAGGTTGATGCGCGGCCCCATCATCACCATGCGGAAAATCAGCTCGCCGAAAAACGTCACGATGCCGGCGATCACGGAGGCGATCACCATCACCCGCACGTCGCCGTTGCGGATATGCGTGAGCTCATGTCCCAAAACAGCTTCAAGCTCGCGCTTGTTCAGCCCCTGCAGCAGCCCGCGCGTGACGGAGATCGAATATTGCTTCTGATTGAGGCCGGTCGCGAAGGCGTTCATCGCATCGGTCTCGACGATGCGCAGCGTCGGCATGGGAAGGCCGCGCGAGATGCAGAGATTCTCGAGCAGATTGTAGAGCTCGGGCGCCTCCGCCCGCGTGACGGGATGGCCGTCCACCACCCGGTCGATCAGCCATTGATGGATCTTCCACGCCACCGCGAGCCAGATCGCGACGCCGACGGCGACGATGGGCGCGATCGAGAGGGTGCGATGGAGCGCCGACAGCATGAGCTGGTCGAGCGTTCCATAGCCGGTCAGCGCCTCGGCGATCAGATCGGCGGCGTAGGCCAGCACGAGGATGAGCAGGAACAGGCTGACGATCAGGATGACCGATCGTCTGCGGTTCGCCTGGATATGCGAATAGAGCCCGAAAGCGGCGGCCATCGCCGGATCGTCGCGCGGCTCAGAATTTTACGCTGGGCGGAGCGGCGTCCATCGCCGCGCGGCTGTCGGCGCCGACATCGAAGAACTCCCGGTGCTGGAAGCCGAAGCGCTGCGCCAGGAACACGGCCGGGAAGCTCTCGATCGCGGCGTTGTATTCGCTGACCGCGCTGTTGAAAAACCGCCGCGCCGCCGCCAGCTTGTTCTCGATGTCGGCGAGTTCGGTCTGGAGCTGCTGGAAGTTGGCGTTGGCCTTGAGGTCGGGATAGGCCTCGCCGAGCGCGATCAGGCGGCCAAGCGCCCCGGTGAGCTGCTGTTCGGCCTGGGCCTGCTGGGGCGATCCCTGCGGCGCCTGCAGGGCCGTGTTGCGGGCCTGGATCACGGCCTCCAACGTGCCCTTCTCGTGGGCGGCGTAGCCTTTCACGGTTTCGACGAGGTTGGGAATAAGGTCATGCCGCTGCTTGAGCTGGACGTCGATGTCCGCGAACGCCTGGTTGGCGCGCTGGCGGCGGGACACCAGCCCGTTGTAGAGCGCGACGCCCCACGCCGCGAGAGCGACGAGAATGATGATCAAGATCAGGGTGCCGCTCATCCGTCCCTCCGGCTAAAACGCAAACGGTCGTCTGTTGCGATCCTGCTGACTCTTCGCACAGAATGACGCAGGAAGGAAACGCCTCCCCGGCGGCGAAAGAACGAGAAACGCCATGAACGCCCCAGTCGTGAACGCCCCAGTGAAGACCGGACGCGCCCTGCGCCTCCATCCCTCCGACAATCTCATCGTCGCGGTCGACCAGCTTGAGCCGGGCGCCCTCGCCGAGGGCTTTCCCGCGGTCGAGCGCGTGCCGCGCGGCCACAAGATGGCGACGGAGGCCATTCCCGAGGGCGCTCCGGTGCGCAAGTTCGGCCAGATCATCGGCTTCGCCACCAAACCGATCGCGCCGGGCGAATGGGTGCATGAGCATAACTGCGGCATGAGCGGCGTGCATGGCGATTTCGGCCGCGACTACCGCTTCGCCGCGGAGGCGCGCGACGAGGCCATCCTGCCGCTGGCCGAGCGCGCGACCTTCGAGGGCTATCGCCGCGCCAACGGCAGGGTCGGGACGCGCAACTATATCGGCATCCTGACCTCGGTGAACTGCTCCGCCTCGGTGGCGAAGTTCATGGCGCAGGAGATCGAACGGTCGGGAATTCTCGACGATTATCCCAATGTCGACGGCGTCATTCCGCTCGTGCATGGCGGCGGGTGCGCCCTTGATGTGAAGGGCGAGGGCTACGAGGTCCTGAAGCGCACCCAGTGGGGCTACGCCACCAATCCGAACATGGCCGGCGTCGTCATGGTCGGACTCGGCTGCGAGGGTTTCCAGATCGGTCGCTGGAAGGACGCCTACGGCGTCAGCGAAAGCGACATGTTCCGCACCATGACGATTCAGGAGGTCGGCGGCACGAAGAAGACGGTGATGGCCGGCGTCTCGGCGATCCGCGACATGCTGCCGATCGCGAACCGCGCGCGGCGCGAGACCGTCCCCGCCTCGGAGATCGTGCTCGCCCTGCAATGCGGCGGCTCGGACGGCTATTCCGGCATCACGGCCAACACCGCGCTCGGCGCGGCGGTCGACATTCTCGTCCGCCATGGCGGCACGGCGATCCTGTCGGAAACGCCGGAAATCTATGGCGCTGAGCATCTTCTCACCGCGCGCGCGCGCAACCGGGAGGTCGGCGAGCAGCTCGTCGACTGCATCCGCTGGTGGGAGGAATACACCGAGCGCAACAGGATGGAGATGAACAACAACCCCTCTCCCGGCAACAAGCTCGGCGGCCTCACCACGATCCTGGAGAAATCGCTCGGCGCGGCGGCGAAAGGCGGCACGACGACGCTGAACGCCGTCTACCGTTACGCCGAGCCGGTCACGGCGAAGGGCTTCGTCTATATGGACACGCCGGGCTACGATCCGGTCGCGGCGACCGGGCAGGTCGCCGGCGGCGCGAACATCCTCTGTTTCACCACCGGCCGCGGCTCGGCCTATGGCTGCAAGCCGACTCCCTCGATCAAGCTCGCGACCAACACGGCGATGTATCGCCACATGATCGACGACATGGACATCAATTGCGGCGACGTGATCGAGGGCGTGTCGATCGAGGACAAGGGCCGGGAAATTTTCGAGACGGTTCTGCGCGTCGCGTCGGGCGAGCGCAGCAAGTCCGAGGAGCTCGGCTATGGCGACGCCGAATTCGTGCCGTGGCAGATCGGCGCCACGATGTGACGCGGGCGCCGGTTCGCCTGAGGGAACGCGATAAAGCAAAAGCCCTGGAGACAAGAGCGCGAGCAGACGCCGGCGGAATGGCTCCAAATCCAGCGCGCCGTGGCTTGAATCCTCGGCGCGCTGAACGGGCGCCCGATTAGCGGGCGAGCTTGGCGGCGGTCTCGGCGACCAGCTTGCCCTGGAAGCGCGCGCCGCCGAGTTCGTTCTGGGATGGCTGGCGCTGACCCTGACCACCCGCGATCGTGGTCGCGCCATAGGGAGCGCCGCCGGTGATCTCGTCGAGCGTCATCTGACCCTGATAGGAATAGGGCAGGCCGACGATGATCATGCCGAAATGCAGTAGGTTGGTGACGCCGGCGATCAGGGTCGTCTCCTGCCCGCCATGCTGAGTCGCGGTCGAGGACATCACCCCGCCGACCTTGCCGTTGAGCTTGCCCGTCGCCCACAGGCCGCCGGCCCGGTCCCAGAACGCCGACATCTGCGAGGCCCAGCGGCCGAAGCGCGTCGGCGCGCCGACGATGATGGCGTCATAGTCGGCCAGTTCCTCGACCGTCGCCACCGGCGCCGCCTGGTCGAGCTTGAAGTAGGATTGCTTCGCGACGTCGTCCGGAACCGTCTCCGGGACGCGCTTCACGACGGCTTCGGCGCCGGCCTCGCGCGCGCCCTCGGCGGCTGCGTTCGCCATCTGCTCCATATGGCCGTAGGAGGAATAATAAAGGACGAGAACCTTGGTCATGCGTCAGCCTCAGCGGAAGGGGTGACGGATCACTACAGCCTCATTCCCGCAAATCAAAGGCGGGTCGGGCATAGATAGTCTTGCATGGACGCAACGAAACGGCGCTGGCGGGCGGCGCTGGCGACCTTATCTGCCAGCTCATGCAGAGCGCTCGATGCGCTGGAGGACTTCGCCATGACGCAGAACGGCATCCATCACGTCACCGCCATCGCCGGCCCGGCGCGGCGGAATTTCGACTTCTACACCCGCGCGCTCGGACTGCGCTTCGTGAAGAAGACCGTCAATTTCGATGATCCGGGAACCTATCACTTCTATTACGGCGACGAGACCGGCCGCCCCGGCTCCATCCTGACCTTTTTCCCGTGGGAGCATGCGTCTCCGGGCCAGCTCGGCGTCGGCGAGACCTTCGAGACCGCCTTCCGGATCCCCGAAGGCTCGATCGGCTACTGGGCCCACCGGCTGCTCGACAAGGGCGTCGTCCATGAAACGCCCCGCCGCAGTTTCGGCGAGACCGTCCTCGCCTTCCGCGATCCGGACGGCATGCGGCTTGCGCTCGTCGGCGTCCCCGGCGCGGAGGCCGAGCCGGGCTGGAGCGGCGGCGAGGTTCCCGTCGAGCACGCGATCCGCGGCTTTCACGGCGTGACGCTGCTGCTGCGCGACGCGGGTCCGACGCAGGCGATCCTGACCGACGTCTTCGGCTTCGCGGAAGACGCGCGCGAAGACGCCGCCATCCGCCTCAAGGCGGGAGACACGGCGTTCGGCGGGCTGGTCGATCTGCGCGTCGGCGGCGGTTTCCCGCGCGGGCGGCAGGGCGCGGGCTCGGTGCATCATGTCGCCTTCCGCGCCGCCGACGACCCGACGCAGGAGGACATGGTCCGCAGGCTGGCCGAGAACCACCGCATCACGACCACGGAACAGAGGGATCGGAACTACTTCCGGTCTGTCTATTTCCGCGAGCCGGGCGGGGTGCTGTTCGAGATCGCGACGGACGTCCCCGGCTTCGCCTGGGACGAGCCGGTCGCGAGCCTTGGTCAGGCGCTGAAGCTTCCGGCGGGTCTCGAAGCCCACCGCGCCAGGATCGAGGAGGTTCTCCCGGCCCTCGCCTGACCATGCGCCGCCCCGGCCTCCGGGGCGGCGGCTCCCGACATCTGCGGAGATCGCCATGACCGCGACCGAACTGTCTTTTCTCCATCGCTTCGTTCCGGCGGACAGGCCGGGCGCGCCGCCGATCCTGCTGCTGCACGGAACCGGCGGCGACGAGAACGACCTCATCCCCATCGGCGAGATGGTCGCGCCGGGCGCGGCGCTTCTCTCCCCGCGCGGAAAGGTGCTGGAAAGCGGCATGCCGCGCTTCTTCCGCCGTCTTGCGGAAGGCGTCTTTGACGAGGAGGACGTGCGCCGCCGCGCCGGCGAACTCGCGGACTTCGTGGCCGAGGCGCGTAACGCTTACGGCCTCGCCGCGCCGGTCGCGCTCGGCTTCTCCAACGGCGCGAACATCGCGGCCGCGATGCTGCTTTTACGGCCCGGAACGCTGGCCGGCGCGGCGCTCATCCGCGCCATGCCGCCGCTGAAACAGCCGCCGCGCCCCGATCTCGCCGGCACGCCGGCGCTGCTGCTGTCGGGAGCGATGGACCCGATCGCGCCCGCCGCGCAGACGGAGACGCTGGCGCGGACCCTGCGCGACGCCGGCGCGGACGTCGAGCAGCATATGTTGCCGGCGGGCCACGGCCTTTCTCAGGCCGACATCAGCCTGACCAAAGCCTGGATGGCGAAGCTGACCTGAACGACTCAGGAGGCGACGTGGCGGAACATGAAGCCGCGGGCCTCCTGATCCATGTCGGCCTTGAAGGCGGCGGCGTGCTTTTCGCGCAAAGCTGTCACGCGCTGCGCGGCAGGCCGCGCGCCGATCTCGTCCAGCAGGCGCTTCGCGTTCGGCAGTCGCGCCCATGCGTCGTCGCCGAGGATGTAGGTCGCCATGCGCGCCCAGCCCCAGAAATCCATATCGACGATCGTGTAGGTCTCGCCGACGAAATAGCGGCGTCCCGACAGGCGCTGCTCGACGACGTCGAGATGGCGCTTCGCCTCGAACAGATAACGATCTGTCGCATAGGCGATGCGCTCGGGCGCGAAATGTTTGAAATGGACCGCCTGGCCGAAGAAGGGCCCGAGGCCGGTCGCCAGAAACATCAGCCAGGAGAACAGTTCTCCGCGCTCTTTCGCATTGTCCGCCGGCAGGAAGCGGCCCGTTTTCTCGGCGAGATAGAGCAGGATGGCGTTGCTGTCGAAAACCGTCGCGTCGCCATCGACGATGGCGGGAACTTTCCCGTTGGGATTGACGGCGAGATAGTCCGGAGAGAACTGCTGGCCCCGGCGCGTGTCGACCACGACCGGCTCGTAGGGAAGCCCCGCCTCTTCGAGAAAGAGCGCGACCTTCATCGGGTTCGGCGACAGATTGAAATAGAACGTGATCATCATCGGCTCCGGGACGAAGGCCGATCATGAAGCCGATGGCTCGCCGTCGCGCAAGCGCGCCCGCCTTCTCGCGCTCGCCTTATCGCGCGCGCCTTATCGGAGGGCGAGGAACAGCGTCGCGAACCAGCCGATCTGGCCGACGCCGACGAGAAGCGCGACGCAGGTCGCGACG
The DNA here is from genome assembly GCA_001899525.1 of Rhizobiales bacterium 65-9. Classification (GTDB taxonomy): domain Bacteria; phylum Pseudomonadota; class Alphaproteobacteria; order Rhizobiales; family Beijerinckiaceae; genus Terrirubrum. Next base: position 57,110 of record MKVY01000022.1, read on the forward strand.
ATCGACGAACGGCGTCGGGCGATGGCGTCTTGATTCGGGACAAAGGCGTTTCGCATGGAGACGGCTCCGCATTCTCACTTGCGAAGTCGCAAGGCTTGCGCCAGCCGATTTCTTCGCCGCGCCGTCGTGATCGCGGCAGTTGGGAGTCTGTCCAATTGTTAAATTCCAACCGTCGGCGGGACCGGCTATGAGTTTTTGATGGCGTGCGAATCGGAGGCGTCCCGGCGCGGCGGCGACCCGCCCCGCGAACGCGCGGGATTGTCCTGCGCGATGCGTCGATTCGCGCTGATTCCCGTCTTGGCGACGCTCGCCGGATGCGCCGGCCAGCCGGCCGATCGCTCGCTGTCCTTTGCGATGCCGTCGCATTTCTCGCAGGCGTCCGCCCGCGCCGCATCGCCGGCGCTCGATCGCTGGTGGACCCGCTTCCGCTCGCCGGAGCTCACCCGCCTGGTCGACGCCGCCGATCTCGGCAATCTCGACATCGCCGCTGCGACCGCGCGTCTCGCGCAGGCCGACGCGCAGGCGCGCGTGACCGCCGCCGCGCTGTTTCCGACGGTCGGTCTGTCCGCGGACGCCCAGCAGTCGCGCGGCTCCGGCACGACCACGCGCGGCGTCATCGTTTCGCCCAAACCGCGCGGCGTTCTCGATATCGGCCTGAACGCGAGCTATGTCCTCGACGTCTGGGGACAATTGCAGGACAGCGCGCGCGCCGCTGAATGGATCGCGCAGGCCTCGGTTTTCGATCGCGAGACGGTGCGGCTGGCGACGCAGGCGAGCGTCGTCACGGCCTATTTCCAGTATGCGCTGGCGCAGGAGCGTTTGCGCATCGCCGGTGAAAATCTCCGCAGCGCCGAGCGTATTCTGGGGGTGGTGCGCCAGCGCCTGTCGGCCGGAACCGGCACGGCGCTCGACATCGCCCAGCAGGAGACGCTCGTCGCCAACCAGCGCGCGTCGATCCCGCTGCTGCGCCAGACCGCCGCCAACGCGCGCACGACCCTCGCGCTTCTGCTCGGCCGTCCGCCGCAAGGCTTCGACGTGCGGGCGGCCGGCCTGTCCTCGCTTGCGACGCCGCGCGTCTCGGCGGGCGTCCCCTCGCTGCTGCTCGTCCGCCGGCCCGACATCCGCAGCGCCGAGGCGTCGCTTGCCGCGGCGGAGGCGAATGTCGAAGTCGCCCGCAAGGCGCTGCTGCCGCAGATTCAGCTCACCGCCTCAGGCGGTTTCCAGAGCGCGGCTCTGTCGACGCTGCTGCGGCCGGAATCGGCCTTTTTCTCGCTTGCGTCCGGTTTGACGCAGCCGATCTTCGAAGGCGGCCGCCTGCGCGCCCAGATCGCGGTCAGCGACGCGCAGCGGCGGGAGCTGCTGGAGGCGTATCGCAAGGCGATCGTCTCCGCGCTGAGCGACGTCGAGAACGCGCTGACCGCGATCCGCGAAAGCGACCGCCGCGACGCGGCCCTGCGCGAGGCGGCGGCGAAGGCGCGCGAGGCGTTCAATCTCTCCGAGGAGCGCCTGCGGCAGGGCACGATCGATCTGGTGACGTTGCTGAACACACAACAGACGCTTTTTCAGGCGCAGGATGCGCTGGCGCAGAACAGGCTCTCGCGCCTTCAGGCGTCGGCCAGCCTGTTTCAGGCTCTGGGCGGCGACTGGAGCGGCGATGGGAGAGCCGTTCCCGATGACAGACAGGCGACGACGCGCGCAGCGGCGGCCGCCGCCGTGACGGAGATGTCGCAATGAAATGGTCCAGCCTGTTCGCGCTGGTCCTGATTGGCGCCGCCGCGGGTTTCGGCGGTTCCTGGTGGTATTTCCACGATGGCGGGACCGCCGTTCATGAGGCGCGCCCCGGCGCCGGTCGCGGCGGCGGACGCGGCCGCCGCTTCGCCGGCAATCCCGACGAGACGGTCCCAGTGCTGGTCACGCCCGTCGCCGTGCGCGACATCCCGGTCCATCGCGACGGCATCGGCAACGTGCAGGCCTATGCGGCCGTCACGGCGCGCGCCCAGGTCGAGGGGCGACTGCTCTCGGTCAATTTCAAGGAGGGACAGGACGTGAAGAAGGGCGACGTGCTCGCCCGCATCGATCCGGCCGTTTACCAGGCGCAATATGACCAGGCGGTCGCCAAGAAGGCGCAGGATGAGGCCAACCTCGCCAACGCCCGCATCGACCTTGAACGCTACGAGAAGCTCGCCGCCACCAACGCCGGCTCCAAGCAGCAGGCGGACGGGCAGAAGGCGCTTGTCGCCCAGCTCGAAGCGCAGATCCGCTCGGACCAGGCCGCGATCGACAACGCCAAAACGGTGCTCGACTACACCACCATCGTCTCGCCGATCGACGGGCGCGCCGGCTTGCGGCAGGTGGACGCCGGCAACATCATCCGCTCATCGGATTCCGCCGGTCTCGTCACCATCGCGCAGGTCAAGCCGATCGCGGTGCTGTTCACGCTGCCGCAGCGCGATTTCGACGCCGTCCGGAAAGCGATGGCGAAAGGTCCGGTGTCGGTCGACGCCATGCAGGCGGACGGCCGCGCCGCCATCGCCTCGGGCCGGCTTGAGGTCGTCGACAACCAGATCGACACCACGACCGGCGCCTTCAAGCTCAAGGCCGTGTTTCCAAACCCGGACGAGAAGCTCTGGCCCGGCCAGTTCGTGACGGCGCGCGTGCAGATCGCGCTGCTCGCCGCCGCGAAAGTGATTCCGACGCCGGCGTTGCGGCGCGGGCCGGACGGCTTCTTCGTCTATGTGGTCGACGCCGACGACAAGGCGAAGGTGCGGCCTGTGAAGCCCGAGCAGCAGGACGAGGACATCGCCGTCATCGCCGAGGGCCTGGCCCCGGGCGAGCGCGTCATCACCACGGGTTTCGCGCGCCTGTCCGACGGCAAAAGGATCAGCATCTCGAATCCGACGGACGCGCCCGCAGCCTCCGCGCCGGCCCGGACCGGCGGCGAGCGGCGGCGCGACGGGAATGGGCAGGCGCGCCCGCCGCAGAATCGTCCCGCGACGGAATCGTCCGAGGAAGCGCCGAGCGGAGCCGCTGGCCGGCGCCGCTCATGAGCGTCTCCTCGCCTTTCATCGCGCGGCCGGTGGCGACGACGCTGCTCGCCGCGGCGGTGCTGATCGGCGGCCTGCTCGGCTATCGCGGATTGCCGGTGGCGTCCCTGCCGCAGGTGGATTTTCCCACCATCGCCGTGACCACGACCTTGCCGGGCGCCGATCCGGAGACGATGAGCGCGCTCGTCACCGCGCCGCTGGAACGCCAGCTCGGGCAGATCCAGTCGATCCAGACGATGACCTCGACGAGCTCCTTCGGCCTCAGCCGGGTCACGCTGCAGTTCAAGCTCGACCGCGACATCGACGGCGCGGCGCAGGACGTGCAGGCGGCGATCAATTCGGCCGGCTCGACCCTGCCGCGCACCCTGCCCTTCCCGCCGACCTACGCGAAGGTGAATCCCGCCGACGCGCCGATCATCACGCTCGCCGTCACCTCGCCGACCGTGCCGCTGCGCGACCTTTCCGACGCGGCCGACAGCCTGCTGGCGCAGCGGCTGAGCGAGATCGCGGGCGTCGGCCATGTCACCGTGCAGGGCGGCCTGAAGCCGGCCGTGCGCGTGCAGGTCGATCTCTCCGCGCTCGCGAGCAAGAATCTCGGGCTTGAGGATATCCGCTCCGCCGTGTCGGGCGCGAACGTCGCCTCGCCGAAGGGTTCGCTCGACGGCAAGTCGCAGGCCTACGCCATCGCCGCCAACGACCAGATCACGACCGCGCGCGCCTATGCGATGATCACCGTCGCGTTTCGCAACGGCGCGCCGATCCTGCTGCGCGACGTCGCGAAAGTGACGGACGGTTTCGAGAATGAGCGCATCGGCGCCTGGCTGAACGATACGCCCGCCGTGATCCTCGACGTCCAGCGCCAGCCCGGCGCGAACATCGTCGCGACCGTCGACCGCATCAAGGCCGAGCTGCCGCGCCTCTCGCGCGCGTTGCCCGCCGACGTGACGCTCGCCGTCGTCAGCGACCGCACCGGCGCGATCAGGGCCTCGGTGAAGGACGTGCAGTTGACGCTGGCGCTTAGCGTCGGCCTCGTCATTCTCGTCGTGCTGCTGTTTCTCCGCACCTGGTCGGCGACGATCATCGCCGGCGTGACGCTGCCGCTGTCGCTCATCGCCGCGTTCGGCGTGATGTGGTTCGCGGGCTTCAGCCTCGACAACCTGTCGCTGATGGCGCTGACCATCGCCACCGGCTTCGTCGTCGACGACGCCATCGTGATGATCGAGAATATCGCGCGCCATCGCGAGGCGGGCGAGGACGGCGAGACGGCGGCCTATCGCGGCTCGTCCGAAATCGGCTTCACCGTGGTCTCGCTGACCGCCCCGCTGCTCGCGGTCTTCATCCCGCTGCTGTTCATGAGCGGCCTTGTCGGCCGCATGTTCCGCGAGTTCGCGCTGACCCTTTCCATCGCCGTCGTCGTCTCGGCCGTCATCTCGCTGACGCTAACGCCGATGCTGTGCGCCAAACTCCTGCGCTATCGCGAGGAGCGTCCGAACGCGCGGCGCGGACTGGCGGCGCGGTTCGGCGACGGCCTCGCGCACGCCTATGAGCGCACGCTCGCCGTCGTGCTCCGGCATGAAGGCGCGACGCTCATCGTCACCGTCGCGACCGTCGCGCTGACCATCGGTCTTTATGCGTGGATGCCGAAAAGCTTCCTGCCGGATCAGGACACTGGCCTGATCTCGGTCGCGATTCGCGCCGCGCCAGACGCGTCCTTCGAGGCGATGAAGCGCAGTCAGGCGCAGGCGACGGCGGCGATCCGCGCCATTCCCGAGGTCGAATCGGTCGCGGCCGTCGTCGGCTCGGGCGCGACCAACCCGACGCCGAATTCCGCGGCGCTGTCCGTGACGCTGAAGGATCACGACCGGCGCGCGCGCACGGCGCGTCAGGTCGCGCAGAGCATCCAGCAGGCGCTCGACGCGACGCCGGGCATTGTCGCTTTCGTCAAGCCGGTGCAGGACGTGCAGATCGCGACGCGCGCTTCCTGGAGCCAGTATCAGTACACGCTCGTCGGCGCGGCCGGCGCCGAGGTGCGCCGCTGGTCGTCGCTGCTGATGGCCGAGCTGCGCGCCGATCCGCGATTCCGGAACGTCGCCTCCATCGAGGAGGACGAAGGACTGCAGACGCGCATCGAGGTCGACCGCATCAAGGCCGGCCAGTTCGGCGTGTCGATGCAGGCGATCTCGGACGTGCTGAACGACGCCTTCTCGCAGCGGCAGATTTCGACCATCTACGGCCAGGCGAACCAGTATCGCGTCGTGCTGGAGGCCGATCCGCGCTACCGCTCCGATCCGTCGACGCTGGAGCTGATGCGGTTTCCCGGCATGAACGGCGTCGTCGTTCCGACCGCGCTGCAACTCAGCCAGAGCTCGCAGCCGCCTTCGACCACGCAGGGCGCGCTGACCGCGCAGGTGCCGCTTGCGAGCTTCGCGACGCTGACGCGGATCACGGCGCCGCTGGCGGTAAGCCGGCAGGAGCAGTTTCCGGCCGCCACGATCAGTTTCGATCTCGCCGAGGGCCAGTCGCTCGATACAGCCGTGAATGCGATCGGCGAGGCGCAGCGCGCGATCGGCATGCCCGACGCGATCGCCGGCTCGTTTTTCGGCGAGGCGGAGGAGTTCCGCGCCTCCCTCGCCAATCAGCCCTGGCTTATTGTCGCGGCGATCGTCGCGATCTACATCGTGCTCGGCGTGCTCTATGAGAGCTTTATCCATCCGGTCACGATCCTGTCCACGCTGCCGTCGGCGGGCATCGGCGCGCTTCTCGCGCTGACTTTTGTAGGCGAACATCTCACCGTCATCGGCGTCATCGGCATCGTGCTGCTGATGGGCATCGTCAAGAAGAACGCGATCCTGATGATCGATTTCGCGCTGCACGCCGAAGCGCGCGGCGCAACCGCGCGCGAGGCGATCGTGGAGGCGTGCCGGCTTCGCTTCCGCCCGATCATGATGACGACGCTCGCCGCGCTTTTCGGCGCGCTGCCCCTCGCGCTCGCCGAAGGGCCTGGCGCGGAGCTGCGCATGCCGCTCGGCGTCAGCATCATCGGCGGCCTGCTGCTCAGCCAGCTTCTCACGCTCTACACCACGCCTGTGATCTATCTCGCGCTCGACCGCCTGAAGCGCAGGCCGTCAGAGCCGCAGCAGATGTCGCTCGCGCTCACGCCAGAGGCCGGAGAGTAAGATGGCGAGGGCGAATGACGCGCTGCGCCTGATCGTCCCGGCGCTTGGCCTGCGATCATGAATCTCTGCGAGCCCTTCATCCGCCGTCCGGTCGCCAGCACGCTGCTCGCGATCGGGCTGCTGCTGATCGGCCTCGTCAGCTATCGCCAGTTGCCGGTGGCGAGTCTGCCGACCGTCGATCTGCCGACCATCCGCGTCAATGCGAGCCGGCCGGGCGCCGATCCTGAAACGATGGCGGCGAGCGTCGCCGCGCCTCTGGAGCGCCGGCTCGCGGCGATTCCCGGCGTCACCGAGATCACCTCCTATTCCAATCTCGGCTCGACCAGCATCGCGATCCAGTTCGATTTGAGCCGCCCGATCGACAGCGCCGCGCAGGACGTGCAGTCGGCGCTCAACGCCGCCGCCGCCGATCTTCCTTCCGACATGCCGACCCTGCCGGGATTCCGTAAAGTCAATCCCGCCGCGCAGCCGATCCTCATCCTCGCGCTCACCTCCCGCACCATCTCGCCGAGCGGCGTCTACGACGCCGCCGACTCCATTCTCGTGCAGCGCCTGTCCCAGGTGGAGGGCGTGGCGGAGGTCGGCGTCAGCGGCGCGGACCAGCCGGCCGTGCGCGTCGAGATCGATCCGGTCGCCGCGGCGGCGGCCGGCTTCACGCTCGACCAGATTCGCACCGCGATCGTGAACGCCAATCCGCTCGGCCCCCTCGGCGCCTTCGACGGCAAGGACCAGGCGGAAACGATCAGGCTCAACGCGCAGCTCGGCGCCGCCGACGCCTATAAATCCGTGACGCTGCGCAGTTCGACCGGCGCGGTGATGCGTCTGACGGACATCGGTCGCGTGACGCAGGGCGTGCGCAACGTGCGCGCGGCGGGAACCTATGACGGCAAGCCTGCCGTGCTGCTCACCATTACGCGCGCCGCCGACGCCAATGTCGTCGAGACGGTCGCGCGCATCAAGGCGCTGCTGCCCGAACTGACGCGCTGGATACCGGCCGACATCGACGTCGCCATCATGGCGGACCGCACGATCACGCTGCAGGCCAGCGTGATCGACATGCAGAAGACGCTGATGATGTCGGTCGCGATGGTGATGGCGATCGTGCTGCTTTTTCTCGGGCGCGCGATCCCGACGATCGCGGCGGGCGTCACCATTCCGCTCGCCTTCGCCGGCTCCTTCGCCGGCATGTGGCTCGCCGGCTTCAGCATCGACAATCTTTCCCTGATGGCGCTCGCGATCTCCGTCGGCTTCGTGGTGGACGATGCGATCGTCGTCATCGAGAGCATCGTGCAGCGCATCGAGCGCGGCGTCCCGCCCTTGCAGGCGGCGATCGACGGCGCCGGCCGCATCGCCTTCACCGTGATCGCGATCAGCCTCTCGCTCATCGCCGCTTTCACGCCGCTGTTCTTCATGGGCGGCATCGTCGGAAAATTCTTTCAGGAGTTCGCGCTTACTGTCGCCTTCGCGATTCTCGCATCGACGCTCGTCGCGCTCAGCGTCACGCCGATGCTGTGCGGCCAGCTTCTGAAGCCGCTCTCCACGCACGGCTTCGTCGGCGGCTTTCAGGACAGGGCGCGCCGGATGATCGACCGGATCGCCGCCGCCTATGCGCGTTCGCTGGAGCGGGCGCTGCGCCGCTCCTGGCTGCTGCTCATCGTCATGGCCGCGACGATCGCCTGGACCGTGCATCTCTTCGCGACGCTGCCGAAAGGCTATTTCCCGCAGGACGACACCGGCCTCATGTTCGGCTTCACGCAGGCCTCGCAGGACACCTCGTTCGAGGCGATGAAGGGTTTGCAGGAGCGCGCCGCGGCGATCGTCGCCGCCGATCCGGCCGTCGCCCATGTCGGCTCCTTCCTCGGCAGCTCCGGCTGGATCTCGTCCGGCGCCACCGGCCGCTTCTTCGTCAGCCTGAAGCCGCCGGCCGAGCGCAGCGAAGGCGTGCAGCAGACCATCGCGCGCCTGCGCGAGGCGCTGCGCAGCGTCGCCGGCCTCACTGTTTATCTGACGCCTGTGCAGGACGTGCGCGCCGGCGCGCGGCAGGGGCGCTCCGATCAGCAGTTCACGCTCTGGAGCGCCGACATCGGCGAGTTGCGGAGCTGGGCGCCGAAGGTCGCGGAGAAGCTGCGGACGGTGGCGGGCCTCGCCGACGTCTCCACCGATCAGGAAGCCGGCGGCCTGCAGGTCAATGTCGTCATCGACCGCGACGCCGCCGCGCGGCTTGGCGTCTCGATCGCCAATATCGACGCCGCGCTCAACAACGCTTTCTCGCAGCGGCAGATCGTGACGATCTATGGCGAGCGCAACCAGTATCGCGTGGTGATGGCGACGCCGCAGCGCGACTACAACGATCCCGCTGCGATCGACCGTGTGTTTGTCGCCGGCGCCGGCGGCGCGCAGATTCCGCTGGCGTCGCTGGTGCGACGCGAAATGACGCTCGCGCCGCTCGTCGTGAACCATCAGGGACAGTTTCCCTCGGTGACGGTGACCTACACGCTCCTGCCCGGCGCCTCGCTCGGCGCCGCGACCGACGCGATCCGCGGCGCGGTGGCGGAGCTGCACCTTCCCGAAACCATCCGTTCGGATTTCGCCGGCGACTCGGCCGCCTTCGCCAACAGCGCCAACAGCCAGACAGTTCTGATCGTCGCCGCGCTGATCACGATCTACATCCTGCTCGGCATTTTATACGAGAGCTTCGTTCATCCCCTCACGATTCTCTCGACGCTGCCCTCCGCCGGCCTCGGCGCGCTTCTCGCGTTGAAGATCGCGGGCCTTGATCTCACCATGGTCGCGCTGATCGGCGTCATCCTGCTGATCGGCATCGTCAAGAAGAACGGCATCATGCTTGTCGATCAGGCGCTGGTTCTCCGTCGCGCCGGCGCCGGCCCGCGCGATGCGATCCTGCGCGCGGCGCATGACCGCTTCCGCCCGATCATGATGACGACGCTGGCCGCCGCGCTGGGCGCGCTGCCGCTTCTTCTCGGCGAAGGACCGGGCTCGGAGCTGCGTCGTCCGCTCGGCGTCACGATCGTCGGCGGCCTGCTCGTGTCGCAACTGCTGACGCTCTACACCACGCCGGCCATCTATCTGGCGTTCGACGCGCTGAGCGCCCGCATGCGTCGTCTCGTGACGCGGCCCGCGCGACGCACGGCCGCGCTTCCCGCGGAGTGACGCCTGCGGCCTCACGCTTGCGCTCGGCCGCCGGGAAGGCCATATCTGGCGCTCCCTTCCTTCGTTGCGACAGCATGCGGCTGGACCGCCGGCGAAACGCCGCCTTCTGTCGCAACGGAACCGCTCAGCGAGACGCCGCCATGACCACCCGCAAGAAATCCAAACCGCTTGTGCGCGGCTTCATTTATTACGACGTCCTCTATGACGACGGCTCGCGCAGCTCCCGCCGCCGGGTGCCCGCCGAGATTCTCGAAAGCCTCGATGGCGAGAAAGCCGTCCGCGCCGTCATCGAGGAGCAGGACAACGAGATCGCCGAGAAGTCGGGCCGGCCGCGCGGCAAGATCAGGCAGCTCGTGCGCTCGCCCGCGTGACGTCTTCGAGCATTGCCGCCACTTGCCGGAGCGGCCCGCGCCGCCCAGAATCCCTCTCAGGATGAAGGAGCTGCGGGCGTGGACGTGCAGGCGCTGGTCGAACGGGTGCATGGCGAGCTGAAGACGCGCACGGACGAAGGCAAGGTCGCCGACTACATCCCCGAACTTGCGAAAGTCGACAAAGCCAAGCTCGGCCTCGCCATTCAGATGCTCGACGGCGCGTCCTTCGCCGCCGGCGACGCCGACGAGCCGTTTTCCGCGCAGAGCGTATCGAAGGTGTTCACGCTGACTCTCGCGCTCGGCAGGGCCGGCGAAGCGCTGTGGAGCCGCGTCGGCCGCGAACCGTCAGGATCGCCGTTCAACTCCATCGTCCAGCTTGAGCAGGAGCGCGGCGTTCCCCGCAATCCCTTCATCAACGCCGGCGCCATCGTCGTCGCGGACGTGATTCTCTCCGGCCATCAGCCGCGCGAGGCGATCGGCGACATCCTGCGCTTCGTGCGCTTCGTCGCCGATGACGACACGATCGCGATCGATCCTCTCGTCGCGCGCTCGGAGACCGAGACCGGCTTCAGGAACATCGCGCTCGCGAACTATATGCGCGCGTTCGGCAATATCCATCATCCGGTCGAGAAGGTTCTCGGCGTTTATTTTCATCACTGCGCGCTGGCGATGTCGTGCCGGCAACTCGCGCGCGCCGGCCTCTATCTCGCCGGCGGCGGCCGCAATCCGCTGACCGGAAGCGCGGTGATCTCGACCGAGCGGGCCCGCCGCATCAACGCGCTGATGCTGACCTGCGGCCACTATGACGCGTCCGGCGATTTCGCCTTTCGCGTCGGCCTGCCGGGAAAAAGCGGCGTCGGCGGCGGCATCCTCGCGATCGTTCCCGGCCGCGCCGCGATTGCAGTATGGTCGCCGGGACTCAATGCGCGCGGCAATTCCCTCGTCGGCTCGCTCGCGCTCGAAATGATCGCGCGCGAGACCGGCTGGTCGATCTTCTCGCCGTAGAGCCGCGCTCAGACTCCGACGCCGAGCGCGGGCAGCTTCAATCCCTTTTCCTTCGCGCAGGCGAGCGCGATGTCGTAGCCGGCGTCGGCGTGACGCATGACGCCCGTGCCCGGATCGTTCCACAGCACCCGCTCCAGCCGCTTCGCGGCCTCGGGCGTTCCGTCGGCGACGATGACCACGCCCGCATGCTGCGAATAGCCCATGCCGACGCCGCCGCCATGGTGCAGCGACACCCAGGTCGCGCCGCCCGCCGTATTCAGGAGCGCATTGAGCAGCGGCCAGTCGGACACCGCGTCCGAGCCGTCCTTCATCGCCTCCGTCTCGCGGTTGGGCGATGCGACGGAGCCTGAATCGAGATGGTCGCGGCCGATGACGATCGGCGCCTTCACCTCGCCTTTCGCCACCATCTCGTTGAAGGCGAGGCCCAGGCGATGACGGTCGCCGAGACCCACCCAGCAGATGCGGGCCGGCAGGCCCTGAAAGCGGATGCGCTCCTTCGCCATGTCGAGCCAGTGATGCAGATGCGCGTCGTCCGGCATCAGCTCCTTCACGCGCTGATCGGTGCGATAGATGTCTTCCGGATCGCCGGAGAGCGCGGCCCATCGAAACGGGCCGACGCCGCGACAGAACAGCGGACGGATATAGGCCGGCACGAAGCCGGGAAAATCGAACGCGTCCGCGACTCCCATATCCTTCGCCATCTGGCGGATGTTGTTGCCGTAGTCGAGCGTGGGAACGCCTATGCGGTGAAAGTCGAGCATCGCGCGCACATGGATCGCCATCGATTCCTTGGCCGCTTTCGTGACGCCGGCCGGATCGCGTTCGCGCCGTTCGGCCCACTCTTCCAGCGTCCATCCGGCGGGCAGATAGCCGTTCAGCGGATCATGCGCAGAGGTCTGGTCGGTGACGACGTCGGGGCGGATTTCGCGCCGTACGAGGTCCGGGAAAATCTCCGCCGCATTGCCGAGAACGCCCACGGAGACGGCCTTTCCCTGCGCGTGCGAACGCTTGATGATCTCCAGCGCCTCATCGACTGTCGCCGCTTTCTCATCGAGATATTTCGTGCGCAGCCTGAAATCGATGCTCGACGGCTTGCATTCGACCGCGATCATCGAGGCCCCGGCCATCGTCGCGGCGAGCGGCTGCGCGCCGCCCATGCCGCCAAGCCCGCCGGTGAGGATCCATTTGCCCTTGAGGTCGCCGTTGTAGTGCTGACGGCCGACTTCGACGAACGTCTCGTAGGTGCCCTGAACGATGCCCTGCGTGCCGATATAGATCCAGGAGCCGGCCGTCATCTGGCCGTACATCATCAGACCGAGCTTATCGAGCTTGTTGAAATAATCCCAGTTCGCGTAGGCCGGAACGAGATTCGAGTTCGCGATCAGAACGCGCGGCGCGTCAGCGTGCGTGCGGAACACGCCGACCGGCTTGCCCGACTGCACGAGCAGCGTTTCGTCGTCATTGAGCGCGCGCAGCGCGGCGACGATGCGGTCGAAGCTTTCCCAGTCGCGCGCGGCGCGGCCGATGCCGCCATAGACGACGAGCTCCTCCGGCTTTTCCGCCACATCGGGATCGAGATTGTTCATGAGCATGCGCAGCGCGGCTTCCGTGAGCCAACTCTTCGCGCTCTTTTCGGGACCGCGCGGAGCGCGGATGACGCGGCTGTTGTCGAGGCGTGTCATGGGCGTCGCCTTATGTTGAAGGTGGGACAGGAATTTTCTGCCGGATCAGTCGCGGCTCCAGAGCGCGAAAGCGTCAAGGTCCGCTGCGTCGCCCAGCGCGCCGGAAAGAACGAGGTTGGTGAGGGCTTCGATGTCCGTCGCCATATAGCGGTCCTCCGTCAGCGGCGCGACATGCCGGCGGATCAGCGCATGCGCGCGCTCCAGCGGCTCGCTGCTGCGCAGGGGGCGATGATGTTCGATCGCCTCGGCGGCGCCGAGCAGCTCGATGGCGACGATCGACGCGGCGTTGCGCGCCATCTCGAGCAGGCGCCAGGCGCCGTGCGTCGCCATCGACACATGATCCTCCTGATTGGCGGACGTCGGAATCGAATCGACCGATGCAGGCGCAGCCCTCTGCTTGTTCTCCGACGCGAGCGCCGCCGCGGTGACCTGCGCGATCATCAGTCCCGAATGAAGGCCGGGCTGGCGCGCGAGAAAAGCCGGCAGCCCGCTCATCACCGGATCGACCAGAAGCGCGATGCGCCGCTCGGAGAGATTGCCGATCTCGCATATCGCCATGGCCAGCATGTCGGCGGCGAAGGCGACGGGCTCGGCGTGAAAATTGCCGCCGGAGACGATCTCGTTGTCGCCGATCACCAGCGGATTGTCGGTCACGGCGTTCGCCTCGCGCGCGAGCGTCGAGGCCGCATGCTTGATGACGTCATGCGCGGCCCCCATCACCTGCGGCTGGCAGCGCAGCGAATAGGGATCCTGCACTTTCGCATCGCCGATGCGATGGCTCTCGCGAATCGCGCTGCCCGCGATCAGGCGGCGCAGCGTCGCAGCGACCATGATCTGCCCCGGCTGTCCGCGCAGCGCCTGGATGCGCGCGTCGAACGGCGTGTCGGAGCCTTTCAGCGCATCGACGGACAACGCGCCGGCGACGAGCGCGGCGTCGAACACGCGCGCGCAATCGACCAGCGCCGCGATGGCGATCGCGGTCGAGACCTGCGTGCCGTTGATCAGCGCCAGCCCTTCCTTCGGACCGAGCGCCATGGCCTCCATGTCGCAGCGGCTGAGCGCGAGATCCGCCGGAGCGATGTCGCCGTTGAGGCGGATATGGCCGACGCCCATCAGCGCCGCGGTCATGTGCGCGAGCGGAGCGAGATCGCCCGAGGCGCCGACCGATCCCTTGGCGGGGATGAGCGGCAGCGCGTTTTTCGCGAGCGCGTCGAGCAGCGCGCGAACCACGCTGGCCCGAACGCCCGAGGCGCCGCGCGCCAGCGACGCCGCTTTCATCGCCAGCAGCAGCCGCACGATCGCGTCGGGCAGCGCCGGCCCGACGCCAGCCGCATGCGAGAGAATGAGATTGCGCTGCAGCGCAGCCAGATCGTCAGTCGCGATGCTGATGCTCGCGAGCTTCCCGAATCCCGTGTTCACGCCGTAGGTCGGCGCGCCGCCCGCGACCACGCGCTCGACGATGGCCGCGCCGCGTTCGATACCGGCCCAGGCGTCGTCATTGAGCGCGACGGACGGCGCGCTCATCGCCTCGCGCCATTGCGTCAGCGCGACCTCGCCCGGAACAAGACGCAGCGGCTCGCTCATTGACCTCTCCAGACGCGTGAGAAAAGCGGATTGGCGCCGATGCGATAGCTCAGCTCGGCGGGACGCTCGACGTCCCAGATCGCGAGATCGCAGCTTTTTCCGGCCTCAATCGTTCCAACCCTGTGCGCGAGTCCTAGCGCGCGGGCGGCATGGCGCGTCACGCCGGCGAGCGTTTCCTCGGGCGTGAGTCTGAACAGCGTGCAGCCCATATTCATCGCAAGAAGGATAGACGTCATCGGCGACGTGCCGGGATTGCAGTCCGTCGCGATCGCGATCGGAACGCCGCGCGCGCGCAGGAGATCGACCGGCGGCGCTTTCGCCTCGCGCAGGAAATAATACGCGCCGGGAAGCAGCGTCGCGACGACGCCGGCTTTCGCCATCGCGGCCGCGCCGTCCGCGTCGAGATATTCGAGATGATCGGCGGACAGCGCGCCATAGGATGCGGCCAGCGCCGCGCCGCCGAGATTCGAAAGCTGCTCCGCATGGATCTTGACCGGCAAATTCTTCAGGCGAGCGGCTTTGAACAAACGCTCCGTCTGGGCGGGCGAGAACGCGATCGTTTCGCAGAACACGTCGACCGCGTCGGCCAGCTTCTGTTCAGCGATCGCGTCGAGCATCGGTCCGGCGACGAGATCGAGATAGTCGTCGCTGCGGTCCTTGTAGTCCGGCGGGATCGCATGCGCGCCAAGAAAGCTCGTCGCGACGCGCACGGGACGCTCGCGGCAGATACGGCACGCGACGCGCAACTGCTTCGCCTCGCTGTCGGTTTCGAGGCCGTATCCCGACTTGATCTCGATCGTGGTGACGCCTTCGGCGATCAGGTCGGCGAGGCGCCGGTCCGCGCTGGCGAAGAGCGCATCCTCGCTCGCGGCGCGCGTGGCGCGCACAGTTGAGAGAATGCCGCCTCCGGCCCGCGCGATCTCCTCATAGGACGCGCCGCCGAGCCGCAGTTCGAATTCATGCGCGCGGTCGCCGCCATGGACGAGATGGGTGTGGCAATCGATCAGGCCGGGCGTGATCCAGCGCCCCTCGCAGTCGATGGTCTCGGCCGCCGAGAAAGAGGGCGCCTCGCGGCGCGGTCCCGCCCACAGGATGCGCCCCCCCTGCTCGGCCACGAGCCCGTCCTCGATCGCGCCGTAGGGCGTCTGCCCCGGCGCCATCGTCGCCAGCCGCGCATGGGTCCAGATTTTTCCGCAGGCAGGCATGACGGCTCCCGCTTCCCTCGGCCTCTCCATATGCTATCTATTTGCCTATGCAAATAGGAATTTGCCTATGCAAATGAGAAAAGCGCCATGACGCAGACGCTTCATTTCGCCGAAGCGCTGACGCCCGAGGGCTTTCAGCGCGATCTCTTCGTCCGCGTCGAGGACGGCGTGATCGCGGAGGTTGGCGCGGGTCGGCCTCAGGCCGGCGCGGAGCGGATCGCCGGCCTCACCCTGCCAGGCATGCCGAACCTGCACAGCCACGCCTTCCAGCGCGGCATGGCGGGCCTCGGCGAGCGGCGCGGCGCGGGCGACGATTCCTTCTGGACCTGGCGCGAGGTGATGTATCGCTTCCTCGACCGGCTCACGCCTGAGGATGTGCAGGCGATCGCCGCGCAGGCCTATGCCGAGATGCTCGAAGGCGGCTTCACCGCCGTTGCGGAGTTTCATTATCTCCATCACGACGTCGACGGCCGGCCTTATGGCGATCTCGCGGCGATGGCGCGCGCCATCGCCGAGGCGGCGAAGGAAACCGGCGTCGGCCTCACGCTTCTGCCGGTTCTTTATCGGCAGGGCGGCTTCGGGCCGCAGCCGCCGACGCAGGGACAGCGTCGCTTCATCTGCGACCGCGACCGCTTCGCGAGGCTGGTGGAAGAATCCGCGCGCGCCATCGCCGATGTTCCCGACGCGACATGGGGCGTGGCGCCCCATTCCCTGCGCGCCGTGACGCCGGAGGACCTCGCCTTCGCCGAAGATCTCGCCGCCGGACGGCCGATCCATATCCATGTCGCCGAGCAGGAGAAGGAAGTCGCCGACAGCCTTGCGCATAACGGGCTGCGGCCCGTGGAGGCGCTGTTTGAATCGGCGTCCGTCAACGCCCGCTGGTGCCTGATCCACGCCACGCATCTCACTCATGCGGAGCGCGACAGGATCGCCGCGAGCGGCGCGGTCGCGGGCTTATGCCCTGTGACGGAAGCGAATCTCGGCGACGGGATTTTCGACGGCGCGCATTTTCGCGAGCGTGGCGGGTTCTTCGGCGTCGGCAGCGATTCGAACGTCGAGATCGGCGTCGCGCAGGAATTGCGCATGCTGGAATATTCGCAGCGTCTGCGCGACCGGCGCCGCGGACGCATGGCGGATGCGGGCGCTTCCGTCGGCCGCGCGCTTTATGACAATGCGCTCGCCGGCGGCGCGCGGGCCTGCGGCCGGAGCATCGGCGCCATCGCCGTCGGCCGCCGCGCCGACTTCGTGACGCTCGATGCGAATCACCTCGCGCTCGTCGCGCGATCCGGCGACGCCGTGATCGACAGCGCGCTCTTCGCGTCGTCCGCGCTGCCCGTTTCCGAGGTCCGCGTCGGCGGCCGCTGCGTGGTGAAGAATGGCCGCCATATTGCGAAAGAAACCGTCGCGAAGCGCTTCGCGGCGGTGATGCGCGCCTTGCTGGACTGAGCGCGCCGATGTCCGAAACGCCTCTCTCCGACATTCGCCTCGACGGCCACGGCCCGGTCTATGACCAGATCCGCCGCGCGCTGGCGGATCTCATCGCCAGCGGCGCCTGGCCGCCGGGCACGCTTGTTCCGCCGGAGCGCGCGCTGATGGGCGCGCTCGACGCCTCGCGCATGACCGTGCATCGCGCGCTGTCGGCGCTCGCGGAGGCCGGCCTTATTCAAAGGCGGCGGCGTTCCGGCAGCGTTGTCGCGACGCCGACGACGACGCATGCGGCGCTGGAGCTTCTGTCGATTCCCGAAGAGGTGCGGCGCAGCGGACGCAGCTACCGCTTCACGATCCTGCGCAGGAAGGCGGGCGCGGCCGGCGTCGATCTGGCGCGTCAGTTCTCCATCAGTCCGCGTGAGAAGGTGCTGCATATCGAAACGCTGCATTTCTCCGACGACCGGCCGCATGTGCTGGAAGACCGCGTGATCCATCTCGCCAGCGCGCCGGACGCCGAACAGGAGCCGTTCGCCCGTCACCCGCCCGGCGACTGGCTGATCGAGACCAGCATCTGGTCGGACGCCGAGCATGTCATCGGCGCGAGCGAGGCTGACGAGGAGGAAGCGCGCCTGCTCGGTATCGCGCCGGGCGCGGCTTGCCTTATCGTGGAGAGAAAAACCTGGACGCGCGGCGCTCCGATCACCGCCGTGCGTTTCGCGTATCCGGGCGCGCAGCAGAAACTGATCGGCCGCTTCACGCCGCCCGCGACGAATTTCGGCAAGCGAAGCTGAGGCGTTAGAGCATTTTCGAGCGAAGTGGGCACCGGTTCGCGTGAAGAAAATGCGACAAAATAAACAGCTGGAGCAATTCCGTGATTTGGAGAATTGCGGAATCGCTCTAATTTTTCTTCGACGCCTCGTAGCGCGCCTTCGTCTCGGCGTTCATGGGATAGAGGCCGGGAAGCTGCGCGCCGCGATCGACCTCGGTCATGATCCAGGCTTCCATCCGCTCCTGCTCCGGCGCCTGTTTCACGACCTCGTCGACGAGCGCCTGCGGAATCAGCACCGCCCCGTCGTCATCGACGATCACCACATCGTCCGGAAACACGGCGACGCCGCCGCACGCGATCGGCTGCTGCCACGCGACGAAGGTGAGGCCGGCGACGGACGGCGGCGCGGCGAAGCCGTCGCACCAGAGCGGCAGGCCCGTGCCGAGCACGCCGGCCGCGTCGCGCAGCGCGCCGTCGGTGACGAGGCCGGCGACGCCGCGCTTTTTCATGCGCGCGCAGAGAATATCGCCGAAGATGCCGGCGTCGGTCACGCCCATCGCATCGGCGACGCAGATGCAGCCTGCCGGCATCGCCTCGATCGCGGCGCGGGTCGAGATCGGCGACGACCAGGATTCGGGCGTCGCCAGATCCTCGCGCGCCGGCACGAATCGCAGCGTGAAGGCGCGGCCGACCAGCCGCGGCTGTCCCGGCCTCGCCGGCTTCGTGCCGCGCATCCAGACATTGCGCAGCCCTTTCTTCAACAGGATCGTCGTGACCGTCGCGGTCGTGATCTGGGAGAGGGTTGCGATGACGGCGGGGTCGAGAGGCTGGGATGCGAAAGTCATTGCGGCGGTTCGTGGCTGAGGCCTGAACGGTATCCGCAGCGGCGGTTCCGATAAAGCCCGCTACCGCTTGAGCGCCGCCTTCACCACCGCCACCGCCTCGGGGCTCGCCCATTCCGCCGGCCCGGCGAGGTTGGCGATCTCGCAGCCGTTCCGGTCGATGAGGATCGTCGTCGGCATGCCGAACGCCTTGCCGGCGATTTTGAGATCGGAGAACACCTTGGCCGAGGCGTCCGCGTAGCGGACGAGCCGCGCCACGCCGATATCGTTCAGGAACTTCGCCGGACGGTCCTCGCCGCGCTGATCAATATTGATCGAGACGACCTCGAAATCCGGCCCGCCCAGTTCGGCCTGCAATTTGTCGAGCGCCGGCATCTCCTTCCGGCATGGCGCGCACCATGTCGCCCACAGGTTGAGCAGCACGGTCCTGCCGCGGAAGTTCGCCAGCGTCAGCGGCGCTCCGTCCGGCGACTGGAAGGACAGGTCCGGCAGCGGTCCCGGATCGCGGCGCGCCACCAGCGCCGCCACCTCGCCCCGGATCAGGGGCGCGATCCGCGCCGCCGTCTCGCGGCTGGCCGCGCAGGCGCCCGCGTTGCCGCCCGCGCCGGTCCCGTATAGGAGCGCAGCCGCGACGCCGGCTGCGGCGACGACGCCGAAAGCGCCTGCGACGAGCGGCCAGCGCGACCGGCGGACGGATGAGGCTGAGGGGTTGGGTTCCATCATGAGCAACAAGATGTGGGGCGGGCTTTATGCGGCCGGACCCGCCGCGATCATGGAAGAGATCAACGCCTCGATCGACTTCGACCAGAAGCTCTGGCGACAGGACATCCGCGGCTCGCTGGCCCATGTCGCCATGCTGGCGGCGGTCGGCGTGGTGTCGAAGGCGGACGCGAAAAGCATCGCGCAGGGGTTACAGGCGGTCGGCAAGGAAATCGAGAGCGGCCAGTTCACTTTTTCGCGGGCGCTCGAGGACATCCATATGAATGTCGAGTCGCGGCTGGCCGAGTTGATCGGGCCGGCGGCGGGGCGGCTGCACACCGCGCGCTCGCGCAACGATCAGGTCGCGCTCGACACGCGCCTCTGGGTCCGCGACACGATCGACCAGCTCATCGCGCAGATTCGCGAACTCCAGGGCGCGCTCGCCGAAAAGGCGCTCGCTTATGCGGATGCGATCATGCCGGGCTTCACCCATCTCCAGTCCGCGCAGCCGACGACGTTCGGCCATCATCTGCTCGCCTATGTCGAGATGCTCGGCCGCGACGCGTCGCGCCTTGTCGATGCGCGCAAGCGCATGAACGAATGCCCGCTCGGCGCGGCCGCGCTCGCCGGCACATCGTTCCCCATTGATCGCGCGATGACCGCGAAAGCGCTCGGTTTCGACAGGCCGACGGCGAATTCCCTCGATTCCGTCGGCGACCGCGATTTCGCGCTGGAGGCTCTGGCGGCGGCGTCGATCTGCGCGATGCATCTCTCGCGCTTCGCCGAGGAGATCGTGATCTGGACGACGGCGCAATTCGGATTCGTGCGGCTGTCGGATCAGTTCAGCACCGGCTCCTCGATCATGCCGCAGAAACGCAATCCCGACGCCGCCGAGCTGGTGCGCGGCAAGATCGGGCGCATCATCGGCGCGCTCAACGGCCTGCTGATCGTCATGAAGGGATTGCCGCTCACCTATGGCAAGGACATGCAGGAGGACAAGGAGGGCCTGTTCGACGCGCTCTCCACGCTCTCTCTCTGCCTCGCCGCCATGACCGGCATGACGCGCGACATGGAGCCGCAGCTCGACCGCATGAGAGACGCCGCCGGCGCCGGCTACGCCACCGCGACCGATCTCGCGGACTGGCTGGTCCGGACTCTCAATCTGCCGTTCCGGGACGCCCACCACGTCACCGGCCGCATCGTGGCGCTCGCATCGAAGCGTGGCGTCGGCCTGGAGGAGCTGTCGCTCGCGGACATGCAGGCCGTCGATCAGCGCATCACGAAGGACGTCTTCGGCGTGCTGGGCGTGGAGAAATCGGTCCGCAGCCGCACCAGTTACGGCGGCACGGCGCCCGCGAACGTCAGGCGGCAGGCGCAGCGCTGGCTGAAGGCGCTGGCGAAGACGAAGGGGTAACCTCCCTCGCCTATCCTCCCCTCGCAACGTCCGGCGGCTTCTGTATAGTCCGCCGCGATCCGGAGAGTGTCAGTGTCGCCTATGGTCCGCTGCTTCAAGATTGGCGTCGTCGCCCTGTCGCTGGCGCTGGCCGTCGCCGCTTGCGGGCGACGCGGCGCGCTCGAGGCGCCGCCCGGCGGCAAGGCCATCCCCGGAGCCGACAACGCGCAGCCCGGCGACCAGCAGCCGAACAATCCCGCGATCGGAAACCCGCTCGGACAGCCGCAACAGAAATCCGAGCCGATCAAGCCGCCCTCCGGCCCCTTCGCGCTTGACTTCCTTCTCTGAGAGTTAGCGGCGTTTCGCCATGCATCATTTCGCCTATCGCAATGGCGTCATGCACGCCGAGGATGTCAATCTGCGCGACATCGCGCGCGCCGTCGGCACGCCCTTCTACTGCTATTCGACCGCGACTCTGACGCGGCACTTCCGCGTATTCTCAGAAGCCTTCGCCGGAACGCGCGCGATCGTCTGCTACGCGATGAAGGCCAACTCCAATCAGGCCGTGCTGCGCACCTTCGCCAGGCTCGGCGCCGGCATGGACATCGTCTCGCGCGGCGAGCTGCGGCGCGCGCTGGCGGCGGGCGTTCCCGGATCGCGCATCGTCTTCTCGGGCGTCGGAAAAACCCGCGAGGAGATGGCCGAGGCGCTCGATGCGGAGATTCTCTGCTTCAACGTCGAATCCGAGCCTGAATTGCGCGCCCTGTCGGAGGTCGCCGCGTCGAAGGGCGCGACCGCGCGCGTGTCGGTCAGGGTCAATCCCGACGTCGACGCGAAAACCCATGCGAAGATCTCGACCGGGAAATTCGGCGACAAGTTCGGCGTTCCGATCTCGCGCGCCCGCGACGTCTATGCGCTCGCGGCGCGCCTGCCCGGCCTGTCCGTCGCCGGCGTCGACATGCATATCGGCTCGCAGATCATCGATCTCGAACCGTTCGACAACGCGGCCGCTCTGCTGGCCGAGCTCGCGCGCGATCTGATGGGCGCGGGCCATCCGCTGCGCCATGTCGATTTCGGCGGCGGCCTGGGCGTTCCCTATCGCGAGGACAACGAGCCGCCGCCCGACCCCGCCGCCTATGCGCGGATCATTCTCAGGCATGCCCGCGATCTCGGACTCGAACTCATTTTCGAGCCGGGCCGCATGATGGTCGGCAACGCCGGCGTGCTGGTCTTCTCGGTCATCTATGTGAAGCAGGGCGAGGCGAAGACCTTCGTCATCGGCGACGCGGCGATGAACGACCTTATCCGCCCGACGCTTTATGAGGCGCATCACGACATCAAGCCGGTCGTCGCGCCGTCCCGCGATGCGGCCTGGATCGAGGCCGACATCGTCGGCCCGGTCTGCGAAAGCGGCGATTTTCTTGCGCAGGGCCGCAAGATTCCCGCGGTCGCCAGCGGCGATCTCATGGTGGTGATGACGGCTGGCGCCTATGGCGCGGTCCAGGCCGGAACCTACAACACGCGGCCGCTGATTCCCGAAGTCCTCGTCCACGGAGCGGAATGGGCGGTCGTGCGCCCGCGCCCCAGCTATGAGGAGCTGATCGGCCTCGACCGCACGCCCGACTGGCTCGCCTGATGCGAATGTGATCCGGCGCGCCTTCGCTTCCCGAGGGACTGGCGCGATTATCGCCTTTTGCCCGCCCTCTTTCATGCTAACTTTTCCGGCATGAGGGTTGCGGAAAGGAAGAGCCGATGACCGGGTCCCCCGGACGACTCGATTCTCGCGCGGCCAGCCTGGGGGCGCAGACGCGCCTCACAAGGCTGTCTGCTCGCGCCGCCCGCGCCATCGCCGCCGAGCGTCTGTGGCGCGCTGTCGCGCCGGCGCTGGCCGTGATCGCCGTTTTCCTTTCCGTGTCGTGGCTCGGTCTGTGGAGCGACCTTCCGCCGGCCGGCCGCATGGCCGGCGTCGCCCTGTTCGGGGCCGCGATCGTCGCGACGCTCTGGCCGCTGCGGCGGCTGGCCCGTCCGACCGCCTCCGAAACGATCGCCCGCGTCGACGCTGACGCGGCCCTGGCGCACCGCCCGGCTTCGGCCCTCACCGATCGTCTCGCATCCGGAACAGCCGATGAGGATTCGCGGCTGCTGTGGGAATTGCACCAGCGGCAGGCGGCGGCGGCGCTGGAGAAGGCGCGGCTCGCCCGGCCGAAACCCGCCTTGTCCCGGCGCGACCCCTGGGCGCTTCGCATCGCGGCCCTGCTCGCGGCGGTCGGCGCGGCGGCCTACGCCGGCGGCGAATGGCGCGCGCGCCTCGCCCAGCCCTTCGACTGGTCGGCCCCCGCGATCGCCGCCGCGGGATCGCGGATCGACGGCTGGATCGATCCCCCGCCTTACACCCGCGTCGCCCCGACGATCCTGACCCTTGCGGCCAACGAGGCCGCGCGCACGATCAAGGCGCCCGCCAACAGCACGCTGGTCATCCGCGCCGCCGGCGCGCCCGATCTTGCGATCACGACGAGCGGCGGGCTGAAACCCGTCGAGACCGACAAGAAGCCCGGCGACGGCTCGATCGAGAAGCGCTGGACGATCGGCGACTCCGGCGCCGTCGAGGTGAAGCGCGGCCTTCAGACGCTCGCCCGCCTGTCGCTCGAATCGATTCCCGACCAGGCCCCGGCCATTTCGCTGAACACGCCGCCGAAGAACAACGCGCGCGGCACGCTGACCCTGAATTACAAGGTCGAGGACGACTACGGCGTCGTCGGGGGCGAGGCGATTTTCGAGCGCGCGCCGCAGGCGCAGGCGAACGCCCGCATTCCGCGTCCGCTGGCGCAGCCGCCGCGCTTGCCGCTGTCGCTGCCGGCCGAGCCGCGCGGCGTCGGCGAGGGCCAGTCGATTCTCGATCTGTCGTCCCATCCCTGGGGCGGCGCGCGCGTGCGCATGACCCTGTCCGTCAAGGACGAGGCGGGCCAGGAAGGAAAAAGCGAGCCGGTCGAATTGACATTGCCGCAGCGGCCTTTCTCGAAGCCGCTCGCCAAGGCGCTGGTCGAATTGCGCCGCACGCTCGTGCTCGACGCCAACATGAAACCGCGCGTGCTGTCCTCGCTCGACGCGCTGATGCTCAATCCGGAGCGGTTCACGCCGGAGACCGCGATCTTCCTCGGCCTCAAGACCGCCTATGCGCGGCTGCGCATGGCGCGCAAGGACGTCGAGCTGATGGATGTGGCGGACTATCTGTGGGACATGGCCGTGCAGATCGAGGACGGCGACCTCTCCCAGTCCGAGCGCGACCTGCGCGCCGCGCAGGAGGCCCTGCGGGAAGCGCTCGAGCGCGGCGCCTCCGACGAGGAGATCAAGCGGCTGACGCAGGATCTCCGCGCCGCGCTGGACAAATACATGCGCGAACTCGCCGAGCAGATGCGCCGCGACGCCCAGCAGCAGAACGCCGACAATCAGCGGCCCGATCCGAACATGCGCACGATCCGCCCCGAGGATCTGAAGAACATGATCGACCGCATGGAGCAGCTCGCGCAGCAAGGCGCGCGCGACGAGGCCCGGCGCATGCTGGATAATCTCCAGCAGATGCTCGACAACCTTCAGACCGCGCGCCCGGGCCAGCGCGGCCAGGACCCGCTGGCGCGCGAGATGAACCGCGCCCTCGACGAACTCGACAAGATGGCGCGCGACCAGCAGGCGCTGCGCGACGAGACCTTCCAGGAAGGCCAGCAGCGTCGCGGCCAGCAGCGGATGGACCGGAATCGCCAGCAGCAGGGCCAGCGTGGTCAGCAGGGTCAACGCGGACAGCGCGGACAACAGGGCCAGCAAGGTCAGCAAGGCATGCAGGGAGACCAGGGCGACCAGGACCAGGCCGAGGCGGGCGAAGGCCAGCAGGGACAGGGCGGCCAGGGCCTGGCCGAACGGCAGCAGCGGCTGCGCGAGCGCCTTGAAGAGCTGCGCCGGCGCATGCGCGGTCTGGGCATGAACGGCCAGCAGATGCAGGAAGCCGAGGAGGCCATGCGTGAAGCCGAAGGCCAGCTCGGCCAGGGACAGCAGGGGCAGGCCGCCGACGCCCAGGGCCGCGCGCTCGACGCGCTGCGCCGCGGCGCCCAGAATCTGGCCCAGCAGATGATGGACGGCCTCGGCGATCCCAATGGAGAGCAGGCGGATGCCGCCGACAATGACAGCCCCGGCAATACGCCGCAGAATCGCCGCGCCGGCGGACAGAACAACGACGATCCGCTCGGCCGCCCGACACGCAGCCGCGACGCGATGGACAACAGCCGCGTGCGCGTGCCCAGGCCGGGCGAGAGCGCGACCGAGCGCGCCCAGAGGGTGCTCGAGGAGTTGCGCCGGCGCCTGGGCGACACGACGCGCTCCGGCGAGGAGCTGGATTATCTCAAGCGGCTTCTGTCGCCCTACTGAAGCGCGGGCGGCTGTTCCGCCCGACCCTCCCGCGCTAAGCGGGAAGGACCGATGAATCGCCCGGAGGGCGCCATGAGCTTCCCGCTATGAGTTTCGGCAGCGGCATCGCCTCGATCGCCGTGGGCGCGGTTGTGATCGTCCTGCTCATGGGCATCGCCAACATGGTGCGCGGCGGCAGTCCCAACATGTCTCAGACCCTCATGCGGTGGCGCGTCGCTCTGCAGTTCATCGCCATCGTCGTCATCATGGCGGTGCTGTGGGCGCGTAGCTGAACGGTCGTGCGCGGCAGGTCGCGGCAAGGCGTTGAAACCGGCGCTGGAGCGTGTTCCGATTCCATCGTAACGGATGCGCTGCGGCGGCGCGGGGGGTCTGATGGTCGTTCTCAACAAGATTTACACGCGCGCCGGCGATGGCGGCCGCACGCGGCTCTCGACCGGCGAACCGCGCCTGAAATCCGATTTGCGCGTCGAGGCTTACGGCACGGTCGATGAAGCGAACGCCTGCATCGGCCTCGCGCGGCGGCACGCCGCCGCCGCCGCGCCCGCCATCGACGCCATGCTCGGACGCATCCAGAACGACCTCTTCGATCTCGGCGCCGATCTCGCGACGCCGGAAACCGGCAGGGCTCTGTCCTGGGAGCCGCTGCGCGTGACGCAGGCGCAGGTCGACCGGCTCGAGCGCGAGATCGACGAGCTCAACGCCGCGCTGCAGCCGCTGAACTCGTTCATCCTCCCGGGCGGAAGCCCCACGGCGGCGGCTCTGCATCTCGCGCGGACCGTGTCGCGCCGGGCCGAGCGCGCGATGGTGGCGCTTGCGGCCACGGAAGGCGAGATCGTCGGCGCGGCGGCGCTGAAATACATCAACCGCGTGTCCGACTTCCTGTTTGTCGCGGCGCGCGCCGTCAACGACAACGGCGCCGGCGACGTGCTCTGGGTTCCCGGCCAGAACCGCTGACGCGCATGGTCATCCCGCTCCACGACGATGTGCCGCTGCGTCATATCCGTCGTCCTGTCGCAACCTATGCGCTGATCGTCGTCAATGTCGCCGTCTGGCTTCTGACGGAGGGCGTGCGTTCGGCGGAGACGATGCAGGCCGCCGCGATCGGCTTCGGCGTCATTCCGTCGGTGCTGTTCGGCGTGGATCATGTCGCGCCGGAGCTCCTGTCGGTTCCCGCCCCCGCGACGCTCGTCACGTCGCTGTTTCTGCACGCAGGCTTTCTTCATATCGCCGGCAACATGCTGTTCCTCTGGGTCTTCGGCGACAATGTCGAGGATGCGATGGGCTCGCTGCGCTTCCTCGCCTTCTATCTCGTTTGCGGCGTCTGCGCCGCGCTAGCGCACGCCTATGCGCTGCCGGGGTCGCAGCAACCGCTGATCGGAGCGTCCGGCGCCGTCGCAGGCATCGTCGCCGCCTATGTGATGCTGCATCCCAGGGTGCGGCTCTGGGCTCTGTTCCTCGCCCGCATCCCGCTCAAGCTGCGCGCGATCTACGTCATCGGCTTCTGGATCCTGTTTCAGATCGGCATGGCCTTCTATGGCGGCCCGAGCGAGGTCGGCTGGTGGGCGCATGTCGGCGGCTTCCTCGCGGGTGTCGTTCTCACGCCCATTCTCATCCAGCCTGGCGTGCGCCTGTTCGGCCGGGAGGACGGCCCCGACCCGGCTTAGGCTCACCCTGTCTGAACATTGACATTCTTCGTGGGCCATCGTTACGGTCCGCCGCGTTTTCGGCGGGTTTTCCGAGGTTTTCGCTGAGAGGAATCGTCTCTGCGAGCGGCCGCGTGAAGGATCGCTGCGAAACCTCGCCGACCTGTTTGATGGATGGATGGCTTTCCGATGAAGATCCTGGTGCCCGTGAAGCGGGTGGTCGACTACAATGTGAAAATCCGGGTCAAGTCGGACGGCTCTGGCGTCGAGCTTGCGAATGTGAAGATGAGCATGAACCCCTTCGACGAGATCGCGGTCGAAGAGGCGCTCCGCCAGAA
This sequence comes from Rhizobiales bacterium 65-9, assembly GCA_001899525.1. Classification (GTDB taxonomy): domain Bacteria; phylum Pseudomonadota; class Alphaproteobacteria; order Rhizobiales; family Beijerinckiaceae; genus Terrirubrum. The sequence goes on from MKVY01000022.1 coordinate 83,876, forward strand.
GGAGGCCGGCAAGGCGACCGAGGTGATCGTCGTGTCGATCGGGCCGCAGCAGGCGGCCGAGACGATCCGCACCGGCCTTGCGATGGGCGCGGATCGCGGCGTGCTCGTGAAGACGGACGCCGTCGTGGAGCCGCTCGCGGTCGCGAAGCTGCTCAAGGCTGTGGTCGAGAAGGAGCAGCCGGGCCTCGTGATTCTCGGCAAGCAGGCGATCGACGATGATTCCAATCAGACCGGCCAGATGCTGGCGGCGCTGCTGAACTGGCCGCAGGGAACCTTCGCCTCGAAGCTCTCGCTCGGCGACGGCTCGGTGTCGGTCACCCGCGAGGTCGATGGCGGCCTGCAGACGGTGGAGTTGAAGGCGCCCGCGATCGTGACCACGGATCTGCGTCTGAACGAGCCGCGCTACGCCTCGCTGCCCAACATCATGAAGGCGAAGAAGAAGCCGATCGACGAGATGACGCCCGACGCGCTCGGCGTCGATGTCGCGCCGCGCATGAAGGTGCTGAAGACGACGGAGCCGCCGGGCCGCAAGGCGGGCGTGAAGGTGGCTTCGGTGGCCGAACTCGTCGACAAGCTCAAGAACGAGGCGGGAGTCCTCTGAGCGGAGCGACGCGGGCGTCGCGACCATCGCAGGACAGCAGGCGCGGCTCGCGCCGATAACGGGATAATATCACATGACCACGCTTCTGATCGTCGAACATGACAACAAGTCGCTCAGCGAGGCGACCGCCAAGGCGCTGACCGCCGCCAGGCAGCTTGGCGCGCCCGTGCACGCCCTCGTTGCGGGCGCGAATGTCGGCGCGGTCGCCGACGCTGTCGCGAAGCTGGACGGCGTGGAGAAGGTCCGCGTCGCCGACGCGGCCGTCTATGAGCACGCGCTCGCGGAGCCGCTCGCCGCGCTGATCGTGTCGCTCGCGGGCGACTACGATGCGATCGTCGCGCCGTCGACGTCGAACGGCAAGAACGTGCTGCCGCGCGTCGCCGCCCTGCTCGACGTCATGCAGGCGTCCGACGTGATCAAGGTCGTCTCGCCCGACACGTTCGAGCGGCCGATCTACGCCGGCAACGCCATCCAGACGGTGCAGATGACCGACGCCAAGAAAGTGATCACGGTCCGCACCGCGTCGTTCCAGTCGGCGGGCGCCGGCGCCGGCGCGGCGCCGATCGAGGCGGTCGCGGCGGCGGCCGATCCCGCGCTCTCGACATTCAAGGGCGAGGAGCTGTCGAAGTCGGACCGGCCCGAGCTGGCGTCCGCCAGGATCATCATCTCCGGCGGCCGCGCGCTCGGCTCGGCGGAGAATTTCAAGAAGGTGATCGAGCCCGTGGCCGACAAGCTCGGCGCCGCGATGGGCGCGTCGCGCGCCGCCGTCGACGCCGGCTACGCGCCGAACGACTGGCAGGTCGGCCAGACCGGCAAGGTCGTGGCCCCGCAGCTCTATATCGCGGCCGGCATCTCGGGCGCGATCCAGCATCTCGCCGGCATGAAGGATTCGAAGGTGATCGTCGCGATCAACAAGGACGAGGAGGCGCCGATCTTTCAGGTCGCCGACTACGGCCTCGTCGGCGATCTCTTCACGATCCTGCCCGAGCTTGAAAAAGCTCTGGGCTGAGGCGGGCCAGCGATGACTCTTCCCCTTCGCACGATCGGCATCATTGGCGCCGGGCAGATGGGCAACGGCATCGCGCATGTCTGCGCGCTCGCCGGCTATGAGGTCCTGCTGCACGATCTCAATGAAGAGCGGCTGAAAGCCGGCCTCGCCACGATCAACGGCAACATGGCGCGCCAGGTCTCGCGCGGCCTGATCGATGAGGCGAAACGGGCCGCCGCGCTGGAGAAGATCCAGCCTGAGACCGACGTCGCCGTTGTCGCGCAGGCGGATCTCGTCATCGAGGCCGCCACCGAGAACGAAGAGATCAAGAAGAAGATCTTTCAGTCGCTCGTGCCGCTGCTGGGCGCCGACACCATGCTGGCGACCAACACCTCGTCGATCTCGATCACGCGGCTCGCCGCCGCGACCGACCGGCCGGAGCGCTTCATCGGCATTCATTTCATGAACCCGGTGCCGGTGATGCAACTCGTGGAGCTGATCCGCGGCATCGCGACGGAAGATCCGACCTACGAAAAGGCGAAGGAATTCGTGAGGTCGCTCGGCAAGACGGTGTCGATGTCGGAGGATTTCCCGGCCTTCATCGTCAACCGCATCCTGCTGCCGATGATCAACGAGGCGGTCACGACCCTGTATGAGGGCGTCGGCTCTGTGGATTCGATCGACACCGCGATGCGGCTCGGCGCCAACCATCCGATGGGCCCGCTCCAGCTCGCCGATTTCATCGGCCTCGACACCTGCCTGTCGGTGATGCAGGTGCTGCATGAGGGGCTGGGGGATTCCAAATACCGGCCAAGCCCGCTGCTGGTGAAATATGTCGAGGCCGGATGGCTGGGCCGCAAGACGAAGCGCGGCTTCTATGACTATCGCGGCGAACATCCGGTGCCGACGCGGTAGTCAGAAGCGAATAGCGAGTGGCGAGTGGGGAGTAGCGAGTAGAAAATAGAAAGTTTTTGGGCGTCGCATCCGGATCTCCTGGCTCCCTGCGCCCCGTTTGCTGTTATCATTCGCCATTCGCTGCTTTTCATTCGCCATCCATCCGGAGTCGCCCATGTCCAAAGCCATTCTCGGCGTGATTGGCGGCTCGGGCGTTTATGACCTTCCTGGCGTCGAGGATGTGCGCGAGGAGAAGGTCGCGAGCCCTTGGGGCGAACCCTCTGATGTCCTGCGCATCGGCCGCGTCGCCGGCCGCGAGGTCGTCTTTCTTCCTCGCCACGGACGCGGCCACCGGCTGTCGCCCTCGGGAATCAATTACCGCGCCAATATCGACGCGATGAAGCGTCTCGGCGTCACCGACCTCGTTTCGCTGTCGGCCGTCGGCTCGTTCAAGGAGAGGCTGGCGCCCGGCTGGTTCGTGCTCGTCGATCAATATGTCGACCGCACCGTCGGCCGCGCGACGAGCTTCTTCGGCGATGGCTGCGTGGCCCATGTGTCGATGGCGCATCCCGTCAGTCCGCCGCTGGTCGACCGGCTCGCCGCGGCGGCGAAAGCGGAGGGAATCGACTGCGTGCGCGGCGGAACGCTTGTCGTGATCGAGGGGCCGCAATTCTCGTCCCTCGCGGAATCCCTGACCTACAAGGCGCAGGGCTACGACCTGATCGGCATGACCGCGACGCCGGAGGCGAAGCTCGCGCGCGAGGCGGAGATCGCCTACGCCACGGTCGCGATGGTGACGGACTATGACTGCTGGCATGAGGAGCATGGCGCCGTCGACGTGAAGAGCGTCATCGAGGTCATGCATGGCAACACGGAAAAAGCCCGCCGCCTCGTCGCGCGCCTCGCCGCCGATTTTCCGTCCGAGTGCGACCCCTGCCCGGCCGGCTCGCGCAACGCGCTCGACCACGCGCTGATCACGGCGCCTGACGCGCGCGATCCGGCGCTGGTGAAGAAGCTGGACGCCGTCGCAGGGCGCGTTCTTCTGCATTGAACCTGTTTGCGCGAAGCCCCATGAACGACCTCATCGCGTCCATCCGCACCATCCCCGATTATCCCAAGCCGGGAATCCTGTTCCGCGACATCACCACGCTGCTCGGCGACGCGCGCGCGTTCCGGCGCGCGGTGGACGAACTGGTGCATCCCTGGGCCGGCTCGAAGATCGACAAGGTCGCCGGCGTCGAGGCGCGCGGCTTCATTCTTGGCGGCGCCATCGCGCATCAGCTCTCGTCGGGCTTCGTACCGATCCGCAAGAAGGGAAAGCTGCCGCACGAGACGGTCAGCGTCGCCTATTCGCTGGAGTATGGCGTCGATCAGATGGAAGTGCACAAGGACGCCGTCCGCCCCGGCGAGAAAGTGATCCTTGTCGATGACCTCATCGCCACCGGCGGAACGGCGGAAGGCGCGGTGAAGCTGCTGAAACAGATCGGCGCCGATGTCGTCGCCGCCTGTTTCGTCATCGACCTGCCCGATCTCGGCGGCGCGGCGAAGATACGCGCGCTGGACGTGCCGGTTCGCACGCTCGTTTCTTTTGCAGGACACTGAAGAAAGCTCAGGGAGAACACGCCATGATTCCCGATCTCAAGGACAAGGTGGTTTTGATCACGGGCGCCAGCACCGGCATCGGCGCGGCGGCCGCCAAGGGCTTCGCCTTCGAGGGCTCGAAGGTCGTCGTCCATTACAACGCCAGCAAGGCCGCCGCCGAGACGGTCGTCGCCGATATCGTGAGCCACGGCGCCGAAGCCGTGGCGATCCGTGGCGACGTCACGAAATCCGACGATGTGAAGGCCATCGTCGCGCAAACCATGGAGCGGTTCGGCCGCATCGACGTGCTGGTGAACAATGCCGGCGGCATGCTCGGCCGCGTCGCCACCACCGAAATGAGCGACGCGCACTATGAGAATGTCATGCGCCTCAACGCCTGGTCCGTGTTCGCGATGACGCGCGAGGTCGCGCCGCTGATGGCGAAGACCGGCGGCGGGTCGATCATCAACGTGACGTCCATCGCGGCCCGGCATGGCGGCGGCGGCGGCGCGATCATTTACGCGGCCTCGAAGGCCTTTGTCAGCGCCTTCACCAGAGGCATGGCCAAGGAGCTGGTCGGGATGAAGATTCGCGTCAACGCGGTGTCGCCGGGCGTGATCGAGACGCCGTTTCACGATCGCTGGTCGAACGCCGCGCAGCTGGAGTCGATGCGCCAGACCGTGCCGATGGGCCGCCTCGGCGTCTCGGAGGAATGCGTCGGCGCGTTCCTCTATCTCGCGTCCGAGACGCTCAGCAGCTATGTCGACGGCCAGATCATCGAGGTGAATGGCGGCCAGTTGATGCCGTGATCACGCGCCCTTGTCGCGGCGCTCGACGAACACGGTTCCCTTGAACTCGAAAACCTTGTCGCCGGACTGATTCACGCCGTCGTTGAGAAAGGACAGGATGCCCCACTCCGGCATGGAGGCGGACAGGCGCTTGTCCACGATGGTTGTCGAGTAGGCGATCACGTCGTTGGCGTAGACCGGCTTGATCCATCGCAGATCCTTGAAGCCCGGCGATCCGCCGAGGCGGGCAAGCGTTGTTCCGCCGGCCCGCGCGGCTTTTTCCGCCTCGTCGCGCCTTGCGACGGTGAGTTTCATGTAGATGCAGGCGGTGTGCCATCCGGACGCGCAGAGGCGGCCGAACGGCGTCTGCGCCGCGCCCTCCTCGCTGAGATGGAAGCGCTGCGGATCGAACTGTCGCGCAAAGCGGATGATGTCCTCGGACGTGAAGCGCCACGATCCGAGATCGATCCGCGAGCCGATGGCGACGTCTTCGTAGAAGTTCAGCATGGCGGCCTCACATCGCCTGCGCGCGGCGGCCGAACATGACCCAGTTTTCCTGGGTCATCACAGGCTCGCCGCGCTGGTTCGACGTGGTGATGCGCATGCGCACCAGCCCCATCTCCGGTCGCGAGCGCGATTCCTTTCTGTCGATGATGTCGATCACGGGCGTGATGACGTCGCCCGCGCGCACGGGGCGCAGCCATTTCAGTTCGTCGACGCCAGGCGCGCCAAGGCCGGAGCTGTCGAGCAGGAATCGCTCCGCGATCGCGCGCATGACGAGCGAGGCGGTGTGCCAGCCGGACGCGACCAGGCCGCCGAAGAAGCTCGCTTTCGCCGCGTCTTCGTCGATATGGAAAGGCTGCGCGTCATACTCCTTGGCGAACGCGATCATCTCCTCGCGCGTCATAGCATGCGGCGCGCATTCCAGCCGCAGGCCGACCGTCAGATCCTCGAATGTCCAGCGCGGCATGGCGGCCCCCGTTGTCAGTTGGCGAACCGGAAATGCATCACGTCGCCGTCGGCGACCGTGTAATCCTTGCCTTCCAGCCTGAGCTTGCCGGCGTCCCGCGCGCCCGCCTCGCCGTTGAGCGAGACATAATCGTCGTAGGCGATCGTCTCGGCGCGGATGAAGCCCTTCTCGAAATCCGTGTGGATGACGCCGGCCGCCTGCGGCGCGCGCGTTCCCAGCGTGATCGTCCAGGCCCGCGCCTCCTTCGGCCCCACGGTGAAGTAGGTGATGAGGCCGAGCAGCTCGTAGCCGGCGCGGATCACGCGGTTGAGGCCGGGCTCGGCGAGGCCGACCGCGTCGAGATAGTCCTTCTGGTCTTCCGGCGGCAGCACCGCGATCTCGCTCTCGATCTTGGCCGAAACGACGACGCTCTTTGCGCCTTCCTCTTTCGCGCGCTGCGCGACCTTGTCGGAGAAGGCGTTGCCCTTGTCCGCCGACGCCTCCTCGACATTGCAGACATAGAGAACCGGCTTCGCGGTCAGAAGCTGAAGCATGTCGAAGGCCTTGCGCTCATCGGCCTTCACCGAGACGAGCCGCGCCGGCTTGCCGTCGCGCAGCAGCGTCAGCGCGCGCGTGACGAGGTCGAGCTGCTGCGCCGACTCCTTGTCGCCGCCGCGCGCCTTCTTTTCCAGCGCCGTGACGCGCTTCTCGAGCGATTCGAGATCGGCGAGCATCAGCTCCGTTTCGATCGTCTCGATATCGGCGACCGGATCGATCCGGCCCTCGACATGGGTGATGTCGCCGTCCTCGAAGCAGCGCACCACATGGGCGATGGCGTCGCATTCGCGGATGTTGCCGAGAAACTGGTTGCCGAGCCCCTCCCCTTTCGAGGCGCCGCGCACGAGGCCGGCGATGTCGACGAAGGTCAGGCGCGTCGGGACGGTCTGCTGCGAGCGCGCGATTCCCGCGAGCGAATCGAGCCGTTCGTCCGGCACGGCGACGTCGCCCACATTCGGCTCGATGGTGCAGAACGGATAATTGGCCGCCTGCGCCGCGGCGGTCTGCGTCAGCGCGTTGAAGAGCGTCGATTTGCCGACGTTCGGCAGGCCGACGATGCCGCATTTGAAACCCATGGTCACTCAACCGCTATGGTGGAACAGATGTCACACGGTTCCATCTTGAAGGGATCGATGATCGTCAAGCCGTCGAGGCGCCGCTCGCGCCGGGCTGACCGACCCGCTTCACGTCGCTGAAGCCGGCTTTCTGCATCGCGAGCGCCACGTCGTTCTGGAAGCGCCCGTCGTCGCCCTTCGCCAGCCATGGCGCGAACTCCGCGCAGGCTCCGCAAAGAGCCTTGACCCAGGGCTCTTCCGCCTTGGCGAAATCGCTCAGGACATAATGATGGACAAGCGCCTTGTCCCCGGGATGACCGATGCCCATCCGCGCGCGGCGATAGGTCCCGCCGATATGGGCCGAGATCGAGCGAAGGCCGTTATGGCCGGCGTCGCCGCCGCCCTGCTTCACGCGCAGCTTGGCGGGCGCAAGATCGAGTTCGTCATGGAACACGACCACGTCCTTCGCCGGAATCTTGAAGAATTTGGCGGCCGCCGCCACCGCGACCCCGGATTCGTTCATGAAGGTCTGGGGCTTGAGAAGGAGGATGCGCTCGCCGGCGATCGCCGCATCGGCGCAATCGCCGTGGAACCGCGTTTTCCAGGGGCCGGCGCCGTGCGCGCGCGCGATCGCGTCCGCCGCCATGAATCCGATGTTGTGGCGGTTCATGGCGTAGCGGCCGCCCGGATTGCCGAGGCCGACGAAGAGAATGCGTCTGTCGCTCATGGGACGCCAAAAGGAACGGGCCGCTGTGTGAGCGGCCCGTTTGACGAAAGCAAGCGGCTTGGGCCGATTACTTCTTGGCCTCGGCCGCAGGCGCAGCCGCCGGAGCCGCGGCGGCGTCCGCCGCCGGAGTCGCCTCTTCCTTGATCGGCGGCGCGATGTTCGCGATCACGAAATCGCGGTCGCGGATCACCGGGCGAACCCCTTCCGGCAGCTTGACGCCAGAGATGCGCGCGGCGTCGTTGATCTCGAGGCCGGAGAGATCGACCGTGATCGATTCAGGAATCGCGTCCGCCGGAACGACGAACTCGACTTCGTGGCGGACGACGTTCAGAACGCCGCCCTGCTTGATGCCCGGCGACTGGTCATGATTGACGAAGTGGGCGGGCACGAACACGCGCACCGTCTGGCCCGCGTTCAGGCGCAGGAAGTCGATATGCACGACCGTGTCCTTGACCCTGTCGAGCTGGTAATCGCGCGGCAGCGCGCGGATTGTCTTGCCGCCGACCTCGATCTCGAACACCGTGGTCAGGAAGTGGCCGGCGTAGACGAGCTGATTGGCGATCTTGAAGTCGAGGCTGATCGGGGTGGGAGCCTCGCCGCCGCCATAGATGACGGCAGGAATCTGGTTGTCTCGGCGAACTGCGCGGGCGGCCCCCTTGCCGACCTTTTCGCGCGACGCCGCCTTCAGAGCTTTCGGAGAAGCCATAGCGGAACATCCTGGGTTTGGTTTCAGCAAAAAGCCGCCGAAGCCGGCGGCCATCCACATGGAGCCTGAGGCGCCCTGCGGCCGCGCCCCTGCCTCCAGGGGTGTCTGGGGGGCGCGGGCAGGCCCATAGACGATAGGAACCGGGGAGGCAAGCAAGGCGCCCGCCGGATACGGCGTCTAGGGCTTGCGGTAGTGAGGATAGTCGTCCGCGACCGATTCAATCATCTCGGCCATCACGGCCGGACTGACGCGCTTCTTGTGCCCGGGAAGGTCGGAATAAACATCGATATCGGCGAACCGGCCGCCCTGATGGGCGCTGTTATGGCAGGACTTGCACAGAACGACGCAATTCTCGACGGAATTCGGACCGTTCATCCCCTCGAACGGGATGACATGATGCCCCTCCGAGCCTTCGCCGAACCGATGGCTGGCGGCGCCCCTCCGGCCGGCGACCCAGATGCGGCTTCCGCAGCTCGCGCAGACATAGCCCTGCCGCTTCAGCGCCGCCGCCTGCGTCTGGGGAGAAAAGGGAATGGTCATGGCGCGCCCCTGACGGCCACAATGACGCGCCGATGCGCCCCCTGCAAACGGCGGCGAGGGGCGGCCGGATAGCTGTCTTCGACCGCCTTGAGAGTCGGGCGGGCGCGTCAGTGCGTCCCGCTTCACAATCCCGTCGTGTTCCGCCTACAGTGTGGCCGGAGCCGGATTCGCGGATCCGGCGCTAGGATAAGTCGTTGACGATCCACGTCGCGCCTGTCGCCTCGCCGGAAGCCTGTCCGGCGCTTGTTCTCAACGCCGACTACCGGCCGCTGAGTTACTATCCCTTGTCATTGTGGAGCTGGCAGGACGCCATCAAGGCGGTGTTCATGGACCGCGTGAACATCGTGTCCGAATATGACCGCGAGGTGCGTTCGCCCGGCTTCTCGATGAAGCTGCCCTCGGTGGTGTCGCTGAAGAGCTATGTGAAGCCGTCCCGGCATCCGGCCTTCACGCGCTTCAATGTGTTCCTGCGCGACCGCTTCGCCTGCCAATATTGCGGCGCGCGCGAGGACCTGACCTTCGATCACGTCGTCCCCCGCTCGCGCGGAGGCCAGACGACATGGCAGAATGTCGTGGCCGCCTGCTCGCCCTGCAATCTGCGGAAGGGCGACAAGATGCCCGACCAGGCCCAGATGCGGCCGCTGCAATGGCCCTTCCAGCCGTCCCTGAGCCAGCTTCACGCCAATGGCCGGCTGTTCCCGCCCAACTATCTGCATGAAAGCTGGCTCGACTATCTCTACTGGGACAGCGAGCTCGAACCGTAAGCTCAGCCCCGCGCCGCCGCGCGCAGCGAGACGACGGCGAGAACGGCGCAGATCACCGCATTCCAGCCGGCCAGCGACAGGCCGAGAATCCGCAGCGCGGCCTCGCTGCAATTGACCACCCGCGCGGTCTGCATCTGCTGCAGCAGATTGCCCGCCTGCCCCGGCAGGGCGCTCGCGCCGCCGGCCGGTGAACAGTCCGTCGGGCCGGCCCACCAGCCCCATTCGACCCCGGCGTGATAGACGCCGAACACGGCGTTCGCCGCCAGCATCAGCCCGACGATCAGCAGGATGAGCCGCGCCAGCTTCGGCTGCGACGGCGCGGACAGCGCGGCGAGCGCGGCGAGGGGAACGCCGGCGTAGTAGGCGTAGCGCTGCTCCAGGCAGAGCTTGCATGGCGCGTAGCCGACAGCCTGGAAAATCCATGCGCCGATGATGGTCGCCGCCAGCGCGACGGCCGCCGCCGCCGCGACCATGCGGACGCTCCGTCCCTGAACGGAGGGCGACGTCGAAAGAGCGCTCATATCAAAAACTTGATCACGAGGAAGCCGCCCACCAGGCTGGCCACTGTCAGCGTGCCGACCAGCGTGAGATTGTTCTCGATGAAGCGGCGGATCGCCGGTCCGAACAGGTTGAGCGCGCCGGCGACCATGAAGAAGCGCAGCGCGCGCGTGATCAGAGACAGCACGACGAACCAGACAAAATCATAGCCCGCGATTCCCGACGCGATGGTCACGAGCTTGTAGGGGATCGGCGTCAGCCCCTTGATCAGGATGATGAGCGCGCCCCATTCGCGATAGAGCGCGAGAAAGTCGCCGACCCTGTCGCCGTAGCCGTAGAAGTTGATCAGCCACAGCCCGACCGTGCTGTAGGCGAACATGCCGATGGCGTAGCCGAGGATCCCGCCCAGCACCGAGGCGGCGGTGCAGATCGCGGCGTAGAACCAGGCGCGCTCGGGCTTGGCCATGACCATCGGCACGAGCATGACGTCGGGCGGAATGGGGAAGAAGGAGCTTTCCGCGAAGGAGACGGCCGCGAGCGCCTGCGGCGCGCGTCGGCTCTCGGACAGCCTGAGAACCCAGTCATAGAGGGGGCGGAACATGACGCGGGGTTACCGTTCGCGCGAGACTCTGTCCATTGCGGCCAAACGCCCGCCGCACGATCGCGCGAGACGGCGCTCCGCCGCGCGGGCCTCTTCTACCATGTCGGTTGACCGCCGCCCGCCGGCCATCCTACAGGTCGGGCGGTCCCTTGCGGGACGTTGGCGGACGCGCGACCCGGAAGCGGCCGTCAGCATGCGACAGAGTCCTCCGGCGAAGTGAAATTCTGTTGCGAAACAGGAAGTTGAGTAGAAGGCGGCCGCAGCGGCCTTGCAATGCGAAGCGCCGATGCGGCGCCAAGCGGACAGGCTGAGAGCGGCGGCCCAGTGCGGGCGTGGCGGAACTGGTAGACGCAGCGGACTCAAAATCCGCCTCTGGCGACAGAATGTCGGTTCGAGTCCGACCGCCCGCACCATTTTTTCAGACATGCCTCGAAAGTCGAACGCGGCCGGCCGCGCCGGGCCGTTGAACGCGCCGCCGCCAGGCGCTGGCGCTGGTCATGCGACATGCGTCCGTGGACCGGAGAAAAATCGCGGCGCATCGGCCGCCGCGCGGGATGGGCCGTTCATTCCTCGCAAGCGCGCAGCGCGCCTCAAGAGAATGTTGACGAGGACGATGTAGGACGCCCGGCCGGGGGAATAGCCCCGAACGACAGAAGAACAACCGCATCGGGAGCATGTCATGATCGCAATCGACCGCCGCAGCCTTGTCGGCGCGCTCGCCTTCGGCGTCGCAGCCGCCGCGGCGCCTGCCCGGGCCGCCCCACTCTCGGGCGTCGCCGTCATCCTCATTCACGGCAAAGCCGGCGGACAGGGGCCGCTGCAACCGCTCGCGGCCGCGCTGCGGCGCGAAGGAGCCGCAGTCAGCCTGCCCCGCATGTCCTGGACCGGCGGATACCGCACCTACGACCAGACGCTCGGCGAGGTCGCTTCCGCCGTCAACGCAGCGCGCAGCAGGGGCGCGCGAAAGATCGTGCTCGCGGGGCACAGCCTCGGCGCCAACGTGTCGCTCGGATACGCCGCGGCGCAGGGCGGCGTGGATGGCGTCGTTGCGATGGCGCCCGGACATCGGCCGGATTTCATCTCGACGACCACCGGCGACAGCCTCGACCAGGCAAGGAAAATGGTCGCGGCCGGGGAAGGATCGCGGCGCGCCAAATTCATGGATTTCAACCAGGGACGGACCTTCCCTGTCACCACCACCGCCGACGCCTATCTGAGCTTTTTCGATCCGTCCGGCCCGGCCGCGAACGCGGCGCGCGCGAGCGGCGTCCGCACGCCGGTGTTGTGGGTGATCGGCTCCGCCGACCGGCCGGCGATGAGCGATCGCGCGCCCTATTCGACGGGAACGCGCATCGAGGTCGCCGCCAATCACCAGCAGACGCCGGTGGTCGCGGTCAATCAGATCGTCGACTGGATCGGCAAGCTTTGATCGCAGCGCGCGCGCAGCGCGCGCAGCTTGTAGGCGTACAAACAACCGGGCTTGCGGCGCGCGCGCGACATGCGCGCCGCCGCGAGACATTGAGACGCGGCTACCGTCCGTCAGCGTTACGTCGCGATCGTTCCGCCGCACGCCGTTTTAGGAAGCGCTGATCGTCTCGTTTTCGGTAAGGATCGCCCGCATCGGGACGTCATGGTTTTGAGGATAGATGCTCGGCGTCTCTTGCGCGCCATAGCCGACCCCGATCGCGATTGGCTTTGGTGACAGCGAGGCGAGCGTGCGATCAAAAAATCCGCCGCCATAGCCGAGGCGATAGCAGCCCCGATCGAAACCGACGACGGGCGCGATCACGACATCCGGCCTGACCGCGCGGCCGTTCGCCGGAAACGGAATGTTCCAGACGCCTTTCTCGAGAGGTTCTCCGGACCGCCATGAGCGGAAGGTCAATGGCGCCGCCTTGCGCTCCACGACGGGGAGCGCGCAGACGCCGCCGCGCCGCCACACCGTCTCCATCCAGTCGCGAAGATCAGGTTCGCCTCTGAACGGCCAATAGAGACTCACCGTCCGGCCGTGAATCTCGCCGAGGAGCGCGTCGAGGCGACGGGCGATCTCTTCGGTGAAACGTCGCCGGACCTCGGCCGACATCGCCAGCCGCGCCGCGATCATTCTCTCTCGTTCGGCCTTTCGCCAGCGCGCCACGTCCTTCCATTGCTGAGGATCGATGGAAAGCCCGGAATAGGCGGGATCGATCTCATGCATGAAACAGGGAGGAGATGAATAATCATGGGCTTCGCCTGCAGGCGGCGTCGGAGTCTTCGCCATTCAGTCCTCCCGCCGGTCGCGTGATGGAGCGAAAGCGCCGGACCGGCGAGTCTGGCGGCGCTGCGCCTGAGCGCCGGCGCGTCGCCGACCGACGACGGCGTTGCTTGACATGACAGGCAAAGACGGCAGACTCGTTTTATGATGTTTACGTTCGCGCCCTTTCAAAATCAGGTCCTCCCTATCGCGGGTGATTGACCCCGGCGTCCGGCTTCACGCGCTCTGGACTCCGGGGCGCGGCCGTCGATCGGCTTTCCCGATCGCTGACGACCGAACAGCGCGCTATCTTTTTCCGTTCACATAACAACGCCCTTCGGCATCGCGAAGCGGCGATGACAAGAGGCTGATCATGCGTCAACAAAAACTCCCGTCCATTCTGCTCGGAGATGACGAGCACACCCGTCTCGTGGCGCTCGCCAACGCCGTGATGGAGAAAAATCCCGACGTCGCTGACGAACTCCTGTCCGAACTTGAACGCGCGACGGTGGTTGTCGGAAAAAAACCGCCGCCCAACGTGGTCCGCATGGGCTCGACCGTGAGCTATCGCGCGGACGATCAGGAGCGCCAGGTCACCCTGGTCTATCCCGGAGACGCGGACATCGAGGCGGGCCGGATTTCGATCCTGACGCCGATTGGCGCAGCCCTCATCGGCCTCAAGGCAGGGCAATCCATCGACTGGAAAGCGCGCGACGGCCGTACGCATCGCCTCACCATCCTTCAGGTCGTACAGCAGCCCGACTGAGGGCGCGCACGGACAACGCGACCGATGCGCCAAGCAGAGCAAGCTTAGCCGCCTCGAGCATCACATACATCAAATGCAGTTGAGAGGGCGGCGGCGACTGGCCCGCGATGATCGCCGACACGCGCGCATCGAGCGCCGGAAGCAGCCATGCGACTTCGGCGCCCACCGCTGCGGCGAGAAGCGCGGCGATGGCGATGGCGGCGAAACGACGCGCGCCAAGCAGGGTGAATAGCAAAAGCGCGGCCGCGCAGCCGATCTCGATCCTCGAGAACAACAAGAAAGTCTGCCGCCCTACATCAAGGGCGACCGGCAATGTCAGGCTCGGCGCCAGGAATTTCACCGGGGTCGCGATAAAGGAAACGCCGATCAGCATCCCCGCCCAAAGCGTCGCCGCGATCAGAACCAGCAGCGCGCCGACGCGCGTTGGTCGTTGTGTCTGAAGGGCCAAGGGCGCCGCATCCGCCGTCATCGCAGGGATCTCACTCTTTCGCCGCGCCTGAGCGCGGTTGCACGAAGGTCATCTGCTCGCTCTCGATGCGGCCTTCCGCATCCAGGATCGCGCGCCAGACTCGGTTGCCGGCGCGAAGGCTGACGCGCTGTCGCCCCCGATCCTCTCCCTGACCGATCTCCACACGGCTCCTGACGAGCCCGGCCGCGATCTGCCGCAGCCACACATCGATGGGGAGATTGAACCGACGGGCGAGATCGTTCGCGTCAAACTCAAGATCGCCGCGCAGATCGCGGGCGACGGGAGGAGAAGGACCGCGCGACGGGGAAGCGCTCGCCGCTGTCGTCGTGGCTGTCGCTTTCGCCGCCGCTGTCTGGCGCAAGCGGGCGTTCATGCCGCCGCCTTGAGGCGCCGGCGCAGAAGCGTGCGATTGTCGGCGAGATCCCGCAGCGTGATGTGGTCGAGCTCCGCCAGAAAGGCTGTCATGGCGCGCTTCAGCGCCGCGGTCAGGCGGCAGGCGCCGCTGAGAACGCAGGAGCTCGCATCATCGCCCAGGCATGCGACGAGCCCCATGTCAGTCTCAAGCGCCTGGACGACGGCGCCGATGCGAAGCGTTGCCGGATCGCGCGCGAGCCGCAGCCCGCCGCCGCGCCCGCGCACGCTTTCCACAAGACCAAGCCCGACCAGGGTTTGCGCGACCTTCATCAGATGGTTTCGCGAGATCTTATGGCGGTCGGCGAGCTCCTCGATCGTCACGAGACGGTCGCTGATGACGGCGAGCGTCATCAGCACTCGCAGGCCATAGTCGGTATGGGCGGTCAACCGCATGGAGCCTCCTGAGCGAGGTTTACAATCTCAGGAGCGCGGCGTAAAGAAAGATGCATCAGAAATACCTGTTTGAAGAACATGGAAAGCAACGCGCGCCCTCGGGACATTTCAGAGCAGCTCGTCGAGCGCCTGGTCCATGACTTCTACGCGCGCGTGCGCGCGGACGAGACGCTGGGGCCGATCTTCGAGGCGCGTCTCAGCGGCCGGTGGGACAGGCATCTCGCGGCGATGGTGGATTTCTGGTCCTCCGTCACCTTGACGAGCGGGCGTTATCGGGGAAGACCGCACGCCGCGCATCAGGCGCTTGGTCTGACGCCGGCGCACTTCGGGCGCTGGCTCGATCTGTTCGAGACGACCGTCCGCGAGCTTTGCGCGGGAGAGGCGGCCGACACCTTCATCGACCGCGCCCATCGAATCGCGGACAGCCTGCAGATCGGACTGAATATCGGCCCGAAGGCGCTGCGCTTTCCTGACACGCGCGTGGCCGCAGCGTCCTGACGCGCTTGCCGGAAGGGCGATTGACTCCCGCGATGTGACTGGCCGGGCTTGTCCGCGTTATTTTGTCACCGTTCGCGGAACCGCAGCCGCCCCCGAACATTGCTCGGCAAGGAGGGCGGCCATGACGATCGCTTCGGACCTTTCGACGCTGGGAGCGTTGTTCGCCGCTCTCGCCTTTGTCATCATCGTCGCGCGCGAAAGCGTGACAGACTGGCTCCAGAGCGTCGAAACCCGTCGCGATCCGCGCGCCTGACGGCCGTTTGGCCTGCCAATTGTCGGCGGCCGGATGATACTCGGATCATGGTCGCGCAGGCGCGAGCTTGTTTTCCGGTGACGCCGCATCGTTGTTCTTCTATGGCGGCAGTCCCATGGCGGCTTCGCCGAATCGCCGCCGGTTTGTTTCCATCGGGTGACTCATGAAACTGGCCCTACTGGCTCTTTCGCTGGCGCTGTGCCTGGCTGGATGCGTGACGTATCAGCCGACGCCGGAGCTGAATGCGGCCATCAATGACCGTCTCACCCGCGATTACGGACGCTGGCGATAGCTGCGGCTCCGCGGCGATCAGGCGCGCTGGGCGGCAAGGTCCGGCGGATCAGTGCGCCAGGCCGACCACCTCGGCGCGAATCTCTTCCACGAGCCGCTCTTTCAGCGCAACGAAATCCGCGCTCGTCTTGATGGTGTAAGGCCGCGGGTGAGGCAGATTGACTGCGATGTCAGCCTTGATGCGGCCGGGACGCGCCGTCATCACGACGACCCGGGAGGCCATGAAGATCGCCTCCTCGACATCATGGGTGACGAAGATCACGGTCTTGCGCTCGCGTTCCCAGATGCCGAGCAGCATTTCCTGCATGAGCGCGCGGGTCTGATTGTCGAGCGCTCCGAACGGCTCGTCCAGCAGCAGGATTTTCGGATCGTTCGCGAGCGCGCGCGCGATCGCCGTGCGCTGCTGCATGCCGCCCGACAATTGCCGTGGATAGTGCCGCTCGAACCCCTTCAATCCGACGCGCTCCGCCCATCGCCGGGCGGCGTCGCGCCGTTCGGCTTCCGGCGCCCCGCGTTCGCGTAGTCCAAACGCGATATTGTCCTCGATCGTCAGCCACGGAAACAGCGTATAGCTCTGGAACACCATGCCGCGATCTGCGCCCGGACCCGTCACCGGCGCGCCATCGAGCAGCACGCGCCCCTCTGACGCCGTCTCAAGCCCCGCGACGACGCGCAGCAGCGTGGATTTTCCGCAGCCGGACGGGCCCAGAATGGTGATGAAATCATTGTCCGCGATGGCGAGCGAAGTCGGCGTCAGCGCGCGCGTCGGCTGCGCCCCGCGACGCGCGGGAAACAGCTTGCCGACTCCTTCGATGGACAGCTTGCTCATGCGCGCGCTTTCACAGCCGCGCCCAGGGAAACAGGCGTTCGTTCGCCGCCTTGAACAGGAAATCCGAGATCAATCCGATGATCCCGATCACGATGATCCCGAAAATGATCTGCCCCGTGTTCAGCAACGCCTGACTGTCGGTGATCATGTGGCCGATGCCGGACGATGAGCCGATCAATTCCGCGACGATGACATAGGTCCACGCCCAGCCCAGCACCATGCGCAGAATCTCGGCGATTTCCGGCGCCGCATTGGGAAGCAGAACGCGCGTCACGAGCGAGCGGTCGCTGGCGCCGAGCGTATAGGCGGCGTCCACCAGGTCGCGACGCACGCCGCCCACCGCGACGGCGATCATCAGCACGAGCTGGAAAAACGAGCCAATGAAGATCACCAGAAGTTTCTGGGTCTCGCCGATGCCCGCCCACAGGATCAGGAGCGGAATGAACGCCGACGCCGGCAGATAGCGCGCGAATGAAACGAACGGCTCGAAGAAGGCCTCGATCGGCTTGTAGGCGCCCATCATCACGCCAAGCGGCAGCGCGATCGCGGCGGCGAGAATGAAGCCGCCGACGACGCGCCAGACGGTAACCGCGATGTCGAAAACGAATCCGTGATGGATGAGAAGATTGGCGCCCTCCCCCACCATCGCGAGCGGGCTGGCGAGAAACAGCGGCGGCACGAACCCGCCGAAGGTCGCGGCGCTCCAGACAGCGACGAAAAGAACGAAGAAAGAGACGCCATAGAGCGCGCGCGCCGATGCGGAGACGGGCTGAAGAGGTTTCATACGGGTTGGAGCGGGTTCATGACGTCGGCGCGCGCCGGCCTTGTCGGAGATCAGGAGCGTCGTTGAAACGGCGCTTGCCGCGAGCGCTTCATTTGGGCGGCTGTGAGCGGCTTGCGGCTGAACGTCCCCGGATCGGCTCCGGGGACGCCGGCGTTCAAGCGCGATCAGCTTCCGCCGCCGGCGGCGAAGCGGGTGTCGACGAGCGTCGCAACGTCCGGCTTCTGCTTGATCAGGCCCATCTCAAGCAGCAGGTCGGCGGCCTTGTTGGTGAAGGTCTGCCATTCACCGGAGAAGAAAGCTTTGTTGCCGGCGGCGTCGGACCAGCGCAGGAAGCCCGCCGACTTGCCGAACTGCTCGCCCGACTGCTTCACGTCCGCGCCCATGATGTCATAGGCCTTCTTCTGATCGGTCTTGATCATGTCGAGCGCCTCATAATAGCTCTTCACGATCGCGCGGACCGCTGCTTCGTTCTCGCTGATGAATTTCGGCGTGCAGCCGAAGGTGTCCATCACCATCGGATAATCGAGCGTCGTCGCGATGATCTTGCCTGCGTCGGGCTTGTCTCGCACGGCCGAGAGGTAGGGCTCATAGGTCATCGCGGCGTCGTTCTGGCCGGCGAGGAACGCCTGCGCGGCGGGGCCCGGCTCCATGTTGACGACCGTGACGTCCTTCAGCGTCATGCCGTTTTCCTTGAGCATCCAGGCGAGCGCGAAATAGGGCGAGGTGCCCGGCGCGGAGGCCGCGACCGTCTTGCCCTTGAGGTCCTTGATGGAGGCGGTCGCGGCGCGGGTCGCCATGCCGTCGGCGCCGTAGGATTTGTCGAGCTGGAAAAGCTGCTTGGTCGCGACGCCATTCGCGTTCCACACGATCCAGGTCTCCACCGTGGTCGCCGCGCATTGAACGTCGCCCGAGGCGATGGCGAGATGCCGCGTTCCCTGCGGGATTTTCTTGATCGTGGCGTCGACGCCGTTTTTGGCGAAGATGCCCGCCTCTTTCGCCAGCACCAGCGGGGCGAATCCCGTCCAGCCTGAAATGCCGATCGAAACCTTGGTCTGCGCGCTGGCGCCTGCGCTCCACAAGGCGAATCCCAGCGCCAGCGCGCCGGCTGTCCATTTCGTCATCCCTGCCTCCTCTTTGGGCTTCGTCGCCCGCCTCACATGATCCCACGCCGCTTCGCCGATCAGTGCAAGCGGCGTTCCAGACCATCAGACTAAATGCCTATGCAAAGCATGTCCGGCGCTCAGCGGAACGGCGGCTCGTCGAAAGCGCGGAGCTTGCGCGAATGCAGCTCGCTGCGGCGCGTCTTCAGAAGGTCGATCGCTTTCAGGCCGATCTGCAGGTGCTGGCTCACCGCGCGGTCATAGAAGGCGTTGGCGGCGCCAGGCAGCTTGATTTCGCCATGCAGCGGCTTGTCTGACACGCACAGCAGCGTTCCGTAGGGCACGCGAAACCGAAAGCCCTGCGCGGCGATGGTGCCCGATTCCATGTCGACCGCGATGGCGCGGGAGAGGTTGATGCGCCGGCGCTCCTGGCTCCAGCGCAATTCCCAGTTGCGGTCGTCATAGGTGACGACGGTGCCGGTGCGGAGCCGCTGTTTCAGCTGCTCGCCGGAATCGCCGGTCACGATGCGCGCCGCATCCTGCAGCGCGACCTGCACCTCGGCCAGCGCCGGGACGGGAATCGCCGGCGGCACCACATCGTCGAGAATATGGTCTTCGCGCAGATAGGCGTGCGCGAGCACATAGTCGCCGATCTGTTGCGCCTGCCGAAGGCCGCCGCAATGGCCGACCATCAGCCAGCAATGCGGCCGCAGCACCGCCAGATGGTCGCACATGTTCTTGGCGTTGGCCGGCCCGACGCCGATATTGACCAGCGTCACGCCGCCGCCGGGCGCGCGCAGGTGATAGGCCGGCATCTGAAAGCGGTGCCATTGCGATCCGGCCGCCAGGGCGGCGGCCTCTTCGTCCGAAGCGTCGCGGGTGATCTCCACGCCGCCCGGCAGCGTCAGCGCCTCGAACCTGTTGTCCTGGCGAAGTTGGGCCAGCCCCCAGGCGATGAACTGGTCCACATAGCGATGATAGTTCGTCAGCAGGATCCAGGGCTGGATCGCGCGCCAGTCTGTGCCGGTATAGTGGACGAGGCGGCGCAGGGAGAAATCGACCCGCACCGCGTCGAACAGCGCGAGCGGCCGGGGCGCCTCCTCGTCCTGCTCCCAGAGCCCGTCGGCCACTTCGTCTCCCACGGCCGCGAGATTGGGCGTGGGGAAGAAGCGCGCGAGTTCGGCGGGCGTCACCCCGTCGCGCGCGAGTTCGTCGCCGCGTTCGAAGACATAGGGATAAGGGATTTCCTGCCGCGACGCGCCGACTGAAATGATCGCGCCATATTCGCTGACCAGCGGCTCGAGCTGCTCCAGCAGATAGCCGCGGAACGCCGAAGGGTGGGTGACGGTGGTGGCGTAAACCCCGGGAGCGGGGAACTTGGCGTAGGCGCGACGGCTCGTGGGCGTCACGCCGTTCGGCTGGTAATCGACCTTGATTTCCGGATAGCGATAGCTCGCGCGCAGGGCGGGCCCCGGCGGCTCGCGATCCTTGAAGAACGTGTCCAGCGCCCCGCGAAGCGCGTCGGTCGCGGCCGCGTAGCGCAGCTCCAGCTCGTTGACCGCCTCCTCAGGCGTGAGGCCGGTCGCCGTTCCCGACAGCGGATCGTGCTTTCTGGTCGCGTCTGAGGCCAATCGCCAAGCTCCGAAACCCGGATGACGATTGGCGTAGCCCGGCGGCGCGCGCCTGCCAAGCTGGGGCGCCGTTCAGTTCGTCGGCGCGAGGCTGGCGGTCGGCGGCTTCTGTTTCGGGAAAACGCTGACGAGGATCACCCGCGCCACATGCTCGGCCATGCAGCGATAGCCGAGATCGTTCAGATGCAGATTGTCGGCCGAGATCAGCGGCTCCTTGCCGGCGGCGTCCTCGATGTATTTCATCGCCTCGTAGCGCTTGACGAGCGCGACGCCCTCTTCCGCGGCGACCTGCTTCAGCGCGTCCTTGATCAACCGGTAATGATCGTCGGAGGCCACCTGTTTCGTGTACTGCATGCCGACCAGCACGACGTCGATCCTGTGCGCCTTCAGCCATTTCAGCGTCTTGCTGACGGTGCGGGTGAAGTCGGCGACCGGAATGCGCGACAGGGCGTCGTTGGTGCCGACCTGCCACAGGACGAGATCGGGATTGAGAAGAGCCGCCTCGAGCTTGATGCGGTGGGCCGTGCCCTCGGCCACCTCGCCCGAGACGCCCCGCGTCGCGATCTTGATGTCCAGACCCTTGAAGGCCTTTTCCAGCTCCGTTTCGAGCAGGGAGGTGTAGGTGAACTTCGGCGAGGACGCGCCGACGCCGACCGTCGAGGACGAGCCGATGGCCAGAACCTTGACGGGCTGCCGGTCCTTGAGAAGGCCTTCCACCCGAGGCAGGGGACCGGTGGCGGCGATCAGCGCCTGGGGAGCGTTGCAGATGTCGGCCAGACCTTCGGCCGCGCGGGCCGGAAGCGCGGCCAGCGCCGCCGTCAGCCCGAGGAGCGCGACCGTTGCAAACGAACCCTGGCTTCTGAAAGCCATGCTGTCCCCCACATCACCGTCAGGCCCGTAAGGAGGATCGCGCTGTCCAGCAAGAAGCTGGGAGGAAAGGCGATTCTCACCAACTGGGCCGCGAGGCTGAGGAGCGACCCCACGCAGAACACCTGCAGCGAGTTCCTCCCGAGCGCCGAGCCAAAAGCGGTCAGAGAGGGAATATATCGGGCGATTCCTGAATATGCGGCAACAAAAGCGGTGCAAAGCGCCAGAAGATGAAGCGTCCGCAGGGGCGTCAGATAGCTCTTGTCGATGATGAAGAAATAGGTCGGTTCGGGGACGCTCATCGGATCAGGCGTGATTTCGTGGCGCCAGAGCCATAGCGAGGCGAGCAGAAACGCGATCGCAGGCCAGCGCAGGACCGGCAGGGCCCGGGCGAGCGACCGCCCCTCCGCAGTCTCCCGCGCCATGATGAAGCCGAGCACGAAACAGAACTGCCAGGCGAAGGGGTTGAAAAACCATTCCCCCGCGATGGGCCATGTCGGCGCGTTGATCCGGAACGTCAGCGCCAGCAGATAGACCGCAAGCGATAGAAAAAAGAGCAGCCCGGGCGACGCCCGGCCCAGCGCCGCGATCATCGGCGCGGCGGCGAACAGAACCACGTAAAGCGGCAGGATGTCGAAATAGCCGAGCTGGTGCGTCAGGAGGACGAGCCCGACATGAGTCGGCGCCGGGTCGTGGAATACGGCGCCCGCGTTGTGCCAGTCGAGGATCAGCGGATTGTCGAGATAGAGCGCAGCGCCCGCGATCATCGCGAGAGCGATCATCGTGATCAGGATCTGCGCGGCGTAAAGGGTCACAGCACGGCCCGCGAGCCGCAGCATCAGGCGGACGATGCTGTCGCCCTGAGCGTCGCTTCCGGCCACGCTCATCCGCAGCGACCAGCCCGCCAGGAACACGAACAGTTCGGCTGAATCCGAGAAGCCGAAATTGCGGTGGGTCAACCGCTCGAACCACAGTCCCGATATGTGATTGATGAAGATCGAGACGAGAGCGACGCCGCGCCAGAAGTCGATCGAATTGTCTCTTCGCAGCGCCATCGAAGGAAAGGTTTATGCGCGCGCGCCGCGCGGGAGGTTCACGGCGACACCTCCAGGGCCGCCGTCAGATCCGCTGCCAGGCTTCCGCCGACATAGATGTCGAACCGACCGGGCTCGACCGCATAGCGTCCCGTCTCGTCATGAAAGCCGAGCGACGCCGCGGGCAGCGGAATCGAGACGCGGCGGGTCTCGCCCGGCGCCAGCGACACTTTGGCGAACCCCTTGAGCTGGCGGATCGGACGCGACCGGGACGCGACCGGCTGGCGAACATAGAGCTCGACGATCTCCTGGCCGGCGCGTTCGCCGATATTCTTCACATCGACCGACACGGACACCGTGTCGGCGCGGCCCGCGCGGCTCTGCGACAGCGACAGGTTGGCGTAGGCGAAGCGCGTGAAGCTCAGTCCGAAGCCGAATGGAAACAGCGGTTCGTTGGCTTCGTCGAGATAGATCGACTCGTAGCGCTGGCGGATTTTCTGCGGCCGTCCCGTCGGCAGAACGTCATACGAGAGCGGGAGCTGTCCGACGGAGCGCGGAAAGCTCATCGTCGTTTTCGCTGACGGGCTGACCTCTCCGAAGAGGATTTCCGCGATCGCCGTGCGGCCCTCGGTGCCGGCGTGAAACGTCTGCAGGATCGCGGCGACATGCGCGTTCGCCCATGTCAGCACGAGCGGCCGTCCTGTCGCCAGAACCAGCGCGACAGGCTTTCCGGTCGCGACGAGATCGCGCAGCAAGTCAGGCTGCACGCCCGGAAGATCGAGCGTGGTCCGCGACGCGCCCTCGCCCATCCATTCGCAATCCTCGCCGAGCATCGCGATGACGAGATCGGATTGGCGCGCGATCTCGAGCGCCGACTCGCGCTCCTCATAGCGCACGCCGCAGGCGTCGACGCCTTTCGCGTACCGCACCACCGCGCCTTTCGCGCGCTCCTCGATCGCTGCAAGGAGAGTTTGCGTTTCCTTTCGCGGAATGCCTGCTGGATCGGTCCAGACGCGATCTTCCTCATGCCGCGCCAGCGCGCCGATGACCGCGATTGATTTCACTCCCGCTCCCACGGGAAGAATATCGCCAGCGTTCTTCAACAGGATGATCGACTCGCGCGCCATGCGTCGCGCGGCGTCGCGCGCGGCTGGCGTGCGAAGCGCCGCCTCGGTTTTTTTCGGATCGACATCCGGCTTCTCGAAAAGCCCGAGTTTGAGTTTCACGCGGAGGATGCGGCGCACGGCTTCATCGAGAACCCGCGTCGGAATGCGCCCGGCGCGAACCTCGCCGGGCAGCGTTTCCATATAGGCGCCGCCGAACATGTCCATGTCGACGCCGGCCAGCAGCGCCTTGCGCGCGGCTTCCGCGCGGTCTTTCGCGATACCGTGCAGCGTCAGCTCGCCGATCGAATCGAAGTCCGAGACGACGAAGCCGCGAAATCCGTAGCGCTTGCGCAAGAGATCGGTCAGCAGCGCGCGGCTGCCGGTGGCCGGCATTCCGTTGAGCGCATGAAAGGCCGCCATCACGGTCATGCTGCCTGCTTTCAGCGCCGCCTCGAAAGGCGGCAGATAGATGTCGAACAATTGCTCGGTCGGAATCCAGGCCGAATTATAGTCGCGGCCGCCCTCCGGCGCGCCATAGCCGACGAAATGCTTCACCGATGCGGCCAGCCCCGCGGTCTGATAGCCGCGCACCCGCGCCTCGGCGATCCGGGCGCCCAGGAAAGGGTCCTCGCCCGCGCCTTCCAGCGTGCGGCCCCATCGGGGATCGCGCGTCACATCGACCATCGGCGCGAACGTCCAGTCGATGCCCATCGCCGCGGCCTCGCGGCCGACCCAGTTCGAAGCCTCCTCGATCAGCGGAAGATTCCAGCTCGCCGCCTGCCCGAGAGGAAGCGGGAAATAGGTGGCGATGCCGTGCACCGCGTCGAGGCCCATGATCGGCGGTATCTTCAGGCGCGATTCCCGCGCCGCCTTCCTGACCGCCGCGATCTCGCGCGGATCGATATAGTTCATTGCGCCGCCGACCTTGCCGGCGCGCAGCAGCGCGAGCGGCAGTTCGTCCTGACGGCCGACGAGGTTGAGCTGCCCGACTTTTTCCTCGACCGTCATGCGCGCCAGCAGCGCGTCGATCCTGCGCTCGATCGCGCGATCGTCGCGCATTTGCGCGGCGGCGAAGCCCGCTGCGAGACAGGACGCGGCGCACAGGATGAGGGCGCTGAGAGCGGCGCGAAGGCGGCGGGTTTTCATCGTAAACATCGGTGCGAACAAGCAAACGGCCCCTGCTTGTGCAAGGGCCGCGAAACGTTGGAAGAAGCTCGTTATTTCGCGAGCGCGTCGAGCTTTCCGTAGTGCTCCGCCAGCAGGTAGTAGACGGTGACCCGCTCTTTCGTCCTGTCGCCCTTCATTTTCTCGACGACGGCCTTGCAGGCGGCGTCAATGGCGGCGTCGGCCTCGGTCACGCCGAGCTTTTTCTTGCACCAGCTCTCGCGCACCCGAGCCATCTCGTCCGGATCGGTTGCGGACACCAGCGAAGAATCCCGGTTCTTCAGAGCGATTCCCAGGTGCTTGACGATTCCCGCCACGGCCTTCTCATTCACCGAGGCCGTGTATTTCTTGACATCGTCCACATATTTGGCGGTTTCAGTCATTCATCCCTCCCCGCAGGATTCGGCGCCCCGATCGTGACGCACGCCGCCGACCGGCGCAAGTGCGACGAAAGCGCTGCGCCCCTGTCAAAAGCAATTCGGTCGATGCTAATCTGCGCGAATCGCCGATCCGGACAGATCCATGCTTCGCCATTCCGTCGCCGCGTCAATGCTTCTTCTGCTCGCCGCCTGCAACACGGCGCCGCCCGCCCCGCCGCCTCAGGCGGGAGTGGTCTCCAACGTCACGCCATCGACCTTTTCGATGCCCGGCGGATCCGGATGCGCCGGCGAGGCCGCCCGCTTTCAGGCTGTGATGGACAATGATCTGCAGACGAGAAATGTCGCCAAGAGCGTGCATGACAGGGTGACGGCGGAGATCGCCCAGGCGCGCTCCGCATGCGCCGCCGGCGACGAGAGCGGCGCGCTCGCCCGGATCGCGGCAACCAAGTCGAAGTTCGGCTATCGCTGAAGCATGATGCGGTAAACCGGCATCCGGTTTTCCGCAGCCGTCATGCGGCAAGAACAACCAGGACAGTGATGCGGAAGCCGGGTTTCGGCGTCCGGAAACGGCCCGAAAGAGATGACCGGGATGACGCCGCCGTTTCCGCAACAGGCGGCCTTGCCCTAAAGACGGGCGCGGGCCGCGGGGCTCGCCAGATAGTCGATCATGAAACGCGGCGCGCGCTCTGTCGGCAGGTCCGCGAGCGAGCGCACGATATGGATGTCGGCGAGTTCCGGCTCCGCCTGCTGCGCGATGCGGGACAGGATGAGGCGGCGGGCCTCGTGCGCGGGCAGATCGATCCGCACGGGGCGCATGAACGCCGCACGGGCCGCGCTCAATGCAACGGCCCAGCCCGCTTCGATGATCACTTCGTCGCGGCGCAGGCCGGTCTCCTCGCACAATTCCCGCTCGGCCGAGCCGGCGAGATCGACTCGGCCGTCCGCGAGAATATCGCTTCGGTCAGGCGTGCCGGCGGCGAAATAGATGCGGCCCGCATTCGCGGTGTGCGGGCCCATCACGCCGAGCAGCCAGGCCTTGTCGCGCGACAACAGCGCCGCCATCGCAAAGCCGTTGCGCACCGGCGCGGGATGGCCGAACCGGCTCCAGGCCAGCAGGTTGGCATAGTCGGTCTCGAAATAGCGGGCTGTGAAAACGCCGCCCCGCGCCTCGCCCTGATGCTGGAGCAGAACCCGGCCGTTGAACATTTTTGGTTTCGCCGCGACTGTCTGCGCCCACAGCGCGTCAATCTCGGCGCGCCGCTCCTCCGCGAACGGCCAGTCGTAAGGTGACAGGCGCGCGTCGATCTCGTCGATCGCAACGACCTCGCTGACCGGCTCGCTCATGCGAAGATGACGCCTTCCGTCACGACCACGGCAGCGCCTCCGATAGAGGCGCGGCTCAGCGCGCCGTTGTCGACATGCAGCGTCAGTTCGATGTCGGACGGACGCCCCATCGCATAGCCCTGCTCGATGATGAAACGATGCGAGCCGTCGTCCGGCTTCTCGAACGTCATGATCGCGCCTGCGAAGGCGGCGACCGCGGCGCCCGTGGCCGGATCCTCGGCGATGCCGAATCCGGGCGCGAACATCCGCGCGTAATAATGGTGCCCCGCCTCGACCGGCTCCTTGCAATAGACGAAGACATGATCGTCGCCCGGCCCCCGCGCCACGCGCGCGAACGCCTCCGGCGCCAGGCGCGCGCTGTCGACTGCGGCGCGCGACGACAGCGGAATCAAAGGGAACGGAACGCCGGCCGAGAACAGCGACGGACGATGCGAGCCGAAACCGATGACATCCCTGCTCACGCCAAGCGCCTCCGCGAGACCGGCGTCATCGTCATAGACGCCGAGCGTCTCCGGCGGCTTCGGCAAGGTGAAGGCGGCGAAGCCTGACGCGTCGCCGTCGACCCGCGCCGCGCACGGAACAGGGCCGACTTTTTCCCCCAGCGTGAAGTGCTCGCGGCCCACGCCGCCGGCGTTGTCGCGCAGCGCCAGAAGCGTCGCAGTTCCAACGGTTGGATGACCTGCGAACGGCAATTCCTTTCCGGGCGTGAAGATGCGGATGAAGGCGCGCTCGCCGCCATGGCGCGCCGGCAGCACGAAGACCGTTTCCGACAGGTTGAACTCCCGCGTGACGGCGAGCATCGCGTCATCGGAAAGCCCTTCCCCATCCAGCACGACCGCCAGGGGATTGCCTGCGAAACGCCGGGTCGTGAACACGTCGAGCGTGGCGAAAGCGCGTTGTCTCATCGAACCCTCCGGATGTCCGGCTGCCTGCGATGCGGCAGGGTGATCGTCACCACGAGCGGGCAGTGATCCGACGCCTTGGGTCGATCCCATCCCACCCTTGGATAGCGGCCGCCCGCGGCTGAAAGCGTCGGAATCGAGCGGTCCGGAGCCCGCGGATCCAGCGGCACGCGATAGGGCTGGCCGCGCCGGATGATCTCGACGGCGACAGGCTCGCGCGCGGCGAGCGCCGGCGACAGGAGCAGGTAGTCGAGCTGGACATGCTCCTCCACCAGCCGCTTCTTCTGCTCGCTCCAGTCGCGGTGGAAATGAGTCCAGCGCTCGTGCGGCGGCAGTTTCCGCACGGGATTGACCGCGAAATCATCGAGCAGCGGATCGAGCGCGCTCGGCCGCGCCGGCGTGACGACGCCGAGAGGCCCGATGATCTCGGTGTAATCGTTGAGATCGCCAGCGATGATCCAGTCATGCTCGCGCCAGGCATAGCCGAATTTATCTTCGACAAGGCGGCGGATCGCGCGCGCTTCGGCGCGGCGGACAGGCGCCGTGCGCCCGCGTCCGTCGTCCCGGCCGTTCTGCATCGACTTCAGATGCGTGATGAAAAGGGTGAGAGGCCGTCCGTCGATATCGAGCGAAATCTCAAGGCAGTCGCGCTTGAAAACCGGCCGGTGAGCGGCGATTCCGAGCGCCGCGAGGTCGCTGTCATAGACGTCGAGGTCGTTATAGGTCGCCGCCTTGTGGGATCGCCAGGTCACTTTGTTCGGCGCGAGCAGATCGCGGCGGCAGGCGAACGCCACATCGATGCCGCGCTCGTCATTGCCGCGCAGCAGACGGAAATGTCCATAGCGATGGTCGGCGACCCGATGCACATAGTTGCC
Organism: Rhizobiales bacterium 65-9; assembly: GCA_001899525.1. Lineage (GTDB taxonomy): Bacteria > Pseudomonadota > Alphaproteobacteria > Rhizobiales > Beijerinckiaceae > Terrirubrum. Next base: position 111,958 of record MKVY01000022.1, read on the forward strand.
GAAAAAGGCCTCCAGCACGCCGAGATTGTCGACCTCCTGCAGGCAGAGGATGTCGGCCCTCGCGTCTGCGATGGCGAGCGCCGTCATCTGCCGCTTGTCGTCTTCGAGGATGACGGACACCGATCGCTCGACGGCGTCGCGAATAGGCGGCTCGAAGCCGAACAGCGCGAGGGCCGCTGCGGAATCGGGCCGCGCCGACGCGCCGAATCGCTGGCGCGACAGCAGATTCTCGATGTTGAACGTGGCGATGCGAAGCTGCATGCGCTGAAATTAGACCGGCTCGACCGGAAAGGTCCATGTCGGCGCGACGAACTCGTCCTGCGCCGCGACGGTGAGGATTTCCCGCGCGCCCGCTTCTTCCGTTCGCCGCAGCAGGCTGTAGACCGAACTCGCGGCCAGTTTCAGCGCCTCGGCGGCCGAGCCGGTCTTCATCATATGCACGAAGAACAGCGCGGCGATCGCGTCGCCGGCTCCGTTGATGGAGAGTTTGAGCTTTGGCGTCCGCACGCGGAAAACGCCGGCCGCGTCGGCGGCGATGAGATCGACCTGATCGGACGGCGTTTCGTTCACCTTGAGCGACGTCACCAGCGCGATGCGCGGCCCCAGCCCGCGCAGGCGCGCTATCGCAGCTTTCATCGCCTCGATGCTGGTCGAGGCGCCCACCAGATAATCGAGCTCGAAATGATTGGGAGTGACGATGTCGGCCGCCGGAACGGCGTTGTCGCGCATGAACTCCGGAACGCCGGGCCTGACGAAGATTCCGCGGCCGACATCGCCGATGACCGGATCGCAGCAATAGAGCGCTTTCGGATTCGCCGTCTTCACGCGCTTGACCGCGGACAGGATCGCGGCGCCGATGTCGGACGAGCCCATATAGCCCGACAGCACGCCGTCGCACGACGAGAGCACGCCGCGATCGGCGATGCCGTCCATCACCTCGTCGATCATCGGCCCGTCGAACACCCGTCCCTTCCAGGCCCCGTAGCCCGTATGGTTGGAGAATTGCACGGTATGGATCGGCCAGACCTCGACGCCGAGGCGCTGCATCGGAAACACCGCCGAGGCGTTGCCGACATGGCCGTAGGCGACATGGCTTTGAATGGAAAGGATGTTCATCGGCAGGCGGCCTCGCGGCGGGATGAGCAGACGCCCATGCCGCCGCGCCGCGGCCTCGTCAAACAAAAACGGGTGATGGGGTCGATCACCAAATATGCGACGCCGGCTCCGCCGGCGACGCCTTGTCGCCCGTCAGCTTTGACCGCTCGCCTTTTTGACGAAGGTGTCGACGAATGTCTTAGACAGGTCGACGGTCGCGCTCGCCATTTCCGGATCGAGCGCTTTCACCATCTCGTAGACGCTCTTCATCCCCTCGGGCGCAATGATCCCGGTCCGGGAGTAGCTTTCCAGCGAGTTCTGCACGGCGCGCAGATAAAGCGCCTTGTCGCCGAGGAAATATTCCTCCGGCACGCTCGCCGCGACATCGTCCGGCTTCGCTGCGGCCAGCCATTTCAGCGTTTTGACGAAAGCGTTGGTGATTTTCTGCGCCGTCTCCGCGTTCTTCTCCAGAAACTCGTTGCGCGAATAGACGACGGCTGCGGGATTGGTGCCGCCGAACAGCGCCTTTGTGCCGGCCTCCGTGCGCGTGTCGATCAGAACGACGATATCGCCGTCGGCCTCCAGCTTGGCGATCACCGGATCGAGATGCGAGATGGCGTCGATATCGCCCTTCTTCATCGCCGCGACCGCGCTCGCGCCGCCGCCGACGCCGATGAACGCCGCGTCGGTCGGCTTCAGGCCGGCCTTCAGCATGGCGTACTGCACCGTGATCGAGGTTGAGGAGCCGGGCGCGGTGACGCCGATTTTGGCGCCCTTCAGGTCAGCCGCGGATTTGATCTTGTCCGCTTTCGATTTGGCGACCGCGATCACGATCGCCGGGAAACGGCCGAGCTCGCAGATCGCGCGGATGTCCTGCCCCTTGGCCTGCATGCGGACCGTGTGTTCATAGGCGCCCGTCACCACATCGACGGAGCCGCCGACCAGCGCCTGGAGGGATTTCGCGCCGCCGCCGAAATCGTTGATCTCGACGTTCAGCCCTTCATCCTTGAAGAAGCCGCGGCGCTCGGCGATGGTCAGCGGAAGATAGTAGAGCAGCGGCTTGCCGCCGACGCCGAGCGTCACCTTCGTCGATTGCGCGCGCACGGCCGGCGCGGCCAGCGGCGAAAGGGCGGCGGCGCCGAGCGCGGCCGTGAAATGACGACGATCCATGGTTTCCTCCAACGCTTTCTGCGAACATTGTCGCCGGTTCTGCGGCCCGATCAAGTGGTCGTCTGCGCGCCCTGCGGTTGCCAGACCAGCAGCCGGCGCTCGATGACGGTGACCAGCGCGTCGATGATGAGAACGAAAGCCGTCAGGATCGCCATGCCGGCGAACACGCCCGTGGTGTCGAGAACCCCTTCCGCCTGATGGATGAGATAGCCGAGCCCCGCGGCGGACCCTAGATATTCGCCTACCACCGCGCCGACCAAGGCGAACCCCACCGAGGTGTGCAGGGATGAAAACATCCAGGTCAGCGCCGCCGGCCAGTAGACATGCCGGAAAAGCTGGCGCTCGTTGAAGCCGAGCATGCGCGCATTGGCGAGGATCGTCGCCGGCACCTCGCGCACGCCCTGAAACACGTTGAAGAAAACGATGAAGAAGACCAGGGAGAAGCCGAGCGCCACCTTCGACCAGACGCCAAGACCGAGCCACAACATGAAGATCGGCGCCAGAACCACGCGCGGCAGCGCATTCGCGGCTTTCAGGTAAGGATCCGCCACCGCCGCCGCGAGCGGATTGCGCGCCAGCGCAAAGCCGCACAGCACGCCGGCGACAGAGCCGAGAACGAACGCGTACACGGTCTCCTGGAAGGTGATCCACATATGTCCCCAGATCTCGCCTTCCGAGAACAGCTTCACTACCCGCCAGAACACGTCGAGCGGAGCGGACAGAAAGAATTTGAGCGTGGCGGATCCGACCCGAATGTTGGCCGCGAAATGCCACGCGACGAGCAGCGCGACGCCGAACAGGATCTGCAGCGCAAGAACGAGCGCTCGACTGGGCTTCATGCCGCGACTCCGTCGGCCTGCGCGTAGGCGCGGCTCACCTCGTCGCGCAGCGCCGCCCAGATGTCGCGGTGCAGATCGAAGAAGCGCTTGTCGTGCCTCACTTCCGCGATATCGCGCGGGCGCGGCAGGTCGATGCGGAAATCGCCGACGAAATGCGAGCGCGGCCCGGCCGCCATGACGATGACGCGATCGGCGAGCGCGATCGCCTCATCGAGATCATGGGTGATGAACAGCACGGCCTTGCGGTCTGTCGCCCAGAGTTCGAGAAGAAGATTGCCCATGATGACGCGCGTCTGCGCGTCCAGCGGTCCGAACGGCTCGTCCATAAGGAGGATCTTGGGATCGCGGATCAATGTCTGCGCCAGCGCCACGCGCTTCTTCTGCCCGCCGGAGAGCATGTGCGGATAGCGATCGGCGAAAGATGCAAGGCCGACGCGCTTCAGCATCGCGTGGGCGCGCTCCCGCGCTTCGCCGCGGCGAACGCCCATCGGCTCGAGCGCTACCGCGACGTTGTCGATCGCCGTCTTCCACGGCATCAGCGCGTCAAGCTGGAAAAGATAGCCCGCGCGGCGATTGACGCCCGCCAGGGGCTCGCCGAAAATGGACACGGAGCCCGAGGATGGCGCGATGAGGCCTGCGGCCGCGTTGAGAAGCGTCGATTTCCCGCAGCCTGTCGGACCGACAATGGCGACGAAGGATTGATCCGGAACGTCGAGGTCGACAGGACGCACCGCCTCATAACGCGCGCCGTCGCCGACGCGATAGGCGATGGAAACGCCGCGAAGGGAGACAGCCGGCGCGCGCCCGGTTTCTGGCGTCATCGAACTCATCATCCTCCCTGACGCGCGACCGACGCCCGCCATGAATGCGTTGTAGCGAGGCGTTCAATCCATATCATCCCCGGCGTCGCCGCGGGTCAAGACGGAAGGCCGCCACGCCGCTTGCCGCAGCGGCGCGGGGCGTGCCAGAAGCGCGCCTGGCATTCGCGGAGAACGACATTGGACCTCAATTCGCTCGTGCAGCCCGTGCTGGATTTCATCAGGGCGCATCCGCAATATTCGATTCTCATCGTGTTCCTGATCTCGTTCGGGGAATGCTTTGCGTTTCTGTCCTGGCTCGTTCCCGGCACTTTCTTTTTCGTCGCCTTCAGCGCGTTCGCCGGTGCGGCGAACCTGCCGCTGATTCCCCTCTCCCTCTCGGCCTCGGTCGGCGCGGCTCTCGGCTTCTATACATCCTATCTGCTTGGGATCTGGCTCGGACCGCGCGCGAACCATGTTTGGCCGTTCAGAAGCCGGCCCGAACTGCTGGCGCGCGGCCACGCCTTCTTCGAGAAATGGGGCGCTCCCGCCGTCTTTCTCGGCCATTTCCTCGGCCCCGTGCGCGCCGTGATTGCGCTGATCGCAGGCGTCGCCGGCATGCCGCAACTGCCGTTCCATATCGCCAATATCGCCGCGTCCTTCGCCTGGGGATTCGGCATGCTCTATGGCGTGGGCGTACTCGGAGAGCTGGCGAACAAGTATCTCGGCTTTCTTCAGTGAGGAGCGCGCGGCGTCACGACGACGCTGAACTCGCGCGGCCGCAGTCCCGCCAGCCACAGAAGATCGAGGAATCCGGGCGCGGCGTCCGAAGACGCGAGAACGACATCGCCGGCTTCTGACAAAACGGCGAGCAGCCGCCGCGTCGCCGCGAAAGTCGCAAGTCTCGCCCGCGGCGGCGCGTATTGCGCCGCGTTGAAGCGATCGAGCAGCGCGGGATGAACGGAGAGATGCAGCGGCGCCTGCCGCTTTTTCACGAACGCCGCGAGCGCCCTGCCGAGCTGATATTCGTGACCCTCGACATCGACCTTGAGCGCGACCGCCATATGATCGGGTATCTCCGCCGCCAGATCGTCGAGCGTGAGCGTGTCGGCTGCGAGGCCTTCGCCCTTGCGCGTCAGAGCGCTTGTTTCAGAACCGCCGAAGCCGTCCGCCGCGTGAAGGAGAAGCGATCCGGATCGGATGTCGATCGCCACGCGGCGCGCGTCTATATTTGTCGCGTTGAGCGCGATGTTCCGTTCAAGCGCGTCGGCGGCCGCGGGATCGGGCTCGAATGCGATGACCCGATCGGCGAAACGGCTGGCGAACAGCGACGCCGGACCGATCCAGGCGCCGACATCGAGAAAGACGCTTCCGGGGGCGGCATGCCGCCGAATGAACTTGAAAAGATCGGCCTCCCACAGGCCTTTCTCAGCGCGCCGCCAGAAGCGCTCAAGCCGCGCGCGTTCGCAGGCGACCTCGAATCGTTCGCCATCGAGCATGACGGAGATGGTCTGCGCTGCGGGCCCCGTCGCCGCCTCCTGGAAATAAAAGGGTCCGCGACGAATCGCGGACCCTGAACGCCGATGCGCGGTCTCAGTTCTTGGACTTGTCGACCAGCGCTTTTGCCTTGATCCACGGCATCATCGCGCGCAGCTTCTCGCCGACCTCCTCGATCGGGTGGCTGGCCATGCGCGCGCGCGTCGCCTTGAACGAGGTCTGGTTGACCTTGTTTTCGAGCATCCAGTCGCGCGTGAACTTGCCGGACTGGATGTCGGTCAGAACCTTGCGCATCTCCGCCTTGGTCGCATCGGTGATGATGCGCGGACCGGTGACATACTCGCCATACTCGGCCGTGTTGGAGATGGAATAGTTCATGTTGGCGATGCCGCCCTCATAGATGAGGTCGACGATCAGCTTCACTTCGTGCAGGCATTCGAAGTAAGCCATCTCCGGCGCGTAGCCGGCCTCGACGAGCGTTTCGAAACCGCCCTTGATGAGCTCGACGAGGCCGCCGCACAGCACCACCTGCTCGCCGAACAGATCGGTCTCGCACTCTTCCTTGAACGTCGTCTCGATGATGCCGGCGCGGCCGCCGCCATTTGCAGACGCATAGGAAAGGCCGAGATCATGGGCGTTTCCGGAAGCGTCCTGATGGATCGCGATCAGCGTCGGCACGCCGCCGCCGCGCTGATATTCGGAGCGCACCGTATGGCCGGGACCTTTCGGCGCCACCATGAGCACGTCGAGATCCTTGCGCGGCTCGATGAGATTGAAATGCACGTTGAGGCCGTGCGCGAACATCAGCGCCGCGCCTTTTTTCATGTTGGCGTGCAGGTCGTCGCGATAGATGTCCGCCTGCAGCTCGTCCGGCGTCAGCATCATCATCACGTCGCAGACCTTGGCGGCCTCCGCCGGCGTCATCACCGTGAAGCCCGCGGCCTCCGCCTTCGCGCGCGTGGCGGAGCCCGCCTTGAGCGCGATGACGACGTCTTTCACGCCAGAATCGCGCAGATTCTGCGCGTGCGCATGACCCTGGCTGCCATAGCCGACAATGCAGACCTTCTTGCCCTTGATGAGATTGATGTCGGCGTCGCGATCGTAATAAACACGCATGTCGCAGTCCTTTCTATGCTGGCTGTCTGGATTGTCCGTTGAACTTTCCGGCGCCGTAGAGCGCAAGAAACTGGTCTGTGGCGCGCTCGGCGTCGCTGCGGATGTCCGCCGCGCGCAGGCTCGCCGCATCGCCGAGCAGCAGGCGTATCTGCACGTCGCGTCCGATCAGGCCGAAGAACGTGCGGAACGCGGTCTCCGAATCGTCGAAGGCGAGCAGCCCCGCCTTACGGCCCGCCTCGAGCAGGGGTTTCACGCGCTCCCCGATCGCGAACCGGCCGTTGGCGAGCACGATGCCGCCGAGATTGCTTTCGCGCGATCCGGCGTGGGCGATCGCCACCCGGTTGAGCGCGATCGAGGTGCTGCTGGAGATCACGTCGAGCCAGTTGGCCGCGAAATCGGCTAGGCTTTCGCGCAGGAGCGCAGCGTCCAGCGGCTGGCGGTCATAGCGGCCGGCGCGAACCCGCGCGGCCTGCCACCGCACGGTGGCCTTGAGCAGCCCGTCGCGATCGCCGAACCACTTGTAGAGCGTTTCCTTGGAGCAGTTGGCCCGCCGCGCGACGGCGGTCATGGTCAGCTGGTCACCGCTTTCGACCATCAGGCCGAGCACAGCGTCCAGCACGGCCTGCTGGCGCGCCGTGAGCCCATCCTCGACAGAAATCAGGTCTGTTTCCACCCGCGCGCACGCCGTACCGTACGTTACGGTTCATCGACTAGCGCGTCGACGGGGCGGATGCAAGCGCCGGATTTCGTCACGACCGCGAGACGAGGATATAAGCGAAGGACGCTGCTTGGCGGACAGGAGAAACGGAATGGCGGACGCAAACGATGTGCTCGATTTCTGGCGTAAGGCCGGCCGCGAGAAATGGTTCGGCAAGGACGCCGCCTTCGACGCCGAGATTCGCGCGCGTTTCGGCGGTCTGGTCGATCAAGCCGCATCGGGCGCGCTCGACGCCTGGGCGAAAGACGCCGAAGGGGCTCTGGCCCTGCTGATCCTTCTCGATCAGTTTCCGCGCAACATCTTCAGGAACTCGCCGCGCGCTTTCGCCGCCGATCCGCATGCAAGGCGCATCGCGGACATCGCTCTTGAGCGCGGATTCGACAAAAGCGTCGAGCCGGACATGCGCGGGTTCTTTTATCTTCCCTTCATGCACTCCGAAAATCTTGAAGACCAGGAGCGCTGCATCCGCCTGTACGAAAAGGCGGGCGATGACAGCGGGCTCGACTATGCCCGCATCCACCGCGACATCGTCGCGCGGTTCGGTCGCTTCCCGCATCGAAACCCGGCTCTCGGCCGCCCCATGACGGCCGAGGAGGAGGAGTTCCTGAAAGGCGACGTGTTCAAGGGCTGAAAGAATCCCCTGTCACGCAGCGGCTTTTTCCCGCGCCAGCGCCCGTTGCGTCGCCGGTCTTTCGGCGACTCGCCTGGCGAGCGCGCTCCATTTCGGAAACTCGCGGTCCATGTCGTAGCCGAGCACCTGCCCGCCGCCCCAGGCCCAGAACACATAGAGATAGGGATCGGCGACGCTGTAGCGGTCGCCCGCGAGCCAGGAGCCGGACGGCATTTTCTTTTCGACCGCCTCCCAGATCTCTCGCGTCGCCTCGCGGCCCTTGGCGCGAACACTCTCCAGCGCCGCCTCGCCGGTGGCGTAGCGCTCGGCGCGGCGGATATGGGCGTAGGATACATGCAGGCCTGACGACATCCAGGCCATCCATTCCATGCAGCGCGCCTCGTCGCGCGCATTGTCGGGCCAGAGCTGTTTTTCCGGAGCGAGCGCCGCGATGTAGCGCAGGATCGCCGGATTTTCCGTCACGATGAAGTCGCCGTCCACAAGGGCCGGAACACGAGCCTTGGGATTGATCCTGAGATAATCCTGGGAGCGCTGTTGCGCCTTGGAGAAATCGACCCGCTCCGCTGTGAACGGAAAACCCGCTTCTTCAAGAACGATATGCGGCGCGAGCGAACAGGCGCCGGGGGAATAGTAAAGCGTGATGGCCATGCGCGAAAGCTCTTCCGGGGCCGAACCGGCCTCGGACAAGGCGTAGACGAAAGCGCAACGCGCGAAAAGCCTATCGCGCGTCCATCGGCTTCGCTCCACGCCCGATCGCCGCGACCCCGGTGCGGGAGACTTCCGACAGGCCGACCTCCGTCATCAGCCGGATGAAACGGTCGACGTCTTCGCTGGCTCCGGTGAGCTCGAAAATGAAGGAGGTGCGCGTCGCGTCGAGCGTGCGCGCGCCGAAGGCGCCGGCGAGGCGCAGCGCCTCGACACGGTCGTCGCCCTGGCCGACCACTTTCACGAGCGCGAGTTCGCGTTCGATCGCGTCGCCATTCACGGTGAGGTCCGTGACCCCATGCACAGGCACCAGCCGCTCGAGTTGAAGCTTGATCTGCTCGATCACCGCCTCGGTGCCCGCCGTGCAGATCGTGATGCGCGACAGGTGCTTCTCGTGTTCGGTCTCGGAGACGGTGAGGCTTTCGATATTGTAGCCCCGTCCCGAGAACATTCCCGAAATGCGGGCGAGCACGCCCGGCTCGTTGTCCACGAGAACGCAGAGCGTGTGCCGGCTGGTGCGCTGGTCGCCGGTCGCGGCGGGATAGTGGGTGGACATCGGATTCGGGTCTCGTCTCGATCAGCGTTGCAGATGCGGGCGGTAATTTTCAAGCGTCGGCTCGTCGGCCTCGTCCTCCTCGACGATCCAGGGCTCCTTCAGCGCGGCCTCGCGCCAGGCGCGGAACGCCGGCAGATCGTAGATGGCGTCGACATAGGCCTGCGACACCGGATCGAGCGCAATCGAGTAGGTGTGAAAGCGCGTGGCGACGGGCGCATACATCGCGTCGGCGGCGCAGAACTCGCCGAACAGGAAAGGCTGCCCGGTCGCCCTGCCGAAGCGGGCGCGGGCGTCGTTCCAGATCGCCGTCACGCGCGCGACGTCGGCCGCGACCTTCGGCCCGCGATCCTTGGGCGGATGGCGTCTGCCGAGATTGCAGGGGCAGGCGCCGCGCAGCGCGGAGAAGCCCGCATGCATCTCGCTGGCGATCGAGCGCGCGAGCGCGCGCGCCGCGGGATCGCGCGGCCAGATCGCGCGATCGGGATATTTCTCGGCGAGATATTCCAGGATCGCGAGCGACTCCCACACGCGGATGTCGCCGTCGGCAAGGCAAGGCACTTTCCCCGCCGGATTGTAGGGCGCGACTTTCGCTTTCCACACGGGATCGTCGAAGGTGGCCGCGAACGGAAACTGAACTTCCTCGAAAGGAATGCCAAAATGCGTGAGCGCGAGCCACGGCCGCATCGACCATGACGAATGAACCTTGTTGGCGATGATAAGCTTCATCGAGCGTCTCCCCGGCGCGCCGCCGCCCCGTCGGCGGCGATGCGCGTCAACGTCTCACGTCTTTCATGATCCTGCGATGACGGTCGCTCACACGAGCTCCCTGCCCTTCGCGTCGATCACGGTTTTCGTGTCGCCCTTGAAATCGGGAAGGATCATCTCGTTGTGCGCCTTGCCCGACGGAATCATCGGGAAGCAGTTCTCTTCCTTGGAGACGAGACAGTCGAAGATCACGGGGCCGGGATAGTCGATCATCTCCCGGATGGCGTCGTCGAGCTTCGCCGGATCAGAGCAGCGGATTCCTTTCGCGTGATAGGCTTCGGCGAGCTTCACGAAGTCAGGCAGCGCGGCCGAATAGCTTTCCGAATAGCGGCCGCCATGCAGCAGCTCCTGCCACTGCCGCACCATGCCCATATATTCGTTGTTCAGGATGAAGATCTTGATCGGCAGGCGGTATTGCGCCGCCGTCGACATTTCCTGCATGTTCATCAGGATCGAGGCTTCGCCTGCGATGTCGATCACCAGCGCGTCCGGATGCGCAAGCTGCACGCCGACGGCCGCGGGCAGGCCATATCCCATCGTTCCGAGGCCGCCCGAGGTCATCCAGCGGTTCGGCTCCTCGAAATGGAAGTGCTGGGCGGCCCACATCTGATGCTGGCCGACCTCTGTGGTCACATACACGTCGCGGCCCTTCGTCAGCTCATAAAGCCGCTCGATCGCATATTGCGGCTTGATGACCTCCTTTGAATTCTCGAAGGAAAAGCTCTTGCGGGCGCGCCACACATCGATCTGCCGTTTCCAGTCGTTCAGCGCGACGGCGTTGAGCTCGGGCTTCATCTCCTTCCAGACCGCGATCATGTCGGCGAGCACTTCGCGGCAGTCGCCGACGATGCCGATGTCGACTTTCACATTCTTGTTGATCGAGGACGCGTCGATATCGACATGGATCTTGCGCGAGTTCGGCGAGAACGCGTCGATGCGGCCAGTGATGCGGTCGTCGAAGCGGGCGCCGAGATTGATCATCACGTCGCAGCCATGCATCGCGAGATTCGCTTCGTAGGAGCCGTGCATGCCGAGCATGCCGAGCCATTGCGGATCGGAGGCGGGAAAGGCGCCGAGCCCCATGAGCGTCGAGGTGACGGGAAAGCCCGTCAGGCGCGCCAGTTCGCGGAGCAGGCGCGAGGCTTCCGGTCCCGCATTGATCACGCCGCCGCCTGTGTAGAAGACGGGCTTTTTCGCCTTCGCCATCAGCTCGACGGCGGCGCGGATCTTGCTGATGTCGCCTTTCGTCTGCGGCCGATAGCTTTTGTGCTGGTTCTCCTTCGGCCGCGCATAGTCGCCCATGGCGAACTGGATGTCCTTGGGAACGTCGATCACGACCGGACCCGGCCGGCCGTTCTGCGCGACGTAGAACGCTTCGTGCATCACGCGCGGCAGATCCTCGATGCGCTTCACGAGATAGTTATGCTTGGTGCAGTGGCGCGTGATGCCGACCGTATCGGCTTCCTGGAAGGCGTCGGAGCCGATGAGATGCGTCGGAACCTGCCCTGTGATGCACACCAGCGGAATTGAATCCATCAGCGCGTCGGTCAGGCCGGTGACCGCGTTGGTGGCGCCGGGACCGGACGTCACGAGCACGACGCCGGGCTTTCCGGTCGACCGCGCATAGCCTTCGGCGGCGTGCACGGCGCCTTGCTCATGGCGAACGAGAACATGCTTCACCTTGTCCTGATGAAACATCGCGTCATAGATCGGGAGCACGGCGCCGCCGGGATAGCCGAAGAGCGTGTCGACGCCCTGGTCCTGCAGCGCGCGGATCACCATTTCGGCGCCCGTCATCGTCTCGCTCATCGCTCTCTCCGTGGCTCCGTCATCGCAACCGCGTCGTCAGGGGTCCCGTCCGGCCAATAAAAAAGGCCCCGCGAGGGACCTTGCATGCGCCGGCGCTGGGGCCTCAGTCTGGATAGACTGCCCCTACCGGCGCTCCGTTACGAGAATGATCGTCGTCATACCGGCGTGATAACGGAGAAGCGCGGCGGCGGTCAAGCGTCGCCGCGAAGTCTTTTCGCCCGCCCGCCATCAACTATAACAGGCTATGACCGACCTGGCTCCGCTCACCGCCGGCAAGACGCAGGCCGCCGCCGGCCGACAGATCATCATCCGGGCGCTCCTGCTCGGCGAGCGGCTCGACACCGCCGGCCTCGAACGTTCCGACCTGATCGCCAGCGCGCCGCTCGCCTTTCGCGTCGGAAGCTACGGCTTCGTCGCGCTGTTCCGCTATGGCGTCGCGGTGTTCGCGGGACTGACCCCCTTGGAGGAGGACAACCTTCTGACCCAGATCAGGCCGCGCGTCGCCCGGCCTTTCCCAGGGCCGGAAGAAGAGACCGCGACGATCCAGCTCGCCAGCGATCAGGAGGATCATGTGCCGCCCGGCGGTCCGATCCATCTGCGGTCTCTGCTGCCCGAGAAGGTGCTTGTGATTGCGGACGCGCTGGCCAAGAGCGTGGTGCTGGCGCGCGACGAGCGCGAGGTCGCGGCGGTGTTCGACGTCATCGAGCCTCTGTCGCGCGGCCTGCGCGAACAGGGCGCGCTGCCTGCGAAGCGCAGCGAGATGCTGAAGCTCATCGGCCAGTCGCTCGGCGTTCAGCAATCCATGTCGGGACGCGTCGCGGTGGAGGAGAAGCCGGACGCGCTGTGGGACCGTCCCGATCTCGAGCGGCTCTATGCGCGCCTCGAAGACGAGTATGAATTGCGCGAGCGCGCCGTCGCGCTGGGCCGCAAGCTGGAGGTGGTCAAGGAGACGGCGACCGCTTTCATCGATCTGATCGACACGCGCCGTTCTCTCCGCCTCGAATGGGCGATCGTGCTGCTCATCGTCTCGGAAATCGTGCTGACGCTCTATCAGCTCTTCTTCGGCCGCGGCCACTGAAACAACCGCGGCCAGCGCATTTTCGAGCGAAGTGGATGCCGGTTCGCGTGAAGAAGACGCGATAAAATAAACAACGAGAACAATTCCGCGATTCGGAGCGTTGCTTAATTCCCCTAAGGCTTGAACGCCTGCGCCGCAACGCTTTCCGCGGCCTCCGGCGCGGCTGCGGTCCAGCCCGTCATCTGATGGCGAAACCACGTCATCTGCCGCTTCGCATATGCGCGGGTGTCGGCCTTGCCCTTTGCGATCGCGTCGTCGAGCGACGCCGCGCCGTTCAGATAGGCGATCAGCCCGGGAACGCCATGCGCGCGCATCGCCGGCGACGCCGGATCGAGCGCGCGTTCTTTCAGCGCAGCGACTTCATCGAGCGCGCCGTTGGCCATCATCGTATCGAACCGCCGGTCGATCCGTTCGCGCAGCGTGTTGCGCTCCGGAGTGAGGAACAGCTTGAAACAGCGCGCGGGATCGAGCAGCGCGCCCGCGCGCGCGCCATGGAACGAGACGAGCGGCTTGCCGGTCGCGGCGAACACTTCGAGCGCGCGCAGGATGCGCTGCGGATCGCTCGGCCTGAGCGTCCGCGCCGTGTCCGGGTCGAGCGCGGCGAGCCGCGCGTGAAGCTCTTCTGGCGTGCGACCCTCCGCGGCGGCGCGCGTGGCGGCGCGGATCTCGTTCGGAACCGCCGGAATCTCGGAGAGGCCGACCGTGAGCGCCTTGAAGTAAAGCCCTGTGCCGCCGACGATGACCGGCCGCGCGCCGGTCGAGCGCGCCTGCGCGATGATCTCCGCCACAGCGGCGAGCCAGCGTCCGACGGAGAAAGTCTCCGCGGCGTCGATAAAGCCGTAAAGCCTGTGCGGCGCGGAGGCTTCCTCCTCGCGCGTCGGACGGGCCGTCAGCACGCGCAGGTCGCGATAGACCTGCATGGAATCGGCGTTGACGACGATTCCGCCGATGCGCCGCGCGAGCGCAACGGCGAGGGCCGACTTGCCGCTCGCGGTCGGACCTGCGATGAGCGCCGCGTCAAAGATGTCGTTCTCCGCCATGTCCTTCGTCGCGACCCTTATCGCCAATCCCGCCGCGCCCGTTCTTGATGGAGCGCTGCTGGCCCGCGCCGCCGACGCCCTGCCCCACGCCGCCGCGGCCGCCTGGCTCGACCCCGGCGTCGCGGCCGACATTCCGTTTACGCGGCCCGACGCCGATCTCAAGACCGTTTCCGATCGCCTTCGCGACGCGATCGCCGGTGCCCCTGTCGATGTCGTCGTGCAGCCTTCGGCCCATCGCCGGAAGACGCTGTTCCTCGCCGACATGGACTCGACGATGATCGGCCAGGAATGCATCGACGAACTCGCGGATTTCGTCGGCCTCAGGAAAGAGGTGTCGGAGATCACGGAGCGCGCGATGCGCGGCGAGATCGCCTTCGAGCCTGCGCTGCGCGAGCGCGTGGCGCTGCTCAAGGGCCTGCCCTTGTCCGTGATCGACGAGATCATCGAAAAACGGATCAGCTTCACGCCGGGCGGCGGCGCGCTGGTGCGCACGATCCGCGCGAACGGCGGCTATTGCTGCCTCGTATCGGGAGGCTTCACGCTGTTCACCGCGAAGATCGGCGGCGCGATCGGCTTCGACGAGCATCGCGCCAATATCCTCGAGATCGAGGACGAGCGCCTCGCCGGCAAGGTGCGCGAGCCGATTCTCGGCCGCGAGGCGAAGCTGGCGACGCTTCTCGAGTTGCGCACAAGACTCGCCCTGAAGCCGGAGCAGACGATGGCGGTCGGCGACGGCGCCAACGATCTCGCGATGCTTGGCGAGGCGGGTCTGGGCGTTGCGTTCCACGCCAAGCCTGCCGTCGCCGCCGCCGCTCACGCCCGCATCGACCATGCCGATCTCAGCGCGCTGCTCTACGCGCAGGGCTATCGCCGCGACGACTTCGCTTCCGCCTGAAGCATGATGCGGAAAAGTGAAATCCGGTTTTCCGAAAACATCATGCGGCTGGAATAACTGAGAGCTTGCTGCTGTGTCATGGAGGCAGCAGTATGCTGCAAAGAAAAAGCGGCCTTGCGGGCCGCTTTTCCGGATCGATTGTTACGGGTCAGTTCAGCGACAGCGCCACGAAGCGCGTCTCGCCCTGCGCGTTCGAGACGACCACGACGGCCGACTTGCGCCCTTCCTTTTTCAGCGCCTCGATGCGCTCGGAAATATCTTCCGGCTTGGACACCGGCTGATCCCCGAATTCCACGATCACGTCGCCGGGCTGGATGCGCTTGTCGGCGGCGGCGGAATCCGGATCGACCCGGAGCACCACCACGCCCTTCAGGCCTTGCTTGAGGTTGAAGCGGCGGCGCGCTTCGTCGGTGATCAGCGAGGTTTCGAGACCGAGCACGCGCTTGACCTCCGGAACCAGCGCCGGCGGCCGTCCCGGCGCGGCGGACGCCGAAGCCGTCTCGTCGAGACGCGCGAGCTTGACGGTTTTGGTCAGTTCCTGACCCTTGCGGATCACCACGACCTCGACTTCCTTGCCGACCGGGGTCGACGCCACAATGCGCGGAAGGTCGCGGGAATCGCGGATCTCGCGACCATCGAATTTCACGATCACATCGCCGGTCTCAAGGCCCGCCGGCTTCCCCGGCCCCTTCTCGTCAACGCCTGCGATCAGCGCGCCGCGAGCGCGGCCGAGCTTCATGGCTTCCGCAAGCGAATCGTCCACCTGCTGGATGCGCACGCCAAGCCAGCCGCGACGCGTCTCGCCGAAATCGCGCAGCTGCTCCACGATGCTCGAGGCGAGCGAGGACGGCACGGCGAACCCGATGCCGATCGAACCGCCCGACGGCGAAAGGATGGCGGTGTTGATGCCGATCACCTCGCCGTCCATGTTGAACAGGGGACCGCCCGAATTGCCCTTGTTGATGGCGGCGTCGGTCTGGATGTAATTGTCGTAGAGGCCGCTCTCGATGTTGCGGTTGCGGGCGGAGACGATGCCCGCCGACACCGAGCCGCCGAGCCCGAACGGGTTGCCGATGGCGATGACCCAGTCGCCCACGCGCAGCTTCTCGCTGTCGCCGAACTTCACCGCCTTCAGCGGCTTCTCCGGCTTCACCCTCAGCACCGCGAGATCGACCTTCGCGTCCTTGCCGACGATTTCCGCTTTCAGCCGCGTGCCGTCGTTGAAAATGACAGTGATGTCGTTCGCTTCGCCGATGACGTGGTTATTGGTCACCACGATGCCGGATGAATCGATCACGAAGCCGGAGCCGAGCGAATTGCTGCGGCGGCGCTGCTGCGGCTGCCCGCCCGGTCCGCGGCGGAAGAATTCCTCGAAGAATTCCTCGAACGGAGTGCCCGGCGGCAGTTGCGGCACCTGGAGCTGCCGGCGCTCGCTGGTCGCCGGCGCGGTCGATGTCGCTGAAATATTGACGACGGCGTCGATCACCTGCTCGGAGAGGTCGGCTAGGGAGGCCGGGCCCCGGGCCAGCGCCGGGGCGCTGGCGACAGGCGCGAACGCCAGAAAGGCGGCGGCCGCGGCGACGGCGATAGGCGCCGCGCGACGGACGGAAAGGGCGGACAAGGCGCCGATCATGGGTCAAGCTTCTCCCGTTGGAGCATCACTTACTATGGTTCGCCTCGACTTGCGACGGAAGCGGGATCCCCGCCGCCGCAGCGGCGCGCAATCGCATCCGATCAGAAAAGCGCGCGCGCTCCCCAGACCACCATCACGCCGACGACGGCGGAAATAAGACCCGCCGCGCGCAGCCATGCGTCCGGACGCAGCGCCGCCTCCGCCATGGATCGCCGCATGAGCGCCGGAAACGCCGCAAGCAGCAATCCTTCAATGGCGAATGCGAGCCCGATCGCCGCCCCGAAATCCTTCATTCCTCCCCCGGTCGCTTGCGGCTAGTTCGCCGGCGTCGGCGAAGAGGCGCGGCGGCCGGCCGGATCGCTGAAGTAGCGGAAGAAATCGGAATCGGGGGAGAGCACCATCCGGGTGTCGCCCGCTTTCAGGCCGGTTTCATAGGCCTGCATCGACCGATAGAAGGTGAAGAAATCCGGATCTTTTCCAAAGGCCGCGGCGAAGATCGCGTTGCGCTCCGCGTCCGCGGCGCCGCGCAATTCTTCCGATTTCTGGTTGGCTTCGCCGCGGATGGTCGCGACCTCGCGATCGGCGCGGGCGCGAATGCCGAGGCTCTGCTCCTGACCCTGCGCCCGGATGTCGGCGGCCTCGCGCTGCCGCTCGGTCTGCATGCGCTGGAACACCGCCTTCTGGTTGGCTTCCGGAAGATCGGCGCGGCGGATGCGCACGTCGACGATCTCGATGCCGAAGCCCTTCGCCTGCTGGTTCACCTCCGACCGCATTTTCTGCATGAGCCCGTCGCGATCGGTCTTCACCACGGTCGTGAAAGTCGCGTCGCCGATCACGCCGCGCAGCGTGGAGTCCACGATGCTGGCGAGCCTGCGGTTGGCGCCTTCGATGGACTGCATGGTTTGGTAGAACAGCAGGGGATTGTCGACGCGGTAGCGTGTGAACGTGTCGACGACGATCCGCTTCTGGTCGGACGCGATGACCTCCTGCGCGGGACGATCGAGATCAAGAATGCGCTTGTCGAAGGTGAGCACCGCATCGATGAGCGGCCATTTGAAATAAAGGCCGGGGTTGGAGATCGTCCGCACCGTTTCTCCGAACCGCAGCACCAGTCCGTACTGGGTCTGGGAGACGGTGAACGCGGCTCCGAACAGGATGATGGCGGCGGCGGCGACGATGACGCCGCCGACGATTTTCACGAGAGCCGAATTCATCGGGGGGCATCCTGCGGACGTGCGGCGTTGGAGCCGAGTTGGCCCGGACGCTGAGGCGGGGACGACGGTCGGCTCAGTTCATTGAGGGGAAGATACGGAACCACGCCGCCATTCTTCGGATCGATGATGATCTTGTCGACGCGGCCGAAGACGCGCTCCATGGTTTCAAGGAACATGCGCTCGCGGGTCACCTGCGGCGCATTCTTGTATTCGGCGTAGATCTGGTCGAAGCGCGACGCGGCGCCCTTGGCCTCCGCGACGTTCTGCGAGCGATAGGCTTCCGCCTCCTGAACCACGCGCTGCGCGTCGCCGCGCGCCACGGGCACGATGCTCGAGGCATAAGTGTCGGCCTCG
>MKVY01000022.1:129879-143379 GCA_001899525.1 Rhizobiales bacterium 65-9
GATCCTGATCCTGCCGCGCCGCCTGCACGTCGCGGAACGCGTCGATGACCTCGGCGGGCGGGTCGGCCCGCAGAAGCTGGACGAGCCGGATGACGACGCCGGCCTTGTAGCGGTCCAGCACGTCCTGCATGCGCGTGCGGACCTCGGTCTCGATGATCTGGCGGTCCGTCGTGAGAATCGGCTGGATGTTGCGCTTGCCGATCACCTCGCGCATCACGCTCTCGGCCACCGCTTTGACGGTGGCTTCGGGGCCGCGGAGATTGAACACATAATCCTGCGGAGCGGTCGGGCTGATCTGCCACTGCACCGCGAAATCGATGTCGACGATGTTTTCGTCGCCGGTCAGCATCAGAGCCTCGTCGACGGGCGACCGCGCCCCGCGCCGCTGATCGGCCATCGACCGGACGCCGATCTCCATCGTCTTCACTTCCGTCACCGTCGGCTTGATCACGCTGCCGATCGGAGCGGGCCAGTTGTAGTTCAGGCCCGGAAGCGTGGTCCCCACATAGCGGCCGAAGACGAGATTGAGGCCGACCTCGTTGGGCCGCACGGTGTAGAACCCGGTGGCCAGCCAGATCGCGACGATGCCGAGCGCGACAAGAGCCGCACCCTTGCCGCCGACCCGGCCGCCGCCGGCGCCGGGAAACAGGTTCTTGATCGTGTCCTGGCTGCGACGCAGGATGTCCTCGAGATCAGGCGGCCGTTGGCCGCCCCCCGAAGGGCCTCCTCCTTGCGGCCCCGATCCCCAGGGACCGGGATTCTTCGGCGGACCGCCCCAGGGGCCCCCGCCGCCGCCGCTCTGATTGCTCCAGGGCATTCGCCTTCCTTCCGGTGAAACCGCCGCCGTGATCGGGCTTTGGCCTATTGTTCGTCAAGCGCCAAGTGGGGCTCAAGTGGGGCTCCCCCGGCGCTCCGTCAACGCGCGCGGGCCGCGCGCGACATCGTCGCGCCCGCTGGCGCTGCTTGGATCAGAAATCAGTATCGCGCATAGTCGACCCAGGCGAAAGCATGTTCGTCGGGCGGAGCCAAGGGCCTGACTTCACGGTGGATTTCCCGGAAAATCGCCGGGTCGATCGCAGGAAAGAGCGCGTCGCCTTCCGGCTCCGCGTCGATCTCGGTGATATGAAGACGATCGGCCATTCCGATCATCTGGGCGTAGATTTCGCCGCCTCCCCCGCTGACGATTTCGTTAACGCCGAGCGCAGCCGCGCGCCGCGCCGCAACGTCAAGCGCCTCCTGAAGGGTGCGAACCACATGCACGCCCTCGGGGGCGGCGAAGGCCTGATCGCGCGTCACCACGACCGACTCCCGCCCCGGCAGCGGCTTGCCGATCGACAGGAAGGTCTTGCGCCCCATGATGATGGGTTTGCCGATCGTGAGCCGGCGAAAGCGCTTCAGGTCGCTGGGCAGTCGCCACGGCATGCCGTTGTCGCGTCCGATGACGCGGTTGCGTCCCATGGCCGCGATCATGACGATCTCGGGTCGGCTCATGCCCTCTGCGCCCCGACTTGCGCGATGACGATCATACCGCGATCGGTGCTTTGATCAGCGGATGCGGATCATAGCCCTCGACCGCGATGTCCTCGTACCGGAAGTCGAACAGCGAGCGAACCGCCGGATTGAGGCGCAGCGTCGGCAGCGCACGCGGCGCGCGGCCGAGTTGCAGCCGCGCCTGCTCGAGATGGTTGAGATAGAGGTGCGCGTCCCCGAGCGAATGGATGAAATCGCCCGGCTGCAGGCCGGTGACATGCGCGACCATGTGCGTAAGCAGGGCGTAGCTCGCGATATTGAAGGGGACGCCGAGAAACACGTCGCCCGACCGCTGATAGAGCTGGCAGGAAAGCCGCCCCTCGGCGACATGGAACTGGAACAGGCAGTGGCACGGCGCCAGGGCCATCTTCGGGATGTCGGCCGGGTTCCACGCGGAGACGATCAGCCGCCGGGAATCCGGGTTGCGCCTGATCTCGTCAACGACCTGCGCGATCTGGTCGATCGTCTGGCCGTTCGCTCCCTCCCAGCTTCGCCACTGCTTGCCGTAGACCGGACCGAGATCGCCTTTTGCGTCAGCCCACTCGTCCCAGATGGTGACCCCGTTGTCCCGCAGGTAGCCGACATTGGTGTCGCCCTTGAGAAACCAGATCAATTCATGGATGATGGACTTCAGATGCAGCTTTTTTGTCGTGACGAGCGGAAAGCCCTGGCTGAGGTCGAACCGCATCTGATGGCCGAACACCGACAGCGTCCCGACGCCCGTGCGGTCGCTTTTGCGGACGCCTTCGTCGAGGATTCGACGGATCAGGTCGAGATAGGTCTGCATGCCGGGAGCGATAGCCCAGTTCGCGCGCTTTCGCCATCGCGGCGCGCGCCCTATCCCCATGCGCGTCGCGTCGCCCCGGCTCCTGCGTCGCGAAAAAGGCGGGGCGCAGATGGCGTGGCGTAAATCCGACGCGGCCCTGTCGGCCCTTTTCGGCGCTTCGATTCCGCCCGATCCGCGCATCGAGAAGCGCGCCATGTTCGGCTGCCCCGCCGCGCTGGTGGACGGCAAGCTGTTCGGCTGCGTGCATCAGGAAAGCTTCGTGCTCAAATTCAGCGAGCAGGACCGCGCCGCTCTCCGCGACGAATTCGACGCCCATGGCTATGAATTCACGAGCGGACGCGGCATTCGCGATTTCGTCGCGATGCCCGACGACATCCTCAGCGATCGCGACGCGCTGCGGGACTGGATCGCGCGCTCCATCGCCTATGTCGCGGCGAAGCCGAAGAAGAGCTCCCGGCCGAGATCGGACGCACAGAAAGCCGCTCGCGATGCTGCGCCGGCCGCAGGCGTGAAAAAGACGGCGGCGCGCCCGCGCCGGTGACTCACCGCCAGCCGTAATTGAAACTGATCGAGATGCGGTCGGAATCCGATTCGTTCACCGGCACCTCGTGGCGCAGCCAGCTTTCCCAGAGCAGCACCGTGCGCTCCTGCGGCGCGATATAGACGAAGCTGCGATTGTCGGGCGCGGCGTTTTTCTTTCGCGGCGGCGCCGCCATCATGAATCCGAGGCGCGGATCCTCGAACTTGATGGCGCTCGCGCCTTTCGGAATCGCGACATAGTAGGTGCCGCTGATCGCCGAATGGGGATGGATGTGCGAGGTGTGCACGCCGCCGGGCGGCAGGATGTTGATCCAGATGTCGTCGAGCGTTAGCGATTTCGATCCGAGATCGAGATCGAGTTCTCTCGCGAAGGCGGCGACGTGACGATCGAGCAGCTTGGCGAGATCGGCGAAGTCCGGAAACCGCCATGGCAGATCATTGAGCGAGGCGTAGGAGGTGTAGCCGTTATAGTGATTCTCGGCGCACCACGCCTGCCCCGCCGCGTCGTCCGTCGCGATCGACAGGCAGGAGCGCGCCAGCTCCTCGTTGAGCGTCACGGCGCGGGCGCCGGCGAGACGCGCGCGATAGATGCGGGTGGAGAAGCGGATATCGACGCTGGCCATCATTCAGTTCCGGTTGTGTCTTGCGGCGCCATCAGCCGGCGCAGCCCGTCCGGGATGCGCACGGCGCGGCCGTTCCTCACGCAGGCCACGGTGACATGGGCCTCGACGAGCAGATCATCGCAGCGCCTGACCGCCTGATGCAGCGTCATCGAGGCGCCGCGCACCTCGCGCGGCGTCGTCACCACATCGATGATGTCGTCCATGCGCGCCGGCTTGAGCCAGTCGATGACCATCTTGCGGACCACGAACGCGAGGCCGGCGCCGTCCTGGTGCAGGTCGCTCTGATCGGCGCCCTGCGCGCGCAGAAGCTCGGTGCGCCCCCGCTCCATGAATCGAAGGTAAGAGGCGTGATAGACGACGCCGGAGAAATCGGTGTCTTCATAGTAGACGCGGATCGGGAGAGTGTGGACGCCGCCCGCGAATGTCGGCGGCGCCGGGCTAGTCGTCGTCATTGGCGAACAGTCCGAACTGCGCCGGATCGCGCGGCGGCTCGGCCAGCCCGAGATGGCGGAACGCATGGCCGGTCAGCAGGCGTCCGCGCGGCGTTCTCTGCACGAATCCCTGCTGGATGAGAAACGGCTCGATGATTTCCTCGATCGCGTCGCGCGGCTCCGACAGCGCCGCCGCGATCGTCTCGATTCCGACAGGGCCGCCGCCGAAATTGCGCGCCACCATGTCGAGATAGCGCCGATCCATCTGATCGAGCCCGATCTCGTCGACATCGAGCAGGCGCAATGATTTGTCGGCGAGCGCCCGCGTCACCTCCTCGACGCCGTCCACGACGGCGAAATCGCGCACGCGCCGCAACAGCCGACCGGCGATGCGCGGCGTTCCGCGCGAGCGGCGCGCGATCTCGTTCGCGCCGTCGTCGCTCATCTTGAAGCCCATGACGCGGGCGCCGCGCCGCACGATGAGTTCGAGCTCCTCGACGGTGTAGAAATTGAGCCGCACCGGGATGCCGAAGCGGTCGCGCAGCGGCGTCGTCAACAGTCCCGCCCGCGTCGTCGCGCCGATCAGCGTGAATTTCGGCAGATTGATCTTCACCGAGCGCGCGGCCGGCCCCTCGCCGATGATGAGATCGAGTTCGTAATCCTCCATCGCGGGGTAGAGGATTTCCTCGATCGCCGGCTGGAGTCGATGAATCTCGTCGATGAACAGAACGTCGCCTTCTTCGAGATTGGTGAGCTGGGCCGCAAGATCGCCGCGCTTTGCGATCACCGGGCCGGCGGTGGCGCGGAAATTCACGCCCATCTCGCGCGCGATGATCTGCGCCAGCGTGGTCTTGCCGAGGCCAGGTGGCCCCACGAACAGGATATGGTCGAGCGGCTCGGCCCGCTTCTTGGCCGAGTCGATGAACACCTGCAGGTTGGCGCGCGCCTGGGCCTGTCCGGTGAAATCGGCGAGCGTCTGCGGGCGCAGCGAGGCGTCCTGCTGGTCGTCCCCGTGCTTCTCGCCCGAGATGAGGCGGGGCTGGCTCATGTCGCTCTCACCGCGCCAGTTCCTTCAATCCCTGCCTGATCAGCGCCGCCGTCTCCGCGGCCTCGCCGAGCGCCGACACGGACGCCGCCACCGCCGCCGCCGCCTGCGGCGACCCGTAGCCGAGATTGACCAGCGCCGACACGGCGTCCTGGACGTTCGACGGCGCGCGCCGGTCTCCCAGGTCGCCGGCGAGCTTCGCGACGATGGGATCGACCGGGCCGAACGCCGGCGCCTTGTCCTTCAGCTCGGCCACGATGCGCTGGGCGAGCTTCGGCCCGACGCCCGGGCTGCGCGCCACCGCCGCCTTGTCCTGCGTGCCGATCGCGGTCGCCAGAGCCCCTGCGTCGAGCGTCGAGAGGATGGCGAGCGCCACCTTGGCGCCGACGCCCTGCACGCTCTGCAGCAGCCGGAACCAGTCGCGCTCCCCGTCCGAGCGGAAGCCGAACAGCCGGATGGCGTCCTCGCGCACCTGTGTTTCAATCGCGAGCGTCGCCGCCTCGCCGGGCTTCGGCAGGTTTTGCAGCGTGCGCGACGAGCAGAACACCACATAGCCGACCCCGTTCACGTCGAGGATGACGAAATCCTCTCCGTAGGAGTCGATGAGGCCCTTGAGCTTGCCGATCATGCGCCCCCGTTAGCACGAGTCGGCGGCCGGGCCACGGCCATGCCGGCTTTGACGGCGCATAACGGCGGCGTCACGGCCGCCAGGGTAGAGGAGCATCGATTCCGGGGCGGACGGCTGGGAACGATCACGCGGACAGGCGATGCGCGGGCGGCTGCGAGCCGGCTTGCAACCCATGGAGAATGATGATGAAACTTTTTGCGAGCCTGCTGTGCGGCGCCGCCTTGTGCGCGCTCGCGGCGCCGGCGAGCGCGCTGACAGTGGATGTCAGCGCCCTCGGCCCCGGCGGAACAACCGTCAATCTCGCCGCGGGAGCCTATACGGTGACCTATGCGGCGAGCGGTCTCTATCAGGGCTGGTCGCCCTGGGGCTCCAATTCCGGCTGCGACGCCGCGGGCGGCAATTGCTCAACCGGCTATCTTAACGCGTTCGCGATTGATTTCGGCTTCGGAACCGGGATGTTCAACCATGTCGACGGTTTCCAGTACGGCTATGTGGCGACCCCCGGCAACAGCGGCAAGTATGCGACGCCAGCTCAGGCGCTCGCCGCCTACCAGACGCTTCCGTTGAGCTATGCGCCGCTCCCCACGGCGGCTGATCTCGCCGCCTATGCGCTGGTTGGCGGCGCGGTCACTTTCACGCTGGCGACGGCGCAGGCGGTGAATTTCTTCGTTCTCGATTATCCGTACGGCGACAACAGTGACGGCGTCTCGTTGAATGTGACGAGCTCTATCGCGAGCGGCGTTCCCGAGCCGTCGACCTGGGCGATGATGCTGATCGGCCTCGCCGGCCTCGGCGTCTCGTCCCGGCGGAAGGCCCGCCGGGCGATCGCCGCATAACGACGCGAAATCGGGGGCCCCATCTTAGCGGCGGCCCCTCATCGCGCGCAAAATGCAACGGCATGCGCCGGAGGCTTCAACCGAAGCTTTCGGCGCATGATCTGTTCCACGAGGCGCGAAGATTATTCCGGTCGCAAGACTCGAACGCGCTCAACGCGCTGTTGCGAGCGCTCGCAGATGTCCGAACAGTGCGAAGGCGTAAGCATCCCTGCGCGTCCGGCGCGGCGGCGGCGCACAGCAAGAATTATTCTAACTCGAAACAGTTCTTGAGAATCATTCTAATACACTGAATTTATTTGACCTTTCGGCGCTTGAGTCCTACGCCTTCGACGTTTTCAGACAACGGGCTCCCAACATGCTTCAGATGTTCAGGCGACTCGCGCCTCAGGCCGCGTTGGCGCGGCTCATTGCTTTCGCAGCCTTTCTCATCGTGGCGACGCCCCTTGTTGCGGTCGACGCCCGCGCGGCCGAAAGCATCGAAGTGACCGACCTGGCGGGCCGCACGGTCAAGGCGCCGCTGAACCCCGGCAAGATCGTGCTGAGCGAAGGCCGCCAGCTTTACACGCTCGCCCTGCTCGACAAGGAGGACCCTTTCAAGCGGGTCGTCGGCTGGGGCAACGACCTGATCGAGAACGATCCGGGCCTCTGGCAAAAATATGCGGCGAAATTCCCGAGCGCGAAGAAGCTCGCCGACATGGGCAATCCCTACGCGACCGACACCAGCGTCGAGAAGATCATCTCGCTGGGCACGGAACTCTACGTTCTCGATCTCAGCAATTATTTCAAGGCCAAGGAGACCGGGCTGCTCGACAAGCTCGAAAGGGCCGGCGTGGCGACGATCTTCGTCGATTTCCGTCAGGACCCGACGCAGAACGTACTCCCAAGCCTCCTGCTGCTGGGCCGCGTCCTGGGACGCGAAAAGGAGGCTCTCGCCTTCGCCGATTTTTACATGAAGAACACGCGGCTGCTCTATACGCGCGTCGGCTCGATCGCGGAGAACAAGAAGCCGATGGTGTTCATCGAGCGCGCCGCGGGCCTGCTGCCCTGCTGCGCCACCTTCGGAGCCGCGAATTTCGGCCGCTACATCGAGGAAGCCGGCGGCCGCAACTGGGGCAGCCAGTTTTTCTCGGGCTTCTCCGGACAGGCGTCGCCGGAAAAGGTGTTCACCGATAATCCTGATTATTACTTCGTCACCGGCGCGAGCTGGAAAGGCAGCAATCCGTCGAGCACGGCGGTTTCGCTCGGCTATGACGCGACGCCGGAAAAGACCCAGGCGGAGCTCGCCGCGCTGATGAAGCGGCCCGGCTTCGCCGAGCTGAAGGCGGTCAAGGACAAGAAAGTCATCGCCTTCTATCACCAGTTCTACGACTCGCCCTACTACTTCATCGCCGAACTGGTGATGGCGAAGGAATTCTATCCGGATCGCTTCAAGGACATCGATCCCGACGCGGTGTTCAAGGAGCTGCACGACCGCTTCCTCCCCGTGTCGCTGTCGGGCGTGTTCTGGGCGCGGCTTCAGTAGCGCGGCGCCGCGCTGAGGCTGGCTGGCCATGAGCGCAGCCGGAATGGCGGCGGAGACGCTCGCGCCGGCGGTCGAGTATCGCCGGCGCTCGGCGCGCCGCCTCGGCCTCATCGCGGCCGGATCGCTTGCGCTCGTCATCGCGCTCGCGATCGACGTCAGCGTCGGTCCCGGCGATGTGGGGCTGGGAGAAGTCGCGAGGACGTTGTTCGGGCTCGGTTCGAACACGCGCCTCGATGTCATCATCTGGGAGCTGAGGCTGCCGATCGCGGTGATGGCGGTGGCGGTCGGAGCGATGCTCGGCCTGGCCGGCGCCGGGATGCAGACCATTCTCGGCAATCCGCTCGCGGACCCGTTCACGCTGGGAATCTCGGCCGCCGCAACGGTCGGCGCGTCCCTGGCGATCGTGATGGGTTGGAGCATTGTTCCCGGCGCGGGCTTTTTCCTTGTGACGGCCAACGCGTTCGTCTTCGCGCTCGGCGCGTCGTTCATCCTGTTTCTGATGACGAAGCTGCGGGGCGTCAGCGCCGAAACGATGATCCTCGTCGGCATCGCCTTGCTGTTCACCTGCAACGCCATCACGGCGCTCATGCAGTATCGCTCGAACGAAACCCAGCTTACCCAGGTCGTGTTCTGGATGATGGGCAGCCTCGGCCGCGCGAGCTGGGGCAAGATCGCGACGGCCGCGATCCTGCTCGCGATCATCCTGCCCTTCTTCCTGTCGCGCAGCTGGGCGCTCACCGCGCTGCGGCTCGGCGACGAGCGCGCCGAGGGGCTTGGCGTGAAAGTCGATCGGCTGCGCCTCGAGATACTGGCTGCGACCTCGCTCCTCGCGGCGGTGTGCGTCGCCTTCGTCGGCAGCATCGGCTTTGTCGGCCTCGTCGGACCGCACATCGCGCGCCTGCTCGTGGGGGAGGATCAGCGCTTCTTCCTTCCGGTCTCGGCGCTCGCCAGCGGCGTCATCCTGTCGCTCGCCTCCACCGCCTCGAAGGCGATCAACCCCGGCGTGATCTATCCGATCGGCATGATCACCGCCCTGATCGGCGTTCCCTTCTTCGCCAGCCTCGTGATGAAGACCCGGCGCGGGAGCACGCTCTGATGGCGTTGTCGATTCGCGGCCTCAGCTTTTCCTATGGCGCCGTTTCGGTGCTGCGCGGCGTCGATGTGGAGGCGCTGCCGCGCGGCTCGGTCGCGGCGCTGGTCGGTCCGAACGGCTCGGGGAAATCGACGCTGTTCCGCTGCCTCGCCGGCCTTCTGCCAGCCAAGACGGGCGCCGCCTCGCTCGATGCGGTCGATCTCGGCGCCTATTCCCCGCGCGAGCGATCGCGCCGCGTTTTCTATCTTGGTCAGGACATGGGCGCACACGCCGCGCTGTCCGTGTTCGAGATCGTGCTTCTGGCGCGCAAAAGCCTCGGCGGCGGCCTGGCCATCGCCGCCTCGCCGCGGGATGTCGCGATGACGGAAAGCGTCATCGACGATCTCGGCCTGCGCGCGCTCGCCTCGCGCGACATAGGGTCGCTGTCGTCGGGTCAGAGGCAGCTTGCCGGCATCGCCCAGGCCATCGTGCGCGAGCCCGACGTGCTGTTGCTCGACGAGCCGACCAGCGCTCTCGACGTTCGCCGGCAGCTCGAGGTGATGGAAACCGTGCTCCGCGTGAGCCGCGAGCGGCGGATCGTCACCATCGTGGCGATTCACGACCTGTCGCTCGCCGCGCGTTTCGCCGATACGATTCTGCTGCTCAGCGACGGCCGCATCGCCCGCGCCGGCGAGCCGCACGCCGTCTTGGCTGATCCATCCGTTGCGGAAACCTATGCGGTCGGCGTACATCTCGAGCGTTCCAGGCGAGGGACGCTGCTTGTCGAGCCCTATCTGGAGCGCCGCCCCCACTGACGGTTCCCGTGCGATCATGAACAGCTCCGCGCGCGAAGGCTCGAACTATTCCCTCAAGGAAGAGATCCGCGCCTACTGGTCGATGCGCGCCGCGACCTTCGACAATTCCGTCGGCCACGCCATCAAGAGCGACCGCGAACTGCAGGCCTTCCGGCGTTTTTTTCGCGAGGCGCTCGGCGAGGGCCGCAAACAGGTTCTCGACCTTGCCTGCGGCACCGGCGAGATGACCCGCGCGCTGCTGTCGCTCGATCACCAGGTCACGGGCTTGGATTTTTCCGAGCAGATGATCGCCCTCGCCAGGGCCAAGCACGGCGACCGCGCCCGCATCCTTTTCGGCGACGCCGAGCGCCTTCTGGAGGACGATGCGAGCTATGACGCGCTGGCGACGCGCCATCTCGTCTGGACGCTGACCGACCCCGAGGCGGCGTTCGCGGAATGGTTCAGGGTGCTGCGCCCCGGCGGCCGTCTCGTGGTCATTGACGGCGACTGGATCAACCGCACGCCGTGGCAGAAATTCCTGAACAGGCTCGCCAACAGGATGCGCGCCTGGTCGGGCGCGCCGGAACATGGCGCGGATCGCGACGCCTTCAACTCGATCGCCGCCCGCTTCTATTTCCGCGACGGGCTCACCGCCGAACGGCTGGACGCGATGCTGCGCCGGGCCGGATTCGCCCGGACCCGGCCGGTGGATTATCGGCCGATCCTGCGCGCCCAGCAGGCGCACGCCGCTTTGCACGACGCGCTCCGCCTCGGCTCGTCGACCCGCTTCGGGCTGGTCGCGGAAAAAGACTGATCTTTGGCCGGCGTGACCGCGCGGCCCGACCGCGCATTCACATCAGATTCGAGCTTCGGCGCCTGCGCCGAACTATCTCAGCCCCCCACTTTCGAAAAAGCGCCTTGTCCGTTCCGAACGAGGCGCGCGGAAAATCTCTTTCGCAGGTCCGAATTCAACCAGGCGACCATGATCGAGCACCATGACGTGGGACGCGACATCCCGAGCGAACGTCAGCTCATGCGTGACGATCAAGGATGTGCGCCCGCCGAGCGCAAGCTCCTTGACGACACTCAGCACCTCTCCCGTGAGTTCGGGATCGAGCGCGGAGGTCGGCTCGTCGAAGAGCATGATCGAGGGCTCCATCATCAGTGCGCGGGCGATCGCGATGCGCTGCTGCTGGCCGCCCGAGAGCCGGCTCGGATAGGCCTCCTCCTTATCGGGCAGGCCGACCTTGGCGAGCAGATCCCGCGCCCGGGCGACGGCTTTCTCCTTGCTCCAGCCGAGCACGCCGACCGGAGCCTCGATCAGGTTCTTCAGCACGGTGAGATGCTGGAACAGATTGAAGGACTGGAAGACCATCCCGATGTCGGTCCGATACTTCGCCACCTGCCGGTCGTTGAGCTTGCGCGCTCCTCGCGTCGCCACGCCCGGCGCCAGTCTGACATCGCCCACGCCGATCTCGCCGCCCTGAAAATCCTCCAGCCGGTTGACGCAGCGCACTAGCGTGCTCTTGCCCGAGCCGCTCGAGCCCAGCACGGCGACCGTGGCGCCGCGCGGGATCTCGGCCGACACGTCGAACAGCACCTGATGCTGGCCGTAGGACTTGCTGACCGTCCGGAAGGCGATGGCGGGCGCCATGCTGTCTGCCGCTTCGGTCATGCCGCGGCTCCGAAATAGCCGGTGGTCGGCAGCTTGCGCGTCAGCCAGCGCACCGAGCGGGAGATCGCGAAGACGACGACGAAATAGATGATCGCGACGATGGTGTAGATCGGCATGGTGAGGAAGGTGGCGCTGACGATCAGGCCGGCCTGGTACATCAAGTCCGGCACCGCGATCACCGACACGATCGAGGTCGACTTGAAGCAGGTCACGAACTGGTTGAGCAGCCCCGGCACCGAGCGCATGATCGCCTGCGGCAACACGATGCGCGCCATCAGCCGGGCATGAGTCATCCCAAGCGACTTGGCGGCTTCGACCTGCCCCTTGTCGACGGCCTCGATGCCGCCGCGATACTCTTCGGCGAGGTAGCCGCTCGTCTGCAGGGTGAGCGCGACGAGCGACGAGTAGAACGCCGTGAACTTCAGCCCGAAAATCTCGGGCCAGGCATAGTGCACCCAGACGAGCTGGACGAGAATCGGCGTGTTCCGGCAGAACTCAACATAGAAGGTCGCCGGCGCTCTGACCCAGCGTCGCCGCGAGAGCATGCCGAGCGCCGCGACGAGGCCGACGACAAGCGCCGCCAGCATCGACAGCGCCGAGAGCGAGATGGTGACGCCGAGCCCGTAGAGCAGCGTGTCGCGAAACTCATAGAGGATCGTCAGAGTCCGCTGCATCGCCGCTCTCCCAGGCTCAACTCAGATTATTTCTTGGTATCGAAGAGCGAGGCGCGCGACAGGTAGGAATCATACAGTTCCGCCGCCTTGTTGTTTGCGACGATCCAGGCCGCGAAGGAATCGAGGAAATCCTTCCAGTCCGAATCGCCATAGCGGATGGCCCAGCCATTCTGCTGAGTGCTGAAGTCGGAGTCGAAGGCGGGCATGGCCCATTCATTGCCCTGCACCTTCGTCCACCAACGAATGGTGATGCCGTTGGCGAAGGCGATGTCGGCGTCGCCGCGACGTACGGAGTCGAACACCGCCAGATCAGTCTGGGATTGCAGGGCCAGGAGCTTCGCCTTCGGGAAGATGCGCTGCGAGACCTCGTGATCCCGGCTGCCGGCCTGGACCGCGATGGTGATCGCGGGATCATTCAAATCCTCGACCTTCTTGAAGCGTCCGGCCTTCTCCTTGCTGATGACGCCGTTGATGCCCTTGGCGGCGAAGGGCCGCACGAAGTTGATCTCCAGCGCGCGCGGCGCATTGTAGAGAAGGCTCGCGCCGAACAGGTCGCAATCCCCGCGGTTGAGCGAGAGCGGAGCCGTGCCGAACTGCACCTCGACCGGCTCGACCTTCACCTTCATCCAGCTCGCCAGCTCGTTGACGAGATCGACGAAAACGCCGGTCCACTGGCCGGTCCGCGGGTCCTTGTAGCTGTCCGGCGTCACTTGCGCGTAACAGACCTTGAGCACGCCCTCGCGCTTCACCTTGGCGAGCACGCTCTCCTTGGTCTGCGCCGCGGCGGGAAGCGCCAGGGCGAAGAGGCCGGCGAAAAGCGCGGCGCCCTTGAGAATCTTGCTTCCTATCATCGACACGTCTCCTCTTTTTGGTTGATCTGATCAGGCGCGTTTCATTCCGCCGCTCTCGGCATCTCCCGCGGCTTGCGCGGCTCGAACATCTTGGCGAAGTGGTCTGGAATCGTGCCGTCCCGCGTCAGGCCGGACGCGGCGGAGATCTTCCACCAGGCGACATCCGCCTCATGCACGATGATGCATTCGAGGCTGCGCTTGACGTTGTCGCCCTCCGGCGAGTGACAGGCGGCGATATGGGCCACCGATTCCGGCAGGCCGACGGTCAGGCAGATATAAGCGCCATAGACCGGGTGGCGCAGCGAAGGCCGGCCGACCAGGCTGGCGTCCGCCTTCCAGCGCTTCTGGTTTTCGGGATCGCATTCCCAGGCCTTGCCGACGTCATGGCAAAGTCCGCCGCAGATGACGACGTCGCGGTCGATCACCGCTTCGGGATAGACATCGGCGAAGTAGTCGACGGAGGCCAGCGCAAGCCGGGTCACGCCGCTGAGA
>MKVY01000022.1:143405-143917 GCA_001899525.1 Rhizobiales bacterium 65-9
AGAAGCTCGACTTCTCCAGCGCCAGCGCCCAGGCGTCGATGGCGCCCTGCCGCAGAACCGGATCGCTGATCCATTCGATCTCCGGCAGATCTTCGACAATGCTCTTGCGCAAGTCGTTCATGCGCCATCCTTCCTGATCGAAAGCTCCATGGGTCAGAAGCTAGAGAGCAAAGCCTGCATCGTAAAATTTGATTTTTGAATGCAATGACATTGTATAAAGCAATGCATCAATCGTATAAGGATCACGTCCATGCGGCCGACCACGGGCCAGCTCGAAACGTTCTTCTGGATCGCGCGCCTGGGTTCGGTGAAAGAGGCCGCCCGGCATCTCAACCTTGCGCAGCCGACCATTTCGCTCCGCCTTCAGGAGCTGGAAGCGCAGTTCCAGCGCGCCCTGTTCGAACGGCGCAGGCGGCGACTGGTGTTGACCTCGGCGGGCGAGGCGTTGATGCCGCGAGCCGCGGCCCTCGTCGAGGAGCTCACGGGTATCCGCGCGCTCATGACCGGGGGAA
>MKVY01000022.1:143936-156001 GCA_001899525.1 Rhizobiales bacterium 65-9
ATCTGCCTGTCCGGCTGGATGAAGCTGCTGTCCCAGAGCCATCCGGCGGTGCAGCTTGACATTGTCGTCGGCACTAGCGCCGAACTGGAGCATCAGGTCGTGGAGCGCCGCCTCGACATGGCTTTCGTGATAAATCCCGTGGGGGACGCCAAGCTCGCGGTCATCCCGCTCGGGATTCAGGCCGTGACCTGGGCGGCGTCGCCGGAGCTTGAACTACCTCGGAACATCACGCCGCAATTGCTCGCGCTCCAGACCATCATCGCCAATCCGCACCCCTCCCCCATGTATCGTCAGATCATCGATTGGTTTCGGGAAGACGGCATAGAGCCCGAGAAAATCTGTCGCTGCACCAGCGTGACCCTGGCGACCGAACTTGTTCGCCAGGGTCATGGCGTAAGTCTTCTGCCCACGCCATTGATTCAACCGCATCTGCTTGACGGCGCTCTGCAGTCCTTAACGTCGCACAGGCCGCCCACGCCGTCGCGTCTTTACTGCGTCTACCGATTTGTCGAGAAGAACCAACTCGTCGACGCAGCGCTCTTGGCGGCGCGTCAGATCATCGCGCAACTAAATTTTCTGAGTAGCTGAAAAGGCGATTTCTTCTTCGCAAACAACAACAGTCGGCGCGACCGTCGACCGCCGGCTCGTCTTGGACAGAATGTGAGCGTCCACTTTAGGGATCGGCGCTCAAGGCCGCTTCGGGTCGCTCAGCTACCGTTCGCATCGCAAAAGCATCCATTAGCTTCGAGGAAGCTGTAGACGGCGCACAGGACGACGCCGGCGTCCCGCAAGGCGCCGAACCGGCGCCTCCTTCTTCGCTTGAGCCAGCGCCTTCCCGCGTCGATTCGCAGAATTATCTCACGCTTCCGCAGGCCAGCGGCCAAATCCATGTTGATGGCGAGAACGACGTGCCAATCCATCACGCCGCTTCCTGCTCGCGGCGGATCGCTGCTTTGGCAGACGAGATGCGCTGGTGAAAACGGTTGATTTTCCGCACTGTGGGCGTCGCCCGAGCGATCGGAAGATAGCTTCAATCATGGAGCTCGACATGCGCAGGTTCGGCTGAGGCGGCGTTCCGCCGATTCTTTTTTCCCCGGCACATTTGTGTGAGGCGACGATGCAACATGAACGCGTAGGCGACCATGGTCATCAAAGCGTGAGGGTAGCGGCCCTGCCAGAATCGCCCGTCGAAGCGCTCGAGATGGAATGCGCCCTTCAGCGCGGACATACGACGGCCCGCAATTGACCGATGAGCAGAGGTCCCGGAGGATGAAAGCCCATACTCGACACCGTTCCCACAGCGTCGAATTCAGGCATCAAACGGCTCAGAGACAATCGGCGAACGGGGCGCCCCACAACCTCGCGCGACGGCAATATCCGTCGCGCAATCAGAGCCGCATCTGGTCGGGGCGATCAGCCAACCGCACAAATCGAGCCGCGCGCGGTCGCTTGCCGCGCCGTTAAACGCTGACGACCAGCTCCCGCGGGCAAGCCGCGGTCCAGTGCTCGACGCCGGAATCGGTGACCAGAAACGTGTCTTCGGTGTGGTGCCGGCAGCCGTCATGATAATAGCTGTATTCGATGCAGATCACCGCCGGCGTTTCCAGCACCGTGCGGTTCACATGATTAAGTCGCGGCTGCTCGTGCGAGCCAAGGCCGACGCCATGACCCATGAATTCGCGCGGGAATTTCTCCAGATGCTTCGCAATCATCGCGTAGCCGCGATCGAAAATCTCGCCGCCGGTCTGGCCCGGGCGCAGCGACATGCCGAGTTCGATCTGGACGTCGTTCAGCCATTTCCAGATATCCTTGTGGCGCTGCGTCGTCTCACCCGCGAAATAGGATCGCACGAAATCGGCGTTGTAGCCGAGAACGCTGGCGCCCATATCGACCTTCACGAAATCGCCGCGACGGATGACGGCGCCGGTCGGAAAGGGAGCATGCGCGGCGTAGGCCGTCTTCGGTCCGCAGCCGATATTGATGAAGCGCACGCTGTCCGCGCCCTCGTCGATCATCCGCTTCACGGAGGCGCGATGCAAATCCCAGTCCGTCGCGCCGATCCTGATCGTGTCGCGGAACGTCTCGTGCGCCTTGATCGTGATATCGGTCGCGGTCTTCAGGCGGCGGATTTCCTCCGGCGTCTTCACCATGCGGCAGAGTTCGAGATCCGCAGAAACATCGACGATTCGGTTTCCTTCGAGGAGCGCGTCGAGCTTCGCCTTGTAGCCCGCCTGAAGGCCTTCGCCTTCGGTGCCGACCACCATGCCCTTCACCTTACGATCGGAGAGAACCGCCTTCGCGGCTGCAAAGAAATCGTCGTAGAAATGCGCGTCGACGTCGGTGAAAAATTCAGCCATCGCATAAGCGCGGACGTCTGCGATCCAGGTTGAATCCATCGCAAGATGTAAATCGACCGCAGGCACGATGAACGCAGCCGGAATGGCCGGATCGCGAAAATAGAAGACGGTGAAAGGGCGGTAGGCAAGCGTACCGCCATTGTTGAAAAATTCGCTGACATATTTCGAATTTTCGTTGCCGCGCAAGATCACGCAATCGACGCCTCTGGCGTCCATCAATTTTTGCAGGCGCTTTTCATTGAAGAGAATCGGCTCTCTTTTGCGCATGTATTCCTCCATAAGGGTGTGTCGTCGCCGCAGGCCCGCGGATCGGATGCGTTCCGCCTCAAGTCTTGCGGCTAGAAAGGACGCTTGAAGCCCTTCACCAGGCTTGCTCGGACGATCCCGTTCAGCATCGCGACCAAGCCGCAATTCACCGCCATCGACATGCCGTCCACCTGCAGAATGTGCCGTCCGGTGGAGCCGTCGACGCCGTTGGCGTCGACGCAGGCGCGGATCAGCCGCTCCTCATCCTCCGGCGTGTGCAGCAAATCCGGCCTCTCGAGGATGGCCGCCATTGCTGCGACAACCCCATAACCGCCCCAGTTCGACGTGTTCGCAGGCACCAGCACATCGGTCGCCACGCGCGTGCCAAGCCGATCGCCGGCGGGCTTGAACTTTCTCACGGCGTCAAGGATCAGGCCAAATCCAATCTCGTTGCCATTGTCGCCGATGCCCAATGTCGGGAGGCCGCGGCTCGCGGCGAGGTCGAAGAGATGCTCGGCGCGGCCCCGTCCGTCCGCCGTCGGCTTGCCCGACGCCGTGTGGGCGATTCCCTCGGGATTGGGTCCCAGTTTCTCGATCGAGACGAGAAGCGTCGGGTCGAAACGGGTGAGATAATCTTCAGCCTGCCGCGACGCGTCGTTATCCGCCGACACCGGCAGGATGGCGCAACTCCAAGGAACGCTTGGCGCCATATCGGCGTCGCGCACGCCAAGCCCGATCGCGATCGCCGTGGCGCGCACATTGTCGATGAATGGCGCCTCGGTCAGCAGAATCGGAACGCCGCCGAGCGCCGCGACGGCACGCGCCAGCACCACGAGGCCGGGCGGGCCGTCGGTTTCTCCCGCCGGCAGAAAGCGAGGATCGCCCGCCCCGGTCGTAAGGATTACGCTCCGGCCGGGCTTGATGTTGTCGATCATTTTCCGCGCGCCGAGCATCGACAACGGCCCGCCGCCCTGCGCGCTCACCGCAGCGGCGTGCAAGTTGGCTATGACGCCGCGGCTATAGTCGGATATACGCATCTCGACCGTGGTGACGCGATCGATGTTGCGTCCAACGATCGACAGGAGAGTTTCATTGTCCTGCGCCATGCCGGATCCTGTCGCTTTGAGACGCTCGGGGAACGGTCAGTGAGTCAGGCCAACCGTGCCTGATTCAAGATTCTTGCGAACGATCGCAGACAGGAACTGCATGACCGCCATCGAAATCTCCCCGTCGAGGCCGTCGACGGAAAAATCCATGGTGCAATACATCGCCTCGAGGCCGCCTGCGTTAAGACAGGCGCGGATGTTGCGCTCCTCGTCAGCCGCCGAATGAATTAATTCCGGTCGCTTCAACAAATAAGCGAGCGCGGCCTCGATGCCGTAGCATCCCCAGTTCGACATCATGCAGGGCAGCAGGATGTCGGCCGCGACAGACGTGCACAGCGTCGCGCCTTTCGGCATCGACTTCTCGACGGCGGCGCGGATGGTCTCGAAGCCGAGTTCGTTGCCGTGATCGCCGATGCCGATGGTTGGGATGCCGCGCTTGGTCGCCTCCGTGAACACGGGCGAAATATCAACGACATCGAATTCACAATGTTTGTCCGGCCCTTGCAGGGGAAGCGCGGTTGCGGTGTGAATGACCCCGTTGCGCCCGGGACCAAGGCGTTCCGTGGAGATGACCATCTTCGGCTTCATCTCGTCATAGATTTTCGCGACCCAGGCAGGCACCTCGGCCTGAACAAGCGGCGCCGTGGCGAAGGCCGCGCCCAGATGACGATCGCGCGCTTCGGCGAAGGTTTTCACCATGACGCCGATCGCCTGGCTCGACGCTATGACGGGATCGGCGTGACATTCTTCAGTGACGTAAACCGGCACCGCGCCAAGGCCGCGATACAGCACGCGCGCGAGCGCGGCCGCGCCGGGAGGGCCGTCGCTCTCGCCTTTGATCAGCGTGGGAACATAACCAGCGCCCGTGAGAATCAGGACAGTGTCGCCCTTCTTCAGAACGCTTTTGAGCTTCTCCGCCGCGACCATCGTGATGGGCCGTCCGCCGACATGCTTCCGCGCGGCTTCATACATCGGCGGCAGCACATTGTGTGGCATGCCCCTGTTCTTGGCCTCGACCGTGATCAGCCTGTCGATGGCTTCGCCCGCAATATCCGGCATCGGCAACCTCGTTCACACTATCCAGCGCGCTCATTGCCGCTCAAGCGACAAGACGCGATGAAGCTAGGCTATGCCTATGATGACGAGAAGCACTATATGTGCAATATACCGATGCCTTTCCGGCATATAGGCGAAACCGCGCTCACGGAGCGGCTCGATGCTCAAGACATCCTTCAAATATTTCGGCCGCGTCGTGCAGATGGGCTCCATCCGCGCCGCTGCGGATTCTCTCAACGTCGCGCAATCGGCGGTGAGCCGTCAGATACAGTCGCTGGAGCGGGATTTCGGCGGCCATCTCTTCGAAAGGCGGGCGCGCGGCGTCGTGCTGACGCCCATGGGAGAAACGCTCTATCGCTCCGTGCGCGACGCAACGTTTCAGGTCGAACGCATTCGCTCGGAGATCGACGCGCTGCAGGGGCTAAGGCGCGGCCATGTCCGGCTGCACTGCGTCGAAAGCGTCGTCAGCCACGTTGTCTCTGCCGCGCTCGACCGTTTCCGAGCGAAGTATCCGGGCGTCACCTTTGAGGTTTTCAGCGGCACAAGTAACGAAATCGCCCGTTCAGTCAGTCGCGGCGAGGTCGAGATTGGCCTTGTTTTCACGCGCCCGCCGACCCCGGACATACGCGTCGTCTATCGTCGGCGCGAGCCGCTGCTGGCGATCATGAAAGCCGATCACAAACTGATCAAAGCGCGCGACCTTTCGCTTGCTCAGATCGCCGGCTGGCCGACCGCCCTCCCTCGCGTTGCGAGCGGCTCGCGCCAGCTGATCGACGCGGCGTGCGCCAAAGCAGGCGTCGATCTTGCGCCATGCATCGAAACCAATTCGATGGAGCTTCTCAAGCGCTTTGCGCTCTCGGGCCAGGGAGTGACGTTCCTGTCGCGCCTGACCTGTATCGAAGACCTGAACTCAGGGGCTCTCGTCGCCAAGCGACTCATCGACCAGACCATGAATTCCGGAACCCTTGAACTCATCACGCTCGCCGCACGTAAGCTGCCCATCGCGGCGGAAGAGTTTCTCGTGGTCATTCGCCGCGAGATTGAGCAGCTCCCGATCCTAAAATAGGCAAAGCGCTTTCTGTACCCGATGCCGTTTTGGCATCGGTGTCTTTCAAAATCAGCGCTTCTCACAAATTTGCACGAGTGCTTCAATTCCTTCGTCGCAAGCGGTCCATGAGACTGCGCGGCGTCGAGATCGCAGGCGCGCTGCAGGGAGAATGCAGCCGCCGTTGTCGACGGAGGGGTTTGTGCCTGATATTTTTTCAACCGCCGCCACGCGTCGGCGCGTTCTCGCTGGAGGCGTCGCGGCGGCGGCGCCGATGCTGTTTTCGCCAGCGATCGCTCAGGCGGGACGACGCGATCTGCGCGTCGGCGTCTTTGGCGGAGACTTTGGCAACTTTGCGCCCGTGGTCCGATATGACATCCAGGGCGGACTTGTTCTCTATAATATTTTCGACGGGCTGATCCGCATCGATTTCGCCAATCGCCGGGTCATTCCCTGGCTCGCCGAGGCATGGTCTCAGCCCGATCCCCTGACCTGGCGAATCA
The DNA here is from genome assembly GCA_001899525.1 of Rhizobiales bacterium 65-9. Classification (GTDB taxonomy): domain Bacteria; phylum Pseudomonadota; class Alphaproteobacteria; order Rhizobiales; family Beijerinckiaceae; genus Terrirubrum. The sequence continues at coordinate 150,250 of MKVY01000022.1, forward strand.
AGATTCGAGAGGGCGTCAAGTGGCACCGCGGCTATGGCGAGATGACGGCCGAGGATGTCGCTTACACCTGGCGCTATCATCTCGAAACAAAAAGCTTTCAGGTCGGCACTGCGCTTTTCCCGATCGACACGATCAAGACCGACGGCAAGCATGTTCTCGAGGTGAAGACGAAGCGGCCGTTCGGTCCCTTTCCCGCGGTGACGATGGGCTATGCCGGCTTCATCCTCTCCGAGAAGGCGCATAAGGAGATCGGCGCGCAGGCCTATTCGCAGAAGACGATCGGTCAGGGCCCCTTCATGATCGACAGCGTTCGCGGCAATGAAGCCGTTCTGGTGAAGAATCCGGACTACTGGCGTCCGGGCTTCCCCAAACTCGACCGCATCGTCATGCGCGCGATTCCGGATTCGGCTGTGCGCCTGCAGTCGCTGATGCGCGGCGAACTGGATTTCATGACGCATCCAGACCCGAAAGACGTGCCCGAAGCGAAGAAGAACCAGAAATACACCACGCTTTCGACCGTCGGCTGGAATTGGGACTACCAGCAATTCAACCTGTCCACCGGCGGCAACGAGCCCTACACGAACAAGCTCGTGCGGCAGGCCATCTCCTATGCGATTGATCGCGAAGCGATCGTCAACGAGATCTATAACGGCCAGGCGACGATCACCGACAACCAGATTCCGGAAGGCTTCCTCGGATACCGTCAGCCGCTGCTGAAATACCCCAAGAACGGAGACCTCAAAAAGGCGCAGGAATTGATGGCGCAAGCCGGCGTCAAAGGCTACGACGTCGAGGTCATCACCTCCGACAAGGATTGGCTGCGCAAGGAGCTCGAGCTCGTCGCCGCCATGGTCAGCCAGATCGGCATCAACTACAAGATCCGCAATCAGGATATGGGCGGCTTCAACAATCTCTGGCTCAACCGCCGCTATCAACAGCATCTGGAAGACATCACGCTCGTCGCGCCTGATCCGGACGCGACATCATGGTGGTTCCTCCACTCGAACGGATCATCGTCCGCCTACCGCAACCCCAAGATGGATGCGCTGCTTGACGGCGCTCGGGAGCAGATCGACCCGGCGAAGCGCGAGCCGATGTATCATCAGATCGTCGACATGACGCTCGACGAGTGCCCGCTCATCTACCATTGCAACGTCAATTTCGTTCAGGTGTATGACAAGAGGCTGAAGGGCTTCGTGCAGACCAATCAGGAATATGGTCAGTTCCACGAAGCCACGGAATGGGCCTCTTGAAGCAAGATGTGATCGGCGCGGACGTTATCGTCGTCGCGCCCTTCGTCTGCTCCTCAAACACCGTGAAAACGCCCTTCGGCGCCGAAACAGCCTGTTTTTGGTCTAACGTCGACAATCTAAATGGGAGCCGGCGAGTGCTGCGCCTGCGACGCTCATGAATCGTCATTTCGTCAAGCGGCTGGCGCAGGTTCCGCTTGTGATGATCTTGGTAACGCTCACGATCTTCATCGTGGTGCGCTCCACGCCGGGCGATCCGATACAGATCATGCTCGGCATGCAGACGTCTCCCGACGCGGTGGAGGCGCTGCGCAAGGAGTTTCGCCTGGATCAGCCGGTGCTCGTTCAATATATATACTGGATCGGCGATCTTCTGCGGGGCGATCTCGGCCGCTCTATCCGCTTGAACGTTCCGGTGTCCCAGCTTTTGGCGGAACGCTTCCCGATAAGCCTCCGCCTTGCCTCCGCCGCGATGCTCTACGCCATCGCTCTGTCCATTCCGCTCGGCATCTTCGCGGCGCTGAAGCGCAACAGCTTCATCGACTATCTCTGCACCGGCTTCACCGTCGCCGGATTTTCGATCCCGAATTTCGCACTGGCGATGATCCTGATTTATGTGTTTTCGATCCAGCTCGGTTGGTTCCCCATCACCGGCATCGGGGCGAGCGAGGCGGAAGGCGCTGGCTTCTGGCCACAGATTTCGCCCTATATCCTGCCCGCGGTCGCGCTGGGCACATTGCAGACAGCCGTGCTCACGCGATTGCTGCGATCGAGCATGATTGACGTTCTGTCACAGGATTATATCCGCACGGCGCGGGCGAAAGGGCTCGCCAACACGACCACGCTGCTCATTCACGCGCTCAAGAACGCGATGATTCCGTTCGTGACGATGGTCGCCATCCAGTTCGGCTATCTGATCGGCATCCAGGTGACGATCGAATATGTGTTCGCGATCCCGGGGATGGGATCCGCGATCCTTCAGGCCGTGGTCACACGCGACTTCCCCGTGATCCAGGGGTTCACTCTCATCATCGCGACCTTCTTCCTTTTCGCCAACATCGTCGCTGACGTGATCTACGGACTTCTTGATCCCAGGGTGCGGTATTGATGGCTGATCTCGCCGCAACGCGCCTGAGCGACAAGGAAGACGATTTTCGCCCCGCCGGCGGCTTGCAGCTTGCGGCGCGCCAGCTTCTGCGCAACCCGGCTGCGACGATCGGCTTCGCCGTCCTCACCCTGATGGTGCTGGCGGCGATTTTCGCGCCGCTGATTTCGCCGCACAACCCGATTCAAATCAAACTTTCCGCGAAACTGCAGCCGCCGAGCGCAGTCTATTGGCTGGGAACGGACCATTTCGGCCGCGACGTCGTCTCGCGGCTGATCTATGGCGCGCGCGTTTCCCTTTCAGTCGGCCTGCTCGTCATTCTCTTTTCCTTCTCGCTCGGCGTTCCGATTGGCGTTCTATCGGGTTATGTCGGAGGGCGGCTTGACGCGACGCTGATGCGGCTCGTGGACGCCTTCCTCACATTTCCGCCGCTTCTGCTCGCGGTCGCTATCGTCGGCCTCTTAGGGCCCGACATTCAGAATGTGATGATCGCGCTCGGCGTCGTGCAGGCGCCGGTGTTGGCCCGCCTTGTCAGAGCCAGCACGCTCGCCGCCCGTGAGGAGACCTATGTCACGGCCGTGCGCGCGCTTGGCGCTTCTCCCACCCGCATCATTGTGGGGCATGTGCTGCGCAACGTGCTGTCGCCCATCGTGGTGCAGTTGACCATCGGCTTCTCGGCGGCCGTCGTCTCGGAAGCTTCATTGTCATTTCTTGGACTCGGCACTCAGCCGCCGCAGCCGTCATGGGGCCGCGACCTGGCGGAGGCGCGCCGCTTCATGACAGATGCGCCCTGGCTGTTTCTCGCGCCCACGCTAACCATCATGCTCGCCGTGCTGTCGATCAATTTCGTCGGCGACGGCCTTCGCGACGCGCTCGACCCGCGCTCCTGGGTTACGCGGCGGCGCGCAACCCAGGAGGCGGATGACTGATCGATGGCGCTGCTCGAAGTCGAGAATCTGAGGACGCGTTTCGCAACGGACCGCGGCGTCGTGCGCGCTGTCGATGGCGTGTCGTTCACGCTCGAACAGGGAGAGGTGCTCGGCCTCGTGGGCGAGTCGGGCTCCGGCAAGAGCGTGACGTCGCTTTCGCTGATGCGCCTCATCCGCGAGCCGCCGGGAAAGATCGAGGCGGACAAGCTTGTCTTCGATGGCGTCGACCTGCTGAAAGCCTCCGAATCGACGATGAGCTCGCTGCGCGGCGGCAAGATGGCGATGATCTTTCAGGATCCGATGCGCTCGCTGAACCCCGTGCTCACCGTCGGCCGGCAGCTCACAGAGACCTTGCGGCGCCATCTCCGGCTCGACGGCGACGCGGCGCGGCGGCGGGCGATCGAGCTGCTTGAAATGGTCGGCATTCCGCTGGCTGAAAAACGGCTGAACTCCTATCCGCATCAGTTCTCCGGCGGCATGCGTCAGCGCGTGATGATCGCGATCGCGCTGTCATGCAATCCGCGTCTGCTTATCGCCGATGAGGCGACCACCGCGCTCGACGTGACGATTCAGGCGCAGATCGTCGATCTCGTCAAAAGGCTCACGCGCGATCTGGGCACGGCGGTGATCTGGATCAGTCACGATCTCGGCCTTGTCGCCGGGCTCTGCAACCGCGTGAACGTCATGTATGCCGGCCGCATCGCCGAGACCGGCTCGGTGCGCGACGTCTTTTACAGGCCGTCGCACGGTTACACCGTCGGCCTTATCGGCTGCACGCCGCGCGTCGATCGCGTCGGGGCGCCGTTGACCCTGATCGAAGGGCGGCCTCCCGATCTGATCAGACCCATTTCCCTCTGCCCCTTCCTGCCGCGCTGCGCCGTCGCCATCGACGCCTGCAACAAGACAATGCCGGCGATGAACACAATCGAGGCAGGCCACGCGGCCCGCTGCCACGCCGACCTCTCCGTCTTTCATCAGAAAGGCGCAGCATGACCGCCGGGCCTTTTATCGAGGTGAAGGATCTCAAGGTTCATTTTCCCGCGCCGAAGAACCTGTTCGGCTCCGGCGGGGCGATCAAGGCGGTGGACGGCGTGAGCTTCACGCTGGAGCGCGGGCGGACGCTCGGCCTCGTGGGCGAATCCGGTTGCGGAAAATCCACCACCGGCTACTCGATCCTGCGCCTCATCGAGCCGACCAGCGGCCAGATTCTCATCGAGGGCCAGGATATTCTGCAGCTGCCCCAATCGCAGCTCCGGCCGCTGCGACGGCGCATGCAGATCATCTTTCAGGACGCCGGCGCTTCGCTCGATCCGCGCATGCCGGTTGGCGACCTCATCAGCGAGGCCCTTGAAATTCACGGTCTGTGGCCCGGCGCCGATCGCAGAAGACGCGTGCGGAAGCTGCTCGACCTTGTCGGCCTGTCGACGCAGCATGCGGAACGCTATCCGCACGAATTGTCGGGCGGACAGGCGCAGCGCGTCGCGATCTGTCGCGCGCTGGCGGTGGAGCCTCAGCTGATCGTCTGCGACGAGCCGGTTTCGGCGCTGGACGTGTCCGTGCAGGCGCAAATCGTGAATCTGCTGCAGGATCTGCAGAAAGAGCTTAATCTCGCCTATATTTTCATCTCGCACGACCTGTCGGTCGTGCGTCACGTGTCTGACGAAATCGCCGTCATGTATCTCGGCCGCATCGTCGAGAAAGCCGATCGCAAACGCATTTTCGAAGGCGCCGCCCATCCCTACAGCCGGTCTCTGCTGTCGGCGGTCTCGATTCCCGATCCGGACGTCGAGCAGCGGCGACGGCGCATCATCCTTTCGGGCGATCTGCCAAGCCCCGCCAATCCGCCCTCGGGCTGCCGGTTTCGCACGCGCTGCCCCATCGTGGAGGAGGATTGCGCGCTGCATGATCCGCCGACGCGTCTTCTTGAGCCCACGCACGGCGCCGCCTGCCTGCATATTCAAAAGTCTCAGGAGTTGCTGAAATGGACATGATCGCTGCGGACAATATCGACCGCATCATGAATATCGAGATGCGCCGCCGCGGCCTGCCGCGCGGCAACAAGTGGCCGATGTTCCAGATGGCGCGCGACGCGGCCGGAGGCTCTCTCGTCGCCGGCGCGGCGAAACTGCTCAACCGCGACAAGCCGACGCGATTCCTCATTCTGACCGGCGCCGCCGTGCCGGACTTCATGCCCGTCGGCGAAAACGACGGACCCATCGGAACGGTTGTTCTCGCGCGCGCGTTGACGATGCTCGGCCACACCGTCGACGTGCTGACGGATCCTGTCTGCGCGCCTCCGGTCGACGGTCTCGCGCGCTATCTCAACGTGCCGCTGAAAACGATTCCCGTCGGGCTCGACGACAAGGCGCTGCAGGACCGGATGGTGGACGAGCACGACATGTTCATCTCGATCGAGCGGCTCGGCGGCAACATCAACGGCTTTCTCCATGGCGTGAACGGGGTTCGGC
>MKVY01000022.1:156010-174505 GCA_001899525.1 Rhizobiales bacterium 65-9
CGCCAGGGCCGAGGGAAAGTCCACCTTCTCCATTGGAGACGGCGGCAACGAAATGGGGTTTGGCAACCTCTATGAGCGCGTGAACGCCGAGTTGCCCGACCACGCCTTCAAGCATGTCACGCCGTGCGGCGGCGGCGTTTTCTCTGTGGTGAAATCCGATCTGCTTCTGGTGGCCAACTCGTCCAATATCGGCGCCTACGCCGCCGCGGCGGGGCTCGGGCTCGCGACCGGCCGCGTCGATCTTTGCCACACCGCGGAATCCGACATCGAACTCGCGCATGTCGGCGTCGGCCTCGGTCTTGTCGACGGCGCCAATGGCGCTGGCCGCGCCTGGTGCGACGGGATTCCGCCCGCGGCCAATGCGGCGGTCGTCGAAATCATGCGCAACATCGTCGAGCGCTCTCTCGAAGCGGAGTATGTCCGCAAATTCTGACCAGCTTCCAGCGCGGCGGCGGGGGCGCGACGGACTCCGTCGCGCCTCTCCTTCAGAATCCCCGGTTCGCCGTGGTCAGGCCGTTGGACACGATCTGATGCAAGATCGTCAGGATGCTTGTCTGAACCGCAGCCGTGGTTCCATCCACATAGGGAATCAGGCGCGCATAGCCGCCGTCCATCGCGCCTGCGGCGATGCAGCGCTCCAGCATGCGCGTCTCAGCGTCGACGTCATGAAGAACGGACGGCCGCTCCAGCAGCCCCGCCAGCGCCGCGGCGATCCCGTAAGCTCCCCAGTTGGACACGCTCGCGAAAACGAGATGATCGCATCTGACGACCGTCGCATTGCCTCCGTCGCCGGGCATCCTGCACATTTTTCCCATCGGCTGAACCGCCTGCACGACGTCATGGATGTTGCCGCAACCGATCTCGTTGCCGCCATCTCCGACGCCGACCGTCAACACGCCCTGCTCCATCGCCATTTCCGCAAACAGATGCGCGCTCGCCATGATCTCGGGCGGTCGCGGCGTGCCGGTGATGGTGTAGCAGACGCCCTTCTCATTGGGTCCCAGCTTCTCAACGAAAATCACCGCCTTGGGATCAAACCGTTCGAAAAGCGCGTCGGCCGCAGCGGCGCCTGGCTCGGCGCCGAGCGGAAGAGCGATCGCCATCGCGCAGCCGCCGCGCGCGCGGAAGACCGCCTCATCCACCACTGCGAGTCCGACGCCCTCGCAGGAAGCGACGACCGGCGACAGATGACGTTCTTCGCTCAGCATGATCGGCTTCACGTTCAAGCCGATATCGAGCGCGCGCGCGATCGCGGCCGCGCCCGGCGGTCCGTCCGTCTCGCCTTTCGGCAAGGTCGGCGGCGCGCCGGCCCCCGTGATGATGAACACATGATCGCCCGCCTTGAGACGCGCCTTCAGCGCGCTCGCCGCCGCAAAACAGAGGGGCTGTCCGGCGCGCTCGCGCGCGGCCCGATAAAGCGGGGCCATGACTCCGCGTGGAAGTCCGCTCGCGAAGCGCATCTCGATCGAAACCGCCTGATCAATCGCATCGCCAACAATCTCGTCGATCGGCATTGCACCCTTCTCCTCACCGATGAAACACGCGGTGTCGACTTTGCAATGCGGCCCGGAGCAATTCCAGAAAAATCGTCGCGATATTCGCGCAGCGAGCGTCGCAATGAAATGCGTCCGGCTCCTGCGCGCGCTCTTGAGCGAGACCGCGCGGATCTGACCGAAATGGTCGCCGCAATATTCAGGGAGATGACAAGATGACAGTGCGCAGACAAGCCGGCCGACATGTTCTTCAAATTCCGGGACCCAGCCCTATCCCCGAGCGCGTCCTGCGCGCGATCGACATGCCCGTCATCGACCATCGCGGTCCTGAATTCGGCGAGCTAGGGCGCGCGACGCTCGACGGAATAAAACAGATATTCAAGACCGAGAATCCGGTGCTGATCTATCCGTCGTCAGGCACGGGCGCCTGGGAAGCCGCGATCGTCAATGTTCTTTCGCCCGGCGACAAGGTTCTGATGGTCGAAACCGGGCATTTCGCCGCCATGTGGCGCGCAATGGCGCTGCGCTGGAAAATCGACGTTGATTTCATTCCCGGCGACTGGCGACGCGGCGCTTCGCCCGCGGCCATCGAAGAGAAGCTCCGTGAGGATTCGCGCCATGCGATCAAGGCGGTCATGGTGGTTCACAACGAAACATCGACCGGCTCGATCAGCGACATCAAAGCGGTTCGCGCCGCGATGGATGACGCAAGGCATCCCGCGCTTCTTCTCGTGGATACGATTTCTTCGCTCGGCTCAGCCGACTATCGCCATGACGAATGGGGCGTCGACGTCACCGTCAGCGGCTCGCAGAAGGGACTGATGCTGCCCTCCGGCCTCGGCTTCAACGCGGTTTCGCAAAAGGCGCTCGCGGCGGCGCGGAAGAATGATGCGCCACGATCCTATTGGGACTGGCAGGACATGCTGAAGTCCAACGCGACCGGCTACTTTCCCTATACGCCCGCGACCAATCTTCTGTACGGCCTGCGCGCCGCGATCGACATGCTGCTTGAGGAAGGCCTCGACAATGTCTTCGCGCGCCATCAGCGGCTTGCCGCCGCCACGCGCGCGGCGGTCGGCGCGTGGGGGCTTGAGCTTCTGTGCGAGGCCCCGTCGGATTATTCGCCCGTGCTCACTGCGGTGCTCATGCCGCCTGGCCATGACGCCGATCGATTCCGGAAAATCCTGCTCGAGAATTATGACATGTCGCTTGGCGCCGGCCTGTCGAAGCTCGCGGGAAAGGCGTTCCGCATCGGCCATCTCGGCGAATGCAACGAACTGTCGCTGATCAGCGCCCTTGGCGGGGTGGAGATGGCGCTTTCCGACGCCGGCGCGCCGCATCAGCCAGGAGGCGTGGCGGCGGCCCTGCGAACGCTTCGGCGGAGCGAGGAGCCATGAGGCGGCCCAACCGGGCCAGCAGGCGCCATTTCTGACATATGAGCCTTCCCCGCCCCCGAGAAGGGGCGTCTTTGGCGATGGAGCCGGCCGCCGGCGTTCATCCGGCGCCCTTTCCGCGCGCGGACGCCTTTGCCCCGCTCCCCGATTGCCCGGCGGCGACGCTTGCCGTCGGCGGCGGATCCGGCCGCTCGCGAACGAAGACGAGACGGCGGCATTGTGAGGCCGGCGCGGCCACAAGCGCGGCCCACGGACAGGCGGCCGAGTGGCTGAAGGCGCACGCCGTGGCGGAAAGTCCCGAAAAGGCCCGCCAACAGGATGCGCGCCTAGTTGGGCGCGCCGGAGCATGGCGCGGATCGCGACGCCTTCAACGCCATCGCGGCGCGCTTCTGTTTCCGCGACAGGCTGACCGCCGAACGGCTGGACGCGATGCTGCGCCGGGCGGGGTTCGCCCGGACCCGGCCGGTGGACTACCGTCCGATCCTGCGCGCTCAGCAGGCGCACGCCGCTCTGCACGACGCGCTTCGCCTCGGCTCCTCGACCCGCTTCGGGCTGGTCGCGGAAAAAGACTGATCTTTGCCCGGCGTGACCGCGCGGCCGGATCGCGTCCCGCACAGCGACAGACCGACGCCCAAAAGAGCGTTGCGTCAGGCTTCAGACTATCCTAACATTACCGAACCGTTAGAAAGATTGCGGCGTTTTTTCTGAACGGTTTTTGATTCATTTTTTCGGAGATTTCGATGCGTAAATTTTTGCTCGCGGCCAGCGCGCTGGCCGCGGTGGCGTTGGCCCCTGTGTCCGCTTCTGCCGCCCTGTTCACCATTGATTACTATTCCAGCTACGCCGAGGTTCCCGGCGTGGGCGTCAGCGTTTCCGGTTCGGCGTTTTTTACCGAGACGGTCGACAGCGTCTCCTTCATCGACTTCAATGCGGCCGGCGCGCCGGCCGGACGCCCGAACGCTTCGGGTCCCTTCGCCGCAGTGATCACGGGAACCTTCTCCGTCACGGGCGCCACCCAGAATTTCCATATCGGTTCGGATGATGGCGCCTACCTGTTCCTGAACGGCGCTCTCGTCGGGTCGAATCCGGGAATCCACGCTTACTCGACCCTGAACTACACATCCTCGTTCGCGCCCGGCAACTATGCTTTCCGCGTCGAGTATTTCAACGGGCCGTGCTGCGGCGCGGCGGTTGGCGTGACGTTCGAGGGCGTCGAGTTCGTGCCCGTGACGCCCGGCGTCCCGGAGCCCTCGACCTGGGCGATGATGCTCATCGGCTTCGCCGGTCTGGGATATGCGGGATACCGCAGGCGGCGCGAGGTCGGCGCCACCGCCTGAACCGCAGGCTTCGCGTCTGAAACAAGAAGGCCGCTCAAGGGCGGCCTTTTATTTTAGCTCCTGATGCTTGCGCGCGGAACGACCGTTTGCGCAAAAGCATATCCGCTGGCTCATTCAAGATCCGCTTTCGAGCCGCTGTCCATTCATTGCCGTAGGAAGGTTCGCGCCCGTCGACGTCTCTGGGAGCGAGCGAATTCTTTAGCCGAGAAGCTTCTGCGGTGTGCTGGCTAATGCCGGCGGAAACGGCGGCGATCGGCTGAAAGCCGGCTCGGGCGCAAATTCTCTCCGCCGCTTGAAGCCCGCCTAGTTCATGCGATTGGCGCTCCCTAGGGAACGCCGGAAACCAAGACTCATCAGTAGCTTCCTCAGAAATTTGGGGTCGCACACCCCTATTGAAGCCAAAAGGGATTTTTCCCGGCCCCCCAAACGAGAGGGCCCTGAAAACGAAATCGCCGCCCGGAGGGGTAAGCCGGGCGGCGACAACCAAAATAGCAGGGGTAATCAGGGTTCCTTTCATTGCCATAACGCACGTTCGGACGCAAGCGTGCTTGCGCGTGTGCAAGCATGAGCTCCGCGCTCGCTTGCTTCCCTCTCGGCCCGGCAGCGTCTCGCCGGGCCGCGGGCGCCGTACTGCCGTTCCGACGCGCCAGCCGTGGTCGGAACGCCGCCCAGGCTCGCTTCAAGCGGATCGTCCGGCTCTTGATGGAGCGCCGAGGGGCCGGCGAAGTCATCAGCGCGGGCATGGCGGAAGCCTTCGTGTTCGCTCTCGCTCAAACGAAGGGTTCAGCGTCAACCGGCGCCGGCAGCTTTCAGTTGAGAGACCTCAGTTCGCCGGAACGGCGACCCCTCAGGGGCGAGAAGTTTTCGCGGCCTTGGCGCTACATAGGCCTCGAACTCGACGTGCTGTCGCTCGACCTCGCTGATCTTGGCCTTCCGTCTGATGCAGCCACGCTGGAGCGAATCTGTCGCGACGTCGACGACTTCAACCATCGCCGCCGCTCATCAGGCATGATGAGCGGAGACGACCTCGCTGACCTTCTCCAAGTTCACCGTGTCGAGCGCGAGGCGTTCGGGCTGACCTGCTTCGGCGCGGTCGACTTCCGGAAGGCGGAGCGCCTCGCTGCTGCCAAGGAACTGAAGCGGGCGCGGGACAGAGACCGCATTGCGGACAAGCGCGCCGCGGATCGTGTGGCGCGGGGACAGGCGCCGGCGAAGCCTCGAGCGCTTTATGAGAGGGAAAGCCTCGAGAAGGCGAAGCCATGGTTGGCGCTGAACATCAGCCGCGCCACCTATTTCAGGCGGCGTGCGAAGCCGCCGCAAACGACACTGGAAAACGATGAGACACGTGCGTCGCGACGGATATGCGTAGCATATAACACTCCGGCGACGCCGTCGCAGTCTCACGGTGCCGAGGCGCCGAAGGCCCCCCAGCCCATCGCCTGCCCCAAGAATGGAAAGACGAGCCGAGAGCTGATTCGGTTTGCGCCATGTCGAGGCGAAGCCGAGACGCCCGCTGAAATATGCAGAGCCCCGTCCCGGCCGGCCATAGGCGCAGCCCGGCATGGGCCACCAGTCGCCAGCGCTTCCGTTGCTATTCTTGGCCTGAGCCCGCTCGCCGCCCGCATTCGAGCGATAGCTGCGGCCTTCAAAGCGGAGCTTCACTAATGACGGCTTCGCCGCTTCACCACATCGCCGATGTGATCGCCAACAGGCTCATTCGCGACGCCGCACTTGCTGATCAGCACCGCGTCGAACTCATCCTTGTCAGCGAACTGGATCGTTTCCACGTCGTCAGCGAGCCTGATCGACAGCGCGTCGTCGAACTCGTCGTCGAGGCCATCGGCGCCAGCGCTTCGGCTCCGTGCGAGTTCGTCGATATGACCCAGGTCTCGTATTGAAGTCCCCTTCGGCTTCTCGCCGCGGCCGCTCCGCCCAAGTGGAGGAGATCAAGCGGCTGGTCCGTGTCGAGCGCGGTCGGATCGAGCCGCTGACGCATGCGCCGGACCTGGCGGCGCTGCCGGGCTGGTACATGGTCGACGGCGCGATCGCGCGACTCTGCCGCGCGGGAGCTTTGTCGTCCAACCGGGAGGCGATCGAACGCTCGACCTGGCGGCGGCTCGCCGGCGACATCGCGCGGAGCGCTGTCCGCGCCGCGCACCGCGATCTTGTGGAGATTCCCGCTCTGCAGGCCGAGGCGAAGCGCCGGCGCGCTCAACTCGGGCGCATTCTTTATGAGGTTGACCGTCTGGGGCGCATCAGGCTCGCGACGCTCGCTGGCGAGGCGATGGTCGAACTTCAGGTTTCGCAGAACCGCTACGGCGACGCGCTCGCTCGTGCTCGCTGGCTCTGGCTCTCCGGCGCCCTCAACGACGTCGCGCTGAAGATCGACGACGCGCTCCGAGCCACGTCTGTCACGCCGCCGCTGCCATCGGCCCGGAAGCCGCTGCTGGCGCGTTTCGTCGCAGCGGTCTGTCGCGCCTGGGAGGTCGAGACCGGCCGTCGGCCGCCTGTCGCCGACGCCGGTCCCTTCGTCGATCTCGCCGCCGCTATGTGGGTTGATGCCGGTTTGCCCGACCGAACAGAGGGCGGCCGCACCACGCTTCAGGCCGTGATCGGGCGTGCGATCCGACGACATCTCGAAGCCGAAGCTTCGGGGCCAATCGAGACGGTGCAGATTTACGCGCGATCGGCGTAGCGGAAAGCGTCATGCCGCGCGCATCGTCGCGTCGCCATGAATCTCGACTCGTTACTCGATCCGGTCCGCAAGCTGTTCGTCGCGAAGAAGCAACCATCGGCTGATGCGATCGCGGCGCAGCGGAAGCCAATCCAGGATGCCATCGCGCAGGCGGCCGCGGCCCGCGATAAACATCTCGCCAATCCACCCGATCCGCTGCTGGCGTCTGCAGACGAGCGGGCGAAGTTCCGGGGACGGACGGCTGCTTTCGACGACGATATCGCCGAACTCCAACAGTTTCTCGACGCGCTCGATCAGCGCGAGCAGGAGGCCCGCGCCAGAGAAACCGCCGCGGCCCAGAAGAAGGCGCGCGCTGATCTCGCGCAGCGCGTCGCCGATGTCGATCAAAGCTTGAAAGCATATTTGGAGGCCATCTGCCGCACCGGCCTGCCGCTTCTCAGGGAATTCGCCGAGCTGCAGGTCGAGGTCGAGCGCTTCAATGCCGAAAATCCAGACGACGCGGTCGCTCCTCCTGGGAGGTTCCGCGACGGCGTTCGCCTGCCCGAAGAGACGATCTCCGACGATGAGGTCAATCTCTGGACGAACGCGCACGGCGATCCCATCGAGGTCAAGAACGGCTCGCTGACCGTCACCAAGGCGGGCGGAAACGTCGGGACTTTTCTTCCGAATGGAGGCCAGGCCGGCTCCATGATCGTTGAGCTCAAGCCTTTCCGGCGCCGCCGATATCTGGAAGCCGTGCGCCCTGCCTGGGGGCCCGCGATCGGGTCGATCCCGATGCTGCATCCGCACCGGCCGACTCTGGTTTTCGACCCTGGCGATCATCCGACGTCTCGGCGGATCGCGGAACAAGCGGCGCGCGCCATCGCCGAGCTTGAGAATCCGCCACCGCCGGAGGAACGCGAGATCGTCGTGAAGCTGACGCCGATCACAGCTTTGTCGGAGGTGATCCGTCAGCGTGATGAGGAGGCCGTATGAACGCCGCCGCGACCCTGAAAGATAATGAGATGCGCGGCGCGCCGGCTCTGTCGCCGGCCGAGATGGCGCAGCTCCGCCTCGATCTCGCCGCCGATCCGTTCTTTGCGACCGCCGACGCCGATATCGCGTTCCATGCCGTATGCCGCACCTATCCTGGCATGGCGCGCGCTGCAGGCTCGAGCGGTGATCCCCATGCGAACGATTTCGTTATCGGCGCGGCCCAGGGATGGCTCGAAGGACGTGCGAAAGCTCAGGCTCGCCTGGCTGAATTCGCCGACGCCGTTCAGGGCGCTCGCATCATCAACTCGACCGCCTTCTTCAAGGCCGCGCTCGCGCTGATGGGATCGACGACGATGAGCGGCCGCGAAGTCGCGAACACACTCCTCGCGCTGCAAAGCGTCGGCGGCGCCATCGATCCCGCGCGCGTCGGCAACATCTTTGGAGCCCCCGATGGCCGCCACTGACCGCCGGCTCGATCATGATCATCAATTCGCGATCGAGCGTGCCGCTCACGAACTGACCGCTGCGCTCGGCACAATGTCGAAAAGCGATCCCGACACCGCGACCGCCGCCCAAGCGTTGACCATCTTGGGTTCCCTGAGTTGGGCCAGCTCCAAGATCAAGAGCGACGCCTACAAGGCGGCCCGCTGGTTAGAGGGCGCAGGCGCCGGTGCTGTCCTTCCTTCGCCCCACGTCGCATCGTCCCAGCCGACGGCCACGCCTGCCCCGATGGTGCGAACCGCCGATGAGTGGGCAGCGTTCTATGCGGGTCTTGATCAGGAGCGTCTGGGAGCGTGCTCTAAGCCAGCACCCTTCACGGCCGCAGGGGACAACGGCTGGCCCCGAGCCCATACGAAGGTGGGCCTCACCCCGAAAAGCGAGCAGGCGGCTGGAGGCGGATGGGAACGCGCCATCGCGCGAGTGAATGAGGCAGCGGCCGGATGAAGACGATGGTCGCCTCGACGCTGCGCGGACGGCAGTCTCGATTCGAAAACCGTTTAGGGACCGTGTTCCTAATCTCAGGAGGCGCGGCGCTTAGTCGCCCGGAATTTTCGAGTTTTTCAGCTTTTCGAATCCCGGCTTCCCTTCCCTTGGGAGGGCGCTGAATGACGTGTCCAGACGCCAAAACCGACGTTTCGGCCGCGCTGCTCGCCGGGGCTCTCGGCTTGAGCCGAAAGCGGGTGGAGCAGCTCGCGGCCCAAGGGGTGATTCCTCGCCGCGCCAAGGGGAAGTTCCCGCTGTTCGCGGGCGTGAAAGCCTATGTCGCCTGGATCAAGGACGAGCAACGCCGAGCATCGAAGACGGCTGCTGATGCTGGTTTGAAATCTGCGCGCCAACGCGAGATCGAGTTGCGTATCGCCGAACGCGAGCATCGCCTGATCGACGTCGAGGAGCACGATGCTGTCCTCGACGAGATATGCGGCATCTACAATTCTGCGCTCGTCGGCCTGCCGGCGCGCATGACGCGAGACAGGGAACTGCGAGCTCGGCTTGAGACGGAAATCGACGCCGTCCGCCATCAGGTCGCGGATCGGTGCGAACAGAGGGCCCGCGAGCTTCGAGCGAGCGGCGCGTCTGGCGCGACCGGGGGCGACGATGATTGATCAGAGAATTTCCGTCAGCTCGCCCGTAATCGCGCGCATCCGCCTAAGCGCCTCGCCTGCCTACCTTCTAGGTCGGCGCGCGGACGCGCTGATCGTCAAGCGTCCTTCGGAGTGATCGATGGCCAAGATTCTTGAAGCCAAGGCGATCATCAGCGCGGAGGACAAGACCGGCGCAGCATTCCAGGCGATCGCGAAGAAAATCGAAGGCGTCGCGAAGGCCGCAAAGTCGAGCGCCGAGATCGATCGCTTCTCGAAGGCGATCGGCGCCGCGAACACGCAGGCGAAGGGGCTTGCTGGCGTCTCCAAGGAGATCGACAAGCTCAAGGTCGCCAGCGAGAAGATCGCGGCTCCTCTTCGTGGGTTCTCCGCGGATATGGAGCGTCAGATCAGGACGGCGAAGCTCTCACAGGGGCAGATCAGGGATCTGTCGCGCGACTGGATCCGGATGCAGCATGAGCAGGCGCGCGCGCTGTCGTCGATCGGGAATCCTCGTATCCGCCAGCAGATGATGGACGCCGACATGGCGAACATGGTCAGCCGGATGCGCGGTCGCGTCCGTGAGATGCAGCAGCTCAACCGGATGATGCGGGAGTCAACAGCGCCGATCGGCGGCGGTTTCCGGCATGGCCTCCTTCCGCTCGTCGGCGGTGTGGGCGGCTTTTACGCGACCAGGCGGCTGGCGCGCGCGACCGGCCGCGCCGCCGCAGAGTCCGCGCGTGAAGGCAGCCGCGACTATCTCGCCGGTCTGACGCCGCAGGACGAAGAAAGGTTGCGGACGGAGGCTCAGCAACTGTCGAGCCGGTTTCCCTCTCTCACCGCTACGACGATGCATGAGCGGCTGCGCGACACCGCGATGTCTATGGGTTCCATCGACAAGGCGTCGGCGGTCAGCGACGCGCTGGCGCGATCGATGGTCGTTCTGCAGACGATGAAGGGTCGGGACAAAGCGCTAGAGGAAAATCGGCAGTTCATGTCGGCGCTCGACGTCCTCGGCAAGAATGTCGATCCCGCTCAGGTCAGGCGGCTGCTGAACGGCTATGTGAAGGCGATCGGCGTCGAAGGCGCCGATCTCGACATGGGCGGACTGCTGCAGATGGCGCGGATGGCGAAGTCGGGCGGCGCGGCGTTGTCGGAAAAGTTCCTGATGACGACGGCCCCGGCGCTCATGATGGATTCGAGCCCGCAACGTCTCGGCACCGCGCTGGGCAGCGAGGTCTCTCAGGTCATTGGCGGACGAGCGACGAAGGCGTCGAAGGCCTATCAGGCTCAGCTTGGCCTCAGAGACAAGAAGGGAAACTTCAATTCCGCGGATCGCGATCTCATCCTCAGCGATCCCTTCGAGTATTCCGAAACGAGGCTGATCCCCGCGCTGAAAAAGGCCGGCATCGACGTCAACAACGACACGGCCGTCATCCAAGCGACGTCCAAAGCGTTCTCGAACCAGATGGTCGCGGATCTGTTTGCGAAGCTGATCATCCAGCGCGAGCAATACATCCGGAAACGTGCTCAATACGAGAAGGCGCCTGGGCTCGATGCGGCGGACGTGTTGCCTGGCAAGGACCCGAACGTTGCGGTCGCTGGCGCCGGCTCGCAATTGACCAACCTGCTGGCGACGCTGGCGGACCCGTTGCTGCCGGCGGCCACGGCGGCGCTGAATATGTTCGCGGCGGGCGTCGCACAAACGAACAAGGCGCTGCTGAACAATCCGGAGACGCAGAAGGCGGCGTCCGCGGCGACGGCCGGCTTTGTCGCGCCGCTGGGAGCCTATCTCACTGGCCTCGGGCTGAAGAGCGCCGGCGGGGCGATAGGAGGATGGAGCGGCGGCGTTGCCGGCTGGGCCGGATCGGCGATGACGACGCTCGGCGGTCTGGGAACGCTTCTCGGCGGCGGCGTGCTCGGCAGCCTGTTCAGCGCCGGCCAGTTGAAGGCGAATCCGGAGTTCGCGAAGACGATCGCGAACAACTCGCTGCTATTCGGCGCGATGGACCCGAACCAGGCGCTCGCGGCCGCGGTCCTGTCGCGTGCGCAGCCTTCGACGGAGCCGCTGCCCTTCTCCTGGCCCGACTTATCGGTCGGCCCGCGCGATCGGAACGGGAAGCCTGCCTACTATGGCGGGAGGGAGGCTCCGCTGTCGTTCGGTAAGATCGGCGGCTGGATGAAAGATGCGTGGATGTGGTCGACGCGTGGCAACAGCTGGTCGCCTGTCGGCGGAAATGCGATGCCGCCGATCCCGCCCGCTCCGCCGCTTCCCGCTTTCGCGCAGCCCATGCCGGCGCCGACAATGTCGCTCGCCGGAGGGAACACCGCGGTTCCGCGCATTGCGCAGGCGGGTTTTGGCGCTCCCGGGCAGGGAGCCCAACAGGTCGATGTCAAAGGCACGGTCGAGGGCCAGGCGAAAATTGACGGGACACTCAAGATCGAACCTTCTCCGTTGTTCCAAGCGACGTTCTCAGGCTTTGAATCGCGCCTTATGAGGCTTGAGGGCCAGGTGAGGTCCGGCAATGCGGGGACAACCGGCTCTCAAACACCGTGAGAATGCTATGGATCAGGATAGAGCAGACGCTCTCGCACAGCATATTGCGAGCCTCACCATGCAGCTTTTGGCGATGCAGACCGCCGTTGCATATCTGCTTGTGAGATCAGCGAGAAGCGAAACGGAAACAAAGCTTGCGGTAGCGCAGTTGGAGGGAGCGATGGAGGGATTCGGTCATCTCGTTGAACGGCAGTCGGAGGTGTTCTCCGACGCCGCCAAGACATTCACCGATGTCGCGCAATCGATTGCAGTTGCCGTCCAATCGCTGAACCCGAAGTTTGAATCTTAGAAATAGAAAATATCGGCTGATGTGTATCGCCGGCAACGTCGGCACCACGGGCACGCAAACGCCGTGACGACAAGATCAGCGTCAGCTTGGCCGGGCCGCCCGGCTGGCGCTGACGGTCGAGCTCGTTTGAGCTCGACAAAGACGGCGGCGCGGTGAATTTGAGCACTGCGCCGCCGATTTCCATAAAAACGTGTGTGCTCCCTGTCGAACGCCTTGTGCGTCGCCAGCGTCTCGCCCATCTGTGACCGGCATGCTGCGCCTTCCTGTATCGATCGCCGCTCTTCTCGCGTTCATCACCGCCTATGCGAGCCTCGCGATGCTTCTGATGCGTTGATCGGCTCTTGCTTTCGCCCAAGTTGAATTCCCGAGCCGCTTGCAGCAGGTTGGCCCGACAGTCGGTGATATCTGGGGGAAGGTAGAATGCGTTCCATGGTTGCTTTTGTAATGTTCGTGCTTTTCAGCGCTTCGGCGTTCGCGTGCGAAATCCGGCCTCAGACAAATGTGAAACTCGGTCCGAAAGACCAGACCGCGCTGACATCACTGGGGAAGGCGATCGACGCGCAAAAGCTGTTAAACGGTGCGCCTGTCGCCACGCTGTTTTCCGCGCCTTCGGACTCGCTGACGCTCAACGCTTCGGACGCGGCTACACTGGCGCAGGCCCTGGCGGGCTTGCGCAAGGCGACCGCCTGCAGTGCCGACCGCGTCGTGATGGAGCGGATCGTCGAGGACAACACGCCGGGCATCAGATTTCTCAAGCAACTCGAGGAGTGCCTAGCCGACGCCTGCGTCGACAACCTGTAATGCGAGCGGGCGCCGGCCGCTCAGATAGGGTCCTGCGCTCTTCAATCCGCAGGCTGATCCAAGTGCTCAGGAGCATCGCCCATGATCGCAGCGCCCAGCGCCGACGTCATCGACCATCTGTTATCGTCGGGATGCGTCGGAATCTTCGCTTTCGCGCTGCTCTATGCCATCCTGCTCTGAATCGGATGAGAGCGCGGCGCGCATCTTGCGCCACCTAACGCTTGGCTCGATTTACCGCTGGAGCTCCGACGAGAACGGATAGTGCGAGCACGGCGTTCTCGGCCGTCTTCGCGTCGCATAAGTCCATTTTTGTGCTGGCGATCGGTGTGTCGTCGCCGACTTGATCCTGGACACGGAAGCACGATTTGCCATTCTTGCACGTAAGGTTGACCGTGCGCCCTTTTGCGGTCACCCGTCCAATTTGGGCGTAGGGCGCGGAAACAGTCATTCCATCTTCTAGAGCCTCCGAAGACGGGCCCGCGAACACCATGACCAGCGCTCGCTCGTTAATCGCAAAGACTCTCGCGTCGCCGGAATACTGATTGATGTGATGCGAAACGTCGGCTTCGCCGCGTATTTTGGGAAGAGAGCATCGAAGCGCTTCGCGCAGCAGCTCGACCGCCTTGTCACGAAGCTCACTTTCCACGTCGTTGGCTGCCGTCTGAGCGATCGCCGCGGTGGAACCGAGATGCGCCACCGCAAGAATCGCGAAAGTGTACGATCTGATGAACACGGTGCGCCTCCCTCTCTAGCAACGCCCGCCGGACGGATTACGCTCTGACATTGCTGGACAACGGACGCCTCCTGAACCGCCGCCGCCTCGCTGCGGCACAGTCGGCGAGGCGCGATACGCAGGCGCCGCAGAGGTCGCTCCTGCACCCTGATAAGCTCCGGCCGCCGCTCCCAGCGCGCTCATGAACACGCTGAATACCTCTTGGATCTGCTCCTGCTGCTCTCGCTCCGCAGCAAGCTGCGCTTCGATTTCCCTCTCACGACGGGCGACCTCAGCCTCGCGGCGTTCCCGAGCCAATCGCGTAAGGCGCTCCGACTCTCGGTCGCGTTCGATGCGCTCGGCCTGGAGCGCAGCCCGTTCATTGTCATTGAGCGCTTCGGCGTTGGCGGATCGAACCTTCTGCAACGTCAATCGTTGGGAAAGCTTGGCATACAGCGCGCCGCGCACGATCGTGTTTCGATGCGCCGTGATGATCTCCTTCATCTGCGCGTCAAACAGCTCCAGCGCCTCTTTGTGCTTCGTCGCCACATAGTCGAGGCTACGACCGGTGAGCTCGCGCGACAGCGGGTGGCCGTTGGCGGTTTCATTGATGCGTGCGGCCATGCTGGTGTTGAGCTTTATTCGTTCATCATCCTTGAGCGCGCTATAGTTGGCTAGGTCTCGACGCATGGCTTCAAGCGACAAAATCTCCTCGCGTAATTTTCTTGCACGATCTGCAGATTTCCCCATCGCGGCGACGGTCGCGTCGTACCGATCGTTGCGAAGGAAGCGGATGACCTGATCTTCCGCAGATCGTTGATTGGCGGCCGTGAAGCAGGCTGCGATCTGCCCGACGCGCCCGGATCCATAAGACACTTTCGCCACAGGCGTCGGACATGAGCGGCCTTGCGCCTGGCACTGCTTCACTTCGGACTGCGCCTCCCGAAACCAGTCGTTGATCTGCGTTTGAAAGGTTCGACAGTCGGCTTCTGACGGCGGCCGAGGATATGTCGGCGCACCCAGCTCTTCAGCGGCGAGCGAAGAGCCGGGCAAGACAGACAGAGCCCAAGCAATTGAGCAGATCATCAGCATCAAGCTTGGACGGCGCACAAGAGACAGTTCCTGAGGAAGTCTCCATCATAGAATTTGTGATTGTTGGCTTCGTCAATAGCCGTTCGTGACGGCATGGTTTGTGAGCGTCGTCGGTCTGTCAGCTAGCTCGCGCTGCGCAGATGGACAGTGGCGTGAGTTAGCGACCGACGAACCGTTGTCTCGCCGCCTCTGTGACGGGCGTGTAGAGGCTGACGAGCGTGCCTTCCGGATCACGAAACTGAGCGGCGCGATTGCCCCAGGGCATCAGTTTGGGCGGGTGCACCACAACCAATTGGATTTTCAGGCGCTCGAACTCGGCGTCTACGTCGTCGACTTGAAATTCGATCACCGCAGTTCGATTGGCCGCCGGCTCCGCGCTTCCCTCCTTGAACAGGGTGACCGTTTCGGCGCTCCCGAATGCGAGCGTCGCTCCCGGCGTCATGATTTCCGCGAAAACCGGCGCCGGCCAGTCAGCCTTTCGGCCCGTCACCGTCTCATAGAATTCGACGAGAGCCCGAATGTCAGCGGCGATCAGGCGGACCGAGGCGAACTTCATAGTGCATCCTTTGGCGAACAGCTTCGAGGAGTCGAAGACAGCCAACGATTCTATCCTCTTGTAGGCCTGTTGACAGCGTTGTGGCTGCAGGCCGATCGGATTCAGGCGCACGCGGTGCGGCGCTGCGGGAAGTTGCTGAAGCAGTTCGATGGCCGCGGCGGCGGCAAAAGCAAAAGGACGATCCCGTCCATTTTGCTCCGACGCGAAAGCAAGCTGCACAAGGTGCCGGCTTGAGCGATCTGCAGGTGAAGACGGCCGTCCGCGTCGCGAACGTCCCGGCTGAGAGGTTCGATGAGGCCGTCGAATCTGACACGCCTCCGACCGTCATGAAGCTCGCCGAAATGCACAACGCGACGCGCGCACGGGCGCCTCTCTTGCACCGTGCGTTGCAGCCGCTATTTCATGCCGTGGAGATCGTCTTCATGGTCAAAGCGCCCGGCGCGCCCGTTCTCGCCGCCATTACGTCCGCAGGACTCGTCGCAATCTTCGCGCGTTATGATGATGGACAGCTCGTCGTCTCGACGTCGCCCGATCCGTGGCAGGAAGGCCCCGTCCTGGCCCAGGCGTGGGCGCACAGCGAGGAGAAGGCTCAGGCCGTCGCTGAGCGCCTCGGGGGCGACATGGCTCGCCTGAGCGATCCTGCGGCCTTCCTGGACGCCTTTGAGCGATATGCCGTGATCGCCGGTGCCAGGCTCCATCGCGTCGTCATTGAGGAAATGGAGGAACGGGCGGGCGTCGCGGCATGGCAGATGGAGCGGCTGAAGCGCCGCGCCGGCCCGCTCAAGCTGATCAATCGCGAATACAAGCTCCGCCGTCTCGCCGGGGAGGAGCTGCCGCCCTATCGGGAGTTCGTGGCGCAGCGGCTTCAGGAAGCGCCGGCGGCATGACCAGCCTCCGGCTGTCCGTCCTTTTCGCCGTTCTGGCGTTCGCGGTTCTGGCGGCGATCCCGCTCGCGCCGCTCGTCCAGACGTGGGCGTCGATTGACCGCCAAAGCCTGTGGACAGCATCTCTCCCGGTTGACGGCGATAATTTTTGCGGCCACAAATGAGGCTGAAAAAATTATCGAGGGCCTCATGATTCCTGTTCGCGTATATGCCGAAGACTGGGAGATTGACAGCCGCCTGGTCCCGTTTGGGGTGACCCGGGCTGAACTTCTGGAAATAACCCGCGCTGTAGTGGCGGCGCGCTCCGATGCCGTTGCTGACGATCCTGCTTCTGCGGAAGGGCTCTTCGCCTACATCTACGGCACGCGGGGGGTGCGTCGGGTCTTCCGCGCCAAGGGCTGGATCAGGCACCGCCACGAGAACATCGAGTCAGTCAGGCATCCTGATCGGCCGCTGCAGATTGTTTATCAGAGCGTCGACCTGGCGAGTTCTAATATCCATACGCCACTCGCCGTCTCAGGTAAGGGATCCGGCGCCGATCGGATCATCGACGAGGGGCAAGGATGCTTGTTTGTAGACGAAAAATCCGCCACGAGCCCTTTCGATCCGATCAATTCAGGCGTTTGGTTTTTCTGCGTGTCAGTAAACGGCGATGACGTGCGCGCCGAGTTGTCCCTGCCGGCCGGTGTCAGTGGCGGAAATTTCAATGGATTTATCGAGCGCATCTTCATCATCCGCGATGGCGAATGGGCGGGAATCCATGTCACCGAGTCGGGCGGCCTCGATCCCACTGAGTTCGAGCCGGTAGTCAGCCGTAAGAAAAACTGATGTTCAATGTTTCGAGACTGGAGTTGGCAAGAAAGCGCCGGCGCTACACCGCCAAATCGCTTGCCGACCAGGCCGGGATATCGCCTGTTACACTGTCCCGAGTGGTGAATGGACAGCAGATCGCTGACGAAAGGACGCTCGACGCGCTCGTTCGGGCGTTGCGGTTCCCAAGGGAGTTTTTTTACCTCGACGATTTCGATCCGGTCGATGCCGATGCGGCGAGCTTCAGGAGCTTGACCGCCATCACCGCCAGGGAACGGGAGGCGGCTCTCGCGGCTGGTTCACTGGCTTTCGAAATGGCTGATTGGGTAGGCGAGCGATACAATTTACCATCAGCTGAGCTTTTGGATTTGAGTTACGAGCGCGATCCCGCCGCCGCGGCGCGCGCGATGCGCCAATTCTGGTCGATCGGCGAGCGACCAATCGGCAATATGGTGAAGTTGCTTGAGACCAAAGGCGTGCGTGTTTTTTCGCTCGCCGAGAATACAAAAAACGTCGACGCTTTCTCATGTTGGCGGAATGGCGAGCCCTACGTGTTCCTGAACACGTTCAAGACGACCGAACGCAGCAGGTTCGATGCGGCGCACGAACTCGCTCACCTCGTGCTACACAAGCATGGAGGGCCGCAACAAGGCCGACAAGCTGAGCTCGAAGCGCAGCTGTTCGCAAGCTCTTTCCTCATGCCGGAAGACGACGTGCGTGCCTCGATCCCAATTGTTGGAGGCTTACAGCACATCATAAGAGCGAAGGCGCGCTGGGGAGTTTCGGCGTCTGCGCTGGCGTACAGACTTCACAAATTGAATATTCTCACCGATTGGCAATATCGAACGTTCGTTATTCAGATCAATCGGGATTTCGGCAAGACCGAGCCGGAGGGCCTCCCGCCAGAGCGCTCTGCCGTCTGGCAAACGGTTCTTACGGATTTGTGGAAGCAGGGCGTGAGCAGAAATCAAATAGCAAATGCTCTCAGATTGCCCCACGATGAGGTCGAGAACTTGCTCTTTGGGCTCACAGGAGAGACCAAACCGATTCCTCGTATTGCCGGTAAGAATCGACTTCGCGCGGTCGAATGAGATCACTGGCGCTGATGTGCGGATATCGATGCCGCCGCTAAGCGCCGGTTGGCGGACGAGTATGACGCCGCGCAGGAACTGGAAGAGGTCGTCGGCGCCCACGACGGCGCAAAGAAACGCGTTCCAGACAGGAACGCGATTGCCACCGCCGAAGACATCGGCGTGACGCGGAAGGACATCCACAACGCCCGCGCGGTTCGTGACGTAGAGGCGGCTGACCCGAGGATCG
>MKVY01000022.1:174518-179841 GCA_001899525.1 Rhizobiales bacterium 65-9
AAGCCTCATAGACAGCCTCAAATAGCATCGCTAGCCTCAGCCCGCTTCTGGGGAGGGGCTGATGGGGGTTTTCCTTTTGGCGGTTGCCGCCGTGATGGCGCTTTCGGCGCCGGCGCTCGCGGCGCGCGGCAACCAACCATGCTCAGGAAAGAAGGGCGGCGTCTCGCACTGCAGCAGCGGCAAATTCGTCTGCAACGACGGCTCGGTCAGTCGGTCGAAGCGGACGTGCTCGCGATGACGGCCGGCGTTGAAGCGAGGCCTCTTATCGCGCGGAAATCCTGATGCCAGCTCATATTCACCATCGGGAACACCTCGATTCAGGCGACGTGGTAGTCATCGACTGCTCGCACCAAGCCAACGTAATGCTTACTGACGATGCAAATTATCGCCAGTACAAGACCAACGGCAAGTTCAGCTATTTCGGCGGCCATTTTGAGAAATTCCCGGCGCGCATCGCCGCGCCGCGATCAGGCTACTGGAACATCACCATCGATCTGGGCGGCGGGGGTGCGAACATCCGTCACAGCATCACGATCGTGAGAGGATGACAGCTCGGCACGCGCCTGACGCGCTGCATCTTCCAGTGCATGGATGATCGCTTGGAGCGTTCCATCTCGCGCATAGGCACGGCTACTCACGCCGGTTTGTCCAGCCGCGTCGCGCGCCCAAATCGTGGTTCCAGATGTGTCGACAATATTGACCAGCACGCCGCATATATCGCGCTTTTCTTGCCTCGGCGCCAGCCCGCCCTTTCGGGCCTCGCGAGTTATGCGAAGCAGGCCGCCGACGACACGCTGCGGAAGCAGGCGGATCGCATCAAGGCGCGCGCGGTGCGCGGCGGCAAGCTGCCCCCGGGCAGGCGCTCGCCAGACGCGACTGACACAGGCAAATAGATACTCCGGCTGAATTTTTAGCCGATGTCCCGGACGCCGGTTTCAGGCCAAGAGCGCTCATGGCGAGCTTGTCGCGGCCGCACATCGAGCAAAAACAGTCCTGAAATTGCGGAAAATTGCGTCGGAAAATCGTGCTGGTTCCAGCAGCATCTCGGCGGCGTCCTTCTCGTCGGCTTCCGTAAAGGCAAGAAGAAATCCGAGCGTCATGCTGCTTTGCTATTCCCGATCGAGGGGAAGCTCTATGTCTCGGACGGCGAGATCATGCCCGTTGAGCAATACCCTTTCTATGTTGAAGGCTTCGAAGTCTGGGCCCTGCCAGTTGATCCCGCGCCAGCGACTGCATCAAAACCCGCATCCAGCGCCGCTGGAATCAGGAGTGAATATTCGCCAGCGCGGCGGCATGACGCTGCGCGCGGAACTGCTTGTCTAGGCGGCCTTTTGCGGTGCTGATCGCGATACTAGCTGCACCGCTTGTGTGGCCGCGGTAAGTTTTGGTGACCCGCCTAGCGGCGAGAAGCTTAGAGCTGAGGAGGCGAAAGTGTTGTAGCCCCCAAAAGTCCGGACGTTTCTCACGGTGCTGCTTGGGCCGCGATGAACTCGCGGGGTGAACGATATCCGAGCGCTCGATGCGGGTGAAGCTCGTTGTAGTGGTCGAACCAATCCGGCAGAGCGAGCATGACCGTCCTGGCATCTGGAACGGGGTTCGCTGAGACGTAGTCGCGCTTGAAGGCCCGCACGAAGGCTTCGGCCATGCCATTGCTCTGCGGGCTCTGAACCGGGGCGGTGAGCGGCTACAGGCCGATATCGCGGGCGAAGCGACGGGCCTCTCCAGCGATGAAGCAGGAGCGGTTGTCGGTCAGCCATTCGATGGTCTGCGGCACGCGGTTGATCGTGCCGAAGCGGTACTCGACGGCGGTGACCATGAGGTCGCAAACATCATCGCCCTTGAAGCCCTCGGTGGTGGCGACATGGCCCATGGCTGCCCGGTCGCAGCAATCGAGCGCGAAGGCGACGCGTATCTTCTCGCCGTTGTCGCAACCGATCTCGAAGCCGTCGGATGACCAGCGCAGGTTGGATTGATCGACGCTGATGCGGCCGTCGTGACGACGCTCGACCCCGCCAGCATGACGGTCGAGCAGAAGGCCATGAACCTTCATCAACCGATAGACACGCTTGCGGTTGGCGGGCGCACTGCCCTCGGCCAAGGCGTTGCGTCGCGTCCTGGCCCAGACGCGAGCATAGCATTAGGTCGGCATGTCCTCGATAACCGCCTCGATATCGGCCAGGAGCGCCTCTTCCGGCAGGGGCGGACGGCCTCTGCACTGGGAGAGCGCCCGGCCGTCCGCTGCCCCAGCCGCGCAGCGAGATGTGAACGGGCCACGTCCAGCGTGACGGCGACGGCGCTCATCGCAAACCGCCCTTGGGCAGCGACAACGACCGCAATCTCCGGTTTTTTTATATCCTCCGCCACAGTGCGGGCTTCCTGGAGAATCTCGACCTCCAGCGTCTTCTTGCCCAACAGCCGTTGCAGTTCGCGGATTTGCTCTTGCTGCGCTCGAAAGGCGGAGGTCGGAACCACCTCTTCCTCGGCTGCGGTCGCTGTGAGCGTCCCTTGCTCGGCAAGCCGCCGCCAGGTGAAAAGCTGGTTCGACGAAACGCCACACCGGCGGGCGACAAGGCTGACTGTGACGCCCGCTTCCCACATCTGCGCCACCATTTCCAGCTTCTCTGCAACAGACCACCGACGCCGCCGCTCGGGGCCGGTCAGGATCTCGGCCTTCGGATAAGAACCAGTCATAGACACGGCATTACTCCCAACCCTTATTTTAAGGGTGAGACCTGTCCGGGGAATTCGGGGGCCGCTTCAAAAGCCAAGAAGGCGAATTATGTGTTCAGATCAATGCGCTTGCGCTCGACAAGATTATGAAGAGCCTCCAAAAGCTGACCTTGGTTCACCTCTTTGAGGCTCCTGAATTGCCGATTTGTCGAGGCAGCGTCCTTAAAAGCTGTTTCCAAATCTCCCTCGTCGAGGATCATCCGTGCGGCAGCAACATTTCCAGTCTTGCTGACGCGACGAAGCTCATAGTCGATATATTTGTCTGCAAATGATCGAACTTCATCAAGGTCTTTGATCGGTTCAAGTTCCGCTTTCGCATCCCCCTCGAATCCGAGGCGCTGGTAGAGGGGGTAATTGTAGTTCTGTAAGTTTGCTGCGCCGTTTTGGGTTGATGCGGACATAACAAGTAAAGAATATCCTTCCATCGCCCGACTGGACTCATCAAAAAGATATCTCAGATCCTGCAAATATGCCTGAACCTTGCTTGATGACACGCCGCTCAAGAAAAGTGTTTCCATCTCATCAATGCAAAGAAAAACGCCTTCTAAAAGTCCTGCCTGTCTCGCAATCGATAGAAGTTCCGACAGAACTTTTGTCATCAAAGCTGCGCTCGAAAGTCTTGAAAAAACGCCTAGATAGTTTCGCTCTGAGGCCGAGATAGTTGCGCCACCAAGCCAGCGCTTAGCTAAGTCGCGCAACGCGTCAAACTTCATCAGTTGATTTCGATCAGGTGGAACGAAGTTCGGTTCGCTTGCACGATTCAATAGCTGCAACACAGACCTGAGATCGATCTGCTTCACATGAGCGAACTTGCCCAACTTCGATGCTTTACGCACTATGGCGGTGACGAGATCGAATTCTCCGAGTCGCTTCGCAACATCGTCAGCACGGTTGAGTATTTCGCGTAGCACTTGCACCGCGGACCCCGAACCGGCAAGAACCTCAACGACGACAAAGGGTCGATCCAACCTGTCATCAATTTCATGCATTTGAAATTGGCAGTGGCGTAAAAAGTGTGTCTTGCCGCCACCAGTGCCTGCGACAACGCCAATAGCGCGCCGCTGCGGCCCATCAGCTTGAACTACCTCCTGCACGCGCCCAACAAACTTTTGTAAGGCGGCCTCCTGATTATACATCACCTGATCGATAATAGTTCGGGACGCCGGAAACGGATTCTTAGCCAACCCAAATCGATTGAAGAAAAGGTCAACCTGCTGATGCGAGGACCCCGCGCCAATAACCGCTTTAAGGGAGCTCATTGTGCGCTTCTCCCAATGGTTAGTATTGGCCGGCCGTTTAGAACAATGCGATCGATGGGCACTGGTTTCTCTTGAATTTCAGCGAGCGAGCCCGAAACGATCGAATCTACTGCCGAAGGCTTTCCGCCAGCCGCGGGCTGAAAGCTATACGGTGTTAGCTTTTCCCGCGCGACGCGAGCGATTATCCTGTTCACAGACCATGGACTCATTTTTGAAGAGCGGCAGAGTTCTGGCATAAAATCAACCACGCGCGCTAAATTGTCACGCGCCGTCGCGTCGAACGACTTCGCGAACTGCGCCACAAATTCTGCGTCCGTTGGCCGCTGTGATCCGTCACAAGACGCCCCCGCATCTGTCCACGCTTGGCCCAGTTGGACTAGATAACGCAGCAATCTCTCGCTCGCTTCCTTGCCTATTGGATTGCCAAGCTTTTCGGTGAGAATAGAGTGAATTTCACCCTTCTGAAGTATACCTCGGCTCTTCAATGCGGAGAGAATTTCGCCGTATGGCCGAAAGCCTGTAAGCGCATCGCTGGCCGCGTCAAGATTCTCTTCGCGGAGCGAACTATCGAAGGCGTCGAGGCGCGGAGTTCCAGAAATCTCGCCCTCCCTGATGTCCACCAGGTTTGCACGCGCAAGGATCGCTATCGCTCTCTTCGCAATGCCTTCGGGGAGTCGCTGCGCCTGGGGCATTCCTTCCAGAATTTGCGGAAGGCTCCCTTTTCCCAATGTGTAAACGCTAGCAGCGAGCCTCAGCACCTGTGGCAATGATACTTGGGGAACAATGGCACCAGACGAAGTATCTGTAGTTTTTGACTCCTCCTTCTCTGAAGGCTTCGAGGGATTCCGACGCGCAGCGGGCTTTTCTGAAGCCGCTCCGTGTTGGCGCGTGTTGTTGTCAATCGATGTAGGCGGCGCAAGTTCTTCACGATTTCTGACGCTGAGCTTCTCGCCTAACCAGTCATGCGGAAGCTTGCCCGGCCAGTAGCAATTGAGTTCTACGTGCGCGCTCTTGTTTCGGTGCAAACTGACACAGCTGAAACTGTGAGCCAGATCCCATAAGACGCCTCGAAGCGTCGATCCAACGAATCCGCTGATCAACGCATCAAACCGTACGCAAGGAATCGGCTCTTGAGGAAGTGATGCTGAAGGAAGACAAATATTCTTGACGCCCTCGGCCTCAAGGATCCTTGAAAACAGAACGTCCGATGTAACGACTACTTGAGACGCGCGCGTCCGAGTAGAGCGGAGAATAGAATGCAAGCCTTCAATTAGCAAACGATCCTCAAGGACGTCCCCCTTGTCAGCATCTACAGAAGCGTTTCCCGACGGACG
>MKVY01000022.1:179852-197952 GCA_001899525.1 Rhizobiales bacterium 65-9
AGGAGGCCTAAGCCAGCGTTGATAAAAGCGCGACTACGCAAAGCTTTTCGCAGGTTCCCAACTTGAGGAGGTTTAGAAATGAATGTCTTCAGTTGGGCGTCGAGCTGCTGAATCTGTGTCAGCGAGACAACAAACGGCATGAGCCAAACGTTGTTTCGCCGAAGCACTTCCAGGAGCCAGTGCAATGTCCCATTGTAAAGGCTATTGCTATCGGGCACCAAGATTATGCCGCTTGCTTTCTTTAGTTCCAAAATTTGATGGGATATCTCCGCGGTTATAGGAGGTGGCAAAAGCCCTAAGCGCGTCAACGAAAGGGCTAAGATATCTTTAACTATAATTTTATCACGTTCTTCAAACTCAGAGTCGAGAGCGGAAGTAAGCGAAAAATATTGATCCGCATCATTTAAGTCGGCGATATTTGGATCGTTAGAGCGGGGCGGCTCTTCTATCTGAATATCGAACAATTTCCGCTTTTGGGTCGGGCTCAGATGAGTCCTATCCGTATAGTGCAACGAGTAACCGCCCGGTTCTAGGCGGGCGACATATTCGCTTTTTGCGAATTCAGTCTGGTCACAAATGCGCGTCATTCGAATCTTACCCAGATATCCGCGTAGCCCAGGCTGAGAAGGTGCTGAGACACTGCATCGCACATCATTTTGGCCGCCGTTTGCGATCGGAGACAAATTGAGTGCCGCCCCTCTGATTCCACCGCGGTCGAGCGGGTTGAGACGAACATCCACACATCCTCGTCCGCCTTCCAATCTGCGACGCTCAGCTTCTCGACATACTCCTGAAGTGAGTACCATTCGCCGACCTGAAGTCCGGCGCCCAGGGTAGAGAGCACAGATGACTCGATCTCCGTGCCTTCCGCCTCAGATTCGCTCCCGCCGAACCAAAAGTAATCCAGAGCCGCCGAAACTAAAGGCTTCTGCGTTGACCTCACTGCTCGAACGCGCATTTCGCCCCCGCATAGCGCACCTCGTTTCCATGGTTGCATCAAGAACTTAAAGAGTCGATTCTCCGACTGGTCGCGAGTTTCGCCATTATACGACCAAAGCCTCAACTCTCCGCTTACTATGGCGGGCAGTATATTATCGGTGTTCGAGCATCCCTCTCGCCCGGAGCCAGTCCGTCACGATCCGGCGGATCATTTCCGAACGGGAGGGCTGATCGGCTTCGGCGGCCGCGGCGACGTCGATGGCTGAACCGATGGATCGCGGTGCGCGAAACGTGAGCATGGGATCTGTGCCTGTCGCTGGGCGACCGCGACCACGCTTTTTCTGTATGTCGGATATTGACGCCATCGAATAAACGACATACGAGAAATGTCGGACCGAAGCAAGGCGGCAACCTCGCTCCGATCCTAACCACCGAACGCTGACTGGAGCGAACAATGGCTGCTGCGGACATAGCAGATGGCGCGGACTCGCGCGCGCCCGATTTCACCAAAATCCCTGATCCAACCCGTCGGCTGATGCTGGCGGGCCTGGCTGCGGCCGCTGCGATCGGCGCCGGAGGGGCGCTGGCCACAGCGCCCGATACCGCGGAGATTGAGCGGCTGGCCGCGGCCTATGTCGCGGCGAGCGCGCTCGCTGAGCAGCTTTCAGCGGAATCCGACGAGGCGCAGGAGGCGTTCGACGAGGCGACACGCGAGACGCCGATCCCCGCAGGCATCGGTGTGCGGATGGACGCCTATATCGGAAGGGCGGAGATCGAGAAATCGACCCGGGAGAGTTTCGAGACTGCACGCCTGCGTCTGCAGATGCTCGGCGTCGTCGATCGAGCGGCCTATGAGCAGGCGGCGGCTGTGCTGGCGCGGAAGCGGGACGACATGCTCGCCCAGATCGATGCGGCGTTCGCAGAGATCGAGGTGGAACGGGAGCGGTACGGCGTCAAGGCGAAGCTCGACGCCTTCGAAGCTGCGGATGATGCGCAGCAGGCGGCGCTGGTCGCATTGGGCGCGTTTCGTTGCACGTCGACCGCGCAGGTGGCGGCGAAGGCGCGGGCGCTGCTGAAAATCGCTGAGGAAGAATATCTCCCCGACGCGGCGGTCGAGGCGCTGCTGCGGTCGTTCCTGCCGGAGGTCGCATGAGCATCGCCGCGACACGCCGACAGCCGCGCCCCATCGCTCCGGACCTGCGCCGGCGCATGGAAGCGGCTGTAGAGCGCCTCCTGGCGGCTCTGGACGCCATGGACGGCGATCCAGATGCAGAACCCAGCCTCGGCGCACCGCAGGCCGATCCGCCATGGGATCGCTCTCAGGCGGACTGGACCGCAGGCGCCGATGACGATCGGGAGCTCGACGTCGACTCGACCGAAGCCGACGACCTCGACCGCGGCGAGGCCGGCGACGGCGGGATGGGGTGAGCACGCGACGAACGGGAGGGTATGCCGAGATTCGGGCATACCCTAGCTCGGGTAATTCGAAATGTGATTTGCATTGGAATTCGAAATATGCTTTCGATTAAGTGTGAGGAAGATTCCCGAGCTTCTTGAGGAGATGGCGCGGCTGCTGGATGAGCCGACAGGCACTCTGCGCTCCAAAGCCATGATCCTCCGCAAACACGGTCTGCTTTCTTCCGAGGGTCGAAACCGGATTGCGAAAATTAAGCCCCGCGACATTTCAAACTTGCTCATCGCGACCCTTGGCGGCGGCGATTCGACCAAAGCTCATATCACTGTGTCTTCGCTCCGATCTGCGGAGTTTTGTCGCGTCATCAATCCAGAGCGACAATATCCGAACTTCACAGCGTACATTGAATGGCCGGGAGTGCCATCTAAAGAGTTGTCGCCGACGGGGATGTTAAGCGGCCTGAAGCGAGAGATGAATTTCGGGGAGGCGCTCGACTTCGTGATCGAGAAGTCGCTGGAACAGATGAATGGCGAAGAACCCCCGCATAGCGATGTGATCAGTGTAAGTGTTCGCCGAAATCGTCACATGCTCTTCGCCACAATCGAAGTGGCGGAAGAGGCTGGTGAACGTGAAATTTGGAAAATCCCATATGCGAAGTGGCATCACGAATTTGGAGTCGATAACCAAAGTACGGGCATAAAGGCCGATGACGAAAACAACCATGGGCTTGGCTACCGATCTCAGACGGAAGAGGTAAACGGCGTTATCCTCTGCGCGATTGCTGCGTTTCTGAGCGGACGCAAGTTTAGCCTCGTCGCCGATCCCAAACCACGTAGCGGAACGACATGATGTCGAACCGCGCTGCCATAACGACCCAGGCCGATGTCGCCCGCGCTATTCGCGCGGCGCTCGCCTGCGGCTTAACAGTTGTCAGAATCGTCGCCCGCCCCGATGGAACTGCGATCGAGACTGACAAAGCGCCCACGCCTTTTGTGCCGCCACCTGCAGAAGAAAAGCCCCCGCTGGAAGACAAAACGTGGGATGATTGATTATGCCACGAAAGCTTCCGCCTCACGTTGAACCGAACCGCGTCAAAGGAAAGGTGTATCTGTATTTCCGACGCGGAAAGGGCGCACGCACGCGATTGCCTGACGACGTGAGCTCCGAAGAGTTCAAGGAAGCATATGCTGCCGCGCTCGCCGGCGACGTAGCCGCAAAGAAAGAAAAGCGCCCCGGCCTTGTCGAAGGCACGATCGCCTTCGCGATCGCATCGTACATGCGGAGCTCAGCTTACACGGAGATCAGAGATAGCTCGAAGAAGGGCTACGCAACGCGCATTGAAATCCTCCGCACCAAGCACGGTCACCGCACGCTGTCCGGGCTCACGCAGGAACGGATCGAACAAAAGATTCTGGCCCCTTATCACGATCGGCCAGGCCAGCGTCTCTCGCTTCTAAAAATGCTGCGAATCATCATCAAGCATTGCATTGGCAAGCCCTGGGGGCTGAAGTTCGATCCATCGAAGGGTATCAAGCGCCCGAAGACGAAAGAGATCAGGGCTTGGACAGACGGCGAGATCGAGCGGTTCGAAAAACGCTGGCCGATCGGCACACAGCAGCGTCTCGCTTTCGCCCTCACCCTTTTTACGGGAC
This sequence comes from Rhizobiales bacterium 65-9, assembly GCA_001899525.1. Lineage (GTDB taxonomy): Bacteria > Pseudomonadota > Alphaproteobacteria > Rhizobiales > Beijerinckiaceae > Terrirubrum. The sequence continues at coordinate 183,858 of MKVY01000022.1, forward strand.
AACGTCGTAGCGACGTTCATCGCATGACGTGGACTGACATATCCGGCTCGACGATCAGCGTCACGCAGCAGAAGACGGAAGCAAAGCTGCGAATCGCACTCCATGATGATCTTCGCGGCGTCCTCGCGGTGACGCCGCGCCAGCACGCTGTGATTCTCCCGACCGCATACGGCGCCGGGCGAACCGTCGACGGCTATTCCCGATGGATGCGAGATGCGATTACCGCCGCCGGCCTACCACTTGAATGTCAGCCGCACGGCTTGCGAAAGGCCGCCGGTCGTCGCCTCGCCGACGTCGGATGCTCGGCCCATGAGATCATGTCGGTGCTCGGCTTGAAGACGCTGGCAGAGGCCGAGCGTTACACAAGAGAGGCAGATCAGAATCGCCTTTCGATCAGCGCCATCACGAAGCTTCAGGGGCAGAAGGCGAACAAGGATACCCAAACCGCCCCCGCGGAGTTTGGGGAAATCGCGAATAAGAAAGGGAAATCAGAGTGCTAGTCACACAGGTGGCGCTCCCTAGGGGACTCGAACCCCTGTTTTCGCCGTGAGAGCGCACAAATCCCGTGCTTTTTGATCCATGGGCGTCCGATATTGAGCACTAACATATTGAAAACTCAATTGCTACATCCCTTGCAGTCCAGGGCTGTGCAAGGCCATATATTTGACGGTTATTTGATAGTTTGGCGCATCCATGAGTCAGACCCTGAAGGAAGCTCCGCTGACGACCCGCAATGCTCGGGCGAAGCTTGATTTGGGACTATATTGGCGCGGCGTCGATCCCGACATTCATCTTGGCTACCGAAAAGGAAAGCGCGGCGGGCGGTGGCTCGTCAGGTGGTATGAGGGCAAGGGCGTCTATCGCCAACACGCGATAGGAACGGCAGACGACGCCCTCGATGGAGATGGGACGCATACCTACAGCTTCTCCCAAGCGCTAACCGCCGCGCGGGCGCATGTCGCGGCCGCTCGCGCAGGCAGCCTTGCAATTAGCGCGCTGCCGCCGCTCACGGTCCAAAAAGCCGTTGAAGACTACATCGCCTTGCGGGAGCGGCGAGAGGAACAGCTTAAAGGACCGGGCGGCATGCGCCGGGATTATCGATCTCGGCTAACCAAATACGTCCTCAGCGATCCCTCCTTCTCCGCAAATCTGCTGGCGGGACTATCAGAGATCGAACTGAGCCGCTGGCGCAACGCCTTCCCTTCGTCGCTCGCGCATGCAACGGTTCGGCGCACATGCAGCGATCTCAAGGCAGCTCTGAACGGCGCTGCTCGGACTTATCGCAGCACGCTTCCCGCGCACTTCACCGTTATCGTGAAGAACGGTTTTTCTTTCGGATATGACGTCGCGCCGACGACCCGGGATTATCAAATCTTGTCCGATGCCGAGGTGCGGAGGGTTATCGAAGCCAGCCGCCATGTCGATGACGAGGAAGAGTGGGAAGGAGGTCTGGCGCGGCTTATCGCGATTCTCGCGGCGACCGGGGCTCGGTTTTCTCAAGCCGTCAGAATAAAGATCAAAGATGTCTAGTTTCCCCAGGCAAGGCTGATCATCCCGAGAAGCCACAAGGGTCGCGGCCAGAAAGCGACGAAAACGGTTGCGTTTCAGCTTGGTCAGGATGTCCTCGACCTGCTCCGCCCGGCGACATCCAACCGGCAAGGCGATGAGGCGCTCCTGATACGGCCACGATGGCGGCAGACGGATTCGAGGACATGGCGGAAAATCTCAGTTGGAGCCTGGCGCAGCGCCTCTGAACTGACGCGACCGTGGGCTTTGGTGATCAAAAAAGCGGAGCTTCCTTCCGGAACAGTGCCATATGCGCTGCGTCATAGTTCAATCGTTCGCGGGCTGAGGGCGGGTCTCCCCATTCGGTTGGTCGCCGCATTGCACGACACGTCGACAAAGATGATAGAGTCGCTCTATTCCGCCCATATCGTAGACGCCTTGGATGATCTTGCGGCGAGGGCCTTGATTCCTCTTGTTGGCTGAGAAACGTCGCGATTTGACTAGGAACATACTCCTATGCTAACACAGTCGGGCCAGGCAGTTTGCGCCTGGCGTCACCCTGAGCGCCTGACCGGCTGAGCGACCCGCGGCGATGCGATTGCGGGCGGCCGATGGCGCGCGCCTGCGATGGAGATCGTCCTGTGGCTGATGAGAAGGATGCGAAGACCGCCCCCGCGAAGGCTGGCGGGGTGGCGAAGGGCGAGCCTGCGCCGCAACCTGCTGCAGCCGGCCAAGCGGACTTTAGAGGAGCGGATCCGAAGGGCGGCGGCGCGCCCCTTGTTGCTTTGTGGAAGGGGCTGAAGGTCGGCGACGTGGTGCTGGCCGAGGGATTCGACGAGGCGAACGCGCCGGTGGGGTGGTGGCCGGCGCGCATTGAGCGGCTTGATGCTGTCGATGTGCGGGTCAGGTGGCTCGACGGCTCGGATACGCGCCTTGCGGTGCGCCAGCGGCCGCAGATCGGGTTGCTGCACCCTGAGGCGTTGCAGGCGTGAGCCACCACGGCGATCGACGGCGCGATGCTGGCGGCCTTCACGGTCGATGCCAGCCCCGGCTGCCGGCCATGGCCAATCGCGCCGGCGCGAAGGCATCGCTCGCTATCGGCGCGGCGCTCGCCATCAGCCGGCGCTGGCCGCTCGCCCACAACCGTCAGTCGGCTCGGCGGTGCGGCCTCGCTGGGGCCGCGCCTGACGTTGATCCGATCAGGCGGTGGGCCGGGGGCGGGTCGGCGATGAAGGACCGGCTCAGCGGCCAGCCCTGGCCCGCGCTGGGGCGGTCAGGTCGGCGATCGGCAGGGCCGGCCGCGCGGGTTCGGTCGCGGGGTCGGACCTGACGCGGTGTGGCCGGGCTCGTTCACGCGCGCCACCTGGTCCTTCTCAACTACCTTCGCGTCCTTCGCCCTTCCTCCGCGTTTTTCTGTCGCCGTCGCCTTCCCCCTTCTCTCTTTCCCCACGGGAGATCGCCCATGCCCATGGAGCGAACAGCGCGGATCGCCGCGCTGAACGATCAGCTGCGCGCCACGCTCAAGGGCGGGCTCGTGCTGATGACCGCCGGGGTCGTGGCGCTCGGCGTCGACGCCCAGGCCGCCATTCTCGCCGCCGTCGCCGCCTATGACCGCTTCACGCCAGAGAGCGACCCCTATGGCGAGCATGACTTCGGCGTTGTCGCGATCGCCGGCGAACGGCTGTTCTGGAAGATCGATTATCTCGATCGGGCCGAACAGGCCCATTCGCCCGACCCGTCTGATCCCGCCCTCACCGTGCGGACGCTGACCATCATGCTGGCGGCAGAGTATTAATGCGCGGCCGGCCCGAACCCCCGCGCGTGAACAGCGACGGGACAATGCCCGAGACGACCTTGCGCGCGCCCCGCCATCGCGGCGCAACCATGGGCGGCGTCAGCCGTGATTGTTCAAGCCATCGCCAACAAAGCCATCGCGACATGATCCGGGCGCTGGCGGCGAGCGGGTCCTGGCCGGCCTGGGCCGAGACGGCGGCCGCCTTGATGTGCCGGGCCAATCCGGCGCTGCTTCCCTTCCTGATCGCGGCCGACGCCGCCTCCCGCCACTACGTCGCCTTGTGCCTCGCCGCTCTGCCGTTCCCGCGCGACGAGCAGCGCCCGGCCTTGCAACGGCTGGCGCACGTCATCGCCGTCCATCCGCGCCGCCGCCTGCTCACAGACCTGTGGGGATATGATCTTGGCGCGCCGCGCCTGCTGCGCCGGCTGGAGCCCGCTCCCTTCAGCAGCCGGGGAGCCTATCACGAGCTCGCCTGCGCGCTGGGCGACCCCTTGCGGCGATCCGCCTTCGCCAGGGCGGGCGATGATCTGTCGGCCGACCATATCGGCAACCTCCTGCACGCCGCGCCCGACACCCTGCGGCGCTTCCATCCCGAAGCCGTGGCCCGGGTCGGCGACGGCCTGCTCGCTTATCTGTTCGAGACGCTGCGAGGCGGCCAAGCCGCCGCCGAGCATGAGCGGGATGAGGAGAGCGGAAGCGGGACGCCGCGCGAGTTCGGCGAAGACGACGCCGACCGGCGCAAGAGCGATGTGAACCAGGAGGAAGCGCACGACGCATATGGTGAAGAGAGACCCATGCATGGCCGCTGTCGCGACAGCGGCTCTGCAGATGACGGCTGCGGCGCCCCATCCCCAGGCGACCGCGCCATCCTGCGCCGCCTCAACCAGATCGCCCGCCTCAAACAGGACCTCAACAATCTTGTCGCCACGGCGCTCAAGGATCATCCCTTTCCCGAGCCGCCCGGTCCCCCCGATCAACGCTTCCAGCCGATCCGCACGATCACAGCCATGAAGCGGGCGGGGCTGACCTTCCGCAACTGCCTCGGCCGCCCCGCCTTGTGGGGCGCCGCCCTGCGCGGCGAACAGACCTTCATGATCATGACGAACCCGACGCCGCTCATCGTCGGTCTGGCGCGGGACCGGCTGACCGGCGTCTGGAGCCTCGATCGCATCGCAGGGCCTCGCAACCGGCCGGCCGGCGTCGAGGCGACGCGCAGCGTCATCGAGGCCTTCTCCCGCATCGGCGTGCGTCGGCGGCCGACCGACGCCTTCCTGTTTGTTGGTCGGCCATGACGCCTGCAAGCACGACGCTCAGCCTCACCCGACAAACATGCGCCCCACAGCGATCGCCAACGCCTGAGCCAGGAAAGACGCCATGGAAGCGACACGCCATCATCCGCGCGGCCGCGATCAACGCGACGGCGCCTGTCACCCCGCTCCCCGTCCCTTGTGCTTGAAGGCGCTGCGCGCCGCGCCAGTTCTCAGGCCGCCGGGCGACGGAGAGAACGCCAAGGCGACGATTCAAGCGGGAACACGGTCGGCCTCATGGGCGCGGCCTCCATGAAGCACGTCGCCTCACGCCTGCGCGCATCGCTCAGCCAAACCCCGGCTCAGCTCTCCAGGAGCTGCGCCGGCTTCACCTTCAGCGCCTTCGCCAGCCAATAGAGATTGTCGATCGACATGCCGTGCAGCTCGCGCTCGAACTTCGACACGTTGGTGCGATGCAGCCCGCTCAGTTCGGCCAGCTCTTCCTGGCTCAGGCCGAGCGCGTCGCGCCGCAGCCGCAGGTTGCGGGCGAGGACGCGGCGGAGGGGGCTAGAGCGGGCGCGCTTCACCGCTCCACATCGCCGCCTTGACGTGTTTATGACTACAGCGTTTATGATACATAATCGGTTGCGCCGCGTAACGCGACCAAACGGGGGACGCCGGTCATGAGAATAGAGCCTTCATGGAATGGCTCCCACGGATGGATGCCCGTCACGTACAGCCATTCGGTGCATTCAGGATCTGGAGCGGATGATTTCGGCCTCTTTCTCATCACTCAGTCCGATGGTCCCCAAGCCGAATTCGGCATGGAGCTCGAACTGAGCAGCTATTCGCAGGCGATCGCCGAAGCCAAACGCATCACCGCTCTGCCTCGTAAGGAAGTAATGCTCTTCGAGCTTGGCGAGTATAATAGCGGGCGGGGCTCGGTCACCGATTTCGTGTTGATCTGGTGGACCGAGGGCGTGGAAGGCATCGGCAGGCCAAACGACGGCCGCGGCCGGGGGTTCTGCTTTGAGGACGGCGTTCAGCTCCCGGTTCGATACCGCTCGCCGAGTCGGGAAGCGATCCGGGCGTTCAAGAATGGCGATCTGACGGAAGATCATGTCGCCTGTTTCGATGCGCCGCCGGTCAGGATTGACGCCGACGATGACGACGATCACTACGTCAAGGTTCACTGCGATGTATGCGGGCTGAAAATTCCATTCAACAAAGCTCACACCTACAGCCATGAGAAGGCCGTCGGCCGCTCATCCGGATCGACCTCAGTCACCTATGAACGGACAGGTTCGAACCTGCTTGGCTTCACACATCGTCCGGTTAGGACGCAACATTCCGGCGAGACCTTCTACGAAACCGAAGAGCTCACCATGTGCCAGTCCTGCTATGACAGCCAGAAGAGCAGCGATTTTTGGAAGACCGCAGTCGAGTGGGTCGCCGGCGGCATCGTCATCGTGATCTTCCTGATCATGTTCATGAGAAAATGAGTTTCGTGAGGGCGATCCTTGGAACAAGCCTTCCTCCGATGAGCGCGCAGCCAAGAACGCATCAGAATAGGGATGTCGAACCGCCGTTTGCGCCAGGCCATATTCGGCCACCCCGCTTCGAATGATGATCTGTGTTTCGGCGTGCAAGTTTGACCCCCTGAGTGGAGTGTGCCCCCTGAGGCGGACAGTGTGACGGCGAGGAATTGACCAGGGAGCCGGGCTTTCGAAGGATGAAAGCCCATGGTTCGACATCGTTCCCAAAGCGTCGAGTTCAAGCGCCAGGTAGCCAGGAATACCTGGCGGGCGAGACGCTCCACAGTCTCGCCCGCCGGCATGACCTGTCGCGCAACCTGATCCGCATCTGGATCCAGAAGTTCGAGGCCGGAGCCTTCGACGATGAGGCGGCCGCCGCTGATGCGATCGAGCCTACGAGGCGCGCATCGCCGCGCTGAAACGGCTGGTCGGCAGGCAGGCCTTCGAAATTGAGTTCCTAAAGGGGGCTCTGAAGCACGGACCGCGGCCGAGAAGCGCGACGACATCCGTCGTCACCGGCCCCGCGGCGTCTCCGTCGCAGAAGGACGCTGGCTGAAGGGGATTGCGCGCTTGGCCTATTACGACAAGCCGGTCATCAGCATCGACGATATGGCGCTCGTCGAGACCATGGTCATGATCTCAGACAGTTTCGTGGCCTATGGCTACCGCCGGATGCAGGCAGCGCTGCCGCACCGCGGGCTTTTCGCGAACCACAAGAAGCTGTTCCGGCTCTACCGGGAGGAGAAGCTTGCCGTTCGCCGGCGTGCCGGGCGCAAGTGGGCGATCGGGACCAGGGCGCCGATGCTGGCGTCGCTGCGCCCCGACGAGCGATGGTCACTCGACTTCGTGTCGGACCAACTCACCGACGGCCGTCGCTTCCGCCTCCTGGCGATCGTCGACGACTGCACGCGCGAATGCCTGGCGCTGGTGGCCGACACGTTGCTGTCAGGCATGCGGGTTGGCCGCGAGTTGGACAGGCTCGTCGCCGATCGCGGCCGACCGAGGATGATCGTCAGCGACAATGGCAGCGAGTTCACCTCGAACGCCATCCTCGCCTGGGCCGATCAGAACCGCGTCGAGTGGCGTTACATTGCGCCGGGCAAGCCGATGCAGAACGGCTTCATCGAAAGCTTCAACGGTCGGTTGCGCGACGAGTCGCTCAACGAGACGCTGTTCATCTCGCTGGCTCAGGCGCGCGTGGCGATCGCCCTTTGGCGCGCCGACTACAACATTGCCGGGCCGCATTCACAGATCGCCTGGCGGACGCCCGACGAGTTCGCCAGCACCTTCACCCCGCGACGGGCGCTCGCACTGCGCTATGCTAACGCCTCCGCGCCAGCGCCCGCCGCTTCACCCGCCCAGAAGGGCAAAACCAACGCCGGAAACGAATTCAAAACCGGATAAAACTTGGGGGCAACGCCAGCGCGGCCGGCGCAAACCTCGGTGCGCGATCCTGTCCTGGTCGATACGCCAGGGGTCGGCTATCGAGACAGGCGAGAGCCGATCGCGCTCCCGGCTGATGGGGTTCGTCGGCCCAGCGTCTCCGCACGCAGCGAACCGCGCTTCGTCTCTGATATAGTGCCGGTCGCTCGATCTCCAGATCAGCACAAGCTCGACCTCATCGCCCGCCTCGCTGAACTACGCGATGCCGGTCTCATCACCGATGCGGAATTCCAGACAAAGAAAAACGAGATACTCAAATCGATTGGGTGAACACGGTGCATCCACCCATCGCGCATCCGAGCGAGTTCGCAGCGGCGGAGGCTGCTTGACAGCTGCGCCTGTAGCCCGCGCCGCGCGTCTGATGGCCAGGCGTCGATCAGGGCGAGTAAATTTTCTGCTCGAAGATAAAGCCTTCACCCTCATGGCATCAAGAAAAATTGAGAGGCGCTAAAGGAAATTGATGATTGATAGCGGAGACTGGGACTGCGCTGCGACCTGATCACGCGAGGCATGTTCCTGGCGCTGAGTTGATCAGCTTGCCGGCGCTCATCTTGCCTGCCTCCCGGAAAATTCCTTCATCGCGTCCAACATCCGGTGTAGAATCAGGCAGGCAAAAATCGAGAGCCCGCCGATCCAAAGTTCGATCGGGGAGCAAGCCCAAGCGGCTTAAAGTGGTGAATAGGCATCGCATACAATCATACGCGAGGCTCGATATTTCATCAGATGAAAAATTACTTCGCCGCGCAATCTAGAATTGAAGCGAGGACTCAACGAAAATAATAATTCTGAAGCAGAACTATTAATTATACCATCGCGCCCGGGATCGTATTGTGCGTGGGGTGGAACAACGATGACCAGTGAAATTCGAACGTTGACTGAAACTCGCTTGTCAGCTGCGCACCATCTTGCGAATGCCGTAGATGATCTAGCTGCCCTGAGCGAACGACACGGATTTAGCTTCCTGGCGTACCCGCTTTCGATGGCGCGGATCGCAGCAGTCGAAGAAGTATCTCAAATTCAACGTGAATATCGTTCGCCTGAGCCGGCTTCCACCTTAGCAAATGAATCGAGCGCAACAGACGCCGTGTGCAAAGCGCGTATCATTACCACGTCCGACACCTGACGCGCCGCCGCTATACCGGTCTTCTCACGTCCCGCGGGCATGAACGCAGCGGCCGCGCCTAGCAGCGAGCGGCCTATTTCGGCGGCGCTGTCACCTCGTTCAAGGGCGCGCACAATCAACTCATGTATCTCGTCAGCAATCACGCAGGCTCCCCTCTTCTACAACTATTAAACAGCAAGCCGGAGTTCACTCTTTGATTCAGATCAAGTCGGAAATACGACTAAGCTGACAGCGCGTTTGCCGGAGGTGCCTGCGCTGCGCTAAACCCGCCGGTGCGCCTTGAAGTTGTAGCGCCACGGCGAAGATAACGCGAGGAGCCCGGACCCCAAGCGATGCGAAGGGCTGAAAGGCATCAAGGGAGGCGTCCGGATCGCCCATGAGCGCGATCCAAGACGATTGCGCTCGCAAATCTAGACCAGCTCCTGGCGACGCTCGATCGCTTTTAGTTTATGTGGCTCAAGGCGCTCGCCAGTCCAGCTCAGGCCCTAAGGCAGGACATCTAAGAGCCGCCCTACATGACTAGGCGCTTGCCGGACGTTAGGTTATAGCTCCAATTTGCGGGTTCCAGATCGAGCGAGCTGTGGGGCTGGAAACCACCTGACTGGAGCCGCGGGAGGGGGATTCAATGTTTGACGCTGATCTAATAGATCTTATTCGGGCGGCGCTTCAGCGCGGCGAAACCCAAACTGAAGTTGCCCTCGCGCTGAACGGGGCAGTCGCAGCCTTTCTTGTCAATTCAGCCCAAGCCGCACCGACGATATGCGGAACTAAAGTCGCACGGATTATGTTTGAAGTGACGCAAATACTGGATCCTTCCATAAGCGACCCTGGGGTCGTTAAGCCATTGAAAACAAAAGATAAAAGCTCCCACTAACGGCGATGTCGAACAGATCGCCTAAACCGCTTTGACTATCGTGCTTTCCTTTAGCTTTGTGAGTTTGATCCGCTCATCAACAGAAGCATTGCGAAGCATTCCAGCCAAATAAGTCAGGAAACCGATATCAACTTCTCTCGCAAGCTGTTCAAGCTGAAATGCATGCAATTCGATCGTTCTACACGCATCAATTTTCCTACAAATACGCGCATCCCGCGCGATAGCGGCCAGTCTCTTCACTTCCGCTCGGCCGTCCAGCTCACCTGAAACAGCATGCGTCATGGCACCCCCCTTGCTGTCATAAGATGACGGCAATCTGATTACATCGATACAACTAACGCCACACGCACTGAGCGTAGTCCGCGTGCATCGGGCCTCGCCTGACTCTTTTCCTCTGATGAAACGAAACTGGTCGAATCGCGGGCGCAACGCAAGACGCGCTAAATTTGAGTGATACGTTTTTGTGCACACCCCATTTTACATTGAGCACATGCAAAACGTTTTGAGCTAAGGCGGTTTCGTCACGCCTTCGCATCTACGGTCAGGCGATCGACAAACTCTTTGGAGGTGATATGACTCGCACGTCGCTCCAAAATTGAATCGATTACGATTTTTACTGACGAAGCCGCAGCGGTTTCATTGCGATCTGTCCATACTGCGTCTCTCACGATCACCCATTTTGACTGATCGCAAATTTCATCAACCAAAGTCCGGAGAACAACGCCGTCAATGGACCCACCTATCACTGCTATTTCCTTAATCTCCCAATCGCAGATCAAATCAGTGAACTTTCGATTCTCAAATAGCGACGCATTTATGAAATGCCCTATTAGGATATCTGTAGGTTTCGGCCTCAAAACATCGCGGCGTCGAATGCCGTCGAATGCGGCGAAATCAGTGGTGAGATAGATTACAGGCCTTAGTGAATCCCGCCCAGCTTGGAGAAGGTAACCAGCCTTCATCATAGCCATCTCGACGGAACTGGGCCGCCTGACTTTCGTCTGGCGGCCCGCATCGATGAAAGCTAGAACTCGGCTATGCGGCATTAGAATCCGTCGCCGTTCTTTTTCGGACGACATTTTCATTGTCATTCGCCGAGCTTGATGTCCGCTCCGCGGAGATATCGAGCACTCCGGGTCGATCCCAATCGCCTTCCGGGCGGATAATGACGTGCCCCCCGCTGTCGATTGTTATGGCTTTAGGGTCTGGCTTCAGCTCGATCACCATTTCGGTGTACCGATAGTCCGAAAACTCCAGCACCCGATCTTCACCGAGCGGCTTGGCTCCAAACCGCGCCCAAAAAGGCTCCAGGCCCTCTCTGGCGTGGCCATAAATGCGTTCAAATCCCTTTCTACGGGCAAAAGCGATTCCTTCACGCACCATCTTGAACGCAAGCGTCGTTTTCCTGAAGCGTTTCAGCACTGCCAATCGCTCAAGTTTTACAAAGTCTTTGAAAAAGCGCGCCCGAATATAGCCGGCCGGCTCACCGTCGACAAATCCGATGAAATGCGCCGCGCAGGCATCATTCCCGTCGAATTCTTCCGCGTATGGACAATCTTGCTCTGCCATATAGACCGCGGCCCGAATGGCGACTGTGATCATCATATCGTCCGGTCCGCGTGCGATCCGGACGTGGAGTCCACGGGCTGAAGGTTCAGCCGACGCTGGAGCGACCGTCTGCAAACCAGAAGTCGTATTCGAAACTGTCGGGGAATGGAGTGTCATAGATCATGTCCTCTGCAGTGGGTTTCCGTGTTGAACTGACGTTTTCGTTTGCGAGCATTATTGGGGCGCGGATATAGCGCCAGAGATCAGACTGTCCGCAAATAATCGGCTCGAAGCCGACGTCGGCCATCCATCTTTTGCCGGCTGCCGTTGCCGGCCGCGCAAAAAGATTTGCGGAGCGGAATTCGCGACGCTGAAGCCATTGCACGACATTTCCGGTGGCGGCGCCACGAAGACCAGGCGCGCAGGCCACCCAGAGGTAAATGCCTGCAACCTTCTCCGATGGCCCCGCGATCATGAGCGGGTCGGGGTCGCCAAAATCCATTTGACCGCAGAGCAGCGCTTCAAGCCCCTTCACGTTCAGGAGCAGCAGGCCATAAACGCCGACGATTGTCGTCGCCTGTCGAATCATGAGAACACTATTCGCGTTAACGGCCATGGTTCGTCGGATTGCCGCTTCCGTTGCGGCAATGTCGGGCACCGACCTTTTCACAAGCTGGACAAGCTGTTCGACGTCGTGTGCGCCAGCGGCTTGCACAATGTAGCCGCTCGTTCCACGGATATGGTCAAACAGCTCACACCGTCCGCTGTTAGCGCTTGAGACTTGACGGCTCTGCATGATTTATTGCCCTCCTGTGTTGCTCGGCGAGGCGAGCTAAGCAGGACTGGGGATTGGCGTATGCGCTCAAAAACGTATCAGCGTGCAAATACAGGCGTATCACGTGACAAAAAGATGCAGGTTTCAAATTCTGTCGGGGAGCCAAGCTGGGAAGACTTCAAGGTTGCAATGGTATGCGCACGATCTCTCAGTTTTCGGAGCGCAGCCGAAGCTCTGGGCAAGAGCCTCCCGACTGTCATCCGCCACGTCGAGCGGCTGGAGGGTCAATTGGACTGCAAGCTGTTCGTGCGAATGCACAAAGGTCTGCGGCTGACAGAAAGCGCCAAAGAGATGATGGAGCATCTGTGCGCCATGCAAGCTGCCAGCCAGAATCTGCTTCGGCGGGCGCGAGCGACCGGCACAACTCGCTCCGGATATGTTCGTCTCGCAATCACAGACGGACTTGGAATTTTCTGGGCTGTTCCGAAACTGGTCGACTTCAATGTCAACAGCAAACTGAAAATTGAGCTGATATGCACCAATGATCTTGTGGACGTGTCGCGACTCCAGGCTGATATCTGCGTGCAATTCGCTGAACCAAAAGATCCAAATGTCGTCGCTGTCAAATTGGGCTACCTTCATACCTATCCATTCGTGTCGACGACCTATGCGCAGAACTTCGGAGTTCCGAAAACAATAGATGAGGCTCGTAACCATCGACTTGTCGAGCAAGTCTCAGCGCTCATTCCGTCAGATATCTATCCTCAGCTGTTCGGCGTGCCGTCGGTTTATGACATGGTCAGCGTGAGAACTGGTACAAGCGCTGCGGTGCTGTACGCCTGCGAGAGAATGGGAGGCATGGCGTTCCTTCCAAATTACGCACTAGCGCTCGGCGCCCCGCTCGTTCCAGTCGATATCGGCCTCAAGAACCGTCTCGATATCTGGTTGAGCTATCATCCTGATTTTAAATCGTCCGAACGCCATAAAACGATCATCGCTTGGCTGCGACGTATTTTTGATCCCAAACGATATCCCTGCTTCCAAGAGGAGTTCATCCATCCGAATCATTTGACGATTCTTATGCGCGGTCTCGTCGACGATGACCGGGTCACTGGATATGCTGCGGCGAATCTAGGCGGAAGTCCCGATCTTCTGCGGCGGCGCGTTCAGCAACGAAAGCGCGCAGGCGTTTCGCCCGAAACTCGCTAACAATCCATGACAGCACGATAGTCGGCCAGTCGAAGAGGAATGCCCAGAAATACAACCAAAATCTATCTGAGGTTGCATGATCTATTAAGCTCGCAAACGTCGAATCGTCAGAAGTTAGGGTGAATTTGAATAGGAGAGTAGGTTGACCTGCTATCTCGCGATCATCGCCCACCCCGCAAAATCAGAGTATACGATCTGTTTTCCAGACTTGCCTGGCATCGTCTCGTGGACGGATGACTACGATCAAATCGCAGCCGACGCGCAAACGATTTTGAGCTTGGCTGTAAAATGTTTGCCGGAAGCAACTGGGGAGCCCATTCCGCCCCCGCGTAGCACCAAACAGTGCTACGCGTGTCCAGACTATATCACGGAGCCCTATTTCCCGATTCTTGTCCCCCTCATCGTGGATCTGGCGGCTGACTTAAAGGAGACTCATCAAAGCGTACCTGCGGAAATCGTGCCGTTCCCTGCCCAATTACGGACTATACCGCCGGCTCGACTTCCATAGAACCGTTAGAAAAACTCTTCTGAAAGCTTCATTCGGCACAGAAGACGAAGGACCAATTTCGATATACAAGGCCGTTCGTAAGCAATAAATTCACTGAGCGAGCCTCGAAATCGTTGATTGGCTGACATTGAAGCGACGCGCGAGGTCGGCCTGGCTATGCTGGCCGCGATCAAGCGACTCCAGAACTTCTCTGCGCTGATGCGCAGTCAGCTTTGACGGTCGGCCCATATGCTGACCTCGTGCTTTCGCTCGCTCCCGTCCTTCGCTGGTTCTTGCGCGAATAAGCTCGCGCTCGAATTCGGCGAGGCCGCCCAGCACAGTGAGCATCAACTTCCCGTGCGGCGTTGTCGTATCCGCCCAGGTGTCCGATAGTGAACGAAAGCGTGCGCCTTTCCTTGCCACCGCGTCGAGCACGTTGAGAAGATCGCGGGTGGAGCGCGCCAGGCGGTCCAGACGTGTCACTGATCCGAGACCGAAAGTTGGATCGCCGGACGATGGAGTTTTCCGGCTTTTGATCACGATGGCGGGCTGG
>MKVY01000023.1:0-8401 GCA_001899525.1 Rhizobiales bacterium 65-9
TCAAACCCTTGGGTGGCCGTGGGATGGAGAGCGCCCCAGGACATCACCGCCGACCTCCCGCCCATCATGAAGCGGCGCGGAATAGCGTTCCGGCCCGAAGGCGCGGCGCGCGTCGAGCCCGACCAGAACCGCGTCGCGCTCGCCAACGGCGATTTCGTTGACTACGATTTTCTCGTCATCGCCACCGGCCCTGACCTCGCCTTCGATGAAGTGCCGGGCCTTGGTCCGCAGGCCTACACCCAGTCGATCTGCCAGACGGATCACGCTCAGCAGGCGAAGGCCGCGTTCGATCATTTTATAAAGGCGCCCGGACCGATCGTTGTCGGCGCGGCGCAGGGCGCGTCCTGTTACGGCCCGGCTTACGAATTCGCCTTCATTCTCGATACGGCGCTGCGACGAGCGCGCGTTCGCGACCAGGCGCCGATGACGTTCGTGACGCCCGAACCCTATATCGGCCATCTCGGACTCGATGGCGTCGGCGACACCAAGGGTCTGATCGAGAGCGCATTGCGCGAGCGTCACATCAAATGGATCACCAATGCGCGCACGACCAGGGTCGAGGCGAACAGGCTTTTCGTCGAGGAGGTGAAGGACGACGGCTCGGTGAAGGCGGAGCATGAATTGCCTTTCCATTATTCGATGCTCCTGCCGGCCTTCAGAGGCGTGCCCGCGATCGCCGGCATCGAGGGACTGACAAACCAACGCGGCTTCGTGCTGATCGACAAGCATCAGCGAAATCCGACCTTCCGGAATATCTTCTCGATCGGTGTCTGCGTCGCTATTCCGCCCATCGGCAAGACGCCGCTCGCGGTCGGCGTGCCGAAAACCGGCTTCATGATCGAATCGATGGCGACTGCGGCGGCCGAGAACATCGCCTCGCTCCTGAGGAACGAGGAGGCGGCCGCCGTCGCGACCTGGAATGCGGTCTGTCTCGCCGATTTCGGGGATGACGGCATCGCTTTTGTCGCGCAGCCGCAGATTCCGCCGCGCAACGTGAACTGGTCGTCGCAGGGACGCTGGGTTCACGCGGCCAAGGTCGGTTTCGAGAAATATTTCCTTCACAAGGTGCGGCAGGGCAAGAGCGACACATTCTATGAATCCTTCGCGCTCGATCTGCTGGGCGTCAAGAAACTGAAGGACATTCACGTGGAGCAGGCGCACTGAAAACGCCGCCAAATCCGAGGAGAAAGCAATGACGATTGATCGCGCAGTCATGATGTTTGCGGGCCTCATGGTGCTCGCGTCCCTGGCGCTGGGCTTTTATATATCGCCCTACTGGCTCCTGTTGACGGCGTTCGTCGGCCTGAATCTCATCCAGGCCTCGATCACCGGATTCTGCCCCGCGGCCATTGTGTTCAAGAAGCTTGGCTGCGCGGCGGGCGTCGCTTTCAAATGAGCGTTCCGTCGCTATGTCTGCTCCATCAACGCGCCTTGTAGCCATTGCGCATGACGAGTTCCCGCTCCATGTCACAATCGCCTTTCCTCCTTCTTGTCGTCGCCGCCGTGCTAGCGGCGCCGGCGGCTCGCAGCGCCGAGTTCACGGTCAAGGCGACGATCATTCCCGAGATGAAAGCCGTCTTCGGCCAAGTGGAAAGCCGCATCGTCGTGCAGGCGCGCGCGCGCATCGGCGGCTCCATCCGCGAATTGCGCGTCAGCCAGGGCGACGAGGTGAAGGAGGGGCAGACGGTCGCGGTTGTCGTTGACGACAAGCTGGCGCTTCAACTCAACGCCGCCGACGCCAAGATCGAGGCTCTCAATTCCCAGCTCGATAACGCGCGCGTTCAATATGATCGCGCCCAGCAGCTGCGCGCGTCGGGAACCGGCACGCAGGCCAATCTCGATCAGGCGAGGATGCAGTTCGAGGTCGCCGCCAATCAAGTGGCGGCCGGGAAAGCCGAGAAAACCGTTATCGAGCAGAGCGCGCGTGAGGGCGCGGTTTCCGCGCCTGCTTCCGGCCGAGTCCTGACGGTTCCCGTCACGCTCGGATCGGTGGTGCTTCCCGGCGAAGTCATCGCCCGCGTCGCGCCGGGACCTTACTATTTGCGCCTGTCTTTGCCCGAGCGTCACGCCGCTGAGATAACGGAAGGCTCGGATGTGCTTGTGAGCGAGCGTGGGTTGTCGCAGGAATCCGGCCGGTTTTCAGAAGCCAAACGCGGACGCATCGTGAAAGTCTATCCGGAAATCAGCGACGGCCGGGTCATCGCCGACGTCGAGGTCGCCGGAATTGGCGACTATTTCGTCAATGAGCGCACGCTGGTCTCCATTCCCGTCGGCAAGCGCACAGCGCTTGCGGTTCCGCCGAACGCGATCCGGACGCTGCATGGCGTCGACTATGTTCGCGTCGCGTCGTCTTCCGGCGAAATCGACGTCGCCGTCATTATTGGCGAGCGATTTGAAGACAATGGCGCGGCGCGCGTCGAGATCCTCACGGGCCTTCGCGATGGCGATCGGATTCTGACGCCATGAAACTCGGCATCGCGGGAAGCCTGACCCGCATTTTCATCAAGTCGGCGCTCACGCCGCTTTTTCTTCTCGCCTCGATCGCACTTGGGCTGGTGGCGCTCGTCGGCCTGCCGCGCGAGGAGGAGCCGCAGATTTCCGTGCCGATGGTCGACATCCGCGTCAGCGCGAACGGGCTCAAGGCGGAAGACGCCGTCAAGCTGGTGACCGAGCCGCTCGAAACCATCGTCAAGAGCATCGACGGCGTCGAGCATGTATATTCGCAGACCGAAGACGATGGAGCGCTCGTCACAGCGCGCTTCAAAGTGGGCGTGAATTCGGACTCCGCCATCCTCCGGGTGCATGAAAAAGTTCGCGCCAACATGGAGCGCATTCCGGTCGGCGTCCCGGAGCCCGTGATCGTGGGGCGCGGCGTCGACGATGTCGCCATCGTCGTCGTCACGCTGCGGCCAACCGCCGAGGCGGCGTCGCGCTGGACCGCGAACGGACTGACGCGGCTTGCGCGCGAACTGCAGATCGAGGTCGCGAAGCTTCCCGACATCGGATTGACTTATCTCGTCGGCGAGCAGCCGGAGCAGATCAGGATCGAGCCCGATCCGGAAAAGCTCAGCCTCTACGGCGTCACACTCCAGCAGCTCGCCGCCAAGATCGAGGGCGCCAACCGGTCGTTTCGCATCGGCCAGGTGCGCGAGAATGGCGGGCAGATCGCCATCGTCGCCGGTCAGACGTTGCAGAACCCTCCCGATATCGGCGTCATTCTACTTACGGCGCGCGACGGCCGCCCCGTTTATGTCAGGGATGTCGCGTCGATCAATCTGGCGACGTCGCCGGCGGAGAATCGCGTTGCCGACATCCAAAAAGTCGCAGGCGGGCTTGACCGCGCTCCCGCTGTTTCTCTTGCGATCGCGAAGCGGCCCGGCACGAATGCGGTCGTGATCGCCGACGAGATCGTAAAGCGGCTCGAACAGACGCGCGGCCAGATTTTCCCGAAAGACGTCGAGATGGCGGTCACGCGCAATTATGGCGAGACCGCGAACGAGAAAGCCAACGAACTGCTGTTCCATCTCGGGCTCGCCACGGTTTCGATCGTCGTGCTGGTCGCGCTCTCGATCGGCTGGCGCGAGGCGCTCGTGGTCGCCGTGGTCATCCCCACGACGATCCTGCTGACGCTCTTCGCCTCCTGGGTCATGGGCTACACGCTCAATCGCGTCAGCCTGTTCGCGCTGATCTTCTCGATAGGCATCCTCGTCGACGACGCGATCGTGGTGATCGAGAATATCGCGCGTCATTGGGCCATGCGCGACGGGCGCTCGCGCGTCACGGCTGCCATCGAGGCCGTCGCGGAAGTCGGCAATCCGACGATCGTCGCGACGCTCACCGTGGTCGCCGCTTTGCTGCCCATGCTCTTCGTGTCGGGCATGATGGGCCCCTATATGAGCCCGATCCCGGCGAACGCATCCGCAGCGATGCTGTTTTCGTTCTTCGTCGCCGTCGTTCTGACGCCCTGGCTGATGCTGAAATTCGAAAGCGGAGGCGACGCGCATGGCGCGACCGACGGCCATGCGTCGGAAGGCGGCCGAATCGGCCGCATCTATGTCGCGGTCGCGCGGCCCATCCTGAAAAGCAGAGCCCGCGCCTGGGCCTTTCTCCTGATCGTCGGCGCGGCCACGCTTGCGTCGCTTGGGCTGATCTACACCAAGCATGTGACGGTGAAGCTGCTGCCGTTCGACAACAAGGGGACGCTGCAGGTCATGCTCGATCTCCCGAAGGGCTCCTCCGTCGAGGAATCCAACCGGACGCTTCAAGAGATGGTCAACAGGCTCGCGGCGGTTCCCGAGACTCTGTCCTTCCAGACATATGCGGGAACGGCCTCCCCGTTCGATTTCAACGGACTCGTGCGCCATTATTATCTGCGCTCCGGGCCCGAGCAGGGCGATATCGTGGTCAATCTGCAGGCGAAAGGCGAGAGAAACCGTTCAAGCCACGCTGTCGCGCTCGATCTCCGGGAACGGCTGAAGGGCATGCCTCTTCCAGACGGATCCATCGTCAAGGTCGTGGAGCCGCCGCCCGGACCGCCGGTGCTCGGCACGCTGCTCGCCGAGATTTATGGCCCGGACGCCGAAACGCGGCGCGCCGTCGCGGCGAAGGTGCGCGACGCTTTCCGAAGCGTGCCCTTCATCGTCGATATCGATGACAGCTATCACAATCAGCCGCAGCGCGCGCGCATCGCGATCAATCAGGACAATCTCGAATATTACCGGGTCGAGCAGTCGGACGTTTATGACACGCTGCGCTATCTCTATGGCGGCGCGACCGTGGGCTATTCGCATCGCAGCGGCGGTCGCCAGCCCATCGCCATCCGCGTCGCGCTGCCCAAGACGCTCGGCGTGATCGACGAGCGGGCGCTGACGACGCCCGTTCCGGCGAATGCGCTGCCGGGCGGCCGCGGCGTGGTCGAGCTCGGCGATGTGGTCAGCGTCGTGCGTGAACCCGCATCCTATCCGATCTTTCGGCATAATGGCCGCGCGGCGGAAATGGTGATGGCCGAGCTCGCCGGCGCCTTCGAGGCGCCGATCTATGGCATGCTCGCCGTGCAGGAAGCGATCGACAGAATGGATTGGGGCGGCCTGCCGAAGCCTGTCGTGGCGCTGCATGGACAGCCAGACGACGAGACCCGTCCGACGCTGCTCTGGGATGGCGAATGGGAGGTGACCTGGGTCACGTTTCGCGACATGGGCGCCGCCTTCATGGTCGCTCTTCTCGGCATCTACATTCTCGTCGTCGCCCAGTTCGGGTCGTTCAAGCTGCCGCTCGTCATCCTGACGCCGATTCCGCTAACGCTGATCGGCATTATGATCGGGCATTGGGTGTTCGGCGCGCCGTTCTCGGCGACCTCGATGATTGGTTTCATCGCGCTCGCGGGCATCATCGTGCGGAATTCGATTCTGCTCGCCGACTTCATCCGGCATGCGCGCGGAACCGATCGGCCGCTCGTCGAAGTGTTGCTGGAGGCCGGCGCGATTCGCTTCAAGCCGATTCTCCTCACCGCCATCGCGGCGATGATCGGCGCGGCGGTCATCCTTGCCGATCCGATCTTTCAGGGTCTTGCGATTTCGCTGCTGTTCGGCCTCGCCTCATCGACGGCGCTGACGATCCTCGTCATCCCGGCGATTTATGTCGCGCTCAAGGGCGCCCGGAACCCCGATCAGGCATAGACGGTCCGACATTTCGCCGCCGCGCCGCGGCGGCGCGCCCGTGTGAAAGACCTGACATTGGAAGGCCGCTGCAGGCGCCGTGAGGACGGATACGTCGTTAGCGAGGCGAGACGCCGCGAAAACCTGCGTTTGCCGCGGGGGCGGGCAACCGACCGGACGCCGCGTCCCGCTTGGCGGAAAGGTGGCTGCGGCCTCGCAGCCGTTTTGCGCCGCACAATAAATAATTGAACTTGATTGATTGATTAATGGGCATCGTCGTGCGATAGTTTGCGAAACAGGGGGGAAACCGTGCGGGCGAAGGGTCGCGGCAGCAATTCCGTCCGCGTGCGGATGTTCAACGAGCGCGTGGTGCTGACCCAGCTCCGGCGTCTCGTCCAGGCGTCCCAGAAGGAACTCGCGGATGTCAGCGGCCTCACCGTTCAGGCCGTCGTCGATATCGTGGATGGGCTTCTGCGTGAGGAGCTGATCGTCCCGGTGGGCAAGCGCGCCGGCCGCGTCGGGCAGCCCTCCATGCTGTACGCGATCAATCCCGACGGCGTGTTCGCCTGCGGCCTGCGGGTCGGCGCAGCGGCGACCGACCTCGTCCTGGTGGACTTTGAAGGCCATATCCGCCAGCGCCTGACGCGGGAGATGACGCCCGCCCCGGCTGACGTGGAATCCTTTCTGATCGAAGGCTTTCAGTCCTTTATTAAAGATGGTCCAGCAACCGCCGATCGCGTGTTGGGGCTCGGCGTGGCTCTGTCTCATGTGCTCTGGTACGGCCCCGACCGGAAGGGCCTGCCGCCTGACGTCGCCGCGGCCTGGGCGGACTTCGACATCGCCGAACGCTTGAAGCGGCAGATCGCCCGGCCGGTTTTTGTCGAGAACGAAACCCGCGTCGCCGCGATCGCCGAATATCTTCTCGGCGACGCGCAGGATTTCGAAAACTTTCTTTATGTCTCGATCGGCGGCTTCATCAGCGGCGCGCTCGTGCTGGGCGGCAACGTCATGGGCGGCGCGCGCGGCGACTCGGCCACGCTGGGCGCCATTCCTGTCGGTCCCAGCCGGCTCGCCCATGCTGACACGCGCCCCGCAGGCCGTCTCAACGATCGCGCCTCGCTCGACGGCCTCATCCGCCATCTCGGCCTGCATGGCTTCACCATCCGCGCCGTGTCCGATCTGCCCGAGGTGATCGATCAGGCGCGCAGCCTGATTCAGGAATGGGTAGACGACTGCATCGAGGCGCTGGTCGAGGGACTCACGGCCTGTTTCGCCGTCATCGATGTCGAGACGGTGATCATCGACAGCGCCCTGCCCCAGTTCCTGTCGCTTGAAATCGTCGAGCGCCTGGGGCGGCGCCTCGCCGCCGAAGCATCGCCGGGCGTGGCCGTTCCGCGCCTGCGCACGAGCCGCCTCGGCCAGGACGCGGCGCTGCTCGGCAGCGCCATTCTGCCCGTCAACGCGCACTTCTTCCCGAGCAGCGACGTGCTGATCGGGGAAGGGCCCGCGAGTTTTGAAAGCAAACCGCGTCGTCGCGATCTTTTCTCAACCAGCGGCGCGCAACGAAAAAAGGGAATGGGAGGAAACAATGCTTGAACATCTGACGAGAAAACTGGCGCGCGCCGCGCTTGCGGGCGCGCTCATCACAGGCGCAACCGCCGCTTCGGCGGAGACGGTTCTGCGCATCAAGATGGTTGGCGATCTCAAGCAGATCGACCCTATCTGGACGTCGAACTTCCCGGTGCGCGACATGGCGTATCTCGTCTGGGATACGCTGTTTGCGATGGACAAGGACTACAAGGTCCAGCCGCAGATGGTCGGCAAATACGATGTCAGCGCCGACGGCAAAACCTACACGATCACGCTGCGCGACGGTCTGAAATGGCACGACGGCGGCGACGTCACATCGGAAGACTGCATCGCTTCGCTCGAACGCTGGATGACGCGCGATCCGCTTGGCGGCGAACTGAAGAAGTATCTCGACCGCTTCGAATCGGTCGATGCGAAGACATTCAAGCTCATGCTCAAGGAGCCATGGGGGCTGACGCTCACGGCTCTGGCGAAGCCGTCATCCTACGTTCCTTTCATGATGCCGGCGCGGCTCGCGAGGACTCCGGCCGACAAGGAGATCACGCAGCCCATCGGCTCCGGCCCGTTCATGATGAAGATGGATGAGTGGCAGCCGGGCGCCAAAGCCGTCTATGTCAAAAATCCGAATTATGCGCCTCGCTCCGAGCCGGCGAGTTTCATGGCCGGCGGGAAAATCGCCAAAGTCGACCGCATCGAGCGCATTCACATTCCAGACGAGGTCAGCGCGGTGAACGCGCTGCTGGCGGGCGAGATCGACTATATGGAAGGCGTCCCGCCGGACATGCTGCCGCTGATCGAGCGCAGCAAGGATGTCGAGATGATGATCCGCGATCCGCTCGGCAAGAGCGTGCAGGTCGTCCTCAACCACACCCAACCGCCCTTCAACAATATCAAGATCCGGCAGGCGGTGCAGTATGCGCTGAGCCAGAAGGACTTTCAGGAAGCCTATTTCGGCGATCGGACGAAGCTCTATAAAATCTGCCCGGCCATCTTCTTCTGCGGCGCGCCCTACGAGACCGATGTCAACAGCGAACGCTACATGCATCAGGACTTCGAGAAGGCGAAAGCGCTTCTGAAGGAAGGCGGTTATGACGGAACGCCCATCGTCGTTCTGCACCAGAGCGACCAGAAGGAGTTCGATGACTACATGACCGTCG
>MKVY01000023.1:8411-16708 GCA_001899525.1 Rhizobiales bacterium 65-9
CAGCAAGGCGCCGGCTGCTCAGGGCGGGTGGCATATTTTCTCAACCGGCTGGGGCGGCGTCGATCTGATGAATCCGGCGACCAACGTGTTCGTCACCGGCGCGTGCGACAAGGCCTGGTTCGGCTGGCCGTGCGATGAGGAGCTGCAGAAATTGCGCGCATCCTTCTTCGCCGCGACAACCGACGACCAACGGAAGCAGATCGCCATCAAGCTGCAGGCGCGGGCCAATGAAATCGTGACCTTCATCCCGATGGGGCAGAATTTCATCGTCGGCGCGCGGTCAAAGAAACTGCAGGGGCTTCTTGACGGGCCCGTATCCAGCTTCTGGAACGCGACAAAATCCAACTGACCCTCATTGGCGCGACGCTGACGGCGTCGCGCCTTTTCTCCTCGTCCGGTCAAGGTCATGCTGAAATACGCCGGTCTTCGATTGCTGTCCGTGCTGCCGGTTGCGGCGTGCGTGGTGACGGTCGTTTTCCTGCTGCTCCATCTTGCGCCCGGCGATCCGGCCGCGCTCGTCGCCGGCGATCAGGCGACGCCGGAGCGGATCGCGAGCATCCGCGCGCGGCTGCATCTTGATCAGCCGCTCTATGTGCAGTTCGGAATCTGGCTTGGCAACCTTGTGACGTTCGACCTTGGACGATCGGTTTTTTCGGATCAGCCGGTCGCGCGACTGATCGGTCTGCGCCTTGAGCCGACGCTCATGCTCGCGCTCACGACGACCGTGCTCTCCGTGCTGTTTGCGGTTCCGCTCGGCGTGCTGGCCGCGTGGAAAGCCCGCGGCGTTGTCGATCGCCTCGCCATGGGACTTTCCGTCCTTGGGTTTTCCGTTCCTGTCTTTGTCATCGGCTATGGTCTGATCTATCTGTTCTCGATCACCCTGGGCTGGTTTCCGGTGCAGGGCTACAAGCCGCTCGCGTCCGGTGTGTGGCCCTGTCTCAACAGTCTCATTCTGCCCAGCATCGCCCTCGCCTTCGTGTTCGCCGCGCTCGTCGCGCGCGTCACGCGCGCCGCGATGCTCGAGATTCTCGCCGAGGATTATGTGCGCACCGCCCGCGCCAAGGGCGTCGGATCGGCGCGCGTTCTCCTGCTGCATGCGCTGAAAAACGCCGGCGTCCCGATCATGACGGTGATCGGCATCAGCTTCGCGGCGCTCGTCGGCGGCGTTGTCGTCACCGAGTCGGTTTTCAACATACCGGGGGTCGGGCGCCTCACGATCGACGCCATCCTGAATCGCGATTATCCGGTGGTTCAGGGCATTCTGCTGCTGTTTTCCGCCCTTCTGATCGCAGTCAACCTCGTGGTCGATCTCAGCTATGCGCTGTTTGACCCTCGCGTGCGTTATTGAGGCCGGCGATGACGGCGGCCTATGATGTCGCGGGCGTCGCCGAGGCCGGCGCTCCGCAGAAGACGAAGAGCGGACGTTCGCTCTGGAGCAGTCCCGTCGTCGTCGCCTGCCTGGCGATCCTCGCGATATTTCTCGTCATCGCGATTCTCGCGCCGCATGTGGTCGGCGACTACATGACGATCAACACGCGGCAGAGGCTCAGGCCGCCGGGAGCAGAGTTCTGGTTCGGCACCGATCATCTCGGGCGCGACATCTTCGCGCGCGTGATGGTCGGAACGCGAAATTCGCTCATCGTCGGAGCGACGATCGCCGCGGCGACAACGGCGTTCGGCGTGCTGATCGGGCTCTACGCCGGATATTTCCGCCTCGGCGACCGGATCATCATGCGCGTGATGGACGGCCTCATGGCGATTCCGGGCGTCCTGCTCGCGGTGGCGCTCGTCTCCATTCTCGGCGGCGGACTTGCGACGGTGGTCGCCGCCATCGCCATTCCCGAAATTCCCCGCATGGCGCGGCTCGCGCGCAGCGTGACGCTGTCGCTCAAGGAGCAGGCGTTCGTCGACGCCACCGTCTCGATCGGCGCATCGACTTCCAAGATTCTCTTCCGGCATATCCTGCCCAACGCTGTCGGCCCCCTCACCGTCCAGGCCACGTATGTCTGCGCATCGGCGATCATCACGGAATCGATCCTGAGCTTTCTCGGCGTCGGGACGCCGCCCGAGATTCCGAGCTGGGGCAACATCATCGCGCTCGGCCGGCAATATTTCCAGATCGCGCCCTGGATCATCTTCTTTCCCGGCCTTTGCCTGTCGATCCTCATTCTTGCGATCAACCTGCTCGGCGACAGCCTGCGCGACGAACTCGACCCGCGCCTCGCGCGCAGCAGCGGCCTGCGATGAAGCCTCGCCTGATGATCGACTTTTCCTGATGCGTGGAAGCTCCATGAAAGAAACATTGCCGCTTGTCCTGATTCCCGGCCTTCTCGCCGATGAGACGACCTGGAGAAGACAGATCGAGCACTTCTCCAGGCGCTGCGAGGTGATCACGCCGCGCGATCATTTCGGCGAACCGACGATCGCGAAGATGGCGGAGCGCATCCTCAGGCAGTTGCCGCAGCGTGTCGCGCTCGTCGGCTGGTCGATGGGAGGTTACATTTCGCTGGAGATCATGCGGCAGGCGCCGGAGCGCGTGGCGCGGCTTGGCCTGATCAGCACATCGGCGCGTCCGGACGCTCCCGGCGCGGCGAAAGAGCGGCGCGACTCCGTCGCCATCGCCGAACAGCAGTCGCCCGCCGTGGCCTGGCGGCAGAAAATGGGGCTGAGCTTCTATCGTCCTGACAGGCTTTCAGCGGAGACGCTCGCTGACATGGAGGCGATGAACGACCGGCTCGGCGCCGCGCTCTATCGCAGCCAGCAGGAGGCGATCATCGCCCGCAACGACAGCCGGCCCCTGCTTGCGAAAATCCGCTGCCCGTCGCTGGTGATCTGCGGCACGCATGACCAGAACACGCCGCCCGTGTGCTCGTGGGAGATCGCGTCGGCGATCAAAGGAGCGGAGCTCCATCTGCTCGCCGAATGCGGCCATTGCTCGCCGATCGAGGATCCGGCCGCGGTCAACGCGCTGCTCGGCGCCTGGCTCGAGCGCGCAGCGGACTAAAGCCTCCTTGCTCGGCGGGTGCGGCTGACGAACGCCGTTGCGCTCCGCCTTTAGGCCGCCGCCTGATGGACCAGCCGCCCGGCGAAGTAGGTGTTGAGAACCTGCGTCTCGGCGATCTTCTCCGGCGCGACGGCGAACAGGTCCTGATCGAGCACGATGAAATCGGCTGACTTGCCTTCGCTGATGGAGCCCGTGTCACGACCGAAGCCCATGCTTTCGGCGACGTTGATCGTGCAAAGGCGGAGCGCCTGCTCGAGACTGAGCGCCTGATCCGGGCGAAACACGCCGGGGATAGCGCCGGACGGATCCTTTCGCGTGACGATGCCGGCCAGGCCGCGCCACGGGCTGGGCGTCGCGACGACGGGCCAGTCCGTTCCGAACGCCGTCAGGGCTCCTGACTTCACGATGTCGGCGATCGCCCATGAGCGCCCGGCTCGCGCCTGGCCCAGAATCTGGAGCGAACTCTGCTGCACGGGGCAGGGAAACCAGTAAGGCGGGCAGAAGTCGGCCATCACATTGAGTTGCGCGAACCTTGGAATATCGCTGTCCCGCACATGGCCGGCATGGGCGAGCGAATGCAAAGGACCCGGGCCGTTGGCCTTCCGGACCTGCTCTATCGCCTCCAGCGCGTCATGGATCGCCTGATCGCCCACGGTGTGGATCTTGACGTGAAGACCTGCGGCGTCATGAGGAAGAATGCGGTCCCTGAGTTCCGCGACCGTGTAAAGCGGCCGCGCGTGCCTGACGGAGCCGTCGGCCTCCTTCTCATACGGACGTTCGAAGGCCGCGGTGCGGGCGCCTGGCACGCCGTCCATGAAGTACTTCACGAAATCCACTGCGACATGGTCGGAGCGGTACGCGGCGCGCCTTCCGATCGCGACGTCGCCAACGCCGTCATAGTCCGGAACGATGGCGGTGTCGGTTGCGATGCAGGTCGCGATCCACACTGTCAGAGCGCCCGCGTCGTCCAGCTCCTTGAACGTGCGCATCGTTGCTTCGGAGGTCACCGCGTGCGTGAATCCGGTCACGCCGAGGCTGTTGTAGAGCGCGGCGGCATGCAGCGCGCTCTGGCGCCGCCTGTCGTCGGAGAGCGGCGGGATTGCACGCTCCACGAGCCCGCAACCGCCCTCGAGAAATACGCCGGCGAGCGTTCCATCCTCATAGCGGATCGCATCGTCCTCGCCGACGGTCGCCCCGCCGCTCAGCAATCCGGCGGCCTGCATCGCGGCGGTGTTGGCGAACACGACATGGCGGGTCGTGTCGCGAAGCACGGTCGGGCGGTCTCCCGTCGCCTCATCCAGCAGGCGCAGAGAAGGCGGGCGCGACAGCTCGCTGATCAGGCTGCGCGCGTTCCATCCTCCGCCGGTCAGCCATTGTCCGCTCCCGAGCGTGGATGCGGCGGCGCGCGCCTTGTCGAGCAGCGCGGGCAGATCATCCATGGGCGAGAGGCGGAGCTCGAACAGGAGTTCGCGCGCGCCCTCGAAGGCGTGACAATGACTATCCAGCAGGCCGGGCAGGACAAGCCGCCCGCCGGCGTCAACAACGTCGGTTTCCGTTCCGATGAACGGCTCGACGTCCTCGGCGGATCCGATTGTGTGGAACCGTCCGTTCTTCACGGCCAGGGCCGAAGCCCATGGCCGCCGCGCATCGACCGTGTAGATTTTCGCGTTCCTGACGACGAGAGTCGCAGCCTCTTTATTCAGGCCCATAGAGGCTCCTTTCCACACGCCGCCGCGAACCGTCGCTCCGAGTCGTCCGACCGATACGCCACCAGTCTCGCGCTGCGCCTCACGCGAAAACTGTCTCGCAAACGGTGCGCCGAACGCTCGCGCCGGGCCGCACGCGATTTGCCAGGACTATTTTTTCTTCAGGTTCCAGAAAACCGGGATCGGGCTTTTCTTGACCACATCCTTGAGATCGCTTCTGATCGCGGCGAGCGTCGAGTACTGGCCGAGGAAGTAGAACGGTGAAGCCTCGAATGCGTATTTCTGAATGGCCTCGGCCGCCGCCTTCTGGGCCGCGACGGTGGGGGCGTCAGCGAAAGCGGTCTGCAAGGGCCCCATGGCCGGGTCGCATGGCCAGCCGACAAAGGACGTTTTGCAGTCCATGTCGAAATAGCTGAGCAGAGGATCAAGGTCCGCTGCAGCAAGGGAGGTGGGAAACATATTCCATTTGCCCGCCGTCTTGTCGAAACGAACTGTGTTCAGGGTCTGCCAGTCCATTGAGCTGAGTTCGACCTTGAATCCCGCCGCTTCCAGCTGCTTCTTGATCACGGGACCGACATTTGCGAGCAAGGGATAGTCGGTGGGATTCATCAGCACCACGGGCTGCCCTGCATAATTCGACTTGCCGAGAAGCTCGCGCGCCTTGGCGACGTTGCCTGCAAGGAAACCCTTATCTTCAGATCCGGCGAAGCTCTCAAGCGCCGTGCCGCATCCGAGCGCAGCCAGACAGGTCTGGTAATATTCCGGATTTCCAACCGCCGCCGCCAGGATTTCCTTCTGGTCAAGGGCATACCAGACGGCGCGCCGCGCCACAGGATCGTTGAAGGGAGGGTGAAGATGGTTGGGTCTCAGGATGAGCTGGTTGCCGAGCCGGCTGACCTCTTCGAGAGTGATGTTGGGATCCGCCTGAAGAAGCGGCAGCAGATCGTGTGAGGGCTGCCAGATATAGTCGATTTCGCCAGCCTTCAGCGCGTTTACGGCCTGCAACGCATCGGGCATCGCGATCCACTCCACCCGATCCACGAAGACGCGCTTGCCGCCGGCGAGCCCCGACGCCGGTTCATTGCGCGGGATATAATCCTTGAACTTCTCGAAAACGATCTTGGCGCCCGGCTGCCATTCCTTGACCACCATCCTGAAAGGTCCCGATCCGATATATTCGGATAGCTGGGCTGTCGCCGGCGTCTTCGCCACGCGCTCCGGCATCATGAACGGCACGATCGATGACGGCTTCGAAAGCCCGCGAATGAGAAGGGCCGTCGGCTTGAGAAGCTTAATGGTGAAGGTGCGGCTATCCACGGCCTCCATCGCCTGAATCATGGGCTTCAAGGCTCTTCCGTTGCCGTCCCTGTTCATCCAGCGGCCGAGCGAAGTGACGCAATCGGTCGACGTCACATTCGCGCCGTCGTGCCACTTCAGTCCCTCGCGAAGCACGAAAGTGTAGAGCAGCTGGTCGTCGCTGACCGTATAGCTTTGAAGCATCTGCAACTGAGGCTTGCCGTCCGCATCCTGCGAGAACAGCGTGTCGTAGATCATGTAACCGTAGTTTCGGGTGACGTATGTGCCCGTGAATATCGGATCCAGGATCTTGATGTCCGATTCCATCACGGCCCTCACCGTGACTTTTTCCTGAGAGAACGCGGGATTCGCCATTGCTGACAGCGCTAGCGCCAGCAGTCCGACCAGGGCTCGTATCATCTCGTTTCCTTCCTGTTTTCGGATATCGTGCCGGCAGCAAGATATCCGGAGGCCCGCTTTCCACGTCGTCCGGGGCGCGCCCGGCGCGATCTCGAACGCATCCCACACGATCATGCCTGCGCATTCCCCGTCTGGCGACTTGCGACAGATGCGGCTCGGAGGCGCAAAGAGCAACCGGGCGGATAGGAAACATCATCCGATAATTAGCTACATAACATATATTCTTCTATATACATTTATATCTGTCAATAACCCTGGCCTGAAAGTTGTCGCGCTCGCGGTCCCGCCTGCGCGACTGCGCGTGCGCCGGATTCGCGCCGGACCGCCCTGCCCGCCGATCGGCCTCCAGGAATGGGAGCTGGCCGATATTTTTCAGAAAGCTATGTCAGATATGTACATTTCGGTTGCAATACTGATTCAAATCAGGCTTGCTCGACGGGTCGCTTATCCTTCCGGGAATCAGCTAAGGGCGGCGGAATGTCATCCTTGGCGGCAGGGCACGATATGATGGGAATGCGCCGGGACGATCGCAGCGCCAAACCGACTTCCTTACCCGCTCTTTCAGTGGAATATGCGCAGTCGGTCCGGGAGCCTGAGCGCGCCGCGATCGAGAACGCCGGCGCGCCTCGTGCGGGCGGATGAAACGAGAGGCGATCCCAACAGCCTCCAACCTCAGCGGAGCGCGCGCAGTGGCAAGGATCATTTTCAAGCACGTGCTGTCCACGTTGTCGGTCATGCTCGTCGTGGCGCTGTTCTGCTTCGTGCTGGTGCGCCTGGCGCCGACCGACCCGGTGGCGATACTCGCAGGCGATACGGCGACGCCTGCGCAGGTCGAGGAAATCAGGCAAAGGCTCGGCACCGACCGCCCGATGGCCGTTCAATTCGCCACCTGGATCGCATCGATGGCGACAGGCGATTTCGGCGAGTCCTTCTTCTTCAAGCGCTCCGTCGCTTCGCTGGTCGCGGCGCGACTGGAGCCGACGCTGGCGTTGACCCTGTACGCAATTCTTCTGACGATCGTGCTTGCTATCCCGATGGGGGTGATCGCCGCGAAGCTGCGCGACGGCTTTTTTGATCGCGCGATCATGATCTTCGCCGTGACAGGGTTCTCGCTGCCTGTCTTCGTTGTCGGTTACGTTCTCATATTTCTTCTCAGCATCAAGCTTGGGCTTTTTACGATTCAGGGATATCAGCCTATTTCCCAGGGGTTCGGCGGCTTCGTGCATCGTCTCACCTTGCCGGCCATCGCCGTATCGTTTCCCTATATTGCGCTCGTCACGCGCATGACGCGCGCAAGCATGCTGAGCGTGCTCAAGGAGGACTACATCCGGGCGGCGCGGGCGAAGGGCCAGTCGGAAGTCAAGGTGCTGCTCAGGCATGCGCTCAAGAACGCGGGAGTGCCGATCGCAACCTCGATCAGCTCGGGCGTCGCGTTCCTGCTGGGCGGCGTGGTCGTCACTGAATCCGTGTTCAACATACCGGGGCTCGGACGCCTGACGGCCGATGCGGTGCTCGCCGGCGACTATCCCGTGATCCAGGCGGTCGTGCTGCTCTGCGCGCTCGTCATCGTCATGCTGAATCTTGTGACGGACATCATCTACAGGATCATCGATCCGCGCATCAAATACTGAGCCCGCATCCACCAACAGAAAGGCAGCCGCGTGGGGAAATTTCTGAGCGCGCCGATCATCGTCGGATTCACGGTCCTTGCGCTGCTGGCGCTGGCGAGCGTGGCCGCGCCCTTGATCACCGCGCTGGATCCCAATGCGATCAATCCGGCTCTCCGCAACCTGCGGCCCGGCGCGGTGTCGGTCATCGATATCGACGGCGTCCGCCAGTCCGTCACACACTGGTGCGGCACCGACCGGCTT
>MKVY01000023.1:16801-23705 GCA_001899525.1 Rhizobiales bacterium 65-9
ATCATGGCGATCCCGTCCATCCTGTTGGCCATGGCGATCATCGCGCTGTTCAAGCCGGGCGTGGTGGCCGTGACGCTGGCGCTCGTTTTTCCGGAAATACCGCGGGTGACGCGCCTCGTCCGCTCCATCGTTCTTTCCGCGCGCGAGGAAGAATATGTTTACGCCGCCCGAACGCTCGGCACGCGCCCCTTGAAGACAGTCCTCATGCACATATTCCCGAGCACCGTGCCGCCGGTGATCGTGCAGGGAACCTTCATCTGCGCCTCGGCGATGCTGGTTGAAGCCGCGCTGTCTTTCCTTGGCGTCGGAATTCCTCCGGAGGCGCCCACGCTGGGGAACATCATGGCGGAAGGACGCCAGTTCTTCCTTCTTTTCCCCGGCCTCATATTCTTCCCGGCGGGCGTGCTGGCGGCGGTGGTCCTGGCCATCAATCTCGTCGGCTACGGGCTGCGCGACAGCCTTGACCGGCAGATCAGGGATCGCTGACATGGAATCGACCGAACTGCTCAGCGTTCGCGACCTCTGTGTGAAGGCGATGAGGCGCGGGGATCGTGAATTCCCGGTCCGCGATGTCGGTTTTGAACTCAATCGCGGCGAGGTGGTGTGCATCGTCGGCGAGTCGGGCTCCGGAAAGTCCGTCACCGCCAATGCGATCCTGAATCTCCTGCCCGCGGGAGAGCTTGCGCTGGTCAAGGGATCGATCCGCTTCGACGGGACGGAACTGACCACGCTGCCGCGCAGCCGGATGCGGAAAATCCGCGGCGCGCAGATTTCGATGATCTTCCAGGAGCCGCGCGCCGCCATCAATCCGGTCGAACGGGTTGGGCGCCAGTTGCTTGAGGTCCTGGAGATCCATACCGATTTAAGCCGGCCGGAGGCCACCGAAAGGGCGCTCGACGCGCTCGCGGCGGTCAAGCTTCCCGATCCCAGGCGCGTTTTCGCAGCTTATCCGCACGAGCTTTCCGGCGGACAATTGCAGCGCATCATGATCGCCCAGGCCATGATCCTCGATCCGGCCATCCTGATTGCGGACGAGCCCACGACGGCGCTGGACGTGACCACGCAGGCGCAGATCCTGACGCTCATCAAGGAAATGCAGCATCGCCGGGGCGCCGGCGTGCTGTTCGTAACCCATGATTTCGGAGTCGTGGCGGACATCGCCGACAGGGTCGTGGTGATGCGGCACGGCGAAGTCGTGGAGCAGGGAGCGGTCTCACAGGTTCTCACCGAGCCGTCGCATCCCTACACGCGCATGCTGCTCGATTCAGTCCCGGCGCGGACTCCGCCCGTGCGTCGACCCGTGCCGACCGACACCGTCCTGGCGGCGAGCAATGTTTCGAAAAGCTATCGGCTGGATGCGCACAAGGTGCTCCACGCTCTCGACCATGTCAGCCTGCGAGTGTCCAAAGGCGAGACGCTCGGCATCGTCGGCGAGTCCGGTTCCGGCAAGACCACGCTGGCGCGCTGCCTCATCAGGCTGGTCGATCCGAACGCCGGCAGCATGAATCTCCTCGGCCATGAGTTCCTCGCGATGCCCGAAGGCGAACTGAGGCCGCTGCGGCGCTCTGTCCAGATGGTTTTCCAGGACCCCTATCGCTCACTCAATCCGCGTCGCACGGTCGAGCAGGCGATTACGGAAGGCCCGCTCAATTTCGGCATGAGCAACGAGGAAGCGCGAAAGCGGGCGCGCGAGCTGATCGAGCTGGTGGGTCTGCAGCCAAACGCCCTGTCGCGTTACCCGCACCAGTTTTCAGGAGGACAGCGCCAGCGCATCTGCATTGCGCGCGCGCTGGCGCTCGAGCCCGCTCTGCTGATTGCCGACGAAGCCGTGTCGGCGCTGGACGTTTCGGTCCAGAAACAGGTGCTCGAACTGCTCGACGCGCTCCGCAAGCGCTTTCAGCTTGCAGTGATCTTCATCACCCACGATCTGCGCGTCGCGGCGCAGATCTGCGACAGGGTGATGGTGATGCACAAGGGAAAGGTCGTGGAGGAAGGTCCGACGTTCGACATCTTTTCCAATCCCCAGCACGCCTACACGCGCGAACTGCTGGGATCCGCGCCCGGCAAGAATTTCCGCAACGCCGTATAGGCCGCGCGCGGGGCCGATAGCCCCGCTGCGGAAGCAATCCGACAGGCGCCCGCGAAGCTGTCGGGCCGGCTGCGGCGCAACGCGCATTGACACGCAATGAATATATGCACAAAGCTACATTTGGTATATATTTCGCCTTGTCGAAGCCGAGCCGGAATAGCATCCTGATCGAGGGGAGCTGAACATGAGCCACGCCGTAAACCGGAACTTCCTGCGCGAGATGAACGCGAAGAGGGTGTATCATCCCGTCGCGCATCCCAACGAACTGGAAGCCCACCCGCCGCATATCATCGTCAAGGCGGACGGCGTTCACATCTATGACGACGCGGGCCGGCGCGTCATCGACGCGTGCGGCGGGCTGTGGAACGTCAATCTCGGCTATTCGAACCAGCCGGTGAAGGAGGCGATCGCGCGGCAGCTCGACGAGCTTCCCTATGCGTCCTCATTCAAGGGAACGACGAACGACCGGCTGATCGAACTCAGCCACACGCTGACCGAGATGCTGCAGCCGGAGGACATGACGCGCGTCTTCTTCACGTCCGGCGGCTCCGATTCGGTTGAAACCGCGCTTCGACTCGCCCGGCAATACTGGAAGATGGAGAAACAGGGCGAGCGGACCAAGTTCCTTTCGCTGAAGCGCGGCTATCACGGCACCCATTTCGGCGCGGCCTCCGTCAACGGCAACAGCACGTTCCGACGCGCTTACGAGCCGCTGCTGCCCGGCTGCAGCCATCTCCCCGTCCCCTTCGACTATCGCAACGTCTTCAATGAGTCGGATCCCGCCAAGCTCGCCGAGCTCTGCCTCGCGGCAGTCGAAGACGAGATCCTGTTCCAGGGCGCCGACACGATCGCCGCCTTCATCGCCGAGCCGGTTCTGGGCGCGGGCGGCGTGATCGTGCCTCCGGCCGACTACTGGCCGAAGCTCAGGCAGCTTCTAGACCGGCACAATATTCTGCTGATCGCCGACGAGGTGGTGACCGGCTTCGGGCGGAGCGGCGCCTGGTTCGGATCGCGCGGCTGGGGCGTGAAGCCTGACATCATGTGCTTCGCCAAAGCGATCACATCAGGCTATTTCCCGATGGGCGCGGTGACGCTCAACGCGCGCATTGAAACGGCGTTCAAGAACAACGCCGATACGATGGGCATCATTTCGCACGGCTACACCTACACGGGTCATCCGGTCGGCTGCGCCGCCGCGCTGGCCTGCCTGGCCGAGACGACCCGGCTGAACCTGCCGGCCAACGCCGCGACGGAAGGCGACTACCTGCTTGGCCGCTGCCGCACGCTGGCGGAGAAGCACGAGACGATCGGCAACGTCCGCGGCAAGGGGCTGATGTTCGCCATGGAGCTCGTCTGCGACCGCGCGGCGAAGAAGCCGGTCGGCAAGGCCTATGTCGCGGAGCTGGGCGACCGGCTCTTCGAAGCGGGCGCGCTGGTGCGGCTCATCGGCCCGCTGATGGTGTTCTCCCCGCCGCTCGTCATCACGCGCGCGCAGTCCGACGAGATCATGGCGGCCGTGACGACGGCGTTCGAAGGCATGCGCGGCGATCCGCGCCAGTAAGCGAGCCCAGGCGCGAGGCGACGCTTTCCTGCGCGATCATGGTATCGCAGGGCCGGCGCGGACGAGGAGCAGATGATGGCGAACTATCTGGCGGCTTTGCCGGCGCGACGCGACCTTTACATCGACGGAGCGTGGCGGACGGCCTCTGATGGGCGGACGGAGGATGTGCGGAACCCGGCGACGGGCGAAAGCCTCGGTCCTGTCGCGGTGGCCGGCGCGGCCGACGTCGACGCGGCGGTCAAGGCCGCGCGCAGGGGATTCGCCGAGTGGCGGGGCGTCAAGCTTGTCGATCGCGCCGCGATCCTGCGCGAGGCGGCCCGCATCATCAGAGCCAACGCGGAGCGCATCGCGCTGGCGGATTCAGCCGATTCCGGCGGGCCGTTCAAGCGCATGATACGCGACGCCGAAACAGGCGCAGCCACGCTCGAATTCTTCGCCGGCCTGGCGACGGAGATGAAGGGGACGACCATCCCCTTCGACACAACCTCGCTGAATTACACGATGCGGGAACCGCTGGGCGTCGTCGTGCGCATCAATGCGTTCAATCATCCCTTCATGTTCGCGGCGCAGCGGGCTGCGGCGCCGCTCATCGCCGGCAATGCGCTGATCATCAAGCCGCCGGCGCAGGCGCCGCTGTCCTCGCTTCTGTTCGCCGAGCTTGTGGGACATCTCTTCCCGGCTGGCGTGTTCAGCGTGCTGCCGGGCGGGCGGGAATGCGGCGAGGCGCTCGTCGCGCATCCGTCCGTCGCGATGGTCGGGCTGATCGGTTCGCCACAGACCGGGCGCGCGATCGCGGCGGCGGCGGCCGGCACGCTGAAGAAGCTGTCGCTGGAGCTCGGCGGCAAGAATGCGATGGTCGTCTTTCCGGACGCCGATCCAGCCAAGGTCGCGGCCGGGGCCGTGCAGGGCATGAACTTCACCTGGTGCGGCCAGTCCTGCGGATCGATGTCCCGGATATTCCTGCATGAGGCGATCCATGACGACGTGCTCGGCAGGATCAAGGAGCTGGTGTCGCGCATCCATTATGGAATCCCGACCGATCCGGCCACGGAGATGGGCTGCATGGTGAGCGCCGACCAGCTCCAGAAAACGCGCGACTATGTTCGATACGGAGTCGAAGACGGCGCCGCCCTCGTCGCGGGCGGACAGGATCCCGCCGATCCGAAATTCGCGAAGGGCCATTTCTACCCGCCGACCGTGTTCGCGAATGTCGAGCCGCATATGCGCATCGCTCGTGACGAAATCTTCGGCCCGGTCATGTCCGTCTTCAAATGGAGCGACGAGACGGCGTTGTTCGAGGCAGTCAACGATACGGAGCTCGGTCTCACCGCGTCGATCTGGACGCGTGATCTCGCGAACGCGCACAAGGCTGCGGGGCGAATCGAGGCCGGCTACATCTGGGTGAACGGAAGCAGCACCCATTTCCTCGGCGCGCCGTTCGGAGGCTACAAACAGTCAGGTCTGGGGCGAGAGGAATCCATCGAGGAGCTGCACGCCTGCACTCAGCTCAAGAACGTCAATATCAGCTTCTAGCGCATGACGCGGAAAGTGAGGTCCGGCTTTCCGTGGCTTGATCGCGGCTGGAACAGCTCGGAGCATATTGCTTGTCGCGAAGCGGCCGATGATGGAAGCGGTCGCCGCCGTGCGATGATCGGGAAAAAGCCGGTTTCGGCTTTTTCGCGTCCTTCTCCCAAACAGTCGGCGCGGGCGCGCCGGAGCGTTATGCGCTCCAGAGCGGGGCTAGCTCCGCGCTGACGACGTCCTCGTAGACCAGATCGTCGTCCGCGAGCTTGAGCGCGCGCGCAAACCGGCTCATGCCATTTACCGTCTCGCGCGATATCGCGGCGTCGTAGAACGGCAGATCGCGACGCACGATGTCCGTGATCAGCGCAGCCTCGCGCGCCGGAAAGAGCGCCTGCCCGACCCTGGCCGCCAGAGACACGTCGCTGCGAAGCGCGGACTGGGCGGCGCAAATTCCGCGCACGATGGCGGCCGCCTCCTCCGGACGCTCGGCGGGCAGAGACGCGCGCGTGGCGACCGATGCGAAGGTGTAGCCGAAGGCGTCGGCCGGACTGGCGTCGCGCCTGGCGTCGAAAACCACGGTTCCCACGCCGCTGCGCGTCGCGATCTCGGCCGCCATGCCGTTGGCCCAGAAGCCGTCGATGAGCCGCTCCTCCAGCGCTCGTGCCGCGTTGAGGCCGAAATTCATCGCGCCGCCGCCCGGCGGCGGCGGAATCGGCGCGATCGTCACATCTCCAGCCTCGCTATCGACGCCGGCTTCCGCCAGCGCCCGGCGCAAGCCCATCTCGACCCATGGCGCGGCGCCGATGCGTTTTCCCCGCACGACGGACAGATCGCCGCGGACGCCTGCGAAGTCGGCGTGCATGACGAGGAACCAGTACATGCCCTGCGACTGCGCGCACAGCAGCCTGACGCCGCGAAAGCCGGGAAAGGCCGCGAGCGCCGAGTGCGCCGATCCGGCGACGATGTCGACCTCTCCGTCGCGAAGGGCTTCGTAGGCCTTGTTGACGGGAAAGATCAGCCGAAGCGAAACATCGAGACCCTGATCCCGGAACAAGCCCAGCTCGACCGCCGCCTCGGCCGGAAAATAGGAGTTCGAGACGAGATCGGGAACTGCGAGCTTGAGCACCGGAGCGCCTCCTCTTGGTCAGGCCTGGAAGTAGTGGTTTTCAAGAAGGATGCAGCCCTTCTCGGACTTGAAGGGACCATGATAGACGCCCGGCGGACGAACCGCGTAGGTGTAGCCCGTGAATCGCGTTCCGCCTTCTCCGTTCGCGTCGTTGCCGACGATCAGATCGCCCTCGAGCAGAAAGACCTCTTCCCAATAGGCGTGCACGAAAGGCGACACCGTATAGACGCCCGGCTCGAACTTCAGCAGACGCGTGCGGTTTCCCTTGCCGGCCTTCTCGTCGATCCCGCCGGCGATGATCTTCTGCTTGATGCCGTCAGGATAGCCTTCCGGCGTATGCCAGCCTTCCGTCATGTCGAGCTTGCGGAATTCGTCGTGAATTTTCTCGGTGATCATCATCATCCCCTTTCCGGAAGCGATATGGACGAGTAGGCGGCGGACAGCGCTTCGCCGCTCTTCGGATCGCGCAACTCCATCTCGAACAGCGCGGACGCGGTTATGCCGCCATGCACGGCGAGCGTTCCGCAGAACATGGCCGCGCCATCGGGAAGCGTTTCCGCGCCGCGGTCCATCCGGATCAGTTCGAGCGGCGGACGCATGTTGA
>MKVY01000023.1:23754-26554 GCA_001899525.1 Rhizobiales bacterium 65-9
CACCATGCGGCCGACCGGCTTGGCGCAGAGCTGCTTCGAGAGCGTTACGCCGATCGTCTCCGCCTTGCGATCGGTATGATCGGAGCCGACGCCGACCCAGAGCTCGCCGTCGACGCCGAAGATCACGGGTTCGACTTCGCCGCTCGATGCGCCGCCCATGACTTCGATACTGTCTGCGCAGGTGAGCAGCGATGCGGATACGCGGTAGAAGATCGGCGTCGAGGCCGGGCGCGGGACGCCGAGCGCCTCCAGCTCACGAATATGCTTCTCGACCGCTTCGCGGTTGCGGCCTGTCCATCCCGCGATGGTCAAGGAACGGATGCTCGCCGGATCCAGTGGCCGTTTCGTTATCACTGCTTGTCCCCATGATGAAAACCGGCGCAGCCGGCTCCACCTCTCGAAGCGCCGTTCGCACGCCGATTATTTATGTACCGAAAATAGCTATATAACAACATTTATCATATACCTTCTTGCCCGCAGATCCGTCCAGCCTCATGCGCGGCCGGGCTTCGCCGCCAGCGCGGACAAGCGTTTGACATTCTGTTTTATGCACTTTAATAACATTAATTATGTACGTAATTCCGCGTCTTGCCGTCGACGGAGCGGCGCAGGAATAACGGCGGCGGGATGATGGGAGTTTTCAGGCGTGAAAGATGTCGAGACGCCGGTCCGCTCGCGCAAGAACGACGAGCTGGCCTGGGGCAGCGACGTGGCGGCGGCGATGCTGCGGCATCTTGGCGTCGAGTATGTCGCGATGAATCCCGGCGCCAGTTATCGCGGGCTCCATGACAGCCTCGTCAACTATCTCGGAAACGAAGCTCCGAAGATGTTGCTTTGCCTGCATGAGGATCATGTCGTCTCGATCGCGCATGGCTATGCGAAGGCGACCGACCGGCCGATGGGCGCGGTTCTGCACAGCAATGTCGGGCTGATGCACGGCCTGATGGGCGTTTTCAACGCGTACTGCGACAGAATGCCGATGGTCGTGGTCGGAGCCACCGGGCCGGTCGAGCCGGAGAAGCGGCGGCCATGGATCGACTGGATTCACACCGCGAAAGATCAGGGCGCGCTGCTGCGCGACTACATCAAATGGGATGACGAGCCGCGTTCTCCCGAAGGAATCGTCGAGGCCTTTCTGCGCGGCATGCAGATGACATGCACCGAGCCCCGCGCCCCGGTCTATATCTGCCTCGACGTCGGCTTGCAGGAGATGAAGCTCGATCGGCCGGTCGCCATGCCCCGGCAGCGATATGCTCCCGCCCCGGCGGCGGTCGCCGACGCCGCGACGGTGGCGCGCGTGAGCGATCTTCTCGCAGGGGCGAAGCGTCCGCTGATTCTGATCGGTCGGGCGTCGCGCGCCGAAGACGACTGGAATCGCCGCGTCCGTCTGGCGGAGCGCTTCGGCGCGCGCGTCATTACGTCGGTGCTCGAGCGTTCGTCGTTCCCGACCGCGCACCCGCTTCACCCGCTGCCGCCGCTTTCCGCAGTCACGGACGACTATTGCGCGATGATCGCGGAGGCCGACGTCATCCTTAGCCTGGACTGGCCGGACTTGAACGGCCTGTTCCAGGGCGTGCGGCGCGATACGGACGGCATCGAGGCGACCGTCGTGCAGGTGTCGCTCGACGCCCATATCCATCGCGGCTGGAGCATGGACTATTTCGGGCTGCCCCCTGCTGATGTGCGCGTGATGGCGAACGCGGACCGTTTCGTCGCCCAGATTCTCGACGCCGTCGGTCCGGACCGCGCCGCCCCGCTCCAGCCGGCGCCGCTCTTTCCGCCCCCCTATTCCGTGGGCGCGCAGATCATGCCGCACGACATCGAGATCGCCCTTCACAAGCTTCGCGGACAGGACGACATCACGCTCGCTCACGTCAATCTCACATGGAAGGGCGATGTCTTCGATCTTCGTGGGCCGCTCGACTTTCTGGGCCATGACGGCGGCGCCGGCCTCGCGGCGGGGCCCGGCCTGACGGTGGGGGCGGCCCTCGCTCTCAAGGACAGCGGTCGAGCGGTCGTTTCCGTGATCGGCGACGGCGACTTCCTTCAGGGCGCCACCGCCTTGTGGACAGCGGCGCACTACCGGCTGCCGTCGCTTTTCATCGTCGCCAACAACCGATCCAACTTCAACGACGAGATTCACCAGGAAGCCGTGGCGCGCATGCGCGGACGATCCGTCGAGAACCGGTGGATCGGCCAGCGCATGGATGATCCGGCGATCGACATCGCGGGTCTGTCGCGCGCGCAGGGCGTCGAGGCGGAAGGACCCATCACGACTCACGCCGAGATGGAGGCGGCCATCGCGCGCGGGCTGCAGGCGGTGCGCGAAGGGCGGCCTTACCTTATCGACGTTCTGGTCGCGGCGGTGGGCGCCGATCCGTCGACGGTCAAACGCGGCGCCGACTGAGGGCGCCGGCGCGGCCAGCATCATAGCGACATCTTTTTTCCGGAGCGATCGATGGACAGGAATCGTCAATTTTACATCAATGGCGATTGGGTCGAACCGCTGACAAGCACGCCGTTCGACATCATCAACCCGGCGACGGAAGACGTGGTCGCGCAGACGAGTCTTGGCGGCAAGGAAGACGTCGATCGCGCGGTGAAGGCTGCGCGCGCCGCGTTCCCGGTCTTCTCATCCTGGCCGGTCGCAGAGCGCATCCAGCTGCTCGAGCGGATCATCGTCGAATATGAGCGGCGGTTCGAAGACATCGCCCGCGCGATGATGACCGAGATGGGGTCGCCGATCGTTTTCGCGCGAAAGATGCAGGCCGACTCCACCTACGGGCATCTGCGTCAGGCG
>MKVY01000024.1:0-16983 GCA_001899525.1 Rhizobiales bacterium 65-9
AATTTCCAGAAGCGGCCCGATATGGTGCCGTCTTCTTTAATCTTGCCCTCCGCCCTTTCTGCCTTTTCTGCCCCTCCTGCCGGGAAGCCTGCCGGGCGAAAACCTGCCCGACTGGACACCGGAATGAGCGCCGCCGAGCGCGGGAACGCCGTCCTCATGGCGTTCCCGAACCGCTCGCGTCGGCGACGAAAATGCTGTCGCCCTGCGGCTCCGCACCGGCAGGATCGCGCGCCGGAACGGTCGCGCGGCCGTCGCCGGATTGTGCGTCGGGCGGCGGCGCGGCGACAGCCCGCGCGTCGCCCGGACGCATGACGAACAGCGGTGCCTCGCGCCAATCGGGCGGCGGTGGCGGTGCCGATGACGGCGGTTCGGTTGCAGCCGCGCCGCCGAGGATCGGCGCTAGCGCGGCGATATACGCCCGCGTTTCGGCCGGCAGCGTGCGGCCGGTCGCAAGGTATTCGTCATAGCGGCCGGGACCGGCATTGTAGGCCGCCAGCATCGCCGCGACATTGCCGTAGCGGTCGAACATTTCGCGCAGATAGGCGGTGCCCGCCAAGATGTTGTCGCGGGGGTCGTAGGGATCGCGGCCGAGGCCATAGCGATCGCGCAGTTCCGCCCATGTCACGGGCATCACCTGCATCAATCCCATTGCCCCGGCCGACGAAATCGCGCGCACGTCGCCCGCGCTCTCGGCGCGCAGCACGGCGCGAATCCAGTGCTCGGGGATGCCGAAACGCTGCGACGCCTCGGCGATGTGCGCCGCGTAAGGATGGGCGGCGGCCGGGCGCTCGACCGGCACGGATTGCGCGACCGCGACGCCCGATCCGGCGCAGACGGAAAGCGCGCCGGCCAGCAGCAGGACGGCATAATGCCATGCCGGCCTGTCTCCGCAACAACGGCAGCCTGCCAGCGTGCTCGCTGCGGTCAAGGGCAAGGCGCAAGCGCCGGCCGATGGCCGCCCCTGACCTTCGCTGCGCGCGCCGGCCGTCTGGTCGCCGAGCGGGACGGAGGGATGAGACGGTTTTTTCGCGAACAAAGGGATGCCGATCTTTGACCGGATGGCGGGCCGGACGCGCGCGGCCGTCATTCCTCATCCT
Organism: Rhizobiales bacterium 65-9; assembly: GCA_001899525.1. Taxonomy (GTDB): domain Bacteria; phylum Pseudomonadota; class Alphaproteobacteria; order Rhizobiales; family Beijerinckiaceae; genus Terrirubrum. Next base: position 1,098 of record MKVY01000024.1, read on the forward strand.
CGATCTTCCGCGCGTGCTTCCAACGCAGGGTCCAGACCGAAGGATCGTCGTTCGACTGGAACAGTTTGGCGCGGATCGGGGACGGGAAGATTGGCCCCTCCAAACGCATCGACACGAACTCGCCAGCGTTCTCGCTGGAGTCTTTCCATGCGGGGCCGGCGTCCGGGCCGTCCTCGCTATCGAGGCGCACGCGATAGTCGGGCGCGTTCTTCACGTCGCTCGGCTTGGCCGGGACGATGAACAGCTTTTCGTGGAGGCCGAACGAATGAAGCTCGCCCGCATAGCCGGTTTCGGTGCGGGTGAAGGTGCCTATCTCTGCCATGGGAAATCTCCTGCGGTTGATTTTCGGGGGGTGGTTTCAGTGGGTCGGCGCGCGCCACTCGTAGCGGCCGACGCCTTCCTCATTGGTCCAGAGCGGGACCGCTCGGCCGATGACGGAAGCTGCGGGGATGGGTCCGAAATACCGGCCGTCGAGGCTGTCGCGGACTTCCCAATTCATGAGGAAAAGCTGGTCGTCGCCGATCACGCGGCAGCCCTGCCAGACGGGCAGATCGCGGCCGAGGCCGTCGCGCTCCAGCGCCTCGCCCATCTCGATCCCGTCCACCGTGATCGTGCGGCCGGTGCGACAAACCTCCTGTCCGGGCAGGCCCAAGACGCGCTTCAAAAGCGGGACGCCTCGCGCGATATAGCCGCGCTCGACCATGAAGGCGGCTAGCGGTTCGGGCGGCATGATGGCGACCAGCTCGGGTACGTCGATCCGGTCGGCCGGCTCGACGGTGTAGAACCCGACTGGCGCGCTGGCCGTGGCGTTCCAGATGAGTTTCACGGGCCAATCGACGGCGCTGGCGGCGGCGATGCCGATGGCGGCGAGCGCCGTCACCGTAAGGGTGCGGCGGCGCGTCATGGCTCGATCCTTCGGCGGTGAAGCCACGCGGCATGTCGCTCGGGCGTGTAGGCGTGCGGCTCCAGATTGGCGGTCAAACGGTTATGGACGTGCCGCCAGTGCTCCGGTGCGGCGTCGGCCGGATCGAGGCCGAGCGATTCCACGGCGTCGATGGCGGCAAAACCGCGCTGCACCTTCGGCCAGCTATCGAGCCGCAACAGGATTTCGCCGCCGGGGCGCACGAAGGGCAATGTCTGGAACGGCTCGCCGCGCCCGATTGCCCGCACAATGTCGATGCGGGAAACAACCGTGCCATGCTCGCCCTTCGCCCATCGGACGAAGGCGAAGATGTTGCCCGGCGCGAAGCCGACGACGCTGCGGCGGCGGTCGATGATCTGCTCGTAGCTCTTGCGGCCGAAGCGTATCCAGTGCTCGACTTTGCGTTTCTCGAAGGTCAGCTCGACCAATGTGGTGAAAGGCGCAGGCCCGTCCGGCAGCGGACGGCCGTGCGCGCTGCGGTGGGCGCGACGGGTCATTGTTCGTCTCCGGTGATATGCTGGGGGCTGCGCGGGCGCAGCGCGTCGGGCGCGGCCGTCATGGCTCGCCCCTTCGGGCAGAACCGGCACCACGCTTCGCCTGCGCGCGCGTCAAAGAAAAAGAGTTAGCTGGGGTAACTGTTTCTGTTCTCGTCGCGTGTGGAGCAAGCGCCTCTTGCCATACCGTGAACGGTGATCTGACCGGCTCATGCCGGTCCACCACCAACCGGAATGGAGAGAGACGATGGACTACTTTGCAGGACTGGATGTTTCCCTTGAGATGACAAGCATCTGCATCGTGGATGCTGACGGGGCCGTGATGAAGGAGGCGAAAGTTGCTTCCGAGCCGGACGACCTCGTCGCGTTCTTCGGGCAATGCGGTATGGCGATGAAGCGGATCGGCCTGGAGGCCGGCGCTCCGTCGCAATGGCTTTACGGAGGAATGGCCGAAGCCGGTCTGCCGGTCGTGTGCATCGAGACGCGCCATGCCAAGGCGGCGCTGTCGGCGATGCCGAACAAGACCGATCGCAACGACGCGCGCGGGATCGCCAACATCATGCGCACCGGCTGGTTCCGCGCCGTGCATGTGAAGACGCAGACCGCGCAGGAACTGCGCTTCCTGCTGGTGGCCAGGCAGACGCTGGTGCGCAAGCTGATGGATATCGAACTGGCGATCAGAGGCATGCTGCGCAGCTTCGGCCTGAAGATGGGCGTGGTCTCCAAGCGCAACTTCGAAGCGCGCGTTCTGGAACTCGCCGGCGATCGTGCGATGCTGATGCGGGCGCTCACCCCGATGCTGAAAGCGAGACGCGCCTTGGCTCTCGAATATACCAACCTGCAAAAGGCGGCGACGGACTTCGCCCGTGACGACGATGTGTGCCGCCGGCTGATGACCGTTCCCGGCGTCGGCCCCATCGTGGCGCTGACCTATCGTGCGACCATCGACGTGCCCTCGCGGTTCCGGCGCTCCAAATCGGTCGGGGCGCATCTTGGGCTGACACCGCGCGCTCACCAGTCTGGCGAGGTCGACTGGACCGGGCGCGTCTCCAAGAGCGGCGATGCGATGGCACGGGCGGCGCTTTACGAGGCCGCGCACATCCTGCTCATCCGTGTGAAGCGCTGGTCGTCGCTCAAGGCATGGGGCATGCGGCTGGTGAAGAACCGGGGGCACAAGCGGGCCGTCACCGCGCTTGCGCGCCGGATGGCCGTGCTCATGCACCGCATCTGGGTCGAAGGAACCACCTTCATATGGAAAACGGGTGACGGCCAGGCAATCGCGCAGAGGCCGATACCCGCTGTTTAAGGGCGTCTGCCTGTCATCCACATGGATGCCGGCTGACGTAGGTTGCGAGTTCCGCCGCGGCGGAGAGATGTCCCCCGAGGGGACGAGGGTTCGGGTGAGACCGTCGAGACTCTTGTCCGCATCGCACCTTGCGACAGCGAGGACGCGAGTTAGCTTGGCCGCCCGACCTTCCGATCCCTGCTTGTGGCGATCCTGATATCGACCACGGAAAGAAGCGTGAGCCGCTCGGGGTGATGTCGATGATCCGCTCATGGCGTGTCCTCCGGCTCGATGCCTGGAATCCACGGAAGACGGACAGGTCGGGATGGCTCTTTCGCAGCGTGTTGCGAACGCGCACGATCATTGGCAAGATGATCGCGGGTGGCACTGGGCGCGTGCTTCACACCCACAGAAACAGTTAAAGAAGATTCTCTGTTAGATAAGTTAGCGCTCGGATTCCGCTTTTCAGGCCAAAGCGTTAGCTGCGGTTCTTGCGCCTGATCTGCCGATAGTGGTGCGCCCGATGTGCCGATACCTCGTGCGCCTGATCTGCCGATGGCATTAACAGGGTTATCAACAGTGCCTGTTGACAGGCTTTCGGGGCGGATGCGCAGCAACTCGCGGCCGTCTTCCCGCTCGATCTGGAGCAGGTAGCCGGGGAGCTGCTGGCGGGCCGCGATACGGCGCAGGTCGAGCGCGAAGTCGGACGGCCGGGCGAGGCTGCCGGATTTCTGGTGAAGGTGCGCGACCTCGAAAATCCAGCCGTGGCGCTGGTGGCCGGCGTGCTTTCTGGCGACGCGGTAAAGCCAACGCTCGATGCCGCCAGTCAGCCGGAAGTAGGCCGGATCGATGGTCAGGACCAGCGAACGGTCGATGACGCTGTTGTAGAACCATTCAGGCAGGACGAACTCCATGCCCTCGACGTGGCCGGCGCGCGTGGTCATTTCCTCCCACTCGTTGATCCATGAGAACTGCCGGCGACGCCAATGCGGCCCGTTGCGGATGGTGGTGGCGATGACGGTCGATTGCAGCCGCGCCAGCGCGGCTTTCAGAAGCCGGTATTGGTGATTGCCGGTCGGGCGTCCGATGGCGCGCAACAGATGGTAAGGCGTAAACCGGACAAAGCGCGACGTGGTGAGGCCGTCATTCTCGGCCGCGACGATCTGCGAGGCCGCCCATATCAGCACATCGGCGTCCCATATGGTCGCCATGCCGTGCTCGGGCATCCCGAACACCTGCACCTCTATGTCGGCGGTCTTGTAGAGAATCGGCTTGGTGCGCGGGGTCTTCGCCAGCGAGAAGAACGGCCGTTCCATCAAATCGCGCTGGTCGCGCGGCGGCGCGTCGCCCGTTGCAACCACGAAGGGGTCTAGGCGGCTGCGCTCGCTGTCCTCGCCCGGCAACGCCGGCTCGTGATCGTCCTCGCGCAGCATCTAGCAGTCGCCCCGTTCTTCGGGGGTGAGCGGACGCGCGGGAAATACGGTGCCGGCGGTCTTGTCGCGGGTGGATTTGCGCTCGCCGGCCGCGCTCCAGTCTTCCAGATCGCGGACGGTGTAGAGGACGCGACCGCCGACCTTGCGATAGGTCGGGCCGGTGCCGTAGGTGCGATGTTTCTCAAGGGTGCGGATGGATATGCCGAGGAAGCGCGCGGCTTCCTTGGTGCGCAACAGGCGCGGCGGCAGGCCCGCAAGCGGGTTGGGCATGGATCACCTCCAGTCGGGATTGGGCTGCCGGGGGCGGCAGCGGACTGTGGCGAACCATGGCGAGGCATCGGCGGCGCGTAGCGTGCCGCATTTGCGCCTACGCGCTGGCGGCACCCCCCTTCGGGGCGTCGCGCAGCCAATAGGTGAGGGATTTCAGCGGCTCGATGCCTGCCGCGCCGAATAGGCAAAGACATTCGCGTGCAGCTCGGCTAAGATTGTGGGTGGAGCAGACGCGCTGCTCTGGGGCGTAGTAACCCCTCACGAATGGCCGGTGCCAGCCAGAACGGCACCAACTCCTTGACCTATGGTCGGGGAGCCTGTGGCGTATACAACAGGCTTTCCGAGCTAAAGGCCATGGGGCCGTTTCGTGACGGTTACTAACTCCCCGATCACCAAGAGTCAGAGAGAATCGTTTGCGGGGGCGCACCGCAGACAAGCTCTCTCAGATACGGGGAATGACTATGCGGGTTCCTGTCGAACTCGATCCCGATGTGGACGACGAAGCGCCGACCGGCGACACTATAACCGTCTATGACGAACGGCACTACGTCACCTATCTACGCTTGCTGGATGCCAAGGCCGAGGGCGCGGACTGGAAAGAAGTCGCGCGGATCGTGCTTCACCGCAATCCGGCTGCCGAGGAACTTCGGACCTATCGTTGCTGGCAAAGCCATCTCGAACGCGCGCAATGGCTTTCGCATGAGGGCTATAGGAAGATTCTGGAACAGGCGGCAGCTAACAAGGCGTGAGCATCGGCGGTTTTCAGCTTACTTCACCTCGCAGGCTTTGGAATTTTACGATATCTGACCGACAGGAATCGACCTAATCGCTGACGTTTCGAGTGGCTTTGACGCGTCCTAAAAGCTGATATGCCCCTCAATTGTTGGCCCATTCTGAACAGGTCAACTCATACGTTACCTCGCCGTGCTCCGTGCCGGGTATGGGGTCGGGAAAATCCAAGAAATCCGTCCGCGTGTGTTTCATACCAATCTTCTCCATTACACGGCGCGACCCTTGGTTGACCGCCATTGTATTGGCCACAATCTTGTCATATCCTGCGACCTCGAAGCCCCAACCGATAAGAGCCAAAGCTCCTTCAGTTGCCAGCCCCTGACCCCAAGCTTCCCGGCGCAGTCGATATCCGATCTCAGCTAACGCCCTCCCTTTCGGCAACAAGCAGAACCAGCCGACGAACTCGTCATCCGCATTGCGTCGCGCTGTCCAGACGTTCGGCTCGGTTCCTCGTGGCATGAGAAATGGCGCGGTCGTCGAATCGATCCTGTCATGATCAACCGCACCATTGTTAAGAAACCGCATCACTTCTGGGTCAAGCTCTAGCTGGATGAAGTTAACACGATCCACCGGGGCGCAAGGACTGAGAATCAAACGCAGCGTCTTTAGTAAGGTCATGGAACATTCCTCAAAATAAATTTCCGGCATGGTCGTGCGAAACCATGGATTGCGCAACGAGTTATTCAGTTGAGCAGCCGCCTTGCCGTTCTTGACACATGAAGCAGTCTGTTAGCTCCACTCCATTCTTGCTGAAATCCTCGTAGGTATTCTAAAGTCCGCAACATTTCCCCGAGGGCTGGCTTTCCGGCTCTTTTCGTATCGCACCTCTTTGTTGCAACTGGCAGTAAGTTTGCGACTTGCAACAAGACGGTGCTCGCTAACGATCAACGCTTGCCGGGCTTGATAGGGTAGTGGAGCAACAGGCGATAGCCGCCGCACATCATCTTGATGCCGTGCGCAACCAGACGGCGGGCCTTGTTCTTGCGCGGGTCATTCTCGAAATCCTCCTTGGTGCCGCGAAAGCCGAGCAGGACTTCGGCGACGGTGCGATAGCTCTCGTCGCGTAGGCGGGCGTCGAGCGCGCGGAGGGAAAGGGTGTGCCATTGCCGGAGCTGGGCGGGAACGGCCCGGAAGTCGGGACCGGGTGCGCGGCCGTTGAGGGACCGCCAGAAACGGCGCGCAGCGTGTGCGCGAAGCTCCAGAAAGGAATCCATCGGCAGGGTGACGGCATAGAAGGCGGCGGCATCCGGCACCGGCTCGGGAAGCCAGAATTGATGTGCGACGCCATCCACCTGCCAGATGCCGTGCCAGCCATCGGCAGCGCGGCGCAGATCGAGGCCGGCGAGATGGGCAAGCGTCAATATCGGTTCGGTGTCGCCGTCCTTATGCTCGACCGGCGAGAGCATCACCGCTTGCGGTTGAAGGCTCGGACTCCAGATTGGTGGCGGCCGGTCATGCGGCGCGTCGGGATCGCACGGGAAATCGCAACCCCCAGCGATCTGCGAACGCTTCAAGGTCACGGCCGGACGGTCCTCCGGTTAGTGCGATGGTCTGGAACTCCTGACGATAATCGTCATTCCGGCGCAGATATTCCCAAGCGAAACCGGCGGCCGAAATGTGCTTCGCATGCCTGTATGCCACCGGCGAACGCCAGTCGATGCTAAGCATGGCGTCACCTCCCAAAGCCGGGGCGCGCAAGGCAGCGCCCAGCCCTTAGAGGTTCAAAGATCGCTGGAAATATAGAAGCCGCTCAAAGCAGATACCTTGAGCGGCCAGCCCGATCATTCTTGGTTATTTTCTGCTTAACACTATTTCGATGATTCTGCGAGACGCCCGCCCGCAAAAGTGCGGGCAAGACGCTCCGGCTTTCATTGGCTGGAAAACACATGCACCTCGTCATGTGCGGTTTCGACTGTGAAAAACTCGCCGTTCATTTCAGCGTCGCGGGCCATTGCTTTCCAATCAATGTAGTAGCGTAGCGCCTCGGGGATCGCCATGCCGCTTTCAGCGGTCAAGTCCTCCATGAAGTCGGCAAGGCTGGCGAACTGGCCGTGATAGCAGTCCCGCAAGGCGGTTTCGGCTTGGTCCATGTCATCGTCGCACTGATCCAGCAGGCCAGCGCCTAGCGCGCCATGCTCGGCGATGAAAGCGCCCATGCGTGCCACGGTGTCGATGCCGGCATATTCGCTGATCGTGACGCCCTCGAAGCCCTCATAATCATGGATGGCATATTCCTCCGCGTGCTCGATGGGGGACCGTGCGAGCATGGCCGCAATCTCGTCCCTGATTTCGTCCGCGTCCTGATCCGCCTCGATCCAAGCCCCATGCAGATAGCCGTTATTGTAGGCGGCAAGGCAGGCGACATAGATGCGGGGATTGCTGTCGGAAAGGTTGGTCATGTCTCTGATCCTCGGGTTTGGGGTTCAGAGCAGCGCAGCGCCGCTCCTGAACCCTTGCCCGGCGGCGAGCCACGGGTAGCAAGGCGCAGGAGAAGTCTTTGGCACCGTGGAATAAATGGAGGGGACCCGCTTGCGGGGAGCGGGCCGTTTATGCCGCGAAAGGCCGGAGAGTTTTCTTGCGCCGCGCGAGGGCAACGCCCTTAGCAATTTTCTTCGTAACGATCAGATGAGACGCGGCGGCAGCCGCGCCGGCCCGGAGGCGAACGCGCTACCACATTGCGCTGTAGAGAGCCGGAGAGCCGCCAGTGACAAAGCCCCGGCGCTTTAGCGCCGGGTCCGCAGAAACACATGGTGAAAACGTATCGACCGGAAACCCATTGTAATACCATTGGTTTCCGGTCGATTCTCGGTCCCTGATTTATAGGGCTATGGAGTAAACGTAGTTGTCATCTTCACCCGGTGGGGCGCGCCAGTTCCCTGATTGCCCCTGACAAAGCCCAAGAGCCGCCAACCGTGCGCCTGCGCATAGCCGTGTTGCGCCTCGGAAGCGCAACCAGGCCGCGGCCGTGAGCCGGCGGCGCGCATTCAAAGCAGTGATCCGGCGCGAGAGCGGTTAGGTTCGCGCATGAACCGCGCCTAGCCGTGTTTCCGCATCGCAAGGAAAAGTTCGCCGGTCGGAAAAGTATCTTGACGGCCGAGGGTTGCGCGGCAATACTTTCCCACATGGAAAACCAACAGCTCGCACTCGATCGCGCGTTCGCCGCCTTGTCCGATCCGACGCGCCGCGCGGTCGTGGCGCGCCTGTGCCTGGGGGAGGCGACGGTGAGCCAGCTCGCAGAACCGTTCGGCATCGGATTGCCGACCGTCCTGAAGCACATTCGCGTCCTCGAAGACGGCGGGTTGCTTGCGACGCGCAAGGCGGGCCGGGTCCGCCTGTGCGCCCTCAGGCCGGAGGCGCTGCGCCAGACGGACGCCTGGCTCGGCGAACATCTCCGCATCTGGACGGCGCGGCTCGACCGGATGGACGCCCATGTTCAGCGCCGCAAGAACGAGGTCCGCACGGATGACTGATGTGACGAACCCCAGCCAATCGCCCTGGTCGGAATGGCCTCTTGATCGAGAGGTCGTCATCACCCGCCTGGTCGATGCGCCGCGCGCCCTCGTCTTCGAGGCCTGGACCGATCCGGCGCAGCTTCCGGCCTGGTTCGGGCCAGAGGGATTCACGATCGAGACGAAAGAGATCGACGTCCGTCCGGGCGGGCGCTGGCGCTTCGACATGATCGCGCCGGACGGGACCCGCTACGACAACCGCATGGTCTTTCTCCGGTTGGAGACGCCCTCCCTGATCGAAGTGATCCACGGCGCCGATCGCGATGAAGACCCGTCGGCGTTTCGCATGCTGCTGACCTTCGACGAGCAGTCCAACGGCAAAACCGTCGTCACCTTGCGCCAGATGCATCCGACCAAGGCGCGCCGTGACGAGGTGATCGGCTTCGGGGCGGTCGAGTACGGCGCCCAGACGCTCGACAAACTCGCGCGGCATGTCCGGCCGGGGGGGCGACAAGGCGTGGCGTCACGGCCGGAGTCAGCCTGAAGCGCTGATGACGGATCGCCGCCTGATTTCACCTTCCCGGGCGTCGCTCGATGAAGGGCCTCAGTCGGGCGCGAACGTTGAAGCCGGCTCAACTGGCGCGACCGGTTTTGGGGTCAGCGCATACCACGCGCCGCCGGTGAGCAGGGCCCAGGCCGAGACGAACAGGACGAGGATGGTCGTTCGGCGAAGCGCCGACACATGGGCGATGTCGGACGTCCGCCTCCCGAACCATCTGGAGCCTCGCATCCCTCAGCCCGCGTGACGACGGAGCCGCGACGACCGCGCAGCCGCGCGGCCGTTCGGGCGGAGAATCGCCGCCGCCGGTCCGCTGGAGCGGTTGGACAGTCTGCGCTTCGTCATGGGCCTGTCGCTGATGCGTCGTCGAGCGCGTCCATATCCGAGCGCGCCGCCCTTTGTCCGCGCACGCCGCCAACGCGGCGAACTGTGATCGCGGCGTCCTTTACGCGCGGATAACGGGCGGCTGACAATTGCTCGCATTGCACGCCGACGATGGCGCGCTCAGCTTTTGCACGGGCGATCGCGGGCCGTTTGCCGAAATTTTCCGTGGGCTGGGCCGCACGCGCATTCTCCGTCAGCCGCGCTGGCGTCTCTTTGCGGCGCGCGCCTTCTGCTTTGGAGAAGACAAACTTCTTTCAAGCAAGAATTGCGGCGCAGGAGTTTTCGTCATCGTCGTCCGTCCGGCCGAGAGAAGCGGCGCGGAACAGAAGCCGTTTCGTGCGCGGAAGCACCGACATCGGTCAGCGTCGGGATGAAAAAAGGCGTTCAGAAAGCCTGATGCGACGTCAGGCCAGGCTGTCACGATACGGAGGCGCGCGATGACGCAAGCGCAGATAAACGCCGTTCTGTCCGACAATCAGAGAGCGCAGAATGTCGCGGCGAAATACATGCAGGCCGTCAACGGAGAATTATACGCGCGCGGCCTCATTTTTACGAACGCCATGCAGAAATTCGCGAAGTTCCTCGAGCTCGAAGCAATTCCGCCCTGGTATACGCCCTATCTCGCGCTCGCATCCATCGCGCTGTCGGTGGCGCAGCCCGAGCTTTTTCTGGCGACCTTTCTCAAGGAGAAGAAGGAAGCCGTCACGCTGGCGCTAACGATTTCGGCTGCGGCCGGGAGCAAAACGGCGAAAGCCGCGCAGACCGTTCAGGCCGTGCGCGACGCCGCCGCGAAGGGGAAGGAGGTCGCCGGCAAGGTCAAGGACGTCTATGACGGCGCCAAAGGCGCCAAAGAGGCGGTCGGGAAAATTGCGGACCCTGAAACCGCGCCGGGCGCTGACGATCTGAGAAAGCTTGACGCCAGCAAGGGCGTCGTCACGCAGCTGATCGCGGCGTCGCGCGCCACGTTCAAGATCTGGAGCGACGCTCTCGACGCCCTCGCGAATGAGTTCGAGAATCGTCTGAACGATCCTGGAAAGTCGCGCTCCGAAACGCTGGAGCAGATGGCGAGCAGGCTGCTCGCCAAGCCCGTGCAACTGTCCGTCTCCGAACTGGATGAAGTGGAGCTTCTGTTCCTCTACGAGATGATAAAGGTCTATGTGTCGAACGTCGTCACGGTCAATATCGAGGTCGAGGACTGGACGGATGATGGCGGCGCCCGCATCGAGAATGTCAGGTATGATGGCCTGAACAATAATCAGATCGCCACGATAAGGTCGCTGTTCGGCTCAGGCGTGAAACGCGGCAACATCTTCCGTTATCCGGCTGTCGCCGACATGAAGAGCACGGTGATCGGCTGGGGTTCGAAGAGCTCGCAGCGCGTCCATAAGCGCATCTGGACCGGCCGCATGCAATAGACCCGGCGCGTCGGTCCTGTCGCCGGCGGCGGATGAAGCGCCGCCGGCTGTCCGGGCGCCAGTCCGCCATCGTCTCGCCGCGACGCGGGCGTTTGCTCCGGGCATGGAGCCGATTGATCCCTCGAAAGCCTATCGCCTGCTTGAGTCCGGCCCGATCGTGCTGGTGACCACGGCGCAGGATGGAAAGCCGAACGTCATGACCATGGGCTTTCACATGGTGATGCGCCATTCCCCGCCGCTGATCGGCTGCGTCATCGGCGCGTGGGATCACAGCCATAAGGCGCTCGTCGCGACGCGCGAATGCGTGATCGCCATCCCCGGCGCCGATCTGGCGCGCAAGGTCGTGGACATCGGCAATTGCTCGGGCGACGACGCGGACAAGTTCGCGCGCTTTCGGTTGACGGCGCAGCCGGCGCGCGAGGTAGCGGCGCCGCTGATTGGCGAATGCCTCGCCAATATCGAATGCCGGATCGTTGATGATTCGCTCGCCGGAAAATATGACCTCTTCATCCTCGAGCCGGTCGCAATCTCGCTGAACCGAACGCGGAGGGAGCGCCGCACCCTGCATCACAATGGCGACGGCACATTCTGCGTCGACGGCCGCGTGATCGATCTGCGCGAGCGGATGATCCTCTGGAAGCAGTTCCAGGTCGCGCTTTGAAAGGCGCCGCTCCGATTGTCGCGCGGCCGCTGTGCGCGGCGCGGAGTTGACGGACGCGCCTGGAGGGATATCCCGGCGAAGGGCGGATCGTCGCCCGGCGAGGCCGCAGGGAGGCCGCCAGCATCGCATGCCGCGCACGATCGACGACCCGGCGCCGCCAACGCCCCTCGCGCTGTTCCTGATTTTCACGCGCATCGGCCTCACCAGTTTCGGCGGCGGCCTCAGCGGCTGGCTGTTCCGCGAATTCGTCGCCGATCGCGGCTGGCTGTCGGAGGATGAGTTCCTGAACGGCCTCGCGCTCGCGCAGGCCTTGCCGGGCGTCAATGTGACCAACATGGCGATCTGGATCGGCCATCGGCTGGCCGGCTTTCGCGGGGCCGCGGCGTCCGTCGCGGGAATTGTCGCCTTGCCGGGATGCCTCATCATTCTCATCGGCGCGTCCTTCGCCTGGCTCTCGCGCTTTCCCGTCACGCACACGGCGCTGGTCGGCGCGTCCGCCGCGAGCATCGGCCTTTCCTTCACCATGGCCTTCGCGACCGCGCGCCGCGTCGTGCGCAAGGCGCGTCCGCTTCTCTTCATGGGCGGAACCTTCGTCGCGGTCGCGCTGCTGCAATGGCCGCTCGTCTGGGTCGTCATCGTCGCCGGCGCGGCGAGCGTCGCGCTCGAATATGCGGACCTGACGCGATCCTGAACGATGGCGAATCGTCTTGTCGAACTGGCGGCGATTTTCGCGCCTCTCTCGCTGATCACGATCGGCGGCGGGCAGACCATCGTCGCCGACATCCAGCGCCAGGCCGTCGATGTCCATCAATGGATGTCGGCGGCCGAGTTCCTCAACGCCTTCGCCATCTCGCGCATGGCGCCGGGACCCGGCTCCCTGCTGGCGACGCTCATCGGCTGGAGCGTAGCGGGATGGGCCGGCGCGCTGGTCGCGTCGGTGGGAATCTTCGCGCCCGCGGCGCTTTTAACGGCGGGCGTCGTCCATCTCTGGTCGCGCCATCCCGAAGCGCGCTGGCGGATCGCGATGGAGCGCGGGCTGCGCCCCGTCGCCGCCGGCATGATCCTCGCGACCGCCGTGGTGCTGTTCCAGTCGCTCGATGGCGGCTGGCTGGCGCGCGGCGTCGCATTGTGCTGCACGGGCGTCCTGCTCGCGACGCGCCTCAACGCGCTGCTGGTGCTCGCCTGCGGCGCGGCGGCTTTCGTCGGCCTTTCCGCGCTTCTCGCCTTTTGAACGCGCGCCTTCGCTGAAACGGCGGGATCGCCGCCGCGCATGCGATCCGCTATCGTCCCGGCGCGGACCGGACGATAGGTCGGCCGCGGGAGGAAACGGAGTTCGCAATGGTCTCGAACAAGGCGCTGATCATCGTCGGCGACGCGGCTGAAACGCTGGATACGCTCTATCCGCATCTGCGCCTGCAGGAGGACGGATTCGTGCCGGTCGTCGCGGCGCCGGAGAAGCGGCTTTACCAGATGGTGATGCACGAGGTCCGTCCGGGCTGGACGATCACGCGCGAATGGGAGGGCTATCAGATCCAGGCCGACATCGCCTTCCGCGACGTGCGCGAGCAGGATTACGCCGGCGTCTTTTTCAGCGGCGGCCGCGCGCCGGAATATATCCGCGACGATCCCGATCTCATCCGCATCGCGCAGCATTTCTTCGACGCCGGCAAGCCGATCGCGAGCGTCTGCCACGGGGTGGAGATTCCGGCCCGCGCCGACCGGGTGCGCGGCCGGCGCATGTCCTGCGTCAGGAAATGCCGCTTCGATCTGGAAGTCTGCGGCGGGATTTTCGTCGACGAGCCCTGCGTCGTCGATGGCAATCTGGTCAGCGGCCGCACCTGGCATGATCATGGCCATGTGATGCGCGAATGGCTGCGGATGCTGCGCCAGCAGCGCGACGCGGTGAAGAGCGCGGCGTAAGCGCGCGCTCAGCCCTTCAGCCGTTCGATCAGCGCCATCGCCGCGAACGGCGCTTTCGGCTTGAAGCCGTTGATCATGTAGATGAACACGTCGCGCGTTTTCGGCGGCTTTTTTTCCGGCGCGCCATGGGTCGGAAGCTCCTTCGGCGCGCCGCCTGACGCCCATTGCCTGGCGCGCGCCGCCCAGCCGTCCAGGGTTTTCGGCGCATAGCCGTCTTTCAGCGTTTCCGACATGCGCTGCAGGCGCGCATAGACGAAGGGCGCGGTGACGTCAGCGATCTCCGGGAAGTCTTCCTTGTCGGTGTAGATGACGGCGGCGCCATGGCCGCGCGCCATGTCGATGAAGTCGGGCGACCGGAAGCTGTCATGACGGACCTCCAGCGCGTGCCGCAGCGCGATGCCGTCATGGCTCTTCGGCAGCAGTTTGAGAAAACCCTCGAAATCCGCCGGATCGAATTGTTTCGTCGGGGCGAACTGCCAGTTGATCGGTCCGAGCTTCTCCTTCAGCTCGGTCAGGCCCTGCGTCAGGAATTTCTCGATCGACGGGCCCGCCTCGGCCAGCACGCGCCGGTTGGTGCAGAAGCGCGACGCCTTCAGCGCGAACACGAAGCCGTCCGGCGTTTCCTCGCGCCATTTGGCGAAGGTCTCCGGCTTCTGGGATCCGTAATAGGTGCCGTTGACCTCGGTCGAGGTCAGCTTGCTGCTGGCGTATTCCAGCTCCTTCTTCTGCGACAGGCCCTTGGGATAGAAGCTCCCCCGCCATTCGTCGAAATTCCACCCGCCGATGCCGACGCGGATGTGCGATTGAGCGGTCATGGCCCGATTCCGTGGTCCCGGCCGTATTTCTAGCCCGACTTTGCGCGAAGGGCGACCCGTGCTTGCCTTGTTCCCTTGTGACGCGGATGTTACGAGCCCACATGCACAGCGCTCCGGACCCTCTCGGCCCCGTATGGACGTGACAACGCTTATTTTTCTGGCGCTCGCCGCTTTCGTGATCTGGCGGCTCTGGGCCGTGCTCGGCCAGCGTCCGGATTCGCCGCCCTTCGACCCGCGCGCCAGGCGCGATCCGCCGCCCGCCGCCAATGGCGCGCCCGGGCCTAACGGGAATGTGATTCCCCTTCCGGGGACCCGCGCGCCCGAGCCGGCGCGTCTGGCCGGACCGGACCCCGACCGCTGGAAGGGGATCGCCGAACCCAATTCGGCGCTCGGGGGCGGTCTCGACGCCATCGCGGCCGCCGACCCCGGCTTCGACGCCTCGGTGTTCGAACAGGGCGCGCGCTCGGCCTATGAAATGATCGTCACGAGCTTTAGCCGCGGCGACCGCGCGACGCTCAAGGGTCTTCTTTCGAAGGAGGTGTTCGAGGGCTTTTCGGCTGCGATCGCCGAGCGCGAGGCGAAAAAGCTCAACGCCGAGACGACCTTCGTCTCGATCGACGAGGCGAAGATCACCGACGCCGAGCTGAAGGACCGGCAGGCGCAGGTCACCGTGCGTTTCGTCTCGAAGATCATCAGCGTCACCCGCGACGCCGAGGGCAAGGTTGTGGACGGCGCCGGCGACAAGATCGTCGAGGTCACCGACGTCTGGACCTTCGCCCGCGACGTGCGCGCCCGCGATCCGAACTGGCTGCTGATCGCGACGGAAGCAGGGGCGTGAGCAGGCCATGGCGCGCCGGGCGAGCCTGTTCGCGCTCGCGGCGCTGGCCGGAGGCGCGCTCGCCGCGGAGCCGATGAGCGCCGGCGATCGCGCCGGGCCCGCCGGGGCGACGCTGCGGCCGGTCGCTTTCGCCGATCTGCCGGGCTGGGCGGCCGACGATCACGCCGCCGCATTCGCCGCCTTTCTTGATTCTTGCGCGCCGATCATCGAGGGCCGGCCGGAAGCGCGTCGCGGCAAGCCCGGCGAAGAGACGCTCGTCGCTGTCTGCCGCGACGCGGTCGGACTGCCTGCCGGCGCTGACGCCCGCGCCTTCTTCGAGACGCGCTTCTCCCCCTTTGAAATCATTCCGGAAGGCGGACAGGGATTCCTGACCGGCTATTATGAGCCCGAGGTCGCGGGCTCCTCCGTACGAACGGCGGAGTTCGCATGGCCGATCCGCGCCCGGCCGCCCGATCTCGTCACCCGGTCTCCGGACGAGCCGTTGGCCGGCCTCGATCCCGCCCTCGCGGCCGGGCGGCGCACGCCGGAGGGGTTCGCGGAAGTCCCCGATCGGGCTGCGATCGAGGCGGGCGCGCTGGGCGATGAGGCGCCGCCGCTTCTGTATGTCCGGGACGAGGTCGAGGCTTTTTTCATCCACGTGCAGGGATCG
>MKVY01000024.1:17009-19470 GCA_001899525.1 Rhizobiales bacterium 65-9
CTGGTGACGGAATTCGGGCTGACTCCCGAGGACGTCACGCTCGAAAAGCTCAAGGCCTGGCTGCGCGCCCATCCCGAAGAGGGTCGCGCGCTGATGCGGCGGAACCGCTCCTTCATCTTTTTCCGCGTCGCCGATGAATTGCGGGCCGGGGAAGGGCCGATCGGCGGCGCAGGCGTTCCGCTTCGGCCGGGCCGCGCGCTCGCCATCGACCGCAATCTCTGGAGCTATGGGCTTCCGTTCTTCGTCGCCGCCGACGTAGCCCAGGAGGTAGAGCCTTCCGCGCGCATCGCCCGCCTGACGATCGCGCAGGACACGGGCAGCGCCATTCTCGGCCCCGCGCGCGGCGATCTGTTCTTCGGCGCCGGCGAGGAGATGGGGCGTCGCGCCGGGTCGCTGCGCCACGCCGCGCGCTTCGTCGTGCTGCTCCCGCGCGAGGGGCGCGGCTGATGCGCCGGCGCACGCTGACGCGCGAGGAGAAGGCGCTCTGGGCCCACATCCAGCGCAGCGTCGCGCCGTTTCCCGGTCGCCGGCTGGAGCCGGCGCCCGCCGATCCGCAGCCGCAGCGCGCGGCCGAGCGCGTTCTGTCTCCGTCCGCCCACGCCGTTCCGTCGCCGTCGCCGCCGGTCTTTTCACCGCCGCCCCTCGTCGCGATGGACCGCCGCGCGCTCCGCAAGGTGAAAAGCGGCCGCCGCGATATCGACGGCGTGCTGGATCTGCACGGCATGACCCAGAGCGCCGCGCATGACGCGCTGAACCGCTTCCTGCATCGCAAGCAGCGCGAGGGGGCCTCGCTCGTCGTCGTCATCACCGGCAAGGGGGCCGGCGGCTCCGCGTTCGATCCCGACCGCGAGCGCGGCGTGCTGCGCCGCATGGCGCCGCACTGGCTGCGCATGCCCGATCTGCGCCCGCTCGTGCTCGGCTTCGAGGCGGCCGCCGCACATCACGGCGGCGACGGCGCGCTCTATGTGCGCCTGCGCCGCGCGCGCGGAGCGTTCGAGCCGTGACCCCGTTCGGCGCCAAGCTCAGGGCGTTGCGCGCGGAGCGGAATGTCACGCTCACCGACATGGCGAACACGCTCGGCGTCTCGCCGTCCTACCTGTCGGCGCTGGAGCGCGGCAAGCGCTCGCGGCCGAGTTGGGCCTTCGTGCAGGCGGCGATCCAGTATTTCAACATCATCTGGGATGAGGCGGAGGAGCTGCAGCGCCTCGCCGATATCTCGACGCCGAAGCCGACGCTCGATTCCTCCGGCCTGACGCCGCGCGCGACCGAGCTCGCCAACCGCCTGGCCGCCATGCTGCGCCGCCTCGATCCTGACCAGATCGAAAAACTTCACGCCATCCTCGACCGCGCGGCGGCGAAGGAGATGCGCGACGCGGCGAAGCGCGGCCGGGAGGCCGCTCCGCGCCGGCGCGCTTGACCCTCTCTGACCCGCCTGCCACAGCCACGCCGGTCAGAAGAGGTTCGCATGCCAGACATCCGTCACGACGTTCTTTGCATCGGCAACGCCATTGTCGACGTCATCGCCCGCGCCGAGGAGGACTTTCTCTCCACCCATGCGATGACCAAGGGCTCGATGATGCTGATCGACGAGCAGCGGGCGGAAGCGATCTATGGCGCGATGGGTCCGGCGACGGTGATTTCGGGCGGTTCGGCCGGAAACACGGCGGTCGGCGTCGCGTCCTTCGGCGCGCGCGCGGCCTATTTCGGCAAGGTGAAGGAAGACGATGTCGGCCGCGTCTTCACCCATGACATCCGCGCGATGGGCGTGCATTTCCCGACCGCTCCGGCGGCCGCCGGCCCGGCGACCGCGCGCTCCTTCATCATGGTGACGCCGGACGGCGAGCGCACCATGAACACCTATCTCGGCGCCTGCGTGACGTTCGGCCCGGAGGACATCGATGAAGCGACGGTGAAGGCCTCGAAGATCGCCTATTTCGAGGGCTATCTCTGGGACCCGCCGGCGGCGAAGGACGCGATCCGCAAGGCCGCCGAGATCGCCCATGCGGCAGGCCGCGAGGTCGCGATCACGCTCTCTGATCCGTTCTGTGTCGATCGCTACCGCGACGAGTTCCTGTTTCTCATGCGCACGCGGACGGTCGATCTCGTCTTCGCCAACGAGCATGAGCTGCTCAGCCTCTACCAGACCAGCGATTTCGCCACCGCGCTGGATCTCGTCAGGAAGGATGCGACGACGGCCGTGGTGACGCGGTCGGAGAAGGGAGCGCTGGTCGCGACGGGCGCCGGCGTCGAGGAGGCCCCTGCGGCCGCGATCCGAGAACTCGTCGATACAACGGGCGCCGGCGATCTGTTCGCGGCGGGCTTCCTGTTTGGCCGGGCGACAGGGCGCGATCCGAAGACGTGCCTGGGCCTCGGGGCGCTGGCGGCGGCCGAGGTCATCCAGCATGTCGGCGCGCGGCCGCAGGTTTCGCTCCAGCAGCTGGCGCGGCAGTCGGGCTTCGGT
>MKVY01000024.1:19615-24292 GCA_001899525.1 Rhizobiales bacterium 65-9
CAGGCGCACTGGAACCTGAAGGGCCTGCAGTTCATCGCCGTCCATGAAATGCTCGACACCTTCCGCGCCGATATCGACGTGCATGTCGACACGGTGGCGGAGCGCGTCGCGCAGCTCGGCGGCGTCGCGCTCGGCACGGCGCAGACGGTCGCCGAGGCGACGAGCCTCAAGCCCTATCCGACGGACATCTCCAAGGTTCCCGATCATCTCAAGGCGCTGGCCGATCGTTACGGCGCCGCCGCGAACGCCGTGCGCAAGGCGATCGACGCGGCTGACGAGGCGGGCGACGCGGATACGGCCGACATCTTCACCGCCTATTCGCGCACGCTCGACAAGGCGCTGTGGTTCATCGAGGCGCATCTCGATTGAGGCGTCTTTGTCCGCAAGGCGTTTAGGCTCCCGGCGCTGAAGCGCCGGAAGCCGTTTCGCAACTTATCTTCGCACTTCTCGCGCGAATAAGAACAGGCGTCTCAGAACAGCCCTTCGATCTGTCCCGCGTCGTTGAGCCGGATCACGTCGGCTGACGGGACTCTCGGAAGACCGGGCATCGTCATGATGTCGCCGGTGACGACGACGATGAATTCCGCGCCGGCCGAGAGACGCAGCTCGCGCACCGGCACGATATGGCCGGAGGGCGCGCCGCGCGCGTTCGGATTGGTCGAGAAGGAATATTGTGTCTTGGCCATGCAGACCGGGAAATGGCCGTAGCCGGCGTCCTGCAATTCCTTGAAGCGCGCCTCGATCGCGGCGTCGCAGGAAATGTCGGCCGCGTGATAGATGTCGGTCGCGATCCTCTTCACCTTGTCGCGCAGCGGCGTGTCGTCCGCATAGAGCGGCTTGAACGACGCATCGTCCTTGTCGCACAGCGCGACGACGTGGCGCGCGAGCTCCTCGACGCCGGCGCCGCCGTCGGCCCAGTGCGTGCAGAGAAACGCCTTCGCGCCCATCTCCTCGGCGGCCTTTTTCACGGCGTCGATCTCGGCGTCCGTGTCGGTGATGAACTTGTTGATCGCGACGACCGGCTGCACGCCGAACTTGCGCACATTCTCGATATGGCGCTTGAGGTTCGAGCAGCCCTTCGCCACCGCCACGACATTTTCAGCCTTGAGATCGTCCTTGGCGACGCCGCCATGCATCTTGAGCGCGCGGATGGTCGCGACGATGACGGTGGCGGACGGCGCGAGTCCCGCCTTCCGGCATTTGATGTCGAAGAATTTCTCGGCGCCCAGATCGGCGCCGAATCCGGCCTCGGTCACCACATAATCGCAGAGCTTCAGCGCGGTCTGCGTCGCCAGCACGGAGTTGCAGCCATGGGCGATGTTGGCGAACGGCCCGCCATGGATGAAGACGGGATTGTTCTCGAGCGTCTGCACCAGGTTCGGCATCAGCGCGTCCTTGAGCAGAACGGTCATCGCGCCGTCCGCCTTGAGCTGTCTGGCGAGCACAGGCTTCCGGTCGCGCGTGTAGCCGACGACGATATTGCCGATGCGCTTCTCGAGGTCTTTCAGATCGGTCGCGAGGCAGAAGATCGCCATGATCTCGGACGCGACGGTGATGTCGAACCCGTCCTCGCGCGGAAATCCGTTGGCGACGCCGCCGAGCGAGTTCACGATCGAGCGCAGCGCGCGGTCGTTCATGTCCATCACGCGGCGCCAGGCGATGCGCCGCTGGTCGATGCCGAGCGCATTGCCCCAGTAGATGTGGTTGTCGATGAGCGCGGCGAGGAGATTGTGCGCCGAGGTGATGGCGTGGAAATCGCCGGTGAAATGCAGGTTGATGTCCTCCATCGGCACCACCTGCGCATAGCCGCCGCCGGCCGCGCCGCCCTTCACGCCGAAGCAGGGGCCGAGCGACGGCTCGCGCAGGCAGCTCATCGCCTTCTTGCCGATGCGGTTGAGTCCGTCGCCGAGGCCGACCGTGGTCGTCGTCTTGCCTTCGCCGGCGGGCGTGGGATTGATCGCGGTGACGAGGATCAGCTTGCCGTTCTTGTTCTTCTTCACTGAATCGATGAAGTCGAACGACACCTTGGCCTTGGTGGGGCCGTAGTTCAGCAGCGCCTCCGCCGGAATGCCGATCTTCCGCCCGACCTCGGCGATCGGCTTCATCTTCGCCTCGCGCGCGATCTCGATATCCGACTTGACGCTCATGAAACCTCCCCTGTGCGGGCTTTGCCGCTGCTAAGCCTGTTTCTTCGGCGCGTTCTCGAAGCGGTCGCCGCTCTTGACCCCGGCCGAGGCGGCCCATTCCGCGGCCGGAATTTTCTGGCCGCCCGCCGCCTTCACGCGCTTGAGAAGGATGCGTCCGCCGGGCGCGGCGACCGTCACGCCGTCCGAGTCGATCGCGACGATCTCGCCGGGAGCGCCGTCGCCGTCGCGCTTCGCCGCGTCGAAGAACTGCACCTCGCCGCCCTTGTAGAGCGCCCAAGCGCCGGGCTGCGGATTGGCGGCGCGGATCAGGTTGTAGACGTCGCTCGCGGACTTGCTCCAGTCGATCGCGGCCGCATCCTTGCGGAACCAGCTCTCATAGGTCGCCTTGGCGTGGTCCTGCGGAATCTTCGGCGCCTTGCCGGCGCGCACCAGATCGAGCGCTTCGAGCATCGCATCGACGCCGAGCGGAAACAGCTTCTTGAAATAGACGTCGCCGAGCGTCTCGTCGGGCCCGATCTCGACCTCCTTCTGCAGGAGCACGGGCCCTTCATCGAGTCCCTCGTCGGGCCAGAAGATCGTCAGGCCGGTTTTTTTCGAGCCCATGGCGATCGGCCAGTTGATCGAGGACGGGCCGCGATGCAGCGGCAGCAGCGAGGGATGATACTGGAAGGTGTTGTATTTCGGCGCGTCGATCACGGGCTGCGGCACGAACAGCGTCACATAGGCCATCATGCAGACGTCCGGATTGAAGGACTTCATCAGCTCCAGCGCCTCCGGCGTCTTCCAGCTTTTCGGCTGATGCACGGGAAGGCCCTTCTCCTGCGCGAAGAGTTTCAGCGGATCCTGGGGGCGGCCTTCCTTGTCGGGCGCGCAGAACACGCCGACGACATTCTCCCCGCGCGCCAGCAGTTTTTCGAGAACCGCCTTGCCGAATGCTTCCTGGCCGTGAACGACGATGCGCATGGTTTCCTCCGTCATCCCGGATGCGTCGCAGCGTGAAGCGGTGTGCTGCTGATCCGGGGCCTTTTTACAGAAAGAGATTCAATCGCTCGTGATCCCTGGATCGGCGCTGCGACGCTGCGTGTCGCAGCGCGACCGGGATGACGCCGCCTATTCCGCCGCGACCTTCTTCGGCGGCGGCTCGGTGGCGCCGGCCGCCTTGATGGCGGCGATCTCGGCGGGCGAGAATTTCAGCACGCTCGACAGGATCTCGTCGGTGTGCTCGCCGAGAAGCGGCGAGCGCTTGACCTCCGCGGGACTGTCCGAGAGCTTGATCGGATTGCCGACCGACAGATATTTGCCGCGCGTGGGGTGATCCACCTCGACCACGGTTCCGGTCGCGCGCAGCGACTGGTCTTCCGCCAGCTCTTTCATGGAGAGGATCGGTCCGCAGGGAATGTCGTCCTGGTTGAGGATGTCCATCGCCTCGAACTTCGTCTTCGTCATCGTCCATTGCTCGATGCGCGCGAAGATCGCGTTGAGCTTGGGGAGCCGCGCGGCCGGCGTGGCGTATTCGGGATCGGTCTTCCAGGTCGGCTCGCCGATCACGTCGCAGATCTTCTCCCACACCGGCGCCTGCGTGATGAAATAGATATAGGCGTCGGGGTCGGTCTCCCAGCCCTTGCATTTCAGGATGCGGCCGGGCTGGCCGCCGCCGGAATCGTTGCCGGCGCGCGGCACGGCGGCGCCGAACGGAACGCCTTCGCCAAACTGGCTGTATTCCTTCAGCGGACCGTGCGCGAGGCGCTGCTGGTCGCGCAGCTTCACGCGGGCGAGGTTGAGGACGCCGTCCTGCATCGCGCAGGTGACGCGCTGGCCCTTGCCGGAATGCGTGCGCTGATAGAGCGCCGTGACGATGCCGAGCGCGAGATGCAGGCCGGTGCCGGAATCGCCGATCTGCGCGCCCGTCACGAGCGGCGGCCCGTCGCGGAAGCCGGTGGTCGAAGCGGCGCCGCCGGTGCATTGCGCGACGTTTTCATAGACCTTGCAGTCCTCGTAGGGACCGGGGCCGAACCCCTTGATCGAGGCGACGATCATTTTCGGGTTGAGCTTGTGGATCGTCTCCCACGGGAAGCCCATGCGGTCGAGCACGCCGGGGCCGAAGTTCTCGACCAGGACGTCGCATTCCTTGATCAGGCGCTCGAGGACTTCCTTGCCCTTGGGGTTCTTGGTGTCGAGGGTGATCGAGCGCTTGTTGTGGTTCAGCATCGTGAAGTAGAGGCTGTCCACTTTCGGAATGTCCTGAAGCTGGCCGCGCGTGATGTCGCCGACGCCGGGGCGTTCGACCTTGATCACGTCGGCGCCGAACCAGGCGAGCAGCTGCGTGCAGGTCGGGCCTGACTGCACATGGGTGAAATCGAGAATCTTGACGCCTGCGAGCGCTTTCATTGCGTGCTCCTCACTTCTTCTTCAGCGCGCTTTGCGGATTGAGATTGCCGATGCGGCCCGATTCGGAGCCGGCGGCGGGGTCGATGACGGCGTTGATCAGGGTCGGCTTGCCTGAGTCCATCGCCTCGTTCACGGCGCGGCG
>MKVY01000024.1:24348-27826 GCA_001899525.1 Rhizobiales bacterium 65-9
GTCTTGTTGACGTCGGTGCCGCGATAGATGCCGTCATTGTTGAAGATCACGATGCAGACCGGCAATTTGTAGCGGCAGATCGTCTCGACCTCCATGCCCGAGAAGCCGAAGGCCGAATCGCCCTCGACCGCGAGCACGGGCTTTCCGGTCTCGATCGCCGCCGCGATGGCGTAGCCCATGCCGATGCCCATGACGCCCCAGGTGCCGACGTCGATGCGCTTGCGCGGCTGGTGCATGTCGATGACGCCGCGCGCGAGATCGAGCGTGTTGGCTCCTTCATTGACGAGGATCGCGTCCGGCCGCTCCGCGATGACGGTTTTGAGCACGCCGAGCGCGCCGTGATAATCCATCGGCGAATTGTTGTTCATGAGCCGCGGCGCCATCTTGGCGACGTTCTCCTCGCGCTTCTTCGCGACCGCGCCGGTCCAGTCGGAGGGCGGCTTCGTCCATGATCCGCCCATGGCGTCGTTCAGCGCCGCGACGCAGGAGCCGATGTCGCCGACCACGGGCGCGACGATCTCGACATTGGAGTCCATTTCCTTCGGCTCGATGTCGATCTGGATGAATTTCTTGGGCGCGTCGCCCCACGCCTTGCCCTTGCCGTGCGACAGCAGCCAGTTGAGCCGCGCGCCGATCAGCATCACGACGTCGGAATCCTTGAGCACAGTCGAGCGCGCCGCGCCGGCGCATTGCGGATGCGTGTCGGCGAGAAGGCCCTTGGCCATGCTCATCGGCAGGAACGGCGCGCCGCTTCGCTCCACGAAGGCTTTGATCGCGTCGTCGGCCTGCGCGTAGGCGGCGCCCTTGCCGAGGATGATCAGCGGCCGCTTCGCGCTCTTCAGCGTGTCGAGAGCGCGTTTCACGGAATCGGGCGAAGGAATCTGCGCCGGCGCGGCGTCGATCACCTTGACGAGCGACTTTCGGCCGGCCTCGGCGTCCATCACCTGGCCGAACAGCTTCGCGGGCAGGTCGAGATAGACGCCGCCGGGCCTGCCTGAAACGGCGGCCCGGATCGCGCGCGCCAGGCCGATGCCGATGTCCTGCGCGTGCAGCACGCGGAAGGCGGCCTTGCACAGCGGCTTGGCGATCGCGAGCTGATCCATCTCCTCATAGTCGCCCTGCTGCAGGTCGACGATCTCGCGTTCCGACGAGCCCGAGATCAGGATCATCGGAAAGCAGTTGGTCGTCGCATGCGCGAGCGCGGTCAGGCCGTTGAGGAAGCCGGGCGCTGAGACGGTGAGGCAGACGCCGGGCTTCTTGGTGAGGAAGCCGGCGATCGAGGCGGCGTAGCCGGCGTTCTGCTCGTGGCGGAAGGAGAGCACGCGAAGGCCTGCGGCCTGCGCCATGCGGCCGAAATCGGTGATCGGAATGCCGGGCACGCCGTAGATGGTCGTCAGCCCGTTGAGCTTGAGCGCGTCGATGACGAGATTGAAGCCGTCGGTCAGCTCCCGCTCTTCGCCGCCTGTTTCCTGCTTCAATGCGGTGGACATGGATATTCCTTTGAAAACGGACGATGACGTCAGTCGAGCTGCACGAACTGCTCGACATGGTCGCGCAGCCGGAGCGTATGTTCGCGAACGAGCCGCTCGGCCCGCTCGGCGTTGCGCGCCTCGAGCGCCTCGACGATCTCCTTGTGATCGACGATCGAGCGCCGGGCCCGGTCGCGCTCGAAGATGGTGCGCTGGCGGATCGCGCGCACATGCATGAAAAGCCCGTTCGTGATGTCGGCGATCAGCTTGCAGCCCGAGAGATTGATGATGGCGGCGTGGAAACGGATGTTCGCGTCGGAATATTCGTCCATATGCTCGCCGAGGGCGGCGCTGGAGAAGGTGTCGACGAGATTGTGCAGGCTCGATATGTCGGCGTCGGTCGCGACCTGCGTCGCCAGCCGCGCCGCCATGCTTTCGAGCGCCGCCCATACCGTGATCATTTCCAGGATCTCGGCTTTCGTCTTGCGCACGATATAGATGCCGCGCCGCGGCGCGATGCGCACCAGCCCTTCCTGTTCGAGCTGCGCCAGCGCTTCGCGCAGCGGCGTGCGGCTGACGCCGAACTGAAGCGACAGCGCGCGCTCGTCGAGGCGCAGCTCGGCGTCCTGATCGTAGATTTTCATCGCGCCGATCGCCGCCTTCAGCGCGTCGTAGGTGCGCGACTTGAGGCTCGGCGACTCCTCGATCGGCTGGATGTCGAGTCTGGCGCTCGCCATCAATCCTACGCTCCCGGTCAACGCGCTATCTGGTTTCTGGCATACCATATAACGAAATATCGATGCGCGGCAACCGCGCTTCTCAGGCAAAAATTGCTGCAGCGCACCTATAAAAGGCATATTGCATACCACAGGCTCTTCATCATAGCCTCCCCCTATAAGGTCATAACGACTGACGGCGGAAAGCCGCCGGCGATCAGGCCAAGGGATGAGACGCCGTGGATGAACTGAACGCTCTGTTCGGCGGCTTTGCTGTTGCGGTCAGCCCGTATAATATCCTCCTGATGATCATCGGCATCACGCTCGGCGTGATCATCGGCGTCCTGCCCGGCCTCGGCGGCGCGAACGGCGTGGCGATCCTTCTGCCCCTGACCTTCAGCATGCCGCCGACCTCGGCGATCATCCTATTGACGAGCATCTATTGGGGCGCGCTGTTCGGAGGCGCCATCACCTCGATCCTGTTCAACATTCCCGGCGAGCCCTGGTCGGTCGCGACGACGTTCGACGGCCATCCGATGGCCCAGCGCGGCAAGGCGGACGAGGCGCTCGTCGGCGCATTCACCTCCTCCTTTGTCGGCGCGATCTTCGCGGTGGCGCTCATCACGTTCCTCGCGCCGGTGGTCGCAAAATTCGCGCTGGAGTTCGGCCCCGCTGAATTCTTCGCGGTGCAGTTCCTCACCTTCGCGAGTTTCATCGGCATGGGGCGCGGGTCGCCGTCGAAGACCATCGCCTCGATGTGTCTCGGCTTCGCGTTCGCGGCGGTCGGCCTCGACAATGTCACCGGCACGCTGCGCATGACGTTCGGCCAGGAGGAATTGCTCAACGGTTTCAAATTCCTCGTCGCGGTCATCGGCCTGTTTGGCGTCGGCGAGATTCTGTCCTCGATGGAGGAAGGTCTTCACTTCCGCGGCGCCGCGGCCAAGCTGCGCATGGACGCCGTGATCCGCACCTGGAAGCAGCTTCCCGCGATGTGGCTGACATTTCTGCGAAGCTGCGTCGTCGGCTGCTGGATGGGCATCACGCCGGGCGGCGCGACGCCCGCCTCCTTCATGGGCTATGGCCTGGCGAAACGCTTCTCGAAAAAAGGCGCGAACTTCGGCAAAGGCGAACTGGAGGGCGTCGTCGCGCCCGAGACCGCCGCCCACGCCGCAGGCACCAGCGCGCTGCTGCCCATGCTTACCCTCGGCATTCCCGGTTCTCCCACGGCCGCCGTCCTTCTCGGCGGTCTTTTGATCTGGGGATTGCAGCCCGGACCTCTGATGTTCGTCGAGC
>MKVY01000024.1:27861-29146 GCA_001899525.1 Rhizobiales bacterium 65-9
ATATTGCGCGTGCCCTTCTCCATCATCGCGCCCGCGATCATCGTCATCTGCGCCATTGGCGCCTTCACCGTGAACAACGCGATGTTCGACGTGTGGATGATGCTTGTCTTCGGCGTGATGGGCTATCTCTTCTCGCGCCTCGGCTATCCGCTGCCGCCGCTGGTCCTGGCGATGGTGCTCGGCGATCAAGCGGAAAGCTCGTTCCGGCAGGCGATGCTGATCTCGCAAGGCAATGTCGCTGTGTTCTGGTCGAACTGGCTCTGCGGCGGCATCATGACGCTCGGCGTTGTTCTGATGTTCTGGCCGCTGATTCAGATCGTGCGCTCGAAGATGCGAAAGGACGCGGCGATCGCGAGAACCGCCTGAAAGGTTGCATGCAGTTGGCGCGCCGGCGATGCGCCGGCTGCGCTGAAAAGACCGAAAGGGAGGACAAGGCATGAAGAGAGTGCAGTCTCGAATCGGCGCCGCGGCGCTCGGTTGTTTTGCGTTCGCGAGCGTTGCGACGTCCGCCCTCGCGGCGGAATGGCAGCCGACGAAGCCCGTCACCTTCATCATCCCCGCCGGCACCGGCGGCGGCGCCGATCAGATGGCGCGCTTCGTGCAGGGGGTGGTGCAGAAGCACAATCTGATGAAGCAGCCGATCGTCGTGATCAACAAGGCCGGCGGCGCCGGCGCCGAGGGCTTCCTCGAAATGAAATCGAGCGCGAACGATCCGCACAAGATCGTCATCACGCTGTCGAACCTGTTCACCACGCCGCTCGGCACCGGCACGCCCTTCAACTGGAAAGACATGAAGCCGGTAGCCATGCTGGCGCTCGACCAGTTCGTGCTCTGGGTGAACGCGGAGTCTCCCTACAAAACGGCGAAGGACTATATCGAAGCGGTCAAGGCCGCTCCGGACCGCCAGTTCAAGATGGGCGGCACCGGCTCGAAGCAGGAGGACCAGATCGTCACCGCGGCGGTGGAGAAACAAACCGGCGGCAAGAAATTCACCTATGTGCCTTACGCCGGCGGCGGCACGGTCGCGGTCCAGCTCGTCGGCAAGCATGTCGACTCCTCGGTGAACAATCCGATCGAGGCCGTGCAGCAATGGCGGGCCGGCCAGTTGCGGCCGCTCTGCATTTTCGACGCGAAGCGCTCAACCTACACCGATAAGGTGACCGACAAGGAGGCCTGGAGCGACATTCCGACCTGCAAGGAATCCGGCCTACCCGTCGAATATCAGATGCTGCGCGGGATCTTCACCACGAAGAACGCGACGCAGGCGCAGGTCGATTTCTACGTC
>MKVY01000025.1 GCA_001899525.1 Rhizobiales bacterium 65-9
TGAAGGTGATCGTCTGCGAGCCGGCCGAAGCGCCCCCCGTCGCGTTGACGACGCTGACGGTTCCGCCAGCGATCTGCGCCGCGATCACGCCATTGCCCGTCAATGATCCGGTCGTCGTCAGCACGTTCCCTGGCGCCGTCGCCGCGAGCACGCCGTTGTTGACGATGTTGGCCGCGCCCAGCGAACGGGAGCCGTCGAACGTCACCGCGCCAGAATTGTTCAGGGCGTTCAGGCCGCTGAAGGTTCCGGCCACAAGATTGAGCCTCGCGCCCGCGGCGTTCGTGAAGACGTTGTTGTTGTTCGTGATGGAGCCGTTGACGTTGAACACGCCCGCGTTGTTGGCGATCGCGCCGTTGATCGCGCCGCCTGACGCATTGACGGTTCCGGTGTTGGTCAGCCCGTTGGACAGCACGCCCGCCGTCTGCGCGAAGGTTCCCGAATTGACGAGCGAACCGTTCCAGACGCCAGCGTTGTTGATCACGCCGGAGCTGGACACCACGTTGCCGGTCCAGACGCCGGTCGCATTGTTGTTGATGGTTCCGGTGTTGGAGGCGACGACCGCGTTGTAGATTCCGCTGTTGTCGACCAGGCCGGCGTTATTGAGGTCGTCATTCACGGTTCCGCCCGCAGCAACCGTCACGACGCCCGAGGTCGTGTTGGTCAGCCCGCCGGCCGCCGTGAGAACGCCGCCGGCGTTCACATTGACCGCGCTGCTGTTGACGACGGTGTTCGCCGTCAGCGCGCCGCTGACGTTCACGGCCGCGCTGTTCGTCAGCGTGGTCACCCCGGTCAGACTTCCGCCAGCATTCACATTGAGCTGCGCCGAGCCGATATTGTCGAACGTCGATCCGGCAACGACGGCGCCGGTCACCGCAAACACGCCGGAGCCCATATTCGTGATCGCGCCGTTGATCGCACCGCCGCCGGCGTTCACCTGATTGCTGTTGACCAAGCCGCCATTCGTGACGGAGCCGACAGTCGTGGTGAATGTTCCGGCGTTCTGAATCGGCGCAGCCGACGTCAATACCGAGGAATTGGTCAGCGCGCCGCCAGCGCCAATGCTGACCGACGCCACAGAGTTCGCGGCGTTGTTATTCAGAGAGCCGCCATTGACCGCGACAGCGCCGGTCGACAACGAGCCCGCCGCGTTCGCGTTGAGCACGCCGCCCGTCACCGTGGTTCCGCCGGCGTACGTGTTGGCCGCGCCGAGCGTCAGCGTTCCCGCTCCGTTGAAATTGAGCGCGCCCGCGCCGCCGATCACTCCATTGGCGGTCAATGTCTCGCCGCCGGCGACGGCAATTCCACCTGTTCCGTTCAGCGTGATGGCGCGCGCCGTCGCGAAGCTCGCCGTCGCGAGGAAGCCGCCATTGTTGTTCAAGGTGAGGCCGCCTGCGGCGTTTCCAAGCGCGCCGTCCGAACCCACAGCGACCGCGCCGCCATTGACGACCGTTCCGCCGAGATAAGCGTTGCCCGCATTCTGCAGCACGAGTTGGCCGGGACCGTTCTGCACCACTGCGCCGGCGCCGCTGACAACCCCGGTCAGCGTCAGCGCCACCGCGCCGCTCGACTGGCTGAAGATCGCGCCAGGCGCATTGGCCGTGACCGCGCGCGCCGACGTGAAGCTCGCCGTCGTCCGCAGCGATCCGCCGTTGAAGACGAGCGGGCCACCGGCGCCGAGATTGTTGTCCGCGGCGACGGACAGCGCGCCATCCGTGATCGTCGTCGCGCCTGTATAGGTGTTGGCGCCCGACAGGATCAGCGTCCCCGCGCCGATCTTCTCCAGCGGCCGGCCCGCGACATCCTCGGAAATCACGCCGCTCTGCGTCGCCGTCACGCCCGTGAGCGTCTGCAACTGCGTCGTGTTGCTGCTGATCACGATCGGATTGGCGATGGTCACGCCGTTGGCGTAATCGATTACTGATCCCGTCGTCGTGATAGCGCCCGTGCCGGCGGCGTTGTCGTTCTGGAGCGACAGCGTGCCGGCGGCGACTGTGATGCCGCCCGAGAATCCGGCATTGTTCCCGGACAGCGCCAGAATTCCCGCGCCGGATTTCGTCAAAGCGCCCGCGCCGCTGATCACGCCGGCGATAGAGAGCGTGTTGCCGGCGGTATCGATCGTGCCCGAGCCGATGACAGACACGCTTCGGGTCGCCGCGAAGGCCATGTTGTCCAGCGTCTGCAACGAGCCGCCATTGAAGATCAGTGTGTTGGTGGCGCTTCCATCGCCGAGCGAAGCTGTCGAATTCGCGCCAAGCACGCCAGCGCTGATCGTCGTGGAGCCGGAATAGGTATTGACGCCGGTCAGGTTGAGAGTCGCGGCGCCCGTCTTCTCGATCGAGCCGTTGCCCGTGATCACGTTCGCGAGCGTGCTAGCGCCCGCCGCATCATTGAAATTGACAGAGCCGCCGCCATTGACGCCGATATTCCCGGTCAGCGTTCCCGCGCCAAGCGTCAGCGCGTTCGCGCCGCCGGCGAAGGTGATCGCATTGGCGCCCGCGCCGCCTACGATGGTCCCATTGTTGATGATGGAGACGCCGCCGGCGTCGCCGAACACGCCGGCTCCGCTTGGCCCGGGTCCCAAATACGCGCCGCCGCCGCCATTGCCGCCGGTGATCGTGGAATTGTTGGTGAGCACGCCGCCCGTATTCAGGAAGACGCCATAACCGCCGCTGCCGCCGCCGCCGCCCCGAAAGGCCGATCCCAGCCCGCCGCTACCACCATTGCCGCCAGTGACCGCCGCATTGACGCCCACCGTCCCGCTGACCACCGCGCCATAACCACCGGCGCCGCCGCCGCCGCCGCCATCGGGAGCCCCCGAAGCGCCATTTCCACCGTCTGTGCCTGCCGAGGCGGCGCCGATGTCAACCCCGTTGACAACAACGCCGTGGACGCCGCCAGCGCCACCGGCGCCGCCAAAGAAGCCCCCTGCTCCTCCGGCTCCCCCTGCCCCAACGCCTGCGCCGCCGCCGCTGCCGCTACTGTCGGGGCCTGTCGCTCCGTTTCCCCCCGCTCCCGTCGTCGAATCAACGCCGCCAAGGCCGGAAGCGCCTCCGGACCCGTTCGTCACGTCGCCGCCATTGGCGAGAGCAGGCTGGGAGATCGCCATCGCGGCGATGATCGCGGCCAAAGGCAGCGACGTGCT
This sequence comes from Rhizobiales bacterium 65-9, assembly GCA_001899525.1. Taxonomy (GTDB): domain Bacteria; phylum Pseudomonadota; class Alphaproteobacteria; order Rhizobiales; family Beijerinckiaceae; genus Terrirubrum. The sequence continues at coordinate 3,143 of MKVY01000025.1, forward strand.
GGAAAGCCAGCCTTTTTTCAGGCTCGATCCGCCGTCATGACGCGAAAAATGCGACCGCTGCATGTCCACCCCTACAGCTCGCCAACGATAAGAATTGGAACTCGCTGGCCAGAAACCTAAACGCAGAAAATGAAACTATCTCTCACGAATACAGCCCGATTCCCCGTGGAGCAACCTTCGGCGCCATGGAACCGCCCCGAAGCCGCCGCAGAGAATGACTCACGAAGATTTCCTAACATACTGATATATTTGATTTAATTTTTTCTTCTGCTGGTCTTTCCCGGCTTTCCTGACAGTCGGTTAACCGCATTTGGGACGCATTGAGACAACAAGTGTGGCGCGGGCGCCACTCGGAATCGCCTGCGGATGGCGCGGGTCTTGCGCAGCGGAAGAGACTGCTTCGATCAATGCCCCCGGTTGAAGCGGTCATGGTCAGAAATGACCCAGCCGGCCCGACCTGCGCCCGCGGTCGGGCCGGTTTGGCGTCTGCTCCCGCGTTGTGCGCGCGCCCAATTCGGACTCGCCTCTTCTTTACCCTCCGATCATCGCATGGCGGCAGGCGCAGGCCTGCCGTCCGATTGAGGACTGGCGAGAAATCGGGCGCCGATATATTCCAACTGCTATAGCGGCGCTGCTTCCAACCGCGCCCGTCGACGAGCGCAGCGTTGCGCGGGAGCCGGGCGAGCGGCCAGCGCCGCCGCACCCGACAGATGGCGGCCGCCGCGCAGCGCCGACAGAGCATGGAGCAAGGCATGTCGCACACCCAGCAATTCTATATCGACGGGGCGTGGGTCGCCCCGAGCGGCGGCAGGACGCTTGAGGTCATCGACCCTTCGACGGAAGAGCCCTTCGTGACGATCGCGCTCGGCGAGGCCAAGGACGTCGACCGGGCCGTGGCGGCGGCGCGACGCGCCTTCCCGTCATTCGCCGCCACGTCGCGCGCCGATCGTCTTGCGCTCATGCGCCGGCTGCTCGAAGCCTACAAGGCTCGGTACGACGACATCGCGCGCGCGCTGTCGCGCGAGATGGGCGCGCCGATCGATTTCGCCCAGCGATCGCAGGCCGCGATGGGCACGGCGCATCTCGCCAGGATGATCGAGACGCTCGAACATTTCCAGTTCGAGGAACTGCGCGGCTCCACACTGATATCCAAGGAGCCGATCGGCGTCGTCGGCATGATCACGCCGTGGAACTGGCCAATCAACCAGATCATGTGCAAGGTGGCGCCGGCGCTCGCCGCCGGATGCACGATGGTGCTGAAGCCCTCAGAGATCGCGCCCCTCAACGCCATCCTGTTCGCCGAAGCGATGCATGAGGCCGGCGTCCCGAAGGGCGTGTTCAATCTGGTGAACGGCGACGGCCCGACGGTCGGCGAAGCGATCGCGCGCCATCCCGACGTCGACATGGTGTCGTTCACCGGCTCCACCCGCGCGGGAATCCTGGTCGCGAAAGCGGCCGCCGACACGGTCAAACGGGTCCATCAGGAGCTTGGCGGAAAATCCGCGAACATCATCCTGGACGACGCCGACGTGGCGCGCTCCGTGAAGCTCGGCGTCGAAAGCGTGATGCGCAACAGCGGCCAGTCCTGCAACGCGCCGACCCGCATGTTCGTGCCGGCCAAACGCCGCGACGAGGCGCTGGCTGCGGCGAAGGCGACCGTGTCCCCGCTGAAGGTCGGCGCGCCTTCGGAGAAGGACAGCTGGCTCGGCCCGGTCGTCAGCGAGGCGCAGTTCAACAAGATCCAGCGCCTCATCGAAAGCGGCATGAAGGAAGGCGCGACGCTCGTCACGGGCGGCCCCGGCAGGCCGGAGGGGCTGAACCGGGGCTACTATGTCCGCCCGACCGTGTTCGCGGATGTGACCGACGACATGACGATCGCCCGGGAGGAGATCTTCGGACCGGTTCTGTCCATCCTCTCCTATGAAAATGACGAAGAGGCGATCGAGCGGGCGAACAACACGCCCTACGGCCTCGCCTCCTACGTCCAATCCGGATCGCTCGACAGGGCGCGAAAAGTCGCCGCCCGGATGCGCAGCGGCAACGTCTACATCAACTACCCCGCCTGGGACGCCGGCGCGCCGTTCGGCGGCTACAAGCAGTCCGGCAACGGGCGCGAATACGCCGATTTCGGCCTCGATGAATTCCTGGAGATCAAGGGGACGGTGGGCTACGAGGCGGCGTAGCTCTCTTTCCTGACCGCCCTTCATGCGACGCGCCGTCCTGTCGGCGCGTCGCGGCGAGCCATGAAACTGCGTATCATCCGAACGAATTGGTCAAAGCGCGCGAGGCAAGCATGTTCACCGCCCAGTCGATCAGTGCAGCGACGAAGCCGGACTTCTACAGCGAACTGGAAACTCAGCTCGGCGCGCTCCTCGCCGGCGAGACGGACGAGATCGCCAACGCCGCCAACACGGCCGCCCTGCTGTTTCACAGCCTGCCGCGACTGAACTGGGCGGGATTCTATTTCCTGCGATCGGGAGAAGAGCTCGTGCTCGGGCCGTTTCAGGGCAAGCCGGCATGCGTTCGCATCGCTGTCGGCCGCGGCGTGTGCGGCGCAGCCGTCGCGCGCAAGACATCGGTCCTCGTTCAGGACGTTCGCGCCTTTCCCGACCACATCGCGTGCGACCCCGTGTCCCGTTCCGAGCTGGTCGTTCCCCTGATCCGGCAGGGCCGCGTGATCGGCGTTCTCGATCTCGACAGCCCCGACGTGAACCGCTTCGACCGGGACGACCAGACCGGCGTCGAGCGGCTGGCGGACATCTACATGGAGCGATCCATCGGAAGCGCCTAAGCGACGCCCGCGCCGCCGGGTCCGCACGCGCAGCGCGCCAACAACAACGGCGACTTGGCGCCGGGAATCAGCGCGCAACCGCATCGTCGCGGACAGAATCGCGCGACATGTGGGTTCTGCGGCCGGAACATCGCGACCAAAACCGGCGCAACTACCCGGGCGCCTGCTGTTTTGACGCCGAAAGGAAAGGCGCGATGCCCGTATTCTCCCGGTTCGTCCGCTGCGTTGACGACGGTTCATGTCGTAGGCGGCGGCGTCCGCGAAATGGTCCTGAGCGACCACCGAGTCGCGTAGCGGGTTCGGGCAAGCCTATCCGCCGCTCGACGCCGGGCGGGAGTTCTCGCCAACAGCGACAGGCCCGACCGGTCGCGAAAAAACACGAGACGGTTGCATTGCGGGGCCGGCGCGGCCATAAGCGCGGCCCACGGACAGGTGGCCGAGTGGTTGAAGGCGCACGCCTGGAAAGTGTGTATACGGGGAACCGTATCGCGGGTTCGAATCCCGCCCTGTCCGCCACGCCTTCCGGCTAATCAACTGAAATATCTTATATAATTGTTATCTTGAAGATTGCGCCCTAGTGCTTGCCCTATCGGCTGCGTGCGATGCGCGGAGCGACGGGCAAACGGCCCGCCGCTCCATTGGCTAGTCGGTCCGCCAGACCTGCAGACGGCGCTTGTTGAAGCAGTAGTAGTAGTCGCGCCGGGATCCCGTCTGTATCTGGCGGACGCGTTTGCCGGGAGCGAAGCCGGGCAAGGCGATGCCGCTCGCGAACAGGCGGCTAAGCATGTCCTCCCGGATGGTCTGGTTCGGAAATGCGCTTTCGAAGATTTTCGTGGGGACGGCGATGAACTTGCCGTAGTCTCGGTTGAGCTTCGCCAAGCCGATGACGCGCTTGCCGTCGACGGGAGAGATCGCCTGTCCGGGTTTGTCCATCGGAAACGCGGTTGGCGTCGCGGCCCATGACTGGAGCTTTCGAATCTCTTTCATGGCGCCATCAGGATTTTGGAGCCGCGTTCGCACTCCCTGCCATAGCCGAGCGCAGGCGCCCCGGGCCGCGTCGCGCTTCCACGGCCCAAGGCCGAGGTCGGCCGCCACCATGCCGCCGCTCGCAGCGACCGCGAAGATGCGGCAAAGGTTGACCAGCAGCTCATCGCAGCCAGAGACCTGCCGTTTTTGAAATTCGTCATAAAAGTGCTTCGCTTTGCTGGCCCAGTGATCCCAGTCTTTAAAAACCGCCTCTCCGAACGCTGGGAACGCGACGCCATAGTTTGTCGAGATGGTTTGGACGACGCTGTCCTTCAGCGATTGAAACGCGGGTATCAGGCCAGCTCCGGACTCGAGCTGGTCGAAAACGCCGCCCTGAGCCCGCGACGGGACCCTGATCCGGGCAAGTCGCCGCTCCCACCCTGCGCGGGTGTGGGAACTCTCGATTGCCGTCTCCCCGGACAACAAAAAAATGCCATTCCAGGTCTTGTTGGGAAGGATGCCGTCCTTTGAGACCGCTTCCGATCTCTTCCTCCCGACGCCGCGAGCCAGCTGGTAGGCGAGCAACGGCAGCCGCTTCGCATTGTCCTGTGCTGTTCCAGCCGCGCCTTCCTTGTCGTCGAGCGCGCCAACGAGGCCATTCCACGATTCGCAGAATGTCAAACGGCACTGAATCGGGACCCCAGATCTGCGCCGAATAAGGACCTCTCTGGCGTAGAGCGCTAAGGACGAGCATTCGCCCGGCCGAGCTGGTTTGGGTTGCTCGGCCGGGGCGAATGCGGATTTGT
>MKVY01000026.1:0-3368 GCA_001899525.1 Rhizobiales bacterium 65-9
CGGGGTCATTCCCTATCCGGATCCCGGCACGGTGAATCCGGTCACTTATTCGTTCACAGCCACCGGCGGCGACGTGGTCGCCTACTTCACCAGCAACGGCGGCAGCTACACCAACATCCTCGGTCTGCGGGTCGGCGCCACGGATTATATGTCGACGCTGAACAACCAGACCTCGACGCCCGGCGACAGCTTCAACTTCGGCTCGTTCGCCGCCGGCACCAACCTGATCTTCTTCATCGTTTCGAACGGCGATGGCGGAAACACCTACTATTCCGATCCGTCGCTGAACTCCGACGGCCTGAACCACATCTATGTTGCGAACTATACGCAGGGCGGCATTTTCCCGGCGAGCGTTCCGACAGGCACTTATGTCGGCTTCGAAGACATCAAGGGCGGCGGCGACCGCGACTATGAGGACCTGACCTACGTCTTCACCAACGTCGCCTCGGGCGTGCCCGAGCCGTCGACCTGGGCGATGATGCTGATCGGATTCGCCGGCCTCGGCTGGGCGTATCGCCGGAGAAGCGCCGTCGCTGCGGCGTAACGGAAGCGCTTATAACGCTTGAAGCCCGGGCCCCCGCGCCCGGGTTTTTGTTTTGAGCGGCGGAATCGGCGCTTGCCCTCTGCTAGGGCGAAACCGGCGTCAGCTTTGCGGGGCTCGCGTCATGGTCCGTCCGCCAGCGCCAGCAGCGCCTGACCATAGGCCGTCTTGCTGAAAAGCCGTCCGCGGGCGCGGAGCTGTTCGCGGTCGATGAAGCCTTCCAGATAGGCGATCTCCTCGAGACAGGCGATCTGCACGCCCTGCCGCTTCTGCAGCGTGCGCACGAATTCGCTCGCTTCGAGCAGGCTGTCATGGGTGCCGGTGTCGAGCCAGGCGTAGCCGCGCCCGAGCTGTTCTACATGCAGCTCGCCGAGCTCCATATAGACGCGGTTCAGGTCGGTGATCTCGAGCTCGCCGCGCGCCGACGGCTTCAGCTTCTTCGCAAAATCGACGACGCGGCGGTCATAGGCGTAAAGGCCGGTCACGGCGAGGTTGGACCGCGGCTGCTGCGGCTTCTCTTCGAGCGAGATCGCCCTGCTCGACCCGTCGAGCTCGACGACGCCATAGTCGCGCGCATTGGTGACGACGGTCGCGAAGACGGTCGCGCCCGTCGTTCGCGCGCGGGCGCTGCGCAGGAGCGCCTTCAGCCCGGCGCCGAAGAAGATGTTGTCGCCGAGGATCAGCATCGACTGGTCGTCGCCGATGAAATCCTCGCCGATGAGGAACGCTTGTGCGATGCCTTCCGGCCGCTCCTGGAGCGCGTAGGACATCGACAGGCCCAGCTCCCCGCCGTCGCCGAACAGGCGCTCATAGCGCTCAAGATATTCCGGGGACGAAATGATCAGGATGTCCCTGACGCCCGCCATCATGAGCACGGACAGGGGATAATAGATCATCGGCTTGTCGTAGACAGGCAGGAGCTGCTTGTTGACGGCCAGCGTCGCCGGATGGAGCCGGGTGCCCGATCCTCCGGCCAAAACGATTCCCTTCATGGCGCTCCCCGACAATGATCCGCCGCGCGGCGTCTTTCCTTACGGGATTTCCAGAGAATTACAGCATCGAAGCCGCTGATGTGGCTAATTTTAGCAGTTTATCGGAAACTGCGCGGCAAATCGCCGCCGCTGCGGCGCGCCCGGACAGTGTAGCGCGGCTCTTTTGCCGGCGGCGCAAGATTAACCAACCGTTGCGCGCGTAACGACATGTGGATTGATCTTGGTTGACGGACCGTCGCCAGCTCCCGTAAACATTGCTGCAACGCAATATAGCCATCCAGCTCTCAGGACATTTTATGCGCAATCTGTTCCGGACTATCCTGGGAGCCGTCACCGGCGCCGTGATGGCGGCCTCGGCCGCCCAGGCCGCCGTGCATACCTATGATCTCGGCTCTCTGCCCGCCGGGGACACCGCGTTCACGGGCGTGACCGGTGCGGGATCGTTCACCGATTACATCAAGTTCCAGCTTCCGTTCGCGGGAGCCTTCACGGTGTCTTATTCGGACTCCGCCGGCGCCGGCAAAATCGTCGGCGGCCAGCTCGCGCTTTACGCCTGTCTTTCGAATTGCGCGGGCGAGAGCGTGTCGCTCCTCCCGCTCGGAACGCTGATCGATTCAGCGCCCCTCGTTTCGCTGGGCGCGCTCCGCTTCGGCGGCTTCGGCCCCGATCTGCTGGTCGCGGCCGAGTATTTCCTCAAGCTGACGGGCGTCGCTCCGTCGGGCAGCGTCGGCTTCGCCGGCACGATCACGGTCGCCTCGGCGGTTCCCGAGCCGGAGACTTGGGCGATGATGCTGGTCGGCTTCGCCGGCCTCGCCTTCGTGACCGGCCGCCGGCGCAAGACCGCCGTGGCGCTGGCCTGAACGGTCCTCAACCTGACTTCCCCGAACGCCGCCGAAAGGCGGCGTTTTCATTTGCGCCTCTTGCGGCGGGCTGCGGCGCGTTGACGATCGGTCACAAGAACGGCGGTTTTCGCTTTTAACGGCCCTGAGATGGAGCTCTCGCCGCGCGGGCCGGCAAGCTCCGGCGGATTAACGCTAACGGCAGTCCGGCCTTCCGGAAAGCCGCGGGAAGTTGCCGGAGAAGGCTAAAAATGATACTGTTTTTTAACGATTTTCGTCGCGCGAAGGAATTGCGTCCGTGACCGATCTGTCCCTTCCGCGCCTCACGGCGAACGTCGACGCGCAGAAGCAGCACATGATCGCGCTGATCGCGCTGTCGGTCGCCGTTCTAGCCGCCTTCATTCCTACAGGGATCACGCTGAACGCCGGCCCCTGGCAGACGGAGCAGGAAGGCCACGGACCCTTCATTCTCGGAATCGCGGCCTGGATCGTGTGGACCAAGCGCGCCCAGCTGCAGTCTGCGGTCTATTCATCCGCCCCCGTTTCCGGCTGGATTGCCCTTCTCGGCGGGCTGGCGCTCCTGTTTGTCGGCCGGTCGCAGAACATCCTGGCGGTGGAGACCTTCTCCGCCCTGCCGATCCTCACGGGCGTGGTGCTCCTGACGAGCGGCTGGGGGGTGCTGCGCATCCTCTGGTTTCCGATCGCCGTCCTGTTCTTCGCGGTGCCGCCGCCGCAATGGCTCATGGACAGCATGACGTTGCCGCTCAAGGCGATGATCTCGAACGCGGTCACCCGCATGCTGTACTGGGCGGGCTATCCGATCGCGCAGAACGGCGTCGTGATCATGATCGGGCCGTACCAGCTTCTGGTGAAGGACGCCTGCGCCGGCCTGAACTCCATCTTCGCGCTGTCGGCGATCGGCGTCGTCTATGTCTACATCATGGAGCATACGTCGAAGCTCAGGAACATCGTGATCCTTCTCGCGATCTTTCCGAT
>MKVY01000026.1:3414-11753 GCA_001899525.1 Rhizobiales bacterium 65-9
GCCGTCTCCTTCGTTCTCGTCCTTCTTTTCGACGGCTTGCTCGCGATCATCGCAGCCGCTTTTCATCGCATGCGCCGGCCCGCCGCCACGGGCGGCGCGGCGCTTGCGAAATAGCGGTGGCGACCGCTTCATCCGTGTGACTGTGTAGCGCCATGTCGACTGAAATCGCATCGCGAAAGACGGAGATGACAGCGTCCGAAACGCCGGCGTTCGACCGCCGCGCCGTTTCGCCGCCGGCCAAACGGCCGATCATGTCCTATGAGACGATCACCGTCCTGCTGCCGATCATCGATCTCGCCATTATTCTCGCGTCGAGCGTCCTCGCGACCGTCCTGGTCGCGACGTTCTACGCGCCGTCGACCTCGGCGAGCATCACGTCGCTGTACGGGCTCGGACTGGTCGCGAGCGCTCTTTACGTGTTCCGCATGCGCGACCTCGATCATTACGAGGCGCATGTCGCGCGGGCCGGGGGAATCGAATTCAAGCAGATGGCGCAGACCTGGGCGGCGAGCGTGCTCGTCCTGCTGACGCTGATCTATATGTTCAAGCTCGGGCAGTTGAACACCCGGCGCACCTTCATCGCCTTCATCCTGCTCGCGTTCGTCGCGCTGATCGGCTGGCGCGCCATGGTGAAGGTTGGATTGCGCTACGCCGTGGATCGCAACGCGGTCGGCCGGCGCAACGTTCTTCTCATCGGCGAGACCGACGAATTGCAGGCGCGCGATCTCGACCTCGTTCTCGACCATTTCGGCGTCGCGAACGTGGCGCGGTTCCCGATCGCCGGGGGGAGCGACGGCGCGCTCTCGCCGGAGGACCAGCGGGTCATCGACCGCGCCGTCGCCCATGCGCGGGAGATGGCCAGCGAGGAAGCGCTGGTGATCGCGAGCTGGAGCAACACGAAGCGCCTCAATCAGCTTCGCGAAGCGCTGCGCATCCTGCCGATCTCGGCCCGGCTTCTGCCCGACCGGCAGATCCGCAAGCTGACCGCGTTCCCGACCCTCAATTCGGAACAGACCTTCCAGGTCGAGCTGCAGCGCGCGCCCCTCACCTCCTTCGAGCAAGGCGTGAAACGGGCGATGGACATCGTCCTGTCGGGGATCGGCCTGATCCTGCTGTCGCCTCTCCTGACGATCGTCGCCTTGATGATCCGGCTGGAATCGCCCGGCCCGGCGATTTTCCGCCAGCGGCGCATCGGCTTTAATCGCACCGAGTTCACCATCTACAAGTTCCGCACGATGCGGGTGCAGGAGGACGGGTCGGCCGTCCGCCAGGCGACGCGCGGCGACGCCCGGATCACGCGGCTCGGCCGCTTCCTGCGCGCCAGCAGCATCGACGAGCTGCCGCAGCTCTTCAACGTTCTGCGCGGCGACATGTCCCTGGTCGGCCCCCGGCCGCACGCCATCGTGCATGACAACGAATTCGCCAGCGAGCTGGCGGACTACGCTTTCCGTCGCCACATGAAGCCAGGCATCACCGGCTGGGCGCAGTGCAAGGGCGAGCGCGGGCCGACGCCGACGGTCGAGTCGGTGCGGGCGCGCGTCGATCTCGACCTCTGGTACATCACGAACTGGAGCGTCAGTCTCGACATCTACATTCTTTTCAAGACTGTCCTCGTCGCTTTCAATCAAAAGAACGCCCTCTAATTCGTGAAATGATTGCGCTTGTCGGCAATGTTAGCGTCGCCGGGTTGAGCCGGCAGGGAGATGTCCGTTGAAGCTGACCGTCCATTCCGCCCTCGCCGCCGTCGCCATTCTCTGCGCGGTGGTCGGCGCGCAGGCCTTGACCGTGAAGACGGTGATCGCGGAGCGCGACGGGCAGCCGCCCTACGCCGATCTGGTTCCGGAGCAGTTCGGCGACTGGAAGCTGGTCCCGTCCCTGCGGCTCGTGACGCCCACGGAGCCGGACGCGCTGGCCAACCGGATCTATTCCCAGATGATCGGCCGCGGTTATACCGACAGCGCCGGCAATATTGTCATGCTGCTGGTCGCCTATGGGCCGCGTCAGAGCGACAAGCTCCAGCTCCACATGCCGGAAATCTGCTACGTCGCCGAAGGCTTCCGGGTCTCTAACTCGACGCCGACCAAGATCGATCTCGGCGAAGGCGGGCAAATGCTGGACGTCCGCAAGCTGGTGGCGCAGCGCGAGAACCGCGTCGAGCGGATCACCTACTGGATGCGCGTCGGCGACGACGTGGTGTCGACCCTTCTCGATCGCCAGGTGTCGAAGCTGCGCTACGGTCTCCAGGGGCTCATTCCCGACGGCGTTCTCGTCCGGGTCTCGACCATCAATGTGGATGCGCAGACCGCCGACCAGCTCCAGACGAAGTTCCTCGCCGATCTGCTGAAAACCGTTCCCGACAGCCAGCTCAAATACTTCGTCGGCAGCGAAGCCATCCGCAGCAGCGCCTTCGCCCGGACGCGCGGAGAACCATCGGCCGAAAAGACCGCCGCCGCCGCGTCAAAAAGCTGAGACGAAGGGCGGGGTCGACGCCGCCCGCATCGGGCGTCTGCGAGCGACGCTGACGCCGCTTCGCATCAGCAACCGCGATCGAAGCCAGGAAACCCGGAGCCTTTCTCCATTTCCATGGAAACCGGCCAGGCTCTCGCGCCGGCGAAAAAAAAGCCCCGCAGAGCGGGGCTTTTTTATTTCGTCTGGAATGACCTCAGGCGGCGGCCGCAGCCATTTTGCCGCGACGACGCGCCGCGAAGCCGAGGCCCGCGAAGCCGATCAGCATCATCGCCCATGTGGACGGCTCCGGAACGCCGGCCGCGACCTTGAACACGAATTCCATGTCGTTGTAGTCGCGATCGCCGCCGCCAAAGATGTCCTCGAAACCGACATAGACGCCGGCCGGAATGATGCCGCCGCCGCCGAAATCGGTCGAATAGACGTGATTGAAGCCATCGGCGTTCAAAGACTTCTGACTGTGGAAGACGTTCCCGGTCGACAGCACCTGCAGGGTGAAGACCAGCGCGTCGCCGATGTTGACATGGCCGAGATTGATCATGTCGCCGAAGGAGGAGCTATGGTTCAGGAGGCCGGTGACGCCCGTCGAAACCCCGTTGACGGTGACGCCGATCGTCTGGTCGTAGGCCGCGTCCGAGGCGTAGAAATAGGCCATCAGATTGCCGGTCGCGCTGGCGGTGAAGCTGTATTGCGTGGCGTTCTCAACGCCCGGAGCGGCGTAAGGCACGACGCCGGCCTGCGCTGCGCCGGTGGCGGCCAACAGGGCGGCGCAGCAGGCGCTGGCCAGAAATCCGCCGGAGCGGCCCAAAATGGAACGGTTACGCAAAGGCGGAATCCCCTGTTCAATCAATCATCAGCGATGTCCGCCTCGCTTGTGCAACGCATAGCATGATCGTCGCCGCGGCGTAAACTTGGTTGACGAAAGATTTCCGGGGTCTGGTTAAATCCGAACAAACATCGTGCGCTGACAAGGCGTCGCGCAGCCTCCGGCGGCCCGCTCAGGAAGAAGAGCGATCATCCAGGCGCGCGAGGACTTCTTGGAGGGGCGAACCGCTCCCCGCTCATTCATGCCAGGGCAGTTCCGGCGCCTGGGCCACCGACTCGATGACGGCGAGAACGCTCATAAGAACAACGATGCCTGCGTAGATCACGGAAAGTCTCACATGCCGAACGCCTTCTGATCGCAGTCCCCGTCTAAGGAACGCTGATAAAGTTCATTCAAATTGAAGGCGTTGGACGATTTGGTGGCGACGCTGCGCGCGGCGCGAGTGAGCGGCGGACGCGCTTGCGCGGCCGCCCGCTGAAGGCCGCGGCGCGCGCTGTGCGCTGCGTCACACTTCGATCACGCCCGCCGTTTAGGTTAACGCCAGGTTTCTATTGCCCTGCGCATTTAAGGCTTCAGAGAGAGGTCATGAGCGACGTTCAAATGCCGACGCCCAACTCCTCCTGGCTGAGAACGCTGGCCTGGTGCGGTCTGATCGCGGCGGCTCTTGTCATCATGCCGCTGTGGCTGTTCGGCCTCGGCTGGATCGCGTGGGAGACGGCGTCCTTGCTCACGACAGCCGCCGTGAAGCTGATCGGCGGCCTGTCGCAGATCCTCGCCTAGCCTGCGGCCAAGCGCCGAGGCGAGCGCGCTTCAACGCAGCGGAGAAAAGGCGACGGCGTGCTCGTCTTGGCCGCGAAGCCTCCCCGCAAAATCGCCGGAGGAGCAGCGGCGTCCGCTCAGTCCTGCGCGAAGACGAGGTGATAGACGCGGCCCCTGAACAGGGTCATCGCCTCGCCGATCTTGGCCCGGACGAGCTGGCGCGTCTCACTCGCCAGCGCGGCGCGCATGTCGTCGAGACTGTCGAAATAAAGATCGAAGATCATATAGACCGGCGGCGCGCCCTCATCCCTCTCCGCGATCCGGCGCAGCGTCACGTCGCGGATGCCCGGATAGGTCCGGATCGCCGGCATGACCGATTCGGTCATGCGGCGGCCGAACTCGGCGCGGTCGCTCTCGGGCACGTCGCCCTCGAGGTAGGCTGAGCGGATGATCATGACGAGCTTCCTTACGGCTGCACGAGCCCGGCGAGGCGCGGCAGCCACAGCGCGAGATCGGGAAAGAAGGTGACGAGAAAAACGATGCCGAGCATCGCCGCGATGAAAGGCGGCACCTCCCGGAAGATCTCCGCCAGCGGCGTGCCGGTCAGCCCGCTCATGACGAACAACAAGAGGCCGTGCGGCGGGAGCGTCAGCCCGACCATCATGTTGAGCACGACGACGATGCCGAAATGCACGAGATCGACGCCGAGGCTCTGCGCGATCGGCACCAACAGCGGCACGATGACCAGAAGCAGCGTCACCTCGTCGAGCACGATGGTCAGCGTCAGCATCAGGATATTGACGCAGACGAGGAAACCCGTCGCCGAGAGATTCCAGCTCATGAAGGTGGACTGGATGAGCTGCGGCACGCCCTCGTTGGCGACCGCATAGTTGAACACGAAGGCGCCCGCCATGATTAGCACGATCATCGAGGTGGCGCGCACCGTGTCCGACATGACGGTCAGAAGCTGCGACGGCCGCATCGTCTGGAACACGACGAAGGCGAGGATGAGCGCGTAGCTCGCGGCGATCGCGGCCGCCTCGGTCGGCGTCGTGACGCCGGAATAGATCAGGCCAAGCAGAATGCCCGGAAGCGCGAGCGGAAGGATCGCGCGGCCGAAGATCGCCGGCGTCTCCGCCCAGCTCACGCGGGCCTCGCGGGGGAATTTCCGGCGGCGCGCGATGATCGCGATCACGATCATCAAGGCGATCGCCATGATCCCCGCCGGCACCAGGCCGCCGAGAAACATCGCGCCGACCGAGGCGTTCGCGATCAGCGCATAGAAGATCATCGGGATCGACGTCGGCATCAGCGGGCCGAGCGTCGCCGACACGACGGAGGTCGTCGCCGCGAAGCCGCGCGGATAGCGGTCGTTCTTGGTCATCATGCGCGCGACGACCAGGCCAGGGCCCGAAGCGTCGGCGACGGCGCTGCCGCTCATGCCTGAGAAGATCAGGTTCGAGACGACGTTGACCTGCGCCAGCCCGCCCGGCAGATGCCCCACCATCGCCGCGCCGAAGGCGAGCAGCCGCTCGATCACGCCGCTGGCGTTCATGATGTTGGCGACGAAGATGAACAGCGGCACCGCGATCAGCAGATAGCTGTTGTAGAGGCCGTTCATCGTCTGGTCGACGACGAGACCCACATCCTGATGCGTGGCGATGAGATAAGCGAAGCCCGATGCGAGCATCGACAGGCCGAGCGGCGCGCCGAGAATCGCAGTCACGGTGAAAACGCCGAGCAGAACCCAAAGTCCCTCGGACATCACGCGGCCTTTCTCAGAGATAGTCGCGCCATTTCGGCCCCAGCAGTTTCCAAAGGCTCCAGGCGGACCGCGCGACGATCGCGATCATGAACATGCCGAAGCAGGAGAAGATGACATCCAGCCGCCAGCCGAGCACCGGCGTGCGCTCGCGCCAGAGAAACAGGATGTAATCGAGCGAACCCGGCAGCGCCCAAAGAAAAATCCCGCCGACAAGCACGAGCCTGACGATCGCGAAGGCGCGCTTCATCGGCGGCGGCAGCGGCCGGTAGCAGAGATCGAACGTGATCTGCTCCTTGTCGCGCACGAGGAACGAGCTCGCCCAGAAGATGATCCAGATGAACAGGACGACCGAGACCTCGTCCGCCCACACAGCCTCGTCATGGCCGAGATAGCGCGTGATGATCTTGTAGTTGAAGATGATGAAGACGAGCGCGAACATGAGGCCCGCGACAAGGTCCGCGAAGCGTCTGAAACGCATCGAGAACGATCCCGCGGCCTGCTGCCCGCCCTGGTCCGGCGCGGCCTGCGCGTTCACGGCGGCGCCCTACGCCGCCAGAACTTTCTGGAGCCAGGCCTTGTCCCAGGCCTTGGTGAGGTCGGCGCCCTCATAGGCCTTGTCGGCGGCCTCGCGGAACGGCGTAAGATCGATTTTGTCAACGGCGAGGCCGCGGCCCTTGATCGCCTCGACGATGCTCGCCTCGTCCGCCAGACGGCCCTCGTCGCCCGCCTTGGCGGATTTCACGGCGGCCGCCTCCAGCACCTTCTTCTGATCGGCGCTGAGCTTGTCCCACACCGGCTTCGCGATGGAGAAGAACACCGGCTGCAGCATGTGCGCGGTCAGAATCACCTGCTCGCTCACCTCGTAGAGCTTCGCGGCGTTGAAGATCGAGAGCGGATTCTCCTGCCCGTCGACAGTGCCGGTCTTCATGGCGAGATAGACTTCCGGCATGCCGAGCGGCAGCGGATTGACGCCGAGCACGCGGCCCAGCACCAGCCATTCGGGTCCTGCCGGCATGCGCAGCTTCACGCCGGCGAGATCGGCGGGCGTTTTCACGGCGCGCTTCTGGCGCAGGCCGACCTGGCGCGCGCCAAGGTAATGCGTCGAGAGAATCTGGATGCCCATCTTGTCGGCGACGATCTTGCGATAGTCGGCGCCCAGCGGGCCGTCGAAGACGCGGCGCATGTGGGCGTAATCCTTGAACAGATAGCCGCGATTGAAGAAGCCGAGCTCGGGAATCTGCTGCGCCACCTCGAACGTCGTCATCGTGCTCATTTCGAGATTGCCGCGCTGCAGCGCCTGCACCTCGCTGCCCTGCTTGAACAAGGTCGAGGCGGAATGCACCGTGACATTGAGGCCGGAGCCCGCGCCCTCGACATCGGCCTTGAGCTGCTCGAGCGCCTTGGTGAGAAAATCGCTCGGCGGCGCCGCGGTCGAAATCCGGATATTGACCCCCGTTTGCGCCGAGGCGCGGGCAGCCGCGAAACCCAATGCTCCTGTCAGAACGTTGCGACGAGTCGTCATGCTCTTCCCCTCTCCTCAATTCAGGCCGTGATCCGCGCGCGCCATGCGCGCGCCCCAATAGTCGAGACTGTCCTCCAGCGTCCGCTGGCAGGAGAAGCCGAGTTCCCGCGACGCGGCCTCCACGCTCGACGGCGCCGGGCGCTGATGCGGGAAACCCGCGAAACCGGAGTCAGGCGGAGACGGCGGCGAGACTGTCAGTCCGGGAAAAGCCTTTTCAGCCGCCGCCGCGAAGTCCCGCATCGTGACGGCGCGTCCCGTCGCGACATGATAAACCCGCTGCGCCGGCGCGGCCGCGTCAAGCGCGCAGACATTCGCGCGCGCGCAGTCGCGCGCATCGACGAATTCCTCGACGCCGCCCCACAGGAGAAACGGATCGTCGATCGCGACGGACCTGCCGTCGCGCGGCGCTCCCGCGAGCAGCGCGAGCAATCGCCCCGGCACGCTCGTGGGCGCCCCGAGCCCTCCGCCCAGCACCGCGCCATAGCGCAGGACGACCACGTCGAGTTTGTAAAGATCGCCATACAGAAGCGCGAGCTGCTCATTGGCGACCTTGGTCATCGCATAGATGCTCGCGGGCCGATCGGCGATCATCCGCAGAGGCAGATCCTCCTCGATCGGCTGCGCCTCATGCCTCGCGAAGCCGGCATACTCCACCGTCGTCGAGCTTGCGACGACGACGCGCCGCAGCTCGCGGCGGCGCGCCAACTCAAGCACATTCGCCGCGCCCATCACATTGACCTCGACGCCGCGCAACGGATCGCGGCGGATGCCAGTGGAGAGCATCGCCGCCGTGTGGATGACGCGGTCGATCGCATGCTCCGCCAGAACGGCGTCGAGCGCCGCGAGAGCCGCGACGTCGCAGCGCGCGAATGCGATCCGTTCGTCGGGCGGCGTCTCCGGATCGCGCACGTCCGCGACCACGACATGATCGCCGCGATCCGCCAGCATCCGGGCGGTGAGCAAACCGATCAATCCGGCGCCAGTGACGAGAACGCGCACCG
>MKVY01000026.1:11767-12295 GCA_001899525.1 Rhizobiales bacterium 65-9
CGGTGATGAATTGCGTCGACGGCGATGCGAGAAACGCGATCGCGGCGGCGATGTCGTCGGGGGCCGCGGCGCGGCCGCTCGGTTCAAGCGCCTGCGCCGCCGCATATTGATCCGGCGGCATGCGCCGCGTCATCGGCGTGTCGGTGAAGCCGGGCGCGACGGAATTCACTGCGATCTGGCGCGGCCTCAGCTCCATCGCCATCGCGCGCGTCAGGCCGATCACGCCGGCCTTCGAGGCGACGTAATGCGCGAAATTCGTGCCGCCGATCGCGGCGCGCGACGACACGGTCACGATGCGCGCGCCGGCCCGCATGCGCCGCGCCGCCTCCTGGCAGGCGATGAAGACGCCGAGCAGGTTGACGTCGACCGTCAGGCGGAAATCCTCGTCGCTGATCTCGTCGAACGCGCGCGGCTGATAGACGCCGGCGACGCAGACGAGCGCTTCGAGCGAGGACGGAGCCGCGATCGCGTCCGCCATCGCGCGACGGTCGCGCACGTCGACGACCGCCGTCGCCATCGCGCCGGCGG
>MKVY01000026.1:12310-16830 GCA_001899525.1 Rhizobiales bacterium 65-9
AGCCTCAGCGCGGTCGCGCGGCCGATGCCCGACGCGGCCCCGGTGACGAAGGCGGTCGGCGCCCGCGTCATCTCAGGCCTTGCCGGCGATCGTCACGGAGAGCGCGCCGACGCCCGAAATCTCGGCGTCGATCCAGTCGCCGACCTTGAGGAAGGTCTGCTTGGGAACGCCGACGCCGGCGGGCGTGCCGGTGAGGATCACATCGCCCGGATCGAGCGTCATGATCTCGGAGGCGCGCGCGATCTGCTCGGCGACGGAGAAGATCATCTGGCCGGCGTCGCCGTCCTGCTTCGTCTCGCCGTTGACCGCGAGCTTCAACCTCACCGTCTGCGGATCGCCGATCGAAGACGCGGGCACGATCCACGGGCCCATCGGACAGCAGGTGTCATTGGCTTTTCCCGCCACCCAGTCGAGCTTGTAGAACTGCTCGGGGGCGCGGTTGAAATCCCGCGCCGAAAGATCGAGCGCAATGGTGTAGCCGGCGACGTGCGAGAGCGCCCGCTCGGGCGTCACGTAACGCGCCGTCTTGCCGATGACGGCGGCGAGCTCGACCTCCCAGTCGAACGCCTTCGTGCCGCGCGGCATCAGCACCGTCGGGCCCTGCCCGACCACGGCGTTGCGCGGCGGCTTCATGAAGAAGAACAGCCGCTGGCTTTCCTTGGTCACGCCGGGGAAGCCCATCTCGGCCATGTGATCGTAATAATTCGCGCCGGAGCAGAGAATCTTGCCGGGATAGAGCAGCGGCGCGAGCAGGTCGGCGCCCGCCGCGGGAAGGCCGCCGGAGGTCGCGCCGGCGAGTGCGGCGAGCTTCGGCTCATTCGCGGCCCAGTCCTGGAACAGCTCGGCCACGCTTCCCGGCAACGACAGGCCGCGCGACGCGGCAAGCCCGGACAGCGGCGTCAGCGCCCCGTCAACGACCAGACACGCCGTCGCAACGCCATCGATACGCGCCGTCGCCAAACCCCACATGCGCCCGCCTCCCGTCACAGCCCTGCCATTGTGGCGCCAATTCCAATCGTGTCAATATTTTCCAAAATCTTTTTTAGATTGGAACAGGCGACATTGGACGCTCATGCTGGTAGATCGACCTCATGAACGAGATTCTCGCTCCGCCCTCGCCTGCGCGGACCCTCGCCGAGCAGGTCTATGAGGCTCTGAAGGCCGACCTGCTCGCTGGGCTTCTGCCGGCCGGCGCGCCGCTGCTGACGCGCGATCTGCTCGATCGCTATGGCTGCGGCGTCAGCCCGCTGCGGGAGGCGCTGGCGCGCCTCGTCGGAGAAGGCATGCTCGAGGCGACCGGGCACCGCGGCGTGAGGGCGCCGACGCCGAGCGTCGCCGATGTGGAAGACGTTTACCGCATCCGCATCGCGCTGGAGCGCGAGGCGCTGACGCTCGCCATGGCGCATGGCGACGATTCCTGGGAGGCCGCCATTCTCGCCGCCGCTCATCGCATGGAGCGCGCGCCCCTGCCCGAGCCCGTACCCGACAAGATCACGGCCGTCAGCGAATGGGAGCGGCGCCATCGCACCTTTCACGCCAGCCTCATCGCCGCGGCGCCTGCGCCGCGCCTGCTCAGGCTCATCGATAAGATGGTCGACCAGACCGAGCGCTACCGCGCGCTGCGCCTCGCCCGCACCGAGCAAGGCAAGCTCACCCGCGACATCGTGACGGAGCATCGCGCATTGGCCGAGGCGGTGATCAGGCGCGATGCGATCGCGCCGCGCCTGCTCGCGGAGCATCTCGCCCACACGCGCGATGCGGTCGTCGCCTTCCTGCAGGGGTGAGCGGAACGCTCAGACGCGGAGTCCGGTCCTTCGCGGCTTTGCCGTGACTCGCCGCGTCAAGGCGCCTTCTTCCGCGCGCGCTCCGCGCGCGCGGCTTTGTTCAGCGCGACCGCGGCGCGAACGAGGGCCGTCAGCGCGGCTTCGTCGATCATTTCACCTTCGCGGATGTCGACGGCGCGCCGCACATTGCCGTCGAGGCTGGCGTTGAACAGGCCGGACGGATCGGCGAGCGCGGCGCCCTTTGCGAAGGTCAGCTTCACGACGGCTTTGTAAGTCTCGCCGGTGCAGATGATTCCGTCGCGCTCCCATACGGGAACGCCACGCCACTTCCATTCCTCGACGATGTCGGGATCGGCCGCGCGGATGACGGCGCGAACGCGGGCGAGCGTTTCGCCGCGCCAGTCATTCAGTTCGCTGATGCGCGCATCGATAAGACGGGAGGCGTCGCCTTTCGATGGTTCTGCGGATTTGCTTTTCATGGCGCGTGTCGTTGTCCGCCGGAGCGGCCAAATCCGCCCGCACCAGAAGGGTGCGCCGCCTTTGCCTCGTCTTGCAAGCCGAAAGGCGGCGCGGATGGATCAGGCGCCCGGTCTCGGCGTGTAGCCGTCGGCGACGATGATCGGCAGATGGGTGAAGTTACGCCCGTCCGGCAGGCGCATCCAGGCGCCGGCGGCGAGCGCGCCGCCATCGACCAGAATGGTCGAGCCCGTCACCCAGCCGGAGAGACTGTCCGACGCGAGAAACAGCGCCGCGCCGGCGGAATCGGCGCCTTCGCCGAAGCGGCCGATCGGAAACCAGCGCTTGACGTAGTCGCGATTCTCCGGCGGCACGCGCGGCGTCGCCACGATCTGCGCGGAGTTGGTGGTCTCGGGAGCAACCGCGTTGACGCGGATATTGTCGGCTCCAAGTTCGACCGCGAGGCTCTGCGTGAAGCCGGTGATCGCCGCCTTGAACGCCGCGTAGGCGACGGTGTGCGGAATGCCGCGAAACGCCTCGATGGTGGACAGATTGACGATCGCGCCGCCGCCGCCCCGGCGCAGCAGCGGAATGGCCGCCTTGGTCACATGAAACATATGCAGCAGATTGACGGCGTAGAGTTCGTTCCACTCCGTCTCGTTCGACTCCTCGAACGGCTTCTTGTAGCCGAGATAATCGCCGACATTATTGACCAGAACGTCGAGCCGGCCGAAGCGCCCATCGACTTCGCCGAAAAGCCGCGCCACCTCGTCGGCGCGCCGCACGTCGGCTTCGACGACAAGGGAATCGACGTTCGCCGCCACGAGCGCGGCGCGCGCGTCGGCGGCGCGCGCCGCATCGATCTCGGCGACGGCGACGCGCATGCCGGCGCGGCCGAACAATTCCGCCGTCGCGCGGCCGATCCCGGCGCCGCCGCCGGTGACGAGCGCCGTCTTGCCCGCCAGTCCGAGAATGGAAAGCTCATCCGCCATGAAAGGTCTCCGTCGCCTCAGCGCGCGTCCTCAATGAGAAAACGATAGGCCGCGTCCACGATCAGTTCGCGGCGCGCGAACAGCCAGGCGCCGCCCAAGCGCGCGAACCTGTCCTGGTAGCGGATCGTCATCTCGTAGCACATGCGTCGCTGCTCGCCGTCGCGATAGAGATGGCGCGCGATGCAGTAGGTTTCCGCCGTCGCCTCATCGCCTTCGATCTCCGCGACCTGGGTGAGCACCGCGTGAAAGGTCTTCTCGTAGAGCCCGCGCATCATCGCCGGCACGGTCGAGAGCGAATCGCGGCCCGCGAAAACCCCGCGCGGCGCGACAAGCTCTCCATCCGGCGTGAACTGCGCGGCGAACAGGGCGCCGTCGCCGCGATCCACCGCGACCGCGTAGCGCTCCGCCGTCTGGCGCAGCGCGAAACGCTGAAGAATCTCGTCTGTCGCGCGCATGCTCATCGGTCGACGGCGCGCACCACCTCCTCGATCGCATGATCGACATCGTCGCGGCGATAGCCGAGCAGGCGCGTTTCCGCCGCGTCGGGCTGATAGGCGAGAACCTTGCCGCGCCCCGGCACGATGAAGGCGTCAGGCAGCAGCGGATGCTCCTGATTCCGCTCGACCAGCGTGCGGCCCGCGCCGACGACGTCGAAAATCTTCTGGAAGAAATCGCGGAAGGTGAGATTGGCGTCGCCGATGAGATAGGCCTGGCCCGATTCGGCGCGCTGCAGCGCGCCCCAGATCGCTTCCGACAGGGAGCGGACGGACATGTAGTTCGTGCCGCCGGCCGGCGCGTAATCCGGAATTTCCGGGCGCTTTCCCTTGCCCCAGGCGACCAGAGTCTCGTAACGCCGCGCCGGAACGCCGGGAATGGCGCCGACGATCGATGGCGGGTTCAGGGTCGAGACGTTGAAATCCGTGTCGGCCAGCGCGCGGGCCTTCTCGTCCGCGAGCGAACGCGCGCGCACATAGGCGTTCGTCCCGACGAGATGCGGCATCACCTGATGATAATAGCTGCCGAGTTGAACCACGCGCTTCACGCCCGCGCGCTTGGCGAGCGCGACGAAATTCGGCACGCCCTCAATCTGCGTCACGCGCCAGAATTCATGCTCGTCGACGCCTTTCGGCAGATGGCGGATGTCGTTGCCCGCGGCGAAAACGATCGCGTCGAACGGTTCGAGATCGCGCTCGGAGAATGTGTTCTGCGTATAGTCTCCGATCAGCGTCGGAAAGGATTCCATCGGCGTGCCGGCCGGCGCGGGTTTGCGCGCCGCGAGCGCGACGTC
>MKVY01000026.1:16867-19710 GCA_001899525.1 Rhizobiales bacterium 65-9
CCGATCATGCCCGTTCCGCCGACGATCAGAACTTTCAAGGACGGTCTCCCTGCGCGACAGCCCGCCATCTTCGCGCCGGCTTCGTCCGCCGCATCGTCCGGATAGGTTAGCCCGGCGGCGCGTGGCGGCGGACGAGATCGAGGAACAGCGGCGGCTCGCCGCCGCCATGCACCTCCAGCGCGGCGCCGGAGACGAAACCGCCGAGCGGACTGGCGAGAAACAGCACCGCGTCGGCGACGTCCGCGCCACGGCCCATCCGGCCCATCGGCGTCGATCGCGCGATCGCCTCCTGCGCCTCGACCGAGCCGTAGGACAGCGCCGCGTTCTCCGTTTCGATCAATCCGACGATGATCGCGTTGACGCGGATCTTCGGCCCCCACTCCTGCGCGAGCGACACCGTGAGATGGACGAGCCCGGCCTTGGCCGCGCCATAGACGGCGGCGCCGGGAGCGGGCCTGCGCGCCGCGACACTGGCGATATTGATGATGACGCCGCCGGTCTCCTGTGCCGCCATCACGGCGTGGGCGGCCTGCGCGCAGTGAATCGGCGCCAGCAGGTTCAGCGCGACGATCGCCTCTGAAAACCGGGGCGACGCCGTGGCGGCGTCGGCAGGCGGCGCGCCGCCGGCGTTGTTGACGAGAAGATCGAGCCGCCCGTAGCGCGCGGCGACCGCATCGATCAGCGCCTTGCACTGGTCGGCCTTGCGCACGTCGCAGGCGATGAAATCGGCGACGCGACCGCCGAAAGACGGCTTTTGCTCTGGCTCCGTGCGGCCGCAGAACACGACGCGCGCGCCAGCCTCCAGCAGCGCCTCGACGATGGCGCGCCCGATGCCGCGGCCGCCGCCGGTGACGAGCGCGACCTTGCCGTCGAACGACAGTTTCAGACGATCGGACGAGGCGTCCGTCATGATGCTCCCCGCTTGCGCTGCTCCGGTCTAGCCGCTTTGCGCGCCGGATTCATTCGTCTTTTCGGACGATGCTCCGCCGCCCGGCGCCTGCGAGCGTCGCGTATCAGGGCGTATGGCGCTGGCCGCAAGGCTGATATGAACAACATCCACGATTCCGGCTGGCGGTTCACGACGATTCATGCGCTGTGCGCGCGCGCCGCCGAGATCTACGGCGACGCCTCCGCCGTCGAGGACGGAGAGGCGCGGCTGACCTTCGTCGCGCTCGACGCCGCGCGCCGCAAGGCGGCGAAGGCCTTGATGGCCGCCGGCGTGGCCAAGGGCGACCGCGTGATGATCTGGGCGCCGAACTCCTGGAAATGGTTCGTCGCGGCGCTCGGCGTGGTGTCGATCGGCGGCGTCCTCATTCCCACCAGCACGCGCTTCAAGGGACTTGAGGTCGAGGAGCTGATGCGGCGCAGCGGCGCGACGATGCTCATCGCCTGCGGACCGTTCCTCAACCAGTATTACGTGGACCAGCTGAGCGCGGCGGCGAAGGCGCTGCTCCATACGATCGTCGTGCTGAACGACGCGCGGCCGGACGACCTCGGATGGGACGCCTTTCTCGCGCGCGGCGAAGGCGTCTCCGACGCAGCGCTCGCGGAGCGCGAGGCGGGCGTCGGGCCTGACGATCTCTGCGATATGCTCTTCACTTCGGGAACGACAGGATATCCCAAAGGCGTGATGTATCGCCACGAGCAATGCCTGCGCGTGATCGACGCCTGGGCGACGCGCGTCGGCGTGCGGCGCGGCGACCGAATCCTCGTCATCCCGCCCTTCTTCCACGCTTTCGGCTATCGCTCCGGCGCCATCGTCTCGATGATGCGCGGCGCGACGCTCATTCCGCATCTGACCTACGACGCCGAGGAAATCCTGCAGCGCGTGGAGCGGGAGAAGGTCAGCGTCATCCCCGGTCCGCCGGCGATTTTCCACGGCATGCTGCAGCATCCGCGCATGGCGGCGTTCGATCGGTCGAGCCTGCGCCTCGGAGTCACCGGCGGCGCGGTCGTGCCCGCGACGCTGATCCGGCGCATGCGCGGCGAACTCGGATTCGCGAGCGTGGTGAACGGCTACGGACTCACCGAGTGCGGCGGCTATGGCGCCATGTGCAGCGCGGACGACAATGACGAGCAGATCGCCAACACCGCCGGCAAGCCCTTCCCGGACACGGAGGTGCGCATCATGGGCGAGGACGGCCGCCTGCTGCCGGACGGCGAGCGCGGCGAGGTGGTGCTGCGCGGCTATCTGACCATGAGCGGCTATTTCAACGATCCTGAGGCCACCGCGAAGACGATCGATCCGGACGGCTGGCTGCATTCGGGCGACATCGGTTATTTCGACGAGAACGGCGATCTGCGCATCGAGGACCGGCTCAAGGACATGTTCATCACCGGCGGCTTCAACTGCTATCCGGCGGAGATCGAGCGGCTGATGAGCGCGCATGAGGCGATCGGACAGATCGCGGTGATCGGCGTTCCCGACGAGAGGCTCGGCGAGGTCGGCAAGGCGTTCGTGGTGCTCCGGCCCGGCAAGAGCGCCACCGAGGCGGAGCTGATCGCCTGGGCGCGCGCCAACATCGCGAATTTCAAGGTTCCGCGCTCGGTAGAGTTTCGCTCCTCGCTGCCCACCAGTCCGCAGGGAAAGGTGATGAAAACGACGCTGCGCGAGCAGGAGATCGCCAGCCGCGGCGCGAGCGCCTAAGCGCTGACGCGCGCAGAAGCGTCAGCTTCCGTAGACTTTCTTCGGCGCTGGACGTTCCTTCAGAAGCTCCATGATCTTGTCGCCGAGCGCCGCGGCGGACCACCGTTCGCCGAGATCGTATTCCGGCCCGTCGGTCCAGCCGAGAGCGAGCCTGATCTTGCCGCCGATCAGCTCGAAGACCTGCCCCGTGACGTCG
>MKVY01000026.1:19736-24288 GCA_001899525.1 Rhizobiales bacterium 65-9
CGTGCGCGCGTTCGGCGCCAGCGCGTTGACCGCGATTCCGTAACGCGCCAGCTCCGCCGCCTGCACGAGCGTCAAGGTCGCGATGCCGGCCTTCGCCGCCGAATAGGCGCTCTGACCGATCGAACCCTGCAAGCCGGCGCCGGAGGAGGTGTTGACGATGCGCGCGTCGACGGGCCGTCCCGCCTTCGCCTCGGCGCGCCAGTGATCGACGGCGTGACGCGAGACGCAGAAATGGCCTCTGAGATGAACGCGGATCACGGCGTCCCATTCGTCCGGCGTGCAGGACACGAACATGCGGTCGCGGACAAAGCCCGCATTGTTGACCACGGCGTCGAGACGCCCGAACGCGTCGATGGCGGTCGCGACGATGTTGCGCGCCGCGTCCCAGTCGGCGACATCGTCGAAATTCGCCACCGCTTCGCCGCCGGCGGCGCGAATCGCCGCGACGACTTCGTCAGCCGGCCGCTCCTCGGTCGCGTCGCCGTGGGTTCCCACGCCAAGGTCGTTCACGACCACTTTGGCGCCTTCGGCGGCGAGTTGCAGCGCGTAGGCGCGGCCGAGCCCGCGGCCGGCGCCGGTGACGACGGCGACCCGTCCCTCGCAAAGTCTGCTCATGCGATCCTCACCGCGTCTTTCCGCGCAGGCGCACGGAGCGCGCCTGACTCGATACGCGCGGCCGATCCGGCTCCGCTTCCGCCAGCGGCTCGCATGCGACGAAATCGGTCAGCGAGCGCCGCGCCAGCCGCTGATATTCGCCCTCGCCGTCGTTCTTCCACGAGACCGCGTCGGGCGGCACCTCGCGCACCACCTTCGCCGGATTGCCGGCGATGAGGCTGCGCGGCGGCGCGCGCATGTCGGATTTGACGAGGCTCAGCGCGCCGACGAGGCTTTCCTCGCCGATCACGGCGTCATCGAGCACGACGGCGTTCATGCCGATCAGCGCGTTCTCCCCCACCGTCGCGCCATGCACGATCGAGCCGTGCCCGATGGTGGCGCCGCGCTTGATGACGCAGTCCGAGCCGGCGCCGGTGTGCAGCGTGCAGTTCTCCTGCACGGAGCTGTCGCCCTCGACGATGACGCGACCGAAATCGCCGCGCAGCGAGGCGCCCGCGCCGATGTAGCAGCCGGGTCCGACGATCACGTCGCCGATCAGCGAGGCGGTCGGATGCAGGAAGCTGGTGGGATGGACGACCGGACGAATGCCCTCGAAGGCGTAGCAGGGCATCACAGCCTCTCGATGATGGTGACGTTCGCCTGGCCGCCGCCCTCGCACATGGTCTGCAGCGCGTAGCGCCCGCCGCGGCGCTCCAGCTCGGCCAGCATCGTTGTCATGATGCGCGCGCCGGTCGCGCCGAGCGGATGGCCGAGCGCGATGGCGCCGCCATTGACGTTGACCTTCTCGTGGGGGATCGCGAGCTCCTTCATCCACGCCATCGCCACCGACGCGAACGCCTCATTGCATTCGAACAGGTCGATGTCGCCGATTGTCAGCCCCGACTTCTCCAGCGCGTGGCGCGTTGCGGGAATCGGCGCCGTCAGCATCCACACCGGATCATCGGCCCGCACGCTCATGTGATGGATGCGCGCGCGCGGCTTCAGCCCATGCGTCTTCACGGCGCGCTCCGAGGCGATCAGAAGCGCGGCGGAGGCGTCGGCGTTCTGGCTCGACACGCCGGCGGTGACGCGGCCGCCCTCGACGAGCGGCTTCAGCGCCGCCATGCGCTCGGGCGTTGTGTCGCGGCGCGGCGTCTCGTCAGCGGAGAAGGCGCCGATCGGCGCGATCTCGCGCGCGAAGCGCCCTTCATCGGCGGCCGCGATGGCGCGACGATGCGACTCAAGCGCGAACGCCTCCATCTCCTCGCGCGAGATGCTCCATTTCTCGGCGATCATCTCGGCCGAACGGAACTGGCTCACCTCCTGATCGCCATAGCGCGCGAGCCAGCCCGGCGAGGTGCGGAACGGATCGGGAAAGCCGTAGTCACGACCGGCGAGCATGGCGCCGGAGATCGGAATGAGGTTGAGATTCTGCACGCCGCCGGCGACCACGAGATCCTGGCAGCCGCTCATCACGCCCATCGCGGCGAAATGCACCGCCTGCTGGGCCGAGCCGCACTGGCGATCGACCGTGACGCCCGGCACATGCTGCGGCAGTCCGGCCACGAGCCAGCAGGTGCGCGCGATGTCGCCGGCCTGGGGCCCGAGCGTCTCGACGCAGCCGAACACGACGTCGTCCACCGCTGCGGGATCGACGCCGGCGCGATCCATGAGCGCCCTGATCGCGTGCGCGCCGAGATCGGCCGAATGCATTGCGGCCAGCGAGCCCTTCTTGCGTCCGATCGGCGAACGGACGGCGTCGATGATGAAAGCGTCAGCCATTCTTCGCATCCGCTGCAAATGTCGTTTCAGGGCCGAGCGGGCGTCCGAAAACGCGGGTCGCGGCGCGCGCGCGATGAAACGCCGCGTCGCCCCACCAGCCTGAGAGCGCAAGCGCGCGCTTCAGGAAAAGATGCACGTCGACTTCCCAGGAGTAGCCCATGGCGCCGTGCGCCTGCACCGCCGCACGGCACGCCGCATCCGCCGCATCCGCCGCCGCGAGCTTCGCATGAGAGATCCGCGCGCGAGAAAACGCATCGCCATTGGCGCACTCCGCCGCGGCGGCGTAGACGACGGGTCGCGTGAACTCGATTTTCACCTGCGCCGCAGCGAGAAGGTGCTTGATCGCCTGATAGGAGCCGATCGGCTTTCCGAACTGCTTGCGCTCCCTGGCGTAGTCGGCGGCCATCGCCACCGCCCTTTGCGCGACGCCGAGAAGCTGCGCGGCCGCGAACAGCGCGCCGCGATCGAGCGCATCCAACAACGCGCGGGCGGCGACGGCGCCTTCTGCGAGCTTGACGGATTCGCCCGTCGTCTCCTCCATCGTGAACAGGCGCCGGAAAGGATCGACGCTGGGCTGGCGCACGAAGCTCAAGGATTCGGCTGTGAAGAGATGAAGCTCTCCGCCGCGCGCGGAGAGCACGCCGGCGGCGAGATCCGCGTCGGCGATGACCGGATTGATCGGGTGAGCCGCCACGACGACGGCCTCGCCCGCGAGAACTTTTTCAAGCAGGGCGGCGGCTTCGGGACGCTCGGCGAGCGAGGCGAGCAGCGGCGTCGCGACGCCGGCCGCCTCGACCAACGGCTCGGGCAGGGCGGCGTAACCGCACGCTTCGGCGATCTGGACGAAATCCGGCTCCGACAGGCCGAGGCCGCCGACGGATTCCGGCGCGAGCGCGCCGAGCAGTCCCATCTCGACGATCGCGGCCCAGCGCGAGTCGTCGCGCGATTCTCCCGCCTGCATGAGGCGGCGCAAATCCTGCGGCTGGCAGCGATCGGCCAGAAGCGCGCGCACCGCTTCGGCGGTCATCGTCTGCTCATCGGTGAAACGGAAATCCATGCCGGTCACCCGCGCGGCAGGCCGAGCATGCGCTCGGCGATGATGTTTTTCTGAATTTCGTTCGACCCCGCATAGATCGGCCCGGCCAGCGAGAAGAAATAACCGTCGAGCCAGCGTCCGACATCGCCGGCGGCGGGCGCCTCGCGCAGAAGCTCCGCGCGCGCTCCGAGAATCGACAGGGCGGCGCGATGGAGCGCGATGTCCATCTCCGACCAGAATATCTTGTTGACCGACGCCTCCGCGCCGATGCCGCCGCCGGCGCGCATGCGCGACGCCGTCCAGTAGATCGAGAGCGCATAGGCGTCCGTATCCATGACGGCCTGCAGCACAGCCGCTTTCGTCTCCGGCGGGCACGACGCCTCATGGGCGCGGAAAAGCTCCACCAGCCGCTTCGCCGCCATCTGGAACCGCGCCGGGCTGCGCAGCATGAGGCCGCGCTCGAACCCGGCTGTCGCCATGCAGATCGACCAGCCGTCGCCCTCGCCGCCGATGCGGAGGTCGGCCGGAACGCGAACGCCGTCGAGAAAAATCTCGGCGAATCCCGTTTCGCCGTCGATCTGCGGAATCGCCTGCACGCGCACGCCGGGCGCATCAAGCGGAAAGACGATCAGCGACAGGCCCTTGTGCCGCTCCGAGGCGGGATCCGTGCGGAACAGGCCGAAGGCCCAGTCCGCGAACACGGCCCGCGACGACCAGATCTTGTGTCCGGAGAGAATGTAGCCGTCGCCATCGCGACGCGCCGTCGCGCGCACGGCCGCCAGATCGCTGCCGGCCTGCGGCTCCGACCAGGCCTGCGCCCAGATGTCGTCGCCCGCCGCCATGCGCGGAAGGAAGCGCGCCTTCTGTTCGTCCGAGCCATATTCCATGAGCGTCGGGCCGAAGAGAAAGACGCCGTTCTGGTTCACGCGCAGCGGCGCGCCGGCGCGCCAGTATTCTTCCTCGAAAATCAGCCAGCGGATCAGATCGAGGCCGCGGCCGCCATAGCGTTCGGGCCATGTCACCATGCCCCACCGCCCCTCGTTCAGCGTGCGCTCCCAGGCGCGATGCGCTTCGAAACCTTCACGCGACGCATCGAAGGACGGCAGCGGGTCACGCGGAACATTGGCTTCCATCCAGGCC
>MKVY01000026.1:24380-25404 GCA_001899525.1 Rhizobiales bacterium 65-9
TGCATGTGATAGTGCGCGTCCATCGCCGCGCGCTTGCCGCGCAGCTCCTCGACATGATTGACGGCCTGCTTGGTGAGCCAGAGGCCGAGGCGCGGCTGCGCGGCGAGCTTCAGCGCGACGCCCTGCGCCTCGGCTTTCAGAGCCTCGCGCGACACGACGCGGTTGACCATGCCGAAATGATGCGCCCGCTGCGCGCTCATGCGCTCGCCGAGGAGAAGGAACTCCTTGGCCACGCGCGGCGGCAGCTCGAAGGCGTGCGCGAAATATTCGACGCCGGGAATGCCCATGCGCACGACCGGGTCCTGAAAGAAGGCGTCGTCGGTCGCGATGATGAGATCGCACACCCAGGCGAGCATCAGCCCGCCGGCCACGCACGCGCCCTGCACCGCAGCGATGGTGGGCTTCGGCGCGTCGCGCCAGCGGCGGCACATGCCGAGATAGACCTCGTGCTCGCGCGTATAGAGCATTTCGGCGGCGGGCTTGTTGACGTGATCGGCCCACAGAAGCCGGCGCTCGAAGCTCTTCGCCACGTCGCGGCCGGGCGTGCCGATGTCGTGCCCGGCCGAGAAATGCTTGCCCTCGCCCGCCAGCACGATCGCCTTGATCGCATCGTCGTTGACCGCGCGCTGGAAGGCGTCGTCCAGCGCGTAGGTCATCTGCGAATTCTGCGCGTTGTTGAATTTGGGGCGGTCCATCACGATCCACGCCACGGGACCGTCGGCCTCGTAGCGGACCGGATTGTCCGTTTCATAGACAATGTCCGCCTTGCGCGGGGGAACAAGGTCGCTCATCAGAACTCTTTTCGCTCGATCGCGCGGACGCTAGAGCGCGGGCGCCCGCGCTTAATCGTCCAAAGGGACTAACCCGCCGGATGGGTTTCCGCGGCGAGGCGCCGATCGAGCTCCGACGCCGCGCAGGACCACTTCACCCTGCCGCGCTCGATGATCATCGCCGTGTCGGCGTAGGGCGCGGCGATCTGCAGATGCTGCTCGACGATGATGATCCGCGTTCCGCTTTCCGCCCA
>MKVY01000027.1:0-6105 GCA_001899525.1 Rhizobiales bacterium 65-9
CGGCGACGGCGGAAGGGGGCTGGGCGCCCGCCGAGGCGCAGGCCGCCGTCAACAGGCATATCGCCAGGGTCGCGCCCGGCGACCGCCATTTCGTGTGAATTTCTCGCTTCATACCGCCCATGACGGCCCTTTGGCGGGTCCATGCGGCGAAATCAGGGAAAGGTCAAACGGCCGGCAGGCTCAGTTTCGCCCTGAGGCCGCCGAGAGGCGCGACGTCGAATTCGAGGGCGCCGCCATACATGCCGGCAAGATCACTGACAATCGACAGGCCGAGGCCGGAGCCGGGCTTCGTCTCGTCCAGCCGCTGCCCCCGACGCCAGGCGGCGGCGCGCTTGTCCGGCGGCAGACCCGGCCCGTCATCGTCGACGACGACGACAAGGCGCTTCCGGTCGCCGGCCTCCTCGCCCACCACCGCGACCCGCACCTGAAGCCTCGAATATTTGCCGGCGTTGTCGATCAGATTTCCGACCATCTCCTCAAAATCCTGTTTTTCGCCGCGGAAGCGAAGATGTTCGGGCGGGAGATCGAGGTCGAAGTCGCGTTCGCGATAGATCTTCGAGAAAGCGCGGGTCAGCGCCTCCAGCGTCGGCGCCGCCTCGGTCACGGCGCCAAGGGCGCCGGCGAGCGCGGCGGCGCGGGCGCGATTGAGATAATAGTCGATCTGATGGCGCATCAGCGCCACCTGCTCATTGAGCTTGCCGGCGGTGGGGCCGCCGGAAGCGTCAACCTCGTTGGTCATCACACTGAGCGGCGTCTTGAGCGCATGCGCAAGATTGCCGACCTGCGTGCGCGCGCGATCGAGAATCTCGCGGTTCGCGTCGATCAGCAGATTCAGTTCGGACGCCAGCGGCGCCACGTCCCGGGGGTAGTCGCCCTCGATCCTCTCCGATTCGCCCTCACGGATGCGGGCGACGGCGCGGCGCAGGTGAGCGAGCGGCTGCAGGCCGTAATTCACCTGAATCCAGGTCGAGCCGACCAGCGCCGCGCCGAGCACAAGAAAGGTCAGCCCGAGAGCAAGCTGGAACTCACGGATATCGTTTTCAATCTCGGAGGATTCGGCCGCGACGGAGACGACGAACTGGCCGTCCTCGCCCAGGTCGATCGGCCGCTCGATGACGCGCAGCCGCCGATCGTCGGACAGCGCCACATAACCTCGCCGCCAGGGCTGGAAGCGCTCGAAGGGAACGGATTCGCCAAGCTTGGGCAATGTCTGCCCGAACAGCGACCGCGACGCCTTGAACACGCCGCCGTCGGCCCGAGAAACCTCCCAGTACCAGCCGGACCCCTGAAGGTTGAAGCGCGGTTCGCCAAGATTGCCGAGCTCATTCCTTTCCTGCTCCGTCGGCGCCGAAAGATCGCCCACCAGCTCCTTGAGATAGACGTTCAGGCGCTCGTCGAACGCGCTCTCGGTCGTGCGGCGGTAGATGGCGGACAGAAGAACGCCGGCGACGCAGAGAATGACGGCGGACAGAATCGCGGCGGACGCGAAAAGGCGCGTCGCAATGGGCGCCTCGCGCAGCGAACGGCGCGATATCACGCCTTGGCGCCGCCGGGGGGACTCAGAATATAGCCGAGCCCGCGCACGGTCTGGATGATGTCGACCCCAAGCTTGCGGCGGATCCGGCCGACGAAGACCTCGATCGTGTTCGAATCGCGATCGAAGTCCTGATCGTAAAGATGCTCGACGATCTCGTTGCGGGAGATGACGCGGCCGGCGTGATGCATGAGATAGGACAGGAGCCGGAACTCGTGGGAGGTCAGCTTCACTGATTCGCCGCCGACCGTGACCCTGCCGGCGCGGGCGTCGAGCTTCACGGGTCCGCATTCCAACTCGTTGGTGGCGTGGCCAGCGGCCCGCCTCAGAACAGCGCGCAGCCGCGCCAGAACCTCCTCGATGTGAAAGGGCTTGGCGACGTAGTCGTCCGCGCCGACGTCGAAAGCCTCGACCTTGTCGCTCCAGCGGTCGCGCGCGGTGAGAATCAGCACCGGCGTCTTGCGGCCCGCCTTGCGCCAGGCCTTGAGCACGCTGACGCCGTCGAGCTTGGGCAGGCCGAGATCGAGAACGATGGCGTCATAGGGCTCGGTCTCGCCCAGGAACTGTCCGTCCTCGCCGTCCCAGGCGGAATCGACCGCATACCCCGCCTGTTCGAGCGCGTTCACAAGTTGGCGATTGAGATCGCGATCATCTTCGACCACGAGAATCCGCAAGCAAGCCTCCTGCCCGTCAGCGCACTTCGAGCACCTGTCCGTCCGCGGCGTTGACCATCACGCGGCCGACCTTGCCGCTGCGCGTCAACAGCGTCACCCAATAGATGAGATCGCCGTTATGCACGCAAAGACGGGCGCGCAAGGTCTCGCCGCTCGCGCTCGTCCGCGCCGCGCGCAACGCGGCGGTGGGGGAAATCGCGCGCTTGTCGGCCACAGCCTCCCGGGTTTCGTTCGACGACAGGCAGGTCTCCTGCTGCGCGATCGAGGAATCGGGGAAGCCCGCCAGGCTGACGGCGCACATCATGAAGACCGTGGCGCATTGCGTTTGCATGCGGCGATCATGCCCCAACCCAGCGTGAACCGCCACTGAACGAAAGGCGCGCGTCCCCCTGGGGGCGACGCGCGAGGCAAACGGACGCGCGAGGGCGCGGCCCGGAGGACCATCGTCGGCCCCGGCGGCCTCAGCGGGCGGGCGGCGCCCAGCCGCAGATCGCCTTGCCGACCGCGTTGTGCTCGGCGATTCCGGCCAGGGTTTCGCGGGTGTCGTTCCGGGACCAGGCGATGGGCCGCGCCACGGCGCAGAAGCTCGCGCCCTCAATCCCGCCGCCAGCCGTCGTCCGGCAGGCCGCCGTCAGGAGAAGCGGCGAGAGCGTGAGAGCGAGCCTCCTCGCGCGCCGCCTGCGCGCGGACGAGATCATCGCCCGCCCGCCGCATGCTCTCGGCGATCACGCCGTCCTCGCCCGCCTTCAGGAGCCGCCGCTCGCGCGCGGCGTCCGCGAGCGTTCCGGCGAGATTGAGAATGGCGAGGATGATCTGGGCCGCGACGCTCATCAGCCTTTCGCATCGCGCCGCGAGTCCGACACCAGATTGAAGATGATCGTCGCCGCGCTGGTGACGTTGGTGACGATCAAGGGCGCGAGATCGGCAAGCTGCGTGGCCTTGTCCGGGTCGATCTTGATTCCGATGAGGCCGCCGAGCGACGCAACGAAGCCGATCACGCCGGCCCAGAACGACTTCGACTGCCAGAGCGACTTGAAATCCATCATGATGGGCTCCTCTGCGAAAAAACCTGATCGAGCAGCGCCTCGCGCGCGCCTTTCGCGGACGCTCTCACAGGCGCCCGGCGCGGCGGCGCGGCGCCGGAAGCGGCCGCCTGGAAATGCATCGCGTCGGGCCGGGACCACCGTCCGCCCCATTCCCACCCCTCGCGCGCGAAAATCTCCACCACCGCCATCGGCATCATGCCGAGGCTTTCGGCGTAACGCCGGCCAAGCCCGTTGCGCTCGGGATCGAGATCGATCGCCGCGCCCCATGAGTGAACCGAAAGATTCGATCCGCCGCGCATCAGACGAAAATTGAACGCGCCGCCGCACAGATGCATGCGCGCGCGCTCAATGGCCTGCTGCGAACCGAAATGACGCGCGACCGCATCCAGAGCCCGCAACAGCGATTCGGCGCAGCGCCGGTGAACGGTGATCGTCGTCACATCGCCCGCCCATGACCATTTCATGCGATAAGGCGGCTTCACGCGCACAAGGTTCGCTTTCATCCACGCCGGATCGGCGCGGCCGTCATGGTTCGCATCGGGATTCCCATAAAAATCGTTCATCGCCGCAGGCGACTGCGCCGGCCATTGTGACATTTCGATCTTCCTGATGAGGGGTGTGCGGCGCCGACCCGCGCCGATCGGTTCAGCGAACCGCGAGCGTCACGCGGCGCGCGAAGCCGCGGCCCGCGACGACGCTCATCTGCGCCAGCGCGATGTCGATGACGGACTGCGGCGCGCCGAAATCGGCGATCTCGTCAGCGGCGGGGTAGAGAATAGACGGGGCGGAGGCCGTCAGCGTGCGCGCCGTGGCGCCGCCCGCAGAGAGAATGTCGAGTTCATAGCGCTCCATATCCTCGCCGAGCGGAACCTCCGCGACATCCCAGGCGTCGCCGTCGATCCGCGTCCGGCGAATCCAGGAAAAGACGACGCCGTCCACGGTGCGCCGCGCCTTCGCATGAACGGGCGAAAAGGGCCGAAGCGCGATCGCGGTCGCCGAGGATGAAACCTCGACGAAGCGCGCATCGGCATGATCGAGACGCGACGGCCCGATTCGCCAGGTGTCGGATTGCCCGATCCGGTCGAGCGAATCGACGAGAGGCGCGACCGCGGGATCGAGCCGCACGATCGTCGCGCCGACCGGCGCAGCGACGGCGGCGGCGTTTTCCGAGCCGCCGAGGCCGCGCAGCAATTTCGACAGGCGCCAGGTGCGCGCATCGACAAGCTCCGCCTCGCCCGCGACGAGAATCTCCCATGAGCCGCCAGGCTTGCGGATCGCGAACGCGTTCTCGCCGGCCAGGGCCTCATCGTCGTCGATCGAAGCTACCGTTCCGCCGCGCATCAGCACGCGGACAGACGCGCCGCGATCCCATCGCCAGAGCGGACCGGCGCCAAGCGGATCGACAAGAGCGCCGATCATCGCACGCGCAGGGATCGTTCGCTCCAGAGCAAACGCCGTCCCGCCGCTGCGACGCCACGCCGCCAGCGCGCCGGGCCAGGGATCAGCGTAAGCGGCGACATGCTGCAACGTTGTGGGCGCGCCGCGCGCGACGGGAAGATCGAGCAGTTCAACCCGCGGCGCGCCTGGAATCGCAGGAGCGGTTGAAACGCCTGAGCCCGCCGCCGGCGCATCGCCGCCGCGCAGGCGGTCCTCTACCGCGCGCGCCTCAATCACCCGGCCGGCGGCGCCGTCCGACAGGCGCGTGATTTCAAACAACCTCGGAACGTCGCCGGCAAGCAGCACGCGATCGCCCGTCTCGAGCGCGAGCGACGTCGGCGGCGCGGTGAATCGCGCGGTTTCGCGCGCGGTCCAGGCGTTCTGCAAAATCACGTCCGCGAGCGACTGCATGGCGCCGCGGCGGGCGACGAGGCCGGTCTCAACGCCGCTCTGGCGGCGGCTCAATCCAGACAGCCGGCGCGACGCTGCGGCGGCGCGGCGATAATCGTTGTCGCCGTCCGAGAATCCGATCGTCGCTTCTGCGGGAAGCTCCGTCTCCTGCGCGCGCGTCAGCTCGATGGCGCGGCCGTCGCGATCAACGATGAGATCGTCCGCCGTGAATGACGCGGACGGCGCGCGTCGGCCGCCAATCAGCGACAGCCTGCCGCCGCGCATTCCAAATCCGTACAGATTCGCAAGCGGCTCGAGAGCCGCGCGCAGCGCCATGGGCCGGTCGATCACATAGCCGTCGATGAAGGCGTCGAGGCCGACGCATTCGAGATCCGGAAGATCATAGTCGGCCGCCATCGCGCGCACGACCTCGTCGAGGCCCGCGCCCTCGAGCCGGCCGTTGAGCCAATGTCCGGTTTCGAAATTCGCGGCGTCGCCCCATATCGCGTCGAGCGCCGGGAAGGCTGGAAAGGGCCGCGCGTCCCAGGCCCAGAGATGCGTGCGGGCGACATCGAGCATGCGGCCGCCATAGAGCGGCGACGGCGGATTGTTCGCATCGCTCATGAAATGGCGCACGGTCGCGGCGACCGCGCGCAGAGCCGTCAGGTCGTCGCGCGCACCGCGCGAAAACGGCGGCAGCGCCGCCGCATCCGACTTCACGTCGGGAAAAGCGTTCGGACCATTCGCGCCCGAATCGACAGCGGGGCACCCAGCCTCGGCGAGCCAGATCGGCTTCGCGCGAGGAACCCACGCGGTCGCGGCGGTCTCCACGCCGCCGACGCGCGCGACATGCGGATTCGACCACCAGCCGACAAGATCCTTCACGCGATAGACCCAGGGCTTGCCATAGGCGCCATCGGTGATCGGCTGACGGTTCTGCGCGACGCGGTCGGCGCCGTCCCCATAAAACCAGTCATAGCCTTCGCCGCCGGCGACGCGCGACGCGAGATAATCAAGATCGGCG
>MKVY01000027.1:6180-38713 GCA_001899525.1 Rhizobiales bacterium 65-9
CGCCATATTCGGTCCAGTCGGCGGCGTAGGTGATCGCCGTCGAAGGGCCGAGAATCGCACGCGCATCGGCCGCGAGGGCGACGAGCGCTTCCGTCATCGGAAAGCTTCCGCCAGCGCCGCGCACGCGCGTCAGCCCGCGCAGTTCGGATGAGAGGATGAAGGCGTCGACGCCGCCGGCCGCGGCCGCGAGATGCGCGTAGTGCAGCACGAGCCGCCGCAACGACCATTCCTCCGATCCCGCATAAAGAACCGCGCCGCCGACGGTCGAAAAATCGCCAGGCGTCGCGGCGCCGACGAAAGCGGCGACCTGCGACGCAGCCGCGCCGGAGCCATCCACGGTTCCCGCAACGCCGGGCGCCGGATCGACCGTGATCTCGCCGCGCCAGGGATAGGACGGCTGCGGCGCCGCGCCCGTCCACGGATTTATCAGCGCGTTGTCTGCTGCGATGTCCATCATGATGAAGGGATGGAGATTGACCTTCCATCCGCGCGATCTGATCTCCGCAACCGCAGCGACAACGGAATCATCCGACGGAGTTCCGCCAAACGCCGGGCGGCCGGCGACCACGGAGACGACCGCCGCGCCCGAGCGGTCGAGACCGCCGACGCGCCATGCGAGCGGCGTCGTGATCTTGTCGGCGATCTCCACCTTCGGCCTTAGCGCGCAATGGCCGGCGCGCAGATCATCGCCAAACCAGGTGACGATGAGCGTCACGCTGGCGAGGTTCGGACAGAGCGCCTGCAACTGATCGAGCGAGGCGCGCAAATCGCAGCCGTGCGTGAGCTGGTTGACGTTCTCTGGCCGCGACACGCCGTCGCCAGCATTGCGGAACACCGCCGTCGTCGCATAGGCGAACTCGCCAGCGCCGGGAATGAGGTTGACGCCGCGAATATCGGCGTTGAGCGACGCAACGGGCCGCGTCACCTCGAACGACAATTGCGGAATGCGGTTGCCGAAATCGGCGAGCGGCAGCCGCTCGAACACGACATAGGCGAGGCCGCGATAGGCCGGCGCGTTCTCGGCGCCCTCTTTCGCCACGATGAGCGGATCCGGCGCCTGAACATCGTCGCCGCGATGAACGCGCATGGCGAGCGTCGTGAGATCGAGCTCCCGGCCGTCGGCCCAGACGCGCCGGACGAACGCGATCGGGCCCTCGCACAGGCCGACCGCGATGTTGGCGAAATAGCTGTAGGTCGTTTCCGTCGAGCCGCCGCCGCCGAACAGGCCGCCCTTGCCGCCGAACGCGCCGCCGCGCTGGCGCACGACATTGACCACCTCCTCGAACCGCGTCGCCCAGATCAGTTCGCCGCCGATGCGGGCCCGGCCATAGACGCGCGGAATCGGCGCGCCTTCAGTGGCGGCGAGCCCTGACATCTCGGTGAGGCGCGGCCCCTCGACGGAGCGGCCGCCGCCATTGACGATCGCGCCGTCAATCGAGGCGCCGACCAGCGCGCCGATGGCGCGACCGGCGATTGCGCCAATCGGGCCGCCGATCGCGCCGCCAAGCGCGGCGCCGGCGAATTGCAGGACAAGCGTCGCCATCAGTCGATCATTCCCGGAAAAGAAAAAGCCGCAGCAAGACGGCGACGCCACCAGGGCCCGTAAAAAACCTCGGCGACCTCAGCCCCGTCATGGGCGTGCGCGAAGGTTTCATCGCTCACGAGAATGGCGACATGCGCGGCCGGCAATCCCTCGCGCCAGCGGAAGAACAGCACGTCGCCGCAGCGCGGCGCGCTTGGCGCCGGAACGAGATATTGTCGCGCGGCGATCAGGAGCGTCTCCTCGCGCGAGGCGATCGACCAGTCCGGCGCATAGGGCGGCGCGCGCTCCGGCTCCGCGCCGCGCAGCGCGCGCCACACGCCGCGCAGCAGGCCGAGGCAATCGCAGCCAACCTGCCTGACAGACGCCTGATGCGCGTAGGGCGTGCCGACCCAGCGGCGCGTCTCGGCCGCGATGTCGGCGCGCGAAACGGAATTCATCGAAAGAAGCTGCCGCCATCCATGTTCGGTTCGCCCTGCCGCGCCACGCGCATCAGAAGATCGGACCCGGGAATGTGGGGAAAACCGCGAAAATTCGCAGCGTTGGAGAAACGGTCGCGGCAGGTCGCAAAACGCTTGTCGCAGCCGGCTGAAACAGTGAAAGCGTCGCCGGCGGCGATCGCAAAAGGCGGCGGCGACCAGAGCGTGAGAACCGCTTCCGCGCCTTCCGCGCGATGATCCCGGACTTCCTGAATCAATCCAGCGTTCTCGCCGGACGTCCAGCGCAAGGCGCCGGCGCGAAACAGGCCGTCGGCGTATCCGGCCAGGCCGGCGCTGCGCAGCAGGGCCGCGCCGTCCGCGCCGGCGACCTCCGCCGACGCCGTCCATGCTAAAAGATTCACGCCGCAGCGCGCGTCGCCGAGCGACGCCGAGCAGGATGCGACGAAACGTCGACCGCGCTCCTCGTCGAAACGATGCGCCATGCCGCGCATCTCGGCGACGAACGCCGCGCCCTGCCGGCGAATCTCGCCGATCGCGCCCTCGTCGACAGCGACGCGCGCCTCGGGGTTGCTCCAGTCGACGATGAAGACCTCGATTGTCGCGTCGTCCCACAATCCCTTCGCGAGATCGCGCTCGGACAGGCCATCCGACGACAGCGCGCCGGACATATCCGCGCCGCCGACGGCGAAATCCGCATTCGCTTCGCTGTCCGATCCCTGGACGCCGCTGTTGGCCGCATAGGTCACGCCATCGAATGCGATATCGCGGTCGTGATCGGTGAATCCGAGGACAAGGCCGTCGCGGCGCGTCGCCTTCCAGCATTTCGCCAGGGTCGTCGCGTCACCGGCGATGGATGCGACGAGCGCGGGAGGCAATGGTCTCATGCGTCACACAATGATTTCGATCAGGGGAATTTTCGGAATCGCCCCGGCCTCGAAGGCGGAGAAATCGATCGACAGCGCATCCTCCTCGAAGCGCACTGGCGTATCGAACAGAAATCCGGCCGTGACGGCCGCGCCCGCGGCGGGAACATGTCCCGAGAGAAAGGTTACAACGCCGGTCGCCGCGTCGAGCGTGAAATGCGTCGATTCCGTCTGTTCGACATCGCTGACGGCGATGCGCACGGAGCCCGCGACAGGCTTTCTGATCGGCCGATCATACGGCGCGTGCAGGCCGCCATAGCGTTTGACGAGCTGAAAATCGACGCGCGCGCCATCGCCGACGCCGATCGTCTGGTCCACAGGCGACGGCGCTTCGGAGGGGCGGCAGGATTTCCAG
Organism: Rhizobiales bacterium 65-9; assembly: GCA_001899525.1. Lineage (GTDB taxonomy): Bacteria > Pseudomonadota > Alphaproteobacteria > Rhizobiales > Beijerinckiaceae > Terrirubrum. The sequence goes on from MKVY01000027.1 coordinate 9,439, forward strand.
TCGGCGCGGTCACGCCAGCGGAATCCGTAGAGCCGACCGCGACGCTCCTCGAAAAACGCGATGACGTCATGGAGCGCGTCGAGAGTCTTCACGCCGTACCCCGCATCGTAGCGGCGACGCGCATGCGCCCAGCGCGTGTTGCGCTTCTCGCGACCGGACCCCAGCGTCACGATCTCGGTGCGGCGCTCGGGGCCGCCCTGCCCGCCGAGCGCGATGTCCAGCGGGAAGCGGACCTCATGAAAATCAACCGGCATCGCGCCCTCACACTGACCGCCGGCCGCGCGCAACCGCGCGCGCCAGAGCGGCGGCGACCTGGCTTTCGGAACGGCGGAAGCCGTCGATGTCAGGCGTCGCAATATTCACGGTGACCGCCGGCGCGGCGCTCTGCGCGGCGCGCACGCCAAGGCGTCCGTCGGGGCCGCGCTGGAGCGGCATCACCGCTTCCGCGCCGCGTTCTCCCATCAGGCCGAAGCCGCCGCTCATCGGAAAATAGGTCGGCGCCGCGACGACGCCGCCAGCGGCGAACGGCGTGATCTTCCCAAACTGAAACGCGTTTCCGCTCGCGCTGGGAAGAATGTTGAGCGGCGCGCCGGCGCCGCCGAGCCAGCTTCCGCTGAACAGCGAGCCGAGCGCCGACTGCAGCGCGCTGTCGACGGGCTTGAAGGCGGCGCGCAGACCGAACGAGATCATGCGCTGCCCGATCGAGCGCAACACATCCTCGAAACGGCGCCCGTCAACCACGCCGCGCGCGAAGGCGCTCGAGATGCTTTTTCCGAGCGCGTCCGTCGTCGCCTTCAGCTCGCGCGCCGTATCGAGCGACGAGGACAGCGTTCCGGCGATGTCGTCTTCCTCAGCCATGAGGCTCTCCTTCATCCGGGAAACGCGCGAGGAGCGCGCCCAATTCATCGCGCCGCAAGGCCTGCGGCGGCTCGCCGAAGACGCCGCGCGCCGCCGCCGCGAGTTCGCGCGGCGCCATCGACCAGAATTCCGTCGCCGACAGCCGCAGCACGCCGAAACCGAACGCCATCGCCTCCCGCCAGGGAAAGGCGGCCGGCGTCATGTCAGCGCCTGCGGCGGCGGAGGGTTTTCTGTGGCTCCGTCAGACGCAAAGGCGAGACCGAGCAGCGTTGCGACCGCCTCCACCATCGCCGGCAGATCGCGCCCGATCGGCAATCGTAGAAGTTCATCATCGTCGATGCGCTCGCCGGCGCCGCGCGCGGCCGCGCCGATGATCGCGACCAGATCGCGAGTCGCGAGGCGACCGCTGGACAGGCGTTCGCCGAGCGCAGCGAGCCCTTCGACGCCAAGTCCCGCTTCGATCTCCGCGAGCGCGCCGAGCGTGAGGCAGAGCTTCAGCCTTTTGCCGCCGAAGGCGCAGTCGATCTCGCCGCGATGAAGATTGGCCATGCGCGCCTCAGATCGCCGAGAAGGAGAGAGCGCCGGCTGATTCCAGCGCGATATCGAAGGTCACCTCGCCCGCGTGCTCGCCGCGATATTCGAGCGAGGCGATCTGGAACGGCCCCTCGATGCGGCCGAAATCGGGAATCGTGATCTGCCAGGCGCGGATCGCGTCGGCGAAGAACAGCGTTCGCACCTCGGCGTCCGACGCATCGTCCTTGAACACGCCGGAGCCGGACAGGCCGGCGCGCCGCACGCCGGCGCCGGCGAGAAGCTCGCGCCAGCGGCCGCTCGATTCGGCGTGGGTCACATCGACCGTCTGCGCATTGAACGACAACTGCTTCACGCGCAGGCCGGCGACGGAGATGAAAGTCCCCGCGCCGTCATCGATTTTCAGCAGCAGATCCTTGCCTTTCTGGGCGGCCATCGAAGTCTCCGGTCAGATTGTTTCAGTGACGGCGCGCAGGGAGACGCGCGCCTTGCGCAGCGGCTCGCGGGCGGCGCGCATGATGTCGACGGACGACACCGCGAGATTGATCAGGCGATGCCCGTCGAGCGGGAGCGTTGCGTCGTGCAGCAACGCCTGAACGCGCGACGCGATCGCCAGCGCCTCGCGCGTTCCCGGCTGACGCGAGACGCACAGCAGCGCGATGCGATGTTCGCGCGTCGCATAGCCGCTGACGTCGGCCGTGGTCGAGCGCATCTCCTCGAACGCGATCCAGGGATGGGTCGTGCCCGGCGGCGCATGCTCGAAGGTTTTCTCGCCGCCAAGCAGCGCGACGAGAGCGGCGTCGCCGTTGAGGGTCGCGACGATCGCGCCCTGCAGCGCCAGAAGCGGATCGCTCATGGCGTTTCCTCCTCGACCGTCAGCGACAGCCGGCTGCGCCGCTCGTCGGCGTCGGCGACCGACCGGATGTGGAAAATGCGCGCGCCGAGCCGCAGGCGTTTTCCGGTGTCGAGATCGGCGCGCCAGCGAATCTGGATGCGGCGCGTCAGCCGCGCGCCAGGCCGATTGTCCGCGAAAGCGGCGTCCGCCGAAATCGTTTCGATCGAGGCCCAGATATGATCGATCGCCGCATAGCCGCGCGTCAGGCCGCCGGCGCCGTCATCGGCGTCGACAGGCGCCTCAAGCGTCATGCGATGGCGCAGCGCGCCGGCCGAGCGACGCCCGCGGAGCCGAAGAAAGGCCATCATATCCTCGGCGATCGGTGCGGCGCGACGAGCGCGACGACATCGGGCGGCAGCGGCGCCTCGCGGCCATCCAGCGGATCGTCGCCGCGCCGCTCGAACCAGCGCGCCGCGAGCAGCGTCACCGCCTGGCGGAGATTGGGCGGCACGGACGCCGCATCGACACCGAAGCCGACCGTCAGATCGACCTCGATTCCGCCGGCGGAGCGGCCCGGATCAGGCGGCGCGGTCGTCAGAACCAGACGCGGCGGCGACGCGAAGGCGTCGATATAGAGAGCGGAGGCGGCGAGCGTCACGCTTGTCGCCGCATCGGTGAAGACCCGTACGGCGTCGCAGGCGATCACCGGCCTGAGCGGTAGACGCACGACGCCGTCTCTCGGCCAGCGGTCGAAAGCGATGCGCCATTTCTGCGCGATCAATTCGCAGCCGGACGCAGCCTCCACCGTGAGGCGGGCCGCGACAATCAGTTTGCCAAGCAGCCCGTCTTCATCGGAAGAGGTCAGCCGCAAATGGGCCTTCACGTCCGCGAGCGAAACAGGTTCGCTTGCCGGCCCTTCAAGCAAGGTCGGTGTCATCATGGCGTCCAGGGTTGCAATTCTGTTGTCGGCCGCGCTCGCCGCGGCGCCGGCCGCCGCGCTCACCGGCGCTTCGCCGGCGGCGGATCAGGACCGTTCGGCCGTCATGATCCTCAACGAGGGCGGCGGCTTCTGCACTGCGGTGGCGCTCGACCGGCGCACGCTTCTGACGGCGGGCCATTGCGTCGCCGGCGGCCGGGCGATGCGCGTGCACTGGCGCGAAGGCGGCCAGCCAGCCTTCGCCTCGCCCGCCAGCGCGACCGCGCATCCGGAATTTTCGCGCGACGCGGTGCGGACGCGGCGACGTTCGATCGATCTCGGGCTGGTGCGACTCGCCGAGCCGCTTCCGCAGCGTTTCTCGCCAGCGACGTTGAGCGCCGGCGCTCCTCCCGCGACAGGCGAGGCAGTGACGGCGCTCGGCTTCGGCCCGACCAACAGGCGCGATCCTTCGACCGCCGGAACCATGCGGCGGGCCGAGCTCTCGGCGATCGCGCCCTACGGGCCGAGTAAAATCCTGCTCTGGGCCAGCTCCCCGAGCGCGGGAATCTGCCCGGGCGACTCAGGCGGCCCGATGCTGGACGCGGCGGGCCGCGTCGTCGCCATCACCGCCTGGGGCGGCACCGGCGGCGCCTCGGGCTGCGCCGGCCCCGCCCAGGGCGTGCTGGTCGGCCCGCAACGGGCCTGGATCGACCGCATTCTGGCGGGTTGGGGAGCGCGGGCGCGCTGGGAACAATAGGACCGGCTCAGCCGTCTCGACTATGGAGCGCATCCGGCTAGAATCCTGTTCATGAGAACCTTTCTCCCCACCCTCGGCGTTTTTCTGGCCCTCGGCGGCCCTGCGGCCGCCGTGATCGGGGCGCCGCCGGTGCGCGATCCCGACGGGTCGCGCCGGCACACCGTCGCCATCGTTCTCCAGCGCGGCCTCTGCACAGGCGTCTTGATCGACCGCGACCTGGTGCTGACCGCCGCCCACTGCCTGACGCGCAACCGGATCAAATCCGTGGTGTCGCTCGACGAACGGATGAAGCCGCGCTTCCTGTCGGTCGCGGCGGCGACCATCCATCCCTCGTTCCGGTTCGCGACGCGCCCGGTCGATGCGGAGGGCGCCGATCTCGCCCTGGTCAGGCTCGCCGCCCCCGCTCCGGCCGACATGAGCCCGGCGCCGATCTCGCGCTTCGGCGACTCCGGCGATCTCACGCTCGCCGGATTCGGCGTCGGCAGCGACAGCGGCCGCGGCGCGGCGAAAGCCGGCACGCTGCGCGAGGCGCCGATGCGCGCCCGCGCGCTGAGCTGGCGCGACAACCGCATGATCGCGGCCATCGGCGGCTCGAGCAGCCAGGCCCGCATCGGACTTGGGGGATGCCGCGGCGATTCCGGCGGACCGCTCTATGCGTCCGGCGTCTCGACGGTGGTCGGCATCGTGAGCTGGTCGTCGGGCGCCCCAGGCAAGAAGGGCGCGTGCGGCGGCCTCACCGTCGCAACCGAGATCAGCGACCACGCCCGCTGGATCAGCGCGGCGAGCAGCGAGCTGCGCGCCTCGACGGAGATCGCCGTCGCGCCGCCGCGCGCGAGCGCGCCGAACCGCGTCGCGCCGCCCTCGCCCCGGCAGGTGTTTCCCGATCTCACCCGGGACTACAGCCGCTGAGGGACAGGCGGCGCATACGCCGCGCCGGCGTCAGCTCGCGTCAAACTTCATCAGCTTGATCGCGTCGAAGTCCTGCACGCCGCCGCCGACGCGCTTCGTCGTGTAGAAGAGCACATAGGGCTTCGCCGAATAGGGATCGCGCAGCACGCGCAAGCCCAGGCGATCGACGACGAGATAGCCGCGGCGGAAATCGCCGAAGGCGACCGCGTAGGCGCCGGTCGCGATGTCCGGCATCTCCTCGACCTCCACGACCGGGAAGCCCATCAGCAGCGCGGGCTGGCCGACGGCCGCCGGCGGCGTCCAGAGATATTCGCCGGTCGACGATTTGAACTTGCGCACGACGGCCTGCGTCTTGCGATTCATCACGAAGCTCGCGTTCTGCCGGAACGTTCCCTTCAGCGCATAGATCAGATCGACAAGCTGATCGGACGGGTTGCTCACCGCGAAGCCGCCGGCGACGCCAGTGGCGAGATAGCCGATATTGCCCCAGCTCCAGGAGCCGTTCGCCACCTTCGTGTAATTCAGAAAGCCCTTCGGCTGGCTCGTCCCGCTTCCGTTCACCAGCGCCGCGCTCTCCTGTTCGGCGAACGCGGTCTCGATCTCGTCGGCGAGCCAGCGGTCGATATCGAGCACCGCGTCGTCGAGAATCGTCTGCGTCGCAGCCGGCATCGCGTAGAGCTCCATCGCCGGAAAGCTCAGCTCGGCGAGGGTCGGCGACGCCGTCTGCGGGCGCGACGCCGTTTCGCCGACCCAGCCGGCGGCGGCGCCGACGGTGGAGAAGGCCTTCTTGTAGGTTCCGACAGAGACGCGGCGCACGGATGCGATTCCGCGAATGGGAGACAGGAGAGAGAGGCGGCGCAGCACCTCCTCCTCGGTGTTCGGCGGCGCGAGATAGCCGCCGTCCGGTCCGGAGCCCGCCGAGAGCGCCTTTTTCTCGATCTCCCTCAGCCCGGAAAATTCGCCGGCGCGCACATAGGCGTCGAAAGCCTGCTTGTGCTCAACGACGCGCTGATCGTGGACCGCGTGCGCGCCCGTCTCGAGCCGCGGGCGCGCCTGCTTGAGAAGAAGCTCGTCAAGCTGGCGCTTCTGCGCATCGAGGCTGTCGCTGATGCGCGCGACCTTCTCGCTGGTCAGCACATCGGCGGCGCCGCGCTTCTCGATCTCGCGCAGACGCGCGTCATTGTCGGACTTGAAGATTTCAAATCCGCGCGTGAAGTTCGCGAGCGCCTCCGACGCGTCGCGTTCGACAGCCTTGGTTTCGGGAATGATTGCTTCGTTCATGCAGCGCTCCTTGTCGCGTGGAAAAGAGTCGCGGCGCGCCTCAACTGCGCGGCCAGCGTTGTTCCGTCGCCGTCGATCATGAAGGCGTCGCGTTCGACGGCGGAAACGCGGGCCTCGGGCAACATGGGAAATGTCACGATCGAGATCTCCCAGAGATCGATCGCGATCAGCCGCCGCACGCCGCCGCGACCATCGCTGCGCGCGCGCTCGGCCTTGAAGCCGATGGACAGGCCATCGACCGCGCCCTGGCGGATGAGCGCGAACACGTCGCGCGCCCGCGCCACGGCGAGATTGAGCCGGCCCTGCGCATAGAGCCCGCGTTCGTCCTCCGCGAGCGACAGCCAGACGCCAATCGGCTCCTTCGCCTCATGCTGCCAGAGCATGCGAACGCCTGCGGCGCCGCGCTTTCTCAGCGACGAGACGAAGGCGCCGCGCGCCACCGTGTCGTTCGCCATATCGACGCGATCGAACAGGCTCGCATAGCCGGCGACGGCTCCGTCGTCCTGGCCGACCCAGTCTTTTCCGCGCGGCGGCGCGCGCAGGATGTCGAGGGGCGCGAATCTCGCTTCGAACGTCACTGGCGCGATCCGTTCCGGTCGGCGCCGGCCGCTTGAGCCGGCTCGCCGCGGGCGCGCGCGCCGAGCTTCCGGATCGTGGTGAAAAAACCCCTGATCGCCTCGGCCGGCTCCGGCGTCGGCCGCTCGCGGCGGCCGCGCCCGGCCTGCGGCCGCGCGTGCGATGGTCGCGTCATGCTCTTCTCCTGCATTCGACGAAAGAGAGTGCGCGTCACGCCGCGTTGCGGCGATTGAAGCGCGTCAGCTCGCGGACGAAATCCTTGACGTGGCGGTTGGCGTCCGACACCTCGCGCGTGGCGCGGCCCAGCGCGTCGTTGGCGGCCGTCAGCGCCCGCGCCAGTACGACGCACAGCAGCGTCGCGCCGCCGGCCCACAAAGCCAGCACGAGATGCGCGAGATCGCCGCGCGCGATCACCGCCTCGACGACCAGGCGAAGGCTATCCATCGCTCGCCGCCGACGCCCGCGCGCCATAGCCGAGAGCTGAGCGACGCTCGTCCTCGCTCAGCACCTCGCCGGCGGAAAGAACGCGGTCCCACAACGCTTTTCTCTCCTCGGAGAGCGCCGGAATCTGATCGAGGTCGATCTCGGCGCGGAGGTTGCGCGCGTCCGGCCAGGCCGGCTTCAACCATTGCAGCAGAGCGCGCGCGATGCGCAGCGCGAGCGGCGTCACGGTCTGGCGCCAGAAGGCGCGATTCGCCTCCTGATAATTCGCGTAGGTCGCGTCGCCCGGCAGACCGATCAGCATCGGCGGCACGCCGAAGGCGAGCGCGATCTCGCGCGCCGCCGCGGCTTTCGCCTCGATGAAATCCATGTCCTTCGGCGACAGGGACAACGGCTTCCAGTCGAGACCGCCCTCCAGAAGAAGCGGCCTGCCGGCGTTCACCGCGCCCTGGAAATTCTCCTCAAGCTCCGCCTTCAGGCGCGCGAACTGCGCATCCGAGAGATGCGCGTGATCGCCGGCGGCGTAAACCAGCGCGCCGGAAGGACGCGCGGCGTTGTCGAGCAGCGCCTTGTTCCACTGGCCGGCGGCGTTGTGAATGTCGAGCGCCGACGCTGCCGCCTCCATCGGCGCCAGGCCATAGTGATCATCGAGGGGATGAAAGAAATTCAGATGCAGGATCGACGGCACGGGCGCGCGGTCCTGACGAAAGCGCACCGTGCTTGCTTCGACCGTGTAGTCGTAAGCGTCGGCCCAACCGCCAACGCCGGGAACGACGCGCATGCGGTCGGGTCGAAGCGCGTAAAGCTCGCGCGGCTCGCCGTCGACGAGCACGCTTTCGATATAGGCGTTGCCCGCCACCAGCAGATACGACGCGATCGCCTCAAGAAATGAGGCGCCGCCGTCGCGCGGATTGGGAGCGCTCATGAGAGCGAGAAAGGGATGCTCATCCAGTTCGCGCCGCCCGTCGAACAGCAGCATCGGCGCGGACGCAACGGATTCGGCGACGAGGCGGACGCAGCGAAAGGCGACGGCGTTCTTCTGGTAGCCCTCGCGCGCCAGCGCGGCGTAATCGCGCGGCGTCCAGCGGGGCCGGCCCTGATCATAGAAGGCGATCAGCGGCCCGGCGCGGGAATCCTTCACTTCGCGCTGATCCGCGCGGCCGAACCATCGCTGAAGCAATGAAGGCATTACTCACCTCATGAGTATTTTTTCAACCGAGGGGCGGCGTTTTCGACTGCGCTCAGATCGCCCTGACGCGGGGGCCGTTGCTTCCCGCGCGCGTCAAGGCCGTCACGGCCCAGACGAAGGCGTCGAGGCGATCGGGCGAACGGCCAGACGACAGGCCGCCGGCGGAGAAATCGCACATCTCATCCTCCAGCGCCGGAAAGGCGCCGCAGAACTTCACGCGGCCCTGCTCCATCAGATGCGCGACGGGCTCGGCGCGCAGATATTTTCCGCGCGTGGCGCGCGCCGCGATCACCGGCGCATTCTCATCCGCCTCGCGCAGAACGGCCGCGACCATGTCGCCGCCCTGGTTGACCTCGGCCACGATCGCGTCGGCCTGAAACCGGTGAAACAGCGCCAGCGCGCGCCGCGCCCATTCGGCGGGACGCGCCGCGCTCGCGGTGTCGTCGGCGAGAACGAACATGACGCCTGCCGCATCGATTCCGGCCGCGACGATTCCGCAAGCATCGGCGCGGCGCGTCGAGGACGCGGGCGGATCGACCGCGACGACGATGCGCGCCAGCGGCGGAGCGCCTGAAACGCGCGACGCCTCGATCAGCGCGCGGGAGAACAGCGCGCCTTCGCGATCCTCGATCAGTTCGCCGTCAAGCTCCTGCCGTCCGAGCCGCGTGCCGACATAGCGCGCGACGACGGCGTCATAGAAAGCCGGCGCGAGCTGATAGATGTTGGCGCTCGTCTTCGCGCGCGTCACCGCCGTCTTCGGATCGCCGAGAAGCCGCTTCAGCAGCGGAACCGGGCGCGGCGTCGTCGTCGCGAGTTCGCGTGGACGATCGCCGAGCCGCAGCGCGAACTGCAGATTGTCCCACGCCGCGTCGGCATAGCGCCATTTCGCAATCTCGTCAGCCCAGGCGGCCGCGAACTGAGGGCCGCGCAACTGATCGGGATCCTCCGCGGAAAAGCATTGCGCCACAGCGCCATTCGGCCAGACGAGCCGGCGCCGCGTCGCTTCGTAAGTTGGCCGCTGACGGGCGGGGTGGACGGCGCGTAGTCCCGACACGCCGTCGATCATCACCTCGCGCACGTCAGCGGCCGTTTCACCGACAAGCGCGATGGGGGAAACCGGCTTGTCGGCGAAGGGCGGCAGGCCAAGCGCCAGCGCCCTCACCCATTCGGCGCCGGCGCGCGTCTTGCCCGCGCCGCGACCGCCCAACATCAGCCAGACGGTCCAATCGCCGTCCGGCGGAAACTGATCATCCCGACCGAGAAACTCCCAGTCCGTCGCCATCGTCCGCAAAAGCCGCGTCGACATCGCGCCGAGGATCTGTTTCTCCGTCAGCCCCTGACGCCGGCAATCCGCGAAGAAGCCGCGTAAGAGTCTTGCGGCACTCCTGGATGTCGCGGTCGATGTCATCCGTCTCCTCCGCCTGCGCCGGCTCATCGGACCGCCGCGCGCCGGCGCTCATGGCCGCAAGCTCGCGCAGCATGCGCGTCAGCACCGCAAGCGCGCGCGCGTCGCGCTCGCCGGCGGCGGCCTCATCGGCGCCGATGCGTTTCTCGATCTCCGCGACGTGCTTCTCGGCGACGCGCCAGAGGCGATCCACAAGCGCGTTCTGACGATCCGCATCCGATGCCGGAACGGCGCGGGCGTCGTCGCCGCCTGTCGGCGCGATCGCCTTCAGCGAGCCGGAGCGCGCGGGGCGCGGCGTCTTCGCCTGCGGCGCGCGTTTCGCCTGGCCGGATTTCCGCGCCGGCTTCTCGGCTTCGCCTTTCGCCGCGCGCCGGCGTGATCGCCGCCACTTTTCAGCGGCCGCATAGCGGCTCACGGTCGACGCGGAAACGGTCAGCCGCCGCGCGATCTCGGTCGCTTTGACATCCTCTTCGTAAAGCGCCTTCGCCGCATCGATCGTCTCGCGCGACAGGGGCTCGAACGGATTTCGCTTCTTCACGCCCATCGGAAGCCCTGTCGCGAAAGGACCGCCGCCATCAGCGGCGCGCCGGCGCGTCGGAGACGGCCTGCCGCCGCCGGCCGCGCCCGTCATCGGCCGCCCTGTCGCGGCGTTCGGCGCCGGCGGCTTCGCGCGGCGATGTCCGCGCCGCGGTTTCAAGGGACGTCGCGCCGGCGGCATGGGCGCGCGGCGGCGCCGCGCGCGAGGAGCGCTGATCAGCCATGATTGATTCCTGAGAGGTCGCCGCGATCAACCGCGGGAAGAATTTCAGCGGCCCGTCCGGCCGCGCCGCCCAGTCACAATTCTTGAGCGTGCCTGAACCCTACCGGACCAGCGTCACGCTGTCAATGACTTTTTTCCTAGGATTTTGATCATAGAAATTATGGCGCAGCTCCGCTCCGGCGTTGCCCCCCGGCTCCGGCCGGGAGTCCGCTTACGCGACGCGGGTCAGCGCCCGGATCGGCCGGCCGGGCGTGAGCGTCTCGGCCGCCTTCAGGATGCCAGCGGCGTCGATCCCGTGATGGCGGTAGAGGTCCGCGACCGTTCCGGTCTGGCCGAAATGCTCGACGCCGAGCGCGCGCACGCGGTGGCCTTGCACGGAGCCAAGCCAGGCGAGCGTGGCCGGGTGGCCGTCGATCACCGTCACCAAGCCGCAATGGGACGGCGCGGCCGCGAGCAGCCGCTCGATATGGCTCGTCGCGTGAACCAGCCCGCGCTCGCGCGCGCGCTGGGCGGCGGTCCAGCCGGCGTTCAGACGGTCGGCGGAGGTGATGGCGAGCAGGCCGACATCGCGCCGGTCCTCGCCCATCAGCCCGATCGCCGCGATCGCCTCCGGCGCGACAGCGCCCTGATAGGCCACGATGATCTGCGCATTCGGACCGGGCTTGCGCAGCCAATAAGCGCCGTCGATCACATCCTCGGCCAGTTCGCGCGTCATTTCGCGCGTCGGCTGCTCGATCGCGCGCGTCGAGAGGCGCAGATAGATGGAGCCGCCGGTCTCGTCGCGCAGCCATGTTTTCTCATTAGGCTCCGCGCCGCCGGCGCCGCCGTCACGCTGGATATAATCGAAGGCGAAACGCATCATCACCGACAATTCGTCGGCGAAAGCAGGCTCGAACGCGGCGAGCCCGTCCTGCGCCATGCCGACCAGCGGCGTGCCGATCGACTGATGGGCGCCGCCCTCCGGCGCAAGCGAAACGCCGGACGGCGTCGCGACCAGAATGAAGCGCGCGTCCTGATAGCAGGCGTAATTGAGCTGGTCGGCGCCGCGATAGATGAAGGGATCATAGACGGTGCCGATCGGCAGCAGCCGCTCGCCGAAGATCGAATGCGACAGGCCGAGCGCCGACAGCATGATGAAGAGATTGGATTCGGCGATGCCGAGTTCCCAGTGCTGCCCCTTGGGCGAGAACTCCCACGAATAGGTCGACGGCACGCGCTCGCTCTTGAAGGTGTCGGCCATGCTGGCGCGCGCGAACAGACCCCTGCGGTTGATGAAGGGGCCGAGATTGGTCGAGACCGTCACGTCCGGCGAGGTCGTGACGATGCGGCTGGCGAGATCGGACTCGTCGCGCGCGATCTCGTTCAGGATCTGGCCGAACGCCATCTGCGTCGAGAGCGGCTTGGCGCCGGGCGACGGCGTCGGCAGCGTCGCGGGAACCTCCACGCGCGGCGCGCTCAGGCGGCGCGCGCCTTTGGCGACGAACGGAACCTTCGCCAGAAAAGCCTCGATCTCCTTCTTCGGAATGTCGAGGCCCTCGAACCTGTCCCACTCATGGCCGGGACGGATGTTCATCGCCTGCCGCACGCTGTCGATCTGAGCCGGCGTCAGAAGGCCGGCGTGATTGTCCTTGTGGCCGGCGAGCGGAAGCCCGCGCCTTTTAATCGTGTAGGCGATGAAGCAGGTCGGGCAGTCATATTTCGCCGCCTCCTCGAAAGCCTTGAGCAGGCCGGGCAAGTCATGCCCGCCGAGATTGGTCATCAGCGCCTGCAATTCGGCGTCGCTGCGTCTCTCGATCAGTTTCGAAACCGGCCCCTGATCGCCGATCTCATCATTGAGTCGCTTCCGCCAGGCCGCGCCACCCTGATAGGTCAGCGCCGAGTAGAGCTGGTTCGGGCAGTTGTCGATCCAGTCGCGCAGCTTCTCGCCGCCCGGCTCCCGGAACGCCGCCTCCATCAGCGATCCGTATTTCAGGATCACCACGTCCCAGCCGAAATTGCGGAAGATCGTCTCGAAGCGCTCCCACAGCCCCTCGCGGATCACCGCGTCGAGCGACTGGCGGTTATAGTCGATGATCCACCAGCAATTGCGGACGCCATGCTTCCAGCCTTCGAGCAGCGCCTCGAAGATATTGCCCTCGTCCATCTCCGCGTCGCCGCAGAGCGCGATCATGCGGCCCTCCGGCCACTCCTTCGCCCAGCCCTTGGCCTTCACATAATCCTGCACCAGCGAGGAAAAGAGCGTCTGCGCGATGCCGAGGCCGACCGAGCCGGTGGAGAAATCGACGTCGTCGGCGTCCTTCGTGCGCGAGGGATAGCTCTGCGCGCCCTTGAAGCCGCGGAAGTTCTCGATCTTCTCGAGCGACTGCTTGCCGAGCAGATATTGCAGGGCGTGGAAGATCGGCGAGGCGTGCGGCTTGACCGCGACCCGGTCCTGCGGCCGAAGCACCCGCAGGTAAAGCGCGGTCATGATCGCGGCGAGCGAGGCCGAGGACGCCTGATGGCCGCCGACCTTCAAACCATCCTCGCTCGGGCGGAGATGATTGGCGTTGTGGATCATCCAGGAAGAGAGCCACAGCGCCTTCTGCTCCAGCGCGGTGAGAATGGCGAGATCGCCAGCGGAAACCGACATATTGAACCCCTTGGGCAGCCGCTCACACGATGACGGCGGCGGCGCGCGGGTCAAGCCGGGTCGGATTGCGTTTTCGAGGCCGGTTTTTGGAATAATGTGACGCAGGCCCGGATCGCGATCCGGCGCTCCCCTCCGCGGGGAAAGCGCCGACGGGCTTCTGCGAAGACCTTCCCGAGGCGCACGCCGCCTTATTCGGGGACGACGGCCGTCGCCTCGACCTCGATCATCGCCGCCTTCTCGACCAGGCGGACGACCTGCACGACCGCCATCGCGGGAAAATGCGGGCCGATCGTCTCGCGGTAGGCCCGGCCCATCTCGCGCAGGTTCTCCGTATAGGCGTCGATGTCGGTGATATACCAGGTGAGGCGGACGAGATGCTTCGGCTCGGCGCCGCCCTCCGCGAGAATATCGACGATGTTCCTGAAGGTCTGGCGCGCCTGCGCGACGAAGCCGTCCGGAAAATCGCCCATCACGTTCCAGCCGACGACGCCGCCCGTGACCACCAGCCGGCCCCTCGCCGTCATCCCGTTGGCGTAGCCGCGCGGCCGCGGCCAGCCCTGCGGCAGCAGGGCGCGCGGCGCTTCGTCCTCATTCAGCGGCGAAGGAATGAACTTCGTAGTCATTCAACGTATCCTGTCATTCGAGGCCGCGCGCTCGCGCAGAGCGAAGCGTTGCAGCTTTCCAGATTCCGTCCGCGGCAGACTGTCCACGAACTCGATCGCGCGCGGATATTTGAACGGCGCGATCTCCTGCTTCACAAAGTCCTGCAGCGCCTTCGCCATCGCCGCGTCGCCCTTGACGCCCGGCTTGAGCACGACGAACGCCTTCACGATCATGCCGCGCTCGTCGTTCGGCTGGCCCACCACGCCGCATTCGGCCACCGCTCCATGCGCCATCAATGCGCTTTCCACCTCTGGACCGGCGATATTGTAACCCGACGACACGATCATGTCGTCGGACCGCGCCTGGTACCAGAAGTAGCCGTCCTCATCCATGAGATAGGTGTCGCCGGTGACGTTCCAGCCGTTGACCACATATTTGCGCTGCCTCTCGTCGGCGAGGTAGCGACAGCCTGTCGGACCGCGCACCGCGAGCCGGCCGACAGATCCGGGCGGCAGATCGGCGCCGTTCCCGTCGATGATCTTCGCCTCGTATCCCGGAACCGGCTTTCCGGTCGCGCCCGGCCTGATCTCCTCCTCGCGCGCGGCGATGAAGATGTGCAGCATCTCGGTCGCGCCGATGCCGTCGAGGAGTTTCAAGCCCGTCGCCTTTTCCCACGCCTCGAACGTCGCCTTCGGCAGGTGCTCGCCGGCCGACACGCATTTTCGCAGGGAGGACATATCGAACTTGTCGAGCTTTCCGAGCATGGCGCGATAGGCGGTCGGCGCGGTGAAGCAGACGGTGGCGCGGTACTTTTCGATCGCCTGCATCAGGTCGTCCGGCGAGGCCGTTTCGAGCAGCACGGCGGATGCGCCGACCCGCAGAGGAAACAGAACGAGCCCGCCGAGGCCGAAGGTGAAGGCGAGCGGCGGCGAGCCGATGAAAATATCGTCCTTCGTGGCGCGCAGCACATGGCGCGCATAGCCGTCGCAGATCGCGAGCATGTCGCGATGGAAGTGCATGGTGCCCTTCGGCTCGCCGGTGGTGCCGGAGGTGAAGCCGATGAGACAGACATCGTCGATCGCGGTGTCGCAGGCGGCGAAGTCCGGTGAAGCGTCCGCAATCATCGCATCAAGCGAGTCAGAGCCGCCGTCGCCCCAATAGACGACGCGCTGAAGATCCGGAGCGAGCGAACGCGCCTTCTCCATCTCGTCCTTCAGCCTGGCGTCGCAGACGGCGAGCGCGATGCGCGACTTGACCACAGGATAAGCCAGCTCTTTCGCCCGCAGCAGCGGCATGGTCGCGACGACCACGCCGCCGGCCTTGATGACGGCGAAATAGACCGCGACCATCATCGGGTTGTTGGCGGAGCGCAACAGCACGCGATGACCCGGCTTCATGCCGAGCCGGCTGACGAGCACATTGCAGATGCGGTTCACGCGATCCTGCAATTCGCCATAGCTCAGCGTTTCAGCCGGCGAGATCAGGCAGGGATGATCGCCGCGGCCCGCCGCGACCCATGTGTCGAGAAACTCGGTGATGCAGTTCAGCCGCCGCGGATAACGCAGCTCGGGCAGGGCGAAGAGAAATTCCGGCTGCAACTCCGGCGGCGGGAGATTGTCCCGCGCGAAACTATCGAGGTGAGCGCTTTTTTCCATCACGACCTCCGCCATGACCAAAGCGGCGCCGGCCTTCTCTCCACGCCCGCCGAGAACACCTGTCGCGCCACGGACGCGAATGAGAGCCCCTTCCCTTCGTCTTCAGGCGCAACGCAAACAGTTCTCTCCATCGTGATCTCCCTCCGGTCGTCGCGATGAATGCAATTAACCTGCCGCCGCTTTCGCCGCAGCCGCCTTCAATGTTTCGCGCGCGATGACGATCTTCTGCACGTCGGTCGCGCCCTCATAAATGCGCAGCGCGCGAATCTCGCGATAGAGGGTTTCGACTTTCACGCCCGACTTCACGCCAAGGCCGCCGAAAA
Source organism: Rhizobiales bacterium 65-9 (assembly GCA_001899525.1). Lineage (GTDB taxonomy): Bacteria > Pseudomonadota > Alphaproteobacteria > Rhizobiales > Beijerinckiaceae > Terrirubrum. The sequence continues at coordinate 25,107 of MKVY01000027.1, forward strand.
TCTGCACGGCCTTGTCGATCACCGTCTGCGCGGTCTCCGTCGCCACCATCTTCGCCATCGCCGCCTCGCGCGTCACGCGCGGCGCGACGCCGTCCTTCGTCCAGGCCGCGCGATAGACCAGCAGCGCGGCGATATCGACATCGGTCGCCATCTCGGCGAGAGACGCCTGCGTCAGAGGCAGTTCGCTCATCGCGGCGCCGAACATCTGGCGCGTCGTCGCGCGCGCCACCGCCTCGTCAAGCGCGCGGCGCGCGAAGCCGAGCGCGGCCGCGCCCACGGTCGAGCGAAACACATCGAGCGTCGCCATCGCGATCTTGAAGCCGTCGCCCGGCTTGCCGAGCAGGCTGGCGGCGGGAATCCGGCAGTCATTGAAGCGCAGGCGCGCAAGCGGATGCGGCGCGATCACGTCGATGCGCTCGGCGATCTCGAGGCCGGGCGCGTCGGCGTCGACGATATAGGCAGAGACGCCCTTGGCGCCCTGCGACTCCGGCGCGCGCGCGAACACGACATAGTGGTCGGCGATGCCGCCGTTCGAAATCCAGATCTTCTCGCCGTTGAGCCTGAGATGCGCGTTTCCGTCCGGCGTCGCCGTCGTCGCGAGCGCCGCGGCGTCAGACCCCGCGTCCGGCTCGGACAGCGCGAAGGCGGCGATGCGCTCGCCGCGCGCGACGGGCGGCAGATAGCGCGCCTTCTGCTCGGCCGTTCCGGCGATCGTGATCGGGCCCGTGCCCAGCCCTTGCATCGCGAACGCGAAATCCGCGAGACCGTCATGATAGGCGAGCGTTTCGCGCGCGAGGCAGAGCGAGCGGACGTCATAGGTCTCGAACAGGCCGCCGAACTCCTTCGGCGCCACGGCTTTCAGAAAACCGGCGTCGCCCAGAGCTTTCACGAGCTTCCGGCAGGAGCCGTCGACATCGTGATGATCGACCAGGGACGGAACGTTCGCCGCGGCCCATGCATCGACGCGCGCTTTCCACTCCGCATGACGCGGCTCGAAGAAAGGCCATGACAGGAAAGACAAGTCAGCCATTGTTCCCGCTCTATCTCAACAGCTTCCGTCAGGGCCGCGCCGGGAGGGTCGGAAAGGAGAGCGCCGCTCGATCATTTCAATCGCCCTCGAAGACGGGCGTCTGTTTCGCGGCGAAGGCGCGATAGGCGCGGGCGAAATCCTCCGTCGTCATGCAGAGCGCCTGCGCAACCGCCTCGGCCTCGATCGCGTCATTGACCGACATCGCCCATTCCATCTCGAGCATGCGCTTGGTCATGGCGTTCGCATAGGTCGGCCCGGCCGCGATCTCGCGCGCCAGCGTCTCAGCGTCGGCGAGCAGCGACGCTGAATCGCACAGGCGGTTGAAAAAGCCCCAACGCTCCGCCTCTTCGCCGCGCAGCGCCCGACCGGTGTAGAGAAGCTCGCTCGCGCGCCCCTGGCCAATGATGCGCGGCAGGATCGCGCAGGCGCCCATGTCGCAGCCGGCGAGGCCCACCTTGTTGAACAGGAACATCACCTTCGCGCCGGCGGTTCCGATGCGAAGGTCCGACGCCATCGCGATGATGGCGCCCGCGCCGGCGCAAATTCCGTCGATCGCCGCAACGATCGGCTGCGGGCAGGCGCGCATCGCCTTCACCAGTTCGCCAGTCATGCGCGTGAACTTCGTCAGGTCCTTCGTGTTCATCGCGACGAGCGGGCCGATGATCTCCAACACGTCACCGCCGGAGGAGAAATTGCCGCCGGCGCCGGAGATCACGAGCGCCTTGATCTCCTCGTCCTTCGCGGCCGCGTGAAAGAAATCGGTCAGCTCGCGATAGCTCTCGAAGGTGAGCGGGTTTTTCTTCTCGGGCCGGTTGAGCGTGACATGCGCCACCTTGCCCGACACGGAAAGAAGAAAATGCCGCGGCTCATAGGCCGAGAGCGGCAGGGAGACTGCGTTCGCCATCATGTTCCAGAATCCTTTTCGGCGGCGCGCCGGGTCGAGCTTTTCAACTTGCCGAGCGCGCGCATGAGGTCGGCCTGATCCTTCGCGTTGAGGCCGGACATCATGTCGGCGATCCAGTCCTCGTGCGCGCCGGCCATTTTCCTGAAAGCGCGTCGGCCGCCGGGCGTCAACGCCACGATCTGCGCGCGCCGGTCGGACGGCGACGGCGCGCGCGTGAGATGCCCAACCTCCACCAGCCGCTCGACCAGGGCGGTGAGATTTCCGTTCGACACCATCATGCGCTGCGCGAGCTCGGACAGCGTCATGCCGTCCGGCGCGCGATCGAGCTGCGCCATCAGATCGAAGCGCGGCAGGGTTTCATCGAACGAGTCGCGCAGCCGGCGACGCACCGTCGCCTCGACAAGGTTGGCGCAGGTCAGAAGCCTGAGCCACAGGCGCAACTCGTCCTTGTGGTCGGCAGGCGCTTCCAGCGCCTTCGCTTCCGCGTCAAGCGCGACCACGCTGTCATTCATCACATCACCTCGCCGCCGGCGACGGCGATCGCCTGTCCGGTGATCGCCGACGCACCGGCGCCGCACAGCCACAGAACCGCGTCCGCCACCTCGTCCGGCGCGACGAGGCGCCCCTGCGGATTGTGCTTCGCGAGTTCGGCGCGCGCGTCCTCGGCGGAACGGCCGGTCTTCTCCACGATGCGCGCGATGCTCTCTTCCGTCATGTCGGTGTCGGCGTAGCCCGGACATACGGCGTTGACGGTGACGCCGCTCGCCGCCGTCTCCAGCGCGAGCGAGCGGACGAGACCGATCACGGCGTGCTTGGAGGCGACATAGGCAGAAACATAAGCGTAGCCGCGCAGGCCCGCGGTCGAGGCGACGGCGATCACGCGCCCGCTTTTGCGCTCCATCATGCCGGGCAGAACGGCCTGCGCGGCGTTGACCACGCTCATCAGATTGAGGTCCATCATGCGCCGGAACATGGCGGCGTCCGAGCGGCGGAAGGGCGCGCTTTCGGCGCCGCCGGCATTCGCCACGATCGCGTCGATCGGCCCGCGCTCGGACGCGGCGCTTTCGCAGGCGGCGCGCACCGCAGCGGCGTCGGTCGCGTCCGCCAGAACATAGCCCGCAGCGGCGCCGCGCGCGACAAGCGCGGCCAGAGGCGCCTGCGAACGGCCGAGGCCTGTCACCTTCGCGCCGGCGCGAGACAGAGTCGCTGCAATCGCGGCGCCGATTCCGCGCCCTGCGCCGGTCACCAGGATATGCTGATCTCGGAGGCTCATCATTTCCCGTCTTGACGGGCGCGGCTCGCCCGATATGTTTTAAGCATAAAATAAATGGCGGTCGCGCGCAACGGCGCCGGCGCGTCAGAGGGGCCGGCGCAACGAGCGCCCGAACGCAGGATGGCGATGATCGACTGGGAGACCGAGTACGACAATCGCGCGCGGGTTCCGTCGTTTCCCACGATCGTCGCGCGATGGGGCCATGACGCCGCGGCCTTTCGCGACAAGGCCAGGATAGAGGCGGACGTTTCCTACGGCGCGACGCCGCGCTGCGTGATGGACATCTTTTTCCCAGCCGCCCCCGAGAACGCGCCCGTCGTTATGTTCATTCACGGCGGCTACTGGCGCGCGTTCGACCAGAAGCCGTTCAGCCATATGGCGAAGGGGCTCGTCGCGCGCGGCGCGATCGTGGCCGTGCCGACCTATGACCTGTCGCCCTATGTCACGCTGTCGACGATTCTCGACGAATTGCGGGACGCGGCCGTCTTTCTCTGGCGCCGGTTTCAGCGGCCGCTGATGGTCGCCGGCCATTCGGCCGGGGGCCACGCCGCCGCGGCGCTGATGGCCACCGACTGGCCGTCGCTCGCGCCCGACCTGCCGGCCGGGCTCGTGACATCCTGCATGCCGATCTCGGCCCTGCCCGACCTCACGCCGATGACGAAGATTTCCCTCAACGCGGATTTCAAGCTCGACGAGGCGGAGGCGCGCCGGCTGTCGCCGCTGTTCTGGCCGGCGCCGAAGGCGGGCCGCGCGGTTGTCGTCGTCGGCGAGACGGAGTCGGACGAGTATCACCGGCAGACGAACGACCTCGTCGCGCACTGGCGCGAGGCGGGCCTCGACGTCGAACGCCGAATCGTGCGCGGAGCCAACCATTTCACGGTGCTCGCGGAGCTGTCGGACCCGAAAAGCAAAATGGTCGAGGACGCCTGGAGCCTGACGAAAGACGCATAACGCAGTTTTTCGAACGGGGTTGGCAGGCCGGGGCGGGCCGGGCCATGATGGGGACAAGCCGTTTCGAGCGGCGCTTGGCGAAGACGGCGCAGAGCCGCGGAGGAGAGCAACATGAAGAATGCAAAGAGCGGAGCTGGAATCGCCGGCGGCGCCATCGCAGCCCTGGCTTTCGCGGCCGCGCTCGCCGCGCCGGCTGCGGCGCAGGAGAAGCTGAAGATCGGCGTCATCCTCACCCTGTCCGGCCCGGCCGCCAATCTCGGCGAGCAGGCGCGCGACGCGATCAATCTCGCCGTGAAGAATCTGGGCGGCAAGGTCGGCGGCGTCGACACCGAGGTCGTCACGGTCGATGACGAATTGAAGCCCGACGTCTCGGTGACCAAGGTGAAGGCGCTGCTGGAGCGCGACAAGGTCGATTTCGTGATCGGCCCGATCTTCTCCAACGTGCTGCAGGCGATCCACAAGCCGGTGACGGATTCAAGCGCGATCCTGATCAGCCCGAACGCCGGCCCGTCAAGCTACGCCGGCAAGATGTGCAGCCCGAACTTCTTCGTCACATCCTACCAGAACGATCAGGTCCATGCGATTCTCGGGAAATACGCGCAGGACAAGGGTTACAAGCGCGTCTATCTGATGACGCCGAACTATCAGGCCGGCAAGGATTCGATGGCCGGCTTCAAGAGCCAGTACAAGGGCGAGGTCGTCGAGGAATCCTATGTTCCGCTGAACACCATGGACTTCTCGGCCGAACTCGCGAAGATCGCCGCGGCGAAGCCGGACGCGGTCTTCACCTTCATGCCCGGCGGCCCGGGCGTCAATCTGGTGAAGCAATATCGCCAGGCCGGCCTGCAGAATATTCCGTTCCTTTCCGCCTTCACCGTCGATGAATCGACGCTGCCGGCGCAGCAGGACGCGGCTGTCGGCATGTATGGCGGCGCGAACTGGGCGCCGAACTTCGATAACGCGCTGTCGAAGAAGTTCGTCGCCGATTTCGAGGCGGCGACCGGCAAGGTGCCCGGCACCTATGCGATCCAGGCCTATGACGCGATCTCGCTGATCGACAGCGCGGTCAAGGCGACCGGCGGCAAGGTTTCCGACAAGAAGGCGATCGAAGCGGCGATGAAGAAGGCCGACTTCAAATCGCTGCGCGGCTCCTTCGCCTTCAACAACAACAATTATCCGATCCAGGATCTCTATCTCGTGCAGGTCGCGAAGCGTCCCGACGGCAAGTTCCAGACGGAGATCCGGGAGAAGATCTTCACCGCCGACAAGGACCCCTACGCCAAGGACTGCGCGATGAAGTGAGAGAGCGTCCTTCTCCCCGCTCGCGGGGAGAAGGTCGCGAGCGAAGCGCGCCGTATGAGGGGCTTCTTTCAATGACGAGATCGCCCCTCACGCGGATCGCGTTCAGCAATCCATCCTCTCGCCGCTCGCGGCGCGGGGGTCTCGCGGCGGCTTTGCGTTCTTAATGTCGCTCACGCTCTTTCTGGTCCAGACGCTGAACGGACTGCAGTTCGGAATCCTGCTGTTCCTGATCGCAGCCGGGCTGACGCTCGTGTTCGGCGTGATGGATTTCATCAATCTCGCGCACGGCGTGCAGTATATGGTTGGCGCCTATCTCGCGGCCTGGTTCACGGCGCTGACGGGCGATTTCTTCCTCGGATTGCTGCTCGCGCTGCCGACGGCGCTGCTGTTCGGCCTGCTGCTGGAATGGCTCGTCTTCCGCCATCTTTACGGGCGCGACCATCTCGACCAGGTGCTGGCGACGTTCGGCGTGATCCTGTTTCTGAACGAGGCGGTGAAGGTGGCGTGGGGCTCCTCCCCGCTCAGCGTGCCGATCCCCGACGCCTTCTCGGGCAGCGTCAGGATGATGGACGGATTGCTCTATCCGGTATGGCGGCTCGTGGTGATCGGCTCCGGCTTCGCCATCGCGATCGGCCTCGCGCTGCTCGTCAGCCGCACGCGGCTTGGCATGCTGGTGCGCGCCGGCGCGGTCAATGCGCCGATGGTGTCGGCGCTCGGCGTCGATATCGGCCGGCTGTTCATGATCGTGTTCGGCTTCGGCGCGATGCTCGCGGGCTTCGCCGGGGCGATGGTGGCGCCGATCCTGTCGGTCGAGCCGGGCATGGGCGACAATATCCTGATCCTCGCCTTCGTCGTGATCGTCATCGGCGGCATCGGCTCGATCCGCGGCGCCTTCGCGGCCGCGCTGCTGGTCGGGCTGGTCGATACGCTCGGCCGCTCCTTCGGCCCGCAGATGCTGCGGCTGATGCTCGATCCTTCCGCCGCGAGCCAGACCGGACGCGCGCTCGCCCCGATGCTGATCTACATCCTGATGGCCGCCGTGCTCATCGTCAGGCCCGCCGGCCTGTTTCCGGCGCAGCGATGAGCGCCGCCGGAACCGACATCGCCGTCACGGCGAAAGCGCGTCAAGCGGTCGGCGGGCGCGAACGCGCGATCATCGCGACGTTCGTTCTGCTCGCGCTCGCGCCGATCGCGGCGCAAGCGGGGCCGCAGGGCTACATCATCGACCTCATCACGCGCATGATGATCTTCGCGATCGCGGCCCTGTCGCTCGATCTCATCCTCGGTTACGGCGCGATGGTGTCGTTCGGCCACGCCGCCTTCATCGGCCTCGGCGCTTACGCCGTCGGCATCCTCGCCTCTCACGGCGTCACCGACTTCGTCGTCCAGCTCGCGGCGGCGCTGGCGGCGGCCGCCGTCTTCGCCTTCGTCACCGGCGCGCTGTCGCTGCGCACGAAGGGCGTCTATTTCATCATGATCACGCTGGCGTTCAGCCAGATGCTGTTCTTCTTCGGCGTGTCGCTGTCGGCCTATGGCGGCGACGACGGGCTGTCGCTGCCGGAGCGCAGCCGCCTGTTCGGCCTGCCGCTGTTCAGCAGCGACAAGGGGCTGTTCTATGCGACGCTCGCCTGCCTGATCGGCTGCTATCTGCTCTGCCGCGCCATCGTCGCGTCGCGCTTCGGCCGCGTGCTGCGCGGCGCGAGGGAGAATCCCGTCCGCATGACCGCGATCGGCTTCTCGCCCTACCGCTTCCAGCTCGTCGCCTATGTGATCTCGGGCATGATGGCCGCGCTCGCCGGCGCGCTGCTCGCCAACCAGACCGGCTTCGTCTCGCCGGCCTACATGTCCTGGCAGCGCTCGGGCGAGCTGCTCGCCATGACCATCTTCGGCGGCGTCGGCACGCTGGTCGGCCCGATCATCGGGGCGATGGCGTTTCTCGCGCTGGAGGAATGGCTGGCCGGCCTCACCGAACACTGGAAGATGATCTTCGGCCCGCTGCTGGTCTGCGTCGTGCTGTTCGCGCGCGGCGGAATCATGGGGCTCGCCGCGCGCATCGGAGGAAAGCGCGATGGCTGAGGCGCTTCTCTCCGTCGACGGGCTCTGCAAGGCTTACGGCGCGCTGACGGTCTCGGACAATGTGTCCTTCGAGGTGGCGCCGGGCGAACTGCATGCGCTGATCGGCCCGAACGGCGCCGGCAAAACAACCCTGATCCATCAGCTCTCCGGGCTGCTGCGCTCCGATTCCGGCCATGTGCGCCTCGGCGGCGAGGACATCACGCGCCTGCCGATGGCCGAGCGGGTTCATCGCGGGCTGGCGCGCTCGTTCCAGATCACGTCGATCCTGCCGGGCTTCTCCGCGCTCGAGAATGTCGCGCTCGCCGCGCAGGCGCGCAGCGGCTCGAGCTTCCGCTTCTTCGCCAACGCCGCGCGCGAAGACGATCTCAACGCGCAGGCGATGGAGTCGCTGCGCACGGTCGGACTGCAGGGGCGCGCCTCGACGCCGGCGGGCGTTCTCTCGCACGGCGAGAAGCGCCTGCTGGAGCTCGCCATCGCGCTCGCCACCGCGCCGAAGGCGCTGCTGCTCGACGAACCGCTCGCGGGGACCGGCAAGGAGGAATCGCAATCGGTGACGGCCACGCTGCGGCAGCTCAAGGGCCGCTTCGCGATCGTCCTGATCGAGCATGACATGGAGGCGGTGTTCGCGCTCGCCGATCGCGTCAGCGTGCTCGTCTATGGCAAGATCATCGCGACCGGAACGCCGGAGCAGATCCGCAACGATCCGGCCGTGCGCGAAGCCTATCTCGGCGAGGAAGGCGAGGCGGCGCATGCTTGAGGCGCGCGCGCTCGAAGCGAGCTACGGCGACAGCCAGGTTCTGTTTGGCGTCGATCTCGACGTCGCGCCGGGCGAGGTGGTGACGCTGCTCGGCCGCAACGGCATGGGCAAGACGACGACGATCCGGACCATCTTCGGCCTTCTCAAAGCGAAAGCCGGCCGCGTCAGCTTCGGCGGCCGCGACGTGACGAACGCGCCGCCCTACGCCGTCGCGCAGCTCGGCCTCGGCCTCGTTCCCGAGGGCCGGCAAATCTTTCCGACGCTCAGCGTCGAGGAAAATCTGGTGGCGACGGCCGCCTCGCGCTTCGGCGCGCCGCGCTGGACGCTGGAGCGCGTCTACGGGCTGTTTCCGCGCCTCAAGGAACGCCGCCGCAACATGGGCAACCAGCTCTCCGGCGGCGAGCAGCAGATGCTGGCGATCGGCCGGGCGCTGATGACGAATCCCAAGCTCGTCGTGCTCGACGAGGCGACGGAGGGTCTCGCGCCGCTGATCCGCGCCGAGATCTGGGCCTGCCTCGCGGCTCTGAAGAAAAACGGCGAATCCATTCTCGTCATCGACAAGAATGTCGATGCGCTGGCGAAGCTGGCCGACCGCCATGTCGTCATCGAGAAAGGCCGCGTGGTCTGGGCCGGAACGAACGCCGACCTCCTCGGCGCCCCCGAGATCAAGGACCGCTATCTGCATGTTTAGGCCTTGCCTCTCACGTCATGCGCGGACCGGTCGCGCGCGCTCATTCTCTCTTTCTCCGAATGGCGGCCTGAATGACGCGGATGGTCCGAGCAAGTCCGGCCGTGACGGGACGACTGGGAAAGACAATTCCTCAAGGAGCATCGCCTCATGACAATGTCCGCCGGAATCACGCGCGCCGATGAGGGAATCGATCGCATCGCGTGGAACATCCTCGGCCAGATCTATGTGCCGAAGCAGGTCAGCGAGAATGCAATGTCGTGGCACGCGACCTTTCCGGTCGGAACCTTCGTGCCGCCGCACATCCATCCGACGCAGGATGAATTCATCTACATGCTCGACGGCCGGTTCGATCTCATGCTCGACGGCAAGGAGGTCGTCGCGGAATCGGGCGATCTCATCCGCATGCCGATGGGCCTGCCGCACGGCATCTTCAACAAGACCGACCGCGCCGTGAAATGCCTGTTCTGGGTGGCGCCGACGCGCCGGCTCTACGATCTGTTCTGGGCGATCCACAACATGAAGGAGCAGACGCCAGCGGAGGTCGTCGCGCTCGCCGCCAAGCACGAGGTCGATTTCCTGCCGCCGCCGGAGGCGTGAGCGCGGCGTTCGGAAACGCCTACCGGCGCGCTGACGCGCAAGACGCGCGCGCGCCCCAAAAACACTACCGCGTCGCGACGATGAACAGGCGCGGAAACGGCAGCAGCACGCTGCCGTCGTCGAGCGCCGGATAGACCTTAGCGATGCCGGCGCGGTAGCGGTCGAGAAACGCCTCGCGCTCGCGCTCGTCGAGCGGGTTGATGAAGGGCCGCAATCCCGTTCCCTTGAACCATTCGACGATCGCGTTCGGCCCGCCGGGAAGCGGATGATGGTAGGTCGTGAGCCACACATCGACGCGCGCGCAATGCGGCTTCAGCAGACGATAATACCAGTCCGGCGTCTGCCGCGCCGCGCGCGCTTCGGAAGCCTTTGCGAGCTTCTCCGCCCATGGTCCGCTCGCCGCAGTCTCCCGCATCAGGCGATGCGCCGGCTCGTCAAGATTGTCGGGGGTCTGGACCGCGAGGCTGCCGCCCTGCGCAAGCTGAGCGACGAGGCGCGGATAGAGCGCGGCGTGATCGGGAACCCATTGCAGCGCGGCGTTGGCGAAGATCACGTCAAACGGGGCGGCGGCGCGCCAGCTTTCGATATCGGCGACCGCGAAGGAAATCGCCGGCAGGCGCATTCTCGCCGCCTCGATCATCTCGGGCGAACTGTCCATGCCGCTGACCGCCGCGCCAGGAAAACGCGCGGCCAGCGCCTCGGTCGAATTGCCGGGCCCGCAGCCGAGATCGACCGCCCGGCGGACGTCGCGGTTGGGAATGGCGGCGAGCAGATCGCGCACCGGGCGCGTGCGCTCATCCTCGAACTTCACATATTGCTGGGCGGACCAGGCCATGACGGGCTCCCGTTCTGATGGGCCGCACCTACGCCCGCCGCGCCCGCCGGGCCAGCCCCTGCCCGCCTTCCCCACGCAATCCGGCCCCGCCCGCACGGCGCCCCTTTACGAACGGCCCCATCCGGATTATTTTAAGCTTAAAGCATTTTTCGGACGCGGAGGTCGCGATGGAGATCGGCGTCATTGGCGGCGGGCCGGCGGGGCTCTATGCCGCCATCCTGATCAAGAAGAGCTTTCCGCACGCGCTCATCCGCGTCGTCGAACGCAACCGCTTCGACGACACGTTCGGCTTCGGCGTCGTGTTCTCCGACCAGACGCTCGACGGCTTCGAGAAGGCGGACGCGGAAAGCTACCGCGCGATCACGCAGGCCTTCTCCTACTGGGACGACATCGAGATCGTGTTCGGCGGGCGCCGTCAGCGCATCGGCGGCAACGGCTTCTGCGGCTGCTCGCGGCGCACGCTGCTGCTCATCCTGCAGAAGCGCGCGCGCGAGCTCGGCGTCGAGATCACATTCCAGGAAGACGCGCCGGGCCTCGATTATTTTCCCAACGCCGATCTCGTCATCGCGGCCGACGGCATCAACAGCCGCGTGCGCGAGACGTTCCGCGATCACTTCCAGCCCGAGGTCGACCTCCGCCCGAACCACTTCACCTGGATGGGATCGACGCGGCCGCTCGACGCCTTCAACTTCTTCTTCCGCGAAACCGAGCACGGCGTTTTCATCGCCCATTGCTACCAGTACGAGGCCGGCGCCTCGACCTGGGTTCTCGAAACGGATCCCTCGACCTTCGAGAAAGCCGGCCTCGGCGCGTTCGATGAGGAACAGTCCGCGCGCTTCCTCGAAACTGTTTTCGCTGAGGAACTGCAGGGCCACAAGCTGATCACGAACCGCTCGCTCTGGCGGCAATTCCCGATGATCCGCAACAAGCGCTGGACGAAGGACGACCGCGTCGTGCTGCTCGGCGATGCGAAATCGACCGCGCATTTCTCGATCGGCGCCGGCACGAAGCTCGCGATGGAGGATGCGATCGCGCTCAACACGGCGCTCGTCGCCGCCAAGGGCGACGTGAAGGACGCGCTGGCGCGCTTCGAGACCGGACGCCGCGAAGAGGTGGAGAAGACCCAGCATTCCGCCGACGTTTCGCTCGTCTGGTTCGAGCATATCTCGCGCTACATCAAGATGCCGGCGCTGCAGTTCGCCTTCGGCCTGATGACGCGCGCGAAATCCATCACCTATGACAATCTCGCCCTGCGCGCGCCCGGCTTCGTCGAGGAGGTGACGGCCGATTTCGCGCGCGGCGTGGAGCAGGCGGGCTACGTCGCGAAGGCCGATCCGAAGCGCGCGCCGGCCTATCAGCCCTACAGGCTGCGCGACATGCCGCTGCAGAACCGCATCGTGATGTCGCCGATGTGCATGTATCGCGCGATGGACGGGCTGCCGCAGGATTTCCATCTCGTGCATTACGGCTCGCGCGCCATGGGCGGGGCGGGCCTGATCTTCACCGAGATGACCTGCGTGGCCGCTGACGCGCGCATCACGCATGGCTGCGCCGGCCTGTGGAACGACGAACAGCTCGCGGCCTGGACGCGGATCGTCGATTTCGCTCACGCCAATTCCGGCGCGAAAATCTGCCTTCAGCTCGGCCATGCCGGCCGCAAGGGCGCGACGAAGCTGATGTGGGAAGGCATGGACCGGCCGCTGCCGACGGCGGACTGGGACATCATCGCCGCATCCTCGATCCCCTATTATCCCGACAGCCGCGCGCCGCGCGAAATGACCCGCGCCGACATGGAGCGCGTGAAATCGGAATTCGTGCGCGCGACGGAACTCGGCGAGCGCGCGGGATTCGACATGCTCGAACTGCACGCCGGACACGGCTATCTGCTCGCGAGCTTCATTTCGCCGATCACCAATCACCGCACGGACGAATATGGCGGCTCGCTGGAGAACCGCCTGCGCTTTCCGCTCGAAATCTTCAACGCGATGCGCGACGCATGGCCGAAGGCGAAGCCGATGTCGGTGCGCCTCTCCGCGACCGACTGGATCGAAGGCGGGATCGACGGCAACGACGCTGTCGAAATTTCGCGCGCCTTCGCCGAGGCGGGCGTCGATCTCGTCGACGTCTCGACGGGACAGACCTCGCCGCAGTCGCGCCCCATCTTCGGCCGCATGTTCCAGACGCCATTCGCCGAGCAGGTGCGCAACGTCGCGAATGTCGCGACCATGTGCGTCGGCGCCATCACCTCGGTCGACCAGGCCAACACGCTGCTGATTTCGGGCCGGGCCGATCTGGTCGCGTTCGGCCGGCCGCATCTGGCCGACCCCAATTTCGCGCTCCGCGGCGCCGCGTGGTATGGCGTCGCCGACGTCGCGCAGCCGAAATCCTACCAGCCCGGTTACGACCAGCTTCTGCGCAACGCCCCGCGCGACAGGGCGGATCTGCTCGACCTCAGGATGCGGGCGAAACCCAAGAGCCGCCTCGGCGACAACGAGCCGCAGCGCGAAGCGGCCGAGTAGCCGCGCCCTTAACCGCGCCGCCACGCCCGCGCTTGTCGCGGGCGTTCGCGTCTGATTATTTCAACGAAAGCCTTGGCTGGCGCATATGCGCACAGCCATGCGCGCGCGATCGCCTGGGGAGCTGTGCGTCATGAAGGTCATCATCGCGGGCGCGGGAATCGGCGGTCTCACGCTCGCCCTGATGCTGCACCGGCGCGGCATCGAGGCGGTGATCTATGAACAGGCGAGCCAGGTGCGCGAGATCGGCGTCGGCATCAACACGCTGCCACACGCGATCAAGGAATTGGCCGATCTTGGCCTGCTTCCGGCGATCGACGCGGTCGGGATCCGCACGCGCGAGCTGATCTATCTCAACATGCAGGGACAGGAGGTGTGGCGCGAATATCGCGGCCTCGACGCGGGCTTCTCCGTTCCGCAATTCTCCATCCATCGCGGCCGCTTCCAGAAAACGCTCTACGACGCGGCGATCGAACGACTTGGCCCCGGCGCGGTAAGGACGGGCCGCAGGCTTGCGGGATTCATGCAGGGCGAAGGCGGCGTCACCGCGCATTTCGTCGATACGAAAGAAGGGCTCTCGAGCGAAACCGCGCGCGGCGACGTGCTGGTCGGCGCCGACGGCATCCATTCGGCCGCGCGCGCGGCTTTCTATCCGACGGAAGCCGATCCGACATG
>MKVY01000027.1:38776-52174 GCA_001899525.1 Rhizobiales bacterium 65-9
CGGCTGACGAACTGGGTCGTCAATGTGCGCGTCGCCGACGGCGCCGCCTCGCCGCCGCCGAAGAACTCCTGGTCGCGACAGGCGCGGCTGGAAGAGGTGCTGCCCTATGCGAAGCGATTCAAGGTTCCGGGCATCGACATTGAAGGACTCGTGCGCGCGACTCAGGCGGTGTGGGAATATCCGATGTGCGACCGCGACCCGCTGCCGCGCTGGAGCCATGGCCGCGTGACGTTGCTGGGCGATGCGGCGCATCCCATGTATCCGGTCGGATCGAACGGCGCGTCGCAGGCCATCCTCGATGCGCGCTGCCTCGCCGACGCGCTGGCGAAAGCCGAGCATCCCATGCGCGCGCTGATGCTCTATGAGCAGGACCGCCTGCCCAAGACCGCCGAAATCGTGAAGGTCAATCGCGTCGGCGGCCCCGAGCGCGTCATCGACGCGGTCGAGAAGCTCAAGCCCGCCGGCTTCACCGACATCGACGGCGTGCTGAGCTACAAGGAGCGCGAGGCGATCGTGAAGGGCTACGCCACGACCGCCGCTTTCGCGGTGAAGGATGTGAACAAATAAGTCGGATTTTGCATCGCTGTCGTGCGGCGGCGCTTATTCCTGCCCTGGGCCTCGGGTCGCGCGATGCGGCTTCGCCGCATGCGGGCCGGGGACGATGACAGCATGATCTTGACCACACAGTCTCTCACCCTCCCCGAACGGTGGAGCGAAACGGAGTGAAGCGAAACCGTATCCGAGGTCCAGCGCAAGAGTCTTCATCCCTATGACGATCGAACCGCGCGCCTATGTCTATATTCTGGCGAGCGGCCGCAACGGAACGCTTTACACCGGCTCGACGACAAATCTGGAAGGCAGGATCGCGGAACACAAGCAGGGCCTTCTGCCGGGATTCACGCGTCGCTACGGGGTGACCAACCTTGTCTGGTATGAGGCATTTGAAAGCCTTCATGACGCGCGCGATCACGAATATGCGATGAAGCGCTGGCGGCGGGCGTGGAAGCTCGCCCTGATCGAGAAGTCCAATCCCGACTGGATTGATCTTGCGGAAAGCTGGAATCTTGGGTGAGCGCCTGCGGCGCTGATTCCTGCGCTGGGCCCCGGATTTCGTTCCGCTCGCTCAAGCTCGCTCCGCGAATCCGGGGACGGAGAGAGGCTCGCATAATGGACATGACATTCTCACCGTCCCCGGAACGGTGGAGCGAAACGGAGTGAAGCGAAACCGTATCCGGGGTCCAGCGCCACAATTGCGCGCGGAGCGAGCGCCGGAGAACCGGACCGCATCACGGATCCTGTCATGCGAGCGCGCTCTTCGACGCTTCGCCCATCACATAGGTTTCGACCACGGCGCGGTCGTCGCCGAGCATGATCAGCGCGAACACCTCTTCCTCCAGCGTTCCGGCGCGCTCCATGCGGCGCGCCATCGCAGGCGTGGCGCGCGAATCGAGCGCCACCGCGTCGCATTCCGCGCCGACGAAGAAACTTCCGATCCGATCATCGAGCCCGAGCGCGACGGCGTTGCCGCGCGTCATGGCGTAGAGCGCAGCGAGCGGCGACAAGCCCTGGCCGTTCATCTGGAGAACCTTGTAAGCCTCGGCCGCCGTCGCGAGCATCGAATAGCTCGTGCCGCCGCCGATGTCGGTCGCGAGCGCGACGCGCAGCCCGGCCTCGCGCGCCGCCCTGCGGTCGAACAGCCCGCTGCCGAGGAAAAGATTCGAGGTCGGACAGAAGGCGGGAACGGCGTTCGCCGCACCCATGCGCGCCCATTGGCTTTCGCTCATGTGAATGCAGTGGCCAAGCACCGTGTTGTCGCTCACCAGGCCGAAGCGCTCATAGACCGCGAGATAATCCTTCGCGTCCGGAAACAGCGAGAGAACCGTTTCGATCTCGCTACGGTTCTCATTCATGTGGGTCTGCACATGGCAGTCTGGATGCTCCGCCGCGAGCGCGCCGCAGGCTTCGAGCTGCGCCTCCGTCGAGGTAATGGCGAAGCGGGGCGTGATCGCGCAGCCGATGCGCCCACGGCCATGCCAGCGCTGGATCAAGTCCTTGGTCTCGCGATAGCCCCGCTCGGCCGTATCGCGCAAAGCCTCCGGCGCGTTGCGATCCATCATCGCCTTGCCGCCGAGCATGCGCGCGCCACGCTTCTCAGCCTCGACGAAATAGGCCTCGACCGACTGCGGATGCACGGAGCCATAGGCCAGCGCCGTGGTCGTGCCGTTGCGGATCAGCTCATCGAGGAAGAAGCGCGCGTTGCGGGCGCAGTGCTCGGGATCGGCGAAGCGCTGCTCTTCGACGAAGGTATAACGGTTCAGCCAGTCCAGAAGCTGGGTCCCGTAGGACGCGACGACCTGCGTCTGCGGAACGTGGATATGAGGGTCGATGAAGCCCGGCGTCACCAGATGCGGGCGGTGATCGACGATCCTCAGCCCCGTCGCCCCGGCCAGAACATCGGCGGCCTCGCCCACGGCCGCGATGCGCCCGTTCTCGACCAGCAGCGCGCCATCCTCGATGAAGCGGCGCGCGCGCGCGTCGGTCTCGGGGTCGGCGTCGAACCAGAGCAGCCTGCCCCTGATCGCAAAGCGCGTCATCCCCTGCCCTGTCATCGCATCCTCCGCATTCCGTCTTGCGCGCGCGGCCCCGGTCGGCCAACCTGCCGAACGAATGTCCCGATCCTCCGGAGAGCCGCCGCCATCTCCCGCGCCGCTTGCACCATGACCGATTCCACAGGCCGCCGCAGCGCCAGACGGGTCGTTTCGCCCGGCCTCTCCCGTCAAGACCGAAGCCGCCCATGCGCCGCACGATTCGCTTCCTCCTAGGCGAGGAAACGCGCGAGATCGAGTCGAGCGACCCCACCGCCACCCTGCTCGACTGGCTGCGCGCCGACGCCCGCCTCACCGGAACCAAGGAAGGGTGCGCCGAAGGCGATTGCGGCGCCTGCACCGTGGCGATCGGCCGCCTCTCGGGCGGCAGATTGCGCTATGAGGCGATCAATTCCTGCATCCGCCTGCTGGCGACGATCGACGGCTGTCATGTCGTCACCATCGAGCATCTGAAACGCAGCGACGGATCGCTGCACCCCGTGCAGCAGGCCATGGCGGCCCATCACGGCTCGCAGTGCGGCTTCTGCACGCCGGGCATCGTCATGTCGCTCTACGCGCTGTGGCTCAATGAGGAGCGGCCCGACGAAACGCGCATCGAAGACGCGCTCGCCGGCAATCTCTGCCGCTGCACAGGCTATCAGCCGATCATCGCGGCGGCGCGCGGGATCTCCGACTTCGGGCGACGGCGGGAGGATCCGCTGATCGCGAACGCCGATGCGATCGCCGCCAGGCTCAAGACGCTGCGCGACGAGGAAACGCTGCTGGTGGAGCAGGAGGAGCGGCGGCTGATCGCGCCCGCGACGGTGAACGCGCTCGCCGACGCGGTGGTGAAGGAGCCGCGCGCGACCATGCTCGCCGGCGGCACCGATGTCGGGCTGTGGGTGACGAAGGAGATGCGCGACATCGCGCCGGTGATCTATCTCGGTCGCGTCGAGGCGCTGAAACGGGTGGAGGATCGCGGCGACGCGCTGATCTTCGGCGCCGGCGCGAACCATATCGACGTCCGCAAGGCGCTTGCGACGATCCACCCCCAGCTCGACGAGTTGATGCGCCGCTTCGGCGGCGAGCAGATCAGAAACGCCGGCACCATCGGCGGCAATATCGCCAACGGCTCGCCGATCGGCGACCTGCCGCCGGCGCTCATCGCGCTCGGCGCGACGATCATGCTCAGGCGCGGCGCGGGACGGCGCGTGATCCCGCTGGAGCAGTTCTTCATCGCCTATCGCAAGCAGGACCGGCGCGCCGGCGAATTCATCGAAACGATCACCGTGCCGAAGCCGCCGCCGGACGCGCTCATCCATGTCTCGAAAGTGTCGAAGCGGTTCGACGAGGATATTTCGTCGGTCTGCGGCGCCTTTCTCCTGCGCCGCGGACCGGACGGGTTGGTGGCGGAGGCGCGCCTCGCCTTCGGCGGCATGGCGGCGACGCCGAAGCGCGCCGCGAACGCCGAGACGATCCTCAAGGGGAAGCCGTGGAGCGAGGAGAGCGTCGCGCTCGCGATCGGCTGCCTCGCGGTCGATTTCAAGCCGCTCGACGACATGCGCGCGAGCGCGCGCTACCGCGCGACGGTGGCCGGAAACCTGCTTCGCCGATTCCTGATGGAAACGACCGACGCCGCCATCGCGACCCGCGTCGCGGGCCTGATGCGCGCCGATGCGCCGAGGGCGGCGCATGGCTGACGGAACGCCCTCGAACCGCGACGCGATCCGGGGCGGCGTCCACCGCCCGCAGGCGCACGATTCCGCGCACAAGCATGTCGCGGGCGAAGCGCTCTATATCGACGATCTGCCGGAGCCGGCGGGCCTCGTCCATCTCTATCTCGGCCTCGCGGACCGCGCCCATGCGCGCATCGTCTCGGTCGATCTTGCGAAAGTCCGCGCCGCGCGCGGCGTGGTCGCGGTGTTCACGGCCGCCGATGTTCCTGGCGTCAACGACATCAGCTCGACCGGGCTGCATGACGAGCCCATCTTCGCGACCGATCGGATCGACTACCACGGCCAGCCGATCTTCGCCGTCGCGGCGAGGACGCGCGCGCAGGCGCGCCGCGCCGCAAAACTCGGCGTGATCCAGTATGACGAGTTGGCGCCGATCACCGACATCGCGGCCGCCCGCGCCGCGAAAGCGCCGCTCGTCACCGAACCGCTGACGCTCGCGCGCGGCGACATCGAGTCCGCGATGAAGGGCGCGCCACGACGGCTCAAAGGCTCGATGACCATTGGCGGACAGGATCATTTCTATCTCGAGGGGCAGATCGCGCTCGCTGTTCCCGGCGAGGATCGCGACGTCACGATCTACTCATCGACGCAGCATCCGAGCGAAGTGCAGCACATGGTCAGCCACGCGCTCGGCGTTCCCTCGCATGCGGTGACGATCGAGTGCCGGCGCATGGGCGGCGGCTTCGGCGGCAAGGAAACGCAGGCCAACCTTTTCGCCGCGGCCGCCGCGATCGCCGCGAAGAAACTCAACCGCGCCGTCAAGCTCAGGCCGGACCGCGACGACGACATGATCATCACCGGCAAGCGGCACGATTTCGTCGTCGATTACGAGATCGGCTTCGACGATGACGGCCGCATCCATGCGGTCGACGCCGTCTACGCTGCGCGCTGCGGATTCTCGGCTGATCTCTCAGGGCCCGTGACGGACCGCGCGCTGTTTCACGCCGACAACTGCTATTTCTATCCGGCGGTCCGGCTGCGCTCGGAGCCGTTGAAAACGACGACCTGCTCCAACACCGCGTTTCGCGGGTTCGGCGGACCGCAGGGCATGATCGGCGCCGAGCGATTCATCGAGGAAATCGCTTTCGCGACGGCCAAGGATCCGGTCGATATCCGCAAACTGAATTTCTACGGCGTCGCCGAGCGCAACGTCACGCCCTATCACCAGACGATCGAGGACAACATCATCGCCAAGGTGATGGAGGAGATCGAGCGCCGGTCCGATTTCCGCGCCCGACAGGCCGCGATCCGCGCGTTCAACAGGGACAGCAAAATCCTCAAGCGCGGCATCGCGCTGACGCCGGTGAAGTTCGGCATCTCCTTCACCGCGACATGGTTCAACCAGGCCGGCGCGCTGGTGCACATCTACACGGACGGCTCGGTTCATCTCAACCATGGCGGCACCGAGATGGGCCAGGGCCTCTATGTGAAAGTGGCGCAGGTGGTCGCGGACGCTTTCCAGATCGACATCGACAAGGTCAAGATCACCGCGACCACGACCGGAAAAGTGCCGAACACGTCGGCGACGGCCGCCTCCTCCGGAACCGACCTCAACGGCATGGCGGCGCTCGCAGCCTGCGATGCGATCAAGGCCCGCCTCGTCGATTTCGCGGCTGAACGCTGGAGCGTGCCGAAGGATCAGATCGCATTCCTGCCGAACCGGCTCCGCGTCGGCAATCAGGAGATTTCCTTTCCGGAGATCGTGAAGGCGGCCTATATGGCGCGCGTGTCGCTGTCGGCGACGGGCTTCTACAAGACGCCGAAGATCCATTGGGACCGCAAAAAGGGGATCGGGCGTCCGTTCTACTATTTCGCTTATGGCGCGGCGGCTTGCGAAGTGCTGATCGACACGCTGACCGGCGAATACAAGGTCGAGCGCGCCGACATCGTCCATGACGTCGGCCATTCGCTGAACCCCGCGATCGACCGGGGCCAGATCGAGGGCGGATTCATTCAGGGCATGGGCTGGCTCACCACGGAGGAATTGTGGTGGGACGACAAGGGACGCCTGCGCACCCATGCGCCCTCGACCTACAAGATACCCGTCGCCTCCGACCGGCCGACGATCTTCAACGTCGCGATCCTTGAGGGCGTGAAGAACAGCGAGCCCGCGATCCACCGCTCGAAGGCTGTCGGCGAGCCGCCTTTCATGCTGGCGAACTCGGTGTTCTTCGCGCTGTCCGACGCGATCGCGAGCCTGGCCGACCATCGCTTCTGCCCAAGACTCGATTCGCCGGCGACGCCGGAGCGGGTGCTGTTCGCCGTCGAGCGCATGCGCGCGCTGGCGGCGGGACAAGAAGCGGCATGATCGCGGCGCTCGCGCCCGCGCTGCACGACCTGCTCGCGCGCGGCGAAGCCGTCGTGATCGCGCGGATTTCCGAGGCGATGGGATCGACGCCGCGCGAGACGGGCGCGACGATGCTGATCGCCGCGCGCGAGGCGATCGGCTCGATCGGCGGCGGACAGCTCGAATTCCATGCGATCGACGTCGCGCGCGCGATGATCGCGACCGGCGAGGAGCGGCGCGATCTCGACATTCCCCTTGGCCCGGCGCTCGGCCAATGCTGCGGCGGCCGCGTCGCCATCGCGCTCGAACGCGCCGGTCCCCATCACCTCGCCATGCTCGGCGCGCGCGACGCGCGCCTGGAGGCGGCCGCGCCCAGCGCGCTCATCTTCGGCGCCGGCCATACCGGGCGCGCGCTCGCGTCGGCGCTCGCGCCGTTGCCGGCGAAGACGCTCCTGATCGACGATCGCCCCGGGCTGTTCGACGACATTCCGCCCGCCATCCGCTGCGCGCGGCTCGACGATCCGCAGACCGCGCTCGACGAAGCGCCGACAAACGCGGCCTTCATCATTCTGACCCACAGCCACGCGCTCGATTACCGGCTCGCCGACGCGGGCCTCCGGCGCGGCGACGCCGCCTATGTCGGCATGATCGGTTCGGCGACGAAAAAAGTCCGTTTCGCGCGCTGGTTCGCGCAGCGCGGCGGAACGCGCGAGCAACTGGCCCGCCTCACCTGCCCGATCGGCGGCGGCCTGCGCGACAAACGGCCGGAGATCATCGCGGCGCTGACGGCGGCCGACATCGTGCGCGCGCTTTTTTCAGCGGAGCGGGCGACGGCGCAGACGGAGGTCGCGGATGGCCGCGCCGCCTGAGGCTCCGCCGCTGCTCGAACTCGCCGGCATCGGGAAGAGCTTCCCCGGCGTGCGCGCGAACGACGCCATCAGCTTCGCGGTCGCGCCGGAGGAAATCCACGCGCTGATCGGTGAGAACGGCGCGGGGAAATCGACCCTCGTGAAGATCATCTACGGCGTGCAGCAGGCGGACGAAGGCGTCATCCGCTGGCGGGGCGCGCCCGTCGCCATTCCCAGTCCGAAAGCCGCGCGCAAGCTCGGCGTCGGCATGGTGTTCCAGCATTTCTCGCTGTTCGAGCCGATGACCGTGATCGAGAACATCGCGCTCGGATTCGATCACGCGATCGACCGGCGGGAGCTGGAGCGCAAGGTCGCGCAGATTCTCTCCGCTTACGCCATCCCGCTCGATCCGCGCCGCACGGTGCATACGCTTTCCGTCGGCGAGCGGCAGCGCATCGAGATCGTGCGCTGCCTGCTGCAGAATCCGAAGCTGCTCATCATGGACGAGCCGACATCGGTTCTGACGCCGCAGGAGGCGGACCGGCTGTTCGACACGCTGCGGCAGCTCGCGCGCGAGGGCTGCTCCATCCTCTACATCTCGCACAAGCTCGGCGAGATCAAAGCGCTGTGCGACAGGGCGACGATCCTGCGCGGCGGCAAGGTGGTCGGCTCCTGCGATCCGAAGCAGGAATCGACGCGGCGCATGGCAGAGATGATGATCGGCGCGGAGCTGAAAACCGTGGCGCGCGCGGCGCGCGCGGGCGGCGGCCAGGAGCGCATCGCGGTCGCGCATCTCTCGCATCCGGCGCCGGGCCATTTCGGCGTCGCGCTGAAGGATATCTCATTGTCGGTCCGCGCCGGCGAGATCTTCGGGATCGCGGGCGTCGCCGGCAACGGGCAGACAGAGCTGCTGCTCGCCCTTTCGGGCGAGACGCGCAGCGCGCCCGACATGATCACGCTCGACGGGCGCGCCATCGGCGCTTTCGGACCCGGCCGGCGCCGCAGGCTCGGGCTGTGCGCAGTCCCCGAGGAGCGGAACGGCCACGCCGCCGCGCCCGATTTCACGCTCGCGGAAAACACCGTTCTGACCGCCCGGCAGCGGCTCGGCCTCGTCGAGCACGGCTTCATCGCGACCGCGAAGACGCGCGACTATGCGGCGCGCATCATCGAACGCTTCGCCGTCAAGGCGCACGGCGTTTCAGCCCTCGCGCGCAGCCTCTCCGGCGGCAATCTTCAGAAATTCATCATGGGCCGCGAAATCCTGCAGACGCCGGACGCGCTCATCGTCTCACAGCCGACCTGGGGCGTCGACGCCGGCGCGGCCGCCGCGATCCATCAGGCGCTCGTCGATCTCGCCGCGCGCGGCTCGGCCATCGTCATCATCTCCCAGGATCTCGACGAGCTTCTGACGCTGTGCGACAGGCTCGCGGTGATCAATGAGGGAAAGCTCTCCGCCCCGCTCGCGATCTCGGGCGTCAGCATCGAGCAGATCGGGCTTCTGATGGGCGGCGTTCACGGCGAGGCCGCGCAGCGGCGGGAGGAGCGCGCGCATGCTCCGGCTTGAGCCGCGGCGCGAGCCGAGCGCGGTCATGCGCGCATTGTCGCCGGCGCTCGCCGTGCTGCTGACGCTCATCGCCGGCTTCATCGCCTTCACGCTGATGGGCTACAATGGCGCTCTCGCCATCGAGCAGATCGCGCTCGCGCCGCTGCTCGACCCCGTGCGCTGGCCCGATCTTCTCATCAAGGCGGCGCCGCTGATCCTGATCGCGACGGGCCTCTCGATCGGCTTTCGCGCCAATGTGTGGAACATCGGCGCCGAGGGGCAATATATCCTCGGCGCCATCTTCGCGACGGGCGCGGCGCTCGCGACGTGGGAGATGTCGGGCCGGTGGATTCTGCCGCTGATGCTGGTCGCCGGCGCCGCCGGCGGCGCGGCGTGGGCGGCGATTCCGGCGTTTCTGCGCGTGCGCTGGAAGGTGAGCGAAATCCTCGTCAGCCTGATGCTGACCTATGTCTCGATCCAGCTTCTCTATTATCTCGTGCGCGGCCCGTGGAAGGATCCGCAAGGGTTCAATTTCCCACAGACGCGCATGTTCAGCGACAGCCAGACGCTGCCGGCGATCATTGAGGGATCGCTGGTGCATCTCGGCGTTCCGATCGCGATCGCCGTCGCGATCATCGCCTGGATCCTCATGAGCCGCTCCCTGTTCGGCTACAGCGTCAGGCTCGTGGGCATGGCGCCGCAGGCCGCCCGCCATGCGGGCTTCAGCGAGAACCGGACGATCTGGGCGACGCTGCTGATCAGCGGCGCGCTCGCGGGCTTCGCCGGCGCGCTCGAAGCCGCTGGGCCGTTCGGGCAACTCGTTCCGCAATTCCCCGCCAATTACGGCTTCACCGCGATCATCGTCGCTTTTCTCGGCCGTCTCGATCCGCTCGGCGTGATCGCCGGCGCGCTCCTGCTTGCAGTCACCTATGTCGGCGGCGAGCTGGCGCAGACCTCCGCCGGACTGCCGCAGGCGGCGGCGGGCGTCTTCCAGGCGATGCTGCTGTTCTTCCTGCTCGCGGTCGACGTGCTGGCGCGATACCGCATCCGTGTCGGCGGCCCGGCGCACGCGAGGGCCGGCGCATGAGCACGACGATCGTCATCTCGATCATCATGACGATCCTGATCGCGGCGACGCCGATTCTGCTCGCGTCGCTCGGCGAACTCGTGGTCGAGAAATCGGGCGTGCTCAATCTCGGCGTCGAAGGGATGATGCTGTGCGGCGCGGTGTGCGGCTTCGGCGCGACGGTCGCGACAGGCAGCCTGCTCGCCGGATTCCTCGCGGCGATGGCCGCGGGCGTCGCGACGGCGATGATCTTCGCCTTTCTGACGCTGACCCTGTCGGCCAACCAAGTCGCGACCGGACTCGCCCTGACGATCTTCGGCGTCGGCGTCTCGTCGCTGATCGGCAAGCCGTTCGTCGGCCGCACGGTCGGCAGGCTCGAGCCGCTGCTGCCGGCGGCGCTGTCGGATCATCCGGTCCTGCGCGTCGTGTTCGGCTACGACATCCTTGTCTATGGCGCGATCGCGCTGACGGCAGCGACGGCGTGGTTTCTGACATCGACGCGGCCCGGCCTCATCCTGCGGGCGGTGGGAGAATCGGATTCCTCCGCCCACGCCATCGGCTATCCCGTGATCGCGATCCGCGCCGCCGCCGTGGCGTTCGGAGGGGCGATGGCGGGGCTGGCGGGCGCCTATTTCTCGCTGGCGCTGACGCCGATGTGGGCCGACAGGCTGACGGCGGGACGCGGCTGGATCGCGCTCGCGCTCGTGGTCTTCGCCTCGTGGAAGCCGGGCCGGCTGCTGCTCGGCGCCTGGCTGTTCGGCGCGGTGGCGACCTTCGAGCTCCAGGCCAAGGCGATGGGCGCGACATGGCTTGCGCCCGAGTTCCTCGCCATGCTCCCTTATCTCGCAACCGTGGTCGTGCTGACGCTGATCTCGATGCGCCGCGCCGGCGCGGAAGGAAGCGCGCCGGCATGTCTCGGAAAACCGTTCGCAACCGCGTGACCGACCTGAAGGGGAACAAGATGACGCGCATGATCGACCGCAGAACCATTCTCGCCGGCGCCGCTGCGGGCGCCGCGCTGCCGCTCGCCGCGCGCGACGCCCACGCGCAGGCGCCGATGAATGTCGGCTTCGTCTATGTCGGGCCGATCGGCGACCACGGCTACACCTACACCCACGATCAGGGGCGCCTCGCGCTGCAGAAGGCGCTCGGCGACAAGATCAAGACGAATTTCGTCGAGAATGTCGCGGAAGGACCGGACTCCGAGCGCGTCATCCGCCAGCTCGCCCAGGCCGGCAACAAGCTGATCTTCGCAACCTCGTTCGGCTTCATGCAGCCGACGGCGAAAGTCGCGAAGCAGTTCCCGAACACCTATTTCGAGCACGCCACCGGCTATATGCGCGACAAGAATCTCGCGACCTACAATGCGCGCTTCTACGAAGGGCGCGCCGTGATCGGCACGATCGCCGGCCTGATGTCGAAGTCGGGCAAGGCGGGCTATGTCGCTTCGTTCCCCATCCCCGAAGTGGTGATGGGCATCAACGCCTTCACGCTCGCGGCGCGCAAGATCAATCCGAACTTCGAGACGAAGGTGATCTGGGCCTCGACCTGGTACGATCCGGCCAAGGAAGCGGACGCGGCGAAGGCCCTGATCGACCAGGGCTGCGACATGATCACCCAGCACACCGATTCCGCGGCGCCCCTGCAGGCGGCGGAGCAGCGCGGCGTTTTCGCCTTCGGCCAGGCGTCCGACATGAAGAACTTCGCGCCGAAGGCGCATCTGACCGCGATCGTCGACGACTGGTCGCAATATTATATCGACCGCACGAAGCTCGCGCTCGACGGCAAATGGGTCACCGGCGACGTGTGGGGCGGCCTGAAGGAAGGCATGGTCAAGCTCGCGCCCTACAATGACGCGATGACGCCGCAAGCGCGCGCCGCAGCCGACAAAATCCAGGCCGACATCATCTCGGGCGCCGTCCATCCCATCACCGGCCCGGTCAAGGACAACAAGGGCGCGGAGCGGCTGAAGGCCGGCGAGAAGGCGACCGACGAGGCGCTCAACAAGATGGACTGGTATGTGGAGGGCGTGCAGGCGTGAACACGCTTCACGTCAGATCCTGAGCGACCCAGTTCCTGAACGCATTAAGCCCGGCCCAGCGCCGGGCTTTTTCATGAGAACCGCATCGCCGGAACAGCGTCGCCGCTCGGCGATCGAACACGACGCCGCGGCCCCCGCGCGTCATAAGAATCGGGCGGAAGAAACGGGTGGGAGCGCGGCCGCCGTTCTGAGAACGGAGTCACGCCGCGGTTCGCGGCGCAACATGAGGCTCCGCCATGACCGCCCTGAAGGACAAGATCGCAATCATCACCGGCGCAAGCTCCGGCATCGGGCGCGCAGCGGCGACGCTGTTCGCGCGCGAAGGCGCGAAACTCGTGATCACGGCAAGGCGGTCGGCCGAACTTAACGAGCTTGCGGCGGCGATCGAAGCGGATAGCGGAACGGCGATCGCCGTTGCCGGCGACGTCGCCGATGAAGCGCATGCGCAGCATCTTGTCACCGTCACCAATGAACGTTTCGGCGGTCTCGACATCGCTTTCAACAACGCCGGAATCGTCGGCGCGATGAAACCGCTTCACGAAATGTCGTCCGCCGAATGGCGCGAGACTCTCGACGTCAATCTCACCAGCGCGTTTCTCTGCGCCAAATACCAGCTGCCTGCGATGATCGCGCGGGGCGGCGGCTCGTTGATCTTCACATCGAGCTTCGTCGGTTATGCGACCGGTTTTCCTGGCATGCCGGCCTACGCCGCGGCGAAGGCCGGGCTTGTCGGGCTCGTCCGATCGATTGCGACCGAATTCGGCGCGCAACGCATACGCGCGAACGCTCTGCTGCCCGGCGGAACGGATACCCCCATCGCCGTTTGGGATGCGCCAGGCGCCGACCCGAATCTGCGATCCTTCATCGAGGGGCTGCATGCGCTGAAGCGCGTCGCTCGCCCAGAAGAGATTGCGAAGGCTGCTCTTTTCCTCGCATCGGACGCGTCGAGTTTCATGACGGGCGCAGCGATGCTCGTGGATGGCGGAATCTCGGTCACGCGGGGCTGATCCGTTCTGGGGAGCCTTGCAGGAGCGCTGCGGGCGAACCTTCGCCGCAATCGCCGGTCATCGAGCCTCCGTTCGCTTCGCCGTCCGGCCGCGCGAACGCCTGCGGGCGAGAGCATGACACGCGCGGCGCTGAGCGAAGAGGATGTCCCGGCCCCCTTTCCTCCCCGAGCCTCCGCGCGCGGGGAGAAACGGCGCTTTTCACTGTGGGCCATCGCTCTCTCGGCCGCGTTGCACGGGCTGGCCGCCGGCCTCATTCTGATGTCGCCGCCTCCGCGCGCGCCGGAA
>MKVY01000027.1:52197-98815 GCA_001899525.1 Rhizobiales bacterium 65-9
CGCCCGCGAAGCCGGCCGAGCCTGCGCCGCCTGTCGAAGCGCCGCCCTCCCCGCCGGCCTCTTCCGCGCCGCCGACGCCATCCGGCTCGCCCGCCATTCCGCACCCGCCGCCCGTCGCGGTCCCGACGCCGCCGCAACGGCGACGGCATGAGCCGATCCGCCCGACGGCGATGCTCGCCGCCTCCGTGCTCGCCAATCCGCGCAGCCGCGGGACCGTCGCCTTCCTGAAATCGCTCGATGCGGACGGGCGCTTCGAGCAGCTCTGCAACCTCGAAGCGATGGCGCAGATCGCGCGCGCCTATCCCGATCTGCGTCCGGACCGGGTCATCGCCTATGCAAGGGCCGACACGACAACGAAAGGCGACCTGCTCAGCGCCGCGGGCGCGGCCTTTCACAGCGGCAGGGACTGGATCAATCTTTCTTTCACCTGCCGCGCGTCGCGCGACAGAACGACAATGATCGCGTTTGAATTCGAGGTCGGCGAGCCCATTCCAAGAAGCGACTGGACGGCGCTCAACCTGCCGGCCCGCCCCTGAGCGCGCGTCACGGATCGAGCCGCAGCGCCGACTCCAGCGCCGGCCCGACGCGGGAAACCAGAGCCCGCGAGCCATCCACCGTCAGATGGGACGCGTCGCGAAACCAGATCGCGGCGCCGTCGCCCGTGGCGCAGCGCGCCGCGTCGCAGAACGCCCCGACAGGGTCCACGAACGCGACGGCGCCGTAATCCTTCGCGCCGCTCGCCAGAATCCGATCGATGCGCGCCGCCTCCTCGCGGATGAGAGTCGGCTCGCGCGGAGCGCATTGCGCTTCGGTCGCGCCCGGCCGGGACCGGCACCGGCCAACATCGACGCCGAGACGCGGGCTTTGGCCGACGATCACGACAGGCCTGTGCGCCGCGCCGATCGCGCGAAGCGTCATCGCCAGACGGCGTTCGATGAAGGCGGCGAAATCCGCATCGGCGGCCTGCGCCGAAGAATCGCCGTCCGCTGCGACCGCGCCCTGATACCGCATCCAGTCGGCGCCGAGAATCACCGGGCTGTCATCGCTCGCGAGTTGCGCGAACGCCTGTTCGACATTCTTCCGGCAGGTCTTGTCCTCGGTCCCGCGCTGATAAGTAGCGACGCCGACAAGAAACAGGCAGCCATGATTGTAAAGCGCGACGCCGCGAACATGCTTGCGGCGGAACAGCTCGTCGAGGCCCGCGACCCAGTTCAGCGCATGGCTGTCGCCGACGAGATACACCGTGCGGCGCGACGACAGATCCCCGAACGCGCAGCGGCTGTAATAGGCGTTGCACGCATCGCCGGCGTAGGACAATTCGCCCGGCCGCTCCGCGCGTCCCTTGGCGAGACGCTGCGGAACGCCGCCGCTCGCCGCGACGCCGATGGCGAAGACAGCCGTCGCCGCGGGCGCAAGGACGGCGAGGATGAGCGCGCCGCGCCTCACCAGCCGCGACGACAGCGACAATGGCTCGGGCCGACCGCGGGAGGACGCTCTGAACGGCTGCTCCACCAGCGCAAACAAGAGCGCGCCGCCGATCAGCGACGCGACGAAGAGCCCCGCCTTCGCCGGCGCCGTCGGCGGCGTCACCAGCCAGTAGCTGTAAAACGCGATCAGCGGCCAGTGCGCGAGATAGATGGAATAGGAGGTCCGCCCGACAAGCCGCAGCGGCGCGTTCGCGGCAAGGCGGTTCGCCGCGCCGGCGCCGCCGGCCGCAATGAACAGCGCCGCGCCCACCGACGGCGCCAACGCATTGGCCGCAGGCCAGGCCGATCCGGCGCCAAACACAACGAACGACGCCGCGATGAGAACAAGCCCGGCCGCTCCCATCCATGTCGCGAGGGCCTGTGAGAGAGGCCGCCGCCATAGCCATACGCCGCCGCCGAACGCGAACTCGAAGACGCGAAAGGGCGTCAGATAGAATCCAAGGGACGCATCGAAGCGCGCCGCGACAATGCTCGCCAGCAGGGACAGACCTCCTGCGATCGCCATCAGCGCCGACAGCGACAGCGCGCGGCTGCGCGCCGCGATCACGAGAAGCGCCGGCCAGGCAAAATAGAACTGCTCCTCGACGCTCAGCGACCAGACATGCAGAAGCGGCTTCGTCAGATTCGAGCCGTCGAAATAATTCTGCGCCCAGTAGAAATAGAGATTGGCCGCCGCACCGAGCGAGGCGAGCGCGGACGCGGCCAGGCTGGCGTAATCCTGCGGGGACATCAGGGACCAGCCCGCGATGAGCGAGAGCGCCGCGGTGACGACGAGCGCGGGCCCGAGGCGGCGGGCGCGCCGCGCGTAGAAATCTCGAAAGCTGAAGCAATCGCCCTGGCTCAATATCTGCCCGGTGATCAGGTATCCCGAGATCACGAAAAACACATCGACGCCGGCAAAGCCGCCGGGACATAGCGCCTCGTCGATATGGAACAGCAGGATCGACAGGACGGCGATCCCGCGAAGCGCTTCGATATCGCCGCGAAAGGCGGCGATTTGTTTTTGCATGATCGGCAATAGCGGGCATTCGGCGACGGGGCGCCGCCCTCATAGCGCACGCCCAAATCAACCGTAAACCCGCGCCGGCGCCGTCCGTCCCCGCCGCATGGTCGACGGGCGATTGTTTCGCGGAAGCGGTCCGGACGAAACAATCGGACAGCCAGCGAAACCGAATCCGGACCGCCGCGACATCGCGATGAAAAGGCGGCGCCCTAGCGTGACGCCTGCCGGGGCCGGCTCCCCGGCAGGAGGGGACCATGAGCAGGCGAACCGCATCCCATCAGGGCTTCACGCCGCCTCGGCGCGCGACGCGCGGAGAGCGTCTGATCGGCGCCTTCTGTATGCTGCTTCTTTCCGGCGCATTCGTCGCGTCGGCGACAGTGACCGCGGCATGCGTCGGCTTCTCGTCGTGCGGCGCGGGGGTCGACGCCGCGCAGGCCGCCGCTCCGCTCCCGCCCCTCTCCGATCCGGGCGCCCCGTCATGACGCGCGACGTCATCCTGCGGCCCGGCGGCGTCTCTCCGGCTTCGCTGCATCCCGACCAGATGATCCTGTTCCCGTCCGGACCGACGATCGCGCGCTCCCGCCGCCAATGGACGTGGCCGCGACCGCCCCTGTCTCCAAAAATCGCCTTCGGCGTCGCCGCCTTCGGCGCGGGATTCCTTGCAGGCCGGCTCCTGCTGGGCGCCCTAGCGTAAACTTCTATTCAGGGGCCTTCGTGAAACATCTTCTTGCCGCCTGCGCCGTCCTCATAGCCACAGCGGGCGCCGCGCAGGCCCAGAACGTCGCCGGCTCGTACAATGTCATCGGCGTGAACGTGAACGGGACCGACTATCGCGGCCGGGCGAGGATCGTGATCACGTCAGAGAACAGCTGCCGCATCATCTGGGACGTGGGGACAGTGTCGGAGGGTATATGCATGCGCAACAGCAACGCCTTCACCGCCGCGTACTCCCTGAAGGGAAAGGTCGGCCTCGCCATCTATCAGATCATGAACGACGGCTCGATGCAGGGCCTCTGGACGCTCGCCGACACGCAGGGCGTCGGACGCGAGACCCTTGTTCCAGCGCGCTAGGACCGCCCCGCCAGCGCGACGGAGCAAGTCCCGCCGGCGCCGCAGCACATGCGGCGCCGGCGTTTTCTTTTCCTACTGATTGCTTGCGAGATTGACCAACCTTCTCACGGTTGCATTCCGATACACGAAACACGGTTTTCTTTTTCTTGGATGAACCGCTTTATGGTTCTCTATTTTCCGCCCGGTCGGCTTTCTCGACGGCGCGTGAATTTTTCGACAAATGCTTGCGATACAGCCAGGACCAGCAGCGCGCTGAAGTCATCAAATCAGTCGCGTGGCGCTCTGACAGGAAGATGGCGATTCGCGGCGCGCAGGCCGACCGCTCGCCCCGACCGCTTCAATGTCGCGCCGAGGCTCAAAAAGCGGTGCGCAGGTTCGCACGTTCTTTTCGCTGATCGTCATCTCGCTCCAAAGAACCTCACAGCCCCGGAGTTTAAACGCATGGCAGCGCCAAAAGACTATAGCCACGTTCAGCCGCCGTTTGGTTAGATTGCCGCAAGTGAGACGGGCGCTGCTCATGCGGTATGGGGGCGCAACCGGCCGGCAAACAC
The DNA here is from genome assembly GCA_001899525.1 of Rhizobiales bacterium 65-9. Classification (GTDB taxonomy): domain Bacteria; phylum Pseudomonadota; class Alphaproteobacteria; order Rhizobiales; family Beijerinckiaceae; genus Terrirubrum. The sequence goes on from MKVY01000027.1 coordinate 56,310, forward strand.
CATAGGCCAGCATGCAGCTGCGTTACGATGTCGACCTCAACGATCTCTTTCACGCCCTCCGATCCACGGATTCCGTTTCTTTCGCAGAGGTCAGGGGATCGGCGAGAGACCCTTCGCTGACCCGGATCGGGGAATACCGGCACATCGAGGATGGCGTTCTCGCCAGCATTTTCGATCTCGACGTGCTGCAACCCTACGCGCTGCGCACGCAGCGCCGGAAGCGCATCTCTTTTTCATTTGTCAAAACTGGAAATTATTCGGTCCAGCTCGCGCGGCACATCTATCTGATCAAGCCGGTCATGGCCCGGATGACGATCGCGTCGGAATCCCTTGCGAAACACACGCCCCGCATCGCGCCGCAGAAGCTCGAAGGCGTCGTGGTTTTCGCCGATCCGCAATGCCTCATCGACCGTTTCGGCCTCGATATCGACCGTCTTCCCGACGACGTGAAGAAACTCATAAACGGCGTCCCAGGGACTGAATTCTCTATGGAGATTCCACTGGCGCCCTGGTCATGGATATCGATGGAGCAGATCTTCGAATGCCGGTTCGACGACGTTCTGCGCTCCATCTTCCTGAAATCGAAAATCCTCGAACTGCTGTGTGAAGCGATCGCCCATCTCAATCAGATGGACCGGCCGACGAACAATTTCCGTATTCCCGCGGCGCGGCGGGAGCAGGCGCGCATCGAAACGGCGGCGTTGATCTATCGCAAAGAGATGCGCAATCCGCCCTCCCTTCGTGATCTCGCGCTCCGCCTCGGCCTCAACCGCAACAAGCTGAACGCGGGCTTTCGCGAAATCTACGGCCTCACGCCGCATGAATATTCGCGCCGCGTCCGGCTCGAATGGGCTCATGACCGCATTTCAAGCGGCGCGATGACGATCAGCGAAGCGTGCGACGCCGTGGGATACGCCAGCCATTCCGCCTTCACGCGGGCTTATGGCGATGTGTTCGGCTATGCGCCGTCGGAAACGCCGACGACCCGGGGAAGCGACAAGCTCGCGAAATAGACGCGCTCAGTCGAGCGGCGGCACGAACATGTAGCCGATGCCGCGCACCGTCCTGATCGCCTCGGGATGGCTCGGATCCTTCTCGATCTTGCGGCGCAGCCTGAGAATGCGCAGGTCGATCGCGCGATCGAAGGCCTCAAGATCGCGATGGCTGGTGCTTTCCAGAAGCCAATCGCGCGCGAGCGGGCGATTGGGGTTGTCGGCGAAGAGTTTCAGCAGATCGAATTCGCTCGCCGCCAGAGTCTGCTCGACGCCGTTCGCATCGATCAGAACGCGGCGCGTGAGATCGAGCGTGCCCGAGCCCATGCGGACCCTGTCCAGCCTGGGCGGCGGCGCTGATCGTAGCGAGCGCCGCAGCACGCTTTTCACCCGCGCCAGAAGCTCGCGGGCGTTGAAGGGTTTCGTCACGTAATCGTCGGCGCCGGATTCGAGTCCGATCACGCGGTCGACCGTGTCAGCGCTCGCGGTCAACATGATGACCCCGACCTTGGCGCTACGCTCGCGCAGGTAGCGCGCCAGCGCGAATCCATCCTCTCCCGACAGGCTGACGTCGAGAATCACAAGATCGGGCATCTGCCGGTCGGCGATGCGCCGAAGTCCGCCGCCGCCCTCGACGCCGGAGACCCTGAAGCCCTGTTTCGACAAATATTCGACGACGGCGTCCCGCTGGAACGCGTCATCCTCGACCACCACGATCGACGGCTTGTTTGCGCCGGCCGGCGTCGCCCCGCTCATCATCTCGTCAAATCAGCCGACTCTCGCACCCTGAGGGGATGATGGCCACGGGCCAAATAGCGGTCAATCCGCCGCCCGCGCCGGCATGATCGACCCATGCGTATCCGGCTGTGCGCCAACGCACATGACAACCGGACCCACGGAGCGTTGCGCGGCGAGCGAAACAGGATCATGGGGCGTCAGCCGCGGGCCGCGCGCAACGTGTTCTCCACCGCGCTCTGCAGCCCGCGCAGATGCGCCCGCGCCGCCGCGACGTCGCCCGCTTTCGCCGCCTTCTCGATCTCCTCCGCGACCTCGGCGAGCTTTCGCGCGCCGACCATGCGGGCCGATCCCTTCATGCGATGGGCGATGTCGGAAATCGACGGAGCGTCGCCGCGGTCGAAGGCCTGATCGATGTCGGCGAGCGCAGCGCGCGTGGTCTCGACGAAGGAGCCGATGAGTCGATCGATGGTGGCGTCGTCGTCTCCGAAGAGATCCGCGAGAACGCTGCGATCCAGAGCCGGCTCCGGCCTGTCCTGCGGCTCCCGCGCCGGCGCGCGCGGCGCGGGAGCGCCGGGCTCGAGCCATCGTTCGATCGTGGCGCGCAGCTTCTCCAGAGGAACAGGCTTCGCCAGATAATCATCCATGCCGGCGGCGAGGCACCGCTCGGATTCTCCGGCGAGCGCGTTGGCGGTCAGCGCCACGATCGGCGTGCGCCGCGCGTCCCCCTCCTCGGCGGCGCGGATCGCGGCGGTCAATCCGAAGCCGTCGAGCACCGGCATATGGCAATCGGTGATGACGATGCGGTGACGGCCGCTTTGCCATAGGGCGAAAGCCGACGAGCCGTTCTCCGCCTCATCGGACTCATGGCCGAGTAATTCGAGCTGACGCCGGATCACCTCGCGATTCACCGGATGATCGTCAACGATCAGGATGTTCCGGCGCGGCGCCGATCGGTCGGCGGCGGCCAAAGGCGCCGCATCGTTCGCCGGATGCGGCGCCGGCTCGCTGAGATCATGCACCCAGCGGTCGCTGGCGAGCATGGGCTTGCGCAGCGCCGCGGGCGCCGTTCTGCCAACCAGCGCGGCTGCAGCGGCGATCACGCCATCCACACGCCAGGGCATGGGCGCCGACCGGCTGAATTCGTCGGCGGGCCGCGCATCCCAGCCGTCCAGATAGACGCGCCGGCGCGGACAGCGAGGCCGCGCGGCGGCGCGCGCGTCGAAGACCATGGCGCGCTCGGCGATCAGCAGGTCGCAGGCGGCGCCGGCGTCGGCCGGACGCGCCTCGTCCTCGGGGCTGAGAATCTCGATCGACGCGCCGGCGCGCGCGAGGTGACCCGCGAGCCGCCTGGCGGCGTCGCTGTCGGCCATCGCAACGGCGACCGACACGCCGGCGAGCGGCTGCGGACGATTGTCCGGCGCGGCTCCAGCCCTGACGGGGACCTCAACGGTGAAGACGGAGCCATGCCCCGGAGCGCTCTGCGCCGCGATGGCGCCGCCCATCAGTTCGACCAGCCGCGCGACGATCGACAGGCCAAGGCCCGTGCCGCCGAACCGCCGCGTCGTCGTCGCGTCCGCTTGCTCGAAAGGAACAAACAACCGCTCGCGCTGCTCGGGCGTCATGCCGATGCCGGTGTCAGCGACCGTCAGCCGCATCAGCGCGCGGCCCTCGCGCGCGATGCTCTCGACGACGATGCTGACGGAGCCGGCTTCTGTGAACTTGATCGCGTTGCCGACGAGATTGAAGAGGATCTGACGCAGGCGCGTCGGATCGCCGAGAATGATCTCGGGCAGCAGCGGATCGGTCTCCGCGTAAAGAGCGAGCCCCTTGCGCCTCGCGCTTTCGGTCATCGTTTCCGCGACGCCCTCGACGAGGGAGAGCATGTCGACATCGACGGTTTCAAGCTCGAGCCGCCCCGCTTCGATCTTGGAGAAGTCGAGCACGTCGTCGATGATGTTGAGCAGCGACATGGCCGATTGCCGCGCAAGGCGCACCTGCGTGCGCTGGCGGTCGCCGAGTTGGCCGTGCTCCAGCACTTCGAGCATGCCGAGCACGCCGTTCATCGGCGTGCGGATTTCGTGGCTCATCGTCGCGAGGAAGGTCGATTTCGCCTGGTTCGCCGCCTCCGCGTCGCGCTGAGCCTTGTAGGCGGCGTCGCGCGCCGCCTCGAGCGCCGATACCAGCGCATCGAGCTCGATCTCGCGGTTCTTCATTTCCGTGATGTCGACGAGGATCGCAACGATGTTGCCGCTGGCGCTCTTCTGGCGCGTCATGCGCAGCCAGCGCCCCAGGCTCGTTTCGACGGTCGTCTCCGAGACGTATCCGGCCGGGCGCGCGTCCCGGCTCTCGCGCCGCTCGGCGATCCAGTCGTCGGACTTCTGCTCGCTGCGCAGGATGCCGCGCGTGAGGGCGGCGCGCACGACGTCGCCGAAGCGCGCGCCGATGCGCATCTCGTCCGCGAGGCCGGGCAGCATCTCCCTCATCCTGCTGTTCCAGGCGATCAGGCGCGAGTCCGGATCGCAGAGCACGAAACCGCTGCCGAGGCTTTCGATCGCGTCCTGCAGCCGCTCGCGCGCGTCGCGCACCGCCTGCTCGCCGCGCTTCATGTCGCTGACGTCGGTGAACACGGAGACGATATGATTGGCGTTCGTGCGCTGCTTCTCGATATGAACCCAGCGGCCGTCGTCGAGCCGGGTCACACCGCGCTCGGTCGCCTCCTGATGACGGGTCAGGAACAGCGACAGCCATTCCTCCTCCTTGCCTTTCGCCTCCGCGATGCGGCCGGCCGCGAGCGCGCCGCGCAGCATCTCCTCCAGCGTCGCGCCCGCTTTGCGGAAACCGTCGAGATGGGGCGTCAGATTCTCGAAGCGGCTGTTCCAGATCATCAGACGATCGCGCTCGTCATAGATGGCGAAGCCGCTCGCCAAGCCCTCGATGGCGTCCTGCAGAAGCTCGGTCGCCTTCTGCACCGCCTCCTGCGTCTCCTTCATTTCGGTGAGATCGCGGTAATAGGCGAGCAGTTCGCCGCCCGGCAGGGGAATGAAGTTGAACTCGATGAAGCGCCCGGCGGAGTCGCGCCGATGATAGCGCGCGCCGCCCGACGCCCACATCCGCTCAAGCCCGACACGCACATGCTCTTCCGGATCGCCGGGACCGAAATCGCCGCGATCGGCCTGATAGCGGATGATCTCGTCCGCGCCGACGCCCATCTTGGCGAAATCAGGCGGAAAGCGCTGATACTCGACGAGCCGCCGGTTCCACATCAGCCAGCGCCTGTCCCGGTCGAACAGCATCACCCCGTCCGGCAGATTGTCGAGCACGGTCTGGAAAACCGCCCGCGAGCGCTGCACCTCGATCATCGCGTTCTTGAACACGTCGGCGGCGCGCGCCATCTGGCCAAGCTCGTTGCGCGCGTCGACGAAGGGGACCGGCGTTTCAAGCTGACCTGACGCGAGCGAATCGAGCGTCCTCGTGATGCGCCGGATCGGCCGCACCGTGCGCTGGAAGCTGTAAGCGGCGCTGAGAAGCCCGACCATGCCGGCGAGGGACGCGAACAGGATCGTCCATTGCCGCGCCCGATCGAACGTCGCGTTGAGGCGCGCCGTCAGCACCGCCTCGCCCTGGGTCGCGCGCGTGCGCAACTGGTCGGACAAGGCCTGGATCAGCCCGTTCTCCTGATCGAGAACGCGGTCGAGGTTGGATTCGTCCTGCGTCGCCCGATCCAGCTCCATGATCAGCGCGCTCTGCGGCTCGACCTTGTCGCGCACGCGGGCTGTGGCGTCGCGGTCGCGCGTCTCGCGCAAGGTGAACTGCAGCCTTCGCGTCGCGCTGACGAGCTCCGTCCAGCGATCATCCATCATGGCCAGCGAGGTCTTGCGCCGCGACAACAGCCAGACGAGCACCTCGCCCTGCGCGGCGAGCAGATTCTCGCGCACGCGGAGAGCGCGGTTCGATCCCTCGAAATCGCCGAACTCGAAGGCGCGCGGCACGATCTCATCCAGCATCTCGAGCGCGTTGTTGCTGAGCTGCACGAACTCGTCCGATTTCCGCGCGCGGTGCTCGCGCAGCTCGCCCAGCGTCTCGATGACGGAGCGCTGGAGATCGAGGCGGGCCCGCAAGGCGTCGACGACCTCGCCGAATCCCACCTCGCGCAGCGCGAGCGAGCCGGCGTCGACGCGGCTGACGAGCGCGCGCGACGCCTCGATCATCTTGTCCTTGTCGAGCGCCCGCCCCGACATGAGATATTCGCTGGCCGCGATGCGCAGGCGCAGAAGATTCTCGTCGATGGCCGTCGCGGTCTGGACGACGGCGCTGAAGGATTGCTGGCGCCCGTAACCCTGCGCGATGGTGCGCAGGCCGAGCACCGCGCTCGCGGCGCCAACCAGAATGATCAGCACCAGCAGAGCGACGCCGCCGCTGATGAGAATGCTGATTTCGCGTGAGCGGAGCTGGTCGCGCAGCGCCGCAAGACCGCGAAGCGGCCTGCCGGGCGGAGGGTCTGCGGTCATCGTCATGGCGTGCGGCGGCGGCGAAGCGCCCTTCCTAGTCCGGCCTGATCCTGGCGTCTCGCACGACGACCTGCCAGCGGTCGCTCTCCTCGTCGATGAGCGCCGCGAAGCCCGACGGCCCCAGCGGCACGGGAATGGCGCCCATCTCTTCGAAGAGAGAGCGTGTCGCCTCGTCGCGGAACACGTCAAACACCGCCTCGGTCACCTTGTCACGCTCCGGCTGCGGCGTCGCCGCCGGCGCGAGGAGCCCGAACCAGGCCGACACGTAAAGCCCCGGATAGCCAAGTTCGGACAGAATCGGAACGTCCGGCAGCGCCGACAAGCGCTCTGGGGCCATGACCGCGAGCGGCGTCAGCAGGCCCGCCCTCACATGCGTGATGATGTTCGAGCCCGTCTCAAACACCACCTCGAGATCGCCGCGCAGCAGCGCCTCCTGCATCGGGCCGCCGCCGGAGAAAGGGACGTGCAGCATCTTGAAACCGACGTTGAGCCGAAACACCTCGCCGGCGACATGCTGTATCGAGCCGTTGCCGGACGAGCCGAACACCAGCTCGCGCGATTTCGCCAGCGCGATGAACTCGGCCAGCGTTTTCACCCCGAGACGCGAAGCGACGCAGATGACGAGCGGAAAGCGGGTGACGAGCGCCACCGGCGCAAGATCCTTGGCCTGATCGAAATAGTTGCGCGGATTGATGTGGTGGTTGATCGAGAGCGGCCCGGCATGGCCGAAAAGCAGCGTCCGACCGTCCGGCGGCGAGCGGACGACATGCACGGTCGCGACATTGCCGCCCGCGCCAGGCCGATAGTCCAGCTCCACCGGCGCGCCAAGCCGACGCCCGAGCGGACCGGCCAGCGGACCCATGGTCGCGGTGCTGGTGCCGCCGGGCGGAAAAGCGATCACGATCCGATAGGGACGATCATCCTGCGCCAGAGCGGCGCAGGGGCCGGCCGACGCCAGAAGCGCCGCGGCCGCCCCGAACCTCCCGAGCAGCGCCCTCCTGTCCGGCCGCATGATTGCTGAATTCATTCCATCTTCCGCCGGCTCCGCGCAGCAGCCGCGCGCCCAGCTACCATACTGCCCGGAGCGCATGTCGGCGACATTTCTCCTAGGCCGCATTTCTGTTTCGTCTGTTTCCCCCGATCGACAGGCGCAGGGAACATCCGGGGGCCGACGGCGTTGACGACGTGGCGCCGGCCCGCCCGTCGGAACCAGCGCTGGATGGGGACCCGAATGTTCAACACGCCGCTTTCAAAGCTGAGCGCCCGCGGCTTTGCGCGCTTCGACGACCTCGATCAGGAAACGCGCGCTGTGAACGAGGCGGAGCACGACCTCATCGTTCGGTACGCCATCGTCGGCATCTTCGTCATCCTCGCGATCGCGTCCCTCCAGCTCACCAAGATCATCGCCCTGCCCGTGACGGCCGGCGTGATCTTCGGCCTCGTGCTCGGCCCCACCGTGGACTGGATGGTGCGCCGCAATATCCCCCAGCACCTCGCCGCCGCGCTCGTGGTTCTCCTCGGAGTCATCGTCGGGCTGGCCGCCCTCACGCTGCTGGCCGCGCCGATCGCCGCTTACAGCGACCAGTTTCCCGCCATGCTCGCCGCGCTGCGCGCGAAGCTCGCCGGCGTGATGGCCATGATTCACGAGCTGGAGGAAGCAGCGAACGCGCTCGCCAATTCGAAGGGCGCCGTCAACGTATCAGATGGAAACCCGTTGATGGAGATCGCCGCATCCTCGTCGGCGGCGCTCGCGGGGCTGCTGCTCTTCATCTTCACCGTCTATTTCTATCTCGCGACCCGACGGCACCTGAAGGCGCGCGTGCTGCGGCTGTGTCTCGGGCAGGACGCGCGCAAATCAGCCGGCGCGTTCTTCGAGGACATCGAGGCGCGCGTCGCGACCTATCTGTGGGTAGTGACGGTGGTGAATCTCGGGATCGGAATCGCCGCGGCGATTCTCGCCTGGATCGCGGGCCTGCCCTATCCGATCTTCTGGGGGGCGCTCGCCTTTTTCCTCAACTATCTCGCCTTTATCGGGCCGATCATCGTCGCGGTCCTGATGTTCGCGGCGGGACTGGTGGCGAACGCGACGGTGTTCGACGCGGCGTGGCCGGCCGCGCTGTTCTACGTGGTCCATCTTTTCGAGGGCAACTGGGTGACGCCGATGCTGGTCGGCAACCGCCTCACCGTGTCGCCCTTCCTCGTCTTTCTGTCCTTCATTTTCTGGCTCTGGCTGTGGGGGCCGATCGGCGCGGTGCTGTCGACGCCGCTGCTGCTCGTCGCCATGGCGGCCCAGGAAAGCTTCGCGAAATACCGGGCGATCAAACAGGAAGCCGAACTCGCCGCGGAAGCCGGCGTCCCCAGCTAAATTTCGCAGGCGCAGGAACCGCCGGGCGCCGGCGCCATTCTCGTTCCAAGACGATTATCGTCCCTGACCCAACCGAGGAGCCGACCATGACGAAAGCCGCACGCGACAATGACCTGGACGACACGATGGAAAGCATGAAAGGCGCTGCGAGCAACGCGATCGACGCAGCCGGAACGGCGGTCTCGCATATCGGCGAAAAACTAAAAACGGTCGGTGTGGACACCGACGTGATGAAGGACGCCGCCAAAGAACAGGCTTCGGAACTGCAGAGGCTGCTGGTCGACGAATTGAAGCGGCGGCCGATGCGCACGCTCGGCGTCGCCGCCGGAGTCGGCTTCGTGCTCGGCCTGCTCGCGACCCGCTAACCATGGTCAAGGAGCTCATGGCGCTGGCCGCGACGCAAGCCGTGGCGGCCGGGCGGCGCAAGGCGGCGAGAGTCGCGATCTACGCCGCCGCAGCATTGCTCACGATCGGCGCCATCGGCTTCGCGCTTGGCGGGCTACACGGCATTCTGGCGATCCGCTACAGCCCCGTCGCTGCGAGCTTCATCATCGCAGGCGGCTTGTTCGCACTGGCGCTCGTGTTGTTGCTGTTCGCCAAACTGTGGCGGCCGCAGCCGTCCGCAGGCGAGGTCCTGACCACGGCGGCGCTCGCCGCAGCGCCGGCGGCGCGCCAGTTGATCACGCCCGGCGCCGCGACAGGCGCCGTTATCGCCGGAACCGTCGCATTGGGCGCTTTTCTCGGGCGCAGGGTCAGCGGCCGCTGACGGGGAGCCGCGCGCGGAAAGAGATTGATTCAAGCATCGTCGCGCGCCAGCGTGCGCGCGATGACATCGCCCGACTCGCCGCGCATCCTGCGCCTCTCGCCAGCGGACTATCGACGATCGCCGTGGAAAAACGGCGGCGGCGTCACCATCGACATCGCGGCGGAATGGCGCGCCGGCGGCGCAGGCTGGAGCGGACTGGTCTGGCGCCTCGGGCGCACCTCGATCATCACGCCCGGTCCCTTCTCCGACCTTTCAGGATTCGACCGCGCGCAGGTCATCGTGGGCGGACGCGGCCTGTCCCTGACAACGCCGGGCGGCGATCTCGATCTGCGCGCGCCGCTGAGCGTCGCGCGATTCTCAGGCGAGACGCCGATTGTTTCCCGCCTCGATGACGGAGCCGTCGACGTCGTCAATCTTCTTGGCGCGCGTGACGCCGTCACCATCGACATGATCGCGCTGCGCGACGGCGAGACAATGGATGTCGCGGCGGATGTCTGTCTGCTCTATGCGCCGACGCGCCCCGCGACGATCACGCTGCTCGGGAAAGACATCGCACTCGGGGCCGATCACGCGGCGCGCATCGATAAGGCGAAAGGGCTGCTCGCATGCGCGACGGGGCCGGTCCTCGTCGCATCGATCAATCGCAGGGATCAGTCGCCGACGAGCAGTTGAAGCGCCGCCCGGCGCGGCGGCGCAGCGCTGTGAGGATGATCAGGACCGGCGCACCGCCGCCGCCGCTTCAAGCGCGCGCAGGCGCGGCTCCACGGCGGCGCGCGCCTCCGTCTCGATCGCGCGGTAATGCGCCACCAACTCCTCGCCGAGGGGCGTCAGCTTCGCGCCGCCGCCGTGACGGCCGCCCGGCTGCGACAGCACCAGCGGCTTCCTGAAGCTGGCGTTGATGTCGGCCACCAGCTCCCAGGCGCGGCGGTAGGACATCGCCATCGAGCGGCCGGCCGCCGAGATCGAGCCATGCTCGGCGATGCGCTCCAGCAGCATGACCTTGCCGGGGCCGAGCCGCCCCTCACCCGCAAGATCGACGCGAATGCTCATCGTCGCCATGACCGCCTCCGCCAGCCCGCTTCTTACCTGGCTCCTTCATACGAAGCGCCGGCCAGCGAATCCACCGACACGCTCTTCACCGTGGCGTAAACCTCGCGTCCCGGCGCGAGAGCCAGGAGTTCGGAGGATTTCGCGGTGACGCGGGCGATCAGCAGTTCCCCGCCGCAATCGATCTGGACATCGATCGAGGGCGCGCCGGCGGCGAGGCGGGGCGAGAGCGCGCGCACCACGCCGCGGAACGAATTGAGCGCGCTGACCTGCTGCAGCGGATTGAGGCTGAGCAGAAGATCGCTCGCCAGGATGCGCACGCGCAAGGTCGCGCCGACTGCGGCGAACAATCCGGGAAGCTGAAGCAAGCCCGCGCGCGTGCGCGCCTGCGTCAGGCCGAACGCCCTGTCATGGCCGATGACCTCAGCCTCCAGAACGGAGCCGGCCTCAGGGCCGCCGCCGATCACCGGCGCGTCGATGCGGCTCAGAATATCGGAGGTCGCGCCCGCCGCGACGACCTTGCCCTCATCCAGCACGACGACAACGGTGGAGAGGCGCGCCACCTCGGCGACGGAATGCGAGACATAGACGATCGGAACGCCGGCCTGATCGCGCAGCAGCTCGATGTAGGGCAGGATTTCCAGCTTGCGCGCATCGTCGAGCGAGGCGAGCGGCTCGTCCATCAGGAGCAGACGCGGATCGGAGAGCAGCGCCCTGCCGATCGCGACGCGCTGCTTCTCGCCGCCCGAGAGCGCGCCCGGCGCGCGATCGAGCAGCGCTCCTATTCCGAGAATATCCACCGTCTTCTCGAAGTCGGCGCGCATCGGCTCGCCGCGCGGCGCGAACCAGCGGCCAAACAGAAGATTCCGCCTGACGCTGAGATGCGGAAACAGGCGCGCTTCCTGGAACACGTAGCCGATGCGGCGCCTGTGTTTCGGAATCAGGATTCCGCGCTCGCGATCGACCAGAACGCGGCCATCGACCAGAACGCGGCCATGATCGGGCCGGATCAGCCCGGCGATGACGTTGACGAGCGTGGTCTTGCCCGAGCCGGAGCGGCCGAACAGGGCCGTCAGCCGCCCGTCCGAACGAAAGGCCGCGTTCAGCGAAAACGCGCCCTGCCGGCGGACGACGTCGACATCGAGAACGGCGCTCATCAGGCGGCGATCATCAGACGGCGATCTTGCGCCCGATCAGGCGCGCCATCCATTCGGACGCCAGCAGCGCGGCCATCGAGATCGCGATCGACACCAGCGTCAGCCGCAGCGCGCCGCCCTCGCCGCCGGGAATCTGCGTGAAGGTGTAGATCGCGGACGGCAGCGTCTGCGTCTCGCCGGGAATGTTCGACACGAAGGTGATGGTGGCGCCGAATTCGCCCATCGCCTTCGCGAAGCACAGGATCATGCCGGCCAGCACGCCGGGGAGGCAGAGCGGCAGAGTCACGACGAAGAAAACCCAGACCGGGCTCGCGCCGAGCGCGCCCGCCGCGTCCTCGAGCTTGCGATCGACCGCTTCGATCGACAGGCGCACCGCGCGCACCAGGAGCGGAAAGCCCATGACGGCGCAGGCGAGCGCCGCGCCCGTCCAGCGAAAGGACAGAACAATGCCGAAATGCTCGGCCAGAAAGGCGCCGATCGGACCGCGCCGCCCGAAGCCGATGAGCAGCAGATAGCCCGTCACCACCGGCGGCATGATGAGCGGAAGATGAACCAGCGTGTCGAGCGCGGATTTACCCCAGAAACGACCGCGCGCCAGCAGCCATGCGACCAGAACGCCGAACGGCAGGCTGGCGATCATCGCGGTCGTTGCGACGAGCAGGCTCAGCCTGACGGCGGTCCATTCCTCGGGCGACAGCCAGCCGGTCACGATCCGGACGAAGGTTTGACGAGCACCGTGAAGCCCTGCTTCTCAAACGCAGTCCTCGCCGCAGGGCCCCTGAGATAGGACAGAAACGCGGCCGCGTCGGCGTTGGTCGAGTCTTTCATCACGGCCACGGGATAGATGATCGGGGGATGCGTGTCCTCGGGAAAGGCTCCCACGATCTTCACATTCGGATCGGCGGCGGCGTCCGTCTGGTAGACGACGCCGAGCGGCGCCTCGCCGCGCGACACGAGCAGGAGCGCCGCGCGCACGCTTTCAGCTTGCGCGATGCTGTCCTTCACGCCGTTCCAGGCGCCGAGCTTCTCCAGCGCCGCCTTGCCGTACTTGCCGGCCGGCACCGCATCCACATTGCCCATCGCGAGCTTGCCGCCGGCGAGCGCCTTGGCGAGATCGAAGCCCGGCGCGATCGCGACGGACGCAGTCGAATCCTTCGGGGCGACGAGCACGATCCGGTTGGCGAGAAGATTGACGCGCGTGTCGGGCTTGATGAGATTCTTGCCCGCGAGAAAATTCATCCAGTCGAGATCTGCCGAGATGAAGAGATCGGCGGGCGCGCCGTGCTCGATCTGCTTGGCGAGCGTGTTGCTGGCGGCGTAGGAGATTTTAGGCGCCGGCTTGCCGGACGCCTTCGCCCAGCCGGCGGCGATCTCATCGAGGGCGTTCTTCATGCTCGCGGCGGCGAAGACGACGACCTCCTTCGACTGCGCGCCAGCGCTCAGCGGCGCCGCGACAAGCCCGGCCAGAACGGCGACCGCGGCCGCGCCTAGTCGGCGATTGATCCTTGTCATCAGATTCTCCCCGGCCCGCTCCGCTATTCACGAATGGATACAGCGCTTGCCTTGCGGCGTCGAGTCCGGCGGAAACGGCGGCGAATTCACGGGGCCGCACAAGAACCGCAGGAATCGGGCGGCCCGCCGGCCATCCGCGCGGCAGGCTCCGCGCGGACCCCGAATCCGGATACACAACGCGCGTGACCGCCCAAACCTCCAAACCCATGTCGCTCTCACGGGCGCAGGCGCGCCTGATCTGGCTCAGGGCGCAACGGCTCGACGAGACCGCGCCGTTCGGCTCCGGGCCGGAGGCGACGCGCGCGGCGATCGAGCATCTCGGCTATGTCCAGATCGATACGATCAACGTCATCGAGCGCTGTCATCATCATATCCTCTGGTCGCGGATTCCCGAGTACCGGCGCGCCCATCTGAGGCAGGCGCAGAGCGTCGACAAAAGCGTCTTCGAATACTGGACGCACGCCCTCTCCTACATACCCGCGCGCGACCTGCGCTTCTTCATCGCGGACATGAGGGAGCACAGGGATTCGCCCCGCGCCTGGTTCGCCAGCGTGAGCAGGCGCGATCTGAGCAAACTCGTCGCTCGCATCCGGCGCGAGGGCGCGATCTCCATCCGCGACATCGACGACGACGCGCTGGTCGAGAAGGACCACGCCTGGGCCAGCCGCAAGCCCTCCAAGCGCGTGCTTCAGCTCGGCTTCTACGCCGGATTGCTGACGATCAGCGAGCGCGTCGGCATGGTGAAGAGCTACGAGCTGATCGAGCGGCATTTCGGCTGGGAGACGCGACCGCGCGCGGCCGCGACGCGCGACACGCTCGATTATCTGCTCGACCGCGCGCTGCGCTCGCAGGGGATCGTCAGCCTGGATTCGATCTGCCACCTCGCCGCGTCGCGCAAGCCGGCGATCCATGCGCTGATCCAGAAGCGGATGCGCCGCAAGACGCTCGTTCCCGTCGATGTCGACGGCGCCGGCAAGACGCAGCACTGGGCGCGCCCGGAAACGCTCGATCTCATTCCGGGAACGGCGGGCGACGCCGTCCACATCCTGTCGCCGTTCGACCCGCTCGTCATCCAGCGCAAGCGGCTCAGCCATTTCTTCGGCTACGATCATCTGTTCGAAGCCTATGTGCCGAAGGAGAAGCGCCGGCTCGGCTATTTCGCGCTGCCCGTTCTGATCGGCGACGAGGTCGTCGCGGCGATCGACGCGAAGACCGACCGGGCGGCCAGGACGCTGCTCATCCAGTCATGGACCTGGATCGGCAAAGGGCCGCGCAAGGCGCAGAAAGCCGCGATCGAAGACGCGCTCGGCCGGTTCGAGCGCTTCCAGTTCGGGGATTAGCCTCTCCGCCGATGCGCGGCGGGCATGACCGGAGCGCGGTTGGCCGCGAGGCCGGCCTGCCCTATCAGCATGGACGCTTTCAAAGCTGGAGATCGCGATGCCGCTCACCGCCGCAGAAGAACGGGTTTCCTCCTGGCTCGCGACGCAGAAGGACGCGATGCTCGCGCTGCTCGCCGAGCTCGTGAACGCGGATTCCGGCAGCTATGACAAGAAGGGCGTCGACGCCGCCGGCGAGATCCTGAAGCGGTTTCTCGCCGCGCGCGGCCTGTCGATCGAGACGGTTCCGAGCGCCATCTATGGCGAGGCGATCAAGGCGACGCTGCCGCACGCGCCCGCCAACGATCAGCGGCCGATCGTGCTGATGGGCCATCGCGACACGGTGTTTCCGGTGGGCGAGCCGACGCGGCGTCCGTTCGCCATCGTCGACGGGCGCGGCCTTGGACCCGGCGTCGCCGACATGAAGGCGGGGCTCGTGATCAACGCCTTCGTCGCCGCGGCGCTGGCGCGCGAGGAGGACCGGCCAGGCCCGCTGATGCTGCTGATCACCAGCGACGAGGAACTCGCATCGCCCTCGTCGCGGCCCGTGATCGAAGCCGTGGCGCGGGAGGCGCGCTGCGTGTTCAACAGCGAGCCGAGCCGCACGCCGCAGGGCGCGCCGCGCTTCGCGCAGGACAGGAAGCAGACGATCACGCATGGCCGCAAGGGCGGCGTGTTCATGCGCTTCGAGATCACCGGCAAGGCGGCCCATTCAGGCGCCGCTTACGAGCGCGGCGTCTCGGCGATCCTCGATCTCGCCAAGAAAGTGGCGCTGCTGCATGCGCTGACCAATCTGGAGGAAGGGATCACCGTCAATGTCGGCCTGATCGGCGGCGGCCAGACGGTGAACACGGTCGCGCCCAGCGCATGGGGAGAAATCGACCTGCGCTATGCGCGCGCCGATCAACGCGCGCCGATCCTCGACCAGATCAGAACCATCGTCGAAACGCCGATGGTTCCGGGCGCGACGGGAAGTCTGACCGTCAAGGGCGAATTCCTGCCGCTCGAACAGTCGGACGAGGCGCGCGCGATGCTCGGCGCCTATCGTTCGGCGGCGTCGGAATTCGGCGTCGACGTCTCGACGCAATTCACCGGCGGATGCGCCGATTCCGGATTCACGGCGGCGGTCGGCTGCCCGACCTTGTGCAGCGTCGGTCCGATCGGCGGCGGCGGCCATACGCCGGACGAGTTTCTCGAAATCGACAGTCTTGCGCCCTGCGCGCAGACGCTCGCCGTCGCGGTGATGCGGGTCAGCGAGGCGCTGCCGCAGGTCGACGCATAACGACGCCACCGCCGCAGCACGTCTTCCGGGACGCGATCATTTCGATGCCAGTCATCGCTCCCGCCCCGCTCTGGCGCGCGCCTCGAAATAGCCGATGAGCCGCACCATCGGCCACAGGAAGATCAGATAGATCAGCGCGGCGGCCATGATCGGCGTCGGATTGGCGGTGAGCGCCTGAGCGTCCGTCGCCTGCTTCAACAGCTCCGGTATCGCGACCACCGAGGCGAGCGACGTATCCTTCACGATCGAGACCCAGTTGCTCGTGGTCGGTGCGACTGCGACGCGAAATGCCTGCGGCAGAACGACTTTCCACATCGTCTGCACGGGATGAAGGCCGAGCGACGCGGCCGCCTCGAACTGGCCGCGCGGCACCGACTCGATGCCGGCGCGGAACACCTCCGCGCTGAAGGCCGACAGCACGAGCGACAGGCCGAGCACCGCCGACACGAATCCCGACAGGCGCACGCCGACATAGGGCAGCGCGTAATAGATCATGGTGAGCACGACCAATGCGGGAATCGCACGAAGGATGTCGATATAAGCGATCGCCACAAGCTGCGCGGGTCGCGGCGCGTAGAGCCGCGCCAGACAGATGAGAAGGCCCGCGACCGAACCGAACAGGATGCAGAAGAATCCCAGCGCGACCGTCATGCCGAGCCCGCGCAGGAGCAACGGCAGAACGGTGAGGAAGACTTCGCCGTTGAAGAAGGTCTCGACGAACGACATGCGCTTTCAGGAGAAAAGCAGAAGGGCCTGCGGCTGCGCGCGATTGCGCGCGTTCAATCGGCCTTCGGCAGCGGGCGCTCCTGCACGGTGGATGAATCGGGCGCGGGATCGGATCCGAACCATTTCTTGTAAATGCCGGCGAGCGTCCCGTCCTTTTTCATGGCTGTGACGGCGTCATTCACCTTGGCCAGCAGGGGATGATCCTTCGTCATCATCAGGCCGTAGCGATCGTCCGGCGAGGGAATGCGCTCGGCGATCTGGAGGCCCTTCATCTTCTGGAAATAATAGGACATGCCGGCGAAGTCGCTGACCACGGCGCCGGTGCGGCCGTTCTGCAGATCGAGCAAAAGATTCTGGTAGGTGTCGTATCCCTTGATCTCGGCGAAGCCGTACTTCGCCTGATTGTCCTTCGCCCACGCCTCGCCGACCGATGACGAGAGCACCCCGATGATCGCGCCCTTCGCGTCAGCCAGGCTCTTGATCCTAGAGCCGACCTGCGTCGCCATCGCGCCGTCGCTGTCATAAAAACCCTGGGTGAAGGACTGGCTCTTCAGGCGCTCCTTGGTGATGGTGATGGTCGAAATCGCCAGGTCGATGCGCTTTGCACTGGTGGCCGCAAAGAGGGCCTGAAAACCCAGATCGGAAATCTCGAGCGGCATGCCGAGGCGCTTGGCGATGTCCTTCACCATATCGACCTCGAAGCCCTCGAACTCGCCCTGCGCGTTCTTGAACTCCCACGGCGGATTGGAAGGATAGGCGCCGACGCGCAACGTTTCGGCGGCATAGGCCGCGGAAGACGCGAAAAGCAGCGTCGCGGCGGACGCCAGATTCAAAAAAGCCCTTCGCTCGATAAACGCCATGCCATCCTCCGCTGATGCGGAGCAAGGTTCCACCGCGCGCCGGCCGCCGTCAACAGGATCGCCGCCAGCGCTTTGAAACGCTGGCGGCGACCATTCCGCGCCTGGACATTCCGCTTCGCGGATGGGGGGATCGCGACCGTCTTGTCCGGGCGACGCGGAAAACCGCTAATCTGCCTGCATCGCTACTCGGCGTGCATCACCTAGCGTCTTTACTTGGCGTATTTGAACGCCGGCGCAGCCTTCAACTGCTCGCGCGTCATGCTGATGACCGCGTGGTCGGGATAGGCGCGCGGGCCCGTATCAGCCGCGGCGCCGGGCGCCGGGGCGACCGTGCCCGTCGTCGCTGTGCGATCCGTCGCGCCCGCCGCCGGAGCCATCGATGGCGCGGGAGCGGTCGATGTCGCAGGCGGCATCGTCGCAGGGGGCGCGCTGGTCGAACTCGTCGTCATGGGCCGCTCGACCCATTTGACCTCGCTCATCGGTACGGCGACGTCATGCTGGCCGATGCCGAGAAAGCCGCCGACGCCGACGACGATCGCATCGACCTTGCCGTCCTGCGTGATCAGAAGCTCGGTGATGTCGCCGACCTTCTCATTGCTGGCATTGTAAACATCGACGCCCACCATCTTCGAGGCGAGCCACTGGCCCTGCTTCTGCTCGGTGTTGGTCATCAGGACCGGCGGAGGCGCGACCTTCGGCACCTCCGCCGGAGCGGGCGCAGGCGCGGCCGGAGGAGTCGCAGTCTGTGCGAAAGCCGGCGCGCTCATCAGGGCCGCAGCCAAGGCCATCGCGTGAACAGAATACATCCGCATCATTATCTCCCTGTGCGTTCACGCATCGCGCCAGGGGGCGGCGCGGCGCGCATGATCGAGAAATGGCGTTCATGCGCGCATGTTCCGCTGAGCAGCATGACGTCGGCACAAATCACACTGCAAATGCGCGCTTTATTGCACAGGGAGACAGCGGGAATTCAGAGATCGACTCTGTTCGTCCGCTGAGATTTTCACACTGCGAAGGCGCCGTCAGGCGCGGCGGCGATAGACGAGAAATCCCTGAATCGCATCGACGAGTTTTTCCGGCTCGTCGACGCGGACGGAATGGCTGCTCTCATCGAAGACACGCAGATCGGAACCGGGAATCAGCCGATGAATCTCCTCGGAGAATTCCGGCGGGCAGATCCAGTCGTGTCGGCCGGCGATGATCAGCGTCGGCGCGACGATGTTTTTCAGCTCCGGACGCAGATCATAGCTGCGCAAAAAGCCGCCCGGCGCGAACGCCTGGTTGAGCGCCTCCGGCGAATGGATGCCGCGCTCGCGCACGGCGGCCGCCGCGACCGGATCGAACCGGCGCGCATAGAGCGGCCCCATGAGATCGTAATAGCGGCGCACCTTCTCGATCGTGTCGAGCGCGCCGGCCCAGAGCTGCTCGCATACGGCCTGCTGCTCCGGCGTTCCGCGCTCCGCGACGATCTGACGCGCGCGCTCGTGAAAGCCCGCATGCGACGCCGTGACGATGAGGATGAGATGGGACACGGCGTCGGGATAGCGCGCCGCGTGCGCCATCGCGACCATGCCGCCATAGCTCGTGCCGATGCTGACGATCGGCCCGAGGCCGAGATGGCGACGCAGCGCCTCCATGTCCTCGACATTCTCGTCGAGCGTGTATTTCGACACGTCGCCGCGCGCGGAGCGGCCCTGCCCGCGATGATCGAAATAAACCAGCTGCATGCGAGCGGTCAGCGCGTTCATGCGCGCCTTCATGTCGGAGTGCTCTCCTCCCGGCCCGCCGTGAATGATGAAAGCGGTCGGCCGCTCGCGCATCCGGCCGCCGTCGGGAACGAGCCCCGCCCCGTCGATGTCGAAATAGATCTCTGTTTCGCGGATGCTGGCGCGCATGGTGATGCTCCGGAGAAAGCGGCGGACAGTAGTCCTGCGGCCGACGCGGGCGCAACGGCTCCGGTTCAGCGGCGGAGGCGAAGAATTGCGCACCGCAGCATAAATCGCTATGGGCCTCCCGTCCGGCCGGCTCTCCGGCGCGCATCGCGGCGACAGCCAGGGTGAAGACCCCAGCCCGACAATCGCCGCGATGAAAGCCAGCGCGGCCCGCCGCCGCGCCGCGGAGCGAATTGCGGTTCGGGGACAGGGCGATGAGCAATTTCAATCAGGAAAGCGTGCTGAGCGTTCACCACTGGACGGACACGCTGTTCAGCTTCACCACGACGCGCGCCCCGTCCTTCCGCTTCGCCAACGGCCAGTTCGCGATGATCGGCCTCGAGGTCGAGGGCAAGCCGCTCATGCGCGCCTACAGTCTGGTCAGCTCGAACTATGAGGACACGCTGGAATTCCTGTCGATCAAAGTTCCGGACGGGCCGCTCACCTCGCGGCTGCAGCACATCAGGGTCGGCGACCCGATCATCGTCGGCCGCAAGGCGACCGGCACGCTTCTGATCGACAATCTCACGCCCGGCCGAAACCTCTATCTGATCGGCACCGGCACCGGGCTCGCGCCCTTCATGAGCCTCATCAAGGACGCCGAGACCTATGACCGCTTCGAACGGGTCGTGCTGGTGCATGGCTGCCGCAAGGTGACGGAACTCGCCTATGGCGAACGGATCACGGAAGAGCTGCCGCGCTCCGACCTGATCGGCGAGCTGGTGAGCGAGAAGCTGATCTATTATCCGACCGTGACGCGCGAACCGTTCCGCAATCGCGGCCGCATCACAGACCTCGTCACCTCGGGCAAGCTGTTCGCCGATGTCGGCCTGCCGCCGCTCGACCGCGAGCAGGACCGCATGATGCTGTGCGGAAGCCCGGAGCTGCTGCGCGACATGCGCGTCATCCTCGACGAGCGCGGCTTCGAGGAAGGGTCGCACGCCGAAGCGGGCGAGTATGTGGTCGAGAAGGCCTTCGTCGAGAAGTAGCGCCCGTCAGGCGCTGACGTCGAGATTGCCGCCGACGCCGGGCGGATTGGCGGCCTGCGCCAGCTTGGCGAGATTATCCTGCGAGGCCTGAAGAAGGTTGGCGACCGCCGCGTCGGCGTTCGCGTTCATCTTCATCAGCCGCGCGGCGACGGCCTGCTGGGCCTTCGCGTTCGAGGCAGCCACTGCGGCAAGGGCGACCGATCCGCTGTCCATGACCATCTCCGCTCGCCGCGTCGACAGGATCGCAGCGCGATCCGACTCCTCGCCGACGGGTCTTAACAATCCGTGAAGAGCAGCAGGGCGCGCGGCCGCCGCCGTCAGACGGCCGAGTCGGCGCGCTCGGTGAAGAAGCGGACATGAGCGCCGTCGTCGTTGCGCGCCCACCACGCCTTATGCTCGGCGTCGTAGCCCGCATGGTCCATCGAGGCGATCTTCATCTTGATCGCCGTTTCAGCCTTCGACTCGCTTTCGAAGCCGCCAGGCAGCGTCTTGGTTTCGACAGGCTCGCGCTTGTCGCTGAGCTTCTGCTCGATGATCCGGAACGTCATTGCGATCCTCCGCAGTCAACCGCGGCCGCCGCGCCGCGCGGCGGCGACTCCGAGAGACATGAACAATCCCACTTCGACCATTTCGAGGCGCCGCCCGGCAAGCCCTTACGCATGGTCACCAGCCCCGCCGATCCATGTCCGGCGCGCCGCGAGCCCGTCGTCGAGCAGCACGAGATCGGCGCGATAGCCGGGCGCGATGCGCCCCAGTTCATGGTCCAGCCGCAAAAACCGCGCCGGCGAGAGCGAGGCCATGCGCAGCGCGTCGGCGAGGTCGACGCCCAGCGCATGAACCGCGTTGCGCACGGCGGTCGCCATGTCGAGATCGGAGCCGGCCAGCGTCCCGTCAGGCAACAGGAGCCGGCCGCCCTCGCGGCGCACCTCGCGGCCCTGCAGGCTGAACGACATGCGCTCGGAGCCGACCAGCGACATCGCGTCGGAGACGAGCATCATGCGCTCGCAGCCCCGCGCCTTCAGGGCGACGCGCAGCATGGGCGCGGAGACATGATGCAGGTCGGCGATCAGGCCGCACCAGCTTTCGTCATCGTCGAGGGCCGCGCCGGCGGGGCCGGGCGCGCGGCCGGCCGGCGGCGGCATCGCGTTAAACAGGTGGGTGTAGCCGCGCAGACCGCGGCGGCGCGCCTCCGCGACGGTTTCGTAGGACGCTTCGGTATGGCCGGCGCAGACCAGGACGCCGCCCTCCGCCAGCCGCGCGACAGTCTCCATCGGAACCATCTCGGGTGCGAGCGTCACCATCGTGCGCCCCGCCCCGAGCGAGGCCATCAGCGCGATGTCCTCCTCCTCGACCGGGCGCATGAAGCGCGGGTCATGCGCGCCCTTGCGCGCCGGATTGAGGAACGGCCCTTCCAGATGGACCCCGAGCGCGCCGGGAACATTCAGCGCCAGCGCATCACGCGCGGCCGCGACCGCCTCGGCCATGCGCGCGCGCGCATCGGTGATGAAGGTCGGCATGAAGCCGGTGACGCCGTAGCGGCGATGGGCGGCGCCGATGGCGCGGATCGCATCAGCGCTGGGATCGTCGTTGAACAGGACGCCGCCGCCGCCGTTCACCTGCACGTCGATGAAGCCCGGCGCGAGCAACCCCTCGACGGCGCGACGCTCGATGTCGTTTGCGAGGTCCGCCAGCGGCGGCGTCGCGAGAATGCGGCCGTCCTCCACGACAACGGCATGGCGATCGAGAAATCGCGCGCCGTCGAAAATGCGCGCGCCTGTCAGGGCAAAACGCATCACACGGTTTCCGTCACCTTGCGCAGATGCGGCGGATTGTCGGGATCGCGCCCGCGCGCCCGCGCCACCGCGTCGATCAGCGGATAAGCGGACTGGATGAGCGCGATCGGCGCGAGCAGCGGATCGGCGGTCGCATCCATCGGCAGCGGCAACGCGCCGTGGCCGCGCGTCGGGCCCGCGACGATCACCGGCACGCCGCGATCCGACAACCGTCCGAGCAGCGCGTCGGTGCTCGCGAGCGAGGCGTCATCCTGGGTGAATGCGAAAACCGGAAAATCAGGCGCGGCCAGCGCCATCGGCCCGTGCATCAGCTCGGCCGCGCTCAGCGCCTCGGCGTGCACGCCGCAGGTCTCCTTCAGCTTCAGCGCGAACTCCTGCGCCGCCGCATAGCCGAGGCCGCGGCCGACCACGAAGAGGTTGCGCGCCTTCGCCAGAACCGGGGTCGCCGCGCTCCAGTCCTCGCGCAGCGCCGCCGACAGCACGCCGGGCAGGCTTTCCAGAGCGGCGAGCATGCCGGCGTCTCCCGTCCAGTGCGCGCAAAGCTGGAGCTCCGCGGCGAGGGCCGCGATGAAGGATTTCGTCGCCGCCACGCTGCGCTCCGCGCCGGCGCGCAAAAGAAGCGCGGATTCGCAGATCGCCGCCAGCGGAGAGGCGGCGTCGTTGACGAGCGCGACGGTGAGCGCGCCCTCGCCGCGCGCGGATTGCGCAAGCTGCAAAAGATCCGGGCTGCGCCCGGATTGCGAAACCGCCACGAACAGCGCGCCCCTCGCCTTCAATCGACCCGCATAGATGGAGCTGATCGACGGGCCGACCGACGCCGTGACGAGGCCGAGCCGCGTCTCGACGAGATATTTCAGATAGGTCGCGGCGTTGTCGGAGCTGCCGCGCGCGCAGGTGATGACGAAAGGCGGCGGCGCGGCGCGCAGCCGGTGCGCGAGATCAGCGCACAGCGCGGCGTTGTCGGCGATGAGACGCGCCGCCACATCAGGCGCCTCGCGCGCCTCCTGCGCCATCAGCGTTTCCGTTGCGGGATTTCGGGCCATCGCCTCTTCCTGTCCGCCGTCTCCTTATCCCCGGGGCGCGAGCGACGGAAGGGCTTGCCCCGGAGGATGACAAGGCGGCGCGCCCTCGCTAACCATAGAGGTCTGGTCCAGTCTGAAGGTGAGGGGAACACGCAGATGCGCACACGCCGCGTTGTGATTCAGGCAGGTCTTGCGGCGCTCGCCGCGCCATCCGTGCTGCGCGCGCAGACCATCAGCGGCTCGATCACGCTGATGGCTTACGCCGGCATTTTTCAGGACAACTACACGCGGACCGTGGTCGAGCCGTTTCAGCGCGCTTTTCCGAATGTGAAAGTGAACTACGCGCCGGGCGGCACGTCCGCGCAGATGGTCGGCAACATCCGCGCCCAGAAAGCCGATCCGCAGGTGGACGTCGCGATCATGGACGTCACGACCTCCACCATCGGCAATGTCGAGGGACTGTTCGACAAGATCACGGCGGCCGAGGCGCCGTCGCTGGACGAACTGTACGCCGATGCGCGCCAGGTCGGCGGCGACTTCGGCCCGGCGGTCACCTTTGATCACCTCGTTCTCGTCTATGACACGCAGGCGGTGAAGCCTCCGATCGCCAGGCTCGCCGATCTCTGGCGACCCGATCTCAAGGGCGCGATCGCCCTCGCCGCGCCGCCGAACATTCAGGGGCTGGCGCTGACGGCGATGGTCGCCAAGATGGAGGGCGGCGACTACAAGCAGTCGATCGATCCCGCGATCAAGAAGCTGCGCGAGCTTGCGCCCTCGGTGCAGACCTTCGAACCAAATCCGGACGGTTATTCGCTCATCGTCAACGGCGTCGTGAAGGTGGCCACCGGCTGGAACGCGCGCGCGCAGCTTTTCTCTGACGAAACAAAAGGCAAGATCGGCGTGCTGCTGCCGCCGGAAGGCTCCGTGTTCCAGATCAACACGATCAATCTCACCGCCGGTTCGAAGAACCGCGCCGCCGCGGTGGCCTTCATCAACTATGCGCTGTCGCAGGCGGCGCAGAAAGCCTTCACCGAGCGGATGTTCTACGCGCCGACGAACGGCAAGGCCGCCATCGACCCCGCCGCCATCGCGCGAACCGCCGCCGGCGCCGAAAGCCGCAACCGCATGATCCCGCTCAACTGGAACGACATCATCAAGGTGCGCGACCAGTGGAACAATCGCTGGCGCCGCGAGGTGATCGCCGCAGGTCGCTAAGCGTGGCGTATCTTGAACTGTCGGGCCTGACCAAGCGCTATCGCGACTCGGTCGCCGTCGACGGCCTGTCGCTCTCCGTGGAGCGCGGCGAGTCGGTCGCGCTGCTCGGCCCTTCCGGCTGCGGCAAGACGACGACGCTGCGCATGCTCGCGGGACTCGTCGAGCCGAACGAGGGCGTCATCGCGCTCGACGGCGCCGAGATCACGCGCACGGCCGCGCACCGGCGCAACATGGGCTATGTCTTCCAGTCCTACGCGCTGTTTCCGCATCTCGACGTCGCCCGCAACATCGGCTTCGGGCTCGAGGAGCGCGGCGTCGCGCGCGCCGAACGCGAGCAGCGGGTCGAGGACGCGCTGCAGCTCGTCAGGCTGCAAGGGCTCGGCCACCGGCGGCCGCGCGAATTGTCGGGGGGGCAGCAGCAGCGCGTGGCGCTGGCGCGCGCGCTCGTCATCCGGCCCTCCGTGCTGCTGCTCGACGAGTCCCTGTCCAATCTCGACGCCAAGCTGCGCGACGCGATGCGGCACGAGATTCGCGAGATCCAGCGTTCGCTCGCCATCACCACGCTCTTCGTCACGCATGATCAGGTCGAGGCGCTCACCATGTGCGACAGGATCGCGGTGATGAATCGCGGCCGCATCGCGCAGATCGGATCGGCCACCGACATCTACGAACGGCCGGCGACGCGCTTCGTCGCGACGTTCGTCGGCCGCGCCAACATGCTGCCGGCGGAGCGCGGCGCGGACGGCAGGCTGACGCTGTGGGGAGAAGCGCTGCCCGCCGCTGCGCCTTCCGGCGGCGAAGTCGACGTGTTCGTGCGGCCGCAGCGGCTGAAGCTCGCGCCGGCCGGAGAACCAGCCGGCGCGGACATGGCGAGGGTTTCGGGCCACGTGCTGAACAGCGTCTTCGTCGGAGATCACATCGAGGTCATCGTCGCCGGACCCGGCGGACAGAGGCTGACCGTCGAGATCCAGTCCGGCGACGCGCCGCCCCCGGACGGCGCCGAGGTCGCGGTGATGTGGCGCGCGCAGGACACGCTCGTCTTCCCGCGCGAGGCGGCATGACGCGCCAGCCGCGCCTCGCCTGGCTTCTCGCGCCGGCCACGCTTTTCCTCGTCCTGGTGTATGTCTGGCCGACGCTCGGCCTGTTCCGCATCGCTTTCAACGAGGTCGGCCCGACGGGAGCGATGATCGAAGCCTGGTCGCTGGCGACCTGGCGCCACGTCTTCGCGGATTCCTTCACGTTCGAGCTGACGCTGAACTCGATCTGGCTGTCGCTGACATCGACGTTTCTGGCGCTGCTGCTGTCCTATCCGGTGTCGCTGTTCCTGTTCCGCACAGAATCGCGTTTTCGCAGCCTGCTCGCCGTCATCGCGATCATGCCGATGCTGGTGTCGAGCGTGGTGCGCGTGTTCGGCTGGCTCGCGATTCTCGGCGATCGGGGACTGATCAACTCGCTGCTGCAATCGCTGGGCGTCATCAGCGCCCCCGTCCGCATGGTCTACAACTGGACCGGCGTCACGATCGGCCTCGCCGAAAGCATCATGCCCTACATGATCCTCGCGCTGCTCGCGGGCTTCGGCCGGCTGGACCGCACGCTGGAAGAGGCGGCGCGCAGCCTCGGCGCGCCGCCCTGGCGCACCTTCCTGCGGGTCACGCTGCCGCTCAGCCTGCCGGCGATCGCGCTCGCCTTCGGACTCGGCTTCATCCTCTCCATGTCGGCCTACATCACGCCGAAGCTGCTCGGCGGCGGGCGAGTCTTCGTGCTCGCGACGGAAATCTTCGAGCAGGCGACCACGAACACGAACTGGCCGGTCGCGGCGGTGCTGGCCGTCTACACGCTGGCGCTGCTGCTGGGCCTTCTGGCGCTGTCGAACCTGTTCTCGCGGAGACTGCAGACGTGACCGGCGCCGGCCCCGCCCTCTCCGCCGCCGCCGGCGTCGTCTATGCGCTGATCCTGTCGCCGATCGTGGTCGTGCTGCTGCTGGCCTTCTCGGCGGACAACTTCATCCTGTTCCCGCCGTCGGGCTATTCGCTTCGCTGGTTCATCCAGCTTGCGGCGAACGGGCCGCTGCTGAACGCGCTTCTGCTCAGCGCGCAGATCGCCGTCGCGGTGACGGCGCTGTCGCTCCTGATCGGGGTTCCGGCGGCGTTGGCGCTGGCCAAGGGCGGTTTTCGCGGCGCCGAGGCGATGAAGAGCTTCTTTCTCGCGCCGCTCCTGCTGCCGACCCTGATCATCGGGCTCGCCCTGCTGCTGGCCTTCACGCCCCTGCGGCTGACGGCGACATTGCCCGGCCTCGCGCTCGGCCATATGACGATCACGCTGCCTTTCGTCATCCGGATGATGACCACCGCTTTCGCCGCCATGCCTGACGACATCGAAGCCGCCGCGGCGACGCTGGGCGCGAGCCCGCGCCGCGTCATCCGGCGCGTCACCCTGCCGCTCGCCGCGCCCGGGCTGATCGCCTGCGCGGCCCTGTCTTTCCTGCTATCGTTCGATGAAACGGTGATCTCACTGTTCCTGTCGGGACCGCGCGCCGCGACGCTGCCGGTGGAGATGGTGCGCTATGTCGAGGGGCGCACCGATCCGCTGATCGCGGCGCTTTCGATGGTGCTGATCGTCGGAACGCTTGTGATCGTCGTTCTCGTGGAACGGCTCGTCGGCGTCGCGCGCGCCTTTGGAAACGAGAGAAGCTGATGCCCGACTATCGCATCCATCCCATGCCGCAGCAGCTCTCGCCGGCGCTCGCCGCCAAGCTGCTCAAGGTCGAGACGGCGACCATCGGCCACTCGCAGCATTGGGGATTCATGGATCGCGGCGTCCAGCCGCTGCTGCGCAACAAGCGCATCGCCGGCGCGGCGGTGACGCTGGCCATTCCCGGACAGGACTCGACCCTGCTGCACCACGCGCTCGGGCTCCTGCGGCCGGGCGACATCCTCGTCGTGGACCGGCTCGGCGACGACAAGCACGCCTGCTGGGGCGGCGGCGTCACGGTCGCGGCGAAGGCGGCGGGCGCGGTCGGAGGCATCGTCGACGGCCCCTGCACCGATCTCGCGGAAATCGAGGACTCCGACTTTCCGATGTGGTGTCGGGGCATGTCGCCGATCACCACGCGCCTCTACAATCTCGGCGGAACCCTCAACCTGCCGATCTCCTGCGGCAATGTTCCGGTGAAGGCCGGCGACGTGATCCTCGCCGATGAATCCGGCGTGCTCGTTTTGCCGCCGGACGAGGCGGAGGCGATCGCGGACGCCGCCATCGCGCGACAGGAGCGCGGCGAGCGCTCGCAGGCGCGCGTCAAGGCGGGCGAAAAGCTCGGCGACATTTCCGGCGCGACCAAGATGGTGCTCGAGGCGCTGAAAGCGAACGGCTGACATGAACGACCTGACCGCATCCGCGCGGCGCGGCGCGCGCGTCGCCGACTTCGTCTGCGAGAAACAGCCTGCGACGGGCTCGCGCGGCGTCGTCGTGACCAACCATCCGCTGGCGTCGGCCGCGGGATCGGAAATCCTGCTCGCCGGCGGCAACGCCATCGACGCCGCCGTGGCGTCGCTGTTCGCGCTGACGGTGGTCGAGCCGATGATGGTCGGCGCGCTCGGCGGCGGCGTCGCCCACCTCCGGCTGGCGGACGGCCGGCATGTCATCATCGACGGGCTGAGCACCGCGCCGGGTCGCGCCCGCGGCGACATGTATGAAACGCTCTCCACCGAGCTTGCGACCTATCGCGACACGCGCGACCGGAAGAACCTGGTGGGGCCGCTTTCCGCCGCGACGCCGGGGGCGCTCGCGGGCTGGTGCGCGGCGCTGAAACAATACGGCACGGCGCCGCTCGCCGACGTGATCGCGCCGGCGATCCGGCTCGCGGAGAAGGGCTTCATCATCACGCCCTATCTGTCGGCCTGCGTCGCCGACTGCGCCGCCGATCTCGCGCGCGATCCGGGCCTCGCGGCGCTGTTCCTGCCGGGCGGCGCGCCGATCCAGGCGGGCGCGCGGCTGCGCCAGCCCGATTACGCCGCCTCGCTGCGCCTGATCGCGGATCGCGGCGCGGAAGCGCTCTATGGCGGACCGCTCGGCTCCGCGCTCGCGGATTTCATGGCCGCGCATGGCGGCCTGATCGACGCGGACGACCTCGCCGCCTATCGCATCGTCGAACGCGAGGCGGTGCGCGGGACATATCGCGGCTTCGAGATCCTCGGCCCGCCGCCGCCTTCGTCGTCCGGCGTCCATATCGCGCAGATGCTGAACATTCTCGAAGGCTACGACGTGGCCGGCATGGGCTTTGGCTCGGCGGATGCGATCCATCTTCTTGCGGAGGCGCTGAAGATCGCGTTCGCCGATCGCGCGGTCGCGACCGCCGATCCCGCTTTCGTGCATGTTCCCGTCGAGAAGCTGATCTCGAAAGCCTACGCCGCCGAACGCCGCGCGCGGATCGACATGACGCGCGCGCAAAGCTGGGGACCGGGGCTGACAAGCGCGGAGTCGCAAAACACCACGCATGTCACGGTGGCGGATTCGTTCGGCAACGTGGTCGCCTCGACGCAGACGATCAACGGGCTGTTCGGCGCCTGCGTGCAGATTCCGGGCACAGGCATGATCCCGAACAATTATATGTACAACTTCGATCCGCATCCGGGATTCGCCCTGTCGATCGAACCGGGCAAGCGCTGCTTCACCTCGATGGCGCCGATGATGGCGCTGCGCGGCGGCAGGATCGCCTATGCGCTCGGGCTGCCGGGCGCGCTGCGGATTTTTCCGTCCGCCATGCAGGCCCTCGTCAACCTCATCGATCACGGCATGAGCGCGCAGGAGGCCGTGGAGGCGCCGCGCGTCTGGACGGAAGGCGGGCCGCTCGAACTCGAACCTGCGATTCCCGACGCCGTCGCGCAGGAGCTCGCCGCGCGCGGACACAGCATCGCGCGCTCGCCGCGCATCGCCGGCGGCATGAGCGCGATCGCCTTCAACGAAGACGGCTCGATGACGGGCGCGGCCTGCTGGCGCGCCGACGGAACGCCGGTCGCCATCGCCGGCGGCCTCGCCCGCCCCGGCGTCACCTTCAACATCTGACGACAATTTTTCTCCACAGCGGATCCGCAATGACTGAAACAATCGTGATGCTCGACATGACGACGGAGGCGCGCGCCAACGAGATCAGGGCGTTCCTTCCTCCGGGCATGATTTTCAAACACGGCACGGCGCGCGGCGAAGCGCATATGAAAGAAATCATCGCCGACGCCGACTACGCCATCGCCGGGCAGGTCGCGGTGTCAGGCGATGTGCTCCGCGCCGCGCGCAAGCTGAAGCTGCTGCACAAGTGGGGCGTCGGCGTCGACAACATCGACGTTGCGACGGCGCGCGAACTGGGCGTCAAGGTCGCGCGCACCACCGGCAGCAACGCCGTGCCGGTGGCGGAGTTCGCGCTCGGCCTGATGCTGGCCTCGCTGCGCGGCATCGCGCATGGCAACGCGGTGCTCAAGACGGGGGAATGGCGCGGGCCCGCCGGGCTGCCGACCCCGACCTATCTGCTGAGCGGCAAGACGGTCGGCGTGATCGGCTTCGGCGCGATCGGACAGCGCCTCGCGCGCATCCTGCGGGGTTTCGGATGCGCCGTGCTCTACAACAAGCGCTCGCGCCTCAAGCCGGAGGAGGAAAAGGAGCTGAACGCCAGCTTCGCCAGCGTCGCGGACATTCTCAGGACGTCGGACGTGGTCTCCCTCAACTGCCCGCTGACAGAAGAGACCGCCAACCTGATCGACAAGGCCGCGCTCCAGACGATGAAGAAGAGCGCCGTTCTGGTGAACGTCGCGCGCGGCGGCATCGTGGTCGAGGACGATCTGATCTGGGCGCTGAAAAACCGCGTGATCACCGCCGCCGCGATGGACGTGTTCGAGACCGAGCCGCTTCCCTCCGACAGCCCGCTGCTGCAGCCGCTCGACAATCTCGTCGTGACCCCGCACCTCGCGGCGATCGCGGCCGACATCTTCGAGCCGACGCTGCGGCGGATGATCGGCAACATGCTGCATGTCTCGCGCGGCGAGCCCGTGCCGGAAAAGGACCTCGTGGTCTGACGAGCGCGATCCGGCTCAGGCGAATCGCGGAGGCCTATTCCTCGGAGCGCGGGTCGAAGGCGTGCTGCATGGCGTCGCCGAGGAAATTCACGGCGATCACCGTGATGAAGATCAAAAGGCCCGGATAGATCGCGAGGGCCGGAGCGACCGTGACCAGCTCCTGCGCGTTGTTGAGCATGTTGCCCCAGCTCGGCGTCGGCGGCGTGACGCCGAAGCCGAGGAAGCTCAGCACCGATTCGAACAGGATCACGCGCCCGACCGTCAGCGTGAAGGCGACGATGATCGGCGTGATGATGTTCGGCAGAATATGAGCCGCCATGATGTGAAGATGGCCGGCGCCGCCGGCGCGCGAGGCGAGCACGAATTCGCGCTCCTTCACCGACAGCGTCGAGGCGCGCACGAGCCGCGCGATCGCCGTCCAGTCCACCAGCGCGATGATGACGATGATCCGCCAGAAGCTCATGGAGGGCGAATGCGCCGTATCCGGCGAGAAGCCGAGCTTCGTCAGGTCGATCGCGCCCAGCACGATGAGCAGGGGCAATAGCGGCAGCGCGATCATGCCGTCGGTGAAGCGCATCAGCGCGGAATCCAGCCGGCCGCCGAAATAGCCGGCGAGCAATCCGAGCGTGACGCCGAACACGCCGCCGATCACCGTCGCCAGCAAACCGACCAGCAGCGAAATCTGTCCGCCGCGCATCAGCCGCGCGAGTTCGTCGCGGCCGGCGTCGTCGGTGCCCAGCCAATGCTCCGCCGACGGCGGCTCATAGCGCTTGAACAGATCGGTCTGGACCGCGTCGACGCCGCGCAAGGTCTCGAGCGGCCCCGCGGCCAGACAGAACGCCGCCAGCAGCGCGAGGACGACGAGGCTCGCGACGCCGCCGCGATGCTGGCGAAACCGCTTCCAGCGCAAGGCCCAGATCGAATCGGACGCCGCGCGCCCTCCCGCCAATGGCGGCGCTTTCTCCGCCAGGCTCATTGCAGCGTGATCCTCGGATCGAGCAAGGCGTAGGCGATGTCGGCCGCGAAATTGGCGATCAGCGTCACGAGCGTCGCGAACAGAAGGCCCGTGAGGGCAAGATTGAAATCGTTCGAGAGGATGGAGTCATAGATCATCTTGCCCATGCCCATCTGCGCGAACATCGTCTCGGTGACGAGCGCGCCGGAAAACAATGTGCCGAAGCTCAGCGCCATGATGGTGACCACAGGCACCATGGCGTTGCGCAGCGCATGGACGAAGACGACGCGCGACGGCGCCGCGCCCTTGGCGCGGGCGGTGCGGACGAAATCCATCTGCAGCGTCTCGATCATCGCGGCGCGCACATAGCGGGTGAACTGGCCGGTGTTGGCGAGCGTCAGGGTCAGCACCGGCAGGACGAGATGGCGCGTCTGATCCCAGAAGCCGTAATCGCCGACGCGGCCCATGCCGCTCGCCGGCAGCCATTGCAGGCCGACCGCGAAGGCGAGGATGAGGATCAGCGCGAGCCAGAAAACCGGCACCGAGATGCCGGCGAAAGCGAACAGGCTGATGATGGAATCGACCCAGCCGCCCGGGCGAAGCGCCGAGATGAGCCCGAGCGCCATCGACAGGATGACGCTCAGAACGAAGCTCGCGACCATCAGCTTGCAGGTCTGGAGAAGCGCCGGAGCCAGCACCTGCAGCACCGGCAGCGAATGGGTGCGCGAATAGCCGAAATCGCCGCCGAGCGCCGCCATCAGCCAGCGCGCGTAACGCGTCATCAAAGGCTGATCGAGCCCGTAGATCGCCTTGAGATTCGCCATCACCTCCGGCGTCATACCGGGGATGCTGGCGGCCATGATGTCAACCGGGTCGCCGGGCATGAGCCCGATCAACCCGTAGATGACGAAAGACATGACGAGAAGGACAACGGCCGTCTGGATCAGACGCCAGACGAGATAGGCCGTCATGACAAGGGCCTCATGCCGAAGGTCGGAACGGAGCCGGCGCGGCCGAAGGCCGCGCCGATCTGGCGGTCAGGCGCCGGGCGCGATCACTCGCTGCGCCAGTTCTCCGACTCGAACGAGCCCCAGTCGCCATGGCCGGTGGGCTCGTAGCCTTTCAGCCACTTCGGAAAGACATGGGCTTCGGCGCGGAAAAACAGCGGAATGACCGGCGCCTCGCTGGCGTAGATCTGCTGCATGTCGTGCCAGAGCTTCTTCTGCTCCTCCGGATCGAGGGCGGCTTCGGATTTGTCGATCAGCTCGTCCATGCGCTTGTTGGAGAAGGCGATGTAGTTGGCGCCGCCCCAGCCGTTCGCTTCGGTCGGGATGTTGTCGCTGCCGAGGGTGCGGCGCGGCGATTCCGTCACCGCGCTCGACCAGGCGTACATCGCGAGGCCGCCATAGGCGCGCTTCTTCAGGGTCTCGCCGAAGAACGTCCGGGCCGGCTCGTTCTTGATGCGAGCCTCGATGCAGGAGGCCTTCCAGTTGTTCTGCAGCACCGATTGCTGCAGCTCGCGCAGGCGGTTGCCGGCGGTGGTGCCGAACTCGACCGACAGGCGCTCGCCCTTGTCGTTTCGGCAGACGCCGTCCGGACCGGGCTTCCAGCCCGCCTCCGCCAGCAGGGCCTTCGCCTTGGCCGGATCGTAGGGATAGTGGATCGTGTCCTTGGTGAAGTTCGTGCTGAGCGGATTGACCCAGGTGTCCGCCACCGGCTGCATGCCCTGGAACAGGCGCTCCGTCAGCGTCTTGCGGTCGGCGGCGTAGATCAGCGCCTGGCGCACGCGCACGTCCTTGAGGATCGGGTTGCCGATCTGGAGATCGATATGCTCGTAGTTCAGGCTCGGCTTGAACAGATAGGTGAAACGGTCGGGATGCTGCTTGCGCAGCTCCAGAACCTGATCGATCGTCAGGCCGACGCCCTCGCCGGCCACCATGTCCACGTCGCCGGACAGAAGATTCGCCTGCAGCGCGGCGGTGTTCTCGATCAGCTTGATGACGATCCGCTTGAAGCCGGGCTTGGTCCCCGGCCAATGCGGGTTGGGCTCCAGCACGATCTGCGAACCGGACTGATAGCCCGAGACGAGATAAGGGCCGTTATAAAGCCCGGCGGTGGTCGGCGAACGGGCGTAGGTCGTCTGCTTGACGTAATCGCCGGCCTCTTTCGCCTTCTCATAGACCGGCCCCTCGATATGGGCCGGCAGCACCTGGTCCCATTCGTTGTAGGAGGCGATCACCTTGTCGAGCGTCAGCACGGCCGTGCTGTCGTCGACCACGTCCACCTTTATGGCGCGGGACCAGGGATGGGTGTTGGAGAAACCCGTCTTCGGATCGCGGGCGATGCGCCAGGTGAATTCGAGGTCCTTGGCGGTGACCTTCTCGCCGTCGCCCCATTTCAGGTCGGGCTTCAGCTTGATCGTGACCTGCATGCCCTTCTTGCCGTCCGGCAGGTCGATGATCTTCGCCAGGCCGTTCTGCACGCTGGGCAGCTCCGTGCAGAGCAGGCAGCCGTTCTTCCAGTTCTTGTCGAAAGCGGTGATCTGCCGGATCACGAAGCCAAGCGTGTAGGATTTGATGACTTCGGCGTCGATGTTCGGGTGCAGGGTCGACGGAAACTGCGCGACGCCGATGGTCAGTTGATCCTTCGCGGCGAACGCCGGTCCGGCGGCCATCAACAACCCCGCCGCGCCAAGCGCCGCAAGCGACTTCTTCAGGCTCATCAGAGGCCTCCAGAACAAGTGGTGGACGCATGCTAGCGGGTCCCCCTGTCCCGTCAATCAACGCGGCGGCGCGCGCAGCCGCGACCCACGAAGAGCACGGTTCGGGAGCGCGAAGCCGCCGACGGCCGCCCTGCGCGAAATCAATGAAACACAATCGCGGTTTACGACGAATCAAACGCATCCAGACGACCAGTTGAGCACCCGGTCCCCGAGGTGATACATCTGCGGCCGGCAACGGGCGGGACATGTCTGAACCTGTCGAAAAGCGCGGACGGCTTCAGCGGGCGACGGGGCCGCTGATGGCGTGCGCGCTCGCGCTCGGCCTCGTGGGCCTGCCGGCGGCCGTCTGGCTCGACCTCCATGTGCTGTCGGAACGCCTGCTCGAGCAGCAGGCGCGCGAGACGGGCCGCATCGTCGACAATATGCGCGATTTCTACGGCAAGGAAGTCGTGGACCGCGTCATCCGGGCGAACGGGACCGTCTTCACCACGCATCAGTTCCGCACGACGCCGAATTCGATCCCCATCCCCGCCACGCTCTCGATCGAGCTCGGCAAGGCGATCAGCGAGGCGGATGGCGGCATCGTCTACAAATTCATCTCCGACCTGCCCTTCACCGGCCGGCCGCCCACCCCGCTCGACGACTTCGAGCGCAACGCGATCCAGGCCCTGCGCAAGGACGCCTCGAAGCCGATCGTGGAAACCACCGGATCGATCTTCGCCCGGCAGGTCCGGATCGCCTCCCCCATCATCATGCAGGAGGTCTGCGTCACCTGTCACAACCGCCATCCGGAGAGCCCGAAACGGGACTGGAAGGTGGGGGACGTGCGCGGCATCCAGGAGATCTCGGTCCGGCAGGCGATCGCCTCCAACATCTTCGCCTTCAAATATCTGTTCAGCTATCTGGCGCTCGCCGGCTGCGCCGGGGCGGGCGTCCTGTTTCTCCAGCGCCGCCAGGCGACGCTGATCAGCAGCATGAACAAGGAACTGGCGGAATCGAACAATTTCCTCGCCACGATCTCCGCCAAGCTCGCGCGCTATCTGCCGCCGCAGATCTACAAGAGCATCTTCAGCGGCGAGAAGGGCGTCGATCTCGCCACCGAGCGCAAAAAGCTCACCATCTTCTTCTCCGACATCAAGGATTTCACCGCCACCGCGGAGCGCCTGCAGCCGGAGGACCTCACCGCGCTGCTCAATGAATATCTCACCGAGATGTCGCGCATCGCGCTCGATCACGGCGCGACGGTGGACAAGTTCATCGGCGACGCGATCCTCGTCTTCTTCGGCGACCCGGAAACCAAAGGCGTGAAGGAAGACGCGCACGCCTGCGTGCGCATGGCGATCGCGATGCAGCGCCGGCTCGCGCAGCTCAACATCGAATGGCGCCACCGCGGCATCGAACAGCCGTTCCAGGCCCGGATGGGCATCAATACGGGCTTCTGCAACGTCGGCAATTTCGGCAGCGCCGACCGCGTCGATTATACGATCATCGGAGCCGAAGCGAACCTGACCGCGCGTCTCCAGCAGATCGCCGAACCCGGCGAAATCATGCTGAGCTATGAAACCTACCTGCTGACGCGCGAGCTCGTGCGCGCGCAGCCGCGGCAGCCGATCCACATGAAGGGCATCGGCCGCGAGGTCATTCCCTATGCGGTCGAGGGCTTCCTCGGCGACCTGGCGGAAAAGCAGAAGGTGTTCAGCGAGCGCTCGACCGGGCTCGACCTCTATGTCGATGTCGACGCGATCGACGACAAGCAGATGGAGCGCGCGCGCCAGCGGCTGCGCGACGCGCTGCTCGCGCTCGACCGCAAGACGGCGCCCGTGGCGGACAAGACGATCATCCTGAAACGGATGAGCTGACGGCTTTTTCGTTGACAGGCCTCGCCCGCCATTGGAACAGCCAGCGCTTCGCGCGCCGGAACCGCCCATGACAGACATCTCCGCGCCGCCCGCCGACAGGCGGTCGACCTTCGACGACGAAGCCGTGCATGACCTCCTGCGCGGCGTCGCGGCGCTGACAGGCTCGACGCTCGTCGGCGATCTCGCGCGCGCTGTGGCGAAAACGCCGCGCGCCGATCTCTCCATCGCCTTCAATCACAAGCAGCTCGGCTCGAAACTCTGGCTGCGGGAGGAGTGGATCGCTTTCAACCGCGCGCCTGACGTCCGCGCGCTGGTCGTCGGCGGCTGGCATGGCGCGCTCTCGGCCCTCCTGCTCGACGATCCGCGCGCCGGCGTCGCGCATGCGACGAGCCTCGACATCGATCCGGGCTGCGCGCCCGTCGCGCGCGAGCTCAACCGGCGGTTCGCCGAACAGGGCCGCTTCGAGGCCGTGACCGCCGACATGTATGATTTCGATTATCGCGCCCAGCCGTTCGATTGCGTGATCAATACGAGCTGCGAGCATATCGCCGACTTGAGGGGCTGGCTCGGCCTGCTGCCGGACGGCGCGACGGTCGTCCTGCAAAGCAACGATTATCGCCGCGAGCCGGACCACATCGCCTGCGTGGACAGCCTCGAGGATTTCGAGGCTCAGGCGGGACTCGCCGCCGTCTTCTTCAGGGGCGAGCGGCCGACGAAGAACTATCGCCGCTTCATGCTGATCGGCCGGCGTTGAGCCGCTTGCCGCAGGACGGCGGCCCGCCTATGCACGAGGCCATGAGAACCCTGTCGCGCCTCGAAAAGACGCTGTTCCGGCTGCAGGCGCAGCACGCCTGCATGGACTGGCTGTTCGAGCAGATCAGGAACAGGCCCGGCGTCGTCGCCGAGCTCGGCCTCGGCCATGGCAGGACGTTCGATCATCTCAAGCGCCATCTGCCGGAGCGCGAGATCTATGTCTTCGATTTCGCCAACGACGCCTATGCGGACTGCCAGCCCGATCCGGACTTCCTGATCCTCGGCGACATCGCCGAAACCTTTCCGGCCGCGCTTGCGCGTTTCGCCGGCCGCGTCGCGCTCGCGAACTCCGACATCGGCTCCTTCGATCGCGAGCGCAATGTCGCCAGCGCCGCCCTCGCCTCGCGCCTGCTGCCGGAGGCGATGGCGCCCGGCGGCTTCATCATGTCAGACCTGCCGCTGACCTTGCCCGGCTTCATCACGCTGCCGCTGCCGCCGGGCGCGCGGGAAGGCCGCTATTATCTGTACCAGCGGCCGCTCTGAACGTCGCGCGCAAGGCCGAACGCCTCGTCGCCGCGCAGAAACCGCACGACGCCCGACCGCGCGAGCGTGGCGAGACACTCATCCAGAAAGCGCGCGATCCAACCGTCATGAACGAGATGATGGGTGAGAAGTCCAAGCGGTTCGCGCGCGCCGCCTTCAAGCTCCTCTCTCAGCAGATCGCTCAGCCTGTCGAGCAGCATGACCTCGTCGGCTAAGCCGCCGCCGGCGCGCCAGGCGATCGGATCCCAATGCGTATCGACGCGGCGCAGGGCGTCCCGCGTCACTGGCCCGCGCGTCGCCGAGAAGGTCGACACGCCGCGATAACCAAGCGCGTGAAGCCGTGACGCCATCGCCGGCGCCATGCGATTCCAGGGCGGCGTGAAAACCGGCATCGCAAAAGACGCAAGCCGCTCAAGCCCGCGCCGCGCGTCGCGCTCCATGTCCTCCAGCGCGCGCGTCTCGGGAAACTCGCATTTCTTCGCGTCCGGCGGCGCATGGTTCGCGTGCGACCATCCATGAATGGAAACGCGGACATCGGGAAACGCGGCGAGATCATCGGCGAGCCGCTCCGACGCGCGCGCCGGAATGACGGCGAGCGTCGCGGGAACGCCATGCGCGGCGAGCGTTTCGAGATAGCGGCGCAATGGGTCGGTCATGGCCACGGCGTCGTCGTCGCGCAGCCAGACATCGGTTGTTTTTCCGGCACGGCGAAGCTCATCGAGCGCCGCATGCAAGCGCAACCAGGCCGCATCGCGGCCCGCGGCGCGCGCCCGCTCCTGCTCCACGATCCGCGCGGTCCGTTCGGCGCCGTCAAGACGCACCGCGCTCCAGTCCGGCGCCGGAGCGGCGAGCGCGCGCTCCGCCTCCTCCGCGAGCGCGGCGGGAGCGAGTGTTTTTTCCTCGATCACGCGCGCGAGTCCGCGCCGCGCCAGACAGTCAGCGCGCGTCGATTGCTCGTTCTCCTCGCCGCCGGCGAAAGGAACGAGAATCGCGCGCGCGCGCGCCGCCGCCAGATCGAGCACGGTGTTGTAGCCAGCCTGACTCACAGACAACGCGGCGCGCTGGAGCAGCGCCGGGAAATCCACGCGCGCCCATTCGACAAGCGCGTTCGCCGGCGCCGCCGCGCGCAGCGCATAATAATCATGATCTGCGACGCCGCGCCCGACGAGAATGCGCCAGCGCCGCTCCGGCGTCAGACGCGCCGCTTCGATCGCGACGCGCGCGAGAGCTGAACCAGCGGCTGAGCCGCCGCCCGAAACGACGATCTCGCCTTTTCCGTCATCGCGTGCGCCATGGTCATCGCCCGAGCGCGCGGCGTCGCGGATATAGCCGGTGGCGCGCACATGGCGCAGCAGGGAGGCGTCGGCGGGCCAGGAAGCCGTCAGAGGAACGAGCGCCTCATCGCCGTGAAACAGAACCGCGTCGTAGAAGCGCGCGAACCTCGCGGCCGCGTCGCGTATCTTCTCCGCGTTCGACGGCGGATGCAGCACGTCGCGAACGGAGCAGAGAATGGCGGGGCGTTTCGCCGCCCCGCGCGCATGCGCGAGCAGCGCCTCGAACTCCGGCGCCAGCCGCCGCCGCCCGAACGGAAACAGCTCTGTGATGAGCACATCCGGCGCGCAGCGATCAAACGCCTCCAGCAGCGCGCGCCGCCGCCGGGCGAGATAGTCGTCGTCAGCGAGCGATCCGTCCGGGCGCAGCAGCCGGCGGAAATCGGCGTCCACGCAATGCAGCGGCGGCAGTTGCACGATCTCGCAACCGGCCGCATCGACGGTTTCGACAGGCGCGCCGCCGCTCGCGATCACAACGCGCCAGCCCGCCGCGACCAGAGCGCGGCCGATCGCGACGGCGCGCACGAAATGACCGACGCCCATCAGATGGGTGACCGCGATGAGCGCTGCGGAACCGCTCATGCCGCGCCCCGCGCGCCGTCGCGCAGCGCGGCGATCGCATCGCGCACAATCACGCCGGCGCGCTCGATCGAGCGCTCCTCGCGCACGAAACGCTGCGCGGCCTCGCCCATGCTTTGGCGCGATGCTTCGTTGTGCAGCAGCCGCGCGACAGCATCGGCGAAAGCCTGCGGATCATCACGCCCGACGATCAGGCCCGTCTCGCCGTCGCGGATCGCATCCGACACGCCGCCCTGCGCCGACGCCACGCAAGCGACGCCATGCGCCTGCGCCTCCAGATACGCCATGCCGAACGCTTCATTCACGCCCGGCCAGACGAACAGATCGGCGCTGCGATAGATCGCGCTCATGCGGAGCGGGTCATCGACGCGCCCGAGCAAACGCGCGCGCGCTCGGAACGGCGCGAACAGGCGCTCCACCTCGTCGCGCTCCGGGCCGTCGCCGACGATGTCGATCGTCCATGACTCGCCGTCCAGTTCGCGCAGCGCCGCCGCAAGCTGCGCATAAGAGCGCATCTTGTCGCCGCTGCGCATCATCGCGACAGCGAGCAGGCGACATGCGCCGTCGCCGCGCGACGTCCTGTCCGCACTCGCCTGCGGCCACGCGCCGGGATCGAGAAACGGCTTGAGATCGACGACCGTCTGATGCGCTGGCTTCAGACGCGCGAGCTCGATGCGATCGTTGTCCGTCAACGCGAACAC
This sequence comes from Rhizobiales bacterium 65-9, assembly GCA_001899525.1. Classification (GTDB taxonomy): domain Bacteria; phylum Pseudomonadota; class Alphaproteobacteria; order Rhizobiales; family Beijerinckiaceae; genus Terrirubrum. Next base: position 96,094 of record MKVY01000027.1, read on the forward strand.
GATGTCCGCCGCGTCGATCGACTCTTCCGCGAGCGCATGCGCGCGCGCGAATCGTCCGGCGGCGCGTTTCGACGCGCGCGAGGCCTCCGCGATCAGATAAGGAACGCCGAGCGCACGCGACAGCGCCGGGCCGATCAGATCCGGCGCCTTGTAATAGTTATGATAGGTGAAAACGAAGGCCGGCCGCTCGCGCCCGGCGGCTTCGCGCGCGAGGATGCGCGCCGTCTCTTGGCTGGCCGCTGCGACGAGCGCATCGATCTCGGCATCCGATCCGTCGCGCAGCCGCGCGCTCATGCGCGAGCAGGGCTCGACACGATAGGCGATCCGGCCAAGCAGCGCGGCGAGCAGCCTGGCCGTCGCCCGGTCGCCGGAGGGAACGGCGTCGTCCAGCGGCTTCATCGGCGAAAGGAACAGGCAGCGCGGGGCAAGGGCCGTCATCGCCGCCACTAAGCGCGCCGCGCCGCGTTCGGCAACAGGCGCGCCGCTCGACGCGGCCGCGCGCCGCGCTTAAGCGTGGCTGCGAACCAGCCGAGGCTTATCCATGCCCTGCATCCCGCCGCGCCGGCGGCCCAGTCCCCCCGCCTGATGGCCGCCAGCTTTCCCTCGACCCTCGTCCTCGGCGGGGCGCGCTCCGGCAAATCGCGCCTCGCGGAAACGATGGCGCGGGAGACCGGCCTCGCGCGCGTTTATATCGCCACGGCGCAGGCGCTGGACGAGGACATGGCGGAGCGGATCGCGCGCCACCGGGCCGATCGCGGCGCGGGCTGGACGACTGTCGAAGTCCCGCTCGATCTCGCCGCCGCCGTCTCGACCCACGCCGCGTCCGGCCGAATCCTCCTGATCGACTGCCTCACGCTCTGGCTCAGCAACATCATGCTCGCGGAGCGCGACATCGACCGAGAAACCGCCGTGCTGATCGAGGCGCTGCGCGCGCTCGGCGCTCCGGCGATCGTCGTCTCGAACGAGGTCGGTCTCGGCATCGTGCCCGACAACGCGCTGGCGCGCCGCTTCCGCGACGTGCAGGGCAGACTCAACCAGGCCGTGGCGGCGGCGCTGCCGCGCGTGATCTTCATCGCGGCCGGGCTGCCGCTCGCGCTAAAGGGCGCGCTTCCCAGCGCGGACGGGCGCTGATGGCGGCGCATGCGTCCGGCGCGCGCGCGACGCCGGCCGTGATGGTGATGGGAACCGGCTCGAACGCCGGCAAATCGACGATCGTCGCCGGACTGTGCCGCGCGCTGGCGCGGCGCGGCCTGATCGTGCGTCCGTTCAAGCCGCAGAACATGTCGAACAACGCGGCGGCGACGACGGACGGCGGCGAGATCGGCCGGGCGCAGGCGGCGCAGGCGCTCGCGGCGCGCGCGGCGCCCTCCGTTCACATGAATCCCGTGCTGCTGAAGCCGGAAAGCGACACGGGCGCGCAGCTCATCGTGCAGGGCAGGCGTTTCGGCGCGCTCAACGCGCGCGACTATGGCGGCCGCGCCGGGATGCTGCTCCGCTTCGTGCTCGACAGCTTCGCCGTTCTCGAACGCGAGGCGGACATCATCGTGGTGGAAGGCGCCGGCAGCCCGGCGGAGATCAACCTGCGCGCCGGCGACATCGCCAATATGGGATTCGCCGTCGCGGCCGACGTTCCGACGATCCTGCTCGGCGACATCGATCGCGGCGGCGTGATCGCCAGCCTCGTCGGCACGCATGCGGTCCTCCCGCCCGACGAGCGCGCGCGGATCAAGGCGTTCCTCATCAACAAGTTTCGCGGCGACGCGCGCCTGTTCGACGACGGCCTGTCGGAGATCGCGCGGCGCACGGGATGGCCCTCGCTCGGCGTCGTTCCGTGGCTGCCGCAGGCGGCGTTTCTTCCGGCGGAGGACGCGGTCGATCTCGAACGCCGCGCCGCGCCCAAGGGCCGCGCGATCGTCATCGCCACGCCGCTGACGCCGCGCATCGCGAATTTCGACGATCTCGATCCGCTGGCGATGGAAGACGCCGTCGCGCACCGTTTCGTGCGCCCCGGCGAACCGCTGCCGGCGAACGCCGATCTCATCATCCTGCCGGGCTCGAAAGCGACGATCGCCGATCTCGCCTTCTTCCGCGCGCAGGGCTGGGACATCGATCTCAAGGCGCATGCGCGGCGCGGCGGCCATGTGCTCGGCCTGTGCGGCGGCTACCAGATGCTGGGCCGCGCGATCGCCGATCCCGACGGAGTCGAAGGCGCAAGCGAAACCGTCGAGGGCCTCGGGCTTCTCGATGTCGAGACGGTTCTGACAGGCGAGAAGATCACGCGGCCGGTCACGGCGACGCACGCCGCGAGCGGGCTGCCGGTGAGCGGCTACGAGATCCATCTCGGGCGCACCAGCGGCGCGGACTGCGCTCGGCCGTTCGCGCGGATCGGCGGACGCGGGGACGGCGCGGCCTCCGCCGACGGGCGCATCGCCGGGACCTATCTGCACGGGCTGTTTGCGGACGACGCCTTCCGCGCGCATGTCCTCGCCGGCTTCGGCGCCAGATCCGCCCTCGCCTATCAGGCGCGCATCGAGCAGGCGCTCGACGCGCTCGCGGATCATCTCGAAGCGCATCTCGACATCGAGGCGATCATCGCGATCGCCAATCAGAGAAAAACGAGCGTCAGCAACACATAAAGCAGCGCGTGCAGCAGGCACGCCGCGACGAAGACGCGCAGCGCGCGGCCGATATCGGCGGGCGCCGCCGCGCGGCCTCCGGCATT
>MKVY01000027.1:98824-124862 GCA_001899525.1 Rhizobiales bacterium 65-9
CGCCATCGCCGATTCGGGCCAGCCGGCATTCGGCGAGCGATGGGCCGGCGCGTCGCTCATCATCACGCGCCATGCGCGAGCCGGGTTTCCGCGCGCCGCCACGCCGGCGAGAGCGATCAGCGCGCCCGACAGGCGCGCCGGCGCGAGATTGACGAGATCGTCCAATCGCGCCGCGGCCCAGCCGAAATCCTCATAGCGCGCGCTGCGGTGTCCGATCATCGAGTCGGCCGTGTTGATCGCCTTGTAGGCGACAAGTCCCGGCAGGCCGAGCAGCGCGAACCAGAATGCCGGGGCGACGACGCCATCGGAAAAATTCTCGGCGCAGGATTCGATCGCGGCGCGGCTGACGCCCGAATCATCCAGACTCTCCGGATCGCGACCGACGATGCGCGACACGGCGCGGCGCGCGCCGGCGAGGCCGCTCTCGCGAAAACCGCGCCCCACGGCGGCGACATGACGGTAAAGGCTTTTCTGCGCGATGAAGACGGATGCGACGAGCGCGAGCAAAATCCCGTGCAGAAGCGCCGGCAAGAATTGCAGGACGGATTCGACGAAACCCGCCGCCATCACCGCGAGAAAGACCACGATCGCAAGCGAAGCGGCGCCCGCCATGCGGCGCGTCTCGGGCGGGTCGCGCTCGCGGTTGAGCCAGCGGTCGCACAACCCGATCAGGCCGCCGACCAGCGCGACCGGATGGGTCCAGCGCCGCCAGACGCGGTCGGGATCGCCGACGATCGCGTCGATCACAAGCGCCAGAACCAGAATTCCGAGCGTGTCAGGAAAAACGCTCATCCGTCACAGCCGACTCGTCTCCGCATGACGCTCTATGTGGCCACGTCGAGCCGCGCCAGCAACGTCGCGCCCGCATGCTCGATGAAGACGGCGTCGACGCCGAAGGCCGCCCTGAGCCGCTCATCCGTCAGCGCCGCGCGCGGCGGACCGTCCGCCACGATCGCGCCGTCGCGCATCATGACGATGCGGTCCGCGAACCGCCAGGCGAGCGCGAGATCATGCAGCACGACGATGATCAGCTTGCCGCCGGCGGCCGCGGATTTGAGCAATGTCATGATGCTGAGCTGATAAAACGGGTCGAGCGAGGCGATCGGCTCGTCGGCGAGCGCGATCGGCGTCTCGGCCGCCAGCACGCGCGCGAGCGCGACGCGGGCGCGCTCGCCGCCGGAAAGCTCGGTGACAGGCCGGTCCGCGAACTGCATCGCGCCCGTCGCAGCCAACGCCGCATCGACCGCTTGCGCGTCGGCGGCGGGCAAGCGCGCCGGATCGCGCGCGCCGCGCGCATAGCGGCCGAGCGCGACGATGTCGCGCGCCGGCAGCGGCCAGTGATAGACATGGCCCTGCGGCAGATAGGCGAGGCGCAGGGCGCGTTCGCGCGCATCGAGCTTCTCCACCGCGCCGCCCATGACGCTTATCGCGCCGCGATAAGGGACGAGCCCGACGAGCGCCTTCAGCAGGGTCGTCTTGCCGGCGCCGTTCGGCCCGATCACCGCGACAAGGCCGGGACCGTCAAACGCCGCCGTGACGCCGCGCACGACCTCGCGCCCGCCAAGCGAGACCTCGAGATCGCTGAAGGCGAGCAGCGCGCTCATCCGAGGCTCCGTCCGAGCGCGCGCCGCTCGCGGGCGATCAGCAGGAGGAAGAACGGCACGCCGATGATCGTGGTGATGACGCCGACCTTGATGTCGCTGCTTGACGGAATGATCCGCACGAAGATGTCGGCCGCGAGAAGGATGCAGGCGCCGGCGAGCGCGCTCGGGACGAGAAGCCGCTGCGGATCATATTTCACGAAGGGCCGCATGAGATGCGGCGCGACAAGGCCGATGAAGCCGATCGAGCCGGCCGCCGCGACGGACGCGCCGACGCCCATCGCGACCGCGAGAATGACGACGAGCCGCAGACGCGAAACGGAGACGCCGACGCTCTGCGCGACATCCTCGCCCAGCGTCAGCGCGCGAAACGCCGAGCCGTTCCAGAGAAGAATCGCCGCGCCGACGACGACGAAGGGCAGCGTCATAAGAACATGGCGGAAGCTGCGGTCCTCCAGCGACCCCAGCAGCCAGAACGCGATCTCCAGCGCCGCGAATGGATTGGGCGCAAGATTCATCGCGAGCGCTGTCGCGGCGCCGGCCAGAGCCGACACGGCGAGGCCGGCGAGAATGAGCAGCAGAAGGCTTGCGTCGCGCCCGGCGACCAGCACGAGGAGGAGAACGGAAAGAAACGCGCCGGCGATCGCCGCGAAGGGCAACGCGAAGGACAGGACGTCGGCAAGCCCGAGCGAAATCACGCAGACCGCGCCGAAAGCGGCCGCCTGCGGCGCGCCGAACAGGGACGGCGCCGCCAGCGGATTGCGCAGCAGCCCCTGCAGCGCCGCCCCGCTCAAGCCCAGCGACGCGCCGATCAGAATGGCGAGCAGCGCGCGCGGCGCCCTGATCTCAAGCACGATCGTGCGCTCGATCTCGCTCCCGCCGCCGAGAAGCGCGAGCGCGACGCGCGGCGGCGACAGGGGCGCCGGCCCGACGCCGAGCGACAACAGGGCGAGCAGGACAAGCAGCGCGGCGAGCGCCGTCAGAAAAGCGGGCGCGCCCGCTTTTGCGGTCAACATGCCGCGCCCGACGATGGCGTCATAGGATCTCCATCTCCGGCCCGCCGCCGGATCAAGCGAAAACGCGCTTCCGGCCGGTCTCCTGGCTCGCGGCTCGGACGCCTCGCTCCGCCTTCCCAGCCGCAGCGGGCCAGTGGCGCGTGGAGAGACAGGCTCGCCGCTCACAGTTGCGGGGCAGCCGCGGATTTGATCGCAACCGATCTCACCGCATTCCCGTTTCACCCCCCGAAGGAGGCGCCGAAAGCGAGAGGCTCAAAGCAGATGACGCGCGACATGGCAATGCCGGCCGCCTCACGCGGCGGCGCGCGGTCGCTCGTCAAGGGTTTCGCCGCCGTCGCGCTTCACGGGGCGGCGCCCGCCGTCCGCCACCCGGCGCAGGGCGAGATAAAGGTCGCGCGGCTCGGAGAAGACGCCGCCGTCGAGCGCGCCATAGGCCGGCGCGCCCGCATAAAAGATGAACTTCTCGCCGTGGCGCGCCAGCACCCCGACGGTTCTGCCCTGAAACTCAAAAGCGATGGCGTCAGACATGGGATTCTCATCGCCGGCTCGCGCCAGCGTGTCCTTCCGGGATGTGAAAATGAAATGACGGTTTCTTGTCGCGGTCAGCGACAGCGCGGCGCCGGCATGCGCGGGCGACAGAAACGGCCATTCAGGAAGGACGAGGGAGACGCAGGACGACGGCTCATGACAACTCCATTGCTGCGGAGCCCACGAAACCTTTCGCGGCGCTTTTAGCGTTGATGACGCGGCGCAAGCTGCTCCAGACAAATCCCGCGGCGAGCGCCGCAAGCGACGTTCGCGGCCGGAGAATCGCGTGAAACGCCGCGCGGATCAACGAAAGAGTTTTTCAAATTGCAGCGGCGCGCGAGAAAAAGGCGCCGCCCGAGCTGAAGCCAAGACTCTTGGCGTCTTACGCCTGACCTTTTGCGCTCCGCGTTGCGGACGCTGACTTTTCCCGCCCGAACCGCGCGCCGGTCGAGCGGCGCGTCATTCGGCCGCGAGGCGGGAGGGAGCAAGCCCCCAACTGCTTAAAATGCCGCTCAACTGCGCGCGGTCCGCCGCGTCGAGCGCGGGCAGGCCGGGCAGGCGCACCGGCCCGACGGCGAAGCCGATCAAGGCCAAAGCCTCCTTCACCACGGTGACATTCGCGCCGTTGCCGAATTTCGTGCGCATCTTCTCGAATGTCGCGATGGTGTCGACGAGTTCGCGCACGCGCTCGAGCGCTCCGCTTTCCAGAGCCGCGTGGATCGCAAGCGACCGCGCCGGATCGACATTGACCAGACCGGAGGTGAAGCCGCGCGCGCCAACCGCATAGAAGGGCGCAGCCCAGCCTTCGGCGAGGCCGCAGACCCACAGCGCGGTGTCCGCATCGCTGGCGCGCACGCATTCGGCGAGCGCCATGAGATTCGTCGTGGCGAATTTCACCGCCGCGACATTCGGATGATTGGCGACGCCCATCAGATCGGCGATCGCCATCGCGTCGGAGCGCACATAGGCGACGAGCGGCAGATCGACCTGATCGGCGAGCGCGCGAAAATAGGCGGCCTGCGCCTGCGGCGCGGCGAAGGGATCGAGCGGCTGGTGCGCCATGATCGCATCGGCGCCGGCGTCCCTGGCGCGGCGGCCGAGGTCGACGGCCTCCTTCAGCGAACGGCCCACCGCGGCGGTGACGCAAGAGCGGCCGGCGTTGGCTTCGATCGCGACATCATGAACCAGCCGAACCTCATCGGCGGCAAGCGCGTAAAACTCGCCCGTGTTGCCGGCGGAGACGATGTTGTGGACGCCGGCGACCGCGATGCGATCGATCACGCGGGCGAGAAGAGCGGCGTCGATCTCGCCATCGGCGGCATAGGGCGTGACATGGACGCCGGAGATTCCAGCCAGCGCGGCTCGCACATTCTTCGCGGTCATGCGCGTTTCTCCCATCAACAGGACGCAGCCGGATCGGGCGGACCGAAACGAGCGAGAAAGCGGCTCGCGTCCATCGGACGGCAATCATCCTATCTGATATGGCAAACCCGATACCAGTCAACGACGAAGGGCGGGTTCGCGATCGCCATCATAAAAACGGGAGCGCTGTCGGAAACCGCGCCGGCCGATCGTCCTCGAGGCGCCGACGAAGCCGCCGCATCGTCACGCCGAATTCGCGACCCCGCCCCTGATCAGGCCGCGTCTCACAGCAGGAGAAGCCTATCATGCCTCCCGTCATCACAGCCTTCGAACGATCGCCGGATCGCGGCCAGGGCCTGGCGCGCGACATGCGCGTCCGCTGGGCGCTGGAAGAGGTCGGCCAGCCCTACGAGGTCCGTCCCGTTTCGTTTCAGGCGATGAAGGAGCCCGCTCATCTCGCCCTCCATCCCTTCGGGCAGATTCCGACCTATGAGGAAGGCGATCTCGTCCTGTTCGAGTCCGGGGCGATCGTGCTGCATATCGCGGAGCGCCATGCGGGCCTGCTGCCGGACGACGCGAACGCGCGCGGGCGCGCCATCGCCTGGATGTTCGCCGCGCTGAACACGGTGGAGCCGCCGATCGTCGAGCGCTCGATGGCCGTGCTTTTCGAGCGCGACAAACCCTGGAGTCGCGAGCGCCTGCCGATGCTCGATGCGCGGGTGCGCCAACGGCTTTCCGAGTTGTCCAGCCGGCTTGGCGACGCGCCGTGGCTCGACGGCGCGTTCAGCGCTGGCGATCTTCTCATGACGACGGTTCTGCGCCGACTGAACAGTTCAGGCCTGCTGAACGAATATCCGAGCCTTTCCGCTTATGTCGCGCGCAGCGAAGCGCGCCCCGCCTATCAACGCGCCTTCGCGGCGCAGCGAGAGGCGTTCAACGCGGTCAACGGATGACAGCATCCGCCCCGATCTGATTATAGCCGTCGCGACGCAGAGCGCATTGAGGAGTCGCGCCGCGGCCGGCGTCAGAAGCGCGGACGTCTGCCGCTCCAGTCCGGCTGATATTTGCGCATCTCCTTCGCGTCGTCGCGTTTGCGGATGCCGCAGGTGCGCCAGTTCTCATGCAGACGCGCCAGTTCGCGGCGGTCGAGCGTCACGCCGAGGCCCGGGCCTGGCGGCGGCGCGAGCGATCCGTTTTCGATCCTCATCTTGCCGCCCTCGATCACCTCGTCCTCCTGCCACGGATAATGGGTGTCGCAGGCATAGGCGAGATTGGGGATCGCCGCGCCGACATGCGTCATGGCCGCGAGGCTGATTCCCAAATGCGAATTGGAGTGCATCGAGACGCCGATGCCGAACACCCGCCCGATATGGGCGAGCTGCTGCGTCGCGCGCAGGCCGCCCCAGTAATGGTGATCGGAGAGAATCACCTGCACGGCGTTGAGGCGAACCGTTTCTGGAATGTGGCCGAACGCGATCGTGACCATGTTAGTGGCGAGCGGATGGGTCGAGAATTTCGCCACCTCGCCCATCTCCGCCAGCGAGTTCACCGGATCCTCGAGATATTCAAGCAGCCCGGCGAATTTGGGCATCAGCCGGCGCGTCGTCTCGACAGTCCAGCCGCCATTGGGATCGATGCGCAGCGGATAGCCGGGAAAAGCCTCGCGCAGCGCGCGCAACGTCTCGACCTCGAAGTCGGGCTCAAAGACGCCCGCCTTCAGCTTGATCGAGCCGAACCCGTAAAGATCGACCATACGGCGCGCCTGCGCGACCATCTGCTCGTGCGTCAGCGCCTCGCCCCACGGATCGGGCGCATAGCCCGGATCGTCCCGGTGGCGGGCGAATTTGTAGAAAAGGTAAGCGCTGTAAGACACGCGCTCGCGCGCGAGGCCGCCGAGAATTTCATAAACCGGCCGGCCCGTCAGCCGGCCCTGCAAGTCGAGGAACGCAACCTCGAACGCGGCGAGCGCGGAGGCGCGCGCCTTGTCGCCCTGCGGCGGAAAGGTTTTTTGAACATCGCCCTCATCGCCGAACCGGGCGTAAACCGCGCGCGTCAACGTATTGAGATCGAACGGATCGAGGCCGACGAGCGTCGGCGCGATCGCATTCAGGTTCGCGAGCGTCTCGTCCTCGCCATAGCTTTCGCCGAGGCCGACAAGCCCATTGTCGGTCTCGACCTCGATGATCGACCGCAACGCCCACGGCTCATGCACGCCCGAGACATTGAGAAGCGGCGGATCGCGAAAGGCGATCGCGGTGACGCGAACATCGGCTATCCGCATGAGGTCCGTCTTTCGTTTCAGGTCTGGCGACCGGGAAAAAGGCCGCCCGCATATTCAAGCGCGCAGAAGCCTCCGCCCTGAAAATACGCTTCGACGGGATCATGCGTGAGTTTCGCCTCGCCCGCCATCGCGACATCCTCATACACATCGGCGCTGTCCTGCGGCGCGTAGCCGAGGGCGTAGGCAGCCGAATTGTCATGCCAGGCCGTGGCGTTGCGCGAGATTCCGTAGACGATGTCGTTGTGAATACCCGGATGCTCCAGGCCGATGCGGCAGAGCTGCGCGAGATCGCGCGCGCTGATCCAGATCGCCATCAGGCGCCTGCTCGTCGGCTTCTCGCCGGCGTTGCCGATGCGGATGTGCAGGCTCTTCACCGCATATTTGTCGGCGTACAGCGCGCCGACCGCTTCGCCCCAGCATTTCGACAGGCCGTAGCGCGAGTCCGGCCGCGGCGGCGCGCGATGGTCGATCGTCTCCGTGCGCGGATAAAAGCCGACGGCGTGATTGGACGATCCAAACACCACACGCCGCGCTCCCTGCCGGCGCGCCGCCTCATAAACATTCCATGTCCCGACGACGTTGACTTCGAGAATGTCCTGAAAGGCCGCCTCGCGCGGGATGGCGGCGAGATGGATGACGCCGTCGATTCCCTTCATGGCGCGCTCGACCAACCCGTGGTCCGATACGTCGCCGACAACGGCTTCCTCATGCGGCTGGGGATCGTCGATGGGAAGCCTGTCGAGGCAGCGGACCAGTTCGTAGCGGCCCCCGAACTCCCGCCGCAGACTGGTCCCGATCCTTCCGGCCGCCCCGGTTATCAGAATTCTCATCACCGTCTCCAGAAACCGGCGCAACCGACGCGCCGCCGGCGCTTCTCCTCCGGCGCATCGCGACGATCCCGATCGCTTTTGCGGCGACGCTAATAATCAGCCTGAGAGCTGACAAGCGCATCCCCATCGTCGCTCCCAAAGTTCTTTTGCGCTGCAACACTTTAGGAACGCATGCGTCACTGGATTCAAATTGACAGCCGCGTCGTCGCGCCGCTAGCCTCGATACAGGAAGAAACGTCCAGCCCGGCACGGCGGGCCAAAGGAAGCGCCTTGGCGACAACGATGCTGCACCCGCAGCGGCGTACAACGCCTGTGCGGCCGCCTGAATCATGCGAACAGACCATGCTTGCCGCCGGCGATTTGCGGGCGACGGTCGCGCCCGAGCAAGGCGGGCGCGTCGCCGGCTTCTGGCGCGACAACAGCGACGGCTCGCGCTCCCATATTCTCGTCCCGATGGGCTCCGTCCGGTTCGACCCGCTCGCCTGGCCGAAAGCCGGCCTTTATCCGCTCGCGCCCTGGTCGAACCGCATCGCGAACGCGCGCTTCAGCGCCGCCGGCCGCGCTGTCGCGCTCACGCCGCATCCGGCCTGCCCGCCGCACGCCCTGCACGGCTTCTCCCATACCCTGCCGTGGTCGCTCGAGAAGCGAGGCGCGACGTCGCTTTCGATGCGCTTTTCGCACGACGGCGCCGGACATGAATGGCCATGGTCATTCGAGGTCGAGCAAAGCGTCAGGCTCGACGCCGTCGGACTGACGCTCGAGATGAGCATCGTCAACCGCAGCCGGGAGCCCATGCCGGCCGGTTTCGGCGCCCATCCTTTCTTCGCCGCGTCTGCGGGCGACGAAGCGGCTTTCTCCGCCGGCGCCTTGTGGGACGTTGACGACGCCGGCTGCGCCATCGCGAAACGCGGCCTGACGGCCGGCGACCGGCGCCTTCGCATCGCAAGCGGAAGCGAGGGGATCACCGCCCATTTCAGCGAATGGGACGGAATCGCGGCGCTCAACCGGCGCGACGGGTCGCGCATCCTCCTCCAGGCCTCGCCCGAGCTTCGCCATCTGGTCGTTCACGCGCCCGGCAGCGCCGGCTATTTCTGCCTCGAGCCTGTTTCCCACGTGGTCGACGCGTTCAACCTGACCGCACGCGGCCAGACAGGCGCCGGAACGATCCTGCTCGAACCGGACGAACGGCGGAGCGCCGTTGTTCGCATCAGCCTATTGTAGAATTGCCAAGGCGGAGCAATCGCTGTCGCAAGGACGATCATAAAAACACGCAACAAGCCTGACATGGGAGGATTTGATGAGTGAAAACGTCACCCGCGGCGGGGGCCGCAAAGGATCGAGCCGGCGCGACATGCTGAAGGGCGCCGCGGGAGCGGCGGCGCTCTCGGTTTTCGCCGGCCCGGCGCTGGCGCAGGCGGCGAAGGAAGCGCCTGATCTCGCAAAGCTCGCGACCGACGGAAAGCTGCCCAAGCTCGCGGAGCGAGTCGGCGCCAATCCGCTGGTCATCAAGGTCGACAAGGTGGGCCGCTATGGCGGGCAGATTCGTCGCGGCCTGCGCGGCTCGGCCGACCATAACGGCATTCTTCGCCTCGTCGGCAATCAGGGCCTGGTGCGCTGGAATCTGGCCTTCACCGAGGTGCTGCCCAACGTCGCCGACAAGTGGGATGTGAACGCGGACGCGACCGAATTCACGTTCCACCTGCGCAAGGGGATGAAATGGTCGGACGGCAAGCCCTTCACGGCCGACGACATCGTGTTCTGCATCGAGGATTGCTGCAAGAACACCGATCTCTACAAATCGCCGCCGTCGCCGCTCGTGATCGGCGGCAAGGTGGGAACCGCGACGAAGGTCGACGAGACGACGGTGAAGTTCACCTTCGCGAGCCCCTACGCGCTGTTCCTCGAACAGATGGCGACGCCGCTCGGCCAGCATCCGACGCTGTTTCCGAAACACTACGCCAGCCAGTTCCATCCGAAATACAACGACAAGGTCGCCGATCTCGTGAAAGCCGCGAACATGTCGGACTGGCCGACCCTGTTCCGCGCCAAGCTCGGCGATATCGAAATTCCCTCGCGCTGGGGCAATCCGGAGAAACCCGTGCTCGATCCCTGGGTGATCAAGGAGCCCTACACCGGCGGAGCGACGCGCGTCGTGATGGAGCGCAATCCCTATTTCTGGCAGGTGGACCAGGAAGGCAACCAGCTTCCCTATATCGACCGGCTCACGTTCAACATCTCGCAGGATGTCGAATCGCTGATGCTGGACGCGATTTCCGGCAAGCTCGACATTCAGGAGCGCCACCTCGACACGCTGCAGAACAAGCCGACCCTGTCGCAGAACATGCAGAAGGGCGGATACCGGCTGATCGAGCTGATCAACTCCTCCGCGCAGCAGGTTCAGATCTACCTGAACATGACGCACAAGGATCCGAAGCTTCGCGAAATCTTCGCCAACAAGGAGTTCCGGCAGGCGCTGTCGCTCGGCATGAACCGGAAGGAGATCATCGACATCGTCTATCTCGGCCAGTCCGAGCCCTATCAGACCGGCCCGCGCCCCGGACATCCCTGGTATCACGAGAAGCTCGCGCGCCAGTTCACCGACTATGATCCGAAGAAAGCGGCGGAGATGCTCGACAAGATCGGGCTCGACAAGAAGGACGGCCAGGGCTTCCGGCTGCGGCCGGACGGACAGAAGCTCTTCTTCGCGATCGACGTCATCCCGACGCTCTATCCAGACGAGGTCGACACGCTCGAACTGGTGAAAAGGCACTGGGCCGATATCGGCGTCGACATCAAGGTCAACACGATCGAACGCGCGCTCTACTACACGCGCGGCGACAACAATGACCATGACGCCGCCGTCTGGCCGGGCCCCGGCGGGCTCGATCCGATGCTCGATCCGCGCGATTTCTTCGCTCAGCATCCGCAAGGGTCGCGCTACGCCATTCCGTGGACGCTCTGGTACGTGTCGAACGGGAAGGACGGTCAGGAACCGCCGGAAAGCCAGAAGAAGCGCATGAAGCTGTTCGACGACGCGCGCGCCACCGCCGATCAGGAGAAGCGCGGCAAGGTCATGAAGGAGCTGTTCGACCTGACCGCCGACGCTTTCGAGACCGTCGGCGTCTGCCTCGGCGTCAATGCGTTCGGCATCTGCAAGAACAACCTCCAGAACGTGCCGCTGCGCTATCCGAACGCGTGGTCCTGGCCCAATCCGGGCCCGGCCCTGCCGCAGCAATTCTTCTTCTCCACCTGAGAGGGCGCGCCGGCCGTCACAAACGGCCGGCGCCCGCCTCCCGCTGATCCGGCATGCTGCGCTTCATCATCGTTCGTCTTCTGTGGATGATCCCTTCGCTGATCGTGATCAGCTTTCTGGCGTTCGTCCTGATCCAGTTGCCGCCCGGCGACTATGTGACGACCTACATCGCCACCCTCGCCGCCTCCAACGAGGTCGTGGACCAGAACACGGCCAACGAACTGCGCGAGCGGTTCGGCCTCGACCAGCCGATGATCGTGCAATACTGGAAATGGATCACCGGCATCGTTCTGCGCGGCGATTTCGGACTGAGCTTCGAATGGCAGCAGCCGGTCTCCGGCCTGATCTGGGAGCGCATGGCGCTGACGCTGGTGCTCACCTTCTCCACGCTGCTCGCGACATGGGGCATCGCGCTGCCCATCGGCGTGTTTTCGGCGGTGAAGAAATATTCGATCGCCGATTATCTCGTCACGGCGATCAGCTTCCTCGGCCTCGCGATCCCGAGCTTCCTGCTCGCGCTGGTGCTCATGTACGTCGCCGCGATCGAGTGGGGACAGGAGGTGGGCGGGCTTTTCTCCGAGCAGTATGTCAATGCGCCCTGGAGCCTCGCCAAAGTGGTCGATCTCCTGCATCATCTCTGGATTCCGGTCATCATCCTCGCCGTGTCCGGCACGGCGAGCCTGATCCGGGTGATGCGCGCCAACATGCTCGACGAGCTGAACAAGCCCTATGTCACGACGGCGCGCGCGAAAGGGCTGTCCGAATTCCGCCTGCTGCTCAAATACCCGGTCAGGATCGCGCTCAATCCCTTCATCTCGACGATCGCGTGGCTCCTGCCCAATCTCGTCTCCGGCTCGATCATCGTCGCGATCGTCATGAGCCTGCCGACCGCCGGGCCGCTGCTGCTGCAATCGCTCATGGCGCAGGACATGTATCTCGCCGGCGCGTTCGTGCTGCTCATCTGCGCGCTCACCCTGTTCGGGTCGCTCATCAGCGACATCCTGCTTGCGCTGGCCGACCCGCGCATCCGCCTCGAATAACGAGACATCATGTCCGACGCCGCTCTCGCAGCCGCCGACACGAACCGGCTCGCCGTCGCCTCGCAATGGCAGCTCATGTGGTGGGCCTTCCGCCGCCACCGCGCGGCGATGATCGGGCTGTGGATCACCATCCTCTTCTACATCATCGCGATCATTCCCGGCTTCTTCGCCATCAACGACCCCTCGCGACAGAACGCGCGCGCCGTCTATCATCCGCCGCAGCCGATCCACTTCGTCGACACCAAGCCGGACGGCGGCTGGTCGATCTGGCCCTACGTCCATCCAACCACGCTCAAGCGCGATCCGCAGACGCTGGCCTCGATCTTCACCGAGGACACGTCGCGCAAGAACTATGTCCGGTTCTTTGGCGAAGGCTATGAGTATTCCTTCTTCGGCCTGTTCACGCTCAACCGCCATCTGATCGCGTTCGAGAACATGCGCGAGCCGATCTTCTTCCTCGGCGCGGACCGGCTCGGCCGCTGCGTGTGGAGCCGGATGATGCAGGGCGCGCAGATATCGCTCTCCGTCGGCCTCGTCGGCGTCATCCTCTCGCTCGTGCTCGGCGTGCTGCTCGGCGGCGTCTCCGGCTATTTCGGCGGCCGCATCGACTTCGTGATCCAGCGCGTGATCGAGTTCGTGCTGTCGCTGCCGAACATTCCGATCTGGCTCGCGCTCTCGGCGGCGCTGCCGCAGAACTGGCCGGCGACGCTGAACTACTTCATGATCACGGTCATCCTGTCGCTGACGGGGTGGGCGCAGCTCGCGCGCGTGGTGCGCGGCCGCTTCCTCAGCCTGCGCACGGAGGAATTCGTGACGGCGGCGCGGCTCGACGGCGCATCCGAGGGCCGCGTCATCTTCCGCCACATGCTGCCCAGTTTCGCGAGCCACATCATCGCATCGATGACGCTGGCGATTCCGGCGATGATCCTCGCCGAAACATCGCTGTCCTTCCTCGGGCTCGGCCTGCAGCCGCCGACCATCTCGTGGGGCGTGCTGTTGCGCGAGGCGCAGAACATCCGCTCCATCGCCACCGCGCCCTGGCTGTTCGCGCCAGGCGCCGCCGTCGTTCTGGCGGTCATCGCCCTCAACTTTCTGGGAGACGGATTGCGCGACGCCGCCGATCCGTACAACAAGTGACCGATCCCGCGACAGACATGACCCGGAGAGCCGCCGCGGCGGACGCGCGCCCGCTGGTGCTCGAGGTGCGCGATCTCGTGACGCATTTTCCCGTGCGCAACGGCGTCGTGAAGGCGGTCGACGGCGTCTCCTTCTCCCTGCGGCGGGGGCAGACGCTCTGCATCGTCGGCGAAAGCGGCTCGGGCAAGAGCGTCACCGCGCGCTCGATCCTTCAGATCGTGGATGCGCCTGGCCGCATCGTCTCCGGCGCGATGATCCTGCACCGGCCCGACGGGACGAGCATCGATCTCGCCAAGCTCGATCCGCGCGGCAAGGCGATCCGCGCCGTGCGCGGCGCCGAGATCGCGATGATCTTCCAGGAGCCGATGTCGTCGCTTTCGCCGGTGCACACCGTCGGCGACCAGATCATGGAGGTCCTGCAGCTTCACCTCGCCATGTCGAAACGCCAGGCGCGCGCCCGCTGCATCGAGCTTCTGAAGCAGGTGGAGATCCCGAACGCCGAGCGCGCGATCGACCGCTACACGTTCGAATTCTCCGGCGGCATGCGCCAGCGCGTCATGATCGCGATGGCGCTCGCCTGCAACCCGATGCTGCTCATCGCTGACGAGCCGACCACGGCGCTCGACGTGACCACGCAGGCGGAAATCCTCGACTTGATGCGCCGGCTGCAGCGCGAGCATGGCATGGCCGTCATGTTCATCACCCATGACATGGGCGTCGTGGCCGAGATCGCGGACGAGGTCATCGTCATGCATCACGGCAAGGTAAAGGAGTCCGGCCCGGTCGATCAGATCTTCTATTCGCCGCAGGACGATTACACGAAGATGCTGATCGGCTCCGTGCTGAAGCTCGAGAACAAGGCCGAAATCCGCCTGAAACGGCCGCCGATTCCCGCCGACGCGGCCCCGGTCATGACGGTCCGCGACCTGCAAATGCATTTCGGGCCAAAAGGCGCCGGCACGAAAGCCGTCGACGGCGTGTCGCTCGATCTCTATCCGGGCGAGACGCTCGGCGTCGTCGGCGAATCCGGCTCGGGCAAGACGACGATGGGGCGCTGCCTGCTGCGCGTCTATGATCCCACGGCCGGCAAGATCAGCTATCGCCGCGCGGACGGCTCGATCGTCGACGTCGTCGCCGCCGACAAGCCGACTCTGCGCGACTGCCGCCGCGAGATCCGGATGATCTTCCAGGACCCGATCGGATCGCTCAATCCCCGCATGACCGTGGCGCAGATCATCGGTGAACCGTTGCTGGTCAACAACATGGCGAGCGGCAGGGAGCTCGATGATCGCGTCTCGGACCTCATGCGGCAGGTCGGGCTCGAACCGGCGTGGCGCGAGCGCTATCCGCACGCCTTCTCCGGCGGCCAGCGCCAGCGCATCGGCATCGCGCGCGCCATCGCGCTCAATCCGCGCGTCATCGTCGCGGACGAGGCGACATCGGCGCTCGACGTATCGCTGCGCGCGCAGATGCTCGACCTGATGATGACGCTGCAGGACAAGCTCAACCTGTCCTACGTCTTCATCAGCCATGACATCAGCGTGATCCGCTACATGTGCGACCGCGTCGCCGTGATGTTTCGCGGCAAGCTCGTCGAGATCGGACCGGCGGACAAGGTCTGCAACGATCCGGATCATCCTTACACCAAAGCGCTTCTGTCGGCGATTCCGCGGCCCGATCCCCGCGAACGCCGCATGCATGAGCGCTTCCGCTATACAGGCTGACTGTCATGAAAATCGTCGAGATCAAAACCTTCCTGATGCACGCCGGCGCCCCGAGCCTGAAAAGCTGGGCGTCCGACGGCTCTTTCGGCACGCAGCAATTCTCGAAGAACCTCACCGGCAGCCGCAACTGGCTGTTCGTGAAGGTCGTGACCGATGAGGGCATCGTCGGCCTCGGCGAGTGCTCGGGCTGGCCGCGCGTCATCCGCACCGCCGTCGAGGACCTGACGCCGCTGCTGATCGGCGAGGACCCGACCCATATCGAGCGCCTGTGGCAGAAGATGCAGATCGCCATCATGGGCCACGGCATGACCGGCGTCGTCGGCGCAGGCGCCATGACGGGAATCGACATGGCGCTGTGGGACATCAAGGGCAAGGCGCTCAACACGCCGGTCTGGAACCTGCTCGGCGGCAAGATGCGCGACCGCATCCGCATCTATGGCCACGCGAACACGCCGGAGATCGCGCGCTCGCTGAAGGAGCGCGGCGTCACGGCGCTGAAATGCGGCGGCGTCTCCAATCCCGTGAAAAAGGTGGCCGCGCTGCGCGAGGCGGTCGGCGACGACATGGACATCGCGATCGACCTGCACGGCCCGCCCTGGCTGACGCCGATCGACGCGACGCAGGTCTGCCGCGCGCTCGAACCCTATCGGATGATGTGGGTGGAAGACCCTATCGCGCCGGAGAATGTGGACGGGTATCGCCGCATCCGCGACCATTCGTCGGTGACGCTCGCGGCGGGCGAGCGCGCGGCGACGATCTTCGGCGAGCGCGAACTCATCGAAAGGGAGTTGATCGACGTCGTGCAGCCCGACACCGGCCGCGCCGGCGGAATCACGCAGATGAAGAAGATCGCGGCGATGGCGGAAGCGCATCACATCATGCTCGCGCCGCATTCGGGATCGCTCGGCCCCGTCGCGGAATATGCGGCGCTGCATGTGCTCGCCGCATGCCCGAACGGCCTCATCCTTGAACGCATCGAGGACGACTGGGACGGCCGCGCGAAAACGGTCATCCCGCATCCGGTCTCGCGCGACGGCTTCATCGACGTGCCTGACGGGCCGGGACTCGGCGTCGACATCGACGAGGATTTCGTCGCGCAATGGCCGAGCGAAATGAACGTCTCGGTGCCGATCAGCAAGGATTCCGGCTCCTATGCGGACGGCACGTTCGACGAGCATGTCTATGTGCAGACGCGCTGGAAGCGCGGCGCCTATTTTCCGAAGGACTGAGCGATGAAGATCGAGCGGCTGCGCGCCTTCATGTCGCGCGACAAGGACCGGCCGCGCGTGCTGGTCGCGATCGACACCGACGACGGCCTGACCGGCTGGGGCGAGTGCTACAATCACGGGCCCGACAAGGCGCTGCTCCCGCTGCTCGATTATCTGTTCGGCTTCATCAAGGGCCATGATCCGCGACGCATCGAATATCTTATCCATTACCTGATGCAGCAGACGCGCTTTCCGCCCGGCGCGCTCGGCCTCGCCGCGATCTCGGCCATCGACCATTGCCTGTGGGATATTTCCGCGAAAGCCGTGAATCTTCCGGTCTACATGCTGCTCGGCGGCCATGCGCGCGACAGGATCAAGGTCTATGCGGGCGTCTACACCGCGCCCGATCCGGCGGCGGCGCGCGACCATCTCGATCAGCTCAACGAGGAATGGGGGCTGACCGCCTTCAAGCTGTCGCCCTATCGCATCGACATGCATCGCAACCGCTGGGGCGAGGTCGTGCGCACGAGCGCGGAGTATTTCCGGCAGCTCCGCGAGACCGTTCGCAGCGACTACGAGATCGCGTTCGACGCGCATGCGCGCATCTTCGAGCCGCAACAGGCGATCCAGCTCGGCAACGCGCTCGCTCCCTACGACCCGCTTTTCTTCGAGGAGCCGATCCGCCCGGAGAATTTCGAGGCGTGGGGCGAATTGAAGCGCGGGCTGACCTGCGCGCTCGCGACCGGCGAGTCGCTCTACAGCCGCTTCGAATTCCTGCGCCTGCTGCAGGTTCGCGGCTGCGACATCATCCAGCCGGACATCTGCGTCGTCGGCGGCGTGCTCGAAATGCAGAAGATCGCGACGCTGGCGGAGGCGCATTTCGTCACCATCGCGCCGCATAACCCGATGGGCCCGCTCGCGACGGCGATCAACGTGCATTTCTCCGCCGCGCAGACCAATTTCAAGATTCTCGAATATCGCCTGCCGCACGGCCCGGCCTATGTGTTCGGCGGAACCGGCAAGGAGACGGCGAAACCCTCCGAGGGAACCTTCTATGTGAAGGACCCCTATCTGCCCAAGGACGGCTATCTCGAACTCAGGCCCGACCGGCCGGGCTGGGGCGTGGAGATCAATGAAGAAATCCTCGGCAAGGAGGATTACGTTCACTGGGAGCGCAAGGTCCCGGTGAAGCCGGACGGCTCCACGGGCTATTGCTGAACAGAGAGCGGCGGACGCCTCGAACTATCTTGCGCTACTGAAGCTCGGTCGCCCTTCCGCGATCCCTTTTCTCGCCGATCGCGCGCGAGATCAGAATTTCAGGCTGAGATAGCCCCGCACGCCGCGCCCGGGCGACCACCTCGTCCTTCCGGAAAGAGACGCTGTCGCGGACCGTCTGGTTGAGAAGGTTCGTTCCCACGACGCCGGCCGTCAGCTCGACGGGCCCGAACGGGCCGTTCGACAATCGCGTGCGATAGCTCAGCTCAGCCGTGAGAAGATTGTAGCCGGAGGTCGGCGTCTCCTCCGGCGCGACATCGCGCTGGGCGAAGGCGCGCAGGAGATTGACGCGCGCGAGCCAATGGTCGAAGCCGCGATAATAGAGTCCGCCGCCGACATTGATCGGCGACTCTCAGGGTCAACCGCAACGGATCGGCGCCGTTCGCGGGCGATGGCGCGGCGCGCTGGATCGGGCTCGGCGCAGTCACCGTGATCTCCGGAAGATCGACAGGCGCCGTTTGCGCGAGCGCGGCGGCGCCAAGCGTCGCGCCGCCGACGGCGAGCGCCATCGCCTTCCGCTGACGGCGCAGAAAGGCGCGCCGCGCACGCGCGTGAAGAGGCTGACTGTCAAACGTTATATCGAGACCGCCGGATCGTTCGAAAAGAATGGATTCGCGCAAAGGCATGCGGGCTGTTCAGGCCGCGCGCAGCTCCCAGTCCGGAAACGGATCGTCAGGCCACGCGGCTTCTTTCGGCAGGCCGGTCGCGGGATGGCCGACGAGACAATCGTCGAGTTCGGCGCGAATGGCCGCCTCATCCATTGCGACGTCGCCGATGAAGACGAGCTCCTGCCGCCGGTCGCCCCAGGTCGGCGACCAATGTCTGCGCATCAGCGCCTGAAACTGTTCGTTCGGCGGCCAGCGGTCTTTCGGAACGGCGGCCCACCAGCGGCCGAGCCCTTCCGCGCGCATGATGCGCCCCGCGATCGACATCTCCCCCACCCAGGCCGGGCGGCTCGCCAGCCAGAAATGCCCCTTGGCGCGGAGCAGGCCGGACCGCCGCCGATGAAGAAACTCGTGAAATTTTCGGGGATCGAACGGGCGTCGCGCGCGATAAACGAAGGAGCGGACGCCATATTCCTCCGTCTCCGGCGTATGATCCTTGAAGCCGAACAGCTCCTTATGCCAGAGCGGATGCTCCTGCGCCTTCTCCTCATTGAAAAGCCGCGTGTCGAGAATCGCATCGAGAGCGACGCGGCCGTGATCCGTCTCGATGATTCTCGCATCGGCGTTCAGGCCGCGAACGATCGCCCTCACCTTCGCGCGGCGGCTCTCATCGACGTCCGATATCTTGTTGATGACGACGACATCGGCGAATTCGATCTGTTCGACGAGCAGATCGACCAGGGCGCGCTCGTCTTCCTCGCCCGCCGTCTCGCCGCGATCCTTCAGAAAATCATGGCTGTCATAGTCGTTGAGCAGGTTCGCCGCATCGACGACCGTGACCATCGTGTCGAGGCGCGCGACATCTTCCAGGCTCGCGCCGCTCTCGTCGCGAAATGAGAAGGTCGCGGCGACCGGCAGCGGCTCGGCGATGCCTGTTCCCTCAATGAGCAGGTAATCGAAGCGCTTCTCGGCGGCGAGGCGACGGACCTCGGTCAGGAGGTCGTCGCGCAGCGTGCAGCAGATGCAGCCGTTGGTCATCTCGACCAGCTTCTCTTCCGTCTGGGAGAGGTTGGCGCCGCCGTCGCGCACGAGGTCGGCGTCGATGTTCACCTCGGACATGTCGTTGACGATGACGGCGACGCGCCGCCCCTCGCGATTGCCCAGAACATGATTGAGCAGCGTCGTCTTTCCCGCGCCGAGAAAGCCGGAGAGCACGGTGACCGGCAGTCGGCGGTCAATGAAGAGAGCGGATGGATTGGTCATTCAGCTACCGGCGGAAGAGGATTGCCATGCCTTATTGTTACAGTATAACATAACATAGATTGTCAAGCGCAATCGGCCTGCGCGCGGTTTGGCCGCGACAGCGCAAACCGCGCGCAACGAGACGTTCAAACCCTCAGAGAAGGATTATGATGCGAAAGTCCGTCACCCTGATCGCCGCGGCCAGCGTCGCGGCCGCGTTCGGCTTCGAGGCCGCCGCGCATGATCACACCGTTCCGCGCGGCCGCCTGATTTTCGCGGACCATGAAAAACCGGTCGTCAGCATTCTCGATCTCGACACGTTCCAGGTCACGCACCGGTTCGATGTTCCGAAACCGAATCCCGTCCTGACGATGGCCGAAGGCGGCCGCTATGTCGTCATCAAGACCGGAGACGACGCCGGGACGGTGCGCCTTCTCGATACGGGGCTGATCCGCGAGTCGCATGGCGACCATGACGACATCGACAAGGCCGCGCCAAAGATGCTCGACCTCTCCCTGTCAGGCGAAAGGCCGGCGCATGTCGTTTCGGACGAGGGCTGGCTCGCCGTCTTTTTCGACGGTCCGCGTCCGTGGGAGAAGCGGGTCGACGCGCGCGCCGTTCTGCTAAAGCTCAACAGCCTCGACAAGGCGCAGCCGATCCGCGACGAATGGGTCGGACAGGGGCCGCAGCACGGGATCGCCATTCCCCTCGGGCGCAACCAATGGCTGATCTCGGTTCCCAAGGAAGCCTATGTCAGAGGCGAGGACCGCAGCGTGTCATCCCGCCCCGACGGCTTCCAGATTCTCGAACGCAAAGACAAGGCGTGGCGCACCGTAGCGTCGTTCAACGATGCGGCGAACAAGGAACGCTCCTGCAAGGAGTTTCATGGCCACGCGTCGCTCGACGGCGCGCACGCCTTCGGCTGCCACCAGACGATCGCCGGGGACGAGCGAAGCGACGGCGGCGTGCTGATCGTGGAGAAGACCGGCGGCCGCTGGTCATCGCGGAAACTCGGCTATCCCGACGCGCGCCGCGCCAGTACGATCAAGGCGCGCGAAGCTTCGACGCATATGGTCGCCAATTACGGGCTGAAAGGTCCCTACAACGCCTTTCTGCGCATCGACCCTAAAGCGAAAACGCTCACGGCCGCAGATGTTTTCGCCGTTCCCGACAATCAGCCGATCTGCCAGTACGAGATCGCGCGGGACGGAAAGCGCGTCGCCAATCTGACGCCGGACGGAAAACTGCGAATCCACGAGATCGCGCCGGCGTGGCGGCAGGTCGCGAGCTTCGACGCTGTTCCCGCTTTCGATTGTCAGTATGGCGCGGCGACGCCGACGCCGTCTCTCGCCATCGTCGGCGACAGCGCGTTCGTCAGCGATCCCGTCAATCGCCGCATCCGCGAATTCCACATCAGCACGCTTGCCGCCGGTCTCGACGCGCCGGTGGACGGCATGCCCGCCAATCTGGCGACGGCGGACTGACGCCTGGCCGGTATCGCGCCTGTCGCGCGAGGCCGGCGCTTACGATCCAGCAGGCGCGAGCGCCGTTCGCACGACGGCCGGCGCCGGCCTGTCGGCGCGCTGCGGCACGCGCTTCACGATGCGGTCGAGGCTTTCGTCGTGAAAGCCGAGCGCCTGGAGATGGTCGACCGTTTCGTGCAGATATTCGGCGCAACTGCCGAGCGGCCCCCGCGCCGTCGCGATATGGCGCGCGACCTGATCGACCGGCAGCGCGCCGGCGTAGCGGGAATGGCGGCGGTTGACCACGAAGGTCACCGCCGTCACCGGCCCGTCGCTGGTGAGCGCCGTCAGCCAGCGCGCGTCATAAGACCCGCTCAGCATCTCCCGACGCCACAGCAGCAGGAGTTCCTGCCCGACCTCCTCGGGCGCCAGCCGGAACGCGAGGCCGCGGCAGCAGCCGCCGCGATCCAGCGCCAACATGAGGCCCGGATTATCCGGCGAGCCGCGGCCGGTCCGCATCCAGAGGCAGAAGCGGCGATGCCAGCCATGCACCACCGCAACCTTCTGCTCGGCGAAATTGAACGCCGGGTTCCACATCAGGGAGCCGTAGCCGAAAACCCAGACGTCGCCCGGCGGACGTTTGTCCAGCGCGCGGCGCAGGCAGGCGTCGATCTCCTCGTCGCTGCGGATCTGATGGCCGGGAGGAGCGTTGGCGCGAAGCTCGGCGAGATGGGAGCCGTCGATGAGACGCTCCCGGGTGATCCTGTAGCCGCGGCGCTGAAGCGGATCGGCGGCCCGGTCGGAAGTCGTCATCTGGCTCCGCACATGTCGTTCGCGATCGCGCCCGCCTACGGCGCGGCCAAGACGCGCTTCCCGTCCGACGCCCCTTGGCGGGCGCGAGACAGGCGCGAGGCGCTTGCTCTCGGCAAGCAAGGATCATGCTACCGGGCCAGACTGCGCGCAATGCGACTCAATGGGCCAGCAGCCATGCGCCTGCATAGAGACCGACCGCGAAGACGGTGTGGGCGATCAAGGTCAGCGCCCGCGCCAGCATCGGGTTCGGCCGTTTCGAGGACGCCCATCCCGCGCCCATGCCGGGCTGCATGAGAAACCAGCCGGCGCCCACCGTCACCATGCCCAGGATCCAGGCCGGCAGGAATGTCGGCCGCGCCGCCCAGGCCGGTCCCGCGATGAGCAGCAGCGCCGCCGCATAGATCACGCCGACCGCATAATGTCCGATCCAGCCGATGGCGAGCTCATTCGGATAGGGCGCCACGGCGGCCATGTCGTCGTGGAACACGCGCCCGCGCCCGCATTCGACGAACCAGCGTCCCGCCAAGGCCCAGTTCGGCGGCGGCAGCCCGAAGAGCCGGTTCAGCGCGATGGCCCAGACATCCATGAAGGCGGTCCCAATCGCGCCCATCACGAGCGCGCGCCACAGAAAATCGAACATCTCGCCGTCCCCGTCCCTTGCAGCGCCACGTTGTCACGGCCGCGCCCGCGAACGCCACGTCTTTCAACGGATCGTCCACAACCGGAAAGGCCGCCGCATTTAACCCCCTGACGATGGACAATGGTCGGCGTCGCGCCTAGCCTCTTCCCGCCGCATCGACGCGGCGATCGCTTGGGGGGCCGCCGATGAGGACTCTCGAGAAGTGGCTGACCGCCATGCTGAGCTGGCTGGCGGAGCTGTTCAGCGTTTCCATGAACGATGTAAACAAGGACAAGCGGGGCAACATGCCGCCGCCGGAAGGCGGTCCGAGCGCCTGAGCCGGCGCGCCGCGCGCGCGGGGCCGGCGACCTGAGCGCCGGCGCATTTTCGCCTGCCCGCAGACAAGCCACATTTCGCCGACATCTCTGCGTGCGGGAAACAGGATCAACGCATGCAACTGACCGGCATTCACCACCTCACCGCGATCACCGCGGACGCCCCCGGCAATCACGCCTTCTACACGCAGACGCTTGGGATGAGGCTCGTGAAGAAGACGGTGAACCAGGACGATGTCAGCGCCTATCACCTGTTCTACGCCGACGCGGCCGCCTCCCCCGGCAGCGACCTGACCTTCTTCGACTGGCCCACGGCGCCGGAGCGACGCGGCTCGCACAGCATCGCGCGCACGGCGCTGCGCGTCTCGGGTCCGGAGACGCTGGCGTGGTGGCAAGCGCGCTTCGCCAGCAAAGGCGTGACGCATGGGCCGATTCTGGACCGCAACGGCCGCGCCACGCTTGATTTCGAGGATCACGAGGGTCAGCGGCTCCAACTCGTCGATGACGGCGGCGCGGGCGATGCGCATGCCTGGGAGAGAAGCCCCGCGCCGCCCGAGCGCCAGATTCGCGGCCTCGGGCCGATCACATTGAGCGTGCCCGACGCCAAGCCGACGGAGACCGTGCTGACCCTTGTGCTCGGCATGACGCTGACGAACGAATTCAGCGACGAGGGCGTCACGACGCTGGTTTACAGCATGGGGCCCGGCGGACCCGCGGCCGAACTGCACCTCGCCATCCAGCCGGACCTGCCGGCGGGGCGGCAAGGCGCAGGCGGAGCGCATCATGTCGCCTTCCGCATTCCTGACGACGCCTATGACGGCTGGGCCGAGCGCCTGACCCAGTATCGGCTGCCGAACAGCGGGCCGGTGGACCGCTTCTATTTCCGCAGCCTCTATTTCCGCGAGCCGAACGGCGTGCTGTTCGAGATCGCGACCGACGGTCCCGGCTTCGGCGCCGACGAGCCGATGGACAGGCTGGGCGAACGATTGGCGCTGCCGCCTTTCCTCGAACCGCGCCGCGCCGAGATCGAGGCGGCCCTCAAGCCGATCTAAAACCGTCGCGAAACCTTGCGCGGCCCGAACGGCGGGGGATAGTGCGCGGATGACGCCGCTCAACATTCCAATCCTCGTCGCCGAGGATGTCGCCGACGCGCTGGCGGAAGGCCGCGCCGTGGTGGCGCTCGAATCCACCGTCATCACGCATGGCATGCCCTATCCCGAAAACGCCGTGACGGCGCGCAACGTCGAGGACGTGGTGATGAGCCGGGGCGCGATCCCTGCGACGATCGCCGTGATCGACGGCGTCATCCGCGTCGGCCTGAGCGAGGATCTCGACAAGCTGGCGGCGGACAGGACGGCGGCGAAGGCGTCGAGCCGCGACCTCGCCGCCGTGATGGCGCGCAAGGGTTCGGCGGGAACGACGGTCTCCGCGACCATGCGCATCGCCGCGCTCGCCGGCGTCGACACGTTCGCGACAGGCGGCGTCGGCGGCGTCCATCGCGGCGCGGCCGAGACATTCGACGTCTCTGCCGACCTGGTCGAGCTCGGACGCACGGAGACCGCGGTGGTCTGCGCCGGCGTCAAATCCATCCTCGACATTCCCAAGACGCTCGAATTCCTCGAAACCCATCGCGTTCCGGTCTTCGGCTATCGCACGGACGCTTTCCCCGCCTTCTATGCGCCGGACAGCGGCGAGCGCGTCGAACACCGATTCGATACGCCCGAAGCGATCGCCAAAGCGATCCTGCTGCACCAGCGGCTCGGATCGGGAACGGGCGCGCTGATCGCCAATCCGATTCCCGCGCGCGACGCTCTCGACGCCGCGGAGATCGAAACAGCCATCGCCAAGGCGGTCGCGGAGGCGGAGGAGAGGCGGATCGCCGGCAAGGCGCTGACGCCGTTCCTCCTCGCGCGCATCGCCGAGCTGTCGGGCGGGAAAAGCCTTGCGGCGAACATGGCGCTGATCCGCCACAACGCGCATGTCGCAGCCGACATCGCGGTCGCCCTCGCGGCGCTGAAGAAGCAGATGTAGCGCGACTCGCGCATGCGCTTGAGGCGATTGCGCAGTTCTCCTGATCGCGGAATTGCGCTGGTTGTTTTATTTATCGCATTTTCTTCACGCGAACCGGTATCCACTTCGCTCGAAAATGCTTTAGCCCTCGCGCCTGATCTCGCTGTCGTGCCATCGCATCAGCAAAAGGCGCGACAGGAGGCTCGTCGCCGCGAATATGGCGACGCCGGAGAAAGAGATCAGAATCAGCGCCGCGAACATGCGCGGAATGCGGAGCTGATAGCCCGACTCCATGATGCGATAGGCGAGACCGGACGCGCTGCCGCCCGCGCCGGCGACGAACTCGGCGACGACTGCGCCGATGAGCGCCAGCCCGCCGGAAATGCGCAGGCCAGCGAGGAAATAGGGCAGCGCCGCCGGACATCTGAGATAAAGCATCGTCTGCCAGCGACTGGCGCGATAAAGCCGGAACAGATCAACGAGGTTGCGGTCGGCGGAACTCAGACCGACCATCGTATTTGCAAGAATGGGGAAGAACGCGACCAGCCATGCGCAGATGAGAAGCGCGCTGCCGACGTCGTCGACCCAGACGATGATCAGCGGCGCGATGGCCACCACCGGCGTCACCTGCAGGACGATCGCGTAAGGCAAGAGAGAGCGCCCCAGCCAGCGCGACTGGCTCAGCAAAACCGCGAGCGCAACGCCGCCGACCGCCGCTAAGGCCAGCGCCTTGAGCGCGATCATCAGCGTCACGACGAGCGACGGCGCCAGCACCGGCCAGTCTTCGACGAGCGTGCGCGCGATCAGGACGGGACCGGGCAGGATGTAGGGCGGAATGTCGCGCGCGCGCACGATCCACTCCCAGAGCCCCAGCGCGAGAAGGCCCGTGGCCGCCGGCGCCACGACGCCGGGCCAAACGCCCGGCCGCGATTGCGGAACGCGATCCTCACCGGAACGTCGACGCGCATCGGCGCGCGCCTGTTCTTCTTCCGCTGGCGGACGGGCGCTGCTCATGCGTCGATCGCCGTCTTCAACGCCGCCGACACGGAGCGGCACAGCCGCGCATAGTCGGCGGACGTCCGGAACAACGCCTCCCGCGGATACGCCGCGTCCACAGGAAGATCGGCGATCATGCGGCCGGGACGCGCGGCCATCACCACGACGCGCTCGGACAGATAGACCGACTCGAAAACGGAATGAGTGACGAAAATCGCGGTGAAGCGGTCGCGCCGCCAGAGAGACAGGAGATCGTCGTTGAGCTTGTGGCGGGCGATCTCGTCGAGCGCCGCGAAGGGCTCGTCCATGAGAAGGATTTTGGGGCGCGTGACGAGCGCGCGCGCGATCGAGACGCGCATGCGCATGCCGCCCGACAGCTCGCGAGGGCGGGCGTGCTCGAATCCCCGGAGCCCCACGAGCGAGAGCATGGCGAGCGCCCGCTCCCGCGCCTCGCTTTTGCGGACGCGGGCGAGGCGGAGCGGCAGCATGACATTCGCAAGCGCGGTGGCCCAGGGCATCAACGTCGCCTCCTGGAAGACAAAGCCGATGTCATGGCGCGGCCCGGCTGATCCGCCTCCGCTCTGGCCCGGCCACTCGATCCGGCCCGCGCTCGGCTGGCTCAGCCCGGCGACAAGGCGCAGCAGGGTCGATTTTCCGCAGCCGGACGGCCCAAGCACGCTGACGAAGGCGCCGCTCGCGA
>MKVY01000027.1:124883-128846 GCA_001899525.1 Rhizobiales bacterium 65-9
TGGCCGTAACGCCGTTGGCGAACCGCTTCGACACCTGGCGGAGCGACAGGAGCGGCGACGCGGCGCTCGCCGAAGCGGCCGCGCCGTCCGCAGTCGCGGAGGCGTTCACGGGTCATTCCTCATAGGCGGCCATCTTTCCTGCGCGGCGCTTTCGCCGTTCCCGCCCCCGGCCGTCAAGCGCGGGGACGCCGCGACCGGCGACCGCAGGCGACCGACCGATCTTCGCGTTTTGCTTTCGCCTGTTTCGCCGTAAAGCAGCAGGCTATCGCAAGCGAGGCAGGATCACCGATGCGGAAACTCTACTGGGCGGACCTCACCACCGAGGAATTCAAGACGCTCGATCCGGAAAAGACGATCGCCGTGCTGCCGATCGCAGCGATGGAGCAGCACGGGCCGCACCTCGCGGTCTCGGTGGATACGGTGATCAACGAAGGCATGATCGCGGAAACGATGAAAATCCTGCCCGACGACCTGTCCGTGCTCGTCATGCCGACACAGGCGATCGGAAAATCCAACGAACATATCCGCTCGCCGGGCACGTTGACCTTCTCCGCCGAAACGGCGCTGCGGGCGTGGGTCGAGATCGGCGAATGCGTGCATCGCGCGGGCCTGCGCAAGATCGTGATGGTCAATTCGCACGGCGGCAATGTCGACCTGATCAGTATCGTCTGCCGCGAATTGCGCGTGCGCTTCCAGATGCTGGCCGTGTCCTGCAACTGGGGGCGTCTCGGCAGCCCGCCCGGCCTCCACACCGAGCTTGAATCGGCGGTCGGAATCCATGCCGGAGACAACGAGACCTCGATGATGCTCTATTTCCGGCCGGATCGCGTGCGGATGGACAAGGCCAAGAATTTCGCGCCCAGCACGATCCAGATCGCGAAGGAGTTCGATCTTCTGCGGCCGACCGGCTTGAACGCTTTCGGATGGATCGCGCAGGACATCCACCCCGACGGCGCGGCGGGCGACGCCTCCGTCGCCACAGCCGAGAAAGGCAAGCTCGCGGCCGAACACCGGGCCAAAGAGTTCGTGAAGCTGCTGCGCGACATGACGCGCTTCGACCTGAAGCGGCTGGCGTGAGATCGCGCTGCGGCGCAATCATTTCGGTGATTGCGCCGGACGCGCCTCAAACCGGGGGCGGATTGCGATCGGGCGATGTGCGCCGCTGGTGCCAATAAGGATAAGCGGCCGGCCGCGCGCTGGCCTCGTCAAGCCGGCGCACCTGCTCGGGCGTCAGCCTGAATTCGGCGGCGCGCAAATTGTCCTTGAGCTGCTCCTCGTTGCGCGCGCCAATGATGACCGACGACACGGTGGGGCGATGCATTACCCAGTTCAGCGCCACCTGCGAGACGCTGCGCCCGACATCGCGGGCGATCTCCTCCAGCGCATCGACAATGTCGTAAAGCTGGTCGCGTGGAAATTCCGGCCCGTGCGATCCCTGCTGCCCGAAGCGCGAGTCCGCCGGCGCCAGCCGATCGCGGGCGATCTTGCCCGTGAGCTGGCCGCCGGAAAGCGGCGACCAGACGAGCGCTCCGACATTCTGATCGAGCCCGAGCGGCATCAGCTCCCACTCATACTCCCTCGCCATCAGCGAGTAATACACCTGATGCGCGACATAGCGGCTCCAGCCGCGCCGCTCCGCGACCGCGAGCGACTTCATCAGATGCCAGCCAGAGAAGTTCGAGACGCCGACATAGCGGACCTTGCCGGCCCGGACGAGGTCGTCGAGCGCGCGCACGGTTTCCTCAACCGGGGTCAGCGCATCGAAGCCGTGCATCTGCCACAGATCGATATAGTCGGTTCGGAGACGCCGCAGCGCGGCCTCGCAGGCCGAGATGAGGCGGTGGCGCGACGAGCCGACATCGTTCGGACCGCCGCCGAGGCGGAACGTCGTCTTGCTGGAGATGATGACCCGGTCGCGCCGGCCGCCGATCGCCTGGCCGAGAATCTCCTCCGCCAGCCCGGCGGAATAGGAATCGGCGCTGTCGAACATGTTGCAGCCGGCATCGAGGCAGACGTCCACCAGCCGCGTCGCCTCCTTCACGTCAGACGCTCCCCAGGCGCGCAGGAACGCGCTGCCGCCGCCGAAGGTCGCCGTGCCAAAGCTCAGGATCGGCACGTAAAAGCCGGTTCCGCCGAGCAGTCTCTGTTCCATGCCGCCGCCTCTGAAACGTTTCGCGGCAGCTTGCCCCGCCTTGCGACGGATGTCACCGATCCGGCTTGTCAGCCGTCATTTTAGGATATTGAATACGGTTCTGCATCCCGGCGCCCGGTCTGGCGGCCATGCGGATGCGCCAGCGGAGACGACATGGCGACCGCCACCGACAAGGTCCTGGACCATATCGATTCCCATCTCGACAAGTCTGTCGAGCGGCTGTTTTCGCTGTTGCGGATTCCCTCGATCTCCACTGATTCGGCCTTCGCGCCCGAGGTGCGGCGCGCGGCCGAATTCGTCGCGGAGGATGTGCGGACGATAGGCTTCGAGGCGAGCGTGCATGACACGCCGGGCCATCCGGCCGTGGTCGGCCACGCGCGCGGCGGCAAGCGGCCGCATGTGCTTTTCTACGGTCATTATGACGTGCAGCCCGTCGATCCGCTGCATCTGTGGGAGTTTCCGCCGTTCGAGCCGCGACTCGTGGAGATCGCGCCCGGACGCAAGGTGATCCGCGCGCGCGGCGCGTGCGACGACAAGGGCCAGATGATGACCTTCATCGAGGCCTGCCGCGCCTGGAAGGCCGCGACGGGCTCGCTTCCGGTGGACGTCTCCCTTCTTCTCGAGGGCGAGGAGGAGAACGGATCGGAAAGTCTGCCGGCCGTCATCAAGGCGAACAGGAAGGCGCTCAAGGCCGATCATGTTTTCGTCTGCGACAGCGGACAATGGGACCGCGAGACGCCGGCGATCACGATCTCGCTGCGCGGCATGTTCCATGAGGAGATCGTCGTCCGCACGGCCGACCGCGACCTGCATTCCGGGACGTTCGGCGGCGCCGCCAACAACGCCATCCGCGTGCTGTCGCGCGCCGTGGCCGACTTGCACGACAAGGACGGCAGGATCGCGATTCCCGGCTTCTACAAAGGCGTCAAAGAGCTGCCGAAAGCGATCTATTCGGACTGGAAGAAACTCAATCTGACCGCGAAAAAGCTGCTCGGGCCGATCGGCCTGTCGCTTCCGGCCGGCGAGAAGGGGCGCATGGTGATCGAACAGATCGCGTCCCGGCCGACCTGCGACGTGAACGGAATCTGGGGCGGCTATCAGGGCGAAGGCGTCAAGACCGTGATCCCGAACGAGGCGCATGCGAAGGTGTCCTTCCGGCTCGCCGCCGGCCAGCACCCCGAGACGATTCAGAAGCTGTTCCGCGCTTTCGTGAAAAAACGCATTCCCAAGGACTGCTCGGTCGCGTTCATCAACACCAAATGGACGACGCCGGCGAACGTGACCTGGAACTCCGACCTGGTGACGCGGGCGCGGGCGGCGCTCACCGAGGAGTGGGGCAAGAAGGCGGTTCTGATGGGACAGGGCGGCTCCATCCCGATCGTCAAGGATTTCAAGGAGACGCTGGGCGTCGATCCGCTGCTCGTCGGCTTCGGCCTCAAGGACGACCGCGTGCACGCGCCGAACGAAAAATACGACCTGTCGTCGTTTCATAAGGGAATCAGAAGCTGGGCGCGCATTCTCGGCGCGATGGCGGAATAGGGCGATAAAGCCGGAGGAGGATAAGCATGGTGAAAGCAAACTGGCTGAAGGGCGCGCTCATCGCCGGCGCCGCGCTGATCGCAAGCGCGGCGGCCGCGGCGGACCTGAAGCTCGCAGTCTCGTCGCCGATCTCATCGGTCGATCCGCACTATCAGAATCTCGTTCCGAACAACGCCGTCGCCGCGCATATCTTCGACACGCTGGTGATGATGACCGCGGACGCGCAGATCGTGCCGGGTCTGGCGGAGTCGCTGAAACCGATCAACGACACG
>MKVY01000027.1:128898-135168 GCA_001899525.1 Rhizobiales bacterium 65-9
TCTACACCCGCGCGATCACCGAAAAGAAAATCGTCGATCCCTATACGCTCGAATTCAAGACCGCGACGCCCTACCCGCTGCTGCCGAACGATCTCGCGCAGGTGGCGATCGTGTCGAAAAAAGCGGCGCAGAACGCGCAGTCGGAGGATTTCAACTCCGGCAAGGCGGCGATCGGCACGGGCCCCTACAAATTCAGCTCCTACGCCCAGGACGACCGCATCGAGCTCGCGGCGAACAAGGACTACTGGGGCGTGAAGCCGGCCTGGGACAAGGTTTCCTATCGCTTCGTTCCCAACAATGGCGCGCGCGTCGCAGCGCTCCTCGCCGGCGACGTGGACGCCATCGATCAGGTCCCCACGCAGGATCTCGATCGCATCCGCAAGGATCCCAAGCTCATCTTCGAGCAGAAGCCGTCGCTGCGGGTCATCTACTTCTATATCGATTCCGGCCGCGACAACCCGCCGATGGTGACGGCGAAGGACGGCTCGCCGCTCGCGAAAAACCCGTTCAAGGACGCGCGCGTGCGCAAGGCCTTCTCCATGGCGATCAATCGCGACGCGATCCGCGACAGGATCATGGACGGGCTATCCGCGCCGTCGAGCCAGTTCGTGCCGCCGCCGCTGCGCAACAACGAGCCGGGATTCGAAAACACTCCCTTCGATCCCGAAGGCGCGAAGAAGCTGCTGGCGGAAGCGGGTTATCCCGACGGCTTCGCTGTGACCATCAATGCGCCGAACAACCGCTTCGTGAATGACGACAAGATCGCGCAGGCGGTCGGCCAGTATCTGTCGCGCATCGGCATCAAGGCCTCCGTCGACGCGATGCCGATGGCCGTCTATGCGACGCGCGGCGCCAAGGGCGACTTCTCCTTCGGCCTGATCGGCTGGGGCGCGCAGGGCGGCGAGGTCTCCTCGACGCTGCGCGCGATCATCGCCTGCGCCGACAAGGACAAGGGCTTCGGGCAGTTCAACTGGAGCAACTACTGCAATCCGAAGGTCGACGAGCTTCTGGTCAAGGCGCTGTCCACCATGGACGACGCCCAGCGCCTGAAGACGCTGAACGAAGCCTCGAAAATGGCGGCGAATGACGGCGCGATCATCCCGATCCATTTCCAGTCGACGACCTGGGCCGCGCGCAAGGGCCTCGCCGTCGAAACGCGCGCCGACGAGCGCACGCTGGCGATGAGCTTCAAGCCCGCGAACTGACGACCATCGGAGTCTTTCCCTGCATCCCGGAAGCAGGGAAAGACTCCAGATTCTTGCTCTGACGCGTTTGCTTCACGCGACTTGTCATCCCCTTCGCTGAAAGCGCTCTCGCCGGAGCGGCTGCGCGCAAGGCCGGCGCTCCGTGAGGTCGCCGCGCGGCGCGTCATGCGCAACAGCGCGCGGCGTCCCAGCAGAAAGAGTCGCGCATGACCGGCCCCCTTTCCGTCGTCATCGACACCGATCCCGGCCTCGACGACGCGCTGGCGCTCTTCATCGCCTGCGCCTCGCCTGAATTCGACGTGCTCGGCGTCACGACGGTCGCCGGCAATGTCGGCCTCGATAACGTCACGCGCAACGCGCTGCGCATTCTCGATTTCGCCGGGCGCGCCGATGTCCCGGTGATCGCGGGCGCCGACCGGCCGCTGCGGCGTCCGCCAATCGAAGCGGGCGGCATTCATGGCGGCGACGGACTCGGCGGCCTGCCGCTGCCGAATTCCAGCCGGACAGCCGCGACGGGGGCTGCGGACTGGATGGCGACGCTGCTGCGCCAGCGCCCGAGCGGAAGCGTGCGGCTCCTCGCGCTCGGCCCTCTCACCAATATCGCCGCGCTGATCGAAGCCGCGCCCGACGCGGCGGCGCACATCGGCGAAGTGATCGCGATGGGCGGCGCGGTCCGCGACCGCGGCAATGTCACGCCTTTCGCCGAGTTCAACATCCACGCCGATCCGGAAGCCGCCGACATCGTTCTGCGGTCCGGCGTTGCGCTGACGCTGATTCCGCTCGACCTCACGCGCCAGGTCGCGGCCGATCCGGCATGGGGCGCGAGGCTCGCGGCGGCCGGCGGCAAGGCGGCCGCGATCTCCGCCCAACTGGTCGACGCCTATCTTGCAAACATCGCGCGCTATCGCGCCGCTCGCGGCGACGCCGGGCCGCCGCAAACGACCTTTCCGCTGCATGACCCGTGCGTGATGCTGCATCTCATCGACCGCACCCTTTTCGCGGGCGAGACCCTGCCGCTCAGCATTCCCTGCGCAGGCGCGCGCGACGGCGCGACCGTCATCGACGCGCGCGAGGGTCGACCGGCCCGCATCCTTTTCGTCGCCGAAGCGCCGCGCGCGCTGGCGCTCGCGCATCGGCGCATCGCGTCGCTTACCTGAAAAGCCGGGCTATTCCACGAGCAGCGGAATTGTCTCGAAGGTTCGCACATCGACAAGTCCGACGTCGGACAGGCGCAGTTCGGGAATCACCACAAGCGCCATCAACGAATGCTGCATGTAGGCGTTGTTGAGCGAACAGCCGCATGCGCGCATCGCGGCGACCATCTTTTCCGCCTTTTCGGCCACGATCTCCGCGCGCTCATCCGACATGAGTCCGGCGATCGGCAGCTCCACCAGCGCGATCTCCCTGCCCTCGCGAAACACCACCACGCCGCCGCCGACCTCGGCGAGACGGTTGGCGGCCAGCGCCATGTCGTCGCGCGAGGTTCCGATCACGATCATGTGGTGGCTGTCATGGGCGACCGTGCTCGCGACGGCGCAGTTCACATCGTAGCCGAAGCCGGAAATGAAACCGTTCGCAACGGCGCCGGTTCCGCGATGGCGCTCGACGACCGCGATCTGGCAAACGTCCCCGTCGCGGTCCATCATCACCGCGCCATTCTCGCAGAGGAGATCGCGCACGAGCGCGCGCGTCGGCGCCTGGTTCTCGATGACGCCGATCACATTCGCCTTGACCTTGTTGGCGCCGCGCGGCGCTGCGATCAGGAAATCGTCGGCGGTCAGCCTGCCGCGAAGCTTCACCGTGTCGCGCGCCGAGGCGGGATAGGAATAAGGCGCGATGTCCTCGGTCAAAATCCCGTTCTCCGCCAGGATTTTTCCGCGCGCGACGACAAGCTCGACGGGCAAAGTCGCGAGATCGCTGGTCAGCAAGAGATCGGCGCGACGGCCTGGCGTGATCGAGCCGAGCTCGCGCTCGAGCCCGAAATGCTGCGCGGTGTTGAGCGTCGCCATCTGGATCGCGACGATCGGCTTCAGCCCCTGCGCGATCGCATGACGCACCACGCGATTCATGTGGCCGTCATTCACGAGCGTGCCGGAATGGCTGTCGTCGGTGCAGAGAATGAAATTGCGCGGATCGAGCCCAAGCTCGGTCACCGCCTTGATCTGCGCGGCGACGTCATACCAGGCGGACCCGAGCCTGAGCATCGCGCGCATGCCCTGCCGCACGCGCGCGACAGCGTCCTCCAGCCGCACGCCCTCATGATCGTCCGCCGGCCCGCCGGCGACATAGGCGTGAAACGGCATCCCAAGGTCCGGCGACGCGTAGTGGCCGCCAACGGTCTTGCCCGCGGCCTGCGTGGCGGCGATCTCGCCGAGCATGGTCGCATCGCCCCGAACGACGCCGGGAAAATTCATCATCTCGCCGAGGCCGATGATGTTCGGCCACGCCATCGCCTCGCGCACCTCGTCGGGCCCGATCGTCGCGCCGGCGTTCTCAAGCCCCGGCGCGCTCGGCGCGCAGCTCGGCATCTGCACAAACATATTGATCGGAAGGCTCATCGCCTCGTCATGCATGAGGCGGACGCCGGCGAGGCCGAGCACATTGGCGATCTCGTGCGGATCGACGAACATCGTCGTCGTTCCGTGCGGTATCACCGCGCGCGCGAACTCCGTCGCCGTCACCATGCCGCTCTCGACATGCATGTGGCCGTCGCACAGTCCCGGAACGAGGTAGCGGCCGGCGGCCTCGATGATCCTGGTCTCAGGACCGACGGCATGCCGCGCGGACGGACCGACGAAGGCGAAGCGGCCTTCGGCGATCGCGACATCCGTTCCGGGAATGATCTCGCCGGAATGGACGTTCACCCAGCGCCCGTTGCGGATCACGCATTCAGCCGGCGCGCGCCCGGCGGCCACGTCGATGAGCCGCGCGGCGGAGGCCTGCCAGGTCGGAAAGGATTGAGCGGTCATGGTCGTTCGCGAGGATCGACCACAAGTCTATCCGTCGCGACGCAACGCGCAAGCAACGCAGACGCGCTTCGCAGGCGAGCGCGCGCCGGCGAAGCGACGCAGGTCACAAAGACTGGATGAAGCGCCCCAGCCGACTTGCGGCCTCGTTCAGATTCTCCGGGCTCTTGGCGTAGCAGAGGCGGATCATCTTTTCCGCGCCGGCGCCAAACGCGATGCCCGGCGCAAGGCCGACGCGCGCGTCGGTGACCGCCTGCTTGCAGAAGGCGATGGTGTCATCGACGCCGTCGATCTCGAACATGGCGTAGAAGGAGCCGTTGTTGGGAATGTTGCGCACGCGATTCATCTTCGCCAGCGCGGCGTTGACGATCTCGCGGCCGCGCCGGCAGCGCTCGACGAATTCGGCAACGAAAGGCTCGCCGTCACGAACCGCCGCGACGCCGCCATACTGCAGAAAAGCCTGCCCGCCGGAGGTGTTGAACTGGATCAGCTTCTCGAACGTGTCCGTCAGGCCCTTGGGATAGATGAGCCAACCCATGCGCCAGCCGGTCATCGCCCAGCTCTTGGAAAACGAGTTCACGATGAAGACAGGATCGTTCTCCTCGGCGATGTCGAGAAAGGAGAACGCGACGGGCCGGTCATAGACGATGCGATGATAAACTTCGTCGGAGAGGATCGCGATGTTGCGGGCGCGCGCGAAATCGAGAAGCGCCCTCGCCTGCTCCGGCGGAATCATCCAGCCGGTCGGATTGGCCGGCGTCGCAAGGTAGATGATCTTCGTTCCAGGCCCCGCCGCGGCGAAAACCGCGTCGAGGTCGAGCGACCAGCCGTTGTCGCCGCTCGTCAGCGGAACCTCGGTCACGACCGCGCCGGAAATCTGCATGGCGCGCATGATGTTCGGCCAGGACGGCGTGATCACGACAGCCTTGTCGCCGGGATCGATGAGCGCCTGCGAGACGAGCTGCACGGCGTTCATGCCGGCCGATGTCACCGCGATGCGGTCGTCTGAAACCTCCTTGCCGTAAAGCCGCTTGAGATAGGCGGCGAGAACGGCGCGCAGCTCAGGAATGCCGCGACCATGCGTGTAAAAGGTGTGGCCTTCGGCCAGCGCCTTCTCGGCCGCCTCGCAGATGAAACGCGGCGTCGGAACGTCAGGTTCGCCGGCCCACAATCCGATGACGCCATCGACGGTGAAGCCCATCCGCCACACTTCGAGAATCGGCGAATCTTCCAGAGCCTCGATGGCGGGGCGAACGAGCGTCATTCCTGATCTCCCTGTATCCTGAGCAAACGCTGATAGCGGCGGCGGCGCGGTGAAGCCAGTCTCATCGGACGATCATCTCCGGCGTCAATTCGGCAAGGTTGCGCGCGCCGAGAAGTCCGATCGTGCGGTCGATCTCGGCGCGCATGATCGCCAGCGCGCGGCCGGCGCCGGCCTCGCCGCCGGCGGCGAGGCCGTAAAGCGCGGCGCGGCCCAGAAGGACGGCGTCGGCTCCGAGACACAGCGCCTTCACGACATCCGTTCCCCTGCGGAAGCCGCTATCGACGAGGATCGTGAAATCGGGCCCGACGCGGCGGCGGGCGTCCGCCAGGATCTCGATCGGCGCGATCGCGCCGTCGAGCTGGCGTCCGCCGTGATTGGACAGCACGACGCCATCGGCGCCGGCGTCGCGCGCGCGCTCGACATCGACCGCTTTCAGGACGCCCTTGATCAGGAGCTTGCGCGGCCATTCCCGGCGCAATTGCGCAAACCAGCGCCAGTCGAGATCGGCGCGCATCGCGCCCTGCGACCAGCGCGCCATCGACACGAGATCGCGCGCATGCGGAGGAGCGAATTCGAGCAGATTCTCCAGCCGCGGCGCTCCCTCGCGCGCCATGCGCAACAACCAGGACGGACAACGCAGCGCCGAGAGCCGGCTCCGCAGGGATAACTGCGCCGGCCCGACATAACGCCGCTTGTCCCAGTCGCGATTGCCGAACACGGGACCGTCCGTCGTCAGCACCAGCGCCTCGCTTCCGGCGCCAAGCGCACGGTCGATCAGCCGGCGATAGACCTCGTCGGCACCGAACACGTAAAGCTGCATCCAGTGGCGTAGGCC
>MKVY01000027.1:135226-153316 GCA_001899525.1 Rhizobiales bacterium 65-9
GCCCGTTGAAACCCGTGGGCGCCACGATGATGGGCGCGGCGGCGGAACGGCGGAACAAGGATGTCGTCAGATCGCGATCGGCGACGTCGGCGAGCGTCGCCGGCGCGAAGCCGATAGCGTCGAGGGCTGAGCGGTTGCGGCGCAGGCTCGTCTCGTCCTCGGCCGCTCCCTCCAGATATTCCAGCACGAAGGCCGGAAGCCGTCGATGCGCCATCGCCCGCAGGTCGCCGATAGAAATGGCGCGTTCGAGGCGACGCCCGGAATAAAGCCGGCGGCTCAGCGACTTTCGGAAAAGACTCTCATCCATCACGGGCGGCCTGCTGCCGGCGAAGGCCGGTTGACGGCCGCGAGAAACCGTATACGGTATTCAAATCGCCGGCAAGCGATCGGAGCCCATGGCGCGCGCCACAGCCAAACGATTCGCCCCCTTGCGGCTGTCCAAGCAGGACAGCCTGAGCGAGCGCATTTATCTCGATTTGCGCGGCCGGCTGCAACGCTGCGAGATCGAGCCGGACGGCCGGCTCGTCGATCTGGAAATCGCGAACTCCTACGGCACCTCGCGCATGCCGGCCCGCGAAGCGCTGCTGCGGCTCGCCAACGAGGGCTATCTCGTCGGCACCACGCGCGGCTTCGTCACGCCTAAGCTGTCGCTTGCCGACATCCGCGACATTTTCGAGGTGCGCAAGCTGCTCGAGCCGCGCGCCGCCGCCAACGCCGCCCGCGATCTCACCGATCGCGGCCGCAGCGAGTTGTCCCGGGCGATCGCGGAGGCGCGCGCCGCCATGCGGGACGACGACGTGGACCGGCTGATCCTCGCCAACATCGCCTTCCGCGGCTGCTGGCTCGGCGCGCTGAGCAACGAACGGCTCGCCAACACGCTCGCGCGCTTCGTCGATCATGTGCAGACCGTGCGGCTGGGCACGCTGCACGACCACCCGACGCGGACCGTGGTCGCAAACGGACTCGAAAGCCTGTATGATTCCTTCATGAGGCGCGACTCCGTTGCGGCGCATGACCGGATGTCCGCCTTCATGACGGCCGCGGAACAGGCGTTTTTCGCCGCTCACAAGGCCGAGATCGAGCGCGAAAAGACATCGCGCGCCGCGTCCCGCGCATCGCTCCCCCAAACCGCCTGACAGGATTCGCCATGCTGGTGAAACCGCATCCGCTCAAAGGCCCGAACCGCTTCAAGCTCGGCGTCTTCTCGACCAACGCGGACGGCGGCCTCGCGATCACCGACGTGCCGGAACGCTGGCGCGCGGGATGGGACGACAATCTCACCGCCGCCGGCATCGCCGACCGGGCCGGCCTGGAGTTTTTCCTGCCGATCGCGCGCTGGCGCGGGTTCGGCGGCAAGAACCGCGTGCGGGAGTGGTCGTTCGAGACTTTCACCTGGGCGGCGGGACTGGCGAGCGCGACGGAGCGGATCGGGCTGTTCATGACCGTGCATGTGCCCATCGTGCATCCGCTCTACGCCGCCAAGGCGCTGGCGACGGTCGACCATATCAGCAAGGGGCGCGCGGGCCTCAACATCGTCTGCGGCTGGAACCCGCAGGAATTCGCGATGTTCGGCGTGGCGCTCGGCGAAAAGGGCTATGTTCAGGCCGCGGAATGGATAGGATTGATCGAGCGCGCCTACAGCGCGAGCCAGCCTTTCGATTTCATGGGCGAATATTATCAGCTCAAGGGCGTGGTCAGCCGTCCCGCCAGCGTGCAGGTTCCGCGCCCGGTGACGATGAACGCCGCCTTCGGCGGGCCGGGCCGTGATTTCGCGGCGAAGAACTGCGATTATCTGTTCTCGACCTTCTCCGAGCTCGAGGACGGCAAGAACCATGTCGCCGACATCCGCCAGCGCGCCGCCGGCTTCGGCCGCGAGGTGGGGATCTATACGGTCTGCCACGTGGTCTGCCGCGAAACGCAGAAGGAAGCCGACGACTATTACGAAAAATACGCCGTGACGGAGGCCGATCACGCGGCCGTCGACGCGCATATGCAGGGCAAGAAGGAATTCTCGAAGTCGCATGACGCGAGCGCCTACGACCTCTATCGCAAACGCTTCGCCGGCGGCGCGGGCTCCTATCCGCTCGTCGGGACGCCGGAGAAGATCGTCGACGACATGCTGAAGATCTCCAATCAGGGATACGCCGGCGCGGCGCTGACCTTCGTCAACTACACCTATGAACTGCCCTTCTTCTGCGACCGCGTGCTGCCGCTGATGAAGCAGGCGGGACTGCGGATCAACTGACCATGACGCTGCACGCCAAGCCCGCCCGCATCACCGGCTCGGCGCCCTTCAAGCAGGGAATGCGCGCGCTTGTCGGCGCGGTTTCGGTCGTCGCCGTGCAGGACGCGAACGGCTTCTCCGCCGGCCTGACGGCGACCGCCGTCTGCTCGCTCAGCGCCGATCCGCCGTCGCTTCTCGTCTGCGTCAACCGGTCCTCGACGATCGCGCCGGGTCTGAAGCAGGACGACGCGTTCAGCGTCAACGTTCTGGCCGAGGATCAGATCGAGGTCGCGCAGGCGTTCGGCGGACAAAAAACCGTGCAGGGCCCGGCCCGCTTCATCTATGGATCATGGGCGCGCAGCGCCCATGACACGCCGCTGCTCGTCGGCGCGCGCGTGAGTTTCGAGTGCGTCGTGGAGAAGGTCATGGATTATGCGACCCATCATATCGTGATCGGCCGCGTGACGGATGTGCATCTGCGCCATCCAAGTCCGAAAGCGCTTCTCTACGGCGACGGCCGTTACATCAGCGCGGGCGAGACGGAGGCGGCCTGAATGTTCGATCCGCGCCGCCCCACACTCCGCTACCGTCTCGACAAGGGCGAGACGCTCGGCGTCGTCTGGCTGTCGCTCGGCAGCGTCGCGCTGTGCGAACTCGCCGCCCGCAGCCGCCCCGACGCCATCGTGCTCGACATGCAGCACGGGCTCTGGGATCGTCTCTCGATGGAGAACGCCATCGGCGCGACGCCGTCGGATATTCCCGTGATGATCCGCATCGCCGAGAACACGCCGCTCGCGATCGGCCAGGCGCTCGACGCCGGCGCCGAAGGCGTGATTGTCCCGCTCGTCGAAACAGCCAAGCAGGCCCGCGCGGCGGTCGCCGCCGCGCATTATCCGCCGCGCGGCCGGCGCTCCGGCGGCGGCGTGCGGCCGCTCGCGGATTTCGTCGATTACGTCGACGGCGCCAACCGCGGCGTGGTCGTCTGCGTCATGATCGAAACCGAGAAAGGCCGGAAAAACGCCAGGAAGATCGCCGCCGTCGAAGGCGTCGACATGGTCTTCATCGGCACCGGCGACCTCGCTTTGTCGATCGGCTGCTTTCCGCAGATCGACGCGCGCCACGAGCAGGCCTGTCTCGACATCCAGAATGCGTGCCGCTCCGAATGGACGCTGTGCGGCACGTTCACCAACACCGTCGATGGCGCGCGCGCCAAGCGCGAGCAGGGTTTCCGCATGGTGGTGACGGCCAATGACGGCGACCTCGTCGCGCGCGGCTTCAATCACGCGACCACGCAGTTCAACCGGCCGAGCGGCGCTACTCCGCTGCCGCCGGCGGGCGCGCGACAGACGGAGGGCCCGGCGCCATGACCGCCGTCCTCGACCAGCTTCTCGCGGCGCTGGGACCCGACATCGTCACGCGCCGCGACGCGGTTCCGGCGCGCAACGCCCATGACGAGTCCGGCCTCGATCCGACGCCGCCGCTGGCGCTGGTGCGCCCGCGCAAGGTCGAGGACGTGTCGACGGCGCTGTCCATCTGCAACGCGGCGCGGCAACCCGTCGTGACGCAGGGCGGCCTCACCGGCCTCGCCGGCGGCGCGCACCCCGGCGCGAACGAGATCGCGCTCTCGCTCGAACATATGAGCGGCGTCGAGGATATCGATCGTTCGAGCAGCACCCTGACCGCGCTCGCCGGCACGCCGCTGCAGGCCGTGCAGCAGGCGGCGGAAGAGGCAGGACTGATGTGCGGCATCGATCTCGGCGCGCGCGGCTCCTGCTCGATCGGCGGCAATATCGCGACGAACGCCGGCGGCAATCAGGTGCTGCGCTTCGGCATGGCGCGCAAGAACGTGCTCGGCCTCGAAGTCGTGCAGGCCGACGGAACCATCGTCCGCTCGCTGAACAAAATGATGAAAAACAATGCGGGCTATGACTGGACGCAGCTTTTCATCGGATCGGAAGGCACGCTCGGCGTCGTGACGCGGGTGGTGCTCGGCCTGCATTCCAGGCCGAACGGCGTGCGCGCCGCCCTGATCGCGGTCAAGGATTTCGACGCGGCGCTGACCGTCCTGCACCACCTCCAGGCGAACGCGCCGGGCGGACTCCTCGTCTTCGAGGGCATGTGGCGCGAGCTCTACGACATCGCGGTGACACGGATCGGCGTCAGCGCGCCGATGCCGCCGGAGCACGACCTTTACCTGCTGGTCGAAACCGTCGCCGGGGCGGACACATCGGGCGACGTGATGGAGACGCTGCTGGCCGGCCTCTATGAGCAAGGCGTCATCGCTGACGCGGTGATCGCGAAATCCGGCGCGGAGAGCGCCAAGCTCTGGGCGCTGCGCGAAAGCGTCTACGAATATAACAGGCTCATGCCGAAATCGGTGGGCTTCGACATCTCGATCCCACTCAACCGGATGGGCGAAGCCGCGACGCGCCTGCGCGCAGAGCTGCGCGAAGCGTCGCCTGGCGTCATCACCGTCATGTTCGGCCATGTCGCCGACAGCAACCTGCATCTCCAGGTGATGCCCGAGACCTATTCGGCGGCAACGAAGCAGCTCATCGAGGATGTGGTTTACGGCGTGACGGCCGCGCTCGGAGGCTCGATTTCAGCGGAGCATGGCGTCGGCCGCCTGAAACGCTCCTATCTCAGGCTTTCGCGCACGGAGCCGGAACTGGCGCTGATGCGCACGATCAAGCAGGCGCTCGATCCGCACAACATTCTTAACCCCGGACGCGTGCTCGTCTGACCAATCCCGGCCAGCCACAACAAAGGGAGGCGACATCATGGCCAAGGACACTCTTGAGAAGCTAGCGAAAGCCATCGCGAAAAAGAAAATTCGCGTGATCGATCTGACGCAGACGCTGCGGCCATCGACGCCGGTGATCCA
The DNA here is from genome assembly GCA_001899525.1 of Rhizobiales bacterium 65-9. GTDB lineage: Bacteria > Pseudomonadota > Alphaproteobacteria > Rhizobiales > Beijerinckiaceae > Terrirubrum. Next base: position 140,335 of record MKVY01000027.1, read on the forward strand.
GCTTCCGCCGCAGTTCGCCCCGTCGAGCCCGTTCTCGATCTCGGAGATTTCGCACTACGACGAGAAGGGCCCGGCCTGGTACTGGAACGACATCGCGCTCGGCGAACACACCGGCACGCATTTCGACGCGCCGATCCATTGGGTCACCGGCAAGGACTACAAGGACGGCGCGACCGACACGGTCGACGTTCAGCGCTTCGTCGCGCCCGCGGTCGTCATCAACTGCGCCAAGGAAGCGGCCAAGGATGAGAAATTCCTGCTGACCCCCAAGCATATTCTCGCCTGGGAGAAGAAGCACGGCCAGATTCCGGACGGCGCCTGGGTTCTGATGCGATCCGACTGGTCGAAGCGGACCGATCCGGCGCTGTTCCTCAATGCGAAAGAGGATGGGCCGCATACGCCGGGACCGAGCGCCGACGCGGTGCGCTTCCTGGTCGAGGAGCGCAACGTCAATGGCTGGGGCGTCGAGGCGGTCGGCACGGACGCAGGCCAGGGCTTCGCTTTCGAGCCGGCCTTCCCCGCCCATACGCTGATGCATGGCGCGAACAAGTTCGGGTTGGCGAGCCTGTGCAATCTCGACAAGCTGCCGCCGACCGGCGCCGTTCTCATCGTGACGCCGCTCAAGATCGAGCGCGGCTCGGGAAGCCCGGTGCGCGTCATCGCGCTCGTGCAGGACGAGTGATCGCGGGCGGCGGCGCCGGGATCAAAAACCATCGACGAAAGGACGCGTCATGGCGGAGAGATCGTTTCACGAAGAGGTGAAAAGCCTCTATCTCGGCGACGGCGACGAATTCGCCGGCGAAGGCATTCTCGCGATCACGAAGGCGCTGCTGCAATCGGGCGTCTCCTATGTCGCCGGATACCAGGGCGCGCCGATCTCGCATCTGATGGATGTGCTGAGCGACGCGAACGACATTCTCGAAGAGCTCGGCGTCCATTTCGAATCGAGCGCCAGCGAGGCGACGGCTGCGGCGACGCTCGCTGCGTCCGTGAATTATCCGCTGCGCGGCGCGGTGACCTTCAAGGCGCCCGTCGGCACCAATGTCGCGTCGGACGCGCTGGCCAATCTCGCATCGGGCGGCGTGAAGGGCGGCGCGATGATCATCGTCGGCGAGGACTATGGCGAAGGCTCCTCGATCATGCAGGAGCGCAGCCACGCCTATGCGATGAAATCGCAGATCTGGCTGCTCGATCCGCGGCCGAACCTGCCGAAGATCGTGGAGATGGTGGAGAAAGGATTCGAGCTGTCGGAGGCGTCGAACACGCCGGTGATGCTCGAAGTCCGCATCCGCGCCTGCCATGTGTATGGTCGTTTCAAGACGAAGACCAACATCCGCCCGAACTTCACGCTGCGCGACGCGATGGAGAATCCGACGCGCGATGTGAACCGGATCGTGCTGCCGCCGGCGAGCTATCTGCACGAGAAGGAGAAGATCGAGAAGCGCTGGCCGGCCGCCGTCAAATACATCCAGGATCACAAGCTCAACGAATTCTTCGACGGCGATCTCAGCGAGATCGGCATCGTCATGCAGGGCGGCATGTACAACAACACCCTGCGCGCGCTGGAGCTCGCCGGCATCGCCGACGCCTACGGCAATTCGCGCGTTCCGCTCTATGTGCTGAATGTCGCCTATCCTCTGATCGACGAGGAGTTCGTGCGGTTCGCCGCCGGCAAGAAGGCGATCCTGATCGTCGAAGAAGGCCAGCCGGAATTCATCGAGCAGGCCGCCAACACCTATCTGCGGCGCGCCGACGTCCAGACGAAGATCCACGGCAAGGACATGCTGCCGATGGCCGGCGAATATACCGGCGCCGTGCTCAGGGAGGGTCTCGGCAAGTTCGTGCGCGCCTATGAGCCGCGCTTCGCCGGCGGATTCGGCTCGGCGTCGGAAGGCGACAACAGGCTGAAGGCGGCGGTCGCCGCGCTCGACGGCAAGGTGCATGGCAGGCCGCCCTCCTTCTGCACCGGCTGTCCGGAGCGGCCGATCTTCACCGCGATGAAGCTCGTCGAGCGCGAGCTCGGCCCGCATCATGTGAGCTGCGACATCGGCTGCCACCTGTTCTCGATCCTGCCGCCGTTCAACATCGGCGCGACGACGATGGGCTACGGGCTCGGCGGCGCCGGCGCGGCGGCGTTCAACACCAAATCCGGCAAGCGCACGATCGCGGTGATGGGCGACGGTGGATTCTGGCACAACGGCCTCGCGTCGAGCGTCGGCAATGCGGTGTTCAACAAGAGCGACAACGTCATCATCGTCGTCGACAACGGCTATTCGGCCGCGACCGGCGGCCAGGATATTCTGTCCTCGCACAACCCGAACAAGATCCGCTCGACGCAGAACTCCATCGAGAAGGCGGTGCGCGGCGTCGGCGTGCAATGGGCGCGCACGCTAACGCGCACCTACGACCTCAAGGCGATGACCTCCACGCTGCGCGAGGCGCTGACGACCAAGGAGAAGGGACCGAAGGTCATCGTCGCGCAATCCGAATGCATGCTGAACAAGCAGCGGCGCGTGCGGCCCTTGATGAACAAGGCCATCAAGGACGGCCAGCGCGTGGTGCGCGAAAGGTTCGGCGTCGATTCGGACACCTGCACGGGCGATCATTCCTGCATCCGCCTCTCGGGCTGCCCCTCGCTCACCATCGCGCCGAACCCCGATCCGCTGCGCAAGGACCCCGTGACGAAGGTGATCGACTCCTGCGTCGGCTGCGGCCTCTGCGGCGAGGTCAGCCACGCCGCCGTTCTGTGCCCCTCGTTCTATAAGGCGTCGATCATCAACAATCCGACCCGCTGGGACCGATTCAAGCATCGCGTGCAGACAGCGGTGATCTCCTATCTGCAGCGTCGCCTGACGCCGGCCGCGGCCTGACTTTCATGGCCGAGCAACCCGCACGCTCGATCCGGCTCGCCATCCTCGCCATGGGCGGGGAAGGCGGCGGCGTGCTCGCCGACTGGATCATCGACCTCGCCGAACATGCGGGCTTCATCGCGCAGACGACGTCGGTGCCGGGCGTCGCGCAGCGCACCGGCGCGACGATCTACTATCTCGAACTGTTCGAGCGCGCGGCCTCCGATGCGGCGCGCCGCCCGCCCGTGCTGGCGATGACGCCCATTCCCGGCGACGTCGACATCGTGGTCGCCTCCGAACTGATGGAGGCCGGCCGCGCCGTGCAGCGCGGCATCGTCACGCCCGACCGCACGACGCTGGTCACCTCCACCCATCGCGTCTTCGCCATGACGGAAAAGATCGCGCTCGGCGACGGGCGCAGCGACGCGCCGGCGCTCTTCGACGCCTGCCGGACCGCCGCGCATCGGTTCGTGGCGTTCGACATGGCGGCCATCGCGCAGAAATCCGGCAGCGTCATCAGCGCCGCGATGTTCGGCGCGCTCGCGGGCTCCGGCGCCCTGCCCTTCTCGCGCGAGCAGTTCGAGCAAACCATCGAGCGCGGCGGCGTCGGCGTGAGCGCGTCCAAGCGCGCGTTCGGCATGGGATATGACGTCGCGTCGGGAAAAGCCGAGCCCGAGCCGGTTTCGGCGCCCGGCGCCGTGGTCGCGCCGACACTCGCGCCGCCCTCGCCGACGGATCTCGACGCGCTCTTTCCCGCGCCGGCGCTCGCCACCATCAGGACGGGCGTCGAACGCCTCACCGACTATCAGGACGCGGCGTATGCGCGCCTCTATATCGAGCGGCTGAAGCCGATCGCACAGATCGACCGTTCGCAAAGCGGCGCCGAGCTGCTGACAGAGACGGCGCGGCATCTCGCGCTCGGCATGGCCTACGAAGACACGATCCGCGTCGCGGAGCTGAAAACGCGGCCGAGCCGCTTCGACCGGGTGCGCGACGAGGCGCAGGTCAAGGACGGACAGATCCTGCAGATCTCGGAATATCTTCACCCGCGCCTGCAGGAGATCGCCGAAACGGTGCCGGCGCCGCTCGGCCGCATGATGCTCAACGTGAAGCCGCTGCGCTGGCTCATCGAGAAGACGACCGCCAAGGGGCGCGTCGTCACGACGACGTCGATCCGCGGCTTCCTGCTGCTTTACGCGGTGGCGCGGCTCAAGCCGTGGCGGCGGAAGTCCATGCGGTTCGCGGAGGAGCAGAAGCACCTCGAAGCCTGGCTAGCGGCTCTGCGCGATCTCGCGCCACGGGATTACGCGCTTGCGCTCGAACTTGCTGAGTGCCGCAATCTCGTGAAGGGCTATGGCGACACACATGTCCGCGGTCGCGCGAACTATGAGCGCCTCGTCGGACTCATCGACCGGCTGCTCGGCCTGCAACAACCGGCGAAAGCGCTCGCCGAATTGCGCAGCGCCGCGCTCGCCGACGACACCGGCGCGCGCCTCGACGCCGCCGTCGCAAAACTTGGCCTGAATTAGCAGGGGAACCGCGCAGAACGCGCATGGAGGATAACATGATGGATCGTCGTTCCTTGATCGCCCGCGGCGCCGGGCTCAGCGCGCTCGCCGCGCTTGGCGTACCGCGCGACGCGCTCGCGCAAGCCGCCGCGAAAGGCCAGCTCACGCTCGCCTATCCCGCGGACGTGCCGACGTGGGACCCGAACGCGCGCTCGCTGGCGGCCGTGCAGTCGCTCTACAAGACGGTGTTCGACCAGCCGCTCACCCAGAATCCGGACATCTCGCCCAAGCCGGCGCTGATCACCAAATGGGGCTATGTCGACGACAAGGGCCTGTCGCTCGGCGTCGATCTTCGCGACGACGTGGTCTTTCATGACGGAACGCCGATGACGGCGGCGGATTTCCGCTACTCCTTCTTCGAAAGGCCGCGCGCGCCGGTGCCGGAAGGCGGCCGCCGTCTCGACACGTCGTTCCTGTGGCGCCGCGTGAAGGACATCGAGGTCGTCTCGCCGACGCGCGCCATCATTCATTTCTCCGAGCCGATGCCGTCGGCCGTGGCGTGGTTCTATTTCCTGTGCAGCTATGTCGTGCCGAAGGCCTATGTCGAGCGCGTCGGCGTCGACGAGTTCGCGCGCAAGCCGATCGGCTCCGGCCCCTACAAGCTGGTCGAGTATCAGCAGGGCGCGCGCATCGTGCTTGAGGCGCACGACAAGTACTGGGGCGGCAAGCCCGCTATTCCGCGCGTCACCATCGAGCTGGTGCGCGATCCGACCGCGCGCGTCGCCGCGATCGAATCGCGGCGCGTCGACGTCTCCATCGACGTCCCGATCCGCGAGGCGCAGCGGCTCGGCGCGATTTCCGGACTGACCTCCAGCATCGACGCGATCACCGACATCACGCTGCTGCAGATCACCAAGAATGGCGGCTTCGCCGACGATCGCGTTCGCCTCGCCGCGCATCATGCGATCAACAAGGAAGCGATCTCGAAGGCGTTCTTCGCCGGCGCCGCGACGCCGATCGCGGTTCCGGCGGCGAAAGGCACGCCCGGCTATCCGCTGAATTTCGATTTCCCGTTCTCGGAAGAGAAGGCGATCGCCCTTCTGAAAGAGGTGGGTCACGGCCCGCAGAATCCGATCAACATCAAGTTCTCCTCCACCAACGGCGCGTTCCCGAGCGATTTCGAGGTCGCGCGCGCGATCGTCGCGATGTGGAAGAAGGTCGGCATCAACGCCGAACTCGAGACGGTCGAGCCCTCCACCTATCAGGAGCGCCTGCGCGCCAAGACCCTGCCGGAAGCGACCGTGTTCAGCTGGGGCAACACCAGCGCCGATCCGGAGATGTATGGCGGCTACCTGCTCGATCCGAAGTCGATCTTCTCTGCGATGAAGTCTGACGATCTCGGCCCGATCTTCGCAGCGCTGCTCGTCGAGACGAATGAGGAGAAGCGCATCGCCGGATACCGCGCCGCGCATCAGTTCGCCGCGGAGAAGGGCTACACGATCCCGCTCTACCAGACCGTGAAGACGATCGTGAGCCAGAACGGCGTCAATATCGTCAAGTACGCCAATGGCTGGACGCTGCCGCAGACCTACTCGCAGAAGTCCTGAGACGACGTGGCGCTCCGACCGGCCATCCAGGGCGGCCTGCCCGGACGGAAGCGCACGATCAGTGATCATGCGCGGGCTTGTCCCGCTCATGATCGTTTTCTTTCTCGCTCCATCGGAAGACGCGGATGGCCGGAACCAGACCGGGCATGACGTCTCTGGATGGGCATACGCAATTGCCTTTCGTTTAAGAGGCTGAGCATCAATGACCCGCATCGCGTTGCAGCTTCTGCTGCGCCGCCTTCTGCTCGCGATTCCGATTCTGCTGTGCGTCTCCGCGCTGGTGTTCGTCATCCTGCGCCTGCTGCCTGCCGATCCTATCGCCATGTCGCTGCCGCCGGGCGCGACGCCGGAGGACGTGGAGCGGCTGAAGCGGGATTTCGGCCTCGACCGCTCCATTCCGGCGCAATATTTCATCTGGCTCGGCAAGCTGCTGACGGGCGACCTGGGAACGTCCATCTTTTTCCGGCGCGGCGTCGGCGAGCTCGTGTCGCGCGCCCTCCCCGCGACCATCGAACTGGTGGCCGCCGGCCTCACGCTCGGCGTGATCCTCGGAGTCGCCGGGGGCCTTGCGATGTTCGCCAAGCGCGGAACTGCGGCCGAACAGGCGATCGACCTCTCCACGACGGGCCTCATGGCCATTCCGGAATTTCTCTGGGCGATCCTGCTCATCCTGTTTCTCGGCGTCGCGTTTCCGCTGCTGCCCTTCATCGGCCGCCTCGATCCGGCCGTGACGCTGCCGCCGACGATCACCGGATTTCTTTTGCTCGACAGCCTCCTCTCGGGCCGCTGGGACGCGCTGCGCAGCGCGCTCGCCCATCTGGTCCTGCCCAGCCTCGCGCTCGCGATCGGGCTCGCGCCGCTGGTGATGCGCGTGCTGCGCTCGTCGCTGCTGGAGACGATCCTCGAAGACTACATCACGCAGGCGCGGCTGCGCGGCATCGGCGAACGCCGGATTCTCATCGGTCACGCGCTCAAGAACGCAGCGCTGCCGACCATCAGCCTCATCGGGGTGCAGGGCGGCTTCATGTTCGGCGGCACGGTTCTGGTTGAGATGATCTTCGCCTATCCCGGTCTCGGCAACCTCATGGTCGACGCCGTCCGCAACCATGATCTTCCGGTCATCCAGGCGGTCGCGCTCATCTATTGCGTGCTCGTCCTCGCCATCAACGCCATCGTCGACGTGATCTATCTTGCAGCAAATCCGAAACTGAGGGCCGCGTCGTGAGTCCCCGCGCCGCCGCCGCGCTTCGCCGTTGCGCGCAGAGTCCGCGCGTGATCGTCGCCGCGATCATCCTCATCGCCGCGATCGCGGTCGCGCTGTTCGCGCCCTTTCTGGCGCCGCATTCGCCGCAGGATCAGGACCTCATCAACACGCTGCTGCCGCCGATGTGGGCCGTCGGCGGCGACCCGTCCTATCCGCTCGGCACGGACACGCTCGGCCGCTGCATCCTGTCGCGCCTGATCTATGGCGCGCGCGTCGCGCTCTATGTCGCGTTCGTGGCGGCGACCGGCGCGATGCTGCTCGGCGCCGCGCTCGCGCTGCTGGCGAGCTATTTCGGCGGCTGGGTCGACTGGATCGTCAGCCGCATGGTCGACATCTGGATGGCGTTTCCGCCCGTCGTGCTCGCGCTCATCCTGCTCGTCGGCATGGGCGCCGGCGTCAACAAGGTCATCCTCGCGATCGTTCTGATCGACTGGACGCGCTTCTGCCGCGTCATCCGCTCCGAAGGCATCGTGGTGATGAAGCGCGATTATATCGCGGCGGCGCGTCTTTCGAGCTTCACCAACCTCCAGATCATGTTGAAAGAGCTTCTGCCGGCGGTGTCGCCGCTGCTCATCACGCTGCTCAGCCTCGAAATGGGAATCGCGGTCATCGTCGAGGCGATCATGAGCTTCGTCGGCCTGTCGGTGGAGCCGGACGTCGCGGCGTGGGGCGTGATGATCGCCGATGCGCGCCAGACGATGAACCAGGCGCCGTGGGGCGTCATCTTCCCCGTCTTCGCCATCTTCCTTCTCGTGCTCGCCTTCAACCTGATGGGCGACGGGCTGCGGCGCGCGCTCGATACGCGCCTTCTCATCAGCAGGGGCGCGGCATGACCGTGGTGCTGGAAGCGAAGGGACTCGCCGTCTCCACGACGGCCGGCGGCCGCACGGTCGACGTGCTGCGCAACATCGATCTTTCGCTCGCGCCGGGTCGCGTGCTCGGCCTCGTCGGCGAATCCGGCGCCGGCAAGAGCATGATCGGGCGGGTGATCGCCCGCAACCTGCCCGGCGCCTTTTCAGTCTCGCGCGGCGCGCTGCATTTCGACGGGCGGGATCTTCTGACGATCAGCGATCGCGACCGCCTCGCCCTGCTCGGTCGCGACATCGCCTTCATCCCGCAGGAGCCGCTGACGGCGCTCAATCCGACGCTGACAATCGCGCAGCAGTTCGGCGAGCATCTGGAGCGGCTCGGCGTTCCGCGCGGCGAACGGCGCGCGCGCATCGTCTCGGCGCTCGCCGAGGTGCGGCTGCGCGATCCGCAAACGCTGCTCGACCGCTATCCGTTTCAGCTCTCGGGCGGCATGTGCCAGCGCGTGCTGATCGCGATGGCGTTCGCGGGCCGTCCGAAGCTCATCGTCGCCGACGAGCCGACGACGGCGCTCGACGTCAGCACGCAGGCGCATATCGTGCAGATCATCCGCCGCATGCAGCGCGACACCGGCACCGCCCTGCTGTTCATCACGCACGACCTCAGGCTGGCCGCGCATGTGTGCGACGAGATCATGGTGCTCTACGCCGGCGACATGATCGAGCGCGGGCCGGCGCGCAGCATCATCAACAATCCGCGCCATCCCTACACGCGGGCGCTTCTCGCAGCGAACCCGGCGCTGTCCGGACCGCGGTTGCGGCTCGCGTCGCTGCCGGATCAGATGCCGGCCATCTCGGCCTTCGCCGACCTGCCCGGCTGCCGCTTCGCGCCGCGCTGCCCGGTGCGCGATCCCGCTTGCGCCGCCGGCGGCTTCGAGCCGCTTTCGCTGGGCGACGGCCATATCGCGCGCTGCGCGCCGGGCTGCCTGTCGGGCGAAACGCAGGCTATCGCGCCGACAGCCCTCGCGCCGTGGCCGGTCGCGCGCTCGGACGCGCCGGTGCTGCAGGTCGACAACCTCTCGAAACGTTACGGCGGAGGCCGAACGCTGTTCGGCGCGGAGACGCCGGGCGTCAACGCCGTGCTGCCGATGAGTCTGTCCGTGCGGCCGGGCGAATTCGTCGGCGTCGTCGGCGAATCGGGATCGGGCAAGAGCACGCTGGCGCGGCTGGTGATGGGACTTGAACCGCCGACCAGCGGCGCCATCCGCATCGATGGCAAGGACGTCACGAAAGACGCGCCGCAGGCGCGCGTCATCCGCCTCGACGCGCTGCAGATGGTTTTCCAGGATCCGCAATCGGCGCTCAACCCGCGCCGCCCCGTGCAGAGCCTCGTGACGCAGGCGATGGAATCGCCGCGCCGGCGCGCCGACGCAGTGACGCGCCTGTCGCGCGCCAAGGCGCTGCTGACGGAAACCGGCCTCGCGCCCGAAATGCTCGACCGTTATCCCGCGCAGCTCTCTGGCGGGCAAAAGCAGCGCGTCAACATCGCGCGCGCGCTGTGCGTGACGCCGCGACTGCTCGTCGCCGACGAGATCGTCTCGGGGCTCGACGTGTCGGTGCAGGCGCAGATCCTCAATCTCCTGCTCGATCTGCGCGAGGCGCGCGACATCGGCCTGCTGTTCATCTCGCACGATCTCGCCGTGGTGCGGTATCTGTGCGCGCGCGTGATCGTGATGCAGAACGGCGCGGTGGTCGAAGAGGGCGTCACGGAAGAGGTGTTCGCGGCTCCGCAGCATCCCTATACGCGCGCGCTGCTCGCCGCCGTGCCGCCGGACGATGTCGATCAGCCCTGGCCGGTCGAAGCCGCGTAGAAACTGGCGCAGGCGCTCGCATTTCCCATCAAGCGGGACACGCCAAAGCAAATTTGACCAAGACAAGAGCCGCAGGTCCGGATTTAATTCACCGGCCGCAGAGGAGGATTCAACGTGCGCTCCATGCCAGAGTCTGACGTCGCCGCGCATCTGGCGAAGCTCGTCTCTTTTCCCACGATCAGCGCCTCGTCCAATCTGGCGCTCAACGCCTATGTCGAAAACGTCTGCGCCGCTTTCGGCGCGCGGGCGCGCACCTTCCCGAACAAGGAAGGCGACAAGGCCAACCTTCTTCTCAGCATCGGCCCCGAGACGCCGGGCGGCGTGATCTTCAGCGGCCATAGCGACATCGTGCCGACGGAAGGCCAGGCCTGGACAGGCGATCCGTGGACGCTGCGCGAGAAGGACGGCCGCCTCATCGGGCGCGGCGCGACCGACATGAAAGGCTTTCTCGCCTGCTGCCTCGCCGCGCTTCCCGCCATCACGGCCAAACCGCTGGCGCGCCCGATCCACCTCGCCTTCTCCTATGACGAGGAGGTGGGCTGCTCGGGCGTCGGCTCTATGGCGGAGTGGATCGGCGCGAGCGGCCTGAAGCCGCGCCTCGCCATCATCGGCGAAGCGACCGATATGGACCTCGTCGCCGCTCACAAGGGCGGGCTGATCGGCTGGACGACGGTGACGGGAAAGCCGGGCCACTCCTCGCAGCCGGACCGCTACGTCAACGCCGTGATGATCGCCGCCGAGCTGATCGCGTCAATCAACCAGATCCGCCAGGAGATGCGCGACGGACCGCGCTTCGAGGGGCTCGACCCGCCCTACTCCACGATCCAGGTCAACCAGATCGCGGGCGGGCTTCATGGCAACATCGTCGCTGAAAGCTGCCGCTTCTTCTGGGAGATGCGCATCATCCCCGGGGAAAGCGACCAGGTCGTTCTGGAGCGCATGCAGGCGCGCGCGCGCGAACTCGAGCCGGCGATGAAGGCGGTCGATCCCGCGACCGGGATCGCCATCGACATCCAGGCCCGCATTCCGGGCCTGCGGCCCAACGACGATCCCGCCATCGAGAAAGAGCTGCTGTCGCTGCTCGGCCGCGCGCGGTCGCGCGCCGTTCCCTACGGCACCGAAGCGGGCATCTTCCAGAACGCCGGCGTTCCCGCTGTCGTCATCGGCCCCGGCGACATCAAGGACGCGCATCAGCCGGACGAGTCGATCGCGCTCGCAGCGCTCATGGACTGCGTCGGTTTCCTGACGCGCGTGGGTGAGACGTGCCGGTGACACGGTTTCGCGCCAGCGTCGAACGACGCTTCGCGAGACGGCGCGCGAGGGCTGCATGAATCTCAAATTCCTGGAGACCTTCTACTGGCTCGCCAAGCTGCGCAATTTCAGCGTCACCGCCGAACGCCTCAACACGACGCAGCCGGCGATCTCGGCGCGGCTGCGCGCATTAGAGGAGGAGCTCGGAATCGAGCTGCTGTTTCGCACGACGCGGGAGGCGCATCTGACGCCGGCCGGGCACGGGCTGCTGCGGCATGTCGAGGTCATCCTCGACGAGATGCGCCGGATCCGCGAGCGCCTCGGCATCGACGATGAAACGAAGGGCGTGGTCCGCATCGGCGTCGTGGACGCGATCGTGCGGACATGGCTGCCGACGCTGTTCGAGCGCCTGCGCGAACAGCATCCGCTGCTCTCGCTGGAAGTGACGGTGGACACCACGCTGCAACTGGGCCGCGCGCTGCGCGAGGGCGATCTGCATCTCGTCATCGCGATCGAGCCGATCGTGGGCGAACATCTCGCCAGCGCGCCTGTCTGCGCATACGCGATGGGGTGGGTGTGCAGGCCCGACCTCATTCCAAAGAAAAAGAGGCCGCTCACGCCAGAAGACATCGCGGCTATGCCCCTGATCGCCTATCCGCCGCAGACGCCGCCGGCCCGGCTGACGGCCGACTATTTTCAGGAGGTCAGCCAGAACCGTTCGCGCATGAGCGCGTCGAACTCCATGTCCACCATGATCGAGCTCGCGTCCGACGGCCTCGGCGTCGCGGCCGTGCCGCCGGTCTGCGTCGAGCGCGAGATCGCGGAGCGGCGGCTGGGCGTGATCCGCACCACGCGCGAGTTCGCGCCGCTGTCCTTCATCGCGTCCTACAGAGCCACGCCGCGCAACGCCGCGATCCAGGCGACGCTGGAGGAATTTTTCGGCGCCGCCGCCGCCTTCTGCGCCACGCGGCCGCCGACGATGGCCCGCGCGTTCGAATTATAAAACAATCTTATAAAAAGGCCGGCAAATATCTATTGGACAACAATAAGCCGGCCGGGAAGAGTTGGTTATCATTCCGTTCAGGACCGCAGTCATGCCCGCTCGCCAGATCTATCTCGAATTCGTCGACAGCCGCACCCGCGGCATTCTCGATTTCTACGAGGAGTATGCGCCGGTCACCTGCGACACCATCTGGCGGTCGCTCGCCAAGCCGATCCGCGTGACCGTTTTCCACGCCATGTTCGCGGGCCCCGAGATCATGACCGGACTCGAAGGCGAAGCGCGCAATTTCGATCCCGCGACAATCCCGAACGAGAACCAGACCGTGACGCCGGGCAAGGGCGAGATGCTGTGGTATCATCAGGCCAAGAACAGCATGAAGGGCCTCACCGACGAGTTGTGGGAGCTCGGCATGTTCTATGACAATGGCGGCCGCACGTTCGGGCCGCTGGGCTGGACGCCGGTCAATATTTTCGCGGTGATGAATCAGGGCCTCGACAAGATCGCCGAGGAATGCCGCGGCATCCGCATGACGGGCGCGAAGATCATCGAAATCGGCCGCGTCGCCTGAGCGCGCGGCCCATCGGCGTAACCAGAGAGGAGAGGGGAATATGCTGACACGTCGCACATTGTTTGGCGCGGCCGCGAGCGCGGCCGTCGCGATCGCCTCGCCGGCGGTCGCGCAACAGAAGACGCTGACGATCAATTCCTTCGGCGGCGCCTATGAGCAGACCCATCGCAAGGCGGTGATCGACGCCTTCGAAAAGGCGAACAACGTCAAGATCAACGTGGTGACGGTCTATTCCGCCGACGCGCTGGCGCAACT
>MKVY01000027.1:153364-155256 GCA_001899525.1 Rhizobiales bacterium 65-9
CGGCCAGGAAGCCGTCGCCGCGAAGGAAGGCCTGCTCGACAAGATGACGCTCGCGGACCTGCCCGACAACGGCAAGAGCCTCTACCCGTTCGCGACGGCCGGGCTCGCGCGCGGCGAAGGGCCGGTGATGCAGGTCGCGGCGATGGGCCTGATCTACCAGACCGACAAGGTGAAGCCCGCGCCGACAAGCTGGAAGGACGTTCTCGACCCGAAATTCAAGGGCCACATCGTCCTCACCGACTTCTCCAACAGCTACGGCCTCCTGTCGGCGCTGATGCTCAACCAGGCGCTCGGCGGCACGCTCGACAATGTCGATCCAGGCTTCAAGGCGCTTGAAAGCATCATCAAGGATTCGACGGTGATCTCGCGCTCGCCCGACATCCAGCTCAATTTCGCCCAGAACGACGCCTGGCTCGCGCCCTATGCGCAGGACTACGCCTACGCGCTGAGAAAGGCCGGCGTGCCGGCGAAATTCGTGCTGCCGCAGGAAGGCGTCGCGGGTTCGCTCATCACCATCAACGCCGTCGCCGGACGCCCCAACCGCGACCTTGCGATGAAATTCATCGATTTCTCGCTCCGGGCGGAAGCGCAGGAGATGTGGGCGAAGGATCTGCGCTACTCGCCGGTGAACAAGGATCTGAAGCTCGATCCGGAGATCGCCGGCGACGTCATCTATGGCGAAGCGGCCGTGAACAAGCTCGTCGTGTTCGATCCGATCAAGATCGGCGAGAAGCGGCAGAGCTGGGTCGACCGCTGGAACCGGATGATCGGAAAGTGAAGCAGCGGCGCGCTTGAACCGCTTGCGCGCCTTGTCGCCTCACAAGCGCCTGCGCTCTCGCGGGCGAGACGGAACAGCGGCCGGGCGCCTGCGCCCCGCCGCATCCCGCCATGATCTCCGCGCGCGCCGCGCCACGCCGGACCGCGCATCGTGACCGGCGCCGCCCGCAGACTCGAACCGGCTTTGCTGCTCGCGCCCGGCGCGGTCGCGCTCATCGCCGCTTTCCTGCTGCCGATCCTGCAGGTTCTCGCCTACGCTTTTTTCAAGGACGGCGCGCTGTCATGGAGCGCGCTCGACTTCACGGCGTGGCGGCGCATGACGGACGACGACTATCACCTGTTCGTCGGCCTGCGGACGCTGCGCATCGGTCTCATCGTCACGGCCGCATGCCTGATCCTCGGCTATCCGCTGGCCCTTGTCATCGACGCCGCGTCGGCGCGCATGAAGGCGCTGCTGTTCCTCGCGCTGCTGCTGCCGCTGATGACGAGCGTCGTCGTCCGCACCTTCGGCTGGCTGGTCATTCTCGGGCGCGGCGGCCCGATCGCGCGGGCGCTGCGCGACCTGGGCCTCGTTCCGAACAATTTCCAGCTCGCCTACACCGAGACGGGAATCGTCATCGCGATGACGCAGGTTCTCCTGCCCTACATGACGCTCGTGCTCGTCGGCGTGATCGGCCAGATCGACCGGCGCCTCGTCGAGGCGGCGCGCACGATGGGCGCGGGCTGGCTGCACGCCCTGCGCCATGTCGTCATCCCGCTCTCGAAGCCAGGGATCATCGCCGGCAGCGTGCTGGTGTTCGCGATCACGATCAGCTCCTTCATCACGCCGGTTCTGATCGGCGGGCTGAAGCTTCCGGTTCTCGCCGCGGGCGTTTTCCACTCGGCCATCGCCTATAACGACTGGCCGCTGGCGGCCGCGCAGGCGACCGCGCTGTTCGCCATCGTGGCGCTGGTGCTTCTTCCCTATGCGCTCACCGCGCGCGGGAACGCGCGATGACTCTCGGGGCGCCCCTCGCGATCCGCGCCGTGGCGGCCTTGTTCGTCGTGCTGATGATCGTCTTCCTGCTCGCGCCGCTCGTGGTCGTGATGGCGGCGTCGCTGTCGGCCGGCGGCTA
>MKVY01000027.1:155266-156640 GCA_001899525.1 Rhizobiales bacterium 65-9
CCGCTATCAGGAGGCGCTGACGACGAGCTGCGTGATCGCGCTGCTCTCGACGGCGATCGCGGTTCCGCTCGGGACCGCCGGCGCGATCGCGCTGACGCGCTTCCGCTTTCCCGGCCGCAGCGCGGCGCAACTGCTGTTCCTCTCCCCGCTTCTCTTTCCCACCATCGTCGTCGCCATCGGTCTTCTCATCCTCGCCTCGCGCCTGCTGGGCGGCTCGTCGATCGCGGTCATCGTCGCGGGCCATGTCGCGCTCGCGATTCCCTTCGTGGTGCGCACGGTCGGCGCCGTGCTCGAAGGCGTCGACCGTGCGACTGAGGAAGCGGCGCGCGTGATGGGCGCGAATGCGTGGCGGCGCTACAGCCTCGTCGTTCTGCCGCAGTGCAAATCGGGAATCATGGCCGGAACGCTGCTGGCCTTTCTCGTCTCCTTCGACGACGCGGTGCTCGTTCTCTTCCTGCGCACGCCGTCGATCGACACGCTGCCGCTGCGGATTTATGCGAGCCTCGAATTCAGCCCCGATCCCGGCGTCGCGGCCGCATCCACCATTCTCATCCTGATGGCGGCTTTCGTGGTGCTGATCAGCGAGCGCCTGCTCGCCGGCAGACATGTGGTTGGATAGATATGGCTGGCGTCACGATCAAAGGACTGGCGAAGAGCTTCGGCAAGGTCGAGGCGCTGAAAGGCGTCGATCTGACCATCGCGGACGGCAGCTTCGTCGCGCTGATGGGTCCGTCCGGCTGCGGCAAGACAACGCTGCTGCGGCTGATCTCCGGCCTCGACATGGCGACGCGCGGCAGCGTGCTGATCGGCGATTCCGATGTGAGCCGCACGCCGCCGGAGAAACGCAACATCGGGCTGATGTTCCAGTCCTACGCGCTGTTTCCGCATATGACGGTGAAGGACAATCTCGCCTTTCCGATGAAGATGCGGCGCAGCTATGACGCGGCCGAGCGCGACAGACGTATCGCGCGCGCGCTCGATCTCGTGCGCCTGCCGGCGATCGGCGACCGCTATCCGCGCCAGCTCTCGGGCGGGCAGCAGCAGCGCGTCGCCTTCGCGCGCGCGCTGATCGACGAGCCGAGCGTGCTGCTGCTGGACGAGCCCCTGTCGAATCTCGACGCGCGCCTGCGCGACGACATGCAGATGGAGCTGATCGAGATCAGGAAGCAGGCGCCAATCACCACCATCCTCGTGACCCATGACCAGACCGAGGGGCTGACGCTGGCCGACGAGATCGTGGTGATGCGCGAGGGCCGCATCGAGCAGGCCGGCGCGCCGCGCGCGGTGTACGCCGATCCGAAGACCGCCTTCGTCGCCGATTTTCTCGGCGGCGCGAATCTCATTCCCGTCTCTGTCGCGCCGGCGACCGGCGGG
>MKVY01000027.1:156758-179436 GCA_001899525.1 Rhizobiales bacterium 65-9
GGGCAGACGGCGCAGGTCGCTGTCCAGGCGCTCGGCCAGTCGCTCAGGCTCATCGCGCCGCCGGACACGGCCTTCGCGGCGGGCGACGAGATCCGCCTGGGATGGTCGCCCGCCGACTCCCGACTGATCGCAGACGGCTCACAGCGAGGCTGAGAAGCGCGTGGAGCGCCCGTTCGCACCGCGCGCGCAGACCACCGCTCCAGCGCCAGAACGGCGTCGGACAAGTTCTACGAGGCCTTGGCGGGCCACTCTGCGACGGCCGGATGGTCCTTCTGCGAGGTGAAGCGCGGCGAGGCGCCGCCCGGCGATCCCCAGCCGGTGACGTCCGGTCCGAAGAAGTCGCGATTCACCGCGATCCATTGCGTCATGTCGGCCGGCAGCCTGTCGTCGGCGTGGATCGCCGCGACGGGGCACACCGTCTCGCACAGGCCGCAATCGATGCACTCGTCGGGATGGATGTAGAGGGTGCGGCCGCCCTCATAGATGCAGTCGACCGGACAGGCTTCGAGGCAGCCCCTGTCCTTCACATCGATGCAGGCGTCGGTGATGACGAAGGGCATCAGCGCCCCTTCCAGACCGGCTTGCGCTTCTCGATGAAAGCGCGGACGCCCTCGCCCGAATCCTCCGACCGAAGCGCCTCGACCAGAGCGGGCAGGCGCGCGGCCTGCGCCTCGGCCGCCGTCAAATGCGCGGTGCGCCGCGCCACCGCCTTGATGGCGCGCACCGACAGCGGCGCGCAGGCGAGAATGTCGGCGAGCCAGCGGTCCACCGCCGCATCGAGATCGGCGCGCGGAACGACTTCGTTGACGAGCCCGTAAGAGAGGGCCTCCGCCGCCTTGATGCGCTTGCCGGTGAGCAGCATGCCCATCGCCTGGCGAAACGGAATCTGCCTTTGCAGAAGCGTCATGCCGCCATCGAGCGGCAGGCGGCCGACGCGCGCTTCCGGCAAGCCGAAGGTCGCCTCTTCGGCCGCGACGACGATGTCGCAGCCGAGCATCATCTCGAAGCCGCCGCCGACGGCGTGGCCGTTCACGCGCCCGATGACGGGAACGTCGAGCGTCTCGCGCAGCGCGATGCCGCCGAAGCCGCCCGGCCGCGGCGTCGCCCAATAATCGAGGCCCGACGCGCCGGAGCCGCCCTTCATGTCGGCGCCGGTGCAGAAGGCGCGATCGCCGGTGCCGGTGAGAACGACGGCGCGCACGTCGCGGTCCGCTTCGATCGTCGCCCAGATCGCCTGCAGGTCGCGCTCGGTGGCGGCGTCGACCGCGTTGAGCACCTCGGGCCGGTCGATCGTGACGCGCGCGACGTGATCGACGACGGAAAACAGAACCGGCATTATTCCGCCGCCTGCCTGCCGGCGGCCGCTTCGGCGCGCACCGCATCGGTATGACGGCCGAGCGACGCCGGCGGAATGCGGATCGATACGACGGCGTCGCTCATATGGATCGGCGAGCCGACGACGCGCACGCGCTCCACCTCGCCGTCCGCCTCCAGCACCATGCCGTTGATCGCGGTCTGCTCGTCCGCCAGCGCTTCGGCGAGCGAGCGCACCGGCGCGCACAGGAGATCCTGCTCCTCAAGGCGGGCGAGCCAGTATGCGGTCGTGTTCGTCCTGTAGCGCGCGCGGAAAATATCCTGCAGCGCCTTCTTGTGCTTCACCTGGGCGGCGAAATCCCTGAAGCGCTCGTCCTTGCCGAGATCGTCGATCCCGAGCGCCCGGCTGATGTCGCCGAGCGGGTCGGACTTGAAGGCGCCGACCATCACCAGCGCGCCGTCAGACGTCTCGAACACGCCCGACAGCGGCATCGCGCCCCAGTTCACCTCCCTGCCCCGCATCAGTTGCGCGCAGGCCTCCTGCGTCTGCGCGGCCAGCATCGAATCGAGCAGCGACACCGTGATCTGCTGGCCCCTGCCCGTCTTCTCGCGCTGGAGCAGCGCGAGAAGAATGCCCTGCACCATGTGCATGCCGGCGGAATAATCCGCGAAGGTCGTCGCATTGACGGCGAGCGGCTGATCGTCGTTCGAGCGGCGATACATGACGCCGCTCATCGCCTGCGCGAGCACGTCCTGCCCGCCCTTGTGGGCGTAAGGGCCCGTCAGCCCGAAGCCGGTGCCGAAGGCGCAGATGATGCGCGGATTGATCCGGCTCAGCGTCTCATAGCCGAAGCCCATGCGCTCCATCACGCCGGCGCGGAAATTGTTCACCACCACGTCGGCGGTTTCGCACAGCTTGAGAACGAGTTTCTTGTCCTCGTCCTTGCGCAGATCAAGCACGACCGAACGCTTGTTGCGATTGAGCGAACAGAACACCGGGCCGACCAAGCCCGCCGGATCGTTCGGAAACGAGGTGCGGGACAGGTCGCCCGTTCCGGGGCGCTCGATCTTGATGACGTCGGCGCCATAGTCGGCGAGCATCTGCGTCGCGACCGGCCCCATCATCACCTGGGTGAAATCAAGCACGCGAACGCCGTCGAGCGGCAGCGTAGAGGTCGTCTTGTTGCTCACGCGGCTTTCTCCAGAAACGTGGCGTTGGCGGACGGACGGTCGCCGGGATCGCCGCCCTGCGCGCGAACATGCTTGCAGATCTGCGCCGGATCGATGTGGCGCAGCGGCGTTCCCGATTGCGCGGACAAGGCCGCCGCGACGCCGGCGGCGTGGCCCATCGACATGCAGGGCGGAATTTCGCGCGACATCTTCTGCGCCGCCTCCGTCGCGGAATAGTGGCGGCCCGCGACGACGAGGCCCTCGACCTCCTTCGGCAGCATCGACCGATAAGGCGTATAATAATCGCGGCCGCGCGCCACCGTGTCCTGAAAATGCACGCGATCCATCACGTCATCCTTCGTCACCACATATTCGCCCTGGAGCAGGCGCGTCTGGCGCACGCCGAGTTGCGGCGCGACATCGACGACGAAGCAGTTCCGGAAACCCGGCATGCTGGCGCGCGCATAGTCGAGCAGCGCGTAAATGCGCTTGCGGCCCTCGAAATCAGCCTTCGTCTGATCGGCGACCTTGATCCCGTCGAGCCCGATCATGTGCGGGCAGTTGCACCACACGACGCCCGGCAACGGCGTCTTGAGCCACCATTTGTCCCAGGAGCCGCCCATCAGGCGCTTGGCTGCGCGATCGAGCTTCGCCCATTCCTCCGGGCTTTCGCGCTCGAAGCGCTCGGCCTCCTCGGTGTCGACGCCGCCGAGCCGGAACACGGTCGTGACGATGTAGCTTCCGTCTGAAAACGCCGCGCCCGCAGCGGCCGCGACGTCGAGATCGCCGGTCGTGTCGATGACCGTCTCGGCCATCAGAGCCTGCCGGCCTTCCTTCGTCTCACAGATGACGCCGCGGATGCGGCCGTCCTGCACGACCGCTTTCGAGAACCAGGAATGCAGCCGCAGATTGACGCCCGCCTCCGCGATCATCTCGTTGGCGACGCGCTTCCATCCGTCCGGATCGAACGCCGCGGCCATGACGATCGGCGGCGGCTTCATCTGCGAGCGGAAATCGAACGCGCCCCAGCGCGCCCATTTGCGATACAACGCCTCGCTCGCGCCGCGCTCCTCGACCGGCGGATACATGCACAGATCGAGCTTCGCCATGCGCTCGATCATCTCCATGCAGGCGCCGGTGACCGTCACCTCGTCGCCATTGTGCATGTCGTCGAGCACCAGCACCATGCCGCCGGAGGCGAGGCCGCCGAGATAAGGATAGCGCTCGACAAGCGTCACGGACGCGCCCATCCGGCGCGCGGCGAGCGCAGCGGACAGGCCCGAAGGGCCGCCGCCGACGACGAGAACGTCGGAGCGCGACACGACTCTCGCAGCGCCGGGCGATTCCTGAATCAGGTCGTTGTCGGTCATGAAAACCTCTCTGATCCGAACAGATAACGTCAGTGAGACGCAGGGGGCTGCCAGCGCACGACCAGGCGCTCCGCGAGCGTGATCGCGAGGAAGAACAGCACGGAAAAGCACGATCCGACGATCACCGTCGCGTAGAGCAGCGCCGAGTCGAAGGCGTACATCGCCTGGATGATGAGGGCGCCGATGCCGACGGTCGATCCGATCCATTCGCCGACGATGGCCCCGATCACGGCGGTCGAGGCCGCGATCTTCAGCGCGGAGAACAGATAGGGCAGCGAATTCTGGAGCCTTAGCTTGAAGAATATCTCGGTCTTCGAGGCCGACAGCACGCGCATCAGCTCCATCGCCTGCGGGTTCACCGACTCAAGCCCGCGCACCATGTTCACGAGAGTCGGGAAGAAGCAGATCAGCGCGGCGATCGCGATCTTCGGCTCCATGCCGTTGCCGAGCAGAAGCACAAGGATCGGCGCCTTGGCGACGACGGGAATCGTGTTGAGAATCACGACGACCGGAAAAAACGCCTGCTCCAGCGACTTCTTGTGCACGAAGACGGTGGCGGTGACGATCGCCGCGATGTTGCCGAGCAGGAAGCCGGTGATCGCCTCGATCGCCGTCGGCGCGAGATTGGAGATGAGCTTCGGAAAATCCGTCACCAGCCGATGCGCGACCGCGAAGGGAGACGGCGCAATGAAGGGCGGCACCTGCAGCACGTAGACGAGCGCGGCCCACAGCGCGAGGAAGCCAAGGATGCCGGCGAGCGGCAGAAGGCGTCGCTTCATGCGCTCTCGCGCCTGATCGGCCCGGAATGCGGCTTCGGCCTCGGCGACGCCCGGAAGCGGAAGAGCAGCGTCCGTCATGGTCAGTGCTCCAGCGATTTGCGCAGCCCGGCGGCGACGCGCACGAAGGTTTCGGTGTCGCGGATCGCCAGCGTGCGGTCGGGCGGCAGATCAATGTTCACCTGCTCGCGAACGCGGCCGGGATTGGCCGCGAGCATCAGCACCGATTCCCCGAGAAAAACGGATTCATAGATCGAATGGGTGACGAACAGGATCGTCGTCCGCGTCTCCTGCCAGATGCGCCGCAGCTCCTCGTTCAGCCGGTCGCGGGTGAATTCGTCGAGCGCGCCGAAGGGCTCATCCATCAGAAGCATGCGCGGGCTGGTGACGAGCGCGCGCGCGATCGACACGCGCTGGCGCATGCCGCCGGACAATTCATGAGGGAAGGAGTTCTCCCACCCCTCGAGCCCGACGAGCTTGAGCAGCTCGCGCGGCGTCGGCGCGTTGGCCGGCAGCGATTTCGGGCCGCCGCCGACTTCGAGCGGGAGCTGGACATTCTGGATCGCGGTTCGCCACGGCAGCAGCGCCGCGTCCTGAAACACGAAGCCGAGGGCGCGGTCGCGGCGCGCCTCCTCCGGCGTCTGGCCGAGCACCGCCATCGACCCGGCGGTCGGCTGGATCAGATCGGCGACCACGCGCAGCAAGGTCGACTTGCCGCATCCGGACGGCCCAAGCAGCGCAAGGAAACCCCCGCGCTGCAACGAGAACGAGACATTCTCGAGAGCCGTCACCGTGCGGCGCTCGGTGACGAAGCGCACGGTGACATTGCGGCATTCGACCGCGCTCGACATGGCGTGCATCGTCGTCCTCCCGATGCGCGTCGATCAGCCGATCTTCGGCCTGGCGGATTCCGTCATCTTCAGGATGTCGAGCGTCATCACGTCGTCGACCTTCGGCACGCGCTTGGTGAACTGCTTGAGCTGGTCATGCAGGTCGATCTGCTCCTGCCACACCGACTTCTCCATCGCGCCCCAGCCATTCGCCTTGGTGCCGGGGCCGAAGGAATATTTCAGCATCTCGACGACGCCGGCGAGCTCATCGGCCTTGTTGAGATTCGGATATTCCTTGACCAGAAGATCGACCGCCTTTTCGTGGTTGTTGTAAACATATTCCCAGCCTTTCGCGGTGGCGCGCAGGAACTTCGCCAGCATGTCGGCCTTGGTCTTGATGGTCTGGTCGGTGGCGTAATAGGGCAGCGCATAGAGCTTCACGCCCGTATCCCACAGACGCATGTCGACGCGCTGGTCGCCAAGCGCGCGCAGCGCCGTCACGCTGGTCTGCCAGCCGGTGAAGCAATCGACCTGCCCCGTCATCAGCGGCGAGAAATCGGCGCCGGAGGTGACGACCGTGACCTTGTCCTCAGGAATATTGTTCTTCGCCAGCAGCGCCTTCAGCAGGATGACGCCGGTGGCCTGAATGCCGACCTTCTTGCCGATGAGATCCTTCGGCTCGCGGATCGGATTCTTCTTGAGGGAGAAGAACGTATAGGGATGCTCCTGGCAGCCGACGGCGAAGCACTTGATCGGCAGATCCTGCGACGAGGCCAGCATCAGCGACGGGCTCGACGACACCTGGCCGACCTCGAAGCGCCCGGAGGCGACGATCGCGACGCCGTCGATGCTCGGGCCTCCAGCCTGGATGCGCATCTCGACGCCTTCGGCGTCGTAATAGCCGAGCTGCTTGGCGCAGACCTCGCCGATCTGGTTGCCGGACGTGATCCAGCCCAGCTGAAGATTGATCACCGGCTTGCCCTGCGCGTTGGCGCCCACGCTCACCACAGGTCCGGTCACGGCGGCGGCGGCTCCGGCCGCGCTCCATTTCAGCATATCGCGACGATCAAACCGCATTGTCGAATCTCCTCCGGACTGTGTGTCCACGCTCCCCGTCGACTCCGTTAGTTTGCCAGATGCGGCGACCTCGAAAAGGATAGATTTTCGCCCTCGGCGCTGCCAGAATTAGAGCACTGCACAAGGATTGCGCGCATGCATGCCGCCGTTTTGCGCTATTTCCTCCAGGTCGCCCGCGACGGATCGATCCGGCGCGCGGCGGAGCGGCTCAATGTGGCCTCATCGGCCGTCAACCGTCAGATTCTGCGGCTCGAGGAGGAGCTGGGCGCCGACCTGTTCGAGCGCACGCGCGACGGCGTTCGGCTCACGGAGGCCGGCGCGGTGATCCTCGGCCATGTGCGCCAGACCTTTTCGGACTTCGACCGCGCCAAGGCCGAGATCGCCAATCTCGGCGGCGCCGTCACGGGCCATGTGCGCATCATCTGCCTGGAATCGCTCGCCGTGCGCTTCATGCCCGACGTGACCGGCGAGCTCGCCGCCGCCCATCCCGGCCTCACGCTCTCGATCATCGTGGTCGATCCGAGCCAGGCCACGGACGAGCTGCGTTCGGGGCGCACGGATTTCGGCATTCTGTTCGTCGACCGGCGCCATCGCGACGTGGAGGTGCAGGAGAGCTTCATCACCGCGATCGGCGCCGTGATGCGCCCGGACCATCCGCTGGGCCGCAAGCGGATGGTGACGCTGACGGACTGCGCCGACTATCCCGTTCTCACGCTGCACGACCGCTGGCTCATCGACGCGATCATGGCGACGGAATTCGCGCGATCCGGCGCGAACTTCAACACGCGCATCATCTCGAACTCCATCGACCTGATGCGGCAGATGATCCTCGCCGGACTCGGCATCGGTTTCTTCACGCCCGTCGGCTTCATCGACGAAATCAAGCGCGGCGAACTCGTGCATGTGCCGCTGGCGGAACCCTGGCTGACCGACAGCGAGATCGGCATTCTCCTGCCGAGCGGCAGGACGCCGACGCCGGCGGCGCGCGTCGCGCTCGAATTCATTCGCAAGCGCATGCTCGATCTCGCGCAGCGCCTGCCGCAAATCTCGCCGCAGGGCCGCATGCGCAAAGCCGGCAAACGCACGCAATAGAGACTGGCGCGGCGCGCGCCGGCCATGCTTCAATCACGCCGGACAGCCGGATTCTCATGACCGATCGCACGCCTATTCTTCACACCGCCCGCGGCGCCGCGCTGCTTCTCAACCCGTCCTGCGATCGCGCGATGATCTACGGCCCGGCGCAGCAGGCGATTCTCTCCCTCAACGCGCTCGAAACCGCGCGACGGACGATCGCCGCGTGGGAAGGTTACAAACCCACGCCGCTGCGCAACGTCACGTCCATGACGACGGCGGCGGTGGGCGAGTTGCTCTACAAGGACGAGGGGCTTCGCTTCGCGCTGAAAAGCTTCAAGGCGCTCGGCGGCGCCTATGCGGTTCAGACCGTCGCGGCGGCGCATCCTGATCCCGCGCAGCTCACCTTCGCCTGCGCCACGGACGGCAATCACGGCCGGGCCGTCGCGTGGGGCGCGGCGCGCGCCGGCGCGAAAGCGGTCATCTATCTGCATGAAACCGTCAGCGCCGCGCGCGAGAACGCGATCGCCGCGCTTGGCGCGGACATCCGGCGCACGCCGGGCTCCTATGACGACGCGGTGCGGCAGGCGGCCGCGGACGCCGAGGCGAATGGCTGGACCATCATCTCCGACACGTCATGGCCCGGCTACGCCGATATTCCGAAGCTCGTCATGCAAGGCTACGCGCTCGCGATGCGGGAGACATGGTACGCCGCGGCGCGCCCGACGCATGTCGTGGCGCAGGGCGGCGTCGGCGGATTCGCCGCGGCGATCCTGTCCTGGCTGTGGGAATATCTCGGCGCCAACCGGCCTGTCTTCATCGTGGTGGAGCCGGAAAACGCCGCCTGCCTGTTCGCCAGCGCGCGCAACGGAGCGCTCACGCCCCTGACCGGAGACATCAGCACCATCATGGCGGGGCTCGAATGCGGCGAGCCGTCGCCGCTCGCATGGGAGATTCTGCAGCCCGGCGCCGACGCCTTCATGACGATCCCGGATCTGCTGGCGGCTGATACGATGCGCAGCCTCGCGGGCCTCGGAATCGTCGGCGGCGAATCGGGAGTCGCCGGCCTCGCCGGCGTTCTGGCCGCGCTCGACGATCCGGCGGCGCGGGAAGCACTCGGCCTCACTTCGGCGTCGCGCATTCTGACGTTCGGCACCGAAGGCGCGACCGACCCCGAGGTCTATCGCGCCATCGTGGGGCGAAGCGCCGACGAGGTCGCGGCTTCGCGATAGGCGGGCTTAAGCGAACAGCGCGCCGGCATCCGGCGTGTAGCGCGCAACCTTGTCGCGATCGAGTTCGACGCCGAGACCGGGCTTGTCGGGGATGGCGAGAAAGCCCTCAGCGTCGAGCGAGAACGGCGTCGCCAGAATGCCGTCCACATAGGGACTGCCGCCGATATATTCGACGAGATCGCAATCGGGAAACGCGCTGGACAGTTGAAGGTCGGCGGCGAGCCCAAGCGCCGTGTTCCAGCCATGGCCGATATATTTGACGCCGAAATCCTGCGCCATCCAGGCGATGCGACGCTGCTCGCTGATGCCGCCGACCTTGGTGACGTCGGGCTGCACGATATCGAGCGCGCCTTTCACAAGCCACGGAATGAAAGACTGGCGCCGCGTCAGCACCTCGCCGCCAGCGATCGGAACCGGGCTGACTTCGCGCAACTGCCGGAAATCATCGATCGCATCCGGCTTCAGCGCTTCCTCAAACCAGCCGACCTCATAGTCGGCCAGCATTTTCGCCGTGCGGATCGCCCATTTCAGACCCTGCGGCCAATAGGCGTCGCTGGCGCCGGGATCGACCATCAGCTTGGCGCGCGGCCCGACCGCCTTGCGCGCCGCGCGAATGATCGCCTCGTCCAGCTTGTAATCGTCGCGCCGGCCGAACGGACCCCAGCCGATCTTGAACGCCGTGAACCCTTGCGCGCGATAGGGTTCGATCACGCGCTCCATCTCGTCCGGCTCCTCCATGAGCAGCGAGCAGTAGGGCCGCACGCGCGCGCGATGCGCGCCGCCGAGGAGGCGGCCGACCGACAGGCCCGTCGCCTTGCCGAGAATATCCCACAGCGCGATGTCGATGCCGCTGATCGCATGGGTGAGCGTGCCGCCGCGCCCCATCCAGAACGTGTTCTGGTGCAGCTTCTCGCTGACCCGCTCAGGCTCCAGCGCGTTCTCGCCTTCGTAGAGCGGCTTCAGCACGTCGAGCGCCGCCTCGACCAGCCGGCCGTCGGTGAACACGCTGCCATGGCCGACCAGACCGGAATCGGTGTGCACGGCGATCAGCGCGTGAATCGAATCCTCGGGCCTGATCTCGGCCGACCAGCCGCCCTTCGGACTCTCGCCGAACAAGGGCGCCGCGACGACGCGCGTGATCTTCATCGGCGGCAATGCGGGCCGGCCGGTCGAATCCGTCATTGGTCAATCCCCGATCGTCATGCCTGGGCCGCGGCCGCCTGATCGCGGCGCGCGCGGCGCTCATTGAGAATCGTCTCGTAATCAACGGCGAGATTCATCACCGTGATATGCTGATGCAGCGCGGCGGCGATGGCGTTTTTCTCGCCGGCCTCCAGCACGACCAGAAGCTCGCGATGCTCGTCGACGATGGACGGCATCGGCTTGCCAAGCGTGGCGAGGCCGAAAATGATCGTGGACTGGCGCGACAACGTCTCCCACAGATCCAGCACGACGCTGTTGCCGCCGAGACGGCACAGGGTGCGGTGGAAATCGGTGTCGGTCTGCGCAATGCCATAGGCGTCCTGGCGCGCCGCCATCAGGTCCATCTCGGCGACGGCGGCGCGCAGAGGATCGAGCCACTCGCCGCGATTGCGGCCGGCGGCGACAGCGGCGTGCGCCGCCGTCGTCTCGAGCGCGGTGCGCGCCTCGATGAGATCATGAACGCGCTGATTGGTGACCGGCCGCAGGCGAATGCCCTTGTAGGGCTCGTTCAGCACGATGCCCTGGCTCTCGAGCAGGCGCAAAGCTTCCCGCACCGGGACGCGGCTGACGCCCAGACGGCGCGCGAGCTCCGCTTCGACGATGCGATCGCCTGGAAGAACGGCGCCGCGCGCGGCCTGAGAGATCAACGCCTCGATCACGAGATCAACCAGCGTCTGCGGCTGCAACGGCCGCCATTCATCATCGCCTGCGGGCGTGAAAGCCTGCGTGGCCGCGTCGATGCGATGGCGTTGTCGACGGATCATTTTCTCGATTCACTTCTTGACTTCCCGTCTAATCGTATACGATTATACAATCAAGAGCGTATTCACAGGGTCGACGGGGCATGGTTGACACTTCCGCAAGCCGCATTCGCTGTGATCTCGATTTCGACAAGGCGGGACGACAGGCTTCGTATCTGCGGGCCCCATTGTCGCGCAACACCTCCGGGTGGGGCGTCGTGCAAATCCCCGTTTACGTGTTCAAGAACGGCTCCGGTCCGACCGTGCTGCTCACGGGCGGCGTGCATGGCGACGAGTATGAGGGGCCGATCGCGATTTCGCGCCTCGCGCAGACGCTGAAGCCGGAGGAGATACAGGGCCGCGTCATCATCATGCCGGCGGTGAACGTTCCGGCGGTGATGAACGACACCCGGCTGTCGCCGGTGGACAATCGCGACATGAACCGCTGCTTCCCCGGCGATCCGCGCGGCACGTTCTCGGAGATGCTCGCGCACTTCATGGACAGCGTGATCCTGCCGCTGGCCGATGTCTCCGTGGATCTGCACACCGCCGGTCATTCAGGCGATTCAGCGCCATCCACCAACATGCATTATCTGCCTGATCCCGAGATGCGCAAAAAGACGATGGACACGGCGGCGGCGTTCGGCGCGCCGTTCAACACCGTGTTCTGGGGCGTGGACGAGGGCGCAACCTTCACCTCCTGCGTGGAGCGACGCGGAATCATTTCGATCGGCACGGAACTTGGCGGATGGGGGCGGGTCCATGTCGAGGGCGTGCGCGTCGCCGAACGCGGCGTGCGCAACGTGCTCAAACATTTCGGCCTGATGGAAGGAAGCCCCGACACGCGCCAGCGCGACGGAACCCCGGCGACGCGCCACATGATGGTGAAGAACGCGTCATGCTACTCCTTCGCGCCGCGCGGCGGCCTGTTCGAGCCGCGCAATGTGGTCGGCGACGTCGTGAAAGCCGGCGAAACATGCGGATTCCTCCATTTCATCGAGGACGTGGATACGCCGCCGATCGAGGTGAAATACAACGCCGACGGCATCCTCTGGATGTCGGCCGGGCCCGGCCGGGTGCAGCGCGGCGATTGCGTCGGCGTCGCCATGCAGGATTATGATGACGAGATCGCCGCGCAAGGCTGAGCGCGTCGTTTCCCTCGCAGGACGAGCGAAGCTTTTCAGGAGGAGCCCATGAAAACAATGTTCTCAAGATTCGCTTTGGCGATGGCCGCCGCCGTCGCCTTCACAGCGCCGGCCATGGCGCAGAAGCAGGGCGGCGACGTCGTCATCGCCATGACGCAGGCGCCGCCGTCCCTCGATCCGCACGCCAGCTCGGCGCAGGTCGCGCGCAACGTGAACCTGCACATGTTCGAGACGCTCTATGCGCGCGACGAAAATGCGAAGCCGGTGCCCGATCTTGCGGAAGGCGCGACCATCTCGCCGGACGGTCTGACTTACGTCTTCGCCCTGCGCAAGGACGTGAAGTTCCACAACGGCAAGATGATGGGCTCCGCCGACGTCGCGGCCTCGCTCGAGCGCTTCCGCAAGGGCGGCGCATCCGCAGCGCTGCTGGCCGCGATCGACTCGATCACCGCGAGCGGACCGAACGAAGTCACCGTCAAACTGAAGAGCGTGCAATCGACCTTCCTCGGCAACCTGTCGAGCCCGCGGTCGCCGATCGCCATCATTCCCGCCGAGGAAGCCGCAAAGCCGATCGGCCAGGCGAGCCCCATCGGCACGGGCCCGTTCAAGTTCGTCGAGTACAAGCCCGACAGCCATGTGAAGATCGAGAAATTCGCGGACTACAAGCCCAATCCGGCCTACAAGGAGCGGGACGGCTTCGCCGGCGCGAAGATCGTCTATCTGAACTCGGTGACCTTCCGCTTTATTCCGGAAGCCGGCGCGCGCAACGCGGCGCTCGAATCCGGGCAGGTGCAGCTCAACGAGACTTCCGACTCGCCGACGGCGAAGCGCCTGAAAGATAATCCCGCCTTCACGGTTATTCCGGTGTTGCCGTTCTCCATGCAGGTCGTGAAATTCAACCACGCCCAGGCGCCCGGCTCCGACGCGAATTTCCGCCGCGCGGTGGCGCTCGCCATCGACCCTGAAGAGATCATGGCGGTGTCCTATCCGGACATCTACAAGCTCGACTACGCCTGGGTTTACGGCGGATCGGCCTATCACAGCGATCGCGGCAAATGGAAAACCGATATCGCGGCCGCGAAAGCCGAACTCGCGAAGTCGGGCTACAAGGGCGAGAAGCTCGCCTACATCGTCGACAACACCCGGCCGAGCGTCGACGTCGCGACGGTGATGCAGCAGCAGCTCGCGCAGATCGGCGTCAATATCGACATCAAGGTGGCGGATTGGCCCACCGTCTCCAAAGTCGGCTTCACGGACGAAGGCTGGAACTTCTGGACGCACGGCTTCGGCATCGAGCCGTTCGAAGGACCGGCCTCGGTGATCGCGCCGTGGGTCAAAGGCGTCTCGCAGCGCAAGACCGATCCGGTGATCGACGGCCTGTTCGACAAGATCAACACCGAGATGAGCGTCGAAGGCCAGAAGAAGATTTTCGACCAGTTCCAGGATCATATGAGCAAGGAAGCGGTCGCGCTGAACATCGGCAATTACGGCCTGTTCCAGATCGCGAGCTCGAAGCTGAAAAACTTCAAGGCCTATCGCATCCCGCGCATGTGGGGCGTATGGCTCGATTGATTGAACGCGCGCGACCGCTCCCGGCGGTCGCGCCTCCTTATTTTCGTTCATCGACGCAATGCTGAGCTTCATCATTCGACGGGCGGCGGCCTCCATTCCGGTGCTGCTGCTCGTCTCGCTGATCACCTTCGGGCTTCTCTGGCTCGTTCCGGGCGATCCAGCCGCCATTCTGCTGGATGCAAGCGCGACGCCCGAGGCGCTTGAGCGGGTGCGCCGCGAACTCGGGCTCGATCAACCTTTCCTCGTGCGCATGGGCCAATGGTACTGGCGCATCCTGCACGGCGATCTCGGCAATTCCCTTCTGCTCAACCGCAGCGTCGCCAGCGCCATCGTCGAGCGGCTGCCGGTCACGCTGTCGCTCACGGCGCTCGCCTTCGTCTTCGCAGCGCTCGTCGGAATCGCCGCCGGCGTGACGGCTGCGGTGCGCCACGGGCGCGCGGCCGATCAGAGCGTCATGATGCTCGCGCTGCTTGGCCTGTCGATCCCGGAATTCTGGCTCGGCCTCGTCCTCATCTGGGGCCTCGCGGTCGGCGCCGGCCTGTTCCCTGCGGGCGGCTATGTTCCCTTCAGCGAGAATCCGGTCGAATGGGCGCGGCATGTCGCGCTGCCCGCCTTCACGCTGGCCTGCGTCCAGATGGGCTTCATCGCGCGCATGACGCGCTCCAGCATGCTGGAAGTGCTCGGCCAGGATTTCATCCGCACGGCGCGCGCCAAGGGGCTGCCTGAATCCACGCTCGTCATGCAGCATGGCCTCGCCAACGCGATGGTTCCGGTCGTCACCGTGATGGGCATCATGGTCGGAGGGCTGCTCGGAAACGCGGTCGTCACAGAACAGGTGTTCGCGATTCCGGGCGTCGGTCGGCTCATCATCGGCGCCGTGCTGTCGCGCGACTTTCCCGTGATCCAGGGCGGCCTTCTCTATCTCGCGCTCATCTATCTGGTGGTCAATCTGATCGTCGACGTGCTTTACGCCGTCATCGATCCGCGGGTGCGGCTCGGATGAGCGCGACCGCCCTTCCCGCCTCTCCTGCGCGGTCGCGCGCGGACTTCGTCAGGCGCCTCCTCGCCAACCGCTCCTTCGTGATCGGCGCGGCGCTCTTCAGCATCGTCGCGCTCGTCGCGGTGTTCGCGGACTGGCTCGCGCCATTCGATCCGCTGCGCGGCAATTTCCGCACCCGCATGCTGGCGCCGAACGCCGTCAACTGGCTCGGCACGGATCATTTCGGCCGCGACATTCTCTCGCGCGTGATGTTCGGCGCGCGCATTTCGCTGGCCATCGGCCTCGTCGTCACGCTCATCACCGGCGTGCTCGGGACGCTGATCGGGGCCGTCGCCGGCTATATGCGGTCGCTCGACGGGCCGATCATGCGGCTGATGGACGCCTTCATGGCGTTCCCCCCAATCATCCTCGCCATCGCGATCAGCGCGGCGTTGGGCGGTTCGGCGATCAATGTCGCGATCGCGCTCGCCATCGCGGCGACGCCGCACACGGCCCGCGTCGTGCGCGCGTCCGTGCTCGTGGTGCGCGAGATGGAGTATGTCGACGCGGCGCGCTCCCTCGGCGTCAGTCATGCGCGCATCCTGCTCAGGCATGTGATGCCGAATGCGATGGCGCCGCTGATCGTGCGCCTCACCTATGTCTTCGCCGTCGCGATCCTCAACGAGGCGGTGCTGTCCTATATCGGCGTCGGGCCGCCGCCGCCGGCGCCGACCTTCGGCTCCATCGTCGCGAACGGCCGCGATTTCATTATCGACGCGCCCTGGATCACGATCGCGCCCGGCCTCGCCATCATCGTCACCGTGCTCGGCCTCAACCTGCTCGGCGACGGGCTGCGCGACGCGCTCGATCCGCGCATGGGCGTCGGCCCGCGATGAGCAGCCGCCTCGCCAACATCGTCCGTTTCCCAGCCTGACCAGGATCAGCGCCATGACCAAGCAAAAGAAAGTGCTCATCATCGACTGCCGGCAGGAGGTGTCCTCCTTCAACCCGCTGCCGTCGCAATACGAGAATTTCCATATCGAGCGCGGCGACGAGATGATGGCGCAGGAGGGGCTGAACGTCGAGTTCGGCGGCGCACTGCCGGTGTTCCGCGCCGCCGGCATGGAGCCCGTGCTGACGATCGCGGCGCGGGCGAGTTCGGCCGGCGTGCTGTCGGCCGAAGGCTGGAAGCGCCTGTCCACAGAAGTGATGGACGCGGCAGCGGCCGGCGTGAAAAGGGGAATCGACGGCGTCTATTTCATCATGCACGGCGCGATGGGCGCGGAAAACGAGCTCGATCCGGAGGGATGGCTCCTCGCCGAGACGCGCAAGCTCATCGGACCTTCCGTTCCGATGGTGGTCTCGCTCGACCTGCACGGCATCCTGACCGACCGCATGCTGAAGCAGGTCAACGGGCTCACGATCTACCACACCTATCCGCATGTGGACTTCGCCGACACGGGCGAGCGCGCGGCGAAGCTGCTCGTTCGGCTGATGACCGAAAACATCAAGCCGGTGATCGCGCGCGTCGTCATTCCTGCGCTGGTGCGCGGGCATGAACTCATTACCAAGACCGGCTTCTACGGCGATCTCATCCGCGAGGCGCAGCGGCTGGAGCGCGACGGAACAGCGCTCGCGGCCGGCGTGATGATCGGCAACCCCTTCACCGACGTTCCGGAGTTGTGCAGCCAGGTCCTCGTCATGACCGATGGCGCGGAAGCGACCGCGAAGGCCGAAGCGATACGCATCGCGGAGGAGTTCTGGCCGCAACGCCGGCGCATGCAGAGCACGTTCCTGACTCTGGAGCGCGCGGTGGCGCAGGCGGCGACGATCAACGGGCCCGTGCTCTTCACCGACGCCGCGGACGCGACGTCCTCCGGCGCCACCGGCGATTCAAACCTCATCCTGAAGGGCCTCGTGCGCGGCGGCTATCGCAAGCGCGCGCTGGCGCAGATCGTCGACGCGCCCGCCGCCGCCGCCGCGCACAAGGCCGGCGTCGGCGCGACCATCAAGGTCACGCTCGGCGGCACGATCGATCCGAAGCGCTTCCCGCCGATGCCCGTGACCGCGCGCGTGAAGCTGCTTTCCGACGGCGAGTCGCGATTCGAGACGATGCAGATCGGCATCAGCGCCGGCCCGACGGCCGTGCTTGAAATCGACAACCTCACGGTCGTCGTGTTCACAAGGACGATCGGCCTGTTCGACCGCGCGATGTACTACGCCAACGGGCTCAACCCGAAGGATTTCGACCTCATCGTGATGAAGTCGCCGCACGCCGAGCATCACATGTACGACGCATGGGTCGAAAAGAACTTCAACATCGACATTCCCGGCGCGACCTCGAACAACCTGCCGACGCTCGGCCACACCATCTGCGCGCGGCCGATGTTTCCGCTCGACGAGGACGCGACGTTCAAGCCGATCGCCGTCGCTTATTCCCGCTGATTCCGGACCCACCATGAAAATCGAAGCCGTCGATTTCTTCTACCTGTCGATGCCGGAGGTGACGACGGAGGCGGATGGCAGCCAGGACGCGCTGGTCGCGCGCGTCGCCGCCGGCGGCTTCGTCGGCTACGGCGAATGCGAGGCGGCGCCGCTGCCCTCGATCGCGGCTTTCGTCTGTCCGATGTCGCACGGGGTGTGCCGCCCCGTCGGCGCCTCCGTGCTCGGCCAGACGATCGCGACACCCGCCGACATCGCGCGCATCGCGGCGCTCGTCGCCTATGATTCGATGGATCTGCTTCAGGCCGCGCACACATGGTCCGGCGTCGAGATGGCGCTGTGGGATCTGCTCGGCAAGGCGCGCGGCGAGCCGGCCTGGAAGCTGCTCGGCTATGAGCGCTCCCATCGCAAAACTCCCTACGCCTCGCAGCTTTTCGGCGACACGCCGCAAGAAACGCTGGAGTGGGGCAAGGCGCAGCGCGTGGCGGGATTCCGCGCCGTGAAATATGGCTGGGGTCCGATCGGCCGCGCCGGCGTCAAGGAGGACGCGGATCATTTCATGGCGGCGCGCGAGGGCCTCGGGCCCGACGGCATCCTGCTCGTCGACACCGGCCAGATCTTCGACGAGGACGTCGAGGCGGCCGCGGCGCGTCTTCCGGCGCTCGAAGCCGCGGGCGCGCTCTGGCTCGAAGAGCCTTTCAACGGCCACGCCTACGAAGCCTATGGCGCGCTGGCGAAGCGTTCGGCCAAGGTGAGGCTCGCCGGCGGCGAGGCCGCCCACAACGCGCCGATGGCGAAGCATCTGATCGACTATGGCGGCATCGGCTATGCGCAGATCGATTGCGGACGCATCGGCGGACTCGGGCCCGCCAAGCAGATCGCCGACTATGCCGCGGCGAAGGGCGTGACCTATGTCAACCACACCTTCACCTCGCATCTCGCGCTGTCGGCCTCGCTGCAACCGTTCGCGGGGCTCGAAGGCCACCGCATCTGCGAATATCCGGTGAAGCCGAAGCCGGTCGCGACGGCGTTCATCGCCAACCCGATCGCGCGCGACGCGAATGGCGAGATCGCCGCTCCGGACGCGCCGGGCCTTGGCGTTGAGATCGACGAAAAGAGCTTCCGTCCCTATCTGCTCGACGTGGAGATCAAGGTCGGGGGCCGCACGCTCTATCGCACGCCGGCGGTATGACGCCTGCGGGACCCGGAATCGTTTACGCCGCGTTAACCAGTTGCGATCATGGTTAACGGGTCGTTACGAAACCCGGCCCCGCCATGCCAGCGCATCATCCGCCATTCCGCGTCCGCTCCGAAATCGCCGCCGAGATGGAGCGGGACATGGCGGAGCTGCGGCAGCTCAAACAATTGCAGGCGCGCATCTTCGAGCAGCTCCGCATCGACAGGCCGGAGCGCGAGAGCCGCGAAACCATCGAGCGGCGCGACGAGATGGAGACGCTCACGCGCCTGACGCGCATGCTGTTGGAGGTCGCGCAGACCCTGCGCGCCGAGCGCGACGCGCTCGCGACGGAGCTGAAGGACCAGAACCGCATCGCGGAGCTGCGCAAAGCGGCTGACGAGATCATGGCCTTCGCGGCCGCCCGCCAGCCGCGCGCCGAACCCATCGAGACGGAAGACGAGCATGAGCCGGCCGCCGTCCCGCACGCTTTCGCGCAGGCGCCGCGGCGCGCGCTCAACGCCGAACGCCGCGCGACGCAGCGGCCGCTGGTCGCGTCTCAGGGACGCGGCGAGCGTATGGCGTGGGCCTTGAGGTCGTAGGCCTCGTCCATCGCCTGCTCCCGCGTCAGCGGCGCGCCCGCGAGAAAACGGCGCGCGGCCATGTGATCGGCAGGACGGTTGATCGATTCGACCACCACGACGCGACCGTCCTTCAACCCGAAGGACGAGAACCGGCCTGAGGCGACGTCGCCGCGCGTGACATAGTCCTCGACGCCGATGGGCAGGCCCGCGGTCTGCAGCTTGTAGTCGGCCTGGTCGCTCCAGAACCAGGGCGTGGCGCGATAGGGCTCGGGCCTGCCCGCGATGCGGCGCGCGACGCAGCGCGCCTGATCGACAGCGTTCTGCACCGATTCGAGCCTGATGCGGCCCGCGCCGAACGGATTCGGAAAGAAGGCGCTGTCGCCGATCGCGGAAATCGCGGGATCGCTCGCGCGGAGATGATCGTCGACGACGACGCCGTTCTCCACCGCAAGGCCCGCCTCTCGGGCCAACGCATCCTCCGGCAGCACGCCGACGCCGACCAGCGCAAGGTCGGATGCGAAGAAGCGGCCGTCGCGCAGGCGAAGCCCCGTGAGCCTCCCATCCTCGCCCGCGAACTCCGCGACGCTCGCGCCCATCAAGAGCGACGAACCGAGCGCGCGATGCTTCGCCGCGAACGCCTCGGACATCACCGGCGACACGGCCCGCCCCATGACGCGATCGGCGATGTCGACCACCACGGCGCGATGGCCGAAGGCTGCGGCCACCGCCGCGAATTCAAGACCGATGAAGCCGGCGCCCACGACCGCGACCTGACTCGCCGTCGCGAGCCGCGCTTTCAGCGCCGACGCGTCATCGAGCGTGCGCAACGTCATGACGCCGTCCAGCTCCACGCCCGGCGCGGCGAATGGACGCGGCCGCGCGCCGGTCGCGAGAATCAGATGGTCGTAGGCGACGCGCTCGCCGCCCGCCAGCATGACAGCGCGCGAGGCGCGGTCGATTGCGACAACGCGCGCGCCAAGCCGCAGGCCGATGTCCTTCTGCGGGTAGAAATCATCGCCGCGAAGGACAAGAGACTCCGCCGCCGCTTCGCCTTTCATGAAGGCTTTCGATAGAGGCGGACGCTGATAGGGTTTGTGAGTCTGCGCGTCGAGCAGCATCACGGCGCCGGCGAACCCATCCTCGCGCAGGGACGCGGCCGCCTGAACGCCGGCGTGGCCCGCGCCGATGATGACGACCGTTTCAGACATTCCAGGCTCTCCGGCTCGGCGTTTGCGCGGGATGGCGGGCTTCGCTATCGCTCGCCGCCGCAGGCGTCCGGCGCGACGGTTGCGATCGGGGCGCGCCGATGTCAACGGCGCCGCGCCGCCCTCGAAAGGAGCGGACCATGCAGGACACGCCCATGCTCGACGCGCTCACGACGATCGTCGGGGACTCCGCCGTCATCCGCGACCCCGCCGCGATGGCGCCTTTTCTGGAGGACGCGCGCAAGCGCGCTCACGCCGAAGCGCTCTGCGTCGTGCGGCCGCGCGACGCGCGGGAAGTCGCACAGATCGTCAGGCTTTGCGCCGCGCGCCGTGCGCCGCTCGTGCCGCAGAGCGGCAACACCGGCCTCGCCTATGGCTCGCTGCCCTTCGGCATGCCGCAGGCGGGGCTGATGTCGCTGTCGCGGGTGAATGCGATCCGCAACGTGCATCCGCTCGCGATGACGATGGAGGTCGAGGCCGGCTGCGCGCTGCGCGCCGCCAAGGACGCCGCGGAAGCGAAGAACCGTTTCCTGCCGGTGACGATCGGTTCGGAAGGAACGGCGCAGATCGGCGGGGTGATCGCGTCGAACGCCGGCGGCGTGAACGTGCTGCGCTACGGCATGACGCGCAGCGTTGTGCTCGGACTCGAGGTCGTGCTGCCGGACGGGACGATCGTCAACGGGCTGCGCAGCCTGCGCAAGGACAACGCCGGTTACGACTGGAAGCAGCTTTTCATCGGAACGGAAGGCACGCTCGGCGTCGTCACCGCGGCGGTGCTGAAGCTGTCGCCGCTGCCGAGCCGCGCGGCCACGGCGCTCGTCTCGATCGACAATCCGGATTCCGCGATCCGCCTTCTCGCGCTGGCGCAGGACAGGCTCGGCGATTCGCTGAGCGCCTTCGAGCTCATCGCCGCGCTCTGCTTCGAACTGATCGAGAAGCATTTCGCGCAGAGGGCGCCGATCGCGCCGGCGCCGTGGCATGTGCTCATCGAGACGGGCGGCATGTCGGACGCCGTCACCGGCGAGATGGAAGGCTTCCTCGCCGAGGCGCTGGAAGAAGGGCTCGCGCGGGATGCGGTGATCGCGCAGAACACGCAGCAGGCGGCGCAGATGTGGCTCCTGCGCGAACGCATGGCCAATCTCGGCAACCGCGAAGGCCGCATGGTCAATCACGATATTTCCGTGCCGATCGAACGGATTCCGGATTTCATCACGGCGGCGGACGCGGCTGTGGGCGCGGCGTTTCCCGGCGCGCGGCATCTCACCTTCGGCCATGTCGGCGACGGCAACCTGCACTACAATCTTCTGGTCGGGCCGGAGCCGAAAACCGAGAACGTCAACGCCTGCGTGCATCGCGTCGTGACGGATTTCGGCGGCAGCATTTCCGCCGAGCATGGAATCGGCCGCTACCGCAAGGCCGACCTGCTGCTGAACAAAAGCGCCGAGGAAATCGCTTTGATGCGGCGCATGAAAGCGATGATGGACCCTGAGGGCGTCATGAATCCCGGCGCGGTTCTGTAAGCTGACCGGCGTCTGGATTTCAAGCGCGGCGCAAGCCGTCGCGCGTCGAGCGGATTCTGTCTTCTCCCGTTCAGCGGTTTCGTGGCGACGCGCCGCGGCGCTCAAAAATATTCCGAGCTTCCAGACGTCGCGCCGACGTCCTAGAAAATCACCGGCTCATCCACCGGCTTTCCGAACTGCGTCTCCAGAAAATCGAAATCGCAGCCCTGATCGGCCTGCGTGATGTGCTTCGTGAACATGTAGCCATAACCGCGCTCGTAGCGCGGCGGCGGCGGCGCCCATGCGGCGCGGCGGCGCGCCAGCTCTTCTTCCGGCACATCGAGATCAATCGTCCGCGCCGCGACATCGAGCGCGATGATGTCGCCGTTGCGCACCAGCGCGAGCGGTCCGCCAATGTAGGATTCGGGCGAAACGTGCAGGATGCAGGCGCCGTAGCTCGTGCCGCTCATGCGCGCATCCGAGATGCGCACCATATCGCGAATTCCCTGTTTGATGAGCTTTTTCGGGATCGGCAGCATGCCCCATTCCGGCATGCCGGGGCCGCCCTGCGGGCCGGCGTTGCGCAGGATCAGCACATGATCGGGCGTCACGTCGAGATCGTCTCGCTCCACCGCCTTCTTCATCGACGGATAATCATCGAACACGAGCGCGGGGCCGCGATGCTTCAGGAAGCGCGGATCGCACGCGCTCGGCTTGATGACGCAGCCGTCCGGCGCGAGATTGCCCTTCAGCACGGCGAGCGCGCCCTCGGCGTAGATCGGATTCTCAACCGTGCGGATGACGTCGTCGTTGAACACTTCGGCGCCAGCGATGTTCTCGCCCAGCGTTTTTCCGGTCACGGTCATCGCGTCGAGATGCAGCCGGTCGCGGATGCGCGCGAGCATCGCCGGCAGGCCGCCGGCGTAGTAGAAATCCTCCATCAGATATTTGTCGCCGCTCGGCCGCACATTGGCGATGACCGGAACGAGGTGGCTCGCCCTCTCGAAATCGTCGAGCGTGATGTCGACGCCGGCGCGGCGCGCCTGCGCGATGACATGGATGATCGCGTTGGTGGAGCAGCCCATCGCCATGGCGACGATGATGGCGTTCTCGAACGCCTCGCGCGTCTGGATCTTCGCCGGCGTCAGATCCTCCCACACCATTTCGACGGCGCGACGGCCGCAGGCCGACGCCATGCGGATATGGCTCGAATCGGCGGCCGGAATCGAGGACGCGCCGGGCAGAGTCATGCCGAGCGCCTCGGCGATCGCCGTCATGGTGCTCGCCGTGCCCAT
>MKVY01000027.1:179469-192726 GCA_001899525.1 Rhizobiales bacterium 65-9
TATTTCCAGGCGTCGGAGCCGGAGCCGAGCGTCCTGCCATGCCAGTTTCCCCGCAGCATCGGGCCCGCCGGCATGAAGATCGCCGGCAGTCCGGCGCTGGTCGCGCCCATCAGCAGGGCCGGCGTGGTCTTGTCGCAGCCGCCCATCAGCACGACGCCGTCGACCGGATGGCAGCGCAGCAGCTCCTCGGCGTCCATCGCCAGCATGTTGCGGTAGAGCATCGAGGTCGGCTTGGTGTAGCTCTCCGAGAGGGATAGCGCGGGCAGCTCCATCGGGAAGCCGCCGGCCTGCAGCACGCCGCGCTTCACGTCGTCCACCCGCGTCTTGAAATGGGTATGGCAGGGCTGAGCCTCGGACCAGGTGTTCAGGATGGCGATCACCGGCTTGCTGGCCCAATCCTCCGGGCCGTAGCCCATCTGCATGGCGCGGGACCTGTGGCCGAAGGAGCGCAGATCGTCAGGGGCGAACCAGCGGGCGCTGCGTAAATCTTCCGGCTTCTTCACCATTCCGTCCCTCGCGCGCCCATCAGTTTGTTGCAGAACAGCATTTTCATGGCGCGCCGCACAGGCCGCGCCCCGCCGGCAAATTCCGCCTTCGGGCGGGCGATGTCCAGCGCGCCGCGCGATGGACAGACCCGCCGCCGAGGCGCTATGCCGGCAAACTATCCGAACCCGCCCTGGGCGCTTGCGCAGCGCCCGCGCCGACGCCATCAACGCCGCATGACAACACACTCCCTTGACGTGATCTGCATCGGCCGCTCCTCGGTCGATCTCTATGGCCAGCAGATCGGCGGCCGCTTCGAAGACGTAAACACCTTCTCGAAGGGGGTCGGCGGCAGCCCGACGAACATCGCCATCGGCGCGGCCCGGCTCGGGTTGCGCTCCGCCGTCATCACGCGCGTCGGCGACGAGCAGATGGGCCGCTACATCATCGAGCAGCTGAAACGCGAAGGCGTGGAGACGCGCGGGGTCAAGACCGACCCGCAGCGGCTGACGGCGCTCGTGCTGCTCGGCGTGCGCGACGACCACAATTTCCCGCATATCTTCTATCGCGCCGATTGCGCCGACATGGCGCTCGACGAAAACGACATCGAGGAAGACTTCATCGCCGCCGCCGGCGCGGTGCTGGTCACCGGAACGCATTTCTCCCGGCCCAACGTCGCCGCCGCGCAGGAAAAGGCGATGCGGCTCGCGATCCGGAACGGCGGCAGGGTTCTCTTCGATCTCGACTACCGCCCGAATCTGTGGGGCCTCGCGGGCCACGCCGCGGGCGAGGCGCGCTACCTCGCCTCGCGCGCCGTGACGGAAAAATATCAATCCGTGCTGCCGCTCTGCGACGTGATCATCGGCACCGAGGAGGAGCTGCACATCGCCGGCGGCGCGGAGGACACGCTCGCCGCGCTGCGCGCGATCCGGGCGCTGGCGCCGAAGGCGCTGCTCGTCGCCAAGCGCGGACCGATGGGCTGCGTGTGCTTCGCCGGCGCCATTCCGGACTCGATCGAGGATGGCGTCAAAGGCCCCGGCTATCCGGTGGACGTGCTGAACACGCTCGGCGCCGGCGACGGGTTCATGGGCGGGTTCCTGCGCGGCTATCTGCGCGGGGAAACGCTGGAGACGACCTGCGCCTTCGCCAACGCCGGCGGCGCCTTCGCGGTGTCGCGGCTGCTGTGCTCCGCGGAATATCCAACTGCGCCGGAGATGACGCATTTCCTCGCGCATGGCGCGACGAGCCGGCGGCTGCGCGAGGATCAGGCCCTGTCGCACATCCATCGCGCAACCACGCGGCGGCCGCGCGCCAGCGACGAACTGATGGCGCTGGCGATCGACCATCGCGCGCCGATGGAGACGATCGCCGACGAATGCGGCGCGGCTTACGACCGCATTCCGCGCTTCAAGCTGCTCGCCGTCGACGCGGCGCTTCAGGTCGCGGACGGGCGGCCCGGCTACGGCATGCTGCTCGACGAAAAATACGGCCGCTCGGCGCTTTTCAAGGCCGCCGGCCATGATCTCTGGGTCGGACGCCCTGTCGAGGAGCCGGGGTCGCGTCCGCTCGATTTCGAATTCGGCGGCAGCATCGGCGCGAAGCTGATCGAATGGCCGGTCACGCAGACGGTGAAGTGCCTGTGCTTCTACCATCCCGACGATCCTGACGACTTGAAGCATCGACAGGAGCGCGAGCTGCTGCGCATCGCCGACGCCGCCAACAGCATCGGACGCGAGCTTCTGATCGAGATCATCTGCAGCAAGAATGGCGCGATGGCGGACGACACCGTGGCGCGCGCAATGACGCGGCTCTACGAGATCGGGCTCAAGCCCGACTGGTGGAAGCTGGAGCCGCTGGCGAGCGAAGCCGCCTGGAAAGCGGCGGGCCTCGTGGTCGACCTGCATGACCCGCTCTGCCGCGGCATCGTGGTTCTGGGGCTGGAGGCGCCCGAGGAAAAAATCCGCGCGGCCTTTGCGTCGGCGCGCGCCGCGCCCCGCGTGAAGGGCTTCGCCGTCGGACGCACCATCTTCGCGGAGCCGTTCCGCGCCTGGCTGACAAACGAGATCGGCGACGCGGAAGCGACGGCCGAGATGGCGCGACGCTTCCACCGCCTCTGCGAGGCGTGGCGCGAGAGCCGCGCGTGAGCAGCAGTCATTCCTCCCGCCGCTCCCGGAACGGCGCAGCGGGCGCAAGCGAGCGGAACCGCTTCCGGGACCGGGAACGCGCAGGCCACATCATCTTTCGGGAGGATATGCGATGACAACGGTGCGGCTCACCATGGCGCAGGCCGTCGTTCGCTTTCTCGCGGCGCAGACGACCGTGATCGATGATGAAGAAACGCCGCTGTTTCACGGCGTGTTCGCCATCTTCGGACATGGCAACGTCGCCGGCATGGGCGAGGCGCTGCATGGCGTCCGCGGCAAGCTGCCGACCTTCCGGGCGCATAACGAGCAGGCGATGGCGCACGCCGCGATCGCGTTCGCGAAGGCGTCGCGGCGGCGGCGCATGATGGCCTGCACGACCTCGATCGGCCCCGGCGCGACCAACATGGTGACGGCCGCCGCGGTTGCGCATGTGAACCGCCTGCCCGTCCTGCTCCTGCCCGGCGACGTGTTCGCCAATCGCCGCCCCGATCCGGTGCTGCAGCAGATCGAGGATTTTCAGGACGGAACAATCTCCGCCAATGACTGCTTTCGCCCGGTGTCACGTTATTTCGACCGCATCACCAGGCCGGAGCAAATCATTGCGGCGCTGCCGCGCGCGCTCAACGTGCTGACCGACCCGGCCCAGTGCGGGCCCGTCACGCTCGCGCTCTGCCAGGACACGCAGGCCGAAGCGTTCGACTATCCGGAGAGTTTCTTCGCGCCGCAGGTCTGGATCGCGCGACGCCCGATGCCGGACGGGGACGAGTTCGCGACGGCGGCGACCGTCATCCAGGACGCGAAGAAGCCGCTCATCATCGCTGGCGGCGGCGTTCTCTACTCACAGGCCGAAGACGCGCTGGTCGCGTTCGCTGAGCGCATCGGCGCGCCGATCTGCGAAACGCAGGCGGGCAAGAGCGCGGTTCCCGACGATCATGCGCTCGGCCTGGGCGCCGTGGGCGTGACCGGAACGCAAGCGGCGAACGACTGCGCGCAGGAGGCCGACGTGATCATCGCCGTCGGCACGCGGCTTCAGGATTTCAGCACCGGCTCATGGGCGCTGTTCCGGAATCCGGAGCGCGCCATCATCAGCATCAACATCCAGCCTTTCGACGCCACGAAGCATCGCGCGCTGCCGGTCGTGGGCGATGCGCGCGCCACGCTGGACGCGCTGTCCCGCGTGCTCGACGCGCCGGCGACGAAGGAATGGACCGCGCTCGCGAAGCAGCGGCGCGGGGACTGGCTGAAAAAGGCGGAGCCCTATCTCGCGCCGACCAACGCCGCCCTCCCTTCGGACGCGCAGGTGATCGGCGCCGTGCAGCGCGCCAGCGAGACCGGCGACGTCATCGTCTGCGCGGCGGGCGGACTCCCCGGCGAACTGCACAAGCTCTGGCGACCCGGCGCGCCCGGCGGATACCATATGGAATATGGCTTTTCCTGCATGGGCTACGAGATCGCCGGCGGCCTCGGCGTCAAGATGGCCGATCCGTCGCGCGAGGTGATCGTCATGGTCGGCGACGGGTCCTATCTCATGATGAACTCCGAAATCGCGACCTCCGTCATGCTCGGCGAGAAGCTGATCATCATCGTGCTCGACAATCGCGGCTTCGGCTGCATCAACCGGCTGCAGCGCGCCACGGGCGGCGAAAGCTTCAACAACCTGCTGCGCGACGCGCGCCATGAGGAGCTGCCCGCCATCGATTTCGCGGCGCATGCGGCGAGCCTCGGCGCGATCGCGGAAAAGGT
The DNA here is from genome assembly GCA_001899525.1 of Rhizobiales bacterium 65-9. GTDB lineage: Bacteria > Pseudomonadota > Alphaproteobacteria > Rhizobiales > Beijerinckiaceae > Terrirubrum. The sequence goes on from MKVY01000027.1 coordinate 183,840, forward strand.
CGCGGGCGTGGCCGATCTGGAATCCGCGGTGAAGCGGGCGCGCGCCTCGGAAAAGACTCATGTGATCGTCATCGACACCGATCCCATGCCGTCGACGGATGCGGGCGGGCATTGGTGGGACGTCGCCATTCCTGAAGTCTCCTCCCGCTCAGAGGTGCTGAAGGCGCGCGAAGACTATGTGTCGGCCCTGCAGGCGCAGCGGCTCGGCGACTGACAATTCGGAGATCACCATGCCCATCCGCATCGGCGCCAATCCCATCGCCTGGTCGAACGACGACGACCAGACCGTCGGCGGCGACACGCCGCTCGACATCTGCCTTCTCGAAGCGCAGGAGGCCGGCTTCGCCGGCATGGAGCTCGGACACAAGTTCCCGCGCGTGGCGGCCGAACTGAAAGCGGCGCTGGAGCCGTTCCGCATGGCGTGCATCGGCGGCTGGCATTCGATCGAGCTCCTGACCCGCGACGCGAAGGAGGAGTTCGCGTTGTCGGCGGCGCACCGCAAGCTGCTGAAGGCGATGGGAACGCCCGTCTTCATCGTCGCTGAAACGTCGAACGCGATCCACGGCCGCCGCGAGATTCCCCTGTCGCAGCGGCCTGTTCTTCCGGCGGAGGAATGGAAGCCCTATGGCGCGCGCATGAGCGAGCTCGCCGCGATGCTGCGCGACGACGGATTTCAGCTCGTCTATCACTATCACATGGGAACGATCGTTCAGTCGCGCGAGGACATCGCCCGCTTCGCCGATTCCACCAGCGACGCGACGCATTTCGTGCTGGACACCGGGCACGCGACATGGGGCGGCAGCGATCCCGCCGAGATCGCGCGCAGCTATCGGTCGCGCATCAGCCATATTCATACAAAGGACGTGCGCGAACCGATCATGCGCGAGGCGGCGGCGAAGGACTGGAGTTTTCTGCACGCCATTCTCGGCGACGGCCAGGATCTCGGCGTCTATACGGTTCCCGGCGACGGCATGATCGACTTCGCGGCGGTGTTCCGCGAACTCGACGGCTATAAGGGCTGGGTCGTGGTCGAGGCCGAACAAGACCCGAAAAAAGCGTCGGCGCTCCCTTACGCGAAGAAGGGCGTCGCGCATCTGAAGAAGGTTTTCGCGGACACCGGATTCACGCTCGCCTGATTTCACTTGCGGCGCGCCCGGCGATCGGTCGGAGCGCTTCCGACCGCGCCGCCGCGATGGCCGGTAAGACGCGGGCGCAAAAAGCCCGCGCATGATAAGCTCATCCATGACTCCGCATGAGGATCGCACAATGACATCGCCGCTGCTCGTGAAGCCCGCCGCTCCCGACGCTCAGGGCCTCATCCATGCGATCACGCCCGCGAGCGCCAAATGGCGCTATGTCGGTTTCTCCGTGCGACTGATGAAAGCCGGACAGACCGTGGAAATCGCTGCAGGACAGGATGAACTCTGCCTCGTCCTGGTGAGCGGCGTCGTGACCATGCGCGTCGACGGCAAGGATTTCGGCCGGCTCGGCGAGCGCATGTCGCCCTTCGACGGTCAACCTTGGGCGCTCTATGCGCCGCAGGGCGCGCGCGTGAGCGTGAGGGCCGAGACCGATCTGGAGCTCGCCGTCTGCTCCGCCCCCGGCGGCGGGTCCCACCAGCCCCGCGTGATCGCGCCCGACAACGCGCGGCAGCTGCAACGCGGAACCGGAACGAATGTCCGCCATCCCTACAACATCCTCCCCGAAGAGGATCCGGCGCATTCGCTGCTCGTGGTCGAGGTGATCACGCCCGGCGGCCACTGGTCGAGCTATCCGCCGCACAAGCACGACCGCGACGATTTTCCCAACGAAACCTATCTCGAAGAGACCTACTATCACCGCATGAACCGGCCCGGCGGCTTTGCGCTGCAGCGCATCTATGACGACGAGGGGACCATCGACGAGACGATCGCGGCGTCGGACCGCGACGTCGTGCTGGCGCCCAAAGGCTATCACCCCGTCGGCGCGCCGCATGGCGTCGATCTCTATTATCTCAACACGATGGCGGGACCGAAGCGCGCATGGAAATTCCATGTGCAGCAGGAGTTTCGCGACATGGCGGGCATGGCGAGCGCGCCAGCGGCGCGATAAGCGCTTCCGCGCCGATCATCGTCATCAATGGGCGGAATCAGCGGGCGGCCTCTTCCCGAAGGAAGCGCCGCCCTTCAGGGCCTTCGCCCTTTCGGCGTCATGTTCGGCCAGCGTTTGATGCGCTCATGCCACCGCGCGACAGGCAATTCCTTCTCTGAACAATGCACGCGCCCTTTCACGGATACGCCGGCGCGGTGGACGCTGCCGGAGTCGCCGGTCTTGAGAGGATGCCAGTCGAAGAGATCTTTTCCTTCCGCCACGAGCCTGTATGCGCAGGTCGGAGGCAGCCATGTCAGCGCGCGCACGGCTTCGGGAGTCAGCGTCACGCAATCGGGCACGCGCGTGGAGCGGCGCGGATAATCCTTGCAACGGCAGGTCTCTCCATCGAGCAGCTTGCAGCCGATGTCGGTGTGCAGGATTTTTCCCGTATCCTCGTCCTCGAGTTTGATGAGGCAGCAGCGCGCGCAACCGTCGCAGAGGGATTCCCACTCCTGCTCCGTCATGTCCTCCAAAGTCTTGTCGAGCCAGAACGGCCGCGCCTTCGCGCTGGCGCGCGAGGGAGCAACGGAAGGGCGGGAGCGCGGCATGCTCCATGCCCTAACGGATCGCGGGCGAAAACGGTAGGGATTTCGCGCGGCGGGGATCGAGCGGGGCGGCGGACGGCCAGCGGCGTCGCAACGCGCCTATCGCGATGCCGGACTGTCGCGCCATGCGGCATGAACGACGGATTTTTATTGCGCCGCTGACGAAACTCGATTTCAGCCCTTGCGCACCACGACGTTGCCGCCAGCCGGCGCGCGCCGTTCCGGACCCCAGAGAATGTCTTCGGAATAAAACCGTCCGTCGGGCGGCATGCGCAAGCCCCGATCGAGCGCGATGTCGCGGAACGGATCGGGCCGCACGCATCCTGTCGCGCGCATCACGCCGACGTCATGCTCCAGCAAGGTGAGCTGACGCTCGGCCGTCACCGCTTCCACCTGCGGCGCAGCGACAAAAATATGTTCAAGCGCGTGGCGATAGGAAGCGGCGCGCATCGCCATGCGGTTGCACACCCAGGCGATCAGCGTGGCGTTCTCGCGCATGCGGATATTGGCGTCGCCGACATCCGCCTCGCTGAGGTCGCGGACCTCGCGCATCGCGCCGAGCCGGCGACGATCGCTTTCCATCACGGCGGCGGCGGTCGCGCCGAAGGGCACAAGCAGGCCGCGATCGGCGGAAGCGTCCTCCGCGATGCGCGCGAAACGCGACGCCGGCGAGCGAAATCGGTCGCCGAGCAGCGCGTCCTTGTACCAGCTCTTCGTCTCCGGGAAATAGTCAGCGCCGATATATCCCATGCGCGCCATGTCATACACGACGCCGTCGAAAACGGTGCGCTCCTTCGCCGGCATGAGAAAACGCCAGGAGCGCGCCCGCAATTCCTGCTCGTCGTCGGTGAAGGGATAAGACGATTGCGTCGGTCCAAGCAGCGGCGTGACCAGCTTGGACAGCGCCGTTTCCTTCGGCCGGCCGAAATCGCCGCGCTCCGCGCAGGCGGACAATGTCATCGCCGCGGCGGCGGCGAGAAGCGCGACCGGAACTCGTCTCACGCCGTCACGCGATCAGGCGCGATTTCGACGGCGGCGCTGCGCGCCGGACGCGCCCGCCGAGGGATCAGCGCCGGTCGGGCGGTTCGCATCGTCATGGCGCTCGTATCGAACGCCGGTGAAGAACAGAATCTGTCCGCGCGGCTCTTTGTCGTCGAGGCGTCTCTCAGCCGCTTTGGCGGACGGCCCCGGCCAGGCGATCACGGCGCCCATGCTCATCTCCTTCGCGCCATTTCGACGCAGTTCGATCAGACAGGCTGATGGTTAACGGCGCGCTAACAGTTCGTCGGTACGCTGACGCACAGTCCTCGCCACAAGCGATCTGCGTCCTTTTCGTCACAAATGTCCGCCGATAACCCTCCCCTCCGCGCCGCTCCGGCGCATCGGCTGTCGCGCCCCGCCACGCGCGCGGTCGTGCTCGAGGATATCGCCCGCGCCTTCATTCAGGGCGCGGAACGCGATCCGCTCGCGGCCGAAAGCTTCGCGGATATCGGCGCGGCGCTGATTCCCCGCGTGTCCATGTCGAGCGCCGTCGCGGTCGCGCGCATGCTGGCCGGCCGCAAGGACGTGCCGGCGCCCGTGCTGGCCGCGCTGGCGGCGCGCGGCTTGAGGCCGAAGGGCGTGACGCCCGCCGCCGATCCGCCGCGACCAAAGCGCAAGCGCGTCTCCCGCGCCCCGGCGACGCCTGCCGACGGAGCGGCGCGCGAGCGCATGATCGCCGATGCGGCGCGCCTCGCGCATCTGGACGCCCCGCCCGACCTGCGCCGACGGGCCGACTCAATCGCCCTTCTCGCGCTGGCGCGGGCTTCCGAGCGGCGCGACCGCGAGGACGTGGTCGCCATTCTCGCCCGCGTGCTCGGCCTTCCGGCGGCCGCGCTCGATCCGCTGTTCGACGAGACGAGCGGCGAGCTGGTCGCCATCGCATGCCGCGCTGCAGGCCTTGAGGACGCCGATGCGATTCGCATTTTCGTCGGCGTCGGCCCCGCCGCAACCCGCTCCGGCGCCGGCCTGCAGGAGGCGATGACGAGCTTCCAGTCCCTCGACCGGCCGACAGCGGCGCGGCTTCTGAGGACGATCACTAGGGATGAACCGGAACCCCTTCCGGCGGCGCAGGAGACGGCGGCGAGAAGCCCGCGACGGCAAGCCGCAGCGGCGGCCACGCTGTCGCCACGTTCAACCGCGCAAAGCGGGCTGAAGGATCCGAAGGCGGCGACGCCCGCAAGCCGGACCGACGGCCGAAACCGAGGTTGATGCCCCATGCCAACCGCGCTACAGGTCGCCGCGGGCGAGAGAGTATTAATGCGATTAACGAGTCTGGGTTCGTGGTCTGCGGCGTCGCTTTCCGCTTTCATGTCGATGGCCGCGCCAGCGGCGGCGCAGCAGGCCGCTTCGGTCAAGGATGAGGGCTGGGTCGTCAGCCTGCGCGCCAATGTGGTTGTTGCGCCCTCCTGGCCCGGCGCCGACAAGATGAGCTTCTATGGCTACCCTTCCGCGTCGATCCGGCGCGCGGGAACGCCGAACCAGTTTTCCGCGCCCGACGACGGCATCGGGCTTGCCCTCATCGACAACGGCGTCTTCCGCGTCGGTCCCGTGGCCCGCTTCGTCGGCGGCCGGTATGCCTCCCAGGACGCGCGTCTCCAGGGGCTGCGGAAGATCAAATGGGGCGCCGAAATCGGCGCGTTCGCCGAATTCTGGCCCATCCAGGACATGCTCCGCGCGCGGCTCGAGGTGCGCCACGGAGTCCGCTCACACAGCGGCGTCGTGGCCGACCTCGGCCTTGATGCGGTCTACCGCATCGGCTCGCACACGCTGTCGATCGGACCGCGCGTCACCGCCGGCTCGGACCGTTATGTCGACCGCTTCTACGGCGTGTCGCCGGACGAGGCGATCGCCAACGGCCTCGTCTCGGCCTATGCGCCGAGCGGCGGCGTGACCTCGGTGGGCGCGCTGGCGGCCGTCAGCACCAACTGGTCGCCGGCCTGGTCCACGTCCGTCTATGCGGGCTACAAGCGGCTGACGGGCGACGCGGCGCAAAGCCCGATCACGCGGGCGATCGGATCGCCAAATCAGTACAGCTTCGGCGCTACCGCGACCTATTCGTTCAACTTCCCCGGCTTCTAGAGCAATTCCGCAATTCTCCGAATCGCGGACTTGCTCTCAGTCTTGGTTTTATCGCATTTTCTTCACGCGAACCGGTATCCACTTCGCTCGAAAATGCTCTAGCCGCATGACGCGCTCCGAAAACCGCGTTCCGGTTTTCCGCATCACGCTTTAGGACGGTCAGAAATCGAGGAAGGCGCGCCCCTCGCGATCCTCGACCTCCAGCAGCCAAAGATCGGGATCGAAGCGGATTTCCTTGCGCATCCGCTCCTCGACCGCAGACGCTTCGATCGTCTCGGCGTCGTGCAGGCGCGCGAAGAGCCGGTCGTCCGCCGTTTCGCCATAGTCGCTTTGCGGCGCCGGCCCGTAGAGGATCGCGGTTCCGTCGAGCCGATCGACCTTCACGAAGATCGCGCCAGCGCTCGCCGCGCCGCGCCGTCTGAGCACGGCGGATGCGCCGGCCACAGCGCAGCGCCGCAGCCAGGCCGCGGCCCAGATCTCGGATTTCAGTCGCGCGGACACCGGGCCAGCAAGCGTCCCCCGGCGCGTTCCGTCAAGGACGGCTCGCGGAGATCACGCCCAGTTCGCGCAGCAGCCGGGCGCTCACCTCGCCGGTGACAGGCCATTTATGCTCGCGCTCGAATTTCTCGATGGCGGCGCGGGTCGCGGGCCCCATGAACCCGTCGGGCTTCACCCCAGCGGCGCCGGACCGCGCCAGACCGCGCTGCGCCTGCATGATGCGCGGATCGGGTTCGGAGGGAATGCCGCCCGGGGGCACGATGCCGCCCCTTATTAGCTCGCCGAGCGCATCGCCGCCGCGCGCCGGCGGGCGCGGCGGAGCAGGTCGGTCCTGAACCGCGGCCTTCTCGATCGTCGCGACATGCTGGCCTCGTTCCGTCTGCGCGCGTTCGGCTGGGCGAGAGGGCTTCTCCGCCACATCGGCCATCAGCCGCGCGAGGGACTGCGGCTCCGACTTCGGCGCCGCCGGCGGCGGAACAGCGGCAGGAGGCGGCGCCGGCGCGGCGGCTGGGGCGGGCTGGGATGAGGCGGTCTGGACCGGCGCGGCCGGCGCCTCGGCGGCAGGTCGGGCCGGCGGGGTCGGCGCAGCGGCGCGCTGGGAGGCGCGACGCGCCGCGTCCTCGCGCGCCTTCTCGACGGCGGCGAACAACGGGGCGGGATGGCGCGCCGACTGGAGGACGAGCGCGTTCACCGCAATCACGGTCGCCGCGATCACGATGACGCCCGCCAGAACCACGCGACGGCGCGGCCAGCGGCGGAGCGCAGCGAACAAACGAAAGGAGGATTTGCGCCGCGCCGGCGACTTGCGGGCGCGTTGAGGCGTATTCTGGACAGGCATAAGATCAGGCACTGAGACGCACGGGTTCAAAAACGGCGGAGCGCAGAAGCGCAGCGCGGGGCTGGCGCGGCATCGCGACAATCGGCGCGATCGCGCCGGGCGCGATATCGGTGCGCCCGTCGAAAGGCAGGCGCACCGTCACCAGCGTGCCGGCGTTCGGGCCGCTCTCGATCATGATGGTGCCTCCGAGGAGGCCGACGAGACGGCGCACCACCGAGAGGCCGAGGCCGGTGCCCTCGTAGGGACGATCATAGGTCGACCGGGCCTGAAAAAACGGACTGCCGAGGCGCGGCAGATCGTCGGCCGAGATGCCGACGCCCGAATCCTCCACGATCAGATCGAGCGCGCCGCCGACGCGCGACGCGCGCACCGAGACCGTTCCGCGCGGCGGCGTGAACTTGATCGCATTGTTGATGAGATTGATCAGTATCTGACGGCAGGCGCGACGGTCCGACACGATGTCCGCGACGTCCGGACTGAACTCGCGCACCAGATCGACATCGGCCTGCGCGGCGCGGATCGCCATCATGTCGCAGACGCCGCCCAGCAGACCGCGCAGATCGAACGGCTCGGGCTCGACCTCGAACGTGCCGGATTCCAGCTTCGACATGTCGAGCAGCATGTTGACGATTTCGAGCAGATGCTCGCCGGAATCGCGGATGATCTTCGCATATTCGCGCCGACGCTCATCGGAGATCGGGCCGACCGCGTCGGAGCCAAGAATCTCGGAGAAGCCAATGATGGCGTTCAGCGGCGTGCGCAGTTCGTGGCTGATGGTCGCGAGGAAGCGATCCTTGGCGACGCTGCTTTCCTCCGCGTCGACCTTGGCGCGCGACAACTCCTCCTCGCGCGCCCGCGCGTCGGTCACGTCGCGCAGGATCGCCATGCAGGCGTCGGCGCCGTCGCGCGCGCAGCGCATTTCGACATCGAGAAAATGTTCCGCGCGCTGTCCGCCGCGCCGCACGCGCAGCCATTCGACGCGCGGCGCGAAGCCGCGCGACGCGTCGCTGATCGCCTTCAGGAACAAGGGCCGGTCGGCGACATGGATGCGGACAAACAGCCCGTCATTGAGAAGCGCTTCTGGCGCAACGCCAAGCAGCGACGCAACGTCGCCGCAGGAGGCGACGACATTCGCCTGCGCGTCGAAGCTGACGACGACATCGCCAAGCGCCGCGTACGGCGCGAGCGCCGCAGCCTGCATGGCGCTGACGCGCTCCTCAGCGGACAAGGGCTTCAACCGAGCCAGGCCTTTTGAAAACCACATGCCCCTTCGCCATCCCGACGCAATCTTTCGATCCGCGCTCTTTCATTCGGTCAGAACCTCGCAGCCACGCCTTAAGGTCCCGCTAAAGATGTGCGTCGCAAGCGCGCGGACACGCCCCTGACGCTTGTTTTCGCAGCCTCGGCGCGCGCAGCCGCGGGCCTTTCTCGACGGATGGTGAATGAGCGGTTGCTGAATCGCGACATTCGCGCGATGTCAGCGCGATCCAGCCGCAAGTCTTGCCGGCGGGTTAAAATCGCCGCCGCAATTTCCGCGACTCGCTTCACGCCGCTTTCGCGGCGCGCGGCTATCATGCGCGCGGGACCGGAAAGCGCAGTCATGCTGGGACGACTGACGAAAATTTCTCTGTGCGTCGGCGCGATCACCTGGTTCGCGTCGGACGACGGATCGCGCAACGGCGGCGTCGACGCGCTCGCCGCGAGCGCCGGCCAGGCGACGCTCGTGGAAGTGAAGCGCTTCTGCGCGGCGAGGCCC
>MKVY01000027.1:192764-197351 GCA_001899525.1 Rhizobiales bacterium 65-9
CAGCCGCTCAGGCGGGTAATCCGGGTCGCAAACCGGCGTCCGCGTCGCCATGTAGAGAGGCGCGCCAAAGACGGCGGGCGGATTGGCCGCGACCCGCGCCGCGCTGCTATAAGGGCGCGGATCAAAAGCTCGCCATGACGCAAACCATCGACGCCATCATCGACGATTTCTCGGTCCTGGAGGACTGGGAGGACCGCTACCGCTATGTGATCGAGCTCGGGAAGACGCTCGCGCCGCTGCCGGACGCCGCCCACAATGACGCCAACAAGGTGCGCGGATGCGCCAGCCAGGTCTGGCTGGAGGCGCAGCCGGACCGCTCGTCCTCCCCGCCCCGGCTGTCCTGGCGCGGGGACAGCGACGCCCATATCGTCCGCGGGCTGGTGGCGCTCACCCTCGCCTTCTTCAACGGCAGGACGCCGGAGGAGGTTCTGGCCGGAGACGCGCTGGCGCTCTACCGCGACCTCGGCCTGGCGGAGCATCTGACGCCGCAGCGCTCGAACGGGGTGCGGGCGATGGTGGAGCGCATCAAGGCCGACGCGCGCGCCGCCCTCGGCGATCAGGCGGCGCCGTCGATGGAGGGGCGGTAGCCGGCGGCGCCCCAGAAGCGAAGGCCCGGGCTCCGCTCCGCGCCCCTCGTTTCGCTTTCCAGACCATAGTGTCGCGCGAGACGGGTCAGGGCCATGTCCAGAACGAGCTTGGCGGACCGCGCCGGCCAGCCGCGCTCACGCTCGACCTCAGCCAGCCCCTTCAGAAAACCGCAGACGTCGAGAAGAAGACCGGCGAACTCGTCCCCGGCCGCGACAAGCGCGCGCTCGACGCGCTGGCGCGCGGCGATCATGGCGTCGGTCGCCATCGCGCCCTCGCCGCCGCGACGGCCGGATGCGACGGCGGCTGACCAGTTCGCGGTGACGCGCGGCATGATCTGCGCCCGCGTGAGATCGGCGCGCAGGCGTTCGCCGGCGGCGAACTGGGCGGCCGAGATCAGCGGCGCGCCATCCGGCCCCTTGCGGCGATGGAGCCAGGCGAGCGGACTTTCCCCGTCATTGACCGTTACCCGGCTTCTCCCCTCCGGCTCCGGGATCGTCGTTTCACGCAAATCGGCGTGTTGGGCGACAAAGGGATCGGCCCTGTCCGCGCGCAGCCGCTTCAGCCGGGCGCGGCCGGCGTCCGTCGCCGCGAGCAGATGATCCGCCTTTCGCAGCGCAAGATCATCGCGGATGAGCGCCTCGACGACCGCCGCAGCGAAGCGATGGCGCCGCCCCGCCTTTTCCGCGACCGCCAGCCCGCCCGCGGCCAGCCGGAGCGCGATGGGCCCGCCCTCCAGCAGCGACAGAAGGCGATCCGCCTGCTCCGACTTCCCTCCGTGGATGGAGCGGCGATCGCGGGTGGGGGATTGGAGGCGCTGCAGGCTGGACATCATCTATCCTTGTTCACTTTATGTTCTATTATAGGACTATATTCTCCTATGGCAAGCGAGAGGCGCTCTCACCGGCAAAACCGGAGCGGGCTCAGAAAAGGCGAACGACCGATTCAGCGCGCGGTCAGGCGCCGCGACGCTTGCGGGTCTGGCCGAGACCCATCTGCTTGGCGAGGGTCGAGCGCGCGCGCGCATAGCTCGGGGCGACCATCGGATAGTCGGGCGCAAGGCCCCATTTCTCCCGGTACTGCTCCGGAGACAGGCCGTACTTCGTCCGCAGATGCCGCTTCAGCGACTTGAACTTCAGCCCATCCTCGAGACAGACGAGATATTCGGGATGAATGGACTTCTTCGGGTTGACCGCCGGCTTCGCCGGCTCGCTTGGCGCCTCCGGCGAGATATTGTCGAGGTTCGACAGAGCGCCATGAATCTCCCGAATGAGCCCCGGCAGATCGCTTGTCGGCACCGAATGATTTCCGACATAGGCCGCGACGATGCGCGACGCGAGTTCAACGAAATTGACGGCATCCTCGGATTTCATATCGCCCCCGCTTTTTGTTCGCCGCCGGCCGTTCTCCGGAAAAGGTTCGCCGGGCGACGCAGAACTGAACTATAGCGTTTTGCGCCACTATTCAACAAACAGCGCAAAAGTATCTGGTCGACCGGCGAAGAACATCGCCAATTACAAAAAGAGAAACGTCAGTATAGACTTCGCCGGCTCGGCGAGCCCAATCCTTGCGTGGGCCGCGACACGATTCTAATCACCCCGCGACCGCATCCCTGAAGGCACACGCCAATGACCTCCCGCTCCAGCCTGTCCGCGCCGGGCGCCGGCGCGACTCCCCCCGCGGCCGAACGGCGCCCGTCCTCCTTCACCCGGCACGGCCTCACGGTTTCTGACGACTACGCCTGGCTGAAGGACGCCAACTGGCGGGAGGTGCTGCGCGAGCCGGCCAGGCTTGCGCCCGACATCCGCGCCCATCTCGAGGCCGAGAACGCCTATACCGACAGCGTGCTCGGCGGCGCGCGCGCGTTGCGTAGAAAGCTCGTCAAGGAAATGCGCGCGCGCATCAAGGAGGATGATTCCTCCCCGCCCGCGCCTGACGGGCCGTTCGCCTATTTCCGGAAATTCCGCGAAGGCGGCGAACATCCGCTCATCGCGCGCGCGCCGCGCAACGGCGGAGCGGAGACGGTCATTCTCGACGGCGACAAGCTGGCGGAGGGACTCGACTTTTTCCAGTTCGGCGGCGCGCGCCATTCGCCCGATCACGCGCTGGAAGCGTGGAGCGCGGACGCGATGGGGTCGGAGTATTTCACCGTGCGCGTGCGCGACTGGGCGAATGGCGAGGACCTGCCCGACATCGTGGAGGAAACGGACGGCGAGATCGTCTGGAGCGCCGACGGCCGCGCCTTCTATTATGTCAGGCTCGACGACAATCACCGGCCGCTGCGCGTCTATCGGCATCGTCTGGGAACGGCGCAGGCGCAGGACGAACTCGTCTATGAGGAGAAGGACGAGGGCTGGTACGTCAACATCCATGACAGCGCCACGCGCCGCTTCTGCGTGATCGCGGCGGGAGATCATGAAACGTCCGAGCAATGGCTGATCGATCTCGCCGATCCGCAGGCGAAGCCGCGCCTGATCGCGGCGCGCGAGACAGGCGTGCGCTACGAGGCGCAGGATCGCGGCGAGGAGCTGTTCATCCTCACCAATCTCGACGCGCTCGACTTCCGCATCATGACCGCGCCGCTCGCATCGCCGACGCGGGAGACCTGGCGCGACCTCATCCCGCATCGCGCCGGAACCTATCTCGTCGAATTCGAGCTGTTCGCGGGCTTCCTGGCGCGGCTCGAGCGCGAGAATGCGCTGCCGCGCATCGTCATCCGCGATCTTTCAAGCGGCGAGGAGCATGCGATCGCGTTCAACGAACAGGCCTACGCGCTCGACATGGACGGCGGATTTGAGTTCGACACCACGACGCTGCGCTTCAGCTACTCGTCCATGACGACGCCCAACGAAGTGTGGGATTACGACATGGCCGCGCGCACGCGCGCGCTGCGCAAGCGGCAGACGATTCCGTCAGGGCATGATCCGTCGCGCTACATGACGACGCGAATCTTCGCGACGGCCGACGACGGCGCGCAGGTTCCGGTTTCGATCCTGCATCGGCGCGACACGCCGATCGACGGATCGGCCCCGCTGCTGCTCTACGGATACGGCGCCTATGGCCTGCCGATACCGGCCTATTTCTCAGCCAACCGCCTCTCCCTCGTCGATCGCGGCTTCGTCTATGCGATCGCGCATATCCGCGGCGGATCGGACAAGGGATGGGGATGGTATCTCGACGGCAAGCGCGAGAAGAAAACCAACACGTTCGACGATTTTTCCGCGGCGGCGCGCGCGCTGATCGCGGCGCGCTACACCTCGAAAAAGAAAATCGTCGGACATGGCGGCAGCGCCGGCGGCATGCTCATCGGCGCCGTCGCCAATCGCGCCGGCGATCTCTTCGCGGGCCTCGTGGCGGAAGTCCCCTTCGTCGACGTGCTGAACACGATGCTGGACGATCAGTTGCCGCTCACGCCGCCGGAATGGCCGGAATGGGGCAACCCCATCGCCGATGCGACGGCGTTCAAACAAATCCTCGCTTATTCGCCCTACGACAATGTCGAGGCGAAAGAGTATCCGGCCATTCTCGCGCTCGGCGGGCTCACCGATCCGCGCGTCACCTATTGGGAGCCGGCGAAATGGATCGCGCGCCTGCGCGCGACGATGACAGGCGGCGGCCCGGTGATGCTGCGCATCAACATGGCGGCGGGCCATGGCGGCGCCTCCGGCCGCTTCAACCGGCTCGAAGAGGTGGCGCTCGTCTACGCGTTCGCGCTGTGGGCGACGGAACGCGGCGCAACCGCCTGACGGAAACCGCCGAGGCTCGTTAGGCCCCGGCGCTGCGCTGCGTCATCCGCTCGTCGATGTAGCGGCGGAGATCGTCGAAAGACGCGAAGCTGAGACGGCCCGTCGGCGTTTCAGCCTCGATCGAGCCGTCCTCATACATGGTGTAGCGGTTCGGGCCGCTGGAAAAACTGCGCACCATCTTGCGCGTGACGGCCTCGGAGGCTTCGGCGTCGACCGGGACTTCATCTGCGGCGGGCGACTCTGGCTGCGGCTCCTC
>MKVY01000027.1:197405-284338 GCA_001899525.1 Rhizobiales bacterium 65-9
GATCGCGGAGCTCTCCTGGCCGGTCTCGGCCTCGACGGATTCGGCCTCAGGCGATTCGGCGGGTTCGCGCATCAGCGTGCTGTCGTCAGCGCGATCAGACGCGGGCGACGGGGGCGCCACGGCCTCCGCCACGATCTCAACCTGACTCTCAGCTTCAACCTCAGCAACCGCGACGACAGGGGGCGGCGGCGTCAGGTTTGTTTCCGTCGGGGCCGGCTCGGCGCGCTTCAGCTCATCGGTCGCCTCGGCGAGCGCGGCGACGGCCGGCTCGCCCTCGGCAGGCTCCGGCGCGGCGGGCCCGGCGCGCCGCAGCTCCGGCTCCGGCTCAGCGTCCCGCTCCGACGGCTTCTGATGCTGCCGGTCGCGGCGGGAGATGATCTCGTTCAGAATCGTGTCGATGTCCGGCGGCGTCGGCGGTGCAACGGTTTCAGCCGAAGCCGCAGGCTTTTCCGGCGCGGTCTCGGAAGCGGCCACGGCTCCCGTCGCCGGCTGCTCGTCGAGAGAGCCCGGCCTGAACAGAGGCGACAGCCGCGCGCGATTCTCGCTGAACCGGCGCGCCTGCGGGCGCAGGAGGGATTCGACCGAAGGCGGCCTGATCGGCGTCGAATCATCCGCCCGCGCCTCCTCGATCGGCGGCTTTCCCTTCAAACCGGCCTCGATGAACACAGAGCGGGGCGATGGAACCGTGATTTCAGGCTCGGCCGGCTTGTCGGGATAGAGCGGCGGCAGCTCGGCCTGGGCCGTTTCGCCGTTGCTTTTTTCAACGCCGGCGCGCCTCGTCTGCTCGGCGAGGCCAGCCGCCACCGCCGCCAAAGCGGCATCGCCGATCGGCTCGGCGGCCGGCGACGCGACCGAAGTCGCCGCCGCGGCGGGACCGAATCCGGACGGGCCGCGGGCCAGCGACCATTCCATGAAGGCGTCGGTCATCGCCGTCCGGAAGGCGCGAATCTCGCGCACGAGCATCGCAAGTCCCATCAGAAGCCCGGCAAGACCGAGCGCCACCACCCCGCCGCCGAGCAGGCCGGGATTGCGATCGTCGACGCCCAGCCACGCGGCCGCGACGCCCACGAGAGCCAATATCGCGCTCAATCCAACCAGCAACAGGAACGGCATCTGCGATCGTCACCCCAATTTTTGCTCACGGCCCGCATTGCTCCACGAGCCGATATCGCCCAAACATGAATAACCCGGCAAAAGAAAGACCCGTTCGCGGGATGCCCATATGCCCGCTGACGGTTGCCCCCGGCGCCAACGCTGAATAGGTTCCGGCGGCGACAGGGTGGCCTACCCCCCTCAATTCAATCCAAGGAGCATGCGATGTCCTTCACCCTTCCCGATCTTCCATACGCCTATGACGCGCTGCAACCCTATATGTCGAAGGAAACGCTGGAGTTCCACCACGACAAGCATCATCAGGCTTACGTCACCAACGGCAACAACCTGCTCAAGGGCACGGAATGGGAAGGCAAGAGCCTTGAAGAGGTGGTCAAGGGCTCGTTCGGCAAGAACGCCGGCCTCTTCAACAACGCCGGCCAGCACTACAACCACGTCCATTTCTGGAAGTGGATGAAGCCGAATGGCGGCGGCAAGATTCCGGGCAAGCTCGAGAAGGCGATCATCGATTCGTTCGGCTCGGTCGACAAGATGAAAGAGGATTTCATCCAGGCCGGCGTCACGCAGTTCGGCTCCGGCTGGGCCTGGCTCGCGGTCAAGGACGGCAAGGTCATCGTGAGCAAGACGCCGAACGGGGAGAATCCGCTGGTGCATGGCGCGACGCCGATCCTGGGCTGCGACGTGTGGGAGCACTCCTACTACATCGACTACCGCAACCGCCGTCCCGACTATCTCAAGGCGTTCGTCGAGAATCTCGTGAACTGGGACCATGTGGAGGAGATGTTCAGCAAGGCGTGACACGCTTTCGCTGACAGAAGATCCGACGAGAAAAGGGGCGCGCCGCGCCCCTTTTTTTTATCCCGATTCAGCCGCCGCCGCGCTCATCCTCGCCGCCATGTCGAACGCGGCGCGCAGCGAGGATTCATCCGCGATTCCTTCGCCCGCGATGTCGAACGCCGTTCCATGATCGACGCTCGTGCGCACGAAAGGCAGACCGACGGTGACGTTCACGCCCTGATCGAGCCCAAGATATTTGACCGGAATCAGCCCCTGATCGTGATATTGCGCGACGACGATGTCGAACGCGCCGCGCCGCGCGCGCATGAACACGGTGTCGGGCGGATAAGGCCCCGACGCATCGATTCCCTCACCGCGCGCGACTGCGATCGCGGGCGCGATGATGGCGTCATCCTCCTCGCCCATCAGGCCATGCTCGCCGGCGTGCGGGTTCAATCCCGCCACGGCGACGCGCGGCTTCGCGATTCCGAGCGCGCGGCAGGCGCGATCAGCGAAGCGGATGGCGCGCAGCTCGCTCTCGGGCGTCACCAGTTCTACAGCGCGCCGGAGCGGCTCGTGGATCGAGACGAGCAGCACGCGCAATTCGTCATTGGCGAGCATCATCGCGACATGATCGACGCCGGCGCGCGCCGCCAGCAATTCCGTATGCCCCGGAAACGCCACGCCCGCGGCGGCCAGCGCCTCCTTGTGAATCGGCGCCGTGACGACCGCGCGCGCATCGCCGCGCAAAGCGAGATCGGCGGCCTTGATGATCGCGTCATGCGCGGCTTGGCCAGCGCGGGCGTCGACACGGCCATAAGGGAGATCGGCGCCGATGTCGGACGTCGCGAGAACAGGGATCGCCCCATCGTTTGTCATGTCGGCGGGCGAAGACGCCTCGCGCACGATCTGGCCCGACCGCGCCGCGGCGCGGCGCAGCGCGCCGAGATCGCCGACCACGAGGGCCGGCGCGGACAACGGCGCAGCGAACAGTTTCGCGACGATCTCCGGGCCGATCCCGGCCGGATCGCCCAGCGTGATCGCGATCGGACGATCAGACATCACTCAGGCGTTCCCTCAACCATTCCGTTTCCGCATTGGCGCGCGCGACGGCGGAATGTTATCGGCCGATCGGCTTCGACGAAAGGGAGCGCCGGCATGGCTCGCCTCAGCGTCAATCTCAACAAGATCGCGCTGCTGCGCAATTCGCGGCGCACGGGCGCGCCCGATCTGCTCGCCTTTCCCAAAATCGTGCGCGACGCAGGCGCGCTTGGCGTGACCGTGCATCCGCGGCCCGACGAACGGCATATCCGGCGCAGCGACGTCGGCGCCATCGCGGACGTGATCGCGCCGTGGCGGCCGGCGTTCGAATTCAACATCGAGGGGCGGCCGGACGACGCCTTTCTCGCGCTCGTCGAGACCGTGAAGCCGGAGCAATGCACGCTCGTGCCCGACGCCGACGACGCCTTCACCTCCGAGGAAGGATGGCGGCTCGACGAAGGCGAGATCGCGCGGCTCGCGCCCGTGATCGCGCGGCTGCATCGCATGGGGGCGCGCGTGATCCTCTTCGTCGATCCCGATCCCGCCATCGTCGAGCGCGTCGCCAAAACCCGCGCCGACGGCATCGAAATCTATACGGGCTCCTACGCGGCCGCTTTTCGGGACGGCGCGGGCGACGCGGTCCTCGGCCTGATCCGCGAACTCGGCGCCAAGGCGCATGCGCGCGGGCTTGTCGTCAATGCCGGACACGACCTGAACCTGAAGAACATTCCGCCGCTCGTCGCGGCGCTGCCGCATCTGCACGAAGCCTCGATCGGCCATGAGCTCACGGCCGACGCCCTGATTCACGGCTTTCCCGCGACGGTCGCCGCTTATGCGAAGGCGCTCGCGCCTGCGTGAACGCGGGACGAGAATCACTATCTCGCCGGCGCGGCCTCAGGCGCCAAGCATGTCGCTCATGCGCCCGAGACGGAGATGGCGGGCGCTGAGCAGCTCGCTGAAACCATCGCCCGCGAGAAACGCCAGCTCACGCGGCCGCGTATCGACAACGCTGTCGGCCGACCGCAGCTCCGCATCGACGCGGCCGGGATGGCACATCGCGAGATGCGCCGCGCCGAGCCCATGCAGCGCGCCCGTCAGTTCGGCGCCGTAGTCGCCTACTGGCGCGAAAGCGCTGAATCCGGAGAAGCCGCGGTTGGTTCTCAGCCCCGCCGCCCGCGCCCGCGCGCCGAAGCCCGCCGCCAGCGCGAGGACGATCATCGCCTTGGCCGAAGCCGGACGGCGCAGGATCGCGGCGATGCGGTCGGCCGGATCGCGGACATAGAAGCGGCGACGCGATCCATATCGCCGCGCGAGAATGGCGATCAGCGCCGCGCCGATCCCGGGCATGGCGTGAACATGCTGATGTCCATCCACGAAATCGGGCGGCCGGCCCGCCGCCGACTCGAAGGCGTCGAGCTGGCGCTCGATCTCCTGCGCGATCTCGGCGCGCCCGCGCCGGGACTGGGCCGCGCGAATCACCGGGCCGAGGGCAGGCAGCGCGCCCTCCGGCGCGAGCAGCGGCATCGGGCCCAGCGGCGCGCCGCAGGTGAGATTGAGATGGACGCCGAGATCGGCCCGATCGGCGTAGGGAGCGAGCGCGCCGGCCCAGCCGCGCCACGCCGGGCGGTTGGTCATGGCGCCCGTCGCGGTGAGGCGGGACGCGGCCAGAAGCTCCAATATTCCCCCGCTGACCGCCGGGCTGATGGCGTAATCGTCGGCGCAGAGCACGAAGGCGCGCGCCTGTTCATTCTCCGTTGAGAGCCGATCGGTCATAGCCCTGACTAGCGGGGTTGCGCGCGCCGGGAAACTCCGCCTTGCTCCCCCGGATTTTGCGAGCTGATTCATGGCGTCCATGTCCGCGCCTGTCCTGTCGATCGTCATCCCGGTCTATAACGAGGCCGAGAGCCTGCCCGAGCTCGTGCGGCGCGTGACGGAGACGGTCCGGCGCATCGAGCCGTCGTTCGAGATCCTTTTCATCAACGACGGCAGCCGCGACGAGACGATCGAGGCGCTGCGCCGGCTCTGCGTTCACGACGCCCGGCTGCGCGCCATCTCCTTCAGCCGCAATTTCGGCAAGGAGATCGCGATCGCGGCCGGCCTCGACCATGCCCGTGGGCAGGCCGTGGTCATCATGGACGCCGACCTCCAGCATCCGCCCGAGGCGATCGCCGACTTCATGGAGAAATGGCGGGAGGGCTACGCCAACGTCTATGGCGTGCGACGCGACCGCGCGATCGAAAGCCCGGTCAAACGCGCCTTCGCGCGCGGCTTCTACCGCATGTTCGCCAGCTTCGGCGACACGACCCTGCCGAAAGGCGCCGGCGATTTCCGCCTGCTCGACCGCAAGGCCGTCGACGCCATGAAAGCGCTCGGCGAGCGCGCCCGCTTCTCGAAGGGGCTCTACTCCTGGATCGGCTTCAAATCGATCGGCGTGCCTTTCGACGTCGCGGAGCGGGCGCATGGCTCGACGAAGTGGAGCTTCCGCAAGCTGCTGCGCTTCGCGCTCGACGGGCTGACCTCGTTCTCCACCGCGCCGCTGCGCGTCTGGACCTATGTCGGCCTGTTCGTCTCGTTCTGCGCGTTCATCGCCGCGATCCGCTTCATCATCGAGGCGCTGGTCTATGGCGTCACGACGCCGGGCTTTCCGACGCTCATCGTGTCGGTGATGTTCTTTTCCGGCATCCAGCTCATGTCGCTCGGCATCCTCGGCGAATATATCGGCCGCATCTTCGCCGAGGTGAAGCGGCGGCCGCTCTACATCGTCGAGGAGCGCATCGGCGACGACGGCGCGCCGGAGGCGGTCACGCGCGACGAGCGCAGCGCGAATGACGGCCTTCTCTGACAGATGCTGAAAAACTTTCTGTCCGTCAGCGGACTGACCCTGCTCTCGCGGCTGACGGGCTTTTTCCGCGACATGATCCTCGCCGCCGTGCTCGGCGCGGGGCCGCTCGCCAGCGCTTTCGTCATCGCCATGCGGCTGCCCAACACGTTCCGCTCGCTGTTCGGCGAAGGCGCGTTCAATCAGGCCTATATCCCAGCCTATGCGCGCGTTCATGAAACGGAGGGCGCCGCCGCGGCGCAGCGCTTCGCCGGACAAATCCAGACCATCCTGCTCGGCTCGCAGCTCGTCCTTCTCGCGGTCGCGCTCGTCGCGATGCCATGGCTGATTCAACTGCTGGCGCCGGGCTTCACGCCGGGCGAGGAGCGCTACGAGCTCGCGGTGACGCTGACGCGGATCACCTTCCCCTATCTTCTGTTCATGACGCTGGTCACCCAGCTCTCCGGCTCGCTTAACGCGGTCGACCGCTTCATCGCCGCCAACTTCGCGCCCGTCCTGCTCAATCTCTGCATGATCGCGGCGCTGGGGATCGCGTTTCTTTTTCCGACAGCCGCGCACGCGGCGGCGTGGGGCGTCACCGTCTCGGGCGCGGCGCAGCTTCTTCTCCTCGTCACGGCGGCGAAGCGCGCCGGCGTCCTGCCGGCGTTCGCGCGGCCGTCGAAAGACGCCGACATGCGCGCATTCTGGCGCGCCTTCGGACCGGCGGTCATCGGCTCGTCCGGCGTGCAGATCGCGGTGTTCGCCGATCTCATGCTGTCGACGCTGCTGCCCAACGACGCGCCGGCGACGATCTATTACGCCGACCGCATCTACCAGCTTCCCATCGGCGTGCTGGCGATCGCCGGCGCGACGGTGCTGCTGCCGACCATGAGCCGGCGCATCGCGGCGGGGGATGTTTCGGGCGCGCATCAGGCGCAATCGCGGACCTTCGCGCTGACCCTGGCGCTGAGCGGCCCGGTGTTCGCGGCCGTGCTCGCCATTCCCGACCTCATCATGCGCGCGGCCTTCATGCGCGGCGATTTCACCGCCGCCAATGCGAGCGCGTCGGCGGCCGTTCTGTTCGCCTATGGTCTGGGACTGCCGGCCATCGTGCTGATCCAGGGCGCGGTGGCGAGCTTCCGCGCGCGCGGCGACACCACGACGCCGATGCTGATCTCGTTCGCCGCGATCGGCGCGAACATCCTCCTGAAAATCATTCTCGCGCCGCGCATCGGCGCGCCGGGCCTCGCGCTCGCCACCGCCATCGGCGCCTGGATCAACCTGACCGCGCTCGTGGTCGTCGCGCGCCGGCGCGAGCTGATGGCGATGACCGCGGATTTCCCGCGCATCCTGCTGATCACGACGATCGCAACCGTCGCGGCGGCGCTGATTTTCCTGTTCGGGCAGGGGGCCGCCGAACGTCTCGCATCAGGCGCGCCAACGTCCCTGCGCCATCTTCTCGCGCTGGCGCTGGTCGGCGGCGCAGGATGCGCCTGTTACGGCGCGATCATGCTGGCGGGCGCGCGTCTCGCCGGGGTGAAACTGTCGCGGCGATAACCGGTCATTTGCGCGTCAGCCGCGCATGGCAAGTGAAAATCGCGTCGCGTTTCGCCCTCCTCTTCACACCGGCTGCGTGCGCGCAAATTCCCAATAGCTCTCGCGGGCCTTGCGATAGAAGGGGCCGGGCTGCAGCGAGCGGTCCTGAAACTTCAGAACGGGCATCACCTTGGAATAGTTGCCCGACATGAAAATCTCGTCGGCCGTTTCAAAATCGCCCGTTCTCAGCGTGCTTTCCAGAACCGTCGCGCCGCTCTCGCGCAGCAGCCTGATCACCCGCTGGCGGGTGATGCCGTTCAGAAACGTTCCGTTCGGCGCCGGCGTATGAACCACTCCGTCCTTGGCCATGAAGATGTTCGTCGTCGAGGTCTCGGCGACATTGCCGAGCATGTCGAGCACCAGCGCATTGTCGAAGCCTTTCGCCCGCGCCTCGCGGAGCGCGCGCGCATTGTTGGGATAGAGCGCGCCGGTTTTCACGTCGGTCGGCATCGTTTCGAGCGTGGGACGGCGGAAGCTCGCGACCGTCAGCGACGACCCGCCGGGCGCAGGCAGCGGCGCGACGAAAAGGCAGAGGCAAAAGCGCGTCGATTCCGGATCGCCGATGATCGTGGAAGGGCCGTCCGCCTCGGCCCAATACATCGGCTTCACGTAAAGCTCGGCGTCCGGCGCGAATTTCTTCGCTCCCTCGCGCGTCAGTTCGATCATGCGGTCGACCGACATCATCGGCTTGAGGCCGAGCTTCACGGCCGACGCATTGGCGCGCGCCGCATGCCGGTCGATGTCGGGCATCGAGCCGTTGAAGATGCGGGCGCCGTCGAACACCGAGGAGGCAAGCCATGCGGCGTGGGTGCGGGGGCCCATGATGCCCGGATTGCCGGCCTGCCACTCGCCGTCGATCCAGGTCCAGGTGTCGCTAAACCAGGCCATGGCGCTTCTCCCGTCATTAAGTCAGCTTTGCTGCCCTATTGGTGCGCCGCAATCGGGGCAGCGTCAATCAAAGAGGCGGTTTCCTTCGATCAATTCAGACGATCGTTCCCATTCCGGCTTTTGATCGGCAGGATCGAAACGGAAACAACCGCGACAGGAGCCAGTCATGCCGCTGCATCCGGACATCGGAGACGGAGTCAGAGCCTTCGTTTTCGACGCCTATGGCACGATCTTCGACGTGCATTCGGCGGTGATGCGCCACGCCGCCGTCATCGGGCCGCAGGCGCAGCCCATGTCGGACCTGTGGCGGGCGAAGCAGCTCGAATATAGCTGGGTGCTCACGCTCGCCGGACGGTGGCGAAACTTCTGGGAGCTGACGGAAGACGCGCTCGACGTCGCGCTCGCGCGTTTCGACATCCCGCTTTTCCTCAAGCCGGAACTGATGGCGGCCTATCGCACGCTCTCAGCCTATCCTGAAACGCGCGGCGTCCTGGACCGCCTGCGCGCCGAGGGCTTCCGGACCGGCGTCCTCTCCAACGGCGAGACGACGATGCTGCATCAGGCTGTCGCATCCGCCGGCGTCGGCGACGCGCTCGACCACCTCTGGTCGGTCGATGTGGTGGAGGTCTTCAAGCCGAATCCGCAGGTCTACCGGCTTGCGACGGACGGATTCGGGCTGTCGCCGCGCGAAATCTGCCTCGTCTCATCGAACCGGTGGGACGTCGCCGGCGCCGTCGCGTTCGGCATGCAGGCGGTGTGGGTCAATCGCGCCGGCCATCCGCCGGAATATCCCGACCTCGCGCCGCGCGCCGTGGTCAAGGACCTGAACGGGCTTTTGTGAGGCGCGCAGCGCTCTACGGCCCTGGCGCGGCCGCGCCAGCTCACTCCGCCAGCGCGCCGAGAATCCGCACCCAGCTCCGGATTCCCTTGTGGAACGAGGAGAGGTCGTACTTCTCGTTCGGCGAATGCACCCTGTCGTCATCGAGGCCAAACCCGACCAGCAGCGAATCGAGACCGAGCGTGCGCTTGAAGTCGCCGACGATCGGGATGGAGCCGCCGGAGCCGACCATCACCGCCTTCTTGCCCCACTCCTTAGTCAGCGCGGCGCGGGTCTTGAGCAGGTCCGGGCTGTCGTAGGGAAGCTGCACGGCGCGCGATCCCTTGTAGCCGATGAACTCCACCGAGCAGTCGGACGGAACCTGCTTCTTCACGAAGGCGCGGAAATTCTTCTGGATCGCGGCGGGGTCCTGATCGCCGACCAGCCGGAAGGAAATCTTGGCGCGCGCCTCGCCGGCGATGACGGTCTTCGTGCCCTCGCCCGTATAGCCGCCCCAGATTCCGTTCACGTCGCAGGTCGGTCGCGTCGAGACCTGCTCGATGAGCAGGCGGCCCTTTTCGCCAGCCGATTTCTTGAGGCCGATCGGTCCGAGAAACTGCTTTTCCGTCAGCTTCAGTTTCGCCAGATCGGCGAGCAGCGACTTCGGCAGGTTCTTCACGCCGTCATAAAAATGGGGAACGCGCACCTTCCCCTTCGCGTCATGCAGCGAGCCGCAGATGCGCGACAGGATGTGAATCGGATTCTGCGCCGCGCCGCCGTAAATGCCTGAGTGAAGGTCGCGGTTCGCGGCGCGAATGATCACCTCCTCATACAGCATGCCGCGCAGCGACGTGGTGATCGCGGGCGTCCTGCCGTCCCACATGCCGGTGTCGCAGACGAGTGCGACGTCGGTCTTCAGCTCCTTCCTGTTATCCTTGAGGAACGCGGGAAGGTTGATCGACCCCGACTCCTCCTCGCCCTCGACCAACAGCGTGACGCCGACCGGCAGCTCGCCCGCCGCTTTCTTCCAGGCGCGGCACGCCTCGATGAAGGTCATCACCTGGCCCTTGTCGTCGCAGGCGCCGCGCGCCGCGATCGCCTTGCGGCCCTTCTCGATCTCGATGAGCTTCGGATCGAACGGATCATGCGTCCAGAGATTCAGCGGATCGACCGGCTGAACGTCGTAATGGCCATAGAAAAGCGCGCTGCGCGACGAGGCGCCGGCCTGTTTGCCGACGACGACGGGATGGCCCGGCGTCGCCCGCGCGGACGCTTCGAAGCCGATGGAGGCGGCGTCCTCGGCGAGCCATTCCGCAGCGCGCCGGCAGTCGCCCCTGTAGGCCGAGTCCGTCGAGATCGACGGGATGCGCAGAAAGGCGAACAACCGCTCGAGCGACTGGTCGAGATCGGCGTCGACAGCGGCGAGAACATCATCAACGGAAACGTTCGACGGCATGGGTTTGCATCCACGGGACTCTGCGCGGACTAAAGCGCGGCGCGCCCCTCCGGCGCAAGGGCTGAATCGCCCGGCGCGCGGCGCAGCCCGGCGAACAGCTCGGGCCGCTCGGCGATCATGCGCCTGGCGTAATCATAGCCGATCGCCACGCAGCGATCGAAGCTCCTCCAGTCGAGAAGCCCGATGCGACCGACGGGCGGACGCAGGACAAGCGTCGCCGCCTCCTCGTCGCGCTGCGCGGTGGAGACGCTGCCGACGGTGCCGACACGGTAGAGAATCTCCATGATGGTCGGATCGCCCGCCTTTCGCCCGCCGAGCAGCCTCTGCCAGAGCGGCGGCGACGCCGGATCGACATGCCGGAACTCCTCCTCGCCGCTCGCATCGACGCCGATCACCGGGCCGCGCAGAAGCGCCGTCGCGGCGTCGATCGGGAGATTGTCCATGACGCCGCCATCGACATGCACGACGCCGTTCTCGACCACGGGCGGCAACACGCCGGGGATGGCGATGCTCGCCCGCAGCCAATGGCGCAGCAAGCCCGCGCGATGCACCGCCGGCGCCGCGCGCGTCAGCGAGGACGAGACGCAGAAATAGGGCAGCGGCAGATCCTCTATCGTGCGATCGCCGAACGCCTGCTCCAGCAGCCGCTCGACCTTGCGGCCGCGAAACAGCGCGACCACGGGAAACGCCGGATCCGACAGGGGGCGGCCATGCACGAAAGCGCGCCTGAGCCGGTCATGGACCGTCTCGCGCGGCCAGCCGCCGGCATAGGCTGCGGCGACGATCGCGCCCATGCTGGACCCGCCGAACATGTCGAGCGCGAGGCCCGCCTCCATGAGAGCGTCAACGACGCCGAGATGCGCGAAGCCGCGCGCGCCGCCGCCGGACAGAACCAGCGTCGTCGCCTGCCGCGTGATCAGCCGCGCGACGCGCGGCAGGTCGGCGCCGCTCTCCGCGTGATGCAGAAAATCGTGTTGCGCAGCATCGCGCCAGCCCGCCGCGCGACGCCGCTCCGGCGACTGTCCGCCGAGCAGCACCAGTTCGCGCTGCAATTCATGACGCGAATGCGGCGCGTGCGGCGCGCCCCATGCGGGCGAGGTCGAAGGCTCCATGCGCGCATCGGCCACCAGCAGGGCGAGATCCGCCTGCCGCGCGCAGAAGGCGGACCATTGCGGATCGCCGCCGTCGCCGATCAGGAGCGTGTAATCATTCTGCGCCTCGGCCCGCTGCACGACGCCGCGCGGGCTTTCGCGATGCGCGCCGTCGATCGCCGCCACCGCGCCGAAGACGCGCAGGGCGCCGGTCAGGCCGCGCACGAACGTCGCGACGCGCCGCGCCTCGAGCGCGTGATGCGGCAGGATCGCGAACACGCGGGGACGCGCGACGCCGCGCGTCGCGGTGTTGGCGGCCGCAAGACGCTGCGCCAGCACGCGCGCGATGGCGAGCGCGATCTCGGGATCGCGCGCGACGAGACGGCCGACCGCCTCGCGCGTCAGCCGCACGAGCTCGCTGTCGCGCAACGCTATCGCCGTCGCCGTTCGCGCCGCGCCGGTGAGCATCGCCATCTCGCCGACCGTTTCGCCGGAGAAGATGTCGCCGACCCTGAGATTGGAGCCGTCATGCTGACGGCGCAGGATCGCGACCGCGCCCGACCGCAGAACGTAGAGATCGGACGACCCGTCGCCCTCGTGGAACAGAGTTTCGCCAGCGGCGATCTCGATGAACTCGGCCTCGGACGCAAGGCTCGCCAGAATATCGGCGGGCACGCCTTCGAAGAAGCGCGCGCCCCTGAGCGCCGCGACGGCGGCTGCGACGGAGCCTGCGCCGCGCGCTGCGTCGTTCATGCGGCCTCCCTGACCTTTGCCAGGAACGCTAACGGAAAGACGGATGCGATCCTAGAGCATTTTCCAGCGAAGTGGCCACCGGTTCGCGTGAAGAAAATGCGATAAACAAACAGCTACAGAGATTCCGCGATTCGGAGAATTGCGGAATCGCTCTAAGTGCGCGCCGGCGGCTACCGCTTTCCGCCCAGGATCGAACCCAGCACGCCGCGCACGATGGCGTTGCTGATCTGCGTCGCGGCCGAGGACGCGACGCGGCGCGCTACGAGTTCGCCCATGCCCATGCGGCCCTTGCCGCCGCCCTTGCCCGAAGACGACGAGCCGCCGCCGAAGATCGAGCCAAGCACGTCGCCGATGCCGCCCGAGGCGGACGCCTCTTTCGCCGGCTGCTCGGCCAGCTGGCGCCGCTTCTGCAGCAATTCATAGGCGGACTCGTTGTCGATCTCCGTATCGTATTTGCCGCGCACGACGCTGCGCGCCATCACGTCGCGGCGCTCCTCCGGCTTCAGCGGTCCGACGCGGCCGGCGGGCGGATGAACCAGCGTGCGCTCGACCATCGTCGGCGTTCCCTTGCCTTCCAGCACGGACACCAGCGCCTCGCCGACGGCGAGTTGCGTGATCGCTTCCGCCGTCGAGAATTTCGGATTCTGCCGGAAGGTCTGGGCCGCCGTCTGCACCGCCTTCTGGTCGCGCGGCGTGAAGGCGCGCAGCGCGTGCTGAAGCCGGTTGCCGAGCTGGCCGAGCACGGTGTCCGGCACGTCGAGCGGATTCTGCGACACGAAATAAATGCCGACGCCCTTCGAGCGAATAAGCCGCACCACCTGCTCGACCGCCGTCAGCAGGGATTTCGGCGCGTCGTTGAACAGAAGATGCGCCTCGTCGAAAAAGAACACGAGTTTCGGCTTGTCCAGATCGCCGACCTCGGGAAGCTTCTCGAACAGCTCGGAGACGAGCCACAGCAGGAAGGTCGCGTACAGGCGCGGATTGGCCATCAGCTTGTCGGCGGCGAGGATGTTGATCATGCCGCGGCCGTCGCGGTCGACCTTCATCATGTCGGCGAGATCGAGCGCCGGCTCGCCGAAGAATTTCGTCGCGCCCTGATTCTCCAGCACCAGCAGCGTGCGCTGGATCGCGCCGACCGACTGAACCGAGATGTTGCCGTATGTCGTCGTCAGCTTCGCCGCGTTCTCGGCGATGTAGGCGAGGATCGCGCGCAGATCCTTCAGGTCGATGACCGGCAGATGCTCCTCGTCGGCGATGCGGAAGGCGATGTTGAGCACGCCTTCCTGCACGTCGTTGAGGTCGAGCAGGCGGGCCATGAGCAGCGGGCCCATCTCGGTGATGGTCGCGCGCACGGGATGGCCCTGTTCGCCGAACAGGTCCCAGAAGGTCACGGGAAAGGCGTCCGCGCGCCAGGCGTAGCCGATCTCGGCCGAACGCTTGGTCACCCAGTCCTTCTGCTCGCCCATCGCGGCGACGCCGGACAGGTCGCCCTTGATGTCGGCGGCGAAGACCGGCACGCCGGCGTTCGAGAAGCCCTCCGCCAGCACCTGGAGGCTGACCGTCTTGCCGGTGCCGGTCGCGCCGGTGATGAGGCCGTGCCGGTTGCCGAACTTCAGATAGAGGGCTTCGTCCTGAGCGGGATCGCCGGTCGTTCTGCCAATATAGATCGAGCCGTCGTCAGCCATGCGGGATCATCTCCGGGAGTCGTCCGGGTTATAGGGCGCCGCGGCGCGGCTTTCCAATGGCGGGCTGGCGCGGCCGCGGACGATACGGGCGGCTTTGGCGTTCCGATCCGACCGGATAGAGAAGCGCTGACCGACGGATCCGCCGCCGGCGCAACACAGGCGCAGCAATGATCAAACGCACCGGACCCTATGCCGGCATCCTCCATGAAGTCGTGGAGCACAACGGCGTGCTTTATTTCGGCGGCATGGTCGCCGACGACCTGTCGCTCGACATGGCCGGGCAGGCGCGCGACGTCTTCCGGCAGGCCGACGCTTTGCTCGCGCTGCATGGTTCGGACAGGACGCGCATCCTCTCGGCGCTCGTCTTTCTCTCTGACGCCGCGCTGAAACAGGCGTTCAACGAGGAGTGGAAGCGTTATTTCGACGCCGCCCATCTGCCGGCGCGCGCCGCCGTCGCCATCTCGGGGCTCGGCGAAGGCGTCCTGCTCGAAATCGTGTTCACCGCCGCCAGGGCCTGACCGGCGCGGCCGCCGAACGCCCGGCGCTTGTCAGACGCCGCCATCCATGGCTCAACGCCCGTGAAACCAGTGTCCGGGAGCGTCTTATGGACGAATTGATCGCGCGGCTCAGCGCCGCAGCCGGGGTCGACGCCGAAACCGCGACGAAGGCGGTCGGCATGATCCTCGCCTTCCTGCGCAAGGAGGCGCCGGGCGAGTCGGTCGAATCGCTGATCGGGCAATTGCCCGGCGCGGAAGACGCGATCTCCGGAGCTGGCGGCGGCGGCATGATGGGCGCCCTTGGCGGCATGATGGGCGGCGGCGTGATGGCGCTGGGCGGCCAGCTCATGGGCGCCGGGCTCGACATGGGACAAATCCAGACGATCGGACGGGAACTTTTCGCCTTCGGCCGCGAGAAAGCCGGCGAGGACAAGATGGGCGAGATCATCGGCCAGATCCCCGGCCTCTCCCAGTTCGTCTAGCGCTGGAAGCGGGCGGCCTCCCAAGAAGGAAGCAAGGCGAACGCGCCGCAGGCGCGCCTCCTTGGGGTCACGCTTCATTCAGCGTCAATTCACGCGATCGATCCTATCTCTTCCCTCGCTCCGGCGTCAGCGCGTTCTTCCGATGCGCGCGCCGGGCTCGCAACGGGACGAGGACGATGTCCGCCGCCAAGCTGAATCGCAAGCACGACCCCGCAAGCGCCGCCGTCCTCGCCTTCCCGCAGGCGGCCGACGCAAAACACGCCACGCCGATCCGGCGGCTCTGGCTGGAGGCGCAGCGGCTGGAAGGCGCGCTCTGCGCCCATCGCGCCGACATCGCCGAGGCGGAGGCGCTGCGCCTCGGAGCGACGCCGGGATGGATGTATCTCGGCCCGGACACACGGTCCGCCGGCGAGGAGCGCTACCAGGTCCTGATCGCCATTCTCAACGAAACGCCGCGCGACGCCGGCGATCTCGCCCTGATGGCGCGCGCGGCTGAAGACCACGATATCCGCCGGGGCCCGGCCGGATGGGCGGCGGCGCGCGTCGCCGCGGCCGCCTCCCTCCTTTCATAAGCTCGTCCTCGCGACCTGCCGCGAGCGCCCGCGCGGCCGACCGCCGCGGGACGAGAGGAGGCGCGCCGCCCCCCTTGGCGCGCCTCCAGCGTTTTCAGATTCCGGTCGCGGCCCCTTTTGCAAATCCGCGCCGGACCGCTAGTAGATCGGCCTTATGACCGATCTCGCCCTCGCCGCCGAATTTCCCGCCGCCTCCGACAGCCAGTGGCGCGACGCCGTCGCCCGCGCGCTGAAGGGCGCCGATTTCGACAAGAAGCTCCTGTCGCGCACGGATGACGGCCTCGTCATCCGGCCGCTTTATCCGAAGGCGGACGGCTCCGTGACGGCGCGGGCGACGCCCGGACCCTGGCGCATCGTCCAGCGCGCGGACATTCCGGACCTTGCGCTCGCCCGCGAACAGGCGCTCGAGGACCTCGAAGGCGGAGCAAGCGGGCTTGCTCTCGTTCTCGCGGGCGCGCGCGGGGCGCGCGGATTCGGCCTCGCGATCGAAAACGTCGCCGATCTTGACCGCGCGCTCGACGGCGTGCGGCTCGACCTGATCGCGACCCGGATCGAGACCGCGCCATGGGGCGGCCGCGCCGTTGCTGCGCTGGTCGCCGCCCTGGTCGAGCGGCGCGGCTATGACCGCGCCGGCCTCGCCATCGATTTCGGACTCGATCCGATCGGCGACTTCTCGGTCCGCGGGCAGGCCGCCGCGCCATTCGAAACGATGTTCTCGCGCATTCATGAGGTCGCGGCGACGCTGCGGTCGCGCGGCTATGCGGCGGCGCGCTTCATCCGCTGCGACGCGCGCTGGATTCACGAAGCCGGCGCGAGCGAGGCGCAGGAGCTGGCCTATGCGCTGGCCGCGGGCGTCGCCTATCTGCGCGCGCTGGACGCGCGGGGAACAAGCCTCGATGAAGCCCGCGGCATGCTGTCCTTCCTGCTCGTCGCCGACGCCGACGAATTCCTGACGATCGCCAAGCTGCGCGCGATGCGGAAGCTATGGGCGCGCGTCGAGAGCGCCTGCGGCCTTGCGCCGCGGCCCATTCAGCTCGACGCTGAAACCGCCTGGCGCATGGTCGCGAAGCGCGATCCGCACACCAACATGCTGCGCGCGACGATCGCTGCTTTTTCGGCCGGCGTGGGCGGCGCGGACAGCGTTCTCATCCTGCCGCACACCATCGCGCTCGGCGCGCCCGACGCCTTCGCGCGCCGGGTTGCGCGCAACGCCCAGCTCATCCTGCAGGAGGAATCCAACCTGGCGAAGGTGGCTGATCCGGCCGCCGGCGCCGGCGGCTTCGAGGCGCTGACGGACGCGCTGTGCGAGAAGGCGTGGAGCCTGTTCCAGGACATCGAGCGCGACGGCGGCGTGACGCGCGCGCTGACCGACGGCAAGATGCAGGCGCGCGTGGCAGCAACGCGCGAGGCGCGCGACAAGAGCATCGCGACGCGCCGGACGCCGATCACCGGCGTCAGCGAATTTCCCAATCTGACGGAAACGGCCGTGGCGACGCTCGCCGTCACGCCGCCGGCCGAGCGACCGCAGCGCCGCGAGCGCCTGCCCGGCGCAAGGCTCGATTTCAGCGGCATGATCGCGCAATTCGCCGACGGGCTGTCGCGGGGAGCGATGAGCGCCCCGCCGCAGCAGGACGAACGATGCGAGCCGCTGCCCTCTCACCGTCTCGCCGAGGCTTACGAAGCGCTGCGCGATCGCTCCGACGCGGCGCTCGCGGCGACAGGGCGGCGGCCGCGCGTTTTTCTCGCCAATCTCGGCGCGCTCGCAAGCTTCACGGCGCGCGCGAGCTTCGCCAAGAATTTCTTCGAGGCCGGCGGCGTCGAGACGGTCGGCAATGACGGATTCAGCGAAGGCGACGGAACCGATCTCGTCGCGATGACGGACGCGTTCAAGCAGTCGGGCGCGGCGATCGCCTGCATCTGCGGCGCCGATGACAGCTATCAGCGTGAGGCGGCGGACGCCGCGCTGGCGCTCGGCGCGAGCGGCGCGGCCGCCGTTTATCTCGCCGGCCGCCCCGGCGATCTCGAGCCGGCGCTGCGCGCGGCCGGCGTCGGCGATTTCATCTATGCCGGCTGCGAGGCGACGCGCCGCCTCGCCGAAGCGCAAGAGCACGCATTGGGGGGAGACCATGGCGACCATGCAGGACGAGGAGGCGGATGATCCTCCGCCTTCGAAAGAGGACGAGATCGAGGAGCTGAAAGACGATCTCGCCCATTCGATCCGATGGAAGAAGACATACGAAGCGCCCATCACAATCAGTGAGGCGCAGCGCCGCGCCAGGGAGAGGATGGGCTCGCGGGCGACCGCGACGCCGCTGCTCCTGATCGTTTTCGCCGTCGCAGCCGGCGTTTTCCTGCTGGGCATGCCGCCCTACGCCATCGTTCCCATTCTGATCGCAGCTCTCGCGCTGCTCTATGCGGCCTGCCTCTTCTGGGAGCTGTGGTTCTCGAATCAGTCGCGGAAGGCGTGGCGCGCGCAGCAGGCGCGCGATTTCGACGTCGAGATCGGCGAGATCCGGGGCGAGCTTTACCGGCTGGGCGTGCGGGAGCAGGATTTGCCCAACGAACTGCGACAATCGAGATGATGCGACAGCAATCCCCCAAGCGCCCTCCCCGCAACGAGAGACGGCGCGCCTTCTGATGGTCAGCTTCCTCAGCGACGGCGGCGACGATCGGCTGATCGACCCCGCGGCGCGCGCCGCCGAGATCGAGCGGCTGCGCACCGCGCTCGAGGACAGCATCGCCTTCCACGAGCGCATGCTGGGGCCGCCCACGGCCAAGGAGATCGCGCGCCGCGCGCTCGATCGCATGTGGGCGGGAACCGGCGCCTACATGCTGTTCGTGCTCGTGCTCGTGGCGTTCCTCGTCGCGATCATCTGGGCGCCCTACGGCTTCCCCCTGCCGCTGACGCCGCTCGTCGTGCTGGCGCCCGCCTTCTTCGCCGCCTTCGCGCGCGAGCGGCGCTTCGGCCTGCAATCCAGCCGCGCCTGGCGCGACGCGCAGGCGGACGAGGCCGCGAAAAGGATAGAGAGCCTGCGGATGCGGCTGTTCTGGATGGGGGCGGAGGACGGACCCGATTCTGGAGGCGGACGATCCGGAGCGATGGAGCCGTAGAAGGCGAGAGACGGCGGCGACTCTCGTCGCGATCCGGCGAACAGCCCTACACGCGACAGCGGTTGTCGCCCCCGCCGTCGCAGGTTTATGATTACAACGCATTTAAAGAGCCGATATGACACGCATTCCCGACTTCTCCGCCATTCCCTACGCCGCATCGCCGGCGGCCGCTCCTGTTAAGAGCGGCGGAGAGCCCTGGATCACGCCGGAAGGCATTCCGGT
The DNA here is from genome assembly GCA_001899525.1 of Rhizobiales bacterium 65-9. Taxonomy (GTDB): domain Bacteria; phylum Pseudomonadota; class Alphaproteobacteria; order Rhizobiales; family Beijerinckiaceae; genus Terrirubrum. The sequence continues at coordinate 216,325 of MKVY01000027.1, forward strand.
GAAGCCCGTCTATGGTCCGGACGATCGCGCGGGCATCGATTTCCTCGACACGTTTCCCGGCCTGCCGCCCTATCTGCGCGGCCCCTACCCGACCATGTATGTCAACCAGCCCTGGACGATCCGGCAATATGCCGGCTTCTCCACGGCGGAGGATTCGAACGCCTTCTACCGGCGCAATCTCGCGGCCGGACAGAAGGGCCTTTCGGTCGCCTTCGATCTCGCGACCCATCGCGGCTACGACTCCGACCATCCCCGCGTCGGAGGCGACGTCGGCATGGCGGGCGTCGCGATCGATTCGATCTACGACATGCGCACGCTGTTCTCGGGCATTCCACTCGACAAGATGTCGGTGTCGATGACGATGAACGGCGCGGTGCTGCCGGTGCTCGCGCTCTACATCGTCGCCGCCGAAGAGCAGGGCGTCGCGCCCAAGCTGCTGTCAGGCACGATCCAGAACGACATCCTGAAAGAGTTCATGGTGCGCAACACCTACATCTATCCCCCCGAGGGATCGATGCGGGTCATCTCCGACATTTTCGGCTTCACCTCGCGCGAGATGCCGAAGTTCAACTCGATCTCGATCTCCGGCTACCACATGCAGGAGGCGGGGGCGACGCAGGATCTCGAACTCGCCTACACGCTCGCCGACGGCGTCGAATATATCCGCGCCGGCCTCGCCGCCGGCCTCGACATCGACGCCTTCGCGCCGCGACTCAGCTTCTTCTGGGCGATCGGCATGAACTTCTTCATGGAGGTGGCGAAGCTGCGCGCCGCGCGCCTTCTGTGGGCGAAGCTGGTGAAGGAGTTCAACCCGAAAGCCGAGAAATCGCTGCCGCTGCGCACCCATTCGCAGACATCAGGCTGGTCGCTGACCGCGCAGGACGTGTTCAACAATGTCGCGCGCACCATGATCGAGGCGATGGCGGCGACGCAAGGACATACGCAATCTCTGCACACCAACGCGCTCGACGAGGCGCTGGCGCTGCCGACCGACTTCTCGGCGCGCATCGCGCGCAACACGCAGATCCTCCTGCAGCAGGAGAGCGGGACGACGCGCATCATCGATCCGTGGGGCGGAAGCTATTACGTCGAGAAGCTCACGCAGCAGCTCGCCGAGAAAGCGTGGTCGCACATCCAGGAGGTCGAGGCGCTCGGCGGCATGGCGAAAGCCATTGAAGCGGGCATCCCCAAGCTGCGCATCGAAGAGGCCGCGGCGAAAACGCAGGCGCGCATCGATTCCGGCGCGCAGTCGGTCATCGGCGTCAACAAGTTCAAGCCGGAGAGCGAGGCGACCATCGACGTGCTCAAGGTCGAGAACGCCGCCGTGCGACGCGCGCAGATCGAGAAGCTCAAGCGGCTGAAGGCGGAGCGCGTCCAAAAGGACGTGGACGCCGCGCTCGACTCCCTGTCGCACGCGGCTGCGACCGGCGACGGCAACCTGCTCGACCTCGCGGTGAAGGCGGCGCGGGCGAAGGCGACCGTCGGCGAGATCTCACTGGCGCTGGAGAAGGTCTGGGGCCGCCACCGCGCGGAAATCCGGGCGATCTCGGGCGTCTACAAACGCGAGGCGGGAGCGATGGCGCCGCAGGTGGAGCGCGTGCGCGCGATGGTGGAGGCGTTCGAGGAAAACGACGGCCGCAGGCCGCGCATCCTCGTCGCCAAGATGGGGCAGGACGGACATGACCGCGGCCAGAAGGTGATCGCCTCGGCCTTCGCCGACCTCGGCTTCGACGTGGATATCGGGCCGCTGTTCGCGACGCCCGCTGAAGCAGCGCGCCAGGCGATCGAGAACGACGTGCATATCGTCGGCGTCTCCTCGCTCGCGGCCGGCCATCTGACGCTCGTGCCCGAACTGAAGGCCGCGCTGACGAAAGAAGGCCGGCCCGACATCATGATCGTCGTCGGCGGCGTCATCCCGCCGCAGGATTTCGACGCGCTTTATCAGGCCGGCGCGGCGGCCATCTTCCCGCCCGGCACCGTGATCGCCGACGCGGCGGAAAAGCTGATCGACGATCTCAACGGCCAGCTTGGCTACAGGCAGAAAAGCGCGGCCGAGTGACTATGGAGCAGGAGAAACCCGCTTCATGCCTGCGCGCCAGCGCTGAAAGCCGCGCCTGAAAGAAGCGGAAAACGGACAGCCCCAACCCTTCATGCGCGCATTCTATCATCCCGATCAGGCGCTGCACGATCCGCAGCAATATATGCGCTTCGGCCAGGTGATCGCGGCGAAAGATCTGCCGACGCGCACGGAGAAGCTGCTGGCGACGCTGAAGCGGCGCAACATTCCGATTGAGCGGCCGGCGGCGAACGGGCTGGCCGCCGCGCGCGCGGTTCATACAAGCGCCTATCTCGCCTTCCTCGAAACCGCGTGGGATCGCTGGACGCAACTGCCCGAGCGCGGACCCGAAGTCTGGCCGAACACCTTTCCCTACTGGAGCGGGCGTCCAGAGGAGGATGCGCGGCCGCCCTGCCCGGCGCGCGGGCTCATCGCGCAGGTCGGCTGGCACCTCGGCGACCTGTCGGTTCCGATGGGGCCGCGCAGCTTCACCTCGATCGCGCGCTCCGTCGATGCGGCGATCGCGGCGGCGGACGATCTTCTCGGCGGCGCGCGCACGGCTTACGCGCTGTGCCGGCCGTCCGGCCATCACGCGCGCGCCGATCGCGCATCGGGCTTCTGCTATGTGAACAATACCGCAACGGCGGCGCAGCATCTGCGCCAGCGCTTCGGCAAGATCGCGATCCTCGACGTCGACGCGCATCATGGCGACGGCACGCAGCAGATTTTCTACAACCGCCCCGACATCCTCACCGTGTCGGTTCACGCCGACCCCGACGATTTCTATCCCTTCTTCACCGGCTATCCGCAGGAGACCGGACACGGAGCGGGCGCAGGCTTCAATCTCAATCTGCCTCTCGCGCATGGCGCGACGATCGAGGCGATGTGCGCGGCCATCGACGCCGCGTCGGAGCGCATCGCGGCGTTCGGCGCCGAGGCGCTCGTCGTCGCGTTGGGATATGACGCGCATGCGTGCGACCCGCTCGGCGTGCTCAAGCTGCAATCGAAGGATTTCGCCGTCATCGGCGAGCAGGTCAGGGCGATCGGGCTGCCGGCATTGATCGTGCAGGAGGGCGGCTACGCGATCGACGACATCGGCGACTGCCTCGACGCGTTCATCGGCGGGCTCGGCGCGTGAGTTTTGGCGCGTAAAAGCGCGGCCTTGGCGCCGCCGCAATCGCGCGGCGTGGTGACGCAAGCCGCCCGTCACCGTCCATGCGCCTCGTCAAACCTTTCCTGATCTTTTTCGCCATCGTCTATCTCGCGCCGCTCGGCCTGCACGCCGCCATGTGGATGGCGCAGGATCGCGAGACCGAGTGGGGCCGCGTCGACTGGTCGAGCGCGGAGTTGCTGCCGCCCGCCGAACTGTCGGAGCCCGCCGCGATCTATGTGTTCGCCGGACGCGTCGCGCGCAGCCCCGGCATCTTCGCCCATCACCACTGGATCGTGCTGAAGGATCGCGGGGCGGCGCGCTATCAGCGCTATGACGTGACGCGCTGGGCGGGCCTGCGCGAGAACGGGTGGGCGCCGGACGGGCGCTGGTTCGGCGATACGCCGGTCATCGTCGGCAAGCTCACGGGCGCAGCGGCCGAGACCGCGCTGCCGCGCGTGCGCGCCGCGATCGCCAACTACGACGCGCGGCGGCGCGACGATTATGTGCTGTGGCCGGGGCCTAACTCGAACAGCTTCGTCAACGCGGTCGTCGCGGCGATGCCGGAAGCGCGCATCGCGATGCTGCCGACCGGCATCGGCAAGGATTTTCGCGGCGACGGACTGTTCGCCGGCGCGACGCCGAGCCGCACGGGTTTGCAGATTTCGGCCGAGGGTCTTCTCGGCTTTTCGGTGGGATGGGTCGAGGGCGTCGAACTGAATATCCTCGGCCTCGTCGCCGGCGTCGATCTTCGCAGGCCGGCGCTGAAGCTGCCGGGATTTGGCCGCATCGGCGCGGGACCGGTTTAAACGCAATGGAAAAGACGCGGGGCTCGCCGCGCGGTTTACTGCGTCGCGGCCTGCGTCACGGGGCCGGTCGGCGCCTGAGCGGACGGTGACGGCGCAGCGGTCGGCTGCGGCAGGGGCGCAAGCTCCTCATGCGCCACGACCGCCGGGGCGCTCACGGGGCCCGGCTGCGGAATCGCAGGCGCGGCGGCGGCGCTCGCCTCCACCACCTTCGCATCCTTCAGCCGCGTTCCGATCACCTGCACGATCTGCGGCGCCTCCGCGAACGTCCCGTGCCGGAAATAGTCGCCGCCGTCGCGCGCGCCGGTGAGATCGTACACGCGCACGCCGAGCGAGGTCACCTCCTCACGCTGCTGCTTGTTCGTCAGATCGAGCCCGCCGACACGCGCGCGCGATCCCGCGAGGCGGCTCGACAGCATCAGCGCGCGATCGTCGCTGGCGACGAACAGCGAGATGTTGTCGGCGCGGCCGATGCGCGCGACCTGGACGCGGAACACGTCGAGATCGAGATCGGGCGCGGCCAGCATCACCGAACCGATCTTGCCGCCGAGCGAGCCGTCGCCGCCGATCGCGGCCTGCCGCAGCGCCTCCATCGCCAGCCAGGTTCCCATGGAATGGGCGAGCACATGCACGCGGCCGACATCGGGGTTGCGGCCGAGATCGCGCAGCAGTTTCTCGAGCGCGTCGCGCGAGGCGGTCGCGCCCTCCTTGTCGGCGCCATAGCCGAACAGCGAATTGCGCGACGGCCATGCGAACAGGACCGGCACGCCGGAAAATCCCGTGTCGGCGACGATCTGCGTGATCCGGTAGGCGGCCTCGTCGAACGCGGTGTTGTAGCCGTGGACATAAACCAGCACGTCGCGCCCCAACCCCGTGCGGCCGGAGAGAAGCCGGGACGCCTCCATCTGGAAGGCTGAATCGCTCAACGGCTTCGCCGGTCCGAGCGTGAAGTGCCGGCTCGCCGACTCCGGCGTCACGACAGGCCGCTCGATCAGCCCGGGGGAGTGGCCGGGCGGAACGGTGGCGACGATTTCGGAGAATGTCGCCGCGCCGACGCGCGCGCCATTGTGGGTCGAGGCGACGAGCAAGGGCGCGCGGCGCGCCTGCCCGGGCGCCGAGAAGGGCGACAGGGAGGCCGCGGCTCCGGTGAGGTCGCTCAGGCCGGAGCCGAGGCAACCGCCGAGGCCCAGCGCGAGGGCCGACGCACATGCGACGCGCCACAGGCGCGCAAAATCCGATCGGGGGGCGGCCAACGCCGTCACGGCTTCACTCCGGCTCGCAAAACCAGCGGCGCGATCCGCCGGAGCGATGCGACGCGCCGCGTGCTTCGCCGCCGAAGATGGCGATGGTGCGGCGGCCGGTGGACCGGACAGGGACGGCGGCGCGCGCGAGCCCGGTGTGTCTTTCGGGCCACGCCGCGCTCGCTCGCGGCGGCCGAACTTTCGCCATTTCCCATCGGCCGCTGCTGGCCCCTGCGCGCCGATCCGCTAAACAGGCCGGATGCTACAGCCGGCCTCCCCGGACCCTCCAGACGACGACCTGCCAGACGACGACCTGCGCGCGCCGCTCATCGCGGGCGACCGGGCGGCGCTGGCGCGCGCCATCACGCTGATCGAATCCAGGCGCGCCGATCACCGGGCGCGGGCGCAGGCGCTCCTGCAATCGCTGCTGCCGCTGACCGGCAACGCGGTCCGCGTCGGGCTGACCGGGGTGCCCGGCGTCGGAAAATCCACCGCCATCGACGCGCTCGGCTCGCTGCTGACCGGACAGGGGAAGAAAGTCGCGGTGCTCGCGGTCGACCCATCCTCGACGCGCACCGGCGGATCCATTCTCGGCGACAAGACGCGCATGGCCAGGCTCGCGGTCGACGCCAGCGCCTTCATCCGCCCGTCCCCCTCGGCCGGCACGCTGGGCGGCGTCGCCAGCCGGACGCGTGAAACGATGCTGCTGTGCGAGGCGGCTGGCTTCGACGTCGTGATCATCGAGACGGTCGGCATCGGCCAGTCGGAAACGACGGTCGCCGACATGACGGATTTCTTCCTCGTGCTGATGCTGCCGGGCGCCGGCGACGAACTGCAGGGCATCAAGAAAGGCGTGCTGGAAATCGCCGACCTCGTCGCGGTGAACAAGGCCGACGGCGACAATCTCCCGCGCGCGCGCGCCGCCGCGAGCGAATATTCGGCGGCGATGCACATCCTTGCGCCGGCCTCGCCGCTGTGGACGCCGCCGGTGATGCTGATCTCGGCCGCGACGGGCGACGGACTCGCCGAGATGTGGATGCAGGTGGAGGAGCACAGACGGCGCTTCGCGCAGAGCGGCGACCTGCATCGCAGGCGCAGCGCGCAGGAGGTGCGGTGGATGTGGTCGCTGGTGGAGGAGCGCCTGCGATTCAAGCTGCATCACGACGCGGCCCTGCGCGCGCGCATTCCAGCCATCGAACAGGCCGTGTCCGCGCGCGAATTGTCGGCGCCGCTCGCGGCCGACCAGATCGCGCAGCTCGCGGGACTGTGAGACACGCTGATGGCGAGGCGGGCACTCACACTTCTCGTAACCGGCTTCGGACCGTTTCCCGGCATCCCCGTCAATCCGACCGAAGGGCTGGCGCGACGCCTCGCCCGGTCCGGCAGGTTCCGGCGCATCGGGATCGACGTCGTCGCCCATGTGTTTGCGACGCGCTGGGCGACCGTCGCGCGCGATCTGCCGAAGGTTCTCGCGGGCGTGAAGCCTGACGCCGTGCTGCATCTCGGCGTCGCCGGGCGGCGGCGCAAAATCTCCATCGAGACCATCGCGCGCCCGAGCCCCTCGCGAATCGCGCCCGACGCGGGCGGCCGCAGCGCCGCATCATCAAGCGATCCAACGCATGGAGACGCGCCCCTGAAGATCGCGGCGCCCGCGCAACCCTTGCTGTCGGGATTCATCGCCGCCGGCGCGCCGGCGCATCTCTCCAACGACGCCGGCCGCTATCTCTGCAACGCCCTCTATCACCAGTCGCTGGCGCAACGCCGCGACCAGTCATCGCTGCGGCCGACCGTCTTCATCCATGTGCCCATGCCCGGTCCGACGCGGTCGTCGCCGCCCTCGGCGCGGGTCCGGTCGCGCAAGCCGCGCGAGCGCGAGACGATCAACGGGCTCGAGAATGCGATGCTCGCGCTGGCGCGCGCGGCGCGCAACGGCCGACGGTAAGTCGCATTCAAGCGCGCGCGGCCTCAAGCGCCCGCAACAGATCGGCCGAAGGGCTGAGCGCGCCGACCTCGGTTCCGTTCCAGTTCTTCAGCTTCGGCGTCATCGCCGCCTCGACGACGGGCCGCTCGTCGTCGTCGAGCGAGAGGAGCCGCGCGATGACGCTCGCCATCACCACCTCGGCCGCGCGTCCCGCGCCGTCCCAGCATTTCAGCGCCACGCCAAGCCCAAGCTCCGGCAAAGCGGCGCAATAGACGCCCTCGGCGCCCGTCTTGGTGAAAGCGCGCTGTTTCAGCGCCTGCATCAGAACCGTATCGAAGCCGCCCGTTCCACGCACCATGAAAGGCTGCGCCGCCACGGCCGCGCGGATGCGCGCGGCGGCCTGGGCGCGCGCGGCGTCGAAGGTTTCGCCCGTCCCGAACCGCGCGAAGGCGCGCGCCAGCGCCGCGAGCGGAATCGCGAAGGTGGGGATCGAGCAGCCGTCGACGGCCATCGCGCGATCGTCGATCGCGTCGCCCGTCGTTTCGCGCAGAACGCTGCGGATGCGGCGCTGAACGGGATGATCCGGCCGCACATAGCCCTTCGCTGCGACGCCCTCGTGGCAGGCGACGCAGATGAAGCCGGAGTGCTTGCCGGAGCAGTTGTTGTGCAACTGCGTCGGCGTCTCGCCGCGGCGGGCCATGTCGCGCGCGGTCTCCTCGTCGCCTGGCCAGTGAACGCCGCATTCGAGGCAGGGCTCGTCCATGCCGGCCTTGCGCAGCACGCCGCGCGCGGTCGCGACATGCCGCGCCTCGCCGCGATGGGAGGCGCAGGCGAGCGCGATCTCGGCGTCGTCGAGCCCATAACGGTCGGCCGCGCCGGTCTCGATCAAGGGCAGCGCCTGCAGCGCCTTCACCGCCGAACGCGGAAACACGCCGCGCGAAACCTCGCCAAGCGCCAGCAGCAGCCGGCCGCCGGAATCCGAAATCGCGAGCGCGCCGGAATGGCGCGATTCGATCTGCGCGCCGCGGGAGACTTCAACAAGAAGCGGATCGTTCATGGCGTGGCCGTCGCATCAATTTCCACGCGCCGCAAGCCGCGTTCACCGGGCGCAATGGGCGATGAGCTTTTCGACGAAGCGCGCGCAGGCTTCGAGCTGCGACTGCTCGATATACTCATCCGGCTTGTGCGCCTGCTCGATCGATCCGGGTCCGATCACGACCGTCGGAATCCCCGCCATCTTCACGAACAACCCGGCCTCCGTTCCATAGGCGACCTTCGCGTGATCGTTGCGGCCGGCGAGCGCCTTGGCGAGCGTGACGATGTCGCTCTCAGGAGCGGCGTCGAACCCCGGCACGTCGCCGCGCCAGTCGAACTCGAAACCGCAGGCGGGATCGATCGCCTGCATGCGCGGCTCGAGCGTTTCGCGCGCCCAGCGCTCGATGCGGCCGGCCACCTCGTCGGGATCGTCAAGCCCGATCGCCCGCACCTCATAGGTGAAGCGCGCGTCCTGCGGCACGATGTTGGGCGCGACGCCGCCCGAAAACACGCCGACCTGCGTCGTCGTGTGAGGAATGTCGTAGAGCTCGTCGCGGGCGCCCTCCCGCTCCAACTCTTCCTCGAGATCGCGCACGCGCGCAACGATCCGCGCGCCCCACTCCACCGCGTTGACGCCGTGCGGAACGAGCGAGGAATGCGCCGCCTTGCCGCGCACCGTGACCCAGACGCGGCGGCCGCCCTTGTGGCCGATCACGACCTGCATGCCGGTGGGCTCGCCGACGAAACAGCCGAGCGGCTTCGCCGGCCTGTCGCGGAGCCGGCGCAGCAGCGAACGAACGCCGACGCAGCCAATCTCCTCGTCGTGCGAGAAAGAAAAATGGATCGGCGTTTTCAGGTTCGCGGCCTGCATCGCCGGCGCCAGCGCCAGACAGACCGCGCCAAACCCCTTCATGTCGCAGGCGCCGCGCCCGTAAAGCCGGCCCTCACGTTCGGTCAGCTCAAACGGATCGCTCGACCAGACCTGCCCATCGACAGGCACGACATCCGTATGGCCGGACAGCACATAGCCGGGGCGATCCTGCGGGCCGATGGTCGCCCACAGATTCGCTTTCGCGCCGGTTTCATCCGCCACACGCTCGGTGACGGCGCCGAATCCGCGCAGATAATCCTCGATCCAATCGATGCAGGGCAGATTGGAGTTCCGGCTCGTCGTGTCGAACGCGACGAAGCTGCGGAGAACGTCCTTGATGGAGCTTGTAGTCGTCATGGCGCGCCATCATGCGCGGGCCGCGCCGGTTTGAGAAGCCTCGTCAACCATCGCGCCGCAGCGCAACGCAAGGCTACGACTGTTTTCTTTTTGTTCCTGAGAGGCGGCGCCCGCCAGCAAAAACTTCCTCAGGGGGCTTGCGGGCGAGCGCGCGCTGTGGCCCGATCCACTCACGGAGGAGAATATGAAAGCGATCATCATTTCCGCCCTGGCCGCGACGATTCCATTCGCCGCAGCGTCTGGCGCTGCGAGCGCTCAGGACCTGCGCATCGGACTCGCGTCCGAGCCGACCTCGGCCGACCCGCATTTCCATGCGCTCGCGCCGAATTTCGCGCTCGCCAAGCACGTGTTCGAACCTCTCGTCGGCATGGACGAATCGCAGAAGCTCATTCCCAATCTCGCCAGATCATGGAAGACGCTGGACGACCTGACCTGGGAGTTCAAGCTTCAGCCCAATGCGACCTTCTCCAACGGCCAGAAGGTCACGCCGCGCGACGTGATCTATACCTATTGCCGCCTGCCCTTCGTGGAGGGCTCGCCGGCCAATCTGGCCTTTACGCTCAAGAACGTCGTCAGCATCGAAGGCAAGGGCGACGACACCGTCATCATCAAGACGTCCGCGCCGGCCCCGCTGCTGCCGAACAATCTCGCCTCGCCCGGCATCATCAGCGCCGACGTGTTCGGCGGCGGCAAGAACATCAAGTTCAAGGTCGGCGGCTGCGAGGATTTCGGCAATAATCCGTAGCCTGTCGAATTCAACGATCCCGCGAAGGCCATCGGCTCGGGACCCTACAAATTCGTCGAGTTCACGCGCGGCGCGCAGATCGTGCTGGAGCGCAACGACAACTACTGGGGCGAGAAGCCGATCTGGAAGAAGGTGACGATGAAGCCGCTCACCAATTCCGGCGCGCGGGTCGCAGGCCTGCTCGCAGGCGACGTCGACATCATCGAGACGCCGTCGATCCAGGATTTCGACCGCATCAAAGGCGCCGGCTTCCAGATCGCGCAGGCGCTCTCGAACCGCGTGATCTATATCCAGCTCGACCAGTTCAACGATCCGAACTGGAAATCGCCCGGCATCAAGGGAACGGACAAGAATCCGCTGCTCGACAAGCGCGTGCGGCAGGCGATGACGATGGCGATCAACCGGCAGGGGATCGTCGAGCGGATCATGGGCGGCGTCGCGGCGCCGGCGGGCGAGCTTCTGCCGTGGCCGATGTTCGGCTCGACGAAAGATTTCCCGATTCCGAAATACGACCCGGACGCCGCCAAGAAACTGCTCGCGGACGCAGGCTATCCGAACGGGTTCGAGATCACGCTCGGCACGCCGAACGACCGCTACATCAATGACGAGAAGGTCGCGCAGGCCGTGGCGCAGATGTGGACGCGCATCGGCGTCAAGACCAATGTCGACGCGATGACCGCCTCGACCTTCTTCACGCGGCGCACGAAGTTCGAGTTCTCCGCCTTCCTCGCGGGCTGGGGCTCGGGCACCGGCGAAATCTCCGACTCGCTGCTGTCGCTGTCGGTGTCGCTGACGCCGTCGAAGGGCATCGGGACGACAAACCGCTCGCGCTATTCGAACCCGAAGGTCGACGAGCTCGTGCTGAAGGCGATCGAAACGATCGACGACAAGACGCGCGAGTCGCTGCTGCAACAGGCCTCGAAGCTCGTCGCCGACGATGTCGGCATCGTGCCGCTGCATTTCGAGGTGACGCCGTGGGCGTTCAAGAAAGGCCTCGGCTACAAGGCGCGCGCCGACCAGTATACGCTTGCGATGAGCGTCACGCAGGGCCCATCGAACTGAAGATCAAGGCCGCCGCCCTCTCCGGAGGGCGGCGACAAAGCAGGCTTCGCATGCTCGTTTATCTGATCAGACGCCTTTCCCAGGCCGCGCTCGTGGTGGCGGTGATGGGAACGATCGTGTTCCTGTCGATGTACGCCATCGGCAATCCGATCGACCTTCTGGCGGCGCAGGACGCAAGCGACGCCGAGAAGGCGGAGCTCGCGCGCCAGCTCGGCCTCGATCGGCCGATCTGGGAACAGTTCCTCATTTTCGCCGGCAACGCGATGCGCGGCGATCTCGGAAAATCCTTCGTCTACAATGAGCCGACGTTGCGGCTGATCCTGCAGCGCCTGCCGGCGACGCTCGAGCTTGCGTTGACCGCGCTCGTCTTCTCCGTCGCGCTCGGCATTCCGCTCGGCGTCTATGCCGGGCTGAAGCCGGACTCCTGGATGTCACGCACCATCATGTCGGGCTCCATTCTCGGCTTCTCGCTGCCGAATTTCTGGATCGGGCTGATGCTGATCCTCTTCTTCGCGGTGGAGCTGAAATGGCTGCCCGCGAGCGGCCGCGGCGAGACCGTCGATCTTCTCGGCGTGCCGGTCTCCTTCCTCACATGGGACGGGCTGAGACACCTCTTCCTGCCGGCGCTGACGCTCTCGCTCTACAAGGCGGCGCTCGTGGTGCGGCTGGCGCGCGCCGGCACGCGCGAGGTCGTCATGCAGGATTATGTGCGCTTCGCGCGGGCGAAGGGCCTGTCCTATCGCCGCATCGTGCTGGTGCATGTGGTCAAGAACATGATGATCCCGGTCGTCACCGTGCTCGGCCTCGAATTCGGCTCGATGATCGCTTTCGCGGTGGTGACGGAGACCGTGTTCGCCTATCCGGGCATGGGCAAGCTGCTCATCGATTCCATCAATCGCCTCGACCGGCCGGTGATCGTCGCCTATCTCATGTTCACGGTGCTGCTGTTCGTCATCATCAATCTCATCGTTGACCTGATCTACGCCGCGATCGATCCGCGCGTGCGTCTCGTGGAGGCGAAAGGATGAGCGAAGCGACCCTTTCCGGCGCGCCTTCGGCGCCCCCTGTTCTTCCGGCGATCGATCGCGGCGAGGCGCTCTGGCGACGCCATCTCGCGGCGTTCTTCGCAAGCCCGTCCGCGGTGCTCGGCCTCGCCGTGCTGGCGATCCTGCTCGCGCTCGCGATTCTCGCGCCATGGATCACGCCGCAGGATCCCTACGATCTCCGTCAGCTCGACATCATGGACGGCACGCTGCCGCCCGGCTCGACCATGGGGGCCGGCTTCACCGCCTGGCTCGGCACCGACGAGCAGGGACGCGACATGCTCTCGGGCATCATCTACGGCATGCGCATCTCGCTCGGCGTCGGCGCGATCTCGGTGGTGTTCGCCTGCGCGATCGGCGCCTCGGTCGGCGTGCTCGCGGCTTACGCCGGCGGCCGGATCGACACTCTCGTGATGCGCGTCGTCGATCTGCAGCTTTCCTTCCCGTCGATCCTCGTCGCGCTCATTCTGCTCGCCGTCTTCGGCCGCGGCGTGGACAAGGTGATCATCGCGCTCATCGTCGTGCAGTGGGCCTATTACGCGCGCACAGTGCGCGGCTCGGCGCTGGTGGAGCGGCGGCGGGAATATATCGAGGCGGCGCGCTGCCTGGCGCTGTCAAAAAGCCGCGTCGTGTTCAGGCACCTTCTGCCCAACTGCCTGCCGCCGCTGATCGTCGTCGCCACCGTTCAGGTCGCGCACGCGATCGCGCTTGAATCGACGCTGTCGTTTCTCGGCGTCGGCGTGCCGGTCACGGAGCCGTCGCTCGGCATGCTCATCGCGAAAGGCTATCAGTATCTGCTGTCGGGAAAATACTGGATCTCGACCTTTCCGGGCGTGGCGCTGGTCATCGCCATCATCGCGATCAATCTCGTCGGCGACCGGCTGCGCGACGTTCTCAATCCGAGGCTGGCGCATTGATGGCTGTTTGCGCGCGGCCTCAGCCGCCCCCGACCTTTAGCCTCTCTTCGCGATTTGGGGCTCCGGGCCAGACAAGCCAGGAAGCAACGCAACCAGAGAATGGCGGACATTTCCAGCATGACAGCCGTTCTTGAGGTTTCCGATCTCGCGGTCACGTTCGGCGCGCGCGAGGGCCTGATCAAAGCCGTCGACGGCGTCAGCTTCTCGGTCGCGCGCGGCGAGGTGCTCGGCCTCGTCGGCGAGTCGGGCTCCGGCAAATCGGTGACCAGCCTCGCCGTCATGGGGCTGATCGATCCACCCGGACGCATCGCGCGGGGGTCGATCAAGTTCGAGGGCCAGGAGCTTGTCGGCTTGCCGGAGGAGGATTTCCGCCGGCTGCGCGGCCGGCGCATGGCGATGATCTTCCAGGATCCGATGTCGACGCTCAATCCGGTGCTGCGCATCGACACGCAGATGATCGAGACGATTCTCGCGCATGAGAAAGTGAGCGAGAAAGCCGCGCGCGCGCGGTCCCGCGACGCGCTCGCGAAAGTCGGCATTCCCTCTCCGGAGGAAAGGCTTGTCGCCTATCCGCACCAGTTCTCCGGCGGCATGCGCCAGCGCGTCGCGATCGCCATCGCCCTGCTGCACGGACCGTCGCTGATCATGGCGGACGAGCCGACCACCGCGCTCGACGTGACGATCCAGGCGCAGATTCTCGCCGAAGTGCAGAAACTCGCGGAGGAGACGGGCACGGCGCTGGTGTGGGTCACGCATGACCTCTCCGTCGTGGCCTCGCTCGCCGACCGCGTGGCGGTGATGTACGCCGGGCGCATCGTCGAGGAAGGGCCGGTGGCGGACGTGCTGACGCAGCCGCTGCATCCTTACACGGACGGGCTGATCGGCTCGGTGCCCAGCCGCAACCGGCGCGGCGTTCCGCTCGCGCAGATTCCCGGCATGACGCCATCGCTCGCGCGCCTGCCGGCGGGCTGCGCGTTCCGGCCGCGCTGCCCGCGTTCGACCGACATCTGCGCGACCGCGCCCGAGGCCACGGATTATGGCGGTGGGCGCAAAGCGCGCTGCTTCCACCCGCTCATCGACCTCGAGACCGCAGCATGAGCGCACCGATCCTTTCGCTCGCCGGCGTGTCGAAGCGGTTCGTGACGCCGCTCGACGCCGCCGAAAAGTTCGCCAACATGCTTGGCGCGCGACGCGAGGCGCAGATCGTGCGCGCTGTCGACGGCGTCGACCTCACAATCGCGCAGGGCGAGGTGGTCGGCCTCGTCGGCGAATCCGGGTGCGGGAAATCCACGCTCGGCCGCATGGTCGCCGGCATCATGACCCCGTCCGACGGCGTCATCGCATTCAAGGGCGACGATGTCGCGAGGATGAACGCCAGCGACAGGCGCAAGGCCGATCTCGCCGTGCAGATGGTGTTTCAGGACCCGATGGCGTCGCTCAATCCGCGCATGCGCGTGGTCGAGATCATCGGCGAGGCGCCGGTGGCGCACGGCATGGTCGCGGCCAAGGACATGGAGTCGTTCGTCGCCGAGATGTTCCGCCGCGTCGGACTGGATGCGACCGCGATGCGGCGCTATCCGCACCAGTTCTCGGGCGGCCAGCGCGCGCGCATCGGCATCGCGCGCGCGCTCGCGGTCAACCCGACGGTTCTGGTGTGCGATGAAGCGACGGCTGCACTCGACGTGTCGATCCAGGCGCAGGTCATCAATCTTTTCGTCAAGCTGCGCGAGGAGTTCGGCCTCACCTATCTGTTCGTCAGCCATGATCTCGGCGTCGTCGCCCATGTCTCGGATCGCGTGGCGGTGATGTATCTCGGACGGATCGTGGAGCTCGGCCCGACAGAGGAGCTGTTCACCGCCCCCAACCATCCCTACACGCAGGCGCTGCTCGCCGAGGTGCCGCGGCTCGACCCGAAGAAGCGGCGCTTCACGACGCTGAAGGGAGAAATCCCCTCGCCTCTCCACCCGCCGCCCGGATGCCATTTCCATCCGCGCTGCCCGCACGCTTTCGCACGCTGCAAGACAGAGCGCCCGGCGCTCAAGGAGATCGCGCCCGGACGCTTCAGCGCCTGCCACCTCAACGACGGGCGCCAGGCGGCGTAGAGCGCGCTGCCGCTGCAAGAAACAGCAGCCTCCCTTGAGCTATTCTTGCCGCACGATGCGCTATGGCGTCACGCAATTCCGGACGCAAAACCGCTAAGCGCTCCCGCCGGAATTGCTCCGCCGATCCTCAGACGAGGGTCTTCATCCAGCCGAGCCCGTCGAGCGTCCCGCCGCGCGGGCGATATTCGCAGCCGACGAACCCGGAATAGCCGACGCGGTCGAGTTCGGCGAAAAGATAACGGTAATTCAATTCGCCATCGTCCGGCTCGTTGCGTTCGGGAACCGACGCGATCTGCACATGGCCGATGATCGGCGCCGCCGCGCGCAGGCGCATGGCCACGTCGCCATGCATGATCTGGCAATGGTAGAGATCAAACTGGAGCTTGAGGCTGGGCGACGCCAGCGACGCGATGATCTCCTCGGCCTGGCGAAAATCATTCAGGAAATAGCCGGGATTGTCGCGCGCGTTCAGCGGTTCGATGACGATGTCGATCCCCGCCGGCGCGAACAGCGCGACCGCCTCGCGCAGCGCGTCGCGAAACGCGGCGTCGGCCGCGGCGGAATCGGCGGGCGCGCGGCCGGCCATCAGATGCGTGCGCTTCACGCCGAGCGCCTGCGCGTAGACAAGCGCGCGCTCGAGGCCGGCGCGGAACTCCTCGCGCCGTTCCGGAAAGACCGCGACGCCGCGCTCGCCCTTGGCGAAATCGCCGGGCGGATGATTGAAGAGGGCGACCGTCAGCCCGTTCCGCTCGACGCGCGCGGCGATCTGCTCCGGCGGAAAATCATACGGAAAGAGAAACTCCACGGCCTCGAAACCGGCGTCCGCCGCCGCCGCGAAGCGGTCGAGGAACTCCCATTCGTTGAACATCATCGTCAGGTTCGCGGCGAAACGCGGCATGGAAAGCAACCCTCGTTTGGGACGACGTATCGACCATGATTTCCCGCAGAGCGCCAGAGCGGAGCCTTGAGCCTCGCCATGCGCCGAACTGCGGCCATGCTCATTTCGGGCTTGGTCTTTCGCAGGGAGCGACTAAAGTCCGTCATGTAAATGCGCGACAGACCGTTATGAGACGCCTGAGACGAATCAAGATCATCGCGACGCTGGGGCCGAAAACGCTGAATCCGGCGTCGCTGCGCCAGCTCATCGAGGCGGGCGTCGACGTCTTCCGCCTCAACATGAGCCATGGCGGCCGCGACGCGATTCGCGACCGGGTCGCGATGATCCGCGCCATCGAGCGCGATCTCGACCGGCCGATCGGCATCCTCGCGGACCTTCAGGGGCCGAAATTGCGGGTCGCGAGCTTCGCCGGCGGAAAGGTCGAGCTTGCGAAGGGGGCGACCTTCACGCTGGACTCCAACCCCGCGCCGGGCGACGCGAAGCGCGTTCACCTGCCGCACCCGGAAATCCTCTCCTCGCTTGAACCCGGCCATCGCGTCCTTCTCGACGACGGCAAGCTGGCGATGACCGTCGTGAAAGCGACGCCGAAAAAAACGACGCTCAGGGTCGATATCGGCGGCGCGCTGTCGGACCGGAAGGGCGTCAGCCTGCCCGACACGATCATTCCCGTGTCGGCGATGACGGAGAAGGATCGCGGCGACCTCGACGCCGCTCTTGAGGCCGGGGTCGACTGGATCGCGGTGTCCTTCGTGCAGCGCCCCGACGATCTCGCCGAGGTGCGGAAAGTCGCGCGCGGGCGCGCTCTGGTGATGGCGAAGATCGAGAAGCCGCAGGCGATCGCGCGGCTCGACGAGATCATGGAGGCGTCCGACGCGCTCATGGTCGCGCGCGGCGATCTCGGCGTCGAGATGCCGATGGAGAAAGTGCCCGGCCTGCAGAAGCGCATCACGCGCGAAGCGCGCCGCCTCGGAAAGCCCGTCGTCATCGCGACGCAGATGCTCGAATCGATGATCACCAGCCCGGTGCCGACCCGCGCCGAAACGTCCGACGTCGCGACGGCGGTGTTCGAAGGCGCCGACGCGGTCATGCTGTCGGCGGAAAGCGCCGTCGGCCAATACCCGATCGAGGCGGTGGCGATGATGAACCGCATCGCCAACGAGGTGGAAAGCGACCCGCTGTTCCGCGCCATCATCGACAACCAGCGCGCCGACCATGAATCGACCGGCTCGGACGCGATCGCGGCGGCGGCGCGCGCGATCGCCGACACGCTCGACCTGAAAGCGATCATCGCGCTCACCGCCTCCGGGTCGACGGGCCTGCGCGTCGCGCGCGAGCGCTCGCAATCGCCGGTCATCGCCCTGACGCCGTCGATCGATACGGCGCGGCGCCTCGCCCTCGCCTGGGGGGTTCACGCGGTCACCACCGAGGATTTCACCGACCAGGAAGAGATGGTGACGCGGGCCTGCGCCATCGCGACCCATGAGGGATTCGCGTCGCCGGGCGACAGGATCATGATCGTCGCGGGCGTTCCGTTCGGATCGCAGGGCGCCACCAACATGGTGCGCATCGCTTTCATTCCCAAGCACTGACAGCAGCGATGCAAAGACGCGAGCAAGTGGACGCGCGCGCGGCCGCGCTCCTGACGCTGATGTGCGCGGTGTGGGCGGCCGGCCAGGTCGCGACCAAAATCGGCCTCGCCGGCATTTCCCCCAACTGGCAGGCCGGCCTGCGCTCGGCGGGCTCGGCGCTGCTGGTCATCGCCTGGGCCCGCTATCGCGGCGCGCCGCTGTTCCGCCGCGACGGCACGGCGCCCGCCGGCGTCCTGTGCGGCGCACTGTTCTCGCTCGAATTCGCGCTCCTCTTCGTCGGGCTGGAGTACACGACGGCGGCGCGCGGCGTGATCTTTCTCTACACCGCGCCCTTCTTTGTCGCGATCGGCGCGCATCTGCTCATCCCCGGCGACCGCTTGACCAGACCCAAGGTCGCGGGCCTCTCCTGCGCTTTCTGCGGCGTTCTGCTGGCGGTCTGGAGTGGGCTCGCGCTGCCCTCGCGCGAGGAGATGCTTGGCGACCTTCTCTGCTTTCTCGCCGCGGCGGCGTGGGCGTCGACGACGATCTGCGTCAAAACGACAAAGCTCGCGACGACCAGCCCTGAGAAAACGCTGCTCTACCAGCTCGGCGTCGCCGCGATCGCGCTTCCTGTTCTTGGCATGCTGTTCGGCGAGCGCGGCGTGTTCGATCCCACGGCGCCGGTGATCGCCGCCTTCCTGTTCCAGATGATCTTCGTGACGTTCGCCACGTTTCTCGCCTGGTTCTGGCTGATCTCGATCTATCCGGCGACGCGCCTCTCAGCCTTCACCTTCCTGACGCCGGTGATCGGCGTGATCCTCGGCCATATCATGCTCGGCGAACAGGTGACCGTGCTGATGGGGCTGTCGCTCGCGCTCATCGCCGCCGGCATCTTCCTGGTGAACAGACCGGCGGCGGCGTGAGAGGTCACATTTTTCCGCGGTTCTGAATACAGTCAGCGATCTGCGCGGAACGCACCTTCGTGTTCAACGAACCGGCTGGAAATTTCGCCTCGGACTGCCTGCGGCAGGACGCGAAATAGGGGCTGGAGCTATCCGCCTGAACGCCGCCGCCGCCAGTGCGGTCGGCTCCGCCTCCGCTGGGGCCGGCGCCCCTCGCATAGACCGACGGAGACAGGCAAACCGCAAAAAGAACGCTGATCATCAAAGCGCGCATGAAAATCTCCAAAAATATCGTCATCAATATCACGGGAGATTATACGCCGTCGCCGGCCGCGCAAGTTCAGTCCAACCTGATCCTCACGCTGGCGGTCGCGCCGTGGGCGTCGACGATCGATAACTGCGCGAAGCCCGCGCCGTCCGGCTTCCATGTGGCCTGCCGGCGCACAGCCTGCTCGGCCACGGGCTTGCCGTTGACCAGCCATGTGAAGGGCGGGGCGCCGCCGCTCGCCTTCATCACCAGCGGCTCGCCCGCATCCACGCCGCGCGCGAAACCGAGATCGATGCGCGACTCGTCGAGCGGATAGGCGATGCGCAGCGGAATGGCGGCCACCGCGCCCGCCGTTCTCGGCGCGTCCTTCTTCAGATTGCGCAGCGGCGGCGGCAGCGAGGCGTTCGTCGCGATGATGGCGTCGCCGGGCGGCGGCGGAAAATCGGAATCGATTCCAGCGCGGGCGAAAGCGTCGAACAGAATCGGCGCCGCGATCTGCCGCGCGACCAGCCCCGGGACCGCCGCGCCATCGGGACGGCCGACCCAGACAGCGATCGTCATGTTGCGGTCGTAGCCGACCGCCCAGGCGTCGCGATAGCCGTAGGAGGTGCCTGTCTTGAAAGCGAGACGGCCATGCGGCGCGTTGGTCGGCGGCGGCGCGCCGCGCAGCACGTCGCCGACATACCAGCTTGCGACGCGGCTCGTCAGCCGTCGCGGCGGCGTTGATTTCACATCATCGGCATCGGCGCGCCAGATCAGGGGAACGGTGTCGCCGCCGCGCGCAAGCCCTGCATAAAGCTTTGCCAGATCGGCGAGACGGATTCCCAATCCGCCGAGGCCGATGGCGAGCCCGATATTGGAATCCTTCGGCAGCACGATGTCCGCGCCGGCGCCGCGCAGCCGCGTGAGCAGATTGGCGGGGCCGACCTCGGCGAGGAGTTCGACCGCCGGGACATTGAGCGAATTCTGCAGCGCCTTCCGCGCCGTGACGTTGCCCTGATAGGTCTGGTCGAAATTCTCCGGCGCATAGGCGCCGAAGCGCGACGGCCTGTCCTCCAGCATCGTTTCCGGATGCGCGACGCCGTTCTCGAAGGCGAGCGCGTAGATGAAGGGCTTCAGCGCCGAGCCCGGCGAGCGAACCGCAAACGCGAGATCGACGCCGCCGGCGCGCTCGCCGGCGAGATACTGGCCGCCGCCGACATGGGCGCGCACCTCGCCGCTGGCGTGATCCACGGCGATGACGGCGCCGCCGAGCTTCGGCCCGATCTTCTCGACGCGCTCGCGCACAAGCTGCTCAAGCGAGGCCTGCAAACGCCCGTCGATCGTGAGCTTGATGACCGAGGCGCGCGGCGTGCGCCGCAGCGCCGCCTCGGCAGCGTGCGCGGCGAGCATGGGAAACGCGCGGCGCGCATGCGGAACGGATTCCGTTTTCGCGCGCTCGGCCTCGGCGACAGTGATCACGCCCCATTCGGCGGCGCGATCGAGCACGCGGTCGCGCGCGCGCTGCGCCGTCGGCGCGAAACGATCGGGCCGCCGCGTCTCCGGCGATTGCGGAAGCGCAACCAGCAAGGCGGCTTCGCCAAAGGACAGGCGCCGCGGCTCCTTGCCGAAATAAGCGAGCGAGGCCGCGCGCAATCCCTCGATATTGCCGCCATAGGGCGCGAGCGCGAGATAGAGGTCGAGAATCTGCTCTTTCGTGAAAGCCCGCTCAAGCTGCCAGGCGCGCGCCATCTGGCGCAGCTTGGCCGACACGCCGCGCTCCTCGCGCGGCTCCAGCAGGCGCGCGACCTGCATCGTCAATGTCGATCCGCCCGAAACAATGCGTCCCTGCGACGCGAACTGAAGAGCCGCGCGCGCGAGCGATTTCAGATCGACGCCGCGATGCCGCTCGAAACGGCGATCCTCATAGGCCATGAGGATTTTCAGATAGCGCGGATCCACCTCCTGCGCCTGGACCGGAATGCGCCAGCGCCCGTCGCGCGTGGTGAAGGGCCGCAGCAGCCTGCCGTCGCGATCGACCACGATGGGCGAGCGTTCGCGCGCCATCGAGACGTCGAGCGGTCCGAGCGACTGGACAAAACAATAAAGCCCCACGCCAGCCGCGACGGAGGACACAAACGATGCGGCAAGCGCCGCAACGATGAAGCGGCGCGCCTTCGATGTTTTCCGCCCCTCGCCCCGCGCGCTTCGCTCACGCTCGCCGCGCTTTCCGCCTCCGCGCATATGCGCGGAAAAGAGGGGCGGCGCGTCAGCGCCCGAGGAATAAGGAGCTTGCGACTCCATCACTCGTCTCGATCGCTACCGCGCCGGCGTGATCTCGACCGTTCCGAACGCGGTGCGGCCGAAGCGATCGGGACGATACATGTCCTCCGCGAGAGCCGGCGGATGCACATAGCGTCCCGGCGACACCGCGCGCACCACATAGGCCACGGTGAAGCTGTTCTGCTGGCTCGGATAGCGATCGAACGCCGCGACGAAGCGATCGTCGCGATATTCCGCGTTCGACGGCTCGATCGTGCGCTTGAGCCAGTTCAGCCCGCTGATCTGGCCTGAATCGACCAGCTTCGGATTGTCGATCTCGAAGCCGGCCGGAAGCATGTCGACCAGCAGCAGCCGCGCGAACACCGAGCGCGCCTCCGTCACCCTGAGCACGACCACGAAGCGATCGTTCTGCCGCACCGGCTGCGACAGATCGACGGACGTCCCATCCTGCCTGTAATAGCTGCGCTCGACGGTGTAGCCCTGACGCATCGCCGGTTCGGGCGTGAGCGGATTGCCCGACGTGGACACCACCATCTGCGCCGGCGCATTGCCGGTGTTCGCAATGGTGATCGGCTTTGCGTCGAGCGCGAGCCCGCGCCATGTGCGATAGAGTGCGCCCTTCTGCTCGACGCCATCGACGGAGACGGTCATGGCCTCGGCGTCCTTCGCGAGCGCCTGCGCCGCGAGAATCATCCAGGCCTGCTCCTGCGTGGATGTGTAGCGCGAGGCGTCGCGCGCTTCCGTCACGGTCGATGAGGCGAGCATGATCTGCGCGCGATCCATGCCGGTTTCGGCGGCGAGCGTCATCACGCCGGCGCCGTCGCGCAGTCGCGAGCCGTAATCCTCGCGCGACAGGCCGTTGTCGCGCGAGGCGCGCAGGAGGTCGAGCGCGGACTGGAACGCCTTCTGCGCCCGCGCGCGGTCGCCAAGCAGCCCAAGCGCGGCGCCGAGCTGCGCGCGCGCGAGGGGCGAACCGAAGTCGGTCAGCTTGGTGTCGACGAGGTAGCGCAGGTCGCCGATCACCGGCCGGCCGTTGCGGGCGAGGACGTAGATCGCATAAGCGAGATCCTGACCCTTGCCCTTCTCGACATCGGCGTTCGCGACGTAATTGCGCAGACGATCGAGCGCGAGATCGAAGGCGAGCTGCGGCACGGCGAAATTCCGCTCGCGCGCGCGGGTCAGGAAATCCGAGACGAACGCATCGAGCCAGATGTCGTCGCCGCCGACGCTCCACAGGCCGAACGTGCCGTTCGAACTCTGGCGCGCGAGCACGCGGTCGATCGAATCGCGCACGCGCTCATCGGCTTTTTCGTCGAGCGCCAACTGCTCCTGCGTGGCGAGACGATTGACGTAAAGCAGCGGCAATGCGCGGCTCACGGTCTGCTCCGTGCAGCCATAAGGATAACGGTCAAGCGCTGTCAGCAACGCCGGCACGTCGAGGGCGCCGTAAGGCGACACGCTCACCGACACAGCGGCCGACGAGGGCAGCAGATCGGCCGTGAGATCGGAGGAAATCGTCACGCTGGCGCCCGCCGGCAAAGCGCGCACCGTGCGGCGCACGAGGCCGACCGTGCCGGGCGAGACGTTGAGCTTCATCGACTGCGTGAGATCGATTCCGCCCGGACCTGTCAGCCGCAGATCGACCGTCGCGGCGCCGACATCGGACGCCGAGATCGGCAGCGTCACCTCCGCCTTCTGGCCGGCCGCCAGCTTCAACGTGCGGCGGAGCGCGTCCGCCGGCGCGCTGACGGGGCCGCGAATATCGACATCGACGAGATAATCGCCAGCCGGGCCTTCGACATTGTCGAGCGCGACATGGAAGCGCGACCGATCGCCGACCGACAGGAATCGCGGCAGCGTGCCGAGCAGGACGACGGGATCGCGAATGATCACATCCGTCTGCGCATGGCCGACCTTGTCCTTCGTCCAGGCGTGGACAGCGACGCGCGCGGTTCCATTGAAGGCCGGAATATCGAAGGTGATTTTCGCCGTTCCGTCCGCGCCGACTTTCACCACGCCGGAATAACGCACCAGAGGCGCGTCGCGCGGCGGAGAATCCTGGCCCGGCTCCGCCGAGGCGTCGCCGCCGGAGCGGATATTACCGCGCGTTCCCTGCATGCCGTCGATCAGCAGGCCGTAGATGTCGCGGATCTCCATCGACAATTGCCGCTGGCCGAAGAAATGCTCGAACGGATCGGGCGTCTCGTAGCGCGTCAGATTGAGGATGCCGAGATCGACGGCCGAGACCGTGACATAAGCCTCCTCGCCCGTCTGCAGGCCGGCGAGCCTGATCGGAATATCGAGCGTTCCGCGCGGCTTGATGATCGTCTCGGGAGTCGCCTCGACCGTCAGCTTGCGACTCTCCCGGTCCACGGAGAACCAGGCGAGGCCGAGCGCGCGGCCCGGCATGCGCCTGGCGGCCTGATCGAGCGGACGATGCGCCATCGCGACCACATAGGCGCCGGCGCCCCACTCCGCCTTCGCGTCGAGATCGATCGTCGTTCCATCCGCCGCGACATCGACGACGCGCCACTCATACACCTTGTCGCCGACGACGCCGATCGTCGCCTTGCCGGAGAATCCGGGACGCAGGGTGAGCTTCATCCTGTCGCCTGAGCTGTAGGCGTTCTTGTCGAGCGACACGTCAAGCAGATCGGGCGTGTCGGTCTTCGGCTCGCCGGACCAGCCGGCGTAGAACTGCACCGAGGTCAGCGCCTGGCCGGAGCCGATCTCGAGCCGATACCAGCCCCAGCTCACCTGAGTGGAGATTTTCGCCAGCGCGTTCGCCTCGGCGTCGACCTTGCCGTCCGCGATGCGGCGCGTGGTCTTCACCGGCTCATAGCCCCAGCGGCCGTCCTTGTTGTACCATTGATAGCTGCGCGTGACGCGATAGAGCGTCCATTGCAGATCCTTGCGCGCAAGGCGCGCGCCATCGGGACTTGCGAGCGCAACCTCGAACTCCGCGTTTGCGCCGTCGCCGATGCTGACATCGTCGAACAGCTTGCGCACCGCGATCACAGGCTGCTTCGGCGCGATCGGAATGACGAGCGACCGTTCGACGGCGCGGCCGCCCGGCTCGCCGACGCGCACGATCATGCGCGCCTCGACCGGCAGCGTCGTCTCGAACTCCGGCAGATCGGCGGCGAACGTCGCCTTGCCCTGCGCGTCGGTCTCGGCCTTGTCCTCGATCTCCTTGCTGACCGGCTCGAAGCTTTCGTCATCGACGCCGTAGGAAAATCCATCGAGGCCGGGGATCGGATTCTTCTCGGCGCGGCGCACGAGAATCTCGCCCGAGACTTCAAGGTTCGATCCCGGCGCGCCATAGAGATAGCGCGCATCGACATTCACCTCGGCCGCCTCGTCAGCGCTGATCGGCGACTTCACCGCCGAGAGCTTCAGATCGATGCGCTCGGGCACATAATCCTCGACGAGGAAGGTCGTGTCGCCGATCGATTCGCCCTTGGGATCGGCGTAGATCTCGAGACGCCATGTGCCGCGCTGCGCGCCGGAGATCAGCGGCAGCGAATAGGATCGGCCGCCGAGCCCCTGATCCTGCACGACGACGCGGCGATATTCGATTCCATCCGGGCGCTTGGCGATGAGCGTGAGCGGCAGGTTGCGCGGGGCGCGGCCCTGCGCGTCGCGCAGCAGAGTCGTGACCTGCACAGTCTCGCCGCCGCGATAGACGCCTCGCTCCGTGAACAGCAGCGCGTCGAGCGGGCCGGGCGCCGCGCGTCCCTTCACGCCGCGATCGGTCAGATCGAACGCGGTCGATTCCAGATCGAGGAAACCGTAGTCGCCGTCCGTGGTGACGGTGACGAGGCCCGGCGCCATGCCGGCCGCGCCGCGCGCGAGGCCGGGATCGAAGGAAACGATGCCGCGCGCGTCCGTCGGCTTCGTCGCCAGGATTTCGTTGTTCTTCGCGACCAGCCTGATCTGCGCGCCGGCGACAGGCTGCGCGGTGGCGAGCGAGCGCACGATCACATGCACGCCGTCCTCGCCGGAAAAAGCGGTGAGACCGAGATCGGACACGATGAACCATTGCGTGGCGACGGAGTCATAGTCGCCGTCATACTCGTTCTCGGACGACTGCGGCTTCTTCTCGGCGCGCGCGGTCATCACATAGACGCCGGGCTCGAGCGTCTTCACGGCTTCGAGCACGGGGAAAGCGGTGGTCACGTCGCGGTTGAGATCGCGCGCGACGGCGAGCGAGCCTTCCCAGACCTTCACGCCCTTCTGCGTCTCGATGTCCCGCGCCGAGGATTGCGAGAGATTGGTCAGGAACTCGTCCGAGCGCACTGTCGGCAGGAGGCTGCGGTCGCCGATGCGATAGACCTTGATGAACACTTCGCTCGCATTCACCGAGATGACCGGAATTCCCTCCTGGCCGGTGCGCGGCAGGACGTAGTTCTTGCCCGAGAAGCGCACCTGCGCCGAGCGGTCGCGGATGTAGATGTCCTGATCGACGGTTTTCAGCAGCGCCTCGTCGACGCTCGACGGCAGGCCCTGGCGCAGCGCGATCGTATAACGCTCGCCATGCTTCAAACCTTCGACGCAAAGCTGCCGGCCTTCCGCATTCACGGCCGGGCTGGCGACGCCCGACACCGAGACATAGGGCGCGAAGTCGACGCGGCCGCGCGCCAGCGCCTCGGAGAACTCAAAGCAGATGCGCGGCGTCGTTCCGTCCGCATCGACCTTGTAGTCGGTCATGCGGAAGCCCTTGGTCTCGCGCAGCTCCTGATAGGCCTGGCGGACGCCGGCGTTGTCGATCAGCGCGAGGCTCGCCTTGTAGGCGTCGAGCGCGGCGCGCCACTGCTCGCGCTCGGCGAACAGGCGCGCGAGATTCGACAGCGCGGCCGCTTCCTGTTCGCGGCCGCCGGAACGGGCGTAATAGCCATAGGCCGCCGTGAGCGCGCGGCTGCGCAGCTCCCAGCGTTCGGAATAGTTGGCGCCCGAATCAACGCCGGACGCGGCGCGCGAATAGACGAACCAGGCCGCGGCGTTGCGCGGGTCGGACGCCACGGCGCCGGCCGCGAGCCGCAGCGCCTCGCGCGGATTGCGGGAGAGCGCCGCTTCGGCGTTTCGCCGCAGCGCGTCCGAGGGCTGACCGGCGAGCGCGGCGCCCTCGCGTTTCAGCGCGTCCTCGAGCCGGATGAGCGCATTGGCGAGATCCTCGCGGAGATAGCTTTTCTGCTGGGCCTGGGCCGGATTGACGGTGAAGAAAACGAGCAGGACAAAAACGAATGCGTTCCAGGCGCGCGCAATCATCTGAAAACCTCTTCCTTCAACCGCGCTTGCTGACAGGCCGGCGCGGCAAATCAATGACGCCGCCGCGAACGGTATCCATCCGCGGCGATCCCGCAAGCGACGCAGACGGCCATCGGTAACAGGCAGTATCGCAAGCCTGTCGGATCGCGCGCGCCGGCGCAACCCGATGTGCGGCGGCGCACAGACCGTCATCGCCGCGTTGCGTTCGGTCGCCACTTGCCCAAAATGCGGGACGTCGAAGGAGCCTTTCATGCGTCACGGCCTGTTGTGCGGACTTGCGCTGTCGATCGCGATGGCGGCCGCGGCCTACGCCCAGCCGGCGCCGCGCGCGCCGGCGGCGCCCGATCCCGCGCTTGAAGCCGCCCAGCAGGCCTACGAAGCGCTGCCGGAGACCGATCGCCGCGCGATTCAGGAAGCGCTGATGTGGACAGGCGACTACAATGGCGTCGTCGGCGTCAATTTCGGCAAGCGCGCCTTCGACGGCATCCGCGCTTACCAGAAGAAGCGCAATTCGCCGCAGACAGGCGTCCTCAGCGACCGCGACTGGGCGGCGCTCACCGCCGACGCCAAGCGCGCCCGCGAATCCGTCCGCTTCGCGACGCTGGATGATTCGCGCACCGGAATCCGGCTCGGCGCCCCGATGCGGGTCACCGAGCGCACGACCGGCACGCCGAAATCCAGCCCGATCCAGTCCACGGCGTATCAGTCCGGCGACGGCGTCCTGCGGCTCGACACCGTCGGCGCGCCGCTGTCGGCGCTCGACCTCGACCAGGCCTTCGCCAAGGAGCTGGCGCCGAAGCCCGGCCGCAAGGTGACCTACAAGTTCCAGCGGCCCGACTTCTTCGTCACATCGGGCGAGGAGGCAGGCCGCATCTTCTACACCCGCGCGGCGAAGAACGAGAAAGAGCTGCGCGGCTTCACCTTCAGCTTTCCGGCGGCGCGCCGGGCGGATTTCGAGCGCGTGATGCTGGCGGTCGCGAACAGCTTCGATCCGTTTCCCTCGTCCCTGACGGCCGCCGCGACGCCGGCCGCCAGCGGGCCTGCTACAGCAGCCGCGAAGCCGGCCTTCGCCGCGACCGGCCTCGTCATCGCGCCGGGCAGGGTTCTCACCAGCGCCGGCGTGACGCAGGCCTGCGCCAACCCCGTGATCAATGGCGCGGCGGCGCGCGCGGCGGGCGGCGATCCGGCCTCCGGCGCAGTCATTCTCAGCATTCAGGGCGGCCGGGCGGCGCAGATCGGCGCGGCGCGCGCGCCGGCGGCGGACGGGGAATCAGCCCTCGCGCTGAGCGCGGCGGCCGGCCAGCCGGCGCAGCTCGCCTCCGGGACGCTGCGCGTCGGCGGAAACGCGGTCCTGCTGGCGGCCGGCCTCGGCGGCGGCGCGATGGGAGCGCCGGTGCTCAACCGCCAGGGACAGCTCATCGGACTCGTCGCGGACAATCCGAAGTCGATAGCGGTGGCGTCGCTCGCGGCCGCGCCGGCGATCAATCATAAAGTGACCCCCGCCAGCGCTTTCGCCGCGCTGTTGCCGGCCACGACAGCGGTGGGCGGAGACGCGCTCAGCGCCGGCGCGATCGCGCAGAGCGTCGCGGGAGCGATCGTCGCGATCGGTTGCGGATCGTGACCTGATCCGAAGCAGACGCTTCGCTCATTGCACGAATCCGGGGACGGAGAGAGCACCCGACCGCGACAGCGCTCCGGTCTCGCAAGACAATCCGTCATCGTCCCCGGAACGGTGAAGCGAGCGCCAAGCGAGCGGCGCCGTATCCGGGGCCCAGAAAAAACCTGCGCGCGAAGCGAGCGCCGAAGCAATGTTGAAAAGAAGCGCCTGCGGCCCAGGCGCTTTCTACGCGCTCTTCGGCAGCTTCGCCGCCAGCGCAGCCTCATGCTCGCGCTTCAGCGCGCCGGACAGCGCTTTCGCGATCAGCGCGCGCGTGTTCGCGATCCCGTAGAGCGCGACGAAGGAGCCGAAGCGCGGACCGCGCGGCTCGCCGAGCAGAATCTGATAGATCGCGTTGAACCAGTCGAGCGAGACGCCCGGACGCTCCGGCGTCGCGCCTTTCGCCTTCAAATCCTGATAACGCGGGATCGCGCGGCCGACATCGTAGATCTTCTCCTGAATCTCTTCGGCGGTCGCCGGCGAGGCGCGATCTTCGAGAGTCGCGAGCGCCGCGTCGAGCTTGCGCAACGCCTCCGTTTCGACATCGTCGGCCGAACGGTACTGCTTCTGCGGCTTGACGAAATCCTGAAAATAGCGCGCGGCGTAGTCGACGAGCTTGGCGAGCCTCGGATGCGTTCCCGGCGAAAGACCGGGCGCATAGCGCCGCAGGAAGCCCCACAGCACCTGCGGATCGTCGCTGTTGGCGACAGCCGCCAGATTGAGCAGCATCGAGAAGCCGACCTGCGCGCGCGGAGCGTTTTCGCCCTGCGCCGCAACGGTTTCCGGCGCCGGCGGTTCGCCGCCGTGAATGTGCCAGACGGGATTTCCCAGCCGGTTCTTCCAGTCCTGGCGCTGATACGCGTCGAGAAAGGAGAGGTATTCGTCGACGGCGCGCGGGATGACGTCGAAATAGAGCTTTTTCGCCTCGCGCGGACGCTGATACATGTAGAGCGCCAGCGACTCCGGGCTGGCGTAGGTCAGCCATTCGTCGATCGTCAGGCCGTTGCCTTTCGACTTCGATATCTTCTGGCCGTTCTCGTCGAGAAACAGCTCATACACATAATGCTGCGGCGCCTTGCCGCCGAGAATCTCGCAGATGCGGTCATAGATCGGTGCGTTGCTCTGGTGGTCCTTGCCGAACATCTCGAAATCGACGTCGAGCGCGGCCCAGCGCATGCCGAAATCGGGCTTCCATTGCAGCTTCACGCGGCCGCCGGTGACGGGCAGCGTGATGTCGCGGCCGTCCTCGTCGGCGAAGGTGATGGTTCCCGCCTTCGCGTCCACCTCTTTCATCGGCACATAGAGCACGCGGCCGCTCGCTGGCGAAATCGGCAGGAACGGGCTGTAGGTGGCCTGACGCTCCGCGCCCAATGTCGGGAGCATCACCTTCATGATGTCGTCATAGCGCTCTGCGGCGCGCAGCAGGACCGCGTCGAACTTTCCGGCGGCGTAATAATCGGTGGCGCTCGCGAACTCGTACTCGAAGCCGAACGTGTCGAGAAAGCGCCGCAGCATCGCATTGTTATGGCGGCCGAACGTCTTCTCCGGTCCCGGAAACGGGTTCGGCACGGCCGTCAGCGGCATCTGGAGATAAGGCTCCAGCGCGGCGCGGTCCGGCACATTGTCGGGAATCTTGCGCATGCCGTCCATGTCGTCGGAAAAGACGAGCAGCCGCGTCGGGATTTTTCCGTCGGTGAGCGTCTCGAAGGCGCGCCGCACCATGGTCGTGCGGGCGACCTCGCCGAAGGTGCCGATATGCGGCAGGCCGGACGGCCCGTAGCCGGTCTCGAAAAGAACGCTGCCCTTGCCGCTCTTCTCCAGCCGTTTCACCAGCGCGCGGGCCTGCTCGAAGGGCCAGGCGCCGGCGGCGGCGAGAAGATCGGGAGACGGACGGTCCATCGGAAGTCACAAGCGGCGCGCACGGCCGCGTTTTGCGGTTTCGGGGAGCGCGGGGCATGACGCTCCAGCCGATGGATGTCAACCGAAACGGCCGAGGGCCGGCCCTGTCGCCCGGTCAGGCTCCTGAGGACCGTCTCAGATGGACCAGCCCCGCTTCGGACAACGCCTCCAGGCAGACGACGCCGGTCTGGGCCTTCTCCAGAATGCCTTGCGCCAGCAGGGTGCGCGTCGACAGAGCGAAATCCTCTCTTTCGAAAACGAAGCCGCCGCCCACCAGCCGGCTCCAGGCGCGCTCGAGAGCAATCGTCATGACGGACAGCAGTTCAGGCTCAAACACGCTGTCGAAAACTGGCTGGCGCTGCTTGTCGTGCATGGTCCGCCCTTTCATCGGGCGGGAGCCGGCCGGCTCTCAGTCGCCAGCGCCCGGAGCAGGTCCAAGCTGGCGATGACCGAACGCTACGCGCCATTCCGGACTGGCGCCAGCGTCAAACGACGTATGCGTCAATTGCTTCAATGGCGAGGGATGCGCGGAAACCCGCCGCATTGCGGCCGGGCCCCGGCAGTGCATAAAGAGTTGAGCAGGCGAGGACCAAGGCCCAAGGCATCATGAGCAGCGATCTCGACACCGGCGCGTTGATCTATCACCGGCTGCCACGCCCCGGTAAGCTGGAAATCCAGGCGACGAAGCCGCTCGGGAACCAGCGCGACCTCGCGCTCGCCTATTCGCCCGGGGTCGCGGCCGCCTCCCTCGCGATCAAGGCCGATCCGGCGCAGGCGGCGGAACTGACGACGCGCCAGAACCTCGTCGCCGTGATCTCGAACGGAACGGCGGTGCTCGGACTTGGCGACATCGGCCCCCTCGCCTCGAAGCCGGTGATGGAGGGCAAGGCCGTCCTGTTCAAGAAGTTCGCCGGCATCGACTGCTTCGACATCGAAGTCGACCAGAAGGACATCGACAAGCTGGTCGACGTGGTCTGCGCGCTGGAGCCGACCTTCGGCGGCGTCAATCTCGAGGACATCAAGGCGCCGGAATGTTTCGAGGTCGAGCGCAAATGCCGCGAGCGGATGAAGATTCCGGTCTTCCATGACGACCAGCACGGCACCGCGATCATCGTCGGCGCCGCGGTCGTCAACGCGCTCTCGCTCGCGAACAAGTCGATCGGCGCCATCAAGATTGTCGCCTCCGGCGCCGGCGCCGCCGCGCTCGCCTGCCTCAACCTGCTCGTGTCGCTCGGCGCGAAGCGCGAGAACATCTGGGTCACCGACCTTGAAGGCGTCGTCTACAGGGGCCGAGAGGCGCTGATGGACCGCTGGAAGGACCGCTTCGCGCAGGACACGCCGGCGCGCACGCTCGCCGACGTGATCGCCGACGCCGACGTCTTTCTCGGAGTGTCCGCCGGCAACGTGCTGAAGCCCGAGATGGTGAAGCGCATGGCGGACAACCCGCTCATCCTCGCGCTCGCCAATCCGACGCCGGAAATCTCGCCGGAGTTGGCGCGCGACGCGCGGCCGGACGCCATGATCTGCACGGGGCGCTCGGACTATCCCAACCAGGTCAACAACGTTCTCTGCTTCCCCTATATCTTTCGCGGCGCGCTCGATTGCGGCGCGACGACCATCAACGAAGAGATGAAAGCCGCGGCCGTCGACGCCATCGCCGGCCTCGCCCGCGAGGCGCCGTCCGACGTGGTGGCGCGCGCCTATGGCGGGGAAGCGCGCGCCTTCGGCGCGGAATCCCTCATCCCCTCGCCGTTCGATCCGCGCCTCATCCTGCGCATCGCGCCCGCTGTCGCGAAGGCCGCCATGGAGTCAGGCGTCGCCTCGCGCCCGATCGCCGATCTCAAGGCCTACGCCGAGAGCCTGCAGCGCTTCGTGTTCCGCTCGGGCTTCATCATGAAGCCGCTGTTCGCGACGGCGAAGCAGAATCCGAAGCGCGTCATCTACGCCGACGGCGAGGACGAGCGCGTGCTGCGGGCCGCGCAGGTGGCTCTGGAGGAAGGCCTGGCGACGCCCATCCTCATCGGCCGCCCGGCCGTGGTCGAGGCGCGGCTCCAGCGGTTCGGATTGTCGCTGAAGATCGGGCGCGATTTCGATCTGGTCAATCCCGAGGACGATCCGCGCTATCGCGATTATGTCGCGAGCTATATCGAGGCCGCGGGCCGCAAGGGCATCACGCCCGACGCGGCGCGGACGCTGGTGCGCACCTCGACGACCGTGATCGCCGCGCTCGCCGTGAGCCGCGGCGAAGCCGACGCCATGATCTGCGGACTCGAGGGCCGCTTCCGCTCGAAGATCAGGCACATCAAGGACATCATCGGCATGAAGCCGGGCGTCGGCGAACTCGCCGCGATGAGCCTGATGATCACCGGCAAGGGCGCCTATTTCCTGGCCGACACCCATGTCCAGGCCGACCCGGACGCCGAGCAGATCGCGGAAATGACGATGCTCGCCGCGAGCCACATCGCCCGCTTCGGCATCACGCCGAAAATCGCGCTGCTGTCGCATTCGGACTTCGGCGCCTATGACACGCCCTCCTCGCTGAAGATGCGGCGGGCCGTCGCGATCGTCCGGTCGCGGGCGCCGCATCTGGAGATCGACGGCGAGATGGAAGGCGACACCGCGCTGATCGAAGCCATTCGCGAAAAGACGCTGCCCGACTCCACGCTCACCGGCGTCGCGAACCTGCTGATGATGCCCAATCTCGACGCCGCCAATATCGCCTACCAGTTCGTGAAGGTGCTGGCCGACGCGCTGCCGGTCGGGCCGATCCTGATCGGAACGGCGAAGCCGGCGCATGTGCTGACCGGAAACGTCACCGCGCGCGGCGTCGTCAACATGACGGCGATCGCCGTCGCCGAGGCGCAGGGGGCGTCATAAAATCCGACCGCGCGGGGATTGTAGAAAAGCCTACTGCCTCGCCCACACGATCCTGTGCATCGCGGCGACCTGCGCGCGGTCGAGCGTGCGCACAGGATGCTCCGGATTGAGCGACTGCAACTCGACGATCTTCGCCGTCTCGCGCTTCAAGATCTTCGCCATCACCTCGCCGTCCGTCGTGCGCACGACGACGCGATCGTTGCGGCGCACCGGCTCGGCCGGCGAGGCGATCACCACGTCGCCGTCGCGATAGAGCGGCAGCATGGAATCGCCCGACACTTCGAGCGCGTAGGCCTGATCGTCCACGAGCGAGGGAAACTGCACCTCGTCCCATCCCGTTCCGACCGGAAAGCCGCCATCGTCGAAGAAGCCGCCCTGGCCGGCCTGCGCGAAGCCGATAAGCGGCATGGTGCGGCCCTGCCGGTAGCCGCCGCGGCTCGCCAGCAGCGCCATGAAGGAGTCGAGCGTCGCGCCGGTGGCGTCGAGAATCTTCGAGACCGACTCCATCGACGGCCAGCGCTTGTGCCCGTCCGCCGACAGCCGCTTCGATTTGTTGAAGGTGGTCGGATCGAGCCCCGCCTTCTTCGCAAGGCCGGACGTCGACAGCCCATAACGCTGCGCGAGCGCGTCAATCGCCGACCAGACCTGCTCATGGGTCAACATGGTCAAAGGCAATCGTCTCCTGCTATGCTTATAGGAACTATCTCCTATGCGGTTCAAATGCAACCCCCAATAGGGCGTTTGCGAGCGGCCGCGCGTGTTCGATCGCCGTCTGGCGCCAAGCCGGATCATCCGCCATACCCGGCGACGCGTCGCAAGGGGGCGTCATGATCATCTACAAAATCGCGCCCGCCGCCCTGTGGCGGCAGGCTGAGGCTGCGGGCGTTTTCACCGGCGCGCCGGTCGATCGCGCCGACGGATTCATCCATTTCTCCACGCGCGAGCAGGCGGAGGAGACGGCGGCGAAGCATTTCGCCGGCCAGACCGATCTGCTGCTCATCGCCATCGACGCCGACGCGCTCGGCGAGGCGCTGAAATGGGAGCCCTCGCGCGGCGGCGCGCTGTTCCCGCATCTTTACGGCTCCCTGCCGATGTCGGCGGTCCTCTGGTCGCGGCCTCTGCCCATCAGACCCGACGGGCGCCATCTGTTCGCCTGGACCGCGCCGTGACCGGTCCGCTGTTCCCGCTCCTTCGTCCGGCCCTGTTCGCGCTCGACGCCGAGACGGCGCACCGGCTGACGATCGAGGCGCTGAAATGGACGCCGCTGCCGCCGCGCGCGGCGGACGACCCGCTGCTGACGGTGACGGCGCTGGGCTACGGCTTTCCCAATCCGGTCGGGCTCGCCGCCGGCTTCGACAAGCATGGCGAGGCGATCAGCCGCCTGCTCTCGCTCGGCTTCGGCTTCGCCGAGATCGGCGGCGTGACGCCGAAGCCGCAGAAAGGCAATCCGCGGCCGCGCGTTTTTCGCCTGACGCAGGACGGCGCGGTCATCAACCGGTACGGCCTCAACAGCGAGGGCATGGTGGCGGTCGCGGCGCGGCTCAAGCGCCGCAACCGGAAGGCCGGACTGATCGGCGTCAATCTCGGCGCGAACAAGGAGTCGGACGACCGCATCGCCGATTATGTGGCGCTGACGCGGCGGCTCGCGCCGCTCGCGGATTTCCTGACCATCAACATCTCATCGCCGAACACGCCGGGATTGCGCGACCTGCAGGGCGAGGCGTTTCTCGACGATCTTCTGGCGCGCTGCATCGAGGCGCGCGGGCAATCGGGGGCGCGCACGCCCGTCCTGCTCAAGATCGCGCCGGACCTTTCGCTGGAGACGCTCGACGGAATCGTCGCAACCGCGCGGCGGCGCGGCGTCGACGGCATGATCGTCTCGAACACGACGACGGACAGGCCCGCGGCCCTGCGCGACGCCGCGCTGGCGAAGGAGCAAGGCGGCCTCTCGGGCAAGCCGCTGTTCGACCCTTCCACGCGCGTCCTCGCGCAGACATCGCTGCGCGTCGAGGGCGCATTTCCGCTGATCGGCGTCGGCGGCGTCGACTCCTTCGAGACTGCGTGGACCAAGATCGAGGCCGGCGCGACGCTGGTGCAGCTCTATACGGGAATGGTCTTCAAGGGCCCCGGCCTGATCGACGAGATCAAGACAGGAATCGTCGCGAAGCTGAAGGCCGAGGGACTGCCCTCCATCACGCCGGCGATCGGGCGTCGGGCGCGGGAGCTGTCGGCGTGAAAGTCGCCCGCTCCAGCGACGGATAAAAGGCGAGCTGCGTCAGGCCGCGCGCGAGGAAGAGGGTGAGAAGCGCAAGCCAGAGCCCGGTGTTGGCGAACGGCAAAAGCAGCGCATAGGCCGCGGCGGCGATCACGAACGCGACGAACATCGAGTTCCGCATCGCGCGCGTCCATGTCGCGCCGATGAAAACGCCGTCGAACAGAAAAGCCAGCGCGCCGGCCGCCGGCGTGAGCGCGGCGAACAGAAGATAATCGCGCGCCGTCAGTCGTACCTCGGCGCTCGTCGATATCAGATCGACGATCCTGTCGCCGAGCCCGGCGAAAAGGACGGACAGGGCGACGCCGAAGCCGACGCACCACAAGGCCGCAAGCTTCACGGCGCGGCGGAAGCCCCGCCTGTCGCGCGCGCCGACCGCCTGTCCCGCGATCTGTTCGGTCGCGGTCGCGAAGCCGTCGAGAAAGAAGCTGCCGATCAGCGAGAAATTCTGCAGCACCGCGTTGGCGGCGAGGATGACGGCGCCTCCCGCCGCGCTCTGGCGCGTGAAGAAAGCGAGCGCGGAGATCAGCAGCAGCGTGCGCAGAAAGATATCGCGGTTGATCGCAAGCGTCCGCCACGCCCTGCCGCGATCGAGGATATCGGCCCAGCGCGGCGCGCGCAGAAAGCCGCCCCGCGCCTGGAACGCCAGACCAAGGGCGACGCCGCCGCCCTCGGCGATCACGCTCGCCCAGGCCACGCCGGCGACGCCGTAATGCAGCACGGACACGAACAGCAGACTGAACGCGATGTTGACGCCGTTGATCGCGACCTGCAGCGCCAGGCCGATATCGGTGCGCGCGCGGCCGATGAGCGAACCGAGAATGGCGTAGTTCGCGAAAGCCAGCGGCGCAGACCAGATGCGGCCCTGAAAATAGACGCGCGCTTCGGCGGCGACGTCCGGCGCCGGCCGCATGAAGGCGATCGCAAGATCGGCGAGCGGTCCGCGCAGCGCGATCATCGCGAGCCCGATCGCCGCAGCGAGCATCAGCGAACGCCAGAACGCGTCGCGCATCTCCGCCGGCGCGCCGGCGCCCAACGCCTGCGCCGTCAGGCCCGCGGTTCCCATCCGCAGGAAACCAAAGGCCCAGAACAACACATCGAAAATTACCGCGCCAAGCGCCACCGCGCCAAGCTGCGTCGCGTCGCCAAGGCGGCCGATCGCGATGGCGTTGACCAGTCCGAGAAGCGGCGTCGACAGATTCGAAAGCGTGACCGGAATCGCGAGCGCGATCAGACGCGCGTGCGTGACCGGCGCTGGCGCTCCCGCGACAGGCGCGTTCACCGCCGGCCTGACAGAAGCCGGGCGATGAACCAGACCGGGACGACGATCACGGCGCCGTAGATCAACCAGCGTCCCACCTGGTCGACCGCGCCCCAGCCCAGATCAAACAGACCGCGGACGAAACTGAACACGCGCCGCACCAGCGCCTCGGGGTCCAGCCCGAAGAGCGCCATGAAGGCGCCGACCAGAATGGAGGCCAGCACCAGCCGGAAAACCACGCCGCCTGGCGAACCGCCCATGAATCGACTGAACCCGCCGTCGGCCATCGCCCGCTCCAAAGCGCATTGAAGACACAGGCTTTAGACGCCGCGCCAATCGCGCGCAATTCCGACAAGTTGCAGCGATTAACCTTGCTCACACGTCGAATTTTACCGGACTCACGGTTCATTCTGGACGCCGCGCCGCGAAACTGTTTGAACCCGATCACGCAGTTGCGAGATCATTCATGGCTCCGATCATTCCGGTCATCATGTGCGGCGGCTCCGGCACGCGGCTGTGGCCCGCCTCGCGCGAGACGATGCCGAAACAGTTCATTCCGCTGTTCGGCGACCTCTCCACCTTCCAGATGACCGCGTTGCGCTTCCGCGACGACAAGCGCTTCACGCCGCCGGTCGTGATCGCGCATGACGATTTCCGCTTCATCATCGCCGAACAGCTTCGGCTGGTCGAGATGAACGCCCGCATCGTGCTTGAGCCGGACCGGCGGGACTCGGCCGCCGCCGTGGCCGTAGCGGCCCTGATCGGCGCGCAGTCGGGGCCCGACGCGAAGGTCGCCGTGATGGCCGCCGATCACCTCATCGAGAACGCGGCCGGCTTCCGCGACGCCTGCGCGCGCGCGGCGGAGGCCGCCGGCGACAGCCTGATCATGACGCTCGGACTCAAACCGACCTTCCCGGCGACGGGCTACGGCTATATCCGCCCCGGCCGCCCGATCGGGAACGGCGACGGGGCGGAGGTCAGCGCCTTCGTCGAGAAGCCCGACGCGGAAAAGGCGAAGCGCTATATCGAGGAAGGCTATCTCTGGAACAGCGGCAATTTCGTCTTCAGCGCGGACGCGATGCTGCGCGAACTGCGCGCCCATGCGCCCGCGATCCTCGCCGCCGCAACGAAGGCGCTCGATCACGCCCACTGCGATCTGGGCTTCACGCGCCTCGACCGCGAGCATTTCATCACCGCCCCGAAGACCTCGATCGATTTCGCCGTGATGGAGAAGACAAGCCACGCCGGCGTCCTGCCGGTCTCGTTCGACTGGTCGGACATCGGCGGATGGAGCGCCGTCTGGAGCGCGCTGCCGCATGACGAGGCCGGCAACGCCACCATCGGCGACGTGGCGCTGCTCGACGCCAGAAACTGCCTGGTGCACAGCGAGGATATTCTCACAACAGTCGTCGGCATGGAGAACGCGCTCGTCATCACCACACGCGACGCCGTGCTGGTGACGACGCAGGACAAGGCCGATCAGGTGAAGACCCTGGTCGAGGGGCTGAAGAAGCGCGACCGCTCCGAGGCGACGCAGCATGTGCGCGTGCATCGCCCGTGGGGCTGGTATCAGCGCATCGACATCGGCCCGCGCTTCCAGGTGAAGCGCATCATGGTCAAGCCCGGCGGCGTGCTCAGCCTGCAGAAGCATTTCCATCGCGCGGAGCATTGGGTGGTCGTGCACGGCACCGCCGAGGTCACGCGCGATTCAGAAACCCATGTCGTGCGCGAAAACGAATCCATCTATCTGCCGCTCGGCTGCGTGCACCGCATGGCGAACCCGGGAAAAATCCCGCTCGAGATCATCGAGGTGCAGGTCGGCAGCTACACCGGCGAGGACGACATCGTCCGCATCGAGGACGTGTACAAGCGGTCGTGAAGGGCGACTCGGAACCCGCCGACGTCGCACGAAAACAGCGGCAGGCTTCTGGTTGTTTTCGACGCACGGGATCTTCGAAAAACCGGCCTCCGCTTTTCCGGTTTCGCAATCATCAGGCCGCGATCTGGACCTCGTCCTGGCCGCCGTTTCTATGCGGCGGCGAGCACGAAATCGACATGGACGGCGTCATAGGGAAAGGCGATTCCGCCATCGTCCGCGCGCTCAAGAATTCCCGCATCCAGCAGCGCATGGACGTCGCCATGAACGGCTTTCACGTCGCGCCCCACGCGCCGGGACGCCTCGCGTATCGTCAACGGCCCCTGCCCGGCCATCGCTTTGAGCAATTCCCAACGCTTGGGCGTCAGCACTTTCCAGAGCAATTCAACTGAGGAGAAGGAAATGTGCGCGCCCTGTTTCCTCCCCGCGAAAGCGTCGCGGGCGCGACGGCTTGCTGCGACGCGGGTCGAAACAGAAAGAGTGACAGTGTTCAAGCAGGCCTCCCGTCACCGACATCACGCCAGAAGTCGTCAATCAAGTTTTCCGGCGACGTGAAAGCATAAGGGAATTCTTCGCCATTCGCATGCCGGTGATCGCCTTTCCCGGCTTCGTTATCATAGCGAAGAACGCACTCTCCGCCGATAATATAAGCCAACGCGTATTTGTATTCATGACGCGAGCCCCTCACTGCGCGGGGAACCCGCCAAATCCTGATATCCACGAACGCGTCCTCGGCCAGGACATGGCGCTCGCGCAGCAGCAATTCAGCAGACATTGTTGGACTATACGACAACGCCGTATGTTGTCAATCTCTCCAACACCACCGCGCTTTACGCCGCTCCCGCGACGCCGGCGATGCGCGACGCCAGGATCACCGCCTGCGTGCGGGAATCGACGCCGAGCTTCTGCAGGATGGCTGAGACGTGGGCCTTCACCGTCGCCTCGGAGACCGTCAGCTCATAGGCGATCTGCTTGTTGAGCAGCCCTTGCGACAGCATCATCAGCACGCGCATCTGCTGCGGCGTCAATGTCGTAAGCCTCTTCGCGAGATCGCCGCTTTCCTGATCCGCGGGCTGGGCGAGATCGATGTCGGGCGGCGTCCAGGCCCCCCCTCTCAGCACCTCGTCGATCGCCTCGGCCATCGTATCGATCGCCACCGTCTTGGGGATGTAGCCCGACGCGCCGAAATCCAGCGAGCGACGGATCACGCCGGGATCGTTATTGCCCGACACGATCACCACGGGAAGGCTCGGATGCTGCGCCCGCAAATAGATGAGGCCGGAAAACCCCTCGACGCCAGGCATCGCAAGATCGAGCAGGAGGAGATCGACCTCGTCATGGCGAGCGACCTCTGCGACCGCATCCTCGAAGCTGCCGACCTCGATCGCCTCCGCAGACGTGAAGCGAGCCTCGATCGCCTGCCGCAGCGCCGCCCGCACCAGCGGATGGTCGTCCGCGATCACAATCCGAGTCATCTCGCCCGACATCGCTTCGGCGCTCTCCCCCGCTCGCTTTGCGGCGACGCTACCGCAAGGAAGCGCGGGGGGAAACATGCAAGCGCGAGTTCCGACACGCCGTAGCGTCAACCATTTCCCGCGCCGGCGAGATCGGACGCGGCCAGCATGCGCTCGAGCGTTTCGAGCCGATCGGCGTCGCGCGGACGCTTGTCCCAGCGTATGCGCGCGATCCGCGGAAACCGCATCGCCAGGCCCGATTTGTGCCGCGCGGACCGCTGCAGCCCCTCGAACGCGACCTCGAACACGAGCCCCTTGTCGGGCTCATGGGCGACCTCGCGCACCGGCCCGAAGCGGTTGATCGTCTCACGTCGCACGAAGCGGTCGATCTGGATCAGTTCCTCGTCGGTGAAGCCGAAATAGGCCTTGCCGACCGGCGTCAGTTCCTCGCCCTTGTCGCCGGCGCGCCAGACGCCGAAAGTGTAGTCCGAATAGTAGGAGGAGCGCTTGCCGTGGCCGCGCTGGGCGTACATCAGCACGGCGTCGACCGCGAAAGGATCGCGCTTCCATTTCCACCAATAGCCTTTCGGGCGGCCTGGCAGATAGGGGCTGTCCACGCGCTTGATCATGCAGCCTTCGACGGCGGCCGCATCGTCGCCAGCGCCGGCCGGAGCCGGATCGGAGCGCGCCGCGCGCAACTGCTCCCATGTTTCGAAGGCGATCAACGGCGACAGATCGAGCCGCGGCGAATCAAGGCGCGCGATGAAAGCCTCCAGCCGCGCGCGGCGCGTGTGAAACGGCAGCGCGCGCAAATCTTCGCCGCCCTCCGCGAGCAGGTCATAGGCGCGGATATGAGCCGGGTAATCGAGCAGCATCTTCGGCGTCACGGTCTTGCGGTTGAGCCGCTGCTGGAGAATGTTGAAGCTCTGCACCCGCCCTTCGCGCATCACGATCAGTTCGCCGTCGAGCGCGCCGTCGAGCGCGCCGACGGATTCGACGAGATCAGGAAACGCCCCCGAGATCTCGTCGCCCGTGCGCGAATAAAGCCGGACGGTCTGGCGGCCCGACGCGGACGCGCCGCCGCTGACCTGCACGCGGATGCCGTCCCACTTCCATTCGGCGACGAAATCCTTCGCGTCGAGCTTGTCAAAATCGGCGTCCTCGATCGCGTGCGCGAGCATGGGCGGCCGGAACGGCGCCGGATCGCGCGATTCCGGCCGCGGCCCGCGCTTCTCGATCCAGGCGAAGAGATCGGCGTAGGGCGGCTGCAAGGCGTGCCAGACATGCTCCACCTCGTCGGGCGCAACCTCGCCGACCTGGGCCAGCGCCGTCTTCGCGAGGCGGGCCGAGACGCCGATGCGCAGCGCGCCGGTCACCAGCTTGAGCAGCGCCCAGCGCCCGGTTTCGTCGAGCGCGTCGAGCATGCGCGCGAGCAAGGCCGGCGCGTCCGACTTCGAGGCGTTGGCGAAGGACTCGACGACGAAGGCGAGGGTCGGCGTCTCCGCGATCGCCGCGTCGCGGCGCCACAGCAGCGCGACCGTTTCGGACAGGTCGCCGACATAGTCGTAGGACAGGCCGAACAGAACCGGATCGACGCGCTCGAGAATGAGTTGGCGGATCAAAGCGGGCTTCAGATGCGGAAAGCTCAGCGCATCCGTCATGGCGGCGAGCGCATAGCCGCGATCGGGATCGGGCGCGCGGACGAAATAATCCCTCAGCAGCGCGAGCTTGGCGTTGCGGCGCGGCTCGTAGGCCAGCCGGTCGAGCAGATCGGCGAAGGGCTTCACCGGGGCTGCTCCGCGCCCGGCGTCCGCTCCTCCGGCGCCGCGTCGGGCTCGGCCTCGCCCTCGTCGCCATAGCCGACCAGCCTCAGGGGGCGCGCCGCGATCCCCTGGGCGGCGCACCAGTGGCAGATCGCGTCCTCCTGGCCGTGCGTGACCCAGACCTCCGCCGCAGCAACCTCGCGAATCGTCGCGCAGAGATCATCCCAGTCGACATGGTCGGAGACGATCAGCGGCAGCTCCACGCCGCGCTGGCGCGCCCGCGCGCGCACGCGCATCCAGCCCGAGGCGAAGGCCGTGACCGGATCGGCGAAGCGGCGCGACCAGAGGTCCTGAATGGCGCCCGGCGGACACAACACGATCTCGCCGCGCAGATCCTTTTTCGCCTGCGACGAGACGAGACGGATCTCGCCGAGATCGACGCCATGCGCCGCGTAGAAAGCCATGAGCCTGTCGAGCGCGCCGTGAATGTAGATCGGCCGGTCGTAACCGGCGGCGCGCAGCAGCGCCGCCATGCGCTGCGCCTTGCCGAGCGCGTAAGCGCCGACGACATGGGTGCGGTCCGGAAACAGACTGACCGAGGACAAAAGCTTGGCGATCTCGCCCTCCATCGGCGGATGCCGGAAGACAGGCAGGCCGAAGGTGGCTTCGGTGATGAAGACGTCGCAGGCGAGCGGCTCGAACGGCGCGCAGGTCGGATCGCGCGCGCGCTTGTAGTCGCCCGACACGACGATGCGGGTCCCTTCGCTCTCGACCGCGATCTGCGCCGAGCCGAGCACATGCCCCGCCGGCGCGAACAGGAAGCTGACGCCGTTGACGATGACCGGCTCGCCGAAGCGGGCGACTTCGGCGCGGCGCGTGAAATCGGGACCATAGCGCACGGCCATGATCCCGAGCGTCTCCTCCGTCGCCAGCACCGCGCCGTGGCCGGCGCGCGCATGATCGGAATGGCCATGCGTGATCAGCGCCCGGGCGACAGGGCGCACCGGATCGATCCAGACGTCGGCGGGCGGGCAGTAAAGACCTTGCGGCGCGGGGGTCAGGAGATCGCTTGCGCGCATTCACTCACAATCGCTAAAAACCCGCCGCACACAACCGAATAGACCGACAGCCGGTATGTTCCAGTCCTCAGGCGATCTGATCGCCGACCGCCGGTATGACTACGCGAAAGCGGCGGCCGCCGAAGGCGATCACGGCGCGGCGCGCGACCTGCTCGCGCAGACGCTGGAGCTTGCGCCGAGTTGGCCGGCGGCCTGGTTCGCGCTGGGCGAGGCGCTGCTGGCGCTCGGG
Organism: Rhizobiales bacterium 65-9; assembly: GCA_001899525.1. Lineage (GTDB taxonomy): Bacteria > Pseudomonadota > Alphaproteobacteria > Rhizobiales > Beijerinckiaceae > Terrirubrum. The sequence continues at coordinate 259,164 of MKVY01000027.1, forward strand.
GACGAAGCCGGCGCCCGCGACGCCTATGCGCGCTGCCGCGCCCTCGACCCCGCCGACGAGCATGGAGCTTGCGTCGCGCTGGAAGCGCTCGACGGGCGGCCGGGCGCCGCCGCGATGAGTCCGGCCTATGTGCGCAATCTTTTCGACCAGTACGCCGAGCGCTTCGACAATCACCTGACGCGGCATCTCGCCTATCGCGGCCCGGAGGTTCTGCTCGCCGCGATCACGCGCGCCTGCGCGATCGAAGGGCTGCGGACGCCGTTTGTCCGCGCGCTCGATCTCGGCTGCGGCACGGGGCTTTTCGGAGAGGCGCTGGGCGACATGGCGACGGCCATAGACGGCGTCGACCTGTCGCCGCGCATGCTGCGCAAGGCGAAGAAGCGCGGCTGCTACGACAGGCTTTCGGACGAGGACATGCTGGCGTTCCTCGCCAGGGCCGAGCCGGGGCGGTACGACCTCGTCGCCGCCGCCGACGTTTTCGTTTATGTCGGCGACCTCGCGCCCGTCTTCGCCGCCGCGGCGCGCGCGCTGACGCCGCGCGGCCTGTTCGCATTCAGCATTCAACGGTGCGAGAACGCCGACTATGCGCTTGGTCCCGAGCGGCGCTTCTCGCACAGCATCGGCTATGTGGAGACGGCGCTGCGCGACGCCGGCTTTGCGCCGCCGCGGATCGAGCTTGCGTCGACGCGCAACGAGAGCAAGGCGCCCGTCCCCGGCGCGATCGCGACCGCCCTGCGTCAACGGTGACGCCCGGCCCTGCGTCCGCCATGCTGGCCTCGCAGGCCGGCATGAGCTAAACCGTCGCCGCCACGGAACGGGGCTGAAACCGGAGGCGGAGATGAGCGCCAGCGCCAGCGTGCGAGCCTTGCTTGAAGCGAAGGCCGCCGCGCTCGTCACGAAATCCGCCGATATTCTCGAGCAGATGATCGACCCGAATTTTCTTTACGTGAACTCCCTCGGCAACAAATTCGGAAAGGAAGAATTCATCGCCGTGTTCTGCCGCTCGGGCGCGATTACCTTCCTCAACCAGCGGCTCAGCAATATCGAGGTGATCGATTATGACGCTTTCGCCATCGCCTCGCTGACGATCGAGGATCACATCATCGAGCGGGGCGAATTGTCGGCGGGGCACTATCGTTCGCTCTGCGTGTTCAGGAACGTCAACGGCCGCTGGCGCTGGGCGGCCGGGCAGACATCCTCCGTGCTGTGATCCCGCTCAGCCCGCCGCGACGCCATTGATCGCGAGGTAGGCGGAATAGAGCGACGTGGTGCCGCAGATGAAGAGCCGGTTTTTCTTCGCGCCGCCGAACGTCACATTCGCGACGATCTCGGGAATCCTGATCTTTCCGATCAGCGAGCCGTCCGGCAGATAGCAATGCACGCCGTCTCGCGCGCTCGTCCACAGGCGCCCGTCGGCGTCGAAACGGAAGCCGTCGAAAACGCCATCAGTGCATTCCGCGAACAGCGCGCTCTCGCCGAGCTTCTTCCCGTTCGACGAGACGATCAGCCGGCGAATATGCCTGGGGCCGTCCAGCCGATGCGAGACGCCGGTGTCGGCGATGTAGAGAAAGCTTTCGTCGGGCGAGAAAGCGAGGCCGTTCGGGCGCTCGAAATCGTCGGCGACCACATCAACCGCGCCCGACGACGGATCGATGCGATAAACCTGGCATTTTCCGATCTCGCTGTCGGCCCGCTCGCCCTCATAATCCATGCGGATGCCGTAATCGGGATCGGTGAACCAGATCGATCCGTCCGATTTCACGACGAGGTCGTTCGGCGAGTTGAAGCGCTTTCCCTTCCAGCGGTCGGCGAGCACGGTGATCGAGCCGTCATGCTCGGTCCGGGTGACGCGGCGGGCGAGATGCTCGCAGGTGACGAGCCGCCCCTGCCGATCCACGGTGTTGCCGTTGGAGTTGTTCGACGGGTTGCGGAACACCGACACCGATCCGTCGCACTCGTCATAGCGCAGCATGCGGTTGTTCGGGATGTCCGACCAGACGAGGTAGCGTCCGGCCGCGAACCAGGCCGGCCCCTCGCTCCAGCGCGCGCCGGTCCACAGCCGTTCGACCCGCGCATGGCCGATGACGCAGGACCTGAAGCGCGGATCGAGATGCTCGAAGCCCGCGCCCTCCGGCTCGCCGTAGTACATGATGTTTCCCCACCCTTTTTCAGAACAGCCGCAATCAGCCCGCGCAGATCGCCTCCGTCGCGACGGCGACACCATCGTCGTTCGGCCGCAAGATCACCGGGCCGCCCTGTGGCGACGTGATCCGCTGGTCGTTTGTCACGAAATAGGCGCATCCCGCTTCAATCGCGGCGACCAGATGGATCGCATCGGCAAGGTTGAGTTTGCCCTTGTGCGCCGCACGGATCCGGGCGGACTCAAGCAAGATTCGCCGGGTCACCGGCGTAACGAAGAGAGGACCGTCGCGCCGGAACAGATTGAGGTAGAGACGCTTCAGCGCGAGAGCTCGCCGCTTCTCAACGCCAGCCATGATCTCCGCAAGCGCAAGCTCGCTAGTCGCAATCGAGCGCGGCCTTGTCTCCAGTAGAGCGAGAAGGCGCCTCGGCGCGGTCGCGACACTGTCGTCTCCCTCGAACGCGTAACAGAAACACATCGCGTCAAGATAGACGACGCTTTTCACCTGTTATCCCATTCGTCCCGAAGGGCGCGAAACTCGCGATCAATATCCTCCTGGGCGCGAAATGGCGGTCGCCGCGCGGCAAGGATTTCTCCAAGAGTCATCGCCGGCTCTTCAACGCCCTCCTGCACGACAGTCACCGTGACGGCGGCCGAGGGATCGATTCCCTCGCGCAAATCCGCCGGGAGTTGAGACGCCGGATAATGTTCGCGAACAATCCTGTTCATGAGGCGATCCTAGCCCATCCTCAGGCGAATGTCTTCCTTGGATCGAAAGCGTCGCGCACCGCCTCGCCGACGAAAATCAGAAGCGACAGCATGAAGGCGATGGCGAAGAAAGCGGTCAGGGCGAGCCACGGCGCCTGCAGGTTCGACTTGCCCTGCTGCAGCATCTCGCCAAGCGAGGGCGAACCGGGCGGCAGTCCGAGCCCGAGGAAATCGAGCGAGGTGAGCGTGGTGATCGACCCATTCAGAATGAAAGGAAGGAAGGTGAGCGTCGCGACCATCGCGTTCGGCAACAGATGCTTGACGATGATCCTGCCGTTGGACAAGCCGAGCGCGCGCGCGGCGCGGACATATTCAAAGTTGCGCGCGCGCAGGAACTCGGCGCGCACGACGCCGACCAGCGACACCCACGAGAACAGCAGCAGGATGCCGAGAAGAACGAAGAAACCCGGCGTGATCACCGCCGAGAGGATGATCAGCACATAAAGCGACGGCACCGACGTCCAGATCTCGATCACGCGCTGGAAGATCAGATCGACCCAGCCGCCGAAAAATCCCTGCACCGCGCCGGCCGCGACCCCGATCACCGACGACGCGACGGCCAGAACGAGCCCGAACAGCACCGACAGGCGAAATCCGTAAATCAGGCGCGCGAACAAATCGCGCCCCTGATCGTCGGTGCCGAGCCAGTTCCATTCAATGTCGCGGCAGCCGAGGCTCGCCGGATCCCTTCCCTTGTTGGCGTCAAGCTTGGCGGCGGAGGGCCGGCATTGCTCATCGCTCAGGAGCCAGGTCGGAGCGGAGGGCGCCGGCGTCGGCACGTCGAGATTGACGGTTCTGTAAGAGAAGCGAACCGGCGGCCAGATCGCGAAGCCATGCGCGCCGATCTCGTTGGAGATCACCGGATCGCGATAGTCCGTGCGCGCGAGGAAGCCGCCGAATTTTTCCTCCGGATAATCGACGAAAACAGGATAAAGCCACTCGCCCTTGTAGCTGACGAAAAGCGGCCGGTCGTTGGCGAGAAACTCCGCGAACAGCGAGACGACGAACAGGATCGCGAAAATCCAGAAAGACCAGTAGCCGCGCCGGTTGGCGCGAAAATTGGCGATGCGGCGGCGGTTGATCGGCGACAGGCGAAACCGGCCGCGCCGCATCGACGGCGCAAGCGGAAAGGATGCGGTCGCGGCGGCGGTCATGTCACGCCTCCCGCGTCTCGAAATCGATGCGCGGATCGATCCAGGTGTAGGTCAGGTCCGACAGAAGATGCACGAACAGGCTGATCAGGGAGAAGATGAAGAGATTGGCGAAGACCACGGCGTAGTCGCGGTTCAGCACGGATTCATAGGACAGGAGCCCGATGCCATCGAGCGAGAAGATCGTCTCGATCAGCAGCGATCCGGCGAAGAACGCGCTGATGAAGGCGCCGGGAAAACCGGCGACAACGATCAGCATCGCGTTGCGGAAAACATGGCCGTAAAGAACGCGCCGCTCAGTGAGGCCCTTCATTCGCGCCGTCAGCACATATTGCTTGCGGATTTCGTCGAGGAAGGAGTTCTTGGTCAACAGCGTCGACGTGGCGAAAGCCGACAGCGCCATCGCCGTAACGGGCAGCGTGATGTGCCAGAGATAATCGACGATCTTGCCGGCGAAGGAGAGCTGGCTCCAATTGTCGGAATAGAGCCCGCGCAACGGGAATATCTGCCAGAACGATCCGCCGGCGAACAGGACGATCAGCAGGATCGCGAACAGGAAGCCCGGAATGGCGTAACCGACGATGACGACGCCGGAGGTCCAGACGTCGAACGGCGATCCGTCGCGGACCGCCTTGCGCACGCCGAGCGGAATCGAGATCGCATAGGACAGAAGCGTCATCCAGAGACCAAGCGAGATCGATACCGGCAGCTTCTCGCGGATGAGCTGGAGGACAGACACGTCGCGGAAATAGCTCTTGCCGAAATCGAAACGGCTATAGTCCCACAGCATCTTGAGGAACCGCTCGGGCGCAGGCTTGTCGAAGCCGAACTGCTTCTCAAGCTCCTTGATCAGCGCCGGATCGAGCCCCTGCGCGCCGCGATAGTTCGACGCCTGACCGCCGCCCTGCGCCGCGCCGCCGAAATCGCCGCCCGCGCCGCCGCCAAGGCGCGAACTGGTTGAATCATTGCCCTGCAACTGCGCGATGATGCGCTCGACCGGACCGCCCGGCGCGAACTGCACGATGACGAACGAGACGAGCATGATCCCAAGGATCGTTGGAATCATCAGCAGCAGGCGGCGCGCGATATAGGCGAGCATCGATTAAATCCAGTGCGTGCTCATGCGCGGACAGGTTCCGCGCCTGCACGCCTTACTTTCAACAGAGCGTCAAGACGTGGATGGCCGGGACAAGCCAGACCGGGACGGACAACCCGCATACGGTCTCTGTCGAAACCTGCCCGGCATGACGCGACGGGACAAACTCGCATGGCGAAAAAGAAATCCGTCACCCCTGCGTTCCGCTGGCCTTCGCCTTGTCGGCGTCCCACCACCACAGACCCGGCGCGCCAGAGCCGTATTTCGGTTTCACGTCCGGCCGTGAGAAGGCGTCCCAATAGGCGACCCATTCCTTGCCGAGATAGAACATCGGCACCCAGTAATGGCCCGACCGCATGACGCGGTCGAGCGCCCGCGTCGCCACCGTGATCTCCTGCATCGATTCGGCGCGGCCGATGCGATCGATCAGCGCGTCCACGCAGGGGTTGTCGACGCCGCCCATGTTGCGGCCGCCGGAATGCTTGCCCGATTCCGAGCCGTAGACGATGCGCAGCGTATCGCCGGGGATGAGGCCGTTCGACATGTTGCGGCTCGCGATGTCGAAATCGAAATCCTTCATGCGCGCCTCATATTGCGCGGCGTCGATGATGCGCGAGAAAGCGTCGATGCCCAGCCGCTTCAGGTTGGCCTGAAAGGGCTGCGTGTGCGGCTGCAGCGCGGCCTGGAAATCGAGAAACTCGATGCGGAACGGCTTGCCGTCGGGCAGCATCAGCGCATTGCCCTGACGTTTGCAGCCGGCGTCGCGCAGAAGCTGATCGGCCTGCCGCAGCAGATTGCGGTCGGCGCCGGAGCCGTCGCTCACGGGCGGAACCCAGACCTCGTCAAAGGTTTCGGGCGGCGCCTTGTCGCGGAACGGTTCGAGAAGCGCGAGCTCCTCCGGGGACGGTTTGCCCACGGCCTTGAAATCGGAATTGTCGAAGAAGGACGTGGTGCGACGATAAGACGAGAACATGATGTTCTTGTTCGTCCACTCGAAATCGAAGCAGAGCGCGATCGCCTTCCTGATGCGGATATCCTTGAACTGTTCGCGCCGCTGGTTGAACCACCAGCCCTGCGCCGTCGCCGGCAGGCCGGTCTCCAACTCCTCGCGCTTCACCCGGTTCTCGCGGATCGCCGGAAAATCATAGAGCGTATGCCAGAAGCGCGACGTGAACTCTTGGTTGTAGTTGAGCACGCCTGACTTGAACCCCTCGAACGCCACCTGCCGGTCGCGATAATACTCATAGCGCATGCGGGCGAAATTGTTCTGCCCGACATTCACCGGCAGATCCTTGCCCCAGTAATCCGGAACGAGCGCGAATTCGATGAAGCGCCCCTGCTCGAACTGCGCGACCTTGTAAGCGCCGGAGCCGAGCGGCGATTCCATCGTCGCCGCCTCGAAATCACGGTCGCGCCAATAGGCTTCCGACAGGATCGGCATGCCGCCGATCACGAGATGAAGATCGCGGCTACGATTGGCGGACAGGGTGACGGTCGCGATCTCGTCGGAGTCCGCGACAGCCGACTCCATCTGCTGAAGAATCACGCGAAAGCTCGGATGGCCCTTCGCTTTCAGGATGTTGAGCGAAAAAGCGACGTCTCTCGCGGTCAGTTTCGAACCGTCATGAAAGCGCGCCTCGGGACGAAGCAGGAAGCGATAGACGCGCTTGTCGCCAGAGACGCGCACCGCGCGCGCGACGAGCCCGTACTGCGCGCTCGCCTCGTCAGCCGTGCCGCTCATGAGCGTGTCGTAGATCGAATCCATGCCGGCGGCGCCGTCGCCCCGGAGCACGAGATGGTTGAGCGTATTGAAGGTGTCGAAGTTCTGGTTGCCGGATGTCGACTTGATCTGGATGCGCAGGATTCCCGCCTTGGGCGCGTTCGGATTGACATAGCGGAAATGCTTGAAGTCGGGCGGCAGCGCGAGATCGCCGAACAGGGACAGGCCGTGGCTTTCGGTCTCCCCCTGAGCCAGCGCGCGATCCCAGCCGCTCAGCCCGGCCGGCGCAACCGCCGCGGCGAGACCGCCGGCGACAACGGTCCGCCGGGAGGGGCCTCGATCTCGGTTCTTCGTCAATGCATGCTCCCCGCGCGACGCAGGCTGAATCAACCCTCGCGAGTATGGCCTGTTTGGCCTGACGGTTGAAATGAAAAGCGCGTCATGCGGACGGGGCGCCGCGTCGCGGCCGCCTGCGCACTGGCGTCCGAAGCGGCAGCAGCCGTGCGCCATCGACCGACCGAGGAATCAGCCTCGGTCAAACAAAAAGGCCGCCTTGCGGCGGCCTTTTCGAGGTCAAAGCGGTTCGCTTCAGGCGACAGCGACAGTCGTCCTGCGACGGCGCTGCGCGACGTAGCCGAGGCCGGCGAAGCCGATCAGCATCATGGCCCAGGTCGACGGCTCGGGAACGCCAGCCGCGATGCTGACATTGTCGAGCGCCGCGCCGTACGCGCCGGCCGTGCCGCTGGCGAAGGTCAGCGTGATCGTCGGGGCGAGAGCGACGAAGCTGAAGCTCTGGGTGCTCCAGTTCATGGCGCTGTGCGACGCGCCGGTGGTGTCGAACGTATAGAAATTCGTGTCGACGCCAGCGACCGCGACAGCGGCTTTCACCGTCGGCGCGCCGTCCGGGTTGCCGGCGAGATCGAACTTCACCGTATAGGTCAGGCCCGTGGTCAGGCCGTTGACGATCTGGGTGATCGAGCCGGCGTTGAGACGGTTCAGGTCGATGCTGCGCACGCCGTCGGAAGCCTGCCAGTAAGTGCCGATATAATCGACGCCCGCTCCGCCGACGGTCCAGCCGGTGATGGCGGTGCTGCCCGCGCTCAGGCTGGTGAAGCCCGCACCCGGGTTCACCGACGCCGACTCGAAGCTGCCGTTCACGATCGAGACGGCGGCGCTCGCCGATGAGGCGAACATGAAAGCGCCGGCCAAAGCCGGTAGTATCCTAAGACCAATCATGGCCAATCCTTAAATTTGTCGCTCTTCGCCCGCTGCGCTCCGATTATGACAATGTCGATTCGCTGTCAATGACGATTGCTTAACCATGGCGGCGGCGCGAGCCGAAAACTGGGGACAACCGGCGCCGGGCTCGCCCTTGTCGCATCATCTGGATTTATTTCTCCCCGCAATCGCGCCGTTCTTGACTCCTCATGGCGGCCCTCCTATCTGCGACGCAGCCGTTGGCACTCATTAAACTTGAGTGCTAACAGCCTCTCCCGGCGCCAGCCGGCTCTATTTGGACGCGATAAGAGGAACTCTCATGAAATTCCGTCCCCTGCATGACCGCGTGGTCGTCAAGCGCCTCGACGGCGAAGAGAAGACCAAAGGCGGCATCATCATTCCGGACACCGCCAAGGAAAAACCCCAGGAGGGCGAGGTCGTCGCCGTCGGCCCCGGCGGCCGCGATGAATCGGGCAAGCTGATCCCGATCGACCTCAAGAAGGGCGACCGCATCCTGTTCGGCAAATGGTCGGGCACCGAAGTCAAGATCGACGGCCAGGAGCTCCTCATCATGAAGGAATCCGACGTCATGGGCGTGGTCGCGTAAGCGCCTCCGCCCCCTTCAATCATTCCCATTCCACTTATTGAGGAGCCTCGCATGGCTGCCAAAGAAGTACGGTTCTCGACGGAAGCGCGCGACAAAATGCTGCGCGGCGTCGACATTCTCGCCAACGCCGTCAAGGTCACGCTCGGTCCCAAGGGCCGCAACGTCGTGATCGAGAAGTCGTTCGGCGCGCCCCGCATCACCAAGGACGGCGTCACCGTCGCCAAGGAGATCGAGCTCGCCGACAAGTTCGAGAACATGGGCGCCCAGATGGTGCGCGAAGTCGCCTCGAAGACGAACGACGTCGCCGGCGACGGCACCACCACCGCTACGGTTCTCGCCCAGGCGATCGTGCGCGAAGGCGCCAAGTCGGTCGCGGCCGGCATGAACCCGATGGATCTGAAGCGCGGCATCGACATGGCCGTGAAGGCCGCCGTCGAGGACATCAAGGCGCGCGCCAAGAAGGTGAAGTCGTCCGAGGAAGTCGCCCAGGTCGGCACGATCTCGGCCAACGGCGACGAGTTCATCGGCAAGGAAATCGCGAACGCGATGCAGAAGGTCGGCAACGAGGGCGTCATCACGGTCGAAGAGGCCAAGAGCCTCGACACCGAGGTCGACATCGTCGAAGGCATGCAGTTCGACCGCGGCTATCTCAGCCCCTACTTCATCACCAACGCCGACAAGATGGTCGCCGAGCTCGACGACCCCTACATCCTCATCCATGAGAAGAAGCTGTCGTCGCTGCAGGCGATGCTGCCGATCCTCGAAGCCGTGGTTCAGACCGGCAAGCCGCTGCTGATCGTCGCCGAGGACGTCGAAGGCGAAGCGCTCGCGACCCTCGTCGTCAACAAGCTGCGCGGCGGCCTCAAGATCGCGGCCGTGAAGGCTCCGGGCTTCGGCGATCGCCGCAAGGCGATGCTCGAGGACATCGCGATCCTCACCGGCGGCCAGATGATCGCCGAAGACCTCGGCATCAAGCTCGAGAGCGTGACGCTCGCCATGCTCGGCCGCGCCAAGAAGGTGCGTATCGAGAAGGAGAACACCACGGTCATCGACGGCTCGGGCAAGAAGAAGGACATCGAAGGCCGCGTCGGACAGATCAAGGCGCAGATCGAGGAGACCACCTCGGACTACGACCGCGAGAAGCTCCAGGAGCGTCTGGCCAAGCTCGCGGGCGGCGTCGCGGTGATCCGCGTCGGCGGCTCGACCGAGGTCGAAGTCAAGGAGAAGAAGGACCGCGTGGACGACGCGCTCAACGCCACCCGCGCCGCGGTGGAAGAAGGCATCGTCCCCGGCGGCGGCGTCGCCCTGCTGCGCGCCAAGGCCGCGGTCGCCAAGGTCAAGTCGGACAACGCCGACGTGACCGCCGGCATCAACATCGTGTCGAAGGCTCTCGAAGCGCCGATCCGCCAGATCGTCGAGAATTCGGGCGTCGAGGCGTCGATCGTCGTCGGCAAGATCCTCGAGAACAAGTCGATCACCTTCGGCTTCAACGCGCAGACGGAAGAGTATGTCGACATGCTCACCGCCGGCATCGTTGATCCGGCCAAGGTCGTCCGCACCGCGCTGCAGGACGCCGCTTCGGTCGCCTCGCTCCTGATCACCACGGAAGCGATGGTCGCCGAGGCGCCGAAGAAGGACTCGCCGATGCCCCCGATGCCGGGCGGCGGCGGCATGGGCGGCATGGACTTCTAAGTCCAAACCGCTCGGCAAGCCTGAGACAGCTGAAAAGCCCCGGAGAAATCCGGGGCTTTTCCTTTTGGCGGACCGCGCAGCAGACGCCCGGCCGGATCGACCCGCGAGGCCTTCCTCTCGCCCGACAGTCGGCGCCACGGCGGCGGCAGGCGACCCCGGCGTCGTCAACCCGCCTCTGCCTGGGCATCGGGCGTCCCGCTCTTGCGCACGCGCAAGATCATATCTGCCTTCGAGGTTCTGGCTGGGAAAGGATGCGTATGCCATCTCCGGCGCAACGGCCTCGGCCGATCGTTTCAACGGAGTCTCCATGAACAGCCCCGCCCTCAACGACGCCGCCAGGCTTGTCGCCCGCGTTCTTCTGTCGCTCATGTTCATCATGGCCGGCTGGAGCAAGATCACCGGCTACGCCGGAACCCAGGGCTATATGGCGTCAGCGGGCGTGCCCGGCGCGCTGCTGCCGCTCGTCATCCTGACCGAGCTCGGCGGCGGCCTCGCGATCCTGCTGGGGTGGCAGACCCGCGTCGCCGCGATCGCGCTCGCCGGCTTCTCCGCGCTGGCCGCGCTGCTGTTCCATTTCGATTTCGGCAACCAGATGCAGCAGCTTCTGTTCATGAAGAATCTGACGATCGTCGGCGGCTTCCTCGCCCTGTTCGCCGCAGGCGCCGGCCGCTACTCGATCGACGGCGTGACCGGCTCAGCCGCGAGCGGAAAGCCCGCCCTCGCGTAAAGCCGGAACACATCTCACATCAGCCGGGCGCGTCGCGTTCAGATCGCGGCGCGCCCGGACTTGTTTTCAAGACGCATTCTTCGCAGGCCCGCCTTGCGCCTTTTCCCTCACGGTTGAAGCGGCTTCGCGCCTTCGATCAGCGGCTTGAGCCGCGTCAGCGCGTCGGCGGCGAAATCCATGAACACCCGCACGCGCGGCGACTGCTTCAACTCGGGATGCGTCAGCAGCCATAGGCCGGCGGAAAACTCCGACTGCACATCGCTGATGCGCACGACGCCCGGCCTCGTATCGGCGATGAAGCAGGGCAGCGGGCCTATGCCGGCGCCGTTCTCGACGGCCTCCGTAATTCCGAGCACGCTGCTGACGCGATAGGCGATGCGCTCCGGGGGAACATTGTCGCGCACGAAACGGGCGGCGCGGACATGCTGGAAGCCGTCGCCCAGCGCGACCCAGTGCGACGAGGCGATCGCGTCGTCGAGCGAGGGCGGCGTTTCGCCTTCAGCCGGGCGCGGCGCATAGATCGCCCAGCCCATCTGCGCGATGCGCCGGCCGACGAGATTCTCCGGCGGCTGATCCGTGGCGCGGATCGCGACATCGGCGTCGCGCTTCGACAGGTTGAGGGACTGGTTGGTGACGATCATGTCGAGCCGGATGTCGGCGCAGCTTTTCTGAAAGGCGGCGAGCATCGGGGTCAGGAGATAGGCGAGCAGCGATTCGCTCGTGGTGACGCGCAATTCGCCGGACGGCTTCACGCCCTGCCCCGCGAGCTTGATGCGGAAGGCGGAGACCTGATCGTCGAAGCGATTGGCGAGCCCCGTCATCTCCTCGCCGGCCGGCGTCAGCGCATAGCCGGTGCGATGACGCTCGAACAGCTTGGCGCCGAGACGCTCCTCGATCTCGCCCAGACGGCGAAACACCGTCGAGGGATTGACGCCCAGCGTCGCGGCGGCGCCGGCGAGCGTCCGGGCATGGGCGACGGCGCGCACGAGCCGAAAATCATCCCATGCGATCTCGCCCGTCATTCATGCGCTCCCGCAAATTCCAACCCCTGCATGGTAGCGGGGCCCATGCGGCTGCGAAAGCAGGCCCGGCGAACGTCAGCCGCGCGGCGCGGCGGCGCGCAGGAGGCGGTCGCGAATCGCCTCTCCCAGCCCGTGGCGCGGGATCGGCGCGACAGCCACTGTATCGACGCCGGCGGCGTCGAGATCGCGCAGCGCGGCGAACAGGCGCGCGGCCGCCTCGCCCAGGTCTCCGCGCGGGCTGAGATTGATCGCGACGCGGGCGCGATCAAGGCCGGCGGGCGCATGAGCGCCCAACAGCAGCGCCGCCTCGCCGGGCTCGATCGCGTCGGCGTCGAGGCGAAGCCGCGCGGCGGGCGCGTAGTGCGAGGCCAGCATGCCCGGCGCGATCACCGCCTCGCCAGCCTCCGCCAGCGGCCGCCCGAGCGCCGCCTCCAGCGCCTCGCGCGGAACGCCGCCGGCGCGCAGCAGGCGCGGCGCGCCGTCCAGGCAGGCGACGATCGTGGATTCGACGCCGACCCGCGTCGAGCCGCCATCGAGCACGGCGTCGATGCGTCCGTCGAGATCGGCCAGCACATGGTCCGCCGTCGTCGGAGAGACATGGCCGGACCGGTTCGCGGACGGCGCGACCACGGGCCGCGCGACTGTCCGCAGGAGCGCCTCCGCCGCCGGGTGATGCGGCACGCGCAGGCCGATCGAGGGCAGCCCGGCGCGCGCCAGATCGCTGATCGGCGCCTTCTCGGAGAGGGGAACGACGAGCGTGAGCGGGCCCGGCCAGAAGGCGGCCGCGAGCTTTTGCGCCGCCTCATCGAACCTGCCCTGAGCGAACGCGGCCTCCGCGTCCGGCAGATGGGCGATCAGCGGATTGAAGCGCGGCCGCCCTTTCGCCGCATAGATGCGCGCGACAGCCTCGCCGTTCGTCGCATCGGCGCCAAGGCCGTAGACCGTCTCGGTGGGAAAGGCGACGGTTCCGCCAGCGCGCAGGATCGCTGCGGCCTCTTCGATCCCGGCCTCGTCGTCGCGCAGCCGGCGCGTCCCGTCATCGCTCTGCAGCCGCACGCGCCTCGCCTTCCCGCCTCGCGGCGCCGTTGACGCTGTCTCCGGCACGGGCCAACAACCGCCAGCGGAGTGCGGATTGCACTCAGACGGGCCTGAGGGTCAAGCCGGGAGACATCGATGAGCTATCGCGCGCCAATCGCCGATATCGCCCTCGCCATGCGGACGGCGGGCGGCCTCGACGAGGCGATCTCATCGGGCCTCTATGGCGACCTCGACGGCGACACGGTCGAGGCGATCCTCGATGAGGCCGCGAAGATGGCCGACGGCGTGCTGGCGCCGCTCAACCGAACCGGAGACGTTGACGGCGCGCGCTACGAAAACGGGGCCGTCGTCACGCCGCCGGGCTGGAAGGACGCCTATCGCGCCTGGCGCGAGGCAGGGTGGAACGCGCTGACAGGGCCGGAGGCGTATGGCGGACAGGGCCTGCCGCTGCTGCTTGGCGCCGCCGTCGCCGAGATGTGGCACTCCGCCAACATGGCCTTCGGCCTCGGCCCTCTTCTCACGGCGGGCGCGATCGAGGCGGTCGCCGCGCACGGCTCGCAGGAGCTGAAAGACGCCTATCTCGCCAAGCTCGTCTCCGGCGAATGGACCGGCACGATGAACCTGACCGAGCCGCAGGCCGGATCGGACCTTTCGGCGTTGCGCACGCGGGCCGAACGCGCGCCCGACGGCAGCTACCGCATCACCGGACAGAAAATCTTCATCACCTATGGCGAGCATGATCTCACCGAGAACATCTGCCATCTCGTGCTCGCGCGGCTTCCCGACGCGCCGCCCGGCGTGAAGGGCATCTCGCTGTTCCTCGCGCCGAAATTCCTGCCCGACGCCGACGGCAAGCCGACGGTCCGCAACGACCTGCGCGCGAGCGCGATCGAGCATAAGCTCGGCATTCACGGATCGCCGACCTGCACGATGATCTTCGGCGACAATGGCGGCGCGACGGGCTTTCTCATCGGCGAAGAGAATCGCGGACTGAACTGCATGTTCACGATGATGAACAATGCGCGCCTCGCCGTGGGACTCGAGGGCGTCGGCATCGCCGAGCGCGCCTATCAGCAGGCGCTCGCCTACGCCAGGGAGCGCAGGCAGGGCCGCTCCGTTCACGCCAGCGGCTCAGGCATGAGCCCGATCATCGAGCATCCCGACGTGCAGCGCATGCTGATGACGATGCGCGGCTACACGCAGGCGGCGCGCGCGATCTGCTACATGACGGCGGCGGCGCTCGACCGCGCGCATCGCGAGACATCGCCGGAAAAACGAAAAGCTGCGGCCGATCGCGGCGCGCTGCTGACGCCCATCGCCAAGGCGTTCTCCACCGACATCGGCATGGAAGCGGCGTCGCTCGGCGTGCAGATTCACGGCGGCATGGGCTTCATCGAGGAAACCGGCGCGGCGCAGCACTATCGCGACGCGCGCATCGCCATGATCTATGAAGGCGCCAACGGCATCCACGGGATCGATCTCGTCATGCGCAAGCTGCCGCTCGCGGAGGGAGAAGCAGTCAAAACCGTCATCCGCGAGATCCGCGACGCGGCGAGCGAGGCCGCGGGCCGCAACGCGCCGCCGTTCGGCAAGATCGGCGAAAGACTGAGCAGCGCCGCCGATTCCCTCGACCGCGCCACCGATTTCATGCTGCGCAATCTGAAAGAACATCCGCAGCAGGCGCTCGCGGGCGCGACGCCTTATCTGCGCCTGTTCGGGCTGACGCTCGGCGGCGCGGCGCTCGTCCGATCCGCCCTCGCCGCGACGGACGACGATTCCGGCCGCGCGCGCATCGCCACGGCGCGCTTCTTCGCGCAGAGCCTGCTGCCGCTGACCGGCGGGCTCGAACTCGACGTCGTCGAAGGCGGCGGCTTCACCGGCGACGCCGCCGCAGCGCTCGCGGGCTGAGCATGAGCGGCGCGCTCGCCGGCCGCATCTGCCTCGTCGCCGGCGCATCGCGCGGCGTCGGCCGCGGCGTCGCGCGCGCGCTGGGAGAGGCGGGCGCGACGGTCATCGTCACGGCGCGTTCGAGCGAAGCTGGCGCGCGCACCGACCAGCGCCGCGAGACCATCGAGGACACCGCGCGCCTCGTCGATGAAGCCGGCGGCAAGGGAACGCATTATGTCTGCGACCACGCCAACGAACGCGAGGTCGATCAACTCGCCTCATGGGCGCTGCGCCGCTTCGGACGCGTCGATGCGCTCGTCAGCGCCGTGTGGAGCGGCAATGAAGGCTATGACGGCGACCGCTATCCCGACGGCTCGTCATGGGGAACGCCGTTCTGGCGCAGGCCGACCGCCCTGCTCGGCGCGATGTTCGAGAGCGCGATCCACGCGCAGCTCCTGACGGCGCGCGCCTTCGCGCCGGCGATGGTTGCGGCCAAGCGCGGGCTGATGATCTTCGTCGCGGCCGACGATGACGGCCGCTATCTGGGCGACGCCTTCTACGATCTCGCCGAAAACGCGACGGCCCGGCTCGCATTCGCCGCCGCCGCCGATCTGCGGCCCTTCGGCGTCACGGCGCTGACGCTGGCGCCCGGCCGCGTGCGGACCGAGCGGGCGCAAGACGCGGGCCTCGACGAGGGCGCGCGCGAGAGCCCGCTCTACGCCGGACGCGCCGCCGCCGCGCTGATCGCCGAGAAGAATGTCGCGCCATTTTCGGGCCGCGTCCTGCACGCCGCCGAGCTTGCCGAACAATACGGATTCGCCGATGAGGACGGGCGCAGGCCCGCGCGGCTCAAGCTCGCGCCGACAGAGGAGACCTGACCATGTCGCTGAAGGGCAAGACTCTGTTCATCACCGGCGCGTCGCGCGGAATCGGCCTCGCCATCGGACTGCGCGCGGCGCGGGACGGCGCGAATGTCGCGATCGCGGCGAAAACGACCGAGCCGCACCCCAAGCTGCCGGGCACGATCTACACGGCGGCGACGGAGATCGACAAGGCCGGCGGCAAGGGCCTGCCGCTCGTCGTCGACGTGCGCGACGAGGAGTCGGTGAAGACGGCGCTCGACAGGACGGCGCAGACGTTCGGCGGGATCGACATCGTGGTCAACAACGCGTCCGCGATCCAGCTCACGCCGACGCCCGCGACCGACATGAAGCGCTTCGACCTCATGCACCAGATCAACATGCGCGGCGCGTTCATGACCTCGAAGCTCGCGATCCCCTATCTCGAACGATCGGCCAACCCGCACATCCTCGCGCTCTCGCCGCCGCTCGACATGAAGGAAAAATGGTTCGCTCCGCACACGGCCTACACCATGTCCAAGTTCGGGATGAGCATGGTCATTCTCGGTCTCGCCGGCGAGCTGCGGCCGAAGGGCATCGCCGCCAACGCGTTGTGGCCGCGCACCACGATCGCGACGAGCGCGATCGAGTTCGTCGTCGGCGCCGCGCTGATGCGCGCGTCGCGGAAGCCCGAGATCATGGCCGACGCTGCCTATGCGATCTTCAGCAAGCCGGCGCGCTCGTTCAGCGGTAATTTCCTGATCGACGACACGTTCCTCGCCGGCGAGGGCGTGACGGATTTCGACCAGTACCGCGTCGATCCGTCCGCAGCGCTCGCGCCGGATTTTTTCGTGCCCGACGACAGCGTTCCGCCCGTCAGCCTGGCGCCCGTCAAGAAACCGCAATAATCCGGGCACACAGACCGCGCCATCGGCGGATGACCTCATGATCCTTGTTTATACGGCCAGCACACGCGACAAGGGCGGCGACCGCCCCGGCCTGGAAGGCCGCGCCCTCGGCGCCGGCGAATCCGTGCCGAAAGACGCGCTGTGGATCGACATGATAGAGCCGACGCGCGAGGAGGACCGGAAGGTCGAGGCCCATCTCGGCATCGAAATCCCGACGCGGGAAGAGATGAGCGACATCGAGCCGTCGGAAATCATCTATGCGGAATCCAATGCGCGCTACATGACGGCGCGCATCCTGTGCTCGTCCGACAGCGACCTGCCGCGCCTCGCCAACGTCTCCTTCATTCTGGCGGAGAGAGCGCTGGTCACGGTGCGCTACGACGAGCCGCGCTCCTTCACGATGTTCGCCGCGCGGTCGATGAAGCCGGGCGGATGCGGCGTGCAGCCGGAATCGGTTCTCGACGGGCTGATCGAGACCATCATCGACAGGGCCGCCGAAATTCTCGCCACGCTCGGCGGCGACATCGAAAAGCTGTCGCGCTCCGTGTTCGAGCCCGAGGGCGGCAAGAACGCGCGCGGCGAGTTCCTGCGCACGATGATCCGCACGCTCGGCCGCAAGGGCGACATCATCTCGAACGTGCGCGAAAGCATGGTGTCGGTCGAGCGCGTGCTGCTGTTCCTCTCGGCGACGATGGCGCGGCCGCAGAAATCCGCGGGCTTCCAGGCGGAATGGCGCACCGCGCTGCGCGACGTGCAGTCGATCGAGGAGCACGCCACATTCCTCGCGAGCAAGATCCAGTTCCTGCTCGACGCGACGCTCGGACTCGTCTCGCTCGAGCAGAACGACATCATCAAGCTGTTCTCGGTCATGGCCGTCGTGCTGATGCCGCCGACGCTGATCGCCTCGATCTATGGCATGAATTTCAAGAACATGCCGGAGCTCGACTGGGCGTTCGGCTATCCGGCGGCGATCGGCCTGATGATCGTGTTCGCGATCCTGCCTTTCATCTTCTTCCGCTGGAAGCGATGGCTGTGACCGTCGTCCCCGCATCCGGACGCCATCGCAGCGGCGCCGCTGTCTGACCGGCTGCGCCGATGTGCGGACGCTATGCGCTGATCGAGCTCCCGGAAGCCGTGCGATCCGTTCTGGGCTATATCGAGCAGCCGAACTTTCCCCCGCGCTACAATATCGCGCCGACGCAGCCGGTTCCGGTCGTCGTGCGGGCGGACAATGGCGGGCGCCGATTCACGCTGATGCGCTGGGGCTTTCTGCCCTCCTGGGTGAAGGATCCGAACGATTTTCCACTCGTCTTCAACATCCGCTCGGAAAGCGCGGCCGAGAAACCGTCATTCCGCAACGCGCTGAAGCGCCGGCGCTGCCTCATGCCGGCGGACGGCTTCTATGAATGGCGCAAGGCCGGCAAAAACGCGCAGCCCTATCTGATACGGCGCGCGGACAGGCGCGTGTTCGCCTTCGCGGCGCTCTGGGAGACGTTCTCGGCCGCCGACGGATCGGAGATCGACACGGTGGCGATCCTCACCACGGCGGCTCCAACGCCCTTCGACGCGATCCATCCCCGCAGCCCCGCGGTGCTGCGCGACGGCGATGTCGCGGGCTGGCTCGATCCCGAAACGTCGGAGGCGGAGGCGCGCGCCTGCATCGCGCCGCCCCAATCCGATCTGTTCGAGGCGATCGCCATCGGCCCGGCGATCAACAAGGTCGCGAATGACGACGCTTCGGTCCAGACTCCGCTCGACGACGCCGCGGCGCCCGAGCCGCCTCCGGCCCGCGCGCCGCGCGCGAAGCCGTCCAGGCCGGACGACGACGGCCAGGGCTCGCTGTTTTAGGCGACCGTCACCGCGCCGGCCCGATGTCGAGCCGGAACGGCGCGCCTTCATAGGCGTCGACGCCGCGCCCGATGCGCGCGATCGCATCGACCATCCTGCCGTTGCGCGACAGGAGATCGTCGGCGAGCTGGACGAGCCGCGCGTTCGGCGTCGCGGTCGGCGAGCGCTCGCGGATCTGCGCGGCCCACTCGTCCTCCGGGGTCTCCGGCCGCAGCAGACAGGCGCCGATGAAGGCCGCCGCCGTCGAGCGGCTGATGCCGGCCCAGCAGTGGGCGACCAGCGGCCGCGAGCGGTCGCCGCCCCAGACGCGGATGAAGGCGAGCAGCCGCTCGACATGGGCCGCGTCCGGCAGGATGTGACCGTCGAGCGGCGCGGTGATGTCGGAGACGCCGAGCATCAGATGCCGTTCCGCCGCGATGGAGTCCGGCCGCGCCACCAGCGTCGAAGCGTTGATCAGGGTGGCGACATGGCTGGCCCCGGTTTCCAGGACCGTGGCGGGAAGCCGCGCGAGCGAGCAGACATGGATCGAGGGCATGGGAAAGGTCCGGAAGTCCTAGCGGACCGCTTTCTCATACGCCACGAACGCGCGCTGGCAACCGGCGAACTCCCGCTCGTACTCGCCCTCCTTGCGCCAGCCCTGCCGCTCGTAGAAGCGCCGCGCGGCGCGGTTGTCGCGGAAGCATTCCAGCGTGCGCGCGCCCCGCGCCTCGACGTCGCGCAGAAGGGCCGCGCCGGCGCCCCGCCCGATCGCCTCAGGATCGACGAAGAGCATGTCGAGATGGGCGTCGGTCACCAGCGAGACGCCGAGAATGCGGCCGTCTTCGTCGGCCACGCGCATGCGCGGCCATGTGTCGGCGAACCTTTCCGCGAAGAAGGCCGCGTCGCGGCCGGCGAGAATCTCGGGGCCTAAGATATCTTCGAAGCCGACGGCGTAGGAGCGCGCCGTCGCCGCCGCCATCGCCGGAATATCGTCACGTGTCGCGGAGCGGACGATCATCAGCCGCCGCGCAGGCGCGGATCGAGGCGATCGCGCAGCGCGTCTCCCAGCAGGTTGAAGCCGAACGACAGGATGAGGATCGCAAGGCCGGCGAAGATGGCGCTCCAGGGCGAGAGCATCAGAAAATTGCGACCCTCGGCCAGCATCAGCCCGAGCGAGGGGCTCGGCGGCTGCGCGCCCAGCCCGAGGAAGGACAGGGACGCCTCGACGAGGATGGCCGCCGACAGCATCAGCGCCGTCTGCGCGATCATCACGCTGGCGAGATTGGGCAGCACATGGCGAACCAGCAGGCGCGCGTCGCTGCAGCCGATCGTCTTCGCCGCGACGACGAATTCGCTCTCGATGACGACGAGCGCGGCGGCGCGCATGAGCCGCGCGAAGATCGGCGTGTAGACGATGGCGATGGCGATCGCCGCGCTCGACGCCTGCGGCCCGAGCATGGCGACGACGCCGATCGCGAGCAACAGCACGGGAAACGCGAAAAGCGCATCCATGCAGCGCATGACGATGCGCTCGAACCAGCCCTTGTAGAAGGCCGCGAGCAGGCCGAGCGCGCCGCCGGCGAGAAGCGACGCGAAAACCGCGCCGAGCGACACGGCGAGCGAGGTGCGATAGCCGTAGAGGATGCGCGAAAATACGTCGCGCCCGAGCTGATCGGCGCCGAGCCAGTTGTCGGCGCTCGGCCCTTTCAGGCGCGCGATGATGTTCTGCGCGAGCGGATCATGCGGCGCGATCAGCGGCGCCGCGATCGCGGCGAGCACATGCGCCGCGACCAGCAGCGCGGCGAAGGTGAGCGTGGCGTCGCGCCACAGCAAGCGTTTCATCGCAGCGCCCGCCGGTCAGGAGCGCAATTTGGGATCAAGGACGACATAGAGCACGTCGATGATCGCGTTGACGATGACGAAGGCGAAGGTGACCACGAGGATCGAGGCCTGCACCAGCGGATAGTTGCGTTCCGAGATCGCGCCGAGAATGAGGCGGCCCATGCCGGGAATCGCGAACACCTGCTCGACGACGATCGCGCCGCCGAGAAGATAGCCGGCGGTGACGCCGAGACTGGTGACGAACGGGATGAGCGCGTTGCGCAGCGCGTGACGATAGACGACGGCGTTCTCGCTCAGGCCTTTCGCGCGCGCGGTGCGCACATAATCCTGCCCGAGCGCGTCCAGCATCGCGCTGCGGACCAGCCGCGACAATTGCGCGACGATCGGAAAGCTGAGCGCGATCGCGGGCAGGATCATGCGGCCGAGATTGCCGAGCGGATCCTGCGAGAAAGGCACGTAGCCCAGCGCCTGCGCCTCCGGCGCGACGGCGGCGAGAAGCAGGATGAGGATGATGCCGAGCCAGAAGGACGGCGTCGTCAGCCCCACCACCGAAACGATGCGGAGAACGGCGTCGGCGCCGCGTCCGCGCCATTTCGCCATCAGGACGCCGGCCGGCACCGACAGGCCGGCGCCGATAATCAACGACAGCAGCGTCAGCTCAAGCGTCGGGCCGACCTGCGCCATGATCTCGTCGAAAACCGGCCTGCCGGTCCAGATCGACACGCCGAGATCGCCGCGCAGCGCGGCGCCGGCCCAGCGCAGATACTGCTCGATGATGGGAAGATCGAGGCCGAGCCGGCCGCGCAGTTCCGCCAGCCGGTCGGGAGTGATCTCGGTGTTGGCGCCGAGCATGATCGCCACCGCGTCGCCCGGAATGAGCCTGATCATCAAAAAGACGATCAACGACACCCCGAACAGCACGGCGACAAGCTCAAGCAGGCGCGAAAGGATCAGTCTTGCGAACATCGGACAGGAATCGCGCGCGGGAAAAGCCGCGCGCGATGACGACGATCAGCGCCCGATCGACGTGTTCTTCAGCCCGACAAGCGAACGATTCGCGAGCATGTCGAAGCCCTGAACGTTGCTGCGCACCGCGGTGAAGAGCTGCGCGTAAGCGAGATGCGCGATCGGCCCCGTGCAGGCGAGAACGGACTGCACCTGGTCGTAGTCCTTCTTGCGCGCGGCCTGATCGAGCGTCGCGCGCGCCGCGTCGAGCAGCTTGTCGATCTCCGGATTGGAATATTTGAACACGTTGGTCGAACCGCCGGTGCGGAAGGTGCGATAGAAATAATCGTCGGGATCAGGCGAGCCGGCGTTGGTCGAGGCGAACATGTCGAAGTTGGAGTTGCGCCAGTCCTGCACGAACTGTCCGAGCTCCTGATTCTTCAGTTCGACCTTGAAGCCCGCCTTGTTGAGCTGCGCCTGCACCACCTGCGCGACGTCCTTCACGTCCTGCCGCGGCAGCACGTTCATCGTCACGGCGACCGGCGTCGCGACGCCCGCCTCCTTCAGCAGCGCCTGCGCCTTGGCGGCGTCCGGCGTGTAGCAGGGGAACTGCTTAACATCGACCGCCCACGCTTTCAGCGCCGGCGACAGCGGGCCGCCGGGAACGCCCGCGCCGAACAGCGCGGCCTGCACGATCTCGCTGCGGTTCACCGCATAGTTGACCGCCTCGCGCACCTTGGGATTGTCGAAGGGCGGGCGCGACGTGTTGAAGCCGACCATCATGTAGGCCAGCTCAAGCGTGTCCTGCAGCGCGACGTTCGGCTTGCCCTTGAGCTGGAGCGCGGTCGAGGCGTCGATGTTCGGCAGCATGGCGTAGGTTCCGCTCGACACGCCGACCTGACGCGTCGCGGATTCCGGCACGATGTTGAACTTCACGCCATCGAGCTTCGGCAGGCCCGCCTGCCAGTAGCCGGCGTGTTTGCTGAGACGCACGAAGCCGTTCGGCTGCCATTCCTCGAACTTGAACGGGCCGGTGCCGACCGGCTGTTTCTGCAGGCCGTCCTTGTCGGTCTCGAAGGATTTCGGCACGATCGCGATCGTCGCCAAAGACGAGAGCAGCGGCGCGGACGGCTCCTTCAGCTTCATCTCCACCGTATTGGCGTCCGGCGCCGACACCGTGTCCACCGCCGAGAGGCGGCTCGCGAGCGGAGACGCGATCTCCTTCGAAAGCACGCGCTTGATGGAGGCGACGACGTCGGCCGAATCCATCTTCGCGCCGTTATGGAACGTCGCGTTGGTCCGCAGCTTGAAGGTGTAGGTCTTGCCGTCGGCCGACGCGGTCCATGATTCCGCCAGCGCGGGAACGATGCGCAGGTCCTTGTCGACGGCGGTCAGGCCCTCATAGATCGTTCCGTTGACGATCGCGAAGGTCGAGAACGCGGTGGCGATGTGCGGGTCGAGGCCGACCGGCGACTGGTCGTATCCGATCTCCAGAGTCTGCGCCGAAGCGGGGGCGATCGCCGCGAAAGGCAGCGCGGCCAAGGCGCTCGCGAGCAGCGCGGCGCGGGTCAACGAACGCATTCCATCCTCCATCGGCCTTGTCAGACCTGTTGCGATACTATCCAACCCGTAGCGCGAGTCACGGGGCTGAAAAGGCGATAATGGCGATCCGCGCGCTCTGGCAAGCCGAAGATGGTCCCGCCCCCGGCCATGCGCCGCGGCGCAGGGCGGGCGGCGCGCCACAAGTCTCCGCGTCATGAGTCTCGAAGCCGCAGCCGAGCGGGCCTTCGCGCCGGTCTCCGAGGCGCTGACGCAGGGCCGGATTCCCGGGGCCGTTCTCGGCGTCGTCGACGGCGGCGGGAAGCGCGCCGTTCTCCATGCCGGCTCCGCTCAGATCGAGCCGGAGCGGGCGCCGATGCGGCGCGAGACGCTGTTCGATCTCGCCTCCCTGACCAAGGTGATCTTCACCACCACGACCATCCTGCGGCTGATCGCACAGGGTCGCATGGCGCTCGACCAGCCGCTCAGCGAACTGATCCCCGATCTCCGGCAATACGACCTCAAGGCGCCGGAACGCGCGCTGACAGTTCGCCAGTGCCTCACTCACCAGACCTTTCTGCCGGCGGTCGAGCCGCTCTACACCTATTGCAGCGATCCGCAGACGCTGCGCGCCTTCGTGCTGCAGCGGGTTTGGAAGCAAGGCCCGACGGTTTATTCCGACATCAATTTCATCCTGCTCGGAATCGCGATCGAGCGCGTCACGGGACGGCCCCTGCTCGCGCAGCCGCTCGATCCCGGATTCACCTTCCGGCCCGATCCCGACCAGTGCGCCGCGACCGAGCGCTGCACATGGCGCGGGCGCGTGATGCGCGGCGAGGTCCATGACGAGAACGCCTTTGCGCTCGGCGGCGCGTCGGGCCATGCCGGGCTGTTCGGCGCGATCGACGCCGTCCTCGATTTCGCCGCCGCGATGCTCGACGGGACGGCCCTTCCGCCCGAGGGCCTCGCGGCGCTGCGCCGGCGCGAGGCGTCGCAGCGGACGCTGGGCTGGGAAATGAAATATGAGATGTGGTCGGGCGGCGCCCGGTGCTCCGAAGATTGCATCGGCCACACCGGCTTCACCGGCACGGGGCTGTGGATCGATGTCGAACGCGGGCTCGCCTGGTCGCTGCTGACGAACCGCGTGCATCCGACGCGGCATTTCGATTCCGGAATCATTCCGCTGCGGCGCGCCGTCGGCGAGGCGGCGGTCGCCGCGTTCGACGCCGGCTGATCAGCGCCGGATGAGGAAGCAGGCGCCGATGATCATCGCGGCGCCGATGAAGGTCGTGAGGGACGGCGTCTCCGCGAACAGAAAGAAGCCGATCAGCACGGCCCAGACGAAGCTCGAATATTCCGTCGGCGCGAGACGGCTCGCTTCGGCGCGGGCGTAGGCGTGCGCCATCGCCATATGGCCGATGATGCTGCACAAGCCGATGAAGATCAGCGGGGGAACGTCGCTGAGCGGGATCGGAATCCATGCCTGAGCGAGCGAGGATTGCGGCGCTGCGACAGTGGCCGCCGCGAACAGGCCGCCGAGGATGAGCGCGGGCATCAGGCTCTGGAACAAAGCGATGGTGATCGGCGGATCGGACAGCGCCTGGCGACGCAGATAGACCAGAACGAAAGCGTAGCTGATCGCGGACGCCAGCGCCGCCGCCGCTCCTTCGAGATGACTCATCTTCGCGCCGGACAGGTCGATGCCGCCGATCGCGACAATGACCCCGACGAAACCGATGAGAAGCGAGAGCGCGACGCGGCCGTCCGGACGCTCGCCGAGAATCGCCATCGCGAGAAGCGCCGCGAGCACGGGGGCGATGTAGGAGACAGCGAACACCTGCGCGAGCGGCGCCGTCGAGATGGCGTGGATGAACAGAGCCGACGCGATGAGGAACAGCACGCCGCGCTGCATGTTGCCGATGACGCTGCGCCGGCTCGGCCGCGGCGTGCGCCAAAGAAAGAAAAACAAGGCGCCGAACATCGCGCTCGGCGCGAAGCGCATCAGCGTCACCTGCATCGACGAATAGCGCATCGTCAGGTCTTTCAGCACCGCATCCATGGCGCACAGGATCGCGACGGCGAGCAGCGCCATGACGACCGGCGGAACGCGGCGAAGCTGCTGGGAGACGATCAGTACGGACATGACATCGGCTTGGCGCCTGCCCTCACGGCGCGCAAGCGGCGGCGGCGCATGGATGCGCTGCGCCGC
>MKVY01000027.1:284365-315194 GCA_001899525.1 Rhizobiales bacterium 65-9
GCGCGCAGATGTCCGCCGTTACGATCAAGAACGGCGGCGGCTTCCATCGCATCCAGCCCTTTCGCGATGACGCAGGCGAGCTTCACGTCGCCGTCGGCGGCCTCCAGCGCGCGCGCCGCGTCGTCGCGCGGGCATCCGGCGATGCGGGCGACCATATCGATTCCGCGGCGGCGCAGCTTCGCATTGCTGACGCGCATCTGCACCATCAGGCCGCCATGCACGCGACCCAGGCGAACCATGAGCTGCGTCGAGAAAAGATTGAGCGCGATCTTCTGGGCGGTGCCCGCCTTCATGCGCGTCGAGCCCGCGATCACCTCGGGCCCGGTCTCGATCAGCACGGGAAACTCCGCCGCGTCGAGCAGCGGCGCGCCACTGTTGTTGGCGACGCCGATCGTCATCGCGCCGCGCGCGCGCGCCTCCGCGACGCCGGCGACCGTGAACGGCGTGCCGCCGCTGGCCGCGACGCCGATGGCGACATCGTCGGCGTTCACATGGTTGTCGGCCATCCAGCGGCGCGCGGCCGCCTCGTCATCCTCGGCGTTCTCGACGGCGTTGAGGATCGCCTCGCTTCCGCCCGCCATCGCAAACAGCGCGCGCTCGCGCGGCCAGGAAAAGGTGGGAAACAGCTCGGAGCTGTCGAGCACGCCGAGACGGCCCGAGGTGCCGGCGCCGATATAGATCAGGCGGCCGGTCTCCCCGGCCATCCGCCGCACGGCGCCGTCAACCGCCGCCGCGAGCTGGGGCAAGGCCGGACGCACGGCCGCGACCGCCGCCATCTGCGCCTCGAACATCGCCGACAGGGCGTCGAGCGACGGCCAGGCGTCGATGTCGCGATAGCGCGGGCTGATGTCTTCCGTGCGGGTCATCGTCGCGACACCAACAGCGCAGGATCCAAGCGAAACGCCATCGATCATGCGCCCGCAGCAGGCGCAAGGTCATTTCCATCAAAATGCTGAACAGCTTCGAGCCGTCCCGGTCACTGCGCCGGGCGAAGCTTCCAGACGAACTCGGTCGCGGCGTCGACGGCGCCCATGGTGTAGAGCATCGGCGCATAATCCGAGGCGGCCCAGACCGGCGCGAGCAGATCATAATGCCGCGAACGCGGATCGCCCGACTGGCCGGGCGCATTAAGACACAGGCTGCGATCGAGATCGGCGAGATCGACGATCATGCGGAACGAGGCGCCGTGCATCACGCGGAAATCGGCCCCCCGGTAGGAGGCGAGCTTCACCGTCTGGCCTGAACCGCCCATCGGCAGGGGGCCGACGTCGCGCGCCGCCCCTTTGTCGACGTCAGGGAGGTCGGCGAACGGATGCGGAAAATAACCGTGATGGAGACGCCCCCAGGACCACTGCGCCACATCCTCGCCAAGGCGTTCGCGCGTCTCGCGCCAGGCTGCGGCGAGCGTGTCGGCGAGGAAGCCGTCGCGCGCGCCCTCATCGTCGAAATAGCGCGCCGGCTCGCAAAGCGCCGCGAAGACCGCGTCGGCGTCGCCCGGCGCCAAAAGCGCTTTCGATTCCTCGCCGAGCGCGCGCGCGAACAGGCCGGGCTTCAGATGCTTCGTCCACCAGATCTCGAACAGGGCGGCCGGCGCGCTGTCGGTCGACAGCTTTCCGTCGAAGCCGCGCAAACGATCGAGCGCGGCGCGGGCTTGCTCGTCGGACGTCTCCAGAGCCGCCAGCAGCATGCAGAGCCGGCGCGCCGGCAGCGAGACCTCGTCGGTCTGCAGGGCGCGCGCCGCCGCGACGTCATGGCGCCTGGCGAGGCCGAAGCTCTCGATGATGCGATCGGCGCGCGCGCGGTCGTTCCAGTCGAAGCCGACGGGCTTGGCGGCATGCGGCCAGTCGTCCGGCAAATTCATCTCGTTTGCGGAGAACGCATAGCCCGACGGCGGATCGACGCGCTCGGGGTATTCGGACGGCGGCAGGAAACCGCTCCATTCGCACCGCCCGTCTCCGGGAACCGGAACGAGGCCGTTCCAGCCGACGCGATGGGGGATTTTTCCGCCCGGCATCCAGGCGATCGTTCCGCCCTGATCGGCGAAGACGTGGTTGATCGACGGCGCGCCCCAGCGCGCGTTGCCGGCGCGGAAGCCGTCGAGATCGCGAGCGCGCATGCAGGACAGGCTCGCAAGATACGGCGCGCCGCCCGGTTCGAACCAAACGGAGCGAATGGCGAAGGCGCGGCGTTTGTCAGCATCGACATGCGTCACAGGCCCGTGCCGCGTGAATCGAAGGCGCACGGACTGCGCATCGCCGCCCTTCACCGCGATCGTCTCATCGACGACCGTCATCCGCTCCCATTCGCCGCGATAGAGATAAAGATCGTCGTCGTCCGGATGCAGTTCGTAGACATAGACGTCCTCGTGATCGGCGCCGAAGATCGTCAGGCCGAACGCGATGTCGCCGTTGTGTCCCAGCGAGATTCCGGGGACGGCGGGCTCGCCGGCGCCGACGGCGTCGAAACCCGGCGCGGTGAGATGCACGACATAACGCAGCGAGGGCAGGCTGTGGGCGCGATGGGGATCGCTCGCCAGCAGGGGCTTTCCGGTTCCCGTCCGTTCGCCGCTGACGACCCAGTTGTTGGAGCCGTGCCAGGCGATGTCCTCCATCACCTCGCTGAACTCGTTCACCTTGCGCCAGGCGCCGGCCGTTTCAACTGTCGCGTCGAGACGCTCCTGCGTGAAGCTCACCTTCGCGGTGGCGAGCTTGATGTCATCGACGGCGGCGAGGGGAATCTCGGCGAGCGGCAGATCGTCAAAACAGGTCGGCGCGACATGCGGCGTCTTCTTTCGGCGCAGATCGTCGACATCGAGTCCGGCGATCGCGCCGACCGTGGCGCGCACGACTTTCGACACCGCCTGGCGCGACAGGCCGTGGCTGCGGATGCGGACCACATCCTCGGCGCGCCAGCGCTCCGGCTTCGTGCTCAGAACGGCGAATTCCGGCGGCAGCCGCTCCGGCTCCTTCTCCGTCAGATCGATGTAAGCGTTGATTCCGGCGACGAAGCGCTTGCAGATCGCCCGCGCGTCGTCGGCGTAAGAGCGCCACTCGGCGTCCATGTCGCCGCGATAGAGAAACAGGCGCGAGGCGCGGTCCTGCTCGGCGTAGCCGGGCCCGAAATCCCGCGCCAGAAGACCAAGGCCGCGCTTGCGCCAGAGGTCGATCTGCCACAGCCGGTCGCGCGCAGCGTTGAAGCCCTGCATGAACCAGAGATCGTCGATTGAAGCGGCGCGGATATGCGGCACGCCATAGCGATCGATCGAGATCGTCGCGGGCGCGGAGAGGCCGGAGATGGCGAGGTCGTCGTTTCGATCGAACGCAAAGCTCATGACAGGGTCCATGCCGCGCGACGCCCGCGCTCTCCAGCCGATGGTGCGGCGGAGGGACGCCTCCGTCGACTCCCTCATAGCGTTTGCTGAAGCGTCAACGCCAGCGCCAAACGCGCAACGCGAACAGTGTCGCCCGGCCCCTTCCAGCGCCTCGCCGCGACGCTCGGTCGCGACGGCGACCTCTGCATGAGCGCTCAGGCGAGTTTCGCCGCGGGCTGAGCGTTCAGCGCCGGCTGGCCGCGGCGGCCGCGGCGATAATGAGGGCCGCGCCCGCGAGCACATAGGCCGTCGGCAGTTCGCCGTAAAACAAAAGGCCGAACAGCGTCGCCCAGACGAGCGCGGTGTATTCCAGCGGCGCGAGCCGCGCCGCCTGCGCGCGCGCGAACGCCATCGCGAGCAGCAGGTGCCCGGCGACGCCGGCGAATCCGATCATCAGGAAAAAGAACCAGTCCGCCGCGTCCGGCGTCCGCCAGACGAGGATCGCCGGCGCGAGCAGGATCAGCGCCGGACCGATGTTCTGGATGAAGACGATGGTCACCACCGGATCGTGGCGGGCGCGGGCGCGCAGCAGCGTCATCGCCAGCGCGTATGTGACGGCGGAAATCAGCGCCGCGATCGCGCCGAGCGTCGCCTCGCTGGAATAGGATTCCGCGCCGATGCGCGGGCCGACGATGACCAGCATCCCGGCCATTCCCAGCGCGAGCGCAAAACCCATGCGGCCGTCGACCGGCTCGCGCAGGATCAGCACGCCGAAGATGGCGAGAAAGATCGGCGAGAGAAAAGACAGAGCCACGGTTTCGGCAAGCGGCAGCGCGCCGAGCGCGTAGAAGAAGCAGGTCGCGGTGACGGCGACGATGAAGGAGCGCGAGCCGTTGACGATGAGCGACTCCCGGCTCGGCCAGCCGGGCCGGATCATCGCCAAGGCCGCGGCCGCGAAGATGAGACCGAGCGCATAGCGCAGGAACGCGATTTCGAACGTGTGATGCCGCTCCGCGACATGCTTGATCATGGCGTCCATCGCCGACAGCACGCCGACGCCAAGCGTCGCCAGAAGGATGGGCCGACGCGCGCGCAATCCGTCGCGCGCCGGATCCGCCTGCTTCCCAGCGGCAAAGGGCTTACCGAGCGCGTCGCTCACCCATGCGCTCCGGCGACGAGCGGCTTGCGGAAGCCGAACTCCAGCGAATGCGATGCGTCATGCAGCAGACGCGCGCCGGGAAGCGGCGTGAAGCCGTGCTTTTCGTAGAATGCATGGCCGCGCTTGAAGCGCGTATCGGAAAACAGCACGATCTCGCGCCCGCCTCCTTCGCGCGCGGCGTCGGCCGCATGCGCGAACAGTGTCGCGGCAAGTCCCGAGCCGCGCTCGCTCGCATCGACATAAAACTTGTGCAGTTCGAAAACATCCGGCGGCCGATTGATCGACGTCGCGACGGAGCCAACGATCTCGCCCCGCCGCGCGGCGACCCACATGCCCCCGCCGTGCGCCGCATAGTGCGAAGCCGGCGCCGCCAATTCGGGGAATTCGGACGGAATATAGAGGCAGCCCTCATATTCCGACAAGACGCGCGCGATCAGCGCGGCGACAGCCGCCCCGTCCGCGTCCCTTGCAGGACGCAACGCAATCCGCTCCGCACCCTTCATCGAAGCCGGGTAGCTTGGATCGTTTCCAAACGCCAGTGCGCCAGCGCACTCCTCCAGCCGACCAACGGTCAGCCGCCGACGCGCTCCGCGAAGCGCAGCGCTCTCGCCGCCAAAGGACGAACCGAGTTCGCCATTTGCGCCGCATTGGCGTTCGTCGCCGTGCCGTCCCGCACGCGGCCGAGAATGCCCTGCAGGATGGCTGCGAGCCGGAACATATTGTAGGCGAAATAAAAATCGCGATGCGGAACCTCCGAGAGACCCACGCGGCGCGCGTAGAGGTCGCAATAGGCGTCGAGCTGCGGCAGGCCGAGCGCATCCAGATCGACGCCTTCCAGAGTCGGCATCGCCATGCCCGACTGGATCGGCGGCATCACCCAGGTCATGGCGTGATAGGTGAAATCGGCGATGGCGTCGCCCAGCGTCGACAACTCCCAGTCGAGCACCGCGAGCACGCGCGGCTCATCGGCGTGGAGGATCATGTTGTCGAGGCGATAGTCGCCATGCACCACCGCCGGCCTGACGGTCTCCGGCGCGTGGTCGGGAAGCCATCGCATGAGGCGCTCCATCTCCGGAACGTCGTCCGTGCGCGACGCGACATACTGCTTCGACCAGCGCGCGATCTGGCGCGCGACGTAACCATCCGGCCGGCCATAATCGGCGAGGCCGATCGCGGCGGGATCGAACGCATGCAGCGCCGCGATCGTCCCGTTCATCGCATCATAGATCGCGGCGCGCTCATGCGGATCGGAGCCAGGCATCGCAGGCTCCCAGAAGATGCGTCCCGCGACATGCGCCATGACATAAAAAGCGGTGCCGATGACGCCGTCATCCTCGCACAGGCAGATCGGCTCGGCCACAGGGAAGCCCTGCGCGTGCAGCGCGCTGATGACCCTGTATTCGCGATCGACGGCGTGCGCCGAAGCGAGCAGTTTTCCCGGCGGCTTGCGACGCAGCACGTAATTGCGCGACGGCGTCTCCAGAAAATAGGTGGGATTCGACTGGCCGCCCTTGAACTGCTTCACGGCGAGCGGACCGGAGAAGCCCGGCGCGTGCGACTGGAGATAACGCTCCAGCCTCTCGTGATCGAACGCCAGCGAGGACGCCACCTCCTTGAGACCGCTGAACGCGCTCTGTCGATCATCCGCCATCGTCAAACCCACTCCTCATTCCGTCTTCACGATTTCGCCGCCCGGCGAGGCGTTGCGCGCCAAGGCGTTCGGCCCAAAAGAAACGGACGCGACCTTACACCCCGCAAAAGACCCGTCCAGCGTCAGCGCGACAGCGCGCGCCAGCCGATGTCGCGACGGCAGAAGCCGCCGGGCCAGTCGATCGCGTCGACCGCCGCATAAGCGCGCCGCTGCGCCTCCGCGATCGTCGGCGCCGTCGCGGTGACAGCGAGAACGCGGCCGCCATTCGCGACCAGCGCGCCGTCTTTCAGCGCCGTCCCCGCGTGGAACACGAGCACCTCGTCCATCGCCTCGGCCTTCTCGACGCCGCGGATGGGCGAGCCTTTCTCGACGACGCCGGGATAACCGTTCGCGGCCATCACGACGGTCAACGCGGCGCGGTCCCACAGGCGGACGTCGAAATCATGCAGAACGCCGTCGCACGCCGCGAGCAGCGCGGCGACGAGATCGGTCTTGAGACGCGGCATGATCGCCTCGCATTCGGGATCGCCGAAGCGCACATTGTATTCGATCAGCTTCGGTCCTTCGCGCGTCAGCATCAGGCCGGCGAAGAACACGCCGGTGAAAGGCGCTCCCTTCGCCTTCATCGCCGCGACGGTCGGATTGATGATCTCGTCCATCACCTGTCGCTGCAAGTCGGGCGTCAGCGCCGGCGCGGGCGAGTAGGCGCCCATGCCGCCGGTGTTCGGCCCGACATCGCCGTCGCCGACGCGCTTGTGGTCCTGCGCCGATGCGAGCGGAATCGCCGCGTCGCCGTCGCAGAGCGCGAAGAAGGAGACCTCCTCGCCCTCCAGAAACTCCTCGATCACGACCTCAGCGCCGGCGGCGCCGAGGCCGCCGCCGAACATCATGGCGATGGCGTCCTGCGCCTCGTCGAGCGACTGCGCGACGACGACGCCCTTGCCCGCCGCGAGGCCGTCCGCCTTCACGACGATCGGCGCGCCTTTCTCCCGCACATAGCGCAGCGCGGCCTCGGCGTTGTCGAAACGGGCGAAGGCCGCCGTCGGAATGCCGGCCTCGGCGCACAGCTCCTTCGTGAAGCTCTTCGACCCTTCGAGCCGCGCGGCGGCGGCGGACGGACCGAACGCCTTCACGCCCGCGGCGCGCAGCGCGTCGGCGGCGCCGTCGACCAGCGGCGCCTCCGGGCCGATGACGACGAGGCCGATCTTTTCCGCCAGCGCGAAGGCGACGAGGGCGGCGTGATCGTCCATATCAAGCGCGACATTCTCGCCGCATAAGGCGGTTCCCGGATTGCCCGGCGCAATGAACAGCCGGTCGCAGAGCGGCGAGCCGGACAGCGCCCAGGCCAGCGCATGCTCGCGCCCGCCCGATCCGAGAAGAAGCACTTTCATTCCATGCGAATCCCGCGCCCGAAGGCGGCTCTTTAAGGCCTGCGCGTCCGCCCGCCAATCGCGGACGGCCATGCGGTTGGCCATCGCCCCCGCACGGCCTAAATGAGCCTCATGGCAGCCGACTCAAGCCCCAGCAATGTCCCCGACGTCACGGTCTCCGAACTCTCCGGCGCCCTGAAGCGCACGGTCGAGGACGCGTTCGGCCATGTGCGGGTGCGCGGCGAGATTTCCGGCTATCGCGGCCCGCACTCCTCCGGCCACGCCTATTTTTCCCTGAAGGACGACCGGGCCAAGATCGACGCGGTCGTCTGGAAGGGCGTCTTCGGCCGGCTGCGCTTCAAGCCGCAAGAAGGGCTCGAAGTGATCGCCACCGGCAAGGTGTCGACCTTCGCCGGCCAGTCCAAATATCAGATCATCGTCGAATCGATCGAGCCGGCCGGCGCGGGCGCGCTGATGGCGCTGCTCGAGGAGCGCCGCAAGACGCTGGCGGCGGAAGGCCTGTTCGACCCGGCGCGCAAGCAGCTCCTGCCCTATCTGCCGAAAGTGATCGGCGTCGTCACCTCGCCGACCGGCGCTGTCATCCGCGACATCCTGCACCGGCTGTCGGACCGATTTCCGCGCCATGTGCTGGTGTGGCCGGTTCGGGTGCAGGGAGAGACCTCCGCGCCCGAGGTTGCGGCCGCGATCCGCGGTTTCAACGCGCTGACGCCCGACGGGGCGATCCCGCGCCCGGACGTGCTGATCGTCGCGCGCGGCGGCGGCGCGCTGGAGGATCTCTGGGGCTTCAACGAGGAAATCGTCGTGCGCGCGGCGGCGGGCAGCGACATCCCGCTCGTCGCGGCGGTGGGCCATGAAACCGACTGGACGCTGATCGACCTCGCCGCCGACGTGCGCGCTCCGACGCCGACCGGAGCGGCGGAAATGGTGGTGCCGGTGCGAGCCGACCTGCTGGCCAGCCTGCACGATCTGGCGGGCCGCCATGTCGGCGGACTGCGCCGCTTCGTCGACGGCCTGAAGACCGAGTTCCGCAGCGCCGTCCGCGCGCTGCCGCAGCCGGCGTCGCTGCTCGCCCCGTCGCGCCAGCGGCTCGACCTCGCCGGCCAGAACCTGCCGCTGTTCCTGCGCCGGCGGCTGCGGGAAACCGAATTGCAGGTGTCGCGGCTCGGCGCGCGGCTCGGCGCGCGGTCGCCGCAGGCGCTGCTCGCCGCCAGGCGGGCGCGGTTCGAGGCGTCGCAGGCGCAGACGGCGCCGGCGATCCGGCGCGCGCTTCGGGATCACGCCCGCCATCTCGACCAGCTCGGCCAGCGCCTGTCGCGGGCGATGCAAACGCGCGCCGCGCTCGACCGGCGTCGGCTGCAGGCCGAGGCGGCGCAGCTCAAGGCGCTCGACGCGCGACTGACGCGCGCCGCGCATCTCGCGCTCGACCGCCGCCGCGCCGGGCTGACATCCCTGACGCAGCTTCTCGACAGCCTCAGCTACCGCAAGGTGCTGGAGCGCGGCTTCGCGCTGGTGCGCGACGAGGCCGACCGGCCCGTCCAGAAAGCGGCGGGCGTTGCGACCGGCGCCCATCTTTCCGTGATTTTCGCAGACGGCGCCGTCGCCGTGACCGCGGCGGGGGAACCGGCGAAACGGCCGCGCCCGGCCGGAAAGCCCGCCGGCCCCACGCAAGGCGACCTGTTCTGAGCCGGTTTTTTTGACCGGCTTGCCGCGACGGCGCTTTCGCGCGACAAGCCTCGGGAGTGAGCGCCATGAACCGATATGAACGTCCGCCGGGACCGCTGAGCGAGGCCGTCGTCGAATATCTCGATGCGGAGCTTCGCGTGATCCGCCCCGGCGCCTTCGTGCGCTGCGCGGTGACCGGGCAAGCCATTCCGCTGGACCAGCTCAAATACTGGTCGGTCGACCTGCAGGAGGCCTACGCGTCGCCGGCGGCCGTGCTGACGCGGGTCAAGCAGCGGAAGTCCGCGATCCGACTCTGATCGCCCGTCGCAGATAATGTTCAGCGGCGATCAAGCTTCCGGCTTTTTCGCCCGTTTCCGACCGCGCAAAGCCCGCGCCATGAGCGCGCGCACGCCATACGCGTCATCGAAAACGAGCGACGCAGGAACGGGACGCAGGCGCCCGGCGAACATCGCCTCGGCCCGCGCCGCGCCGATGCGTGACAAATCTTTCATCGTGGTGACGGGAACCAGATTTTTCTCCGCCGCGGCCGCGGCGATCGCGGCGAGATCGGCGTCGCGATAGGGCTGATGGTCGCCGAACGCTTTGGTCGCGGCGACAGAAACGCCGGCGTCGCGCAGCATGTCGAAGAATTTTTCCGGCCGTCCGATGCCGGCGAAAGCCAGCACGCCGTTCGCTTCGCGAAGCGCGTGCATAACATCGGCGTCCGGAAACAGTCGCGCGGCGAAGAAAGGCTTGCCGGACAGGCCGAACCCGTCCGGCGGCGTCGCCGCGCCGATCAGGATCAGCGCGTCGACATGGCCGGCCTGCGCGGCGACCGGCGCGCGCAGCGGCCCCGCCGGCGCGCAGAAACCGTTCCCGAACAGCGCGCCGCCGTCGATCACGGCGAATGTCAGATTTTTTTCGAGAGACGGATTCTGCATGCCGTCATCGAGCAGCACGCAATCCGCGCCGGCAGCGATCGCCGCGCGCGCGCCGGCGACGCGATCGCGCGCCACGATCACGGCGGCGTGAGCCGCGATCTCGAGCGGCTCGTCGCCGACAAGCGCCGCGTCATGCGTCGCGGGATCGACGCGCAGCGGGCCGGCGCTCGATCCGCCATAGCCGCGCGAGACGACGACAGGATTGGCGCCCATCCCGCGCAGCATGGCGGCGAGCGCGATGACCGCAGGCGTCTTGCCCGCGCCGCCGAGCGTGAAATTGCCGACGCAGATCACCGGCGCTTCGACCGACGCGCCCGCGCGTCGCATGCGTCGCGCCGTCGCGGCGCCATAGAGCCATCCGAGCGGCGAAAGAAGGCGCGCCGTCCATCCCGGCGGCGCGCGCCAGAATTCCGGCGCGCGCGGCATCAGCGCGCCGCCTCTGCGCGCTTCGGCATGAAAGGCGCGATGGCGTGCGCGATTCTTTCCGTCGCGCCGGACAAATCTTCCACGGCGGCGTAGGCCCTGCCGCCCATCGCGCGCAGGCGGCCGACATCACCGACGAGGGCCGTCACCTCGCGCGCGATGTCCTCGGCGCCGGCGACCAGCAGCGCGCCGCCGCCACGATCGAGCGCGGCGTAGCTGTCGGCGTTGTTGCGCACATGCGGGCCATGCAGAATCGCGACGCCGAGCTTCGCGGCTTCGATCGGACTGTGGCCGCCGCGATCAACAAGCGTGGCGCCGATGAAAGCCACCGGACTCAACCGGAGAAACAGCCCCATCTCGCCGAGCGTGTCGGCGACGTAGAGCGCGGTTTCGCGCGTCGGCAATCCGCCGCGCGAGCGCAGCGTCGCCGACAGTCCGTCCATGCGCGCCATCTCCATGATGTCGGCGCCGCGATCGGGATGGCGCGGCGCGATGATGGTGATGATGTCGGGAAGACGCTCCGCGATGCGCCTGTGCGCGGCGAGGATGTATTCGTCCTCGCCGGGATGGGTGCTCGCGGCGAACCAGACGGGGCGGCCGGCGACGGAAGCCGACATCGCCGCGAGCTTGATCGCGTCGGCTGGCGGCGGCGGCGTATCGAACTTCAGATTGCCGCAGTTCAGCACCTGCGGAGCGCCGAGCGCGCCATAGCGGAAGGCGTCCTCGTCGCTCTGCGCCATCACCAGATCGACATTGTCGAGCAGCGACCGGATGATCGACGGCGCGCGGCGCCAGCGCTGGAACGAGCGTTCGGACATGCGCGCGTTCACGAGCATCAACGCCGCGCCGGAGCGCTTGGTCTGCGCCAGCAGATTCGGCCACAACTCCGATTCCGCGAACAAGGCGAGCGCGGGACGCCAGTGCGCGAGAAACCGCTGCGCGAAAACCGGCGAATCGAGCGGCGCATATTGATGGATCGCGCCAGGCGGCAGACGCTTCGCCATCAGCGTCGCGGATGTGACGGTGCCGGAGGTCATCAGCACATGCGTCCCGCCGGCGCGCAGGCGATCGACGAGCGGCAGCAGCGACATGCATTCGCCGACGCTCGCGCCATGAACCCAGACCAGCGGCCCTTCGGGACGCGCGACGCCGGCGACGCCGAGGCGCTCGCCGCGCCGCTCGACATCCTCCTTGCCGCGCCGCGCGCGCCAATCGAGAAAACGGTTGGCGAACGGCGACGCCGCGCGCGCGGCGATCGCATAGGCCGACAGCGCGACTGGCGCGCGCGTCATGCGGCGGCGCGCTCCGCGCGCAGATTGGCGCCGGGGTCCTCGCCGCCGACAAGCGCATAGGCGCGACGATGGATCCTGTCGAGCTCGCTCTGCAGCATCAGCCGCGCACGCTCCGTCTCTTCGTCGGTCGCGTCGCGCGCGACGCGAACCGTCTCGCCCATCACCATCGCGCCGCGTCCGAACGGCTTGCCGAGGCTCGCGCGATCCCATGAGCTGAAATCAAAACGCCGGCTCGTCACCACCGTGTAGGGAAGGATCGGCCGGCCCGACGCCTTCGCCAGCGCGATCAGACCGTCGCCGGCGACGCGGGCGACCTTCGGCACGTCCGCGGTGACGGTGACGGAGCAGCCTTCCCGCAACGTTCGCAGCATCTCGCGCATGCCGGCGACGGCGCCCTTGCGATGCATGTCGCGCGGAGAGCCGCCGGCGCCGCGGATGGAGTCGATGCCGAAATAGCGGCAGGCGATCGCATTCACGCCGCCGTCGCCATGACGCGAGATCAGTACGCGATAGCGGTCCTGCGGCCGCTTGCCGAACGGCACCATGAAATGCTGGCCGTGCCACATCGCGATGATGACAGGCCATTCGCGGTCGACGCGCTCATAAAGGT
The DNA here is from genome assembly GCA_001899525.1 of Rhizobiales bacterium 65-9. Taxonomy (GTDB): domain Bacteria; phylum Pseudomonadota; class Alphaproteobacteria; order Rhizobiales; family Beijerinckiaceae; genus Terrirubrum. Next base: position 296,805 of record MKVY01000027.1, read on the forward strand.
CGTGCGGCTCGATCGCGAATCTGTTCGTCGCCTTCACGAGCTTCAGATAGGATGCGAGCAGGAATCCGAGCGTCTCCTGCGCGGCGCCCGACTTGCCGATGCGCTTGATCAGACTCACGCTTTCGCCGTCGACGGATCGAGCAGTCGGTGCAGGTGAACGACGAAATAGCGCATCTGCGCATTGTCCACCGATGACTGCGCCTTCGCCTTCCACGCCGCCTGCGCGCTGGCGTAGTCGGGGAATATTCCCACGATGTCGAGCTTCGACAGATCCTTGAACTCCACGCCCTCGAGCGAGGAAAGTTCCCCGCCGAAAACCAGATGAAGCAACTGTTTGGGCTGTTCGGCGTTCGACATCAGTCTCATACCCCTCTGTGGCGCGGCGGCCGCAATGACGGTCATCGATGCGGGCGGACTTCCATCACGAAGACGGGCGCGCTGCAATCGCCGCGCCAGCCGCCGTCATCAGCGCGTCATGGTCCGCGCCCGCGCTCGCGAGCAGAACGCCGTGGCGCCGGGGACTCGCGTCGTAACGGATCGCATGGCCGCGCAGATCGGTCAGCCGCCCGCCCGCCTCGGCAACGACGAGATCGGCGGCGGCGAGATCCCATTCGCGCGCGCCGTCCGACGCGATCGCCGCAGCCAGCCGCCTATCCGCGACCATCGCGATGCGCGCGGCGAGCGACGGAACTTTCGGATGCGCCGCGAATCCCTCCACATGCGTCAACAGCCGGTCGAGCAGCATGCGCGGGCCGGCGACCAGACGCGGCGCAGGCGCGCCAGGCGCGATGCGCTCGCCGTCGACGAAAGCGCCGCCGCCCGCGACCGCGGCGTAAAGCCTGTCCACCGCCGGGAGATAGAGGGCGGCGATGCGCGGCCGTCCGCCCTCGGTCAGCGCGATCGACACCGCCCATATCGGATCGCCGGAGAGAAAGGCCCGCGTCCCGTCGATCGGATCGACGATCCAGGCGGGCGCGTCGGAGCCGTTCTCGGGATGGCGCTCCGCCTCCTCGGACAGCCAGCCGATGTCCGGCGCCAGCGCGCCGAGCCTGTCTTCAAGCAGCCGGTCGAGCGCGACGTCCGCCTCCGTCACCGGAGAATCGCCCTCCTTCGACCAGACGCGGGCGGTGGTGCGCGCGCCGGGGCGAAACCATCGCATCGCGAGCGCGCCCGCCTCGCGGGCCAGCGCGCTCACGGAAGGAAGCAACTGGTCGAATTGCGGGTTGAGCGCCATGTCGCGGGCGTAGCCGGGGCCGCGCCGCGCCGCAAGCGCGGCCGCGCCGACAGCGCCGTCACGCCGCGAGTTTCAGGCCGGCGATGCCAGCGACGATGAGCCCGATGCAGGCGAGCCGCGCCGCCGTCGCCGGCTCGCCGAAAAGCCAGACGCCGAGCAGCGCAGTCCCGACCGTTCCGACGCCGGTCCAGACCGCATAGGCCGTTCCCACCGGAAGCGTTTTCAAGGCCAGCCCCAGCAGCCCCAGGCTGACGATCATGCAGGCGATGGTCAGCGCCGATGGCCAGAGCCGGCTGAAGCCCTCCGTGTATTTCAGGCCGATCGCCCAGCCGACCTCGAACAGGCCGGCCAGAAACAGATAAATCCAGGGCATGACGCGCCTCCAGATGGCGGAGGGTCGTCCCTCGCAAGGAATGGCCAGAAGGCGGGTCGTCCCGCGCCGCCAACGATATTGCCGCCGCGTTTCCCTCGCAACCGTTGGGTCGGCGCAAGTGAAACGATCGCGCAAACCAGCCGTCAACCATCAGCGGTTCTTTCGACTGCGACGATATCGGTTCACCAGCGCTTTACCGAGCCGCTTAAGCGCTTCTCAGGGTCTGTCGCCGACAGTCGGGGCAAGGACGCCAGCCGCAAGAGCTGGCGCCGCATTCACACAGGTTGGCGATCAATGACGGCAGAGGCGCAAGGCGCCGGGCCGGCTCCCCATGCGGGGACCGGCCCCCTCTTTCATACGCGCGCCCGCGCCCTGACGGCCGGCGACGTGACGACGGCGGAGACCATCGGGGGCGTGTCCATCGCCCTCCGCCGCTCCCCGGCCCGTTTCGTCGGCGTTCTCGCCGGCGAACTGTCGGAAGACCCGTCGAAAAGCGAGATCGCGATTCTCTGCGACAATGGCGACACGCTCCCGCTCGCGGTGGAAGGCGATATCGATGTCGTGGCGGAATGGCGCGCGGCCAGCCGCCGATTCGGCCTGCCGATGATCATCCAGCGCCCGGACGGCGGCGTCATCGCGCTGGAGGCGATGCTCGGCCCGGTGCTGCTGGGCAAGGCTCAGTCCGGGCGGCGGCTAAAGGCGCTGACGCGGCACAGGCGGCCCCGGTTCCTGACGCGCCGCGCGACCACGCGGCTGCCGCTGGCGCCCGTCATCCATCGTTGCGGGGACGGCGTGGTCCAGCGGTGATCAGAGCAGGGCGTCGAGCGAAAGCCCCGCGAACAGGATCAGACCGGCCTCCCAGTTCGATTTGAACAGCCGCAGCGCGAGGGCGGGATCGCCGAGCCGCAGCGTGCGAATCTGCCAGGCGAGATGTGTCCCAAAGCCCGCCAGCGCGATCCAGGCGATGAGCCCGGCATGCGGGGTCAACGCGATCGCGCCGCCAGCGAGCGCAAGCGCCAGCGCATAGGAGACGGCGACGGCGGAGCGAGCGCCCTCGCCGAAAAACCGCGCCGTTGAAAGGATGCCGGCGAGCGCGTCGTCCTCGATGTCCTGCAGGGCGTAGATGGTGTCGTAGCCGAACGTCCACGCGATCGCCGCCGCATAGATCAGCAGCGCCGGCGCATCGAGCCGGCCGAAGACCGCCGCCCATCCCATCAGGCCGCCCCACGCGAAAGCGAGGCCGAGCACGATCTGCGGGAAGGAGGTTATCCGCTTCATGAACGGATAAATCACGGCCAGCAGCAGCGAGCAGACGCCGAGCAGGATCGTGAAACGGTTGAAGCTCAGCAGCACCAGCAGCCCGATCAACCCCAGCCCGGCCATGAAAAGGGCGGCCTGTTTCCGGGTCACCTGTCCGGACGGAATCGGACGGCTGCGCGTGCGCTCGACCCTGGCGTCGAGATCGCGGTCGACGATGTCGTTCCAGGCGCAGCCGGCGCCGCGCATGACGACCGCGCCGATCCAGAACAAGACGACATGAAGGATGTTCGGCCCGGGCGCGCCCGACGCGATCGCCGCCAAGGCGGCGGACCACCAGCAGGGCAGCAGAAGAAGCTGCCAGCCGATCGGGCGATCGATCCGCGCAATGCGCAGATACGGCCGCCACGCAGCCGGAGCGTAACGATCAACGAGATTTCCTGACGGCGCGTCGCTGACGGCGCCCAGCGCCGGCGGGGCTGTCACGACGGCGCGCCGGGATCAGAGCGCGCCTTGCGGCACCCGCATCGCGCCGGAGACGAGATCGCCGCCATTGCCGCCGAAACCGCCGGGCATGCCGCCGCCCTGACGCGCGGCGCGGGCGGCCTGGGCCTCCATCTGGCGCTGCTTCGCGGCGGCCGTGCAGGCCTGGCCGCGCACCGACTGCGCCTGCTTGTGGTCGTCCTGCACGCGCGTCTTGATCGCGTCCGGCACGTTGCACCAGGAGCCGTTCTGCTCGAACCAGGCGAGCAGCTTGGTTCCGTTGGCGACCAGGGCGTTGAACTTTCCGCAGGCCTGAACCGGCGTCATCTTCTTCTTGCCGTTGCTCGCGAGGCCCTTGATGAGTTCGCCGCGCTGCTCCATCAGCTTCTGCCCGTCGAGGCAGGCGGCCGACTGGGCGCGCGCGCCCGTCGACAGGGTCATGCCGATCGCCACGGCCGCAAGGCCAACGGTCTGAATAGTCCGCATGGGGCGTCTCTCCCGTCCCAAAGTCATCCACCCTCTAGAGCATTCCGCAATTCCGCGAATCGCGGAATTGCTCTAGTTGTTTGTTTTATCGCATTTTCTTCACGCGAACCGGTATCCACTTCGCTCGAAAATGCTCTAGTCGCTGAAAGGTTACCGGGCAACCAACGCCGCGATGCATCACCATCATGGCGAAGGTGCGGCCGTTCCCCCCCCGGACCTCAGCGGCGCCGGCGGCGCGGTTCGCCGCCGCCGGTCCCGAATCCGACCTCCACGTTCAGGTTTTTCAGCCCCGGCGGCACCTGAATGCCCTGCTCGACCATGACGAACGACCCCTGCGTGGAGCCCGCCGGGACGGTCACCGACTGACGCTGGACCCGCGACGCCACCACCCGCTCGCCGTCCTTGACCGCGAACCGGACGCTGACATCGTAACGTCCCGGCGAACCGGCCGGCCCCAGCAGGACCTGCCCCTCGGCGCCGATCTTCAGCGTGAAGCTGTGATCGCGCTGCACATTCGTGCATTCCCGCGCCAGATCGCCGAGCGAATACTGCACCCTGACCGTCTCGCCGCCGACGCGATGGGCGGCGCCGTTCAACGCGACATCGACCGGAGGGCATACGAAATCATCATCCTCGGGCAGGGGCGGCGGCGCCGGCACGGTCGCGCTGCCCCAGAAAAACAGGTTCTGCAGCGCGTTCCCGGGTTGCGGCGAAGCCGGCGACGAGGCGCCGCCGCCAGCGCACGCCGCGAGCGCCAGAGCGGGCGCGACCAGCGCGGCGCAGCGAACGAACCGAATCATGGCAGGCGTCAAACCCAGTCTCCCCAAACAAGCCCGCCGCTCAGGGCAGGCTGTCAAACCCTGGCCCGAAGCCGTTCAGCGACACCGGGATGCCGATGCCCTCTTCCGGCTTCTCGAAAATGATGAAAGTCGCCATCTTGCCGCTCTTCAACTGGCGGATGAGCTCATCGTCCATGACAACCTCGGCTACGCAGCCGGTCGGCAGGCATCGCACGAAGCCGGTATTGCCGACATCGGCCTCGTCGATGCGCAGGCCAAGCCCCGCGGGCAGCAGCACGTTGAGCGGCGCGATCACGCGGAGCAGGCGGCTTTTGCCGTCCGCCGTCTTGAGCGCGACCACGACAAGGGTGATGTTCGGGCGATCCTCGGCGGCGACGCTCTGGACCAGGGCGCACTGCTCCCGCGGCTCGGGCGGCGTCGCGGCGCCCGGCTGGGCGATCGTCTGCTGCTCGCAACGGAGCTGCCAATCGCCGTGGGAGCTGCGAAGCTGCCCTTGCGCCAATGCGGGCGCGAGGCCGAGGCCCGCCGCGCCGAGGGTCAGCATCGCGATCCAGCGGGCAAGCCGAGCGCAGAACGAAAGACGACGTCCAAAGAGCAACATAATATCCGCGCGGGCGGCCGCCACGCAGCGCGAAGCGGCCGGCAAGCGCCGTTCGGACCATGCCTGAGGGTCGCCTGTCAAGAATCCGACGAGCCCGCGACGGCGACGGCGAACGCGCGAATCAAAAGCAATTTCATGGCCCGCGAGCGCGCTTATGCCGCATCGGCCCGTTTTCCAGCGCCAATTGCGCCCTGGTAAGGGATATGTTTTGACGGGCGCAAGCGGGGTAGCTTAGAGCAGCCCCAAATTGCCGCTCGGACTCCCGTTGATGAAGGCCAAGCCCACGATGCAAGCCCGCCCGTTCTCCGCAGCCGCTCTCTTCGCCGCGGCCGCGTCCCTGCTTTCGCCGCCCGCGCAGGCCGAGACCTATGTCAGCGCGCCGCGCGACTGGGAGATCAACCTGCAGCCGATGGTGACCGAGGTCGGACATCGGATCGTATCGCTGCATAACGGGCTGGTGATCATCATCACCGCGATCACCGTCTTCGTGCTGGCCCTGATGATCTATGTCTGCTGGCGCTTCAACGAAAAGAACAACCCCACCCCCTCCAAGACCACGCACTCCACCGTGCTGGAGGTCGCCTGGACCGTCGTCCCGATCCTGATCCTGCTCGGAATCGCGATCCCGTCCTTCCGCCTGCTGCGCTACCAGCTCATCCTGCCGCAAGGCGACATCACGGTGAAGGCGACCGGAAAGAGCAACTGGCAGTGGGAATATGAGTATCCGAAGGAGCAGGGCGGCGGTTTCTCCTACATCTCCGCCATGCTGACCGAAGACGAGCGCGCGAAGGCGATCCAAAGCGGCCGGGGGACGGCGCATGAGCTGCCGCGCCTGCTCGCCGTCGACAACGAGCTCGTCCTGCCAGTCAACAAGACGGTCATCCTCCAGGTGACGGGCGAAGGCATCATCCACAACTTCGCCCTCCCCGCCTTTGGACTGAAGATCGACGCGATCCCAGGCCGCCTGAACCAGACCTGGTTCAAGGCCGAGCGCGAGGGCATCTATTACGGCCAGTGCTCGCGCCTCTGCGGCGTCAACCACGCCTTCATGCCGATCGCGATCCGCATCGTCTCGGAACAGGCCTACGCCCAGTGGCTTGAGGACTCGAAGAAGAAATATGGCGCGATCGACGCTCCGTCGAAGATCGCATCCGCCGCCGCGGCGGTTCAGTAAGCAAGCAAGACAAGAAGGCAGAGGACAGGATTATGGCTCACGCCGCCGCTCACGCCGATGATCACGGTCATCATGACGAATATCCGCCCTTCTGGCGTCGCTGGCTTCTCTCCACGAACCACAAGGACATCGGAACCCTCTATCTGCTGTTCGCGCTCTGCGCCGGCCTCGTGGGCGGCGCCTTCTCCATCCTGATGCGGATGGAGCTGCAGGAGCCGGGGATGCAGATCTTCAGCAACGCGCAGACCTTCAACGTGATCGTGACGGGCCACGGCCTGATCATGGTGTTCTTCGTGGTCATGCCCGCGCTGATCGGCGGCTTCGGCAACTGGTTCGTGCCGCTGATGATCGGCGCGCCCGACATGGCCTTCCCGCGCATGAACAACATCTCGTTCTGGATGACGTTCAGCGGTTTCTGCCTGCTGTTCATCTCGCTTTTCGTGGAAGGCGCTCCGGGCAGCAACGGGTTTGGCGGCGGCTGGACGGTCTATCCGCCGCTGTCGGTGTCGGGCCATCCCGGCCCCGCGCTCGATTTCGGCATCCTTGCGCTGCACACCGCCGGCGCGGCCTCGATCCTCGGCGCGATCAACTTCATCACCACGATCCTGAACATGCGCGCGCCGGGCATGACCTTGCACAAGATGCCGCTGTTCGCCTGGTCGATGCTGGTGACGGCGTTCCTGCTGCTGCTGTCGCTGCCCGTGCTCGCTGGCGCGATCACCATGCTGCTGACCGACCGCAACTTCGGCACGACCTTCTTCGATCCGGCCGGCGGCGGCGATCCGGTGCTCTACCAGCATCTGTTCTGGTTCTTCGGCCATCCGGAAGTCTACATCATGATCCTTCCGGCGTTCGGCATCGTCAGCCACATCATCTCGACCTTCTCGAAGAAGCCGATCTTCGGCTATCTCGGCATGGCGTACGCGATGGTGGCGATCGGCGCGGTCGGCTTCATCGTGTGGGCGCACCACATGTACACGGTCGGCCTGTCGCTGAAGACGCAGGCCTATTTCGTCGCCGCGACCATGGTCATCGCGGTGCCGACCGGCGTGAAGATCTTCTCCTGGATCGCAACGATGTGGGGCGGCTCGATCCGCTTCACCGCCGCGATGCTGTGGGCGCTGGGCTTCATCTTCCTGTTCACCGTCGGCGGCGTCACCGGCGTCGTGCTCGCGAACGCCGGCGTCGACCGTTCGCTGCACAACACCTATTATGTGATCGCGCACTTCCACTATGTGCTGTCGCTCGGCGCGGTGTTCATGATCTTCGGCGGCTGGTATTACTGGTTCCCGAAGATGTTCGGCTACATCATCCCGGACTGGATCGGCAAAACCCACTTCTGGATCTCGTTCATCGGCGCGAACATCCTGTTCTTCCCGATGCACTTCTCCGGCCTCGCGGGCATGCCGCGCCACTATGTCGACTATCCCGACGCGCTGGCGCACTGGAACCGCATCTCGTCGTTCGGCTCCTACATCTTCGCCGCGGGCGTGATCTTCTTCCTCGCCTCGATGTATTACGTGGTGTTCGTGCGCAAGGAGAAGGCGGCCGGCAATCCTTACGGCGAAGGAGCGACGACGCTGGAATGGACGCTGTCCTCGCCGCCGCCGTTCCACCAGTACATGACGCTGCCGCGCATCGCGGCGGACGATCATCACTGATCATCGGCGCGGCTGACCTGGTCAGCCGCGCCCTTCCCCCGAGCGCCGGACGGGCGCTCCGGCGAAGGGCGCCACGCCGGGCGAAAGCCCTGAAACCTGCATCCGCGAGACCACGTCACAATGTCCATGGCGAGCGAACATGAAAGCGAGGCCGGCGCGATGACGCCGGCGTTCGCGCGCGTGTCGCTGGCCGAGCCCGGCGATTACTTCGCGCTGATGAAGCCGCGCGTGATGTCGCTCGTGGTGTTCACGGCGCTGACCGGCCTCGCCATCGCCCCCGGCCCGATCAACCCGGTGCTCGCGCTGGCCTCGCTGCTGGCGATCGCCGTCGGCGCCGGCGCGTCCGGCGCTTTCAACATGGCGGCGGACGCCGACATCGACGCGGTGATGGCGCGCACCAGGAATCGCCCGATTCCCGCCGGCCGCGTCACGCGCGAGGAGGCTCTCGCCTTCGCGACTCCGCTGGCGATCGGCTCGGTGGCGGTGCTCGGCGTGGTCGCGAACTGGCTGGCGGCGGGCCTGCTCGCCTTCACAATCTTCTTCTATGCGGTCATCTACACGCAGTGGCTGAAGCGCTCGACGCCGCAGAACATCGTGATCGGCGGCGCCGCCGGCGCCTTTCCGCCGATGATCGGCGAGGCCGCGATGAGCGGCCATATCGGCGCGGCCGGGATCGTCCTGTTCCTCATCATCTTCCTGTGGACGCCGCCGCATTTCTGGGCGCTGGCGCTGGTGAAGTCGGACGATTACGCGCGCGCCGGCGTCCCGATGATGCCGAACGTCGCGGGCGAAGCATCAACGCGCGCGCAAATCCTGCTCTACACGCTCGTTCTCGTTCCCTTCGCGCTCGCGCCCTACGAACTGGGATTCGCCGGGCTCAGCTATCTGGCTGTCGCGCTCGTCAGCGGGCTCGGCATGATCTGGTGCGCCTGGCGCGTCTATCGCGACCGGGACGGCGAGGCCGCGAGGAAATCCGCATGGCGGCTGTTCGGCTTCTCGATCGTCTATCTTTTCCTCCTGTTCGCCGCGCTCCTGGCCGAACAGCTCGCCGCGCCGACGATGCGCCTTCTGGGGCTGGCGTGATGGACGACCGCAAGGGCATCGTCCTCACCGACGAGGAGAAGCGGAGGCGGCGCGCGCGATCGATCGCGATCGGGCTGTTCCTCGGCGCCCTGTGCCTGTTCTTCTACATCATCACGATCGCCAAGCTCGGACCCGGCGTGCTGAACCGGGCGCTCTGACCGATGACCGTCGCCTCTCCTTCCCGACAAGCCGCCAGCGTCAAGCGAACCGCCTTATGGTGCGCGGTCGCGGCCGGCGGCATGCTCGGCCTCGCCTTCGCATCCGTGCCGCTCTACAACCTTTTCTGCCGCGTGACCGGCTTCGACGGCACGCCAATGATCGCCTCCCAGGCGCCGCAGAGCGTGGGGCGCACCACGATCCGCGTGCGCTTCGACGCCAATGTCGCGCCCGGCCTGCCATGGCGATTCGCGCCGGAGCAGACGCATATCGACATGAAGCCCGGCGAGACCCGCACCATCCTCTTCAACGCGACGAGCTTCGCCCGCGCGGATACGTCGGGGACGGCGACCTTCAACGTCTACCCGCCGGTGGCGGCGCAGTATTTCAACAAGCTGCAATGCTTCTGCTTCAACGACACGCCGCTGAAGGCGGGCGAGGCCGCCGAAGCGCCCGTGGTGTTTTTCCTGGATCCCGCCCTGGAGAAGGACCCGGACATGCGGCAGATCGAGACGATCACCCTGTCCTACACCTTCTTCCCCACCAAGAATCCGCGGCCGGTCACGGCCGCCTCGTCCACCCCCACCCTTCGCTAGGAACTTGACGGCGCGCGTCTCGCGACGCATCCGACATTCGAGGAGCCAGATCGATGGCAGACGCCCACGCCAAGCATCACGACTATCATCTCGTCAATCCGAGCCCGTGGCCGATCATCGGCGCCGCGAGCGCGCTGATCATGGCGATCGGCGCGGTGATGTGGATGAAGAACATGGCCCCGGGCGGCCTGCACATCGCCCCGCTGGTGTTCGGCATCGGCGTCATCGGCGTGCTGTACGTCATGGCTTCCTGGTGGACCGACGTCATCAGGGAGGCGAACGGCGGCGACCACACGAAGGTCGTGCAGCTCCATCACCGCTACGGCATGATGATGTTCATCGCCTCGGAGGTGATGTTCTTCGTCGCGTGGTTCTGGGCCTTCTTCGACGCCTCGCTGTTTCCGAACGAGGTTCATCAGGTGACGCGCGCCGCGTTCACCGGCGGACACTGGCCGCCGAAGGGAATCGAGGTGCTCGACCCCTGGCACCTTCCCCTCTTCAACACGCTGATCCTGCTGACCTCGGGCACCACCGTGACCTGGGCGCACCACGCGCTGCTGGAGAACGACCGCCAGAGCGTCAAATGGGGGCTCTGGCTGACGATCGCGCTCGGCGCGCTGTTCAGCCTCGTGCAGGCCTATGAATATATCCACGCGCCCTTCGCCTTCAAAGGCAACATCTATGGCGCGACCTTCTTCATGGCGACGGGTTTCCACGGCGCGCATGTGCTGATCGGAACGATCTTCCTCGCGGTCTGCCTGCTGCGCGTCTACAAGGGCGACTTCACGCCGAAACAGCATCTCGGCTTCGAGTTCGCGGCCTGGTACTGGCACTTCGTCGACGTGGTCTGGCTGTTCCTGTTCGCCTGCATCTATGTGTGGGCGTCGGCGGGCGCGCCCATCGCGGGCGGACACTGATCGCGCCTCTCGCGCGCTCGGGGCGGCCAAGGGCCGCCCTTTTCTTTTCCGGCCCCATGCTTGCCTCTCCCGCCCGCGCCGCGTAATCGACGGGCGTCCCGGATCTGGCCTGTGCTGCACGTCTCTACTCGCGGCGAAGCGCCGCCTCTCAGCTTCACAGACGCGCTTCTCGCCGGCCTCGCGCGGGACGGCGGCCTCTATGTTCCCGAGCGCTATCCGCCGATCGGTCGCGACGAGATCGCCGGTTTCGCCGGCCAGCCCTATGCGGCGGTCGCGCGGCGGGTGATCGGCGCGCTGTCGGACGGCGAGATCGCCGACGACGCGCTCTGCCGCATGATCGGCGACGCCTATGCGACATTCCGGCATCCGGCCGTTTGTCCGCTCGTCCAGATCGACGACAACCTCTTCGTGCTCGAGCTGTTTCACGGCCCGACGCTCGCCTTCAAGGACGTGGCGATGCAGTTGCTCGGGCGGCTGATGGACCACGCGCTGAAAGCGCGGGGACAGCGCGCGACCATCGTCGGCGCGACGTCCGGCGACACGGGCGGGGCTGCGATCGACGCCTTCCGCGGCCTCGACCAGGTCGACGTCTTCATCCTCTATCCGCACGGGCGCGTGTCGGACGTGCAGCGCCGGCAGATGACGACCGTCGACGCGCCGAACGTGCATGCGATCGCGCTCGAAGGCGATTTCGACGATTGTCAGGCGGCGCTGAAGGCGCTGTTCAACAATCATGGCTTCCGCGACGCTCTCAAGCTCTCCGGAGTCAACTCGATCAACTGGGCGCGCATCGCAGCGCAGACGGTCTACTACTTCACCTCGGCGGTGGCGCTCGGCGGGCCGCTTCGTCCCGTCTCTTTCGCCGCGCCGAGCGGCAATTTCGGCGACATCCTCGCCGGCTATGTCGCTGGCCGCATGGGCCTGCCGATCGAGCGGCTCGTGATCGCCACCAACGCCAACGACATTCTCGCGCGCACGCTCGCGACAGGAACCTACGCGATGCGCGGCGTCGCAGCGACGATGTCGCCCTCGATGGACATTCAGGTGTCGTCGAATTTCGAGCGGCTCCTGTTCGAAGCGTGCGGCCGCGACGCCGCAACCGTGCGGCGCCTCATGGCGAGCCTCGCGCAGTCCCGCTCGTTCGACATTCCGGCCGCGCCTCTGGCGGCGATCCGCGCGCGTTTCGACGCGCGCAGCGCATCCGAGGAGGCGTGCGCGCGAGAGATCGAGAGAACCCTCGCGGACAGCGGTTATCTGATCGATCCGCATACGGCGACCGGCGTCGCCGCCGCGCGCGAGGCGCTGAAACGCGACCCGAAAACGCCGGTGATCGCATTGTCGACCGCGCATCCCGCCAAGTTTCCCGACGCGGTCGAGAAGGCCTGCGGCGTCAGGCCCGCGCTGCCGGCGCATCTCGCCGACCTGATGTCGCGCAGGGAGCGTTTTTCGATTCTTCCCAACGATCAAGGCGCGATCGAGCGCTTCATCCGCGAGCGGGCGCGCGCCGGAGCGGACAACGCCGCATGAGCATGAACGAGCCCGCGCCGAAGATCACGACGCTGCGCTCGGGCCTGCGCGTCGTGTCGCAATCCATGCCGTCGATGCGAACGGTCGCGGCCGGCGTCTGGGTTCGCGCCGGATCGCGCGACGAGGCGCCGGAAGAGCACGGGCTCGCGCATTTTCTCGAGCACATGGCGTTCAAGGGAACGGCGCGGCGCAGCGCGCAGCAGATCGTCGAGCAGATGGAGGCGGTCGGCGGCGACCTCAACGCCTCAACGACGGTCGAGACCACGAGCTATTATGTGCGGCTGATGGGCGAGCATCTGCCGGTCGCGCTCGATATCTTCGCGGACATCCTGTCGAACTCGACCTTCGATCCGCAGGAGATCAAGCGCGAGAAAGACGTGGTGCTTCAGGAAATCGGCGCGTGCGAGGATTCGCCCGAGGACTGGCTGCCCGATCTTTTCATGGAAAGCGCGTTCGCGCGCCAGCCGATCGGGCGGCCGATCCTCGGCACGCGCCAGTCGGTCAAAAGCTTCGACCGCGCGGGCATCCGCCGCTATCTCGACCAGCGCTACCGCGAGCCGGCGATCGCGATCGCCGCCGCCGGAGACGTGGATCACGAGCGCCTCGCCGCCGACGCGGAGCGGCTCTTCGGCGGTTTCTCCGACGCAAGCCCCACCGCGCCCGCGAAGGCGCGCTATGTCGGCGGCGAGGTCCGCAAGCTGCGCCGGCTCGAGCAGGCGCATCTGATGCTGGGCTTCTCCGGTTTTTCCTATCACGACGACGAGCAGTACGCGGCGCACGCATTCGCGCATATTCTCGGCGGCGCAATGTCGTCGCGCCTGTTCCAGGAAGTGCGCGAGAAGCGCGGCCTCGCCTATGCGATCGACGCGCAGCACTGGGCCTATTCCGACTGCGGCGTCTTTTGCATGAGCGCGGGCGCGGGCGAAACGGACGTGGCCGAACTGATCCATGTGTCGCTCGACGAGATCGCGCGCGCCACCCGCGACATCAACGACGAGGAGCTGGCCCGCGCCCGCGCGCAGATGAAGGTCGCGCTCATGAGCGGATTTGAATCGCCGTCGCGCCGCGTCGATCAGGCGGCGCATCAGCTGCTCTCCTACGACCGGCTGATCAGCAGCGAGGAAATTCTCGCGCGACTCGACGCCCTCACCGTTGAAACCGTGCGGGCCGCGGGCGCGCGCATGCTCGCCTCGCCGCCGACCCTCACCGCGATCGGGCCGGCGAAGCATGCGCCCCGCATCGACGCCATCGCCGCGCGCGTCGGCGCGCCGACGCCAGCGGCCGCGTGACAGCCAGACGAAAGACGCGATGACCATTTCAGGCGCAGCATCTCCCACCAGTGCGGCAATCATCGACGGCAAGGCGGTCGCGGCCCGCGTGACCGAGCAGACGCGCGCCTTCGCGGCGCGATTCCGCGACCAGGCGGGACGCGCGCCGGGACTGGCCGTGGTCATCGTCGGCGAGGATCCCGCCAGCAAGGTCTATGTCGCCTCGAAAGGCGTCGCCGCCACGGAATGCGGCTTCCTCTCGATTCAGGAGACGCTCTCCGCCGCGACCAGCGAGGACGCGCTCGAGGCTGTGGTGAAGGCGCTGAACGAGAATCAGGCCGTCGACGGCATTCTCGTCCAGCTTCCCCTGCCGGATCACATCCGCGCGGCGCGAATCATCGCCGCCATCGCGCCCGACAAGGATGTGGACGGATTCCATCCCCTCAATGTCGGGCGGCTCGGCGCCGGCGATCTTTCGGACGCGCTGGTTCCCTGCACGCCCGCGGGCGCGATGCTGCTCATCGAAAGCGCGCGCGGCCGCGATCTCTCCGGCCTGCATGCGGTCGTCGTCGGGCGCTCCAACATCGTGGGCAAGCCGATCGCGCAGCTTCTGCTGAACGCGAACGCCACAGTGACCATCGCCCACAGCCGCACCGCCGATCTTGCGGAGGTCTGCCGTCGCGCCGACATCCTGGTCGCGGCCGTCGGCCGGCCGTTGATGATCAAGGGCGACTGGATCAAGCCGGGAGCGACGGTGATCGATGTCGGCATCAATCGCGTTCCCGCCCCCGAACGGGGCGAAGGCAAGACCCGGTTGGTCGGCGACGTGGACTACGCCGCCGCGCGCGCCGTCGCCGGCGCGATCACGCCGGTTCCCGGAGGGGTCGGCCCCATGACGATCGCGATGCTGATGGCGAACACGCTGACCGCGGCCCATCGCCGCGCGCATCTTCCCGTTCCGGACTGGCGCGTCGCGCCATGATGCCCCTGCTGCGGCTGCGCGGACTGCCTAGTCTCCCGGTGATCGAAGGGGACGGGCTTGTTCTCCGGGCGCCGAAGCTTGCCGATTACGCCGCGTGGTCGAGGCTGCGCGCCGAGAGCCGCGACTTCCTCGCGCCGTGGGAGCCGGTGTGGCCGCAGAACGACCTCAGCAAGACCGCCTTCCGCATGCGGGTGCGGCGCGTGACCGACGACATGCGCGCCGACATCGCCTACGCCTTCCTCGTGACCCGCGCAGAGACCGGCGAGATCCTCGGCGGGCTGACGCTGAGCCAGGTGCGGCGGCGGGTGGCGATGACCGGCACCCTCGGCTACTGGATCGGGCGGCCGCACGCGCGGCAAGGCCATATGTCGCGCGCCGTCAGGTTGACGCTCGCTTTTTCCTTCAACACGCTTGGCCTCCGGCGCATCGAGGCCGCCTGCCTGCCGCACAACGCGGCCTCCATCGCTCTCCTCGAAAAGGTCGGATTCCAGCGAGAGGGCTACGCCCGTGAATATCTGCAGATCGCCGGCCGCTGGCAGGACCATCTCCTTTACGCCATGCTGGCGCGCGATTTCGCGAGCGCACAGGGTCAAACCGTTGGCTTGCCGGCTTAACCGCGCGCGAGTACCACGGACGCACCTGGGCGAGGGAGCGTTGGATTGTTCGTGACCGTGCGCGCGCTCTCGCCCGCCCGGCTCCTTGCGGGGCTGATGGCGGCGGTCGCTCTGCTGGCGACGACGATCCCTTGCGCGTTCGCGCTCGAAGCCGTTCGCGTGCCGCCGAACTCGCAGGTCATCGATCTGCTGCCGCGGGTGGAGCGGCAGAGCGCGAGCGCCGAAACCATCCAGATTTCAACAGCGCCCGGCGCCGACGGCATCGTCCGGCGCATCGCCGTCAAGGCGAAGGAGGAAGGCGCGCGACCGAACTGGATCGCGTTCGCGCTGTCCAACAATTCCGACGAGCAGATCGAACGGCTGCTGGTCGCGCCCCATTTCCTTCTCGTCGGCTCCGGCATCGTTCAGCCTGACCTCGGCTCGCAGCGAATCGCGTCGATCACCGCCAGCCAGGGCACGTCGCCCGAGCGCGAGGACAGCCCGGACGCGGACGTCTTCCAGATCACGCTCGATCCCGGCGTGACGATCACCTACGTCGCCGAACTCGCCGGACCGAACCTGCCGCAGCTCTATCTGTGGGATCAGGACGCCTATCGCGACAAGAACAACGGCCTGACGCTCTATCGCGGCATCGTCATCGGCATCGCCACCCTGCTCGCGCTCTTCCTCACCGTCGTTTTCGTGGTGAAGGGCGCGATCATCTTTCCAGCGGCGGCCGCGCTCGCCTGGGCGGTGCTCGCCTATGCGGGCATCGACTTCGGGTTCTTCAACCGCATCTTCGGCCTCGCGCCCGCCGCCAGCGGCGTCTATCGCGCCATCTCCGAGGCGGTGCTCGCGGCGACCCTGCTCGTCTTCCTGTTCGCCTATCTCAACCTGAACCGCTGGCATGTGCGCTACAGCCATCTGACGATCGGCTGGCTGCTGTTCCTCGGCGCGCTGATCGGGCTTGCGCTGTTCAACCCGTCCTTCGCCGCCGGCGTGGCGCGCGTCTCGATCGGCGCGGTGGCGGCGATCGGCCTCATCCTGATCATCTATCTCTCGACGCACGGCTACGACCGCGCGGTGATGCTGATCCCGACATGGCTGCTGCTGCTGCTGTGGGTCACGGCCGCCGCGCTGGTGGTCAACGGGCAGGTGCATAACGACACCGTCGGTCCGGCGCTGATCGGCGGCCTCGTGCTGATCGTCATGCTGATCGGCTTCACGGTGATGCAGCACGCCTTCTCCGGCGCGCCTGCGACGGAGACGATGGGCGCCGACGCCATGCGGCGCGCGCTCGCGCTGTCCGGCTCCGGCGACGCGGTGTTCGACTGGGACATCGGCGCCGACCGCATCGTCGCGGGTCCCGAGATCGAGCAGCAGCTCGGCCTGAAGCGCGGCTCGCTGTCGGCCCCCGCATCGGACTGGCTGGCGCTCGTCCATCCCTTCGACCGCGACCAGTACGCCGCCATGCTCGACGTGGCGCTGGAGCAGCGGCGCGGCCGCATCCAGCATGATTTCCGCATCAAGGCGAACAACGGGCAGTATCACTGGGTGCGCATCAAGGCCCGCCCGGTCGTCGGCGTGGACGGCGAGGTGACGCGCATCATGGGCACCCTCGCCGACGTCACCGACGCGCGCCAGGCCGAGGAGCGGATGCTGCACGACGCCGTGCATGACAATCTCACCGGCCTGCCGAACCGCGCGCTGCTGCTCGACCGCATCGAGGGCGCTCTCGCGATGGCGAAGGCCGATCCGCAGATCAGGCCGACGGTGCTCGCGATCGACGTCGACAAGTTCAAGCAGATCAACGAGACGATCGGGCTTGCCGCCGGCGATTCGATCCTGCTCTCGCTGGCGCGGCGGCTGCGCCGCATCCTTCGGCCGCAGGATACGCTCGGCCGCATCGGCGGCGACGAGTTCGCGATCATCCTGATGTCCGAACGCGAGCCGGAACGCATCACCGCCTTCGCCGACATGGTGCGGCGGACGCTGGCGAGCCCCTTCGGCTTCGGCGAGCGCGAGATCTATCTGAAAGCCTCCATCGGCCTGACGCTCGCGGACGGGCAATCCAACACGACCAAGGAAGACATGCTGCGCAACGCGGAGCTCGCGATGGCGCATGCGAAGAAGCTAGGCGGCGACCGCATCCAGGTGTTCCGCCCGGCGATGCGGCGCGAACGCGACGACAGGCTCAGCATCGAGGCCGACCTGCGCCGCGCGCTCGACCGCCGCGAGATCACGCTCGTCTATCAGCCCGTCGTGCGCCTCGAAGACCGCACCATCGCCGGATTCGAGGCGCTGCTGCGCTGGGACCATCCGAGGCTCGGCCGCATCCCGCCGAAGGATTTCGTGCCGATCGCCGAGGAGACCGGGCTCATCATCGATCTCGGCGCCTATGCGATGGACCGCGCGGCGCGCGAACTCGCGGCATGGCAGCAGGCGCTCGACGTCGATCCGCCGATCTTTGTCAGCGTCAACATCTCGAGCCGGCAGCTTCTGCGCCACGACCTGTTGCAGGACGTGAAGAATCTGCTCTCGCGCATCCGCGTCATTCCGGGCTCGCTCAAGCTCGAGCTGACCGAGAGCCTGGTGATGGAGAATCCGGAATACGCCGCGAAGATGCTGGAGCGCATCCGCGCGCTGGGCGCCGGCCTGTCGCTCGATGATTTCGGCACGGGCCATTCCTCGCTCGCCTATCTCGAACGCTTCACCTTCGACACGCTGAAGATCGACCAGTCCTTCGTGCGCGAGAACCGCAAGGGATCGCGCTCGGTGCTGCTGCGCACGATGATCACGATGGCGCACGATCTCGGCATGTCGGTGATCGCGGAAGGCGCCGAAACCGAGGGCGACGCGATCGAGCTTTATCAGCTCGGCTGCGAATATGCGCAGGGCTACCTCTTCGGCGAGCCGATGAGCGCGCTGGAGGCGCGCCGGCTCGTCGGCGCGCCGACGACGATGGCGGCGGAGTGATACGGCGGCAGTAGGCAATCGGCAGTCGGCAGTCGTATAACGCAATCGACTGCCGTCTGCCTAATCCCGACTGCCGGACCCATGCCCATCCGCCTCCTCGATCCCGTGCTGATCGACCGCATCGCCGCCGGCGAGGTGGTGGAGCGGCCGGCCGCGGCGGTGAAGGAGCTCGTCGAGAACGCCATCGACGCGGGGGCGCGCCATATCGAGATCGCGATCGAGG
>MKVY01000027.1:315239-320557 GCA_001899525.1 Rhizobiales bacterium 65-9
TGAGCGCGGACGATCTTTCGCTCGCGGTGGAGCGACACGCCACGTCCAAGCTGCCGAGCGACGATCTTCTCGCGATCGACACGCTCGGATTCCGCGGCGAGGCGCTGCCGTCCATCGGCTCGGTGGCGCGGCTCACCATCGCCTCGCGCAACGCGGCCGCGCAGGGCGCGGCGATCACCGTCGACGCCGGCGTGAAGTCGCGCCCGCGGCCGGCGCCGATCGAACGCGGAACGCGCGTCGAGGTGGTCGACCTGTTTTCAGCGACGCCGGCGCGCCTGAAATTCCTCAAGAGCGACCGCACGGAAACGACCGCCGTCGCCGACCAGATCAAGCGCCTCGCGCTGGCGCATCCGGCCATCCGCTTCACCCTGTCGAGCGACGACGGGTTGATGCTCGATTATCCGTCCTGCGGCGATGATCACTCCGGCTTCGAAGCGCGGGCGATTCAGATTCTCGGACCCGACGCGCGCGGCAACCTCGCCCCCGTTCACGGCGCGCGCGAGGACACCGAGATCCGCGGCCTCGCCGGCCTTCCGACGTTTCACCGCGCGACGGCGGCGCAGATTCACCTGATGGTGAACGGGCGGCCGGTGCGCGACCGGCTTCTGACGGGCGCGACGCGCGCCGCCTATTCCGACACGCTCCCCGCAGGACGCCACCCGGTCGTCGCGCTCGACATCCGTTGCCCGCCCCGGCTTGTCGACGTCAATGTGCATCCGGCGAAAACCGAGGTGCGGTTTCGCGATTCAGCCCTTGTTCGTTCTCTGGTCGTGAACGCGCTGCGCGACGCGATCGCGGCGACCGGCCATCGCGCCACGTCTGTCGGGGGCTTGCGCACGCTCGAAGCCATGCGGCCGCATCACGCCCAGGGTTTCGATCGCGCGCGATTCACGCAGACGCACTGGGCCTCCCCGCAAACGCCTAGCTTTTACGACACCGCTCCTCATGGCGGCGCGCCGGGATTTTCCGAAACCGCGCAGACCGCCTTCGCCACAGCCCCTTCCGCAGACATGCGGATGGAGAGCGAGGACCAGGCGCAGACCGGAGCGTTTCCCCTCGGCGCGGCGCGCGCGCAACTCCATGACAATTATATCGTGGCGCAAACCGGCGACGGGCTCGTCATCGTCGATCAGCACGCCGCGCATGAGCGCATCGTTTATGAGAAGCTGAAAGCCGAGCGCGCGGACAACGGCGTGAAGCGTCAGCTCATGCTCATCCCCGAGATCATCGACCTCGATCCCGTCGTCGCCGCGCGCCTGCTCGAACAGGCGCCTGCGCTGGCGCAATCCGGGCTCGTGATCGAATCCTTCGGCCCCGGCGCCGTCGCGGTGACGGAAGTTCCCGCGATCCTCGCGAACGGCTCCGTGAAAGCGATGGTCCAGGATCTGATCGACGGCATGGAGGACTGGAGCGACGCGCGCGCAGTCTCCGAGGGCGCGCGTCAGAGCGCGAAACGGGATCCCGCGTTCGCCGATCGCGTCGTGGAAGGGCGCATCGACGCGATCCTCTCGCGCATCGCGTGCCATGGCTCCGTGCGGTCGGGCCGGCGCCTCAAGCCGGAGGAAATGAACGCGCTGCTGCGCACGATGGAGAAAACGCCGCGCGCGGGCCAGTGCAACCATGGCCGGCCGACCTATGTCGAACTGAAACTGTCGGATATCGAAAAGCTGTTCGGCCGGCGTTGAGCAGCCAAGATTGACCGGCGCATCTGTTTCACGCCACACTCGCGATGAGCACCGTCTCATTCAGTTCCAGCGCATGCATGCTGCACCGTCAGCGTCTGCGACTTTCAGCGAGACACAGCTCATGACCGACGACAATCAACCTGTTCTTTTCGGGCGCATCGCCGCGATGCTGCCAGTGCGCGACATCGATCGCGCGCTCGCCTTCTACGCCGGCGTTCTCGGCTTCAGGAAAACATTCGAGAATGGTGATCCGGTGGGGTTCGTGATTCTGAAAAAGGACAATGCGGAACTGCATCTGACCCTTCAAAAGACTCATGAGCCGGCGCCGTTCAACGTCGCCCACATGATGGCGTCCGACGTGGACGCCCTGCACGCCGTTATCCAGAAGCAGGGCCTGCGCATCATCAAGGGATTGCGCGACAAGGATTACGGGCTGCGCGCTTTCGTATTCGAGGACCCGGACGGCAACCGCATCGATGTCGGCCAGCCCATCATGCGTCAGGCCGAATAACGCAGGAAGCGCAGCACGGTTTCGCCCTGCGCGCGCTCGTCTTCGAGAGAAAAGCCAACCGGCGCGCTGAACAGCGCGTCCTGCGCCTCTTCGAGAATCGCCAGGGCGCCGTTCGCCAGCCAGCCGCCGGCGGCGGCGGAGGCGAGCGCCTTCTCGCCAAGCCCTTTGCGATAGGGCGGGTCGCAGAAGACGAGTTCGAACGGATCGAGCGTCGTCAGTTCGCCGAGCGCGGTCGCATCGCGGCGAAAAATTTTTGTCACGCCGCTGAGGCCGAGCGCCATGACGTTCTCGCGGATCAGTCCGCGCGCCTCGGCGCTTTCATCGACCATCAGCGCAAACGACGCGCCGCGCGACAGCGCCTCGATCGACAGCGCGCCGGAGCCCGCGAAAAGATCGAGAACGCGCGCGCCGGCCGCAGCATCGTCGAAGCGATGCGCGAGGATGTTGAACAGGCTCTCGCGCAGCCGGTCGGAGGTCGGCCGGATCGCTTGGCTCGACGGCGCCTTCAGCGCGCGGTTGCGCAGCCGGCCGGCGATGACGCGCATAGCGGCCGTCAGCGTTCACGCGGCTTGCGCGGCGGCCTGGCGCCGCCGGGGCGTCCCCCGCCGGGACGGTCGCCCCGCGGCTTGCCGCCAAAACCCGGCTTGCCGCCGAAGCGCGGCTTGCCGGCGCCCGGGCGCGGACGCTCGTCGCCGAAACGCGGCTTGCCTCCTCCGGAACGGGGGCGCTCCTCGCCGAAGCGAGGCTTGCCGGAGAAGCCGCCGGCGCGCGGCGGCCGATCCTCGCGGCTGCGGAACGGCTTGCCGCCATCCCGCGCGCCCCGGCGCTCATCATCGGCGCGACGGGGCGGACGGCCCTCGCCGCGATCGCGCGGCGGAGCGCGATCGTCGCGCGGGCGAAACGGCCGGTCAGCGCCGCGCTGGCGTTCGCCGCCGCGAGAAGGCCTCTCCTCCCGCGCCTCGCGGTCGCGCGGCGGCCTTTCGCGAAACGGCCGCCCGCCATCGCGGGATTGCTCGCGCGAAAAGCGCGGACGCTCGGCGCCAAACGGCCTGCCTGCTTCGGAACGCGGGCGTCCCTCCCCGAAGCGGGGCTTGCCGGAGAAGCCGCCGGCGCGCGGCGGCCGATCCTCGCGGCTACGGAACGGCTTGCCGCCATCCCGCGCGTTTCCGCGCCGGTCATCGGCGCGACGGGGCGGACGGCCCTCGCCGCGATCGCGCGGCGGAGCGTCAGCCTCCGCGCGCGGACGCCGCCGCATGGTGGCGTCGCCGGCGGGCGCGGACACGCGCTCGCTTCTCGCCCGCGGCTCGGGCCGGCTATCCGCCGGATGGTCGCGGCGCGGCGGCCGGCGCAAATCCTCATCCCGTCGCCGGTCGGCGCCGACGATGCGCTCAACGCGGACGCTGCGGCCGCGACGATCCTGCGTGTCGCTCACCTCGATGCGGCGCTCGGTCTCGGCCTCGATGCGCGACCAGGGCTCGACGCGCGCGCGGTTCGAATCATCGCCCGGCGCGGGGCGATCGGCGGCGGCGGCGAAATCAACGCCCGCCTTCGCCGCCAATTCCTCACCAAGCTGGTCCGCGAGCACGCGCGTGCGGACCTCCTCGACGGCGCCTTCCGGCAAATCGTAGAGCTGGAACGGCCCGAACGAGACGCGGATGAGGCGGCTGACCTGAAAGCCGAGATGCTCCAGCACGCGCTTGATTTCGCGATTCTTGCCCTCGCGGAGATCCATCGTCAGCCAGGAGTTCGCGCCCTGCTCGCGATCGAGCGTGGCGACGATGGGGCCATAGTCGATGCCTTCGATGGTGACGCCGCCACGCAGCGTATCGAGCTGCGCCTGATCGGGATTGCCGAACACGCGCACGCGGTAACGCCTGAGCCAAGCCGTGTCAGGATGGGCGAGCACGCGCGCGAGGCCGCCGTCGTTGGTGAGAAGCAGCAGCCCCTCGGTGTTGATGTCGAGGCGGCCGACGGACACCACGCGCGGCAGTTGCGAGGGCAGCGCGTCGAACACGGTCGGACGACCTTCCGGATCGCGCGCCGTCGTCACGAGGCCGGTTGGCTTGTGATACAGCCACAGCCGCGTGCGCTCGCGATCGGGCAGCTTCATGTCGTCGATGCTGATGCGATCGTTCGGGCCGACATTGACCGCGGCGGATTTCAGCGCCTTGCCGTTGACCGAGACGCGGCCCTCCTCGATCAGCTTCTCCGCGTCGCGGCGCGAGCAGAGACCGGCGCGCGCGATCACCTTGGCGATGCGCTCCGGCTTCTCGGCGCGAATTTCAGCGACCGGCTTGTCGCTGCGTCCCTCAGGACGCGGACGCGCCTTCGGCGCCGCGCGCGGCGCCAGCGCAACGCCGCCTTCGGAACGACGCTCGCTGCGCGTTTCGCCGGCGTAGCGGCGCGGCTCGCGCGGGGGCCGCGCCTCCTCGGCGCGATCGGCGCGGCCTTTCCTCTCCATCGGAGGACGGTCCTTCAAACGCGGGCTCTTCTTTTCGTCGAAACGGCGCGGCCGCTCCCCGTCTGGCGCGCGGCCCCTCGGCGCCTTGTCGAATCTTTTTCCGCGCGGCGGCCCATCGGCGCGCGCGCCAGGGGGCCCGCCCCTGCCGCCGGAGCGGCGACCGGGCTTGTCTTTGTCTGATCTGTCGTTCATCGCGGCCTGATAGCAGACGGGTTTCGGCCCGGCGAGGCGTCGTTTGATGAAAACAGCACGCGAAGACAGGGCCGATCCATGGGACGCGGCGTTCGACGAGGCGCGCAAGGCGGCGGCGCGCGCCGAGACGCCGGTAGGCGCGGCGCTCGTCCGCGACGGCGTCATCATCGCCCGCGCCGGCAACCGGACCATCGCCGACCGCGACCCCACCGCCCACGCCGAGGTGCTGGCGATCCGCGAGGCTTGCCGCATGCTGGATTCCGAGCGGCTGCCGGGCTGCGATCTCTACGTCACGCTCGAGCCCTGCCCGCTGTGCGCGGCGGCCATCTCGTTCGCCCGCATCCGGCGGCTCTATTTCGCCGCCTCCGACCCCAAGGGCGGAGCGGTGGAGAACGGCGTGCGCCTGTTCCAGAGCCCGACATGCCACCACGCTCCGGAGGTCTATGGCGGCATCCGGGCGAGCGAGGCG
>MKVY01000027.1:320564-326638 GCA_001899525.1 Rhizobiales bacterium 65-9
TGCTCAAGGATTTCTTCGCCGCCCGGCGGTAGGCCTTCGTCAATCTTGGGGCGCTAAGCCATTCCTGACTTACGCAACGAGACCATGCGCAGCATCATCATCAGCGATTTCGCCGCCGTAAATGGCGGGGCCGCCAAGGTCGCCATCGAAAGCGCGCGCGGGCTCGCCGAGGCGGGCTGCGAGATCGTGTTCGCCGCCGCCATCGGGCCGATCGCCGACGCGCTCAACCATCCCAACATCCGCGTCGAGATGATCGAGGCGGCCGAGGTGTGGAGCGTGAAGAATCCGCTGCGCGCGGCGGCGCAGGGCGTCTGGAACCAGGACGCCGCCGACAGGCTCTCCGCCATCTTCGCGCGCGAGCGCGGACGCGAGACGGTGGTCCATCTGCATCAATGGACCAAGGCCTTCAGCCCGGCCGCCATCGGCGCCGCGGCGCAATCGGGCCTGCCGGCGTTCATCACCATGCACGATTATTTCAGCTTCTGCCCGGAAGGCGGCTATTTCGATTTCAGGGCCGGACGCGCCTGCGACCGCGCGCCGATGTCGGCCGCATGCCTGACGGCGAATTGCGACCGCAAGAGCTATGCGCACAAGCTGGTGCGCGTGGCGCGGCAATGGCGCTCCGATCAGGCGCTGCGACAGGCGCGCAACCTGACCTTCATCCATGTCAGCGATTTCGCGCGCCGCTTCGCCGAGCCGCATCTTCCAGAGAGCGCAAGGCACGCCACAGTCGAGAACATGATGGAGGCGCGGCGTCGCCCGCCGATCGACGCCGCGCGCAACGCGGCGACGCTCTTTCTCGGGCGCTTCACCGTGGAGAAGGCGCCGCATCTGCTGGCGGAGGCGGCGGCGCGCGCCGGCGCGCCGGTTCGCTTCATCGGCGAAGGCCCGATGAGGGAGGAAATCGCGCGGCGCAATCCAGCCGCGGACATTCTGCCCTGGCTTCCTGCGGAGCAGGTGTTCGACGCGATGGCCGAGGCGCGCGCGCTGGCGCTGCCGTCGCTCTGGTTCGAGCCGGGGCCGCTGGTGATCGCGGAGGCGCGCTCGCTCGGCCTGCCGACGATTCTGGCGCGGACCACGGGGCCGGCGAGTTGGATCGCGGACGGCGAAGACGGCCTGCTGGTCGAGCCCGGCGACGTCGGCGCGCTCGCCGCCGCGCTGACACGGCTGCAGGACAGCGCTTTCGCGCAGCGCATGGGACGCGCGGCCTATGACGCCTACTGGCGCGATCCGCTTACGGTCGAGCGGCATGTGCGCAGGACGCTCACGCTCTATGAAAGCGCGCATGACTGGATGACGCCCGCGGCGCTGGCGAGCTGAAGCCGCGGCGACGCTGAGCGTCAGCCCGTCGCGACAGTTTCAAGGACGCGCCGCGCAACCAACTCGGCCGCTTTCTCTATTGAGATCCGGCTGTTGTCTATCACCAGATCGCTGAATGCGCGCACAGGATAGCCTTCCACATACATTTCCTGAATACGTTTTCTTTCCTGCGCCGAAAGGCGTCGAGCGCCGCGATCCGACAGCGCGATCTCAAGAGGCGGCGCCAGCGTGACGAGAAAAAGCGTAGCGCCTTTTCGCGCGCATGCTCTGGAGAGCGCCTCGTAGCGGAGTTCGTCGACCGGATACGCGACGACGAGATAGTCCGCCTCGTCCGCCGCGACCTGCGCTTCAATGCGCCGCCAAGCCGCTTCGATCCGCTGCGTCAGGGGCGCATCGTCCGGCGCGTCGTGATCATCGCCTTCAAGAAACGCGGCGCGGGGGAGCAACGCGGCCACACAGGCCCCAACGCTCGACTTTCCGGCGTTGATCGACCCATTCATCACAATCACCGCTCGCACGGAGACGCTCTCCCGCCGGATTTCCAGTCCGCAATTCGCTAACGGGATATTAGCCCTTTCTTATCGTGGTTACGATAGACAGCCGGCCGGACGCCAATGGCCATCATCCTCACCTTCGTCGCGAACTCGCTGCTGAACTTCATTCTCGGCCTCGTGCTGGCGAAGTTCCTCGGCCCGGACGATTTCGGCCGCTACGCCATCGCGATGGCGCTTGCGGTGCTGGTCAACAGCGTCCTGTTCGACTGGATCAGGCTGTCGGCGGCGCGCTTCTATTCAGACAAGACCCGCGCCGAACAACCCCGCCTGCGCGGCACGCTCGATTTTCTCATCGCGAGCATGTCGTTTGCAACGTTCGGGCTGCTCGCGGCGGCCATTCTCGCCGGCGTCGATTTCCGCGCGCCCGTCCGGCTCGCCTGCGCGGCGACGGCGGCCGGCGTCTGCATGGCGCTGTTCGACTTCACCAGCACGCTGGCGCGCGCGCGTTTTCTCAACCGCAGCTACAGCCTGCTCGTCATCGTCAAGAACGTCGCCGCTTTCGCGCTCATGGCGGGCGGCGCGTGGCTGACGGAAAATCCCATCATCGTCCTCATCGGCAGCGCGCTCAGCGCATCGGCGTCGCTGCTGCTCGCGCGCGGCGTGCTGCGCGATCCCGGCGCGTCCGCCTTGCGGCCGGATTGGGCGCTGGCGAAACGCTTCGCCGCCTACGGTTTGCCGCTGATGGCGGCGAACATGTTCTACCAGCTCATCACCTTCGCGAACCGGGCGATGATCGTCGACGCCTACGGCTATGCGGAAGCCGGCCAGTTCGCGCTCGCAACGGATATGAGCATCCGCATCTTCGCGACGCTCGGATCGGCGCTCGACATCTTCATCTTCCAGGTCGCGGTGCGCGCCGATGAGCACAAGGGGGCCGAGGAATCCGCCGCGCAACTGTCGCGCAACATGAGCTACATCTTCGCGCTCTCGGCGCCGCTCGCCGCCGGCTACTGGCTGGCGCTGCCGATGTTCGAGGCGCTCATCACCCCGCAGGAGTTTCGCGGCCCATTCGCCGCCTACAGCGCGATTCTCATACCGGCGATGGTCTGCTTCTCGCTGACGCTCTATGCGTTCAATCCCGTCTTCCAGATCCAGAAGCGGACCTGGCCCGTCATCGCGACGGCGCTCGTCGCGCTCGGCGTCAATTATCTGTTCGCGCGGCTGGTCGCGCCGTCGCTCGGCCCGCACGGCTTCGCATGGGCGCAACTCGCCGGCTACGGCGCGGCGCTTGCGCTCATTTTCTGCGCATCGCTCATCCTTTCGCCTGTGCGCCCCGCCTGGGGCGACATCGCGCGCGTGCTCGGCGCGACCGTGACCATGATCGCCTGCGTCTGGCCGCTGCGATCGCTGACGCCGTCCTTTCCGGGGCTGATCATGATCGTCGCGCTCGGAGTCGCCATCTACGGCGCGCTCGTCTGGTTCATGAACATCGCGGGTCTACGCGACGCTTTTCTGGGAGCGGCCCGCGCAAGGCCGACTCGCAACGCGACATAACGCTCACCGCTCGCCGGCATCGCCGACGCCGTAACGATCCATTCATCATACGCGTTTGGCGTTCATCAACCACAGCGTTTGAAATCCCTGCCCCGCACGGCTTTTTCGGCCGGCGACGAGCCCCGTTTAGCGCTTCGGTGAAGAGGTAACGCTAACGCTTCATGACCGCAGGCGCCGCCCGCGCTCCGAATCGCGTTTCAGAAGAGTCGCTGATGAGATATTCGCTGGTCCTTGCCGCGCTCACGGGCGTCGCATCCCTACTCGCCGCCGCATCGGTTTCGGCGCAGACCTATGGCCGCTCCTACGAGGCCGTCTCCGGAACGGTGGGGCCGCGCGGCGCCTATCCTTCCCGCTACGCGCAGCGCGTGATGCGCACGGCGAACGACCTCGGCGGCGGCTTCATCGAGATGCTGGTCACCGGACAGGACCCGACGCCGCGCAGCGCCGGCTCCTACGCGCCGCGGAGCAATTATGCGCCGCAGCCGCAGCGCGACAATTACATCGGCAATCTCTACGCCTCGGTTCCGCAGCAGCAGCCGCTCGAGCAGCGGCAGGCGCGCAAGGCGATCGACCCCCGCTTCGAGAAGCAAGAGGTCGCGTATGACGGGCCGCATCGCCCCGGCACGATCGTCATCGATACGCCGAACAAGTTCCTCTATCTGGTGCAGCCCGGCGGAACGGCGATCCGATACGGCATCGGCGTCGGACGCCCCGGCTTCTCCTGGGCGGGCACGAAAGCCGTCACCCGGAAAGCGGAATGGCCAAGCTGGACGCCGCCGGCCGAAATGCTGAAGCGACGGCCCGACCTGCCGCGCTTCATGCAAGGCGGCATCGACAACCCGCTCGGCGCGCGCGCGCTCTATCTCGGCTCATCGCTCTATCGCATCCATGGCACGAACGAGCCTGAAACGATCGGCGAATCCGTCTCGTCGGGCTGCATCCGCATGACGAACGAGAACGTGGTCGATCTCTATAGCCGCGTGCGCGTCGGAACCACCGTCATCGTGATGTGACGCGCCGGCGCCGCGCATAAAAACCCGCGCCTCGCAGCGCGGGTTTTTCTTTTCGGTCGAGGCGACGTCAGGTCCAGTCGCCGGAATCGGCGCCATCGTCATAGCCGCCTTCATCCTCATAGGAGGCGTTGTCGTAGCTCGCGTCGGTCTGGCCGGGATCCTGGTATCCGGCCGAGTCATAATTCGCGGACTGGTCGCCGGCGGAGGACGCGCCGGCCGATTTGTCGCCGCCCATGCCGAGGGAGTCGGCTATGCCGCTCGCGCCGCCATGGCTGTTGAAGGCGCTCATCAGCGCGTTGCCGACCACCATGCCGCCGGCGACGCCGGCCGCCGTGGTGAGCGCCGTGCCGAGAAAGCCCATGCCGCCGCGCTGCTGCTGGGCCGGCGCGCCGCCCGGCTGCGGCTGGCCCCACGGACCGGACGCCTGCTGGGGCTGCCCCCAAGGGCTGCCCTGCGGCGGCGGAGCAGGCTGCTGCGCGCGGGGCGCGAAGCCCGGCATCGGGCCCTGACGCGCAGGCGCGCCGCCGCCGAAGATCCCCGACAGGAAGCCGCCGGACTGCGGCGCGGGACGACTGAGTTGCTCCACCTGCGCCTGCAATTCCTCGACCTGCCGGGTGAGATTGCCGATCGCCTGCTCCTGGACATAGATCGACTGCGCCATCGCGTAAGGCGCGTAGGGCTGCTCCCGGACGCGGTCGGCGATGAAGCGCTCGGCCTCCGGGTCGCGCGGCTGCTGCGCGGCCTCGCGCAAGCGATCGAAGATTCCACCGATCACATTGCGTTCTTCGGGGGTCATAGGCGTCTCCTCTGGATGAAGGCGGCTCGCCTTCGCAAGGAGACATGGCGGGGGAGAATGGCGCTTTCAAGCCATGCTTCATGCGCCGGGCTGACTTTCTCTCAGGGAATGCCGCCGCGCGCGCTGCGTAGGCCGAACAGCTGGCCCGTCAGCGCCCGGATTTTCCGCTTTTTTTTTCCAGACCCGCGCCGAAAAGCGACCGGGCGGCTCGCGCGGGCCGCCCGGATTAAATTTTCGCAAGATTTGACTCAGAAGGAATAGGTCAGCTTCACCTTCAGCAGATGCTGATTGAAATTGACGAGATCGAGACGGCCCGGAACGCCGCCGAGATAGGTGGTCTTGCCGGCGACCTGCACATTGTAGGCGGCCGTGACCGCGAATTTCGGCGTCGCCTGCCAGTAGAAATTCGGGCCCAGCATCGTCGCATAGCCGGCTTCGTCGCCGCCGATATATTTGCGGTAGTGATTGATGTCGGCGCCGATGAAGAAACCATCGACGAGCTGGTAGCTCAGCGCCGCGCCGAGGCGCAGCACGCCGTAATCCTTCGGCAGCGGAGCGATCGTCTTGTCGACGAAGCCGAAATCATAGGAGACGTTCAGCGCGCCATAGAGCTTGCCGCTGATCAGCTCCTTGTCGATGAAGATCGCCGGAATGACGTCGAACGTGCTCTTGGTCGGCGCGTAGAGATCGCCATTGTTGGCCAGCCCCTGGATGAGCACATCGAAGGTCAGCCCGACGCCGTGGGTGTCGCGGCCGAGGAGCTTGTATTTGGCCTCGACGCCGCCGCCGAAGAACGAGCCGTTGCCGACGCCGAGCGCGCCATTGTTGCTGGCGCCGCCGCCGACCAGATAGGGGCCGATCTCGAGACAGGGAAGCAGACCGTAGGAAATCTGGCCG
>MKVY01000027.1:326699-327317 GCA_001899525.1 Rhizobiales bacterium 65-9
TACCGGACAGCGCGCCATAATCATTGGTGTCGGTGCCGACGTTGAAGCCGAAAGCGTCGATCGGGACCGCGTTCTTTTCCAGGCAGGCCGTGCTCGGCGGCGCAACCGGCGGGCCTTTGCTGGAGGGCAGATCGGCGGCGAGAGCCGCGCCGGATATGACAAGCGCTGACGAAAAAGCCGCGATGCGGAGCATGGACAATATCCCCCTTGTGCAATGCACAAGGAAAATATCCTTTTAGATCAAACCACTATCAAGGTCACAAACTCATCACCCTGCTGTTGTTTTGAGCAGTTTCCGCTGCCGGAGCCACATTCGGGAATTTTGTTGCAGTTTCGCCACGCGGGTTCCCCGCGTCTTTCAGGAGATCGTCTCGGACTTGCGCTCGTCCCTGAACTGCCCGCGCAGCCAGACGGCGAACATCACCACCATCACGCCGGCGAGCGCGAACCATGTGATCGCGTACTGGAGATGATCGTTGCGCAGGTTGACCTGATCGAGCTGCGGACGCGGCCCGGCGCCGGCCGGAACGGGCGCCTCAAGCTCGATGAAGAAGGGCAGCGCCTTGCTCGCCTCGTCGATGCCCGTGGCGTGCTGCATGCCGGCGAGATCGCGCCAGA
>MKVY01000027.1:327326-327538 GCA_001899525.1 Rhizobiales bacterium 65-9
TCGGGCTGGCGGATGCGCCCGATGACCGCGACATCGCCTTCGATCTGGCCGGCGGCGCGCTTCGCGGGATCCTTCAGTTGATCCGGCACGACGCCGCGCATGACCAGAACCGAACCTTCCGGCGCGTCGAATCGCGTGATCACCATCCAGCCCGCGCCGTTGCGCTGCGGCGCGATCATGTGAAGCTCGCGGCTGTTGTCGAATTTGCCCCG
>MKVY01000027.1:327568-331834 GCA_001899525.1 Rhizobiales bacterium 65-9
GAGGCGCGCGGGATCGCGCCATTCCGGCGGCATATCGGTGATATCAACAGGCGCGCCGGCCGCGCGCGCCTCGACCTGCGCGATCAGCCCTTCCTTCCACGTCTTGCGCTCAAGCTGCCAGACGCCGAGCGCAACGAGACCCGCGAAACCGACAAGCGCCAGGATCGAGGGGAGAACGAGTTTGCGGGCGGTCACTTCTCAAATCGTCCCTGTTCGGCGCGGTTGGCGTATTGCAACGCAATCATGACGCCTTTGAGGGGACGCAGCAGCCCGAGACTCAACATCGCGGTCAGGGCAGGCCAGATGACGATATGCACCCAGAAGGGCGGCTCATAGGTGAATTCAAGCCAGAGCGCGCCGCCGACCACGATGAAGCCGACGATGAACATCAGAAACACCGCCGGCCCGTCGGCGGAATCGGCGAAATTGAAATCGAGCCCGCAGGCCTCGCATGTCGGCGCGAGGCGGAGATAGCCCGCGAACAGCTTTCCCTGCCCGCAGCGCGGGCATTTTCCGGCGACGCCGACGGCGATCGGGTTTTGCGGAGGATATTGCATGGCGTCAGCGCGCTTCGGTGATGGCCGCACCGGCCAACCACGCCCTGTTTTCAAGGGAAGACGTGGACGCCCGCGACAGGCGCGGGCGCGACGGGTAGGGATTTAATCTCGCCCGCATCACGCGATGCCGTGCGCGGTCAGAAGCTCGCGCACCCTGGCGACGATCTCGTCTTCCTTGCACGAGAACTGCGCGAGACGCGCGGCGCGATATTCGGCGTTCGACCGATAAGCGTCCGCCTGCTTCGCGCCCTCGATCAGATCCTTGATCTGCACCTCGCCGGCCTGCTTTTCATTGGAGCCCTGAATGATGACGCAGGGGCTGTTGCGGCGGTCGGCGTATTTCATCTGCGCCTTCATGCCGGAATCGCCGAGATACATTTCAGCGCGAATGTTCGCGCCGCGCAGCTCCGCGACCATCTTCTGATAATCGCCGACGCGGTCCTTATCCATGACGAGCACGACCACCGGCCCTGCGACGTTCGCGCCCGTGACAATGGGCGAGCCGATGGCTTTCAGCGCCGAGACGAGGCGCGACACGCCGATCGAGAATCCGGTCGCGGGAACGGGCTCGCTGCGGAAGCGCGAGACCAGACCGTCGTAACGCCCGCCGCCGCCGACCGAGCCGAAGCGCACGGGCTTTCCGTCTTCATCCTTCACCTCGAAGGTGAGTTCGCATTCGAAGACGGGCCCGGTGTAATATTCGAGGCCGCGCACGACGGAGGGGTCGATGCGAATGCGGTCGGGGCCGTAGCCGGCTGCGCGAACGAGCCCCTGAATTTCGAGCAAATCAAAGCTACCTTCGCGCTTGAGCTCGAGTCCGGATTGAATCGGTTCTTTATTCCAACCTGGCGTAATACCTGTGAAAGAATTCTCACCATACTCAATTTCGAAATCTAGAACGATCTCCGTTTGCCACGGCTCTAACGCCGCACCTTTCGTAAAATCGCCGCTCTCATCCTTGCGTCCCGGCCCGAGCAACTGCTTCACGCCGTCGACGCCGAGACGATCCAGCTTATCAATCGCCCGCAGCACCGTGAGCCGTCTGCCCGCATTCTCCTCGCCGCCTAAACCAATCGCCTCCATCACGCCGTCGAGAATCTTGCGGTTATTGACCTTGATCACATAGTCGCCGCGCTTGATCCCCAGTGCCTCCATCGTGTCGGCGGCCATCATGCAGACCTCGGCGTCGGCGGCGACGCTCGAGGCGCCCACCGTGTCGGCGTCGAACTGCATGAACTGGCGGAAGCGGCCCGGACCCGGCTTCTCGTTGCGGAAGACCCAGCCCGCGCGATAGCTACGATAGGGTTTCGGCAGCTTGTCGAAATTCTCCGCCACATGGCGCGCCAGCGGCGCCGTCAGATCATAGCGCAGCGACAGCCACTGCTCGTCGTCGTCCTGAAACGAGAACACGCCCTCGTTCGGCCGGTCCTGGTCGGGCAGGAATTTTCCGAGCGCGTCGGTGTATTCGACGAAGGGCGTCTCCACCGCCTCGAAGCCGTAGCGCTCATAGACCGTGCGGATGGTCTCCATCATCCGCGCCGTCGCGGCGATGTCGCCGGGGTCGCGATCGGCGAAGCCGCGCGGCGCGCGGGGCTGGATGCGCGGGGATTTCTTCTCGGCTTTCGGGGCTGACATGCTGACGATCCTATCTCGGCGCCGTCTACCCCGCGCGGGCCGGAGCGGCAAGAAACACAGGCGTCGCATGTGGTAGACCGACTATGAACCGCACAGCGGAATCCGGGTCTGACGCTTCAACCCTTCGTTCGCGCCTCATGCCGTAGAAGCGCGGCGGGGCGGTCGGAACGTTCGCGAACATGGTGTCACCTGTGCAGGAAGCGGAAGCCGCGGGCGATGCGCGTCGCGGCCGCGCGGACGACGCCTCAGCGACATGCGCCGCTCCCGGCGCAGACCCGAGCGGATGGAGCTTCGCGGCCCTGACGGCCCTGCCGACCGCAGTCTGCGTCGTGAACAGGGCGGGAACCGTCCAGTTCGCCAACCAGGCGGCGCTGCGCCTCGCCCGCCGCGCGCCCGCGATCGGCCGCGACTCCTTCACCGCCTGCTGGCGCCTGCTCACCGCAGACGGCGCGCCGCTCGCCGCCCATGACCAGCCGGCGGCGATCGCCCTTCAGGAGAACAGGCCGACCATCGAAACAGAGCTGATCGTCGAGCGGCCCGGCGATCACGGCGTTCCGGCGCTCGCCTCCGCGACGCCGCTGCGCGACGCGACCGGCGCGGCGACGGGCGCGATCGTCACGCTGACGGACATCTCCCAGAGCAAGCGCGAGCAGGCGCGCCTGCAGCATCTCGCGCGTCACGACGCCCTCACCGGCGCCCTCAACCGCGCCCAGTTCCTCCAGGCGCTCGGCCGCGCCCACGCCGCCACCGAGGGCGGCGCGCGTCCGTTTGCGCTGCTGCTCGTCGATCTCGGCGGGCTGCGCGCCATCAACGCCGGCCTCGGCGCCCATGCGGGCGACGTGGTGCTGCGCGAGACCGCGCGGCGGCTGCGCGAGGCCCTCGGCGAGCGCGACCGCTTCGGCCGCATCGACGGCGACGAGTTTGCGATCGTGCGCTGGCTCGGCGACGAGCCGGAGCGCGAAGCGGCGCTGTTCGCGCAGCGGCTGCTCAGCCAGCTCGGCAAGCCTTTCGACGCGGCGGCGATCCGCGCCAGCATCGGCGTCGCCGTGATGCGCAACGAGGAGGCGTGCGACGCGGACATGCTGACGCAGCGGGCCGAGCTGGCGCTCGACGAGGCGCGCGCCGGACGCTGCAACAGCTGGCGCCTGTTCACGCCCGACATGGCGACAGAGATGGAGGCGCGGCGGCGCATCGAAAGCGACATGCGCGCGGCGCTCAAGGACGAGGCTTTCGCGCTCGCCTTCCAGCCGATCGCCGACATCGTGACCCGCGAAACCGTCGCGGCCGAAGCGCTCATCCGCTGGCGCAGGAAAGACGGCTACCTGCCGCCGGACGCCTTCATCCCGATCGCCGAGCAGACGCGGCTCATCCTGCCGCTCGGGCGATGGGTGCTCGGCGCCGCCTGCGCCGCCGCCGCGACATGGCGCAGCGCCGCGAAGGTGTCGGTCAACATCTCCGCCGTCCAGCTCGAGCATGACGACGTTCCGGCGAATGTGGATCAGGCCCTGCGGCGCAGCGGACTCGATCCCACCCGCCTGGAGCTCGAAATCACCGAGACAGCGCTGATGCGCGACACCGAGCGCGCGATCGCGGCGCTCGCCACGGTGCGCGAGCGCGGCGTCTCCATCGTGCTCGACGATTTCGGCTCCGGCTATTCCTCGCTCAGCTATCTGCGCATGTTTCCGTTCGACAAGATCAAGATCGACCGCTCCTTCGTGATCAATCCCAACAGCGGCGACGACAGCATCGCGATCGTGGCGGCGGTCGCGGGGCTCGGGCGCGCGCTCGGCGTCAACACCGTCGCGGAAGGCATCGAGACCGAGGAGCAGCTCACGCTGGCGCGCGCCGCCGGCATCACGCAGATCCAGGGCTATCTCATCGGCCGGCCGGCCATCTCGGGCGACCAGCTGACGCGCCGCCGCACGGTGCGCGTCCCGCGCGCGAACGCCGGCTGACAGGAAGGAGAGGCGCCGCCTCCCCTTCCCTTTTCTTCACGATGCCGGCCGCTCGGCGTCGCTCCCGCCCAGCCGGTAGAGACCGCTCAGCAGCGCATCGAGGCCCTTGCCCTCGCCGG
>MKVY01000027.1:331848-334439 GCA_001899525.1 Rhizobiales bacterium 65-9
CGGCCGACCTTCTCGACCAGCTTCTCCAGCGCCTCAAGCTCCTTGAGCCGCACGAGCAGCGGGTTCGCCTCCATCAGCTTGGCGGTGTTCAGAAGCGAGCGCGTGGCCGCGGTCTCCTCCTGCCGGCGGATCAGGTTCGCCTTCGCGAGCCGCTCCGCCTCCACCACCTTGTTGACGAGATCGCGCACCTCGCCCGGCAGGATCACGTCCTTCACGCCAAGCTCGGCGACGGACACGCCGAGATCGCCGGTCCGCGCGCCGACATAGGCGCGCAGCTCCGCGTCGATCGCGTCGCGCGCGGCGAGAATCTCGTCGAGCGTGCGCGTCGCCACCGCCTCGCGGATCGCGAACTGCACGAGCCGGTAGAGCATCGTCGACAGGTCGCTCGTCGCGGCGGCCGACTTTTCCGGATCGACCACGCGATAGAAGGCGGTCAGCGTGATGCGCAGCGCAATGCGATCCTTGGTGAGGATCTCCTGCGCCGTGATCTCGATGGGCTGCGGGCGCATGTCGATCTTCACGACCTTGACCTCGCGGTCGGTCTTCCAGAACTCGTGACGTCCGGGCTTGAGCCGCTCGACCAGCTCGCCATTGACGAACAGAAGCGCCGCCTCGTGCTGCTCGACGATCGCCTGCGTCGCGATCGAGGACCGCGTGAAATCGATGCGCTCCGCATGCGCCTTATCGACGCGCAGGGCGTCGCGCGTGTCGACGCGGTCGATCTCGACGGCGTTCACCGCCTTCCAGTAGACGCGGCGCGAGAAGGGCGGCAGCACGGATGTCGGCTGGCCGTCGAACGACACGATCGCGACCTCGAACGCCCTCGTGGTCGCGGGCGCGAAATATCGCGCCGCGACGTCGGGATGCGACTTCGCGAGCACGTCGTAGCGATCCGCCGGAAACTCCGTGCGCACGACATTGAACGCCTCGACCGCGAGCGCGCGGGCGGGATCGAACAGGACATGGCGTCCCGGATCGAGCATGCGCTCGAAACGGCCGTTGCGGCTCAGAATCGCGCGCTCGTCATCCTTCACGACGACGCGCAGCGCGAAGAGAGACCTCGTCATCAAACTCTCCTTGCAAACAATATCCGCTTCACAATCCAACTTCCGCCGCGGCCGAACGCGGCGCTGAAATAGGTCGCCGGCCGTCCCCGAACGCATCCCCCGCGGGCCGCGGCTTGAGCCTCAGCGCTCCGCCGTCCGCTTCCGGCTGCAGCCGCCACGCCGGAGCGGGACGCCGGGGCCGGATCGTCGGGCTTCGCGCGCAGGCGGAATCCGCTGCGGCGCAGGCGCGGAATGCGCCTGGACATCGTTCCCGGCGCGTCCGCCGAAGCCTCGACGCCGGGAAAGCTCCGTCGGGAAGCGGCCGGCTTCCCGTTTGATCGACTCGCGTGGAGGCGAGTGTCCGCCTTGTGGGGCAGACAGCGACGAAGGACTCGAACCTTCGACACCAGGATTAACAGTCCTGTGCTCTACCCAGTGAGCTAGTCGCATTGCACATGAGAGGAGTCGAACCCCCGACCTCCCGCCTGAAAAGACGGACGCTCTACCGCTGAGCTACATGCGCGCCTTACCGCCGCGGAACACGACGCCGCAGAGCGGCGCGCGCCAGCCGGGTCTCGGCGAGCCCGGACACAAGGCGACGATGAGGGAGGGCGCGTTTATGAAAAACGCAACTGAGAAACAAGCGCCAAATATGGATCCTTTCGATCACGTTTGATTACGAATTAAAAAATCGGCGCCTGCGCAGGCGATCTGAAATATTGAACTGGCCGGCAAAAGTCATCGCCGGCCTGACGCCGGCGATCAAGAGCAATTTTTTCCGTCCCGGAGAAACGACCGCTACGCCACAGCCCGGATCACTTTCGCGACCCGCTCCGCGATCTCGCCGACCTGGCTTTCGCTCACGGTCAGCGGCGGCGTGATCGCGATCGTGTCGCCGGTGACGCGCAGCATGATGTCGTGATCATGGAAGCCGGTCTCCATCGCCGCATAGGCGCGCTTGCCCGCGCCGTCCGGCGCAGCGGCGAGATCGACGGCGGCGACAAGGCCGAGCGTGCGCACGTCGAGCACGTTCGGCAGGCCTTTCCAGGCGTCCATCATGGCGTCGGCGAAAACCGGCTCAAGCGTCTTCGCGCGCTCGAACAATCCCTCTTCCTTGTAGATCTCGAGCGCCGCCAGACCGGCGGCGGCGGCCATGGGATGGCCCGAATAGGTGTAGCCGTGGAACAGCTCGATCACATGATCCGGTCCGTTCATGAAAGCGTCGAAGATTCCCTTCCGCACCAGCACGCCGCCCATCGGCGCCGCGCCGGAGGTCACGCCTTTCGCGAAGGTGATCATGTCGGGAATGACGCCGTAGCGCTCGGCCGCAAAGGCGTGTCCGAGCCGACCGAAGCCGGTGATGACCTCGTCGAAGATGAGGAGAATGTTGTGCTTGTCGCAGATCGCGCGCAACTTCTGCAGATAGCCCTTGGGCGGAGGCAGCACGCCGGTCGATCCCGCCATCGGCTCGACGATCACGGCCGCGATGGTCGATGCGTCATGCAGGCCGACGATGCGCTCCAGCTCATCGGCGAAATGCGCGCC
>MKVY01000027.1:334508-343257 GCA_001899525.1 Rhizobiales bacterium 65-9
CGACGCCGTGATAGCCGCGCTCGCGGCCGATGAGCCGCGTCTTCGACCCCTTGCCCGTCACGTTCCAATAGGCGAGCGCGATCTTCAGCGCCGAATCGACCGCCTCCGAACCGCCGCCGCAGAAAAAGACGTGATCGAGATCGCCCGGCGCCATCGCCGCGATGCGGGCGGCGAGCGCGAACGCCTTCGGATGGCCGTACTGGAAATTCGGCGCGTAATCGAGCTCCTCGGCCTGCTTCTGGATCGCCTCGATGATGGGACGCCGCGCATGGCCGGCGTTGCAGCACCAGAGGCCCGCGGTCGCGTCGAGCACCTTGCGGCCGTCATCGGTCACATAGTGCATGTCCTTGGCGCCGACGATCATGCGGGGCCGCTTCTTGAAGGCGCGGTTGGCCGTGAAGGGCATCCAGAAGGATTCGAGATCGTTGGGCGCGAGCGCGGAACTGTTCGGCATAGAGAAACCCTCAAGCAGGCGGCGACCGTATCAAGGGCGGGCGCGGACGCAACTCGCGCGACGCAGCGATTCCCGCCACAGGTTTCATTCATTGCAATTCGACTTGCGCCTGCTACCTTACGTCATCGCTAACGGGGCAGGGGCGAATGCCAGCGGAGGCGGAAGTCATGGCTGGCGGCGTGACGCCACAAGAGGTTCGGAAGCAACTGGACAGGTTGCGGTCGGCGGAGCCTTTTTCGTCGTCTCCGCAGTTGACCAATTTCCTCCAATACGTCGTCGAAGAGACGCTCGAAGGGCGCGGCCGATCCCTGAAGGGTTACGCCATCGCCGTGGAAGCGCTCGGGCGCTCTGACGATTTCGATCCGCAATTCGATCCGATCGTGCGCGTGGAGGCGCGGCGGCTCAGGCAGGCGCTGCGCAGCTACTATGAAGGCCCCGGAAAAAAGCGGACCCGCTGGTGATCGCCATGCCGACGGGCGGCTATCTGCCGACCTTTTCCCTGGTCAGGCGCTGCGCCAAAAGCTCGCGCGGGGCGTCGAACGACAATCATATCGGACATATCGGCGCGCACGAAGACGTCGCGTCAGGCGAGCTGGCGCATGCGCCCATCGAGCAGCCGCCGCCGGTCGCGGACGAGCCGGAGAGCGCGGACGCCTCGCAGGAACCGGAGCCAGCGCCCCCGCCGCAGCCGGACGTGGCGGCGCGGCGCGGCGCGCCGCTCGTCCTCGCCCTCGCCCTCGCCTGCGTGGCGGCGCTGGCTGCCGTCGGGGGCGTCGCGTTCGTCCGGGGCGCGTTCGACGCGCCGCGCGAAACCGACGCCCGCGCGATCCAGACGAGCGTCGCCGACTCAATCCTTCCCGTCGTTTATGTCACGCAGTTCGAGGCGGTCGGGGGCGACAATCCGCCCACGGAAGCGGCGCGGCGGCTCGCGGAGCGGCTGGTCGTCGCTTTCTCGCGCTTCGGGGACATCCGGGTTGCCGGCCCGTCGGCGCCGCCGCCGGACGCCGGAAGCTATCTTCTCCGCGGCCGGCTGACCCGCCAGCAGGACGGCAACTACCGTCTCGGAATCGCCCTGCTCGCCCCCGGAACACGCGAAATTCTGCTGGCGCGCGAATACCCCTCCTTTCAACCCTCCGACGCCGAGCCGGCCGCGGCGGACCCGACGGGCGAGCAGAGCGTCGTGCGGGCGCTCGCCATCGAGATCGCCCAGCCGCTCGGCGTCATCAGCGCCGACCAGGCGGCGCGGTTCGGCAAGGATCCGTCGTCCGGCCCGGCCTGCCTCTTCATCGCGCAATCCTACTGGCGGGCGCCGACCCGGCCGAAGCACGCCGAGGCCGTCGCGTGCCTCACAGGCGCGGCGGGCGCCAAGCTGCCGCCGGTCCTGGCGGAAACGCAGCTCAGCATGCTGGCGCTCGACGAATACCGCAACGACGACAATCCCCAGCCAGGACCAGCGCCGCTCGACCGCGCCCTGTCGCACGCCCGCGCCGCGATCGCGGCCGCGCCGACGAACGCGCGCGCGCACCAGGCGCTCATGGACGCCCTGTTCCTGCGCGGGCAAACCGACGAAGCCCTGCGCGCCGGCGAGCGCGCGCTCGCGCTCAACCCGCTCGACATGGACATCCTCGCCGACTACGGCGCGCGTCTCGTGCAGTCCGGCCGCGTGCGCGAGGGCCGCGCCAGGCTCATCGAAGCCGCCGACGCCCTTCCGATCCACGCGCCCTGGCACGATTTCTATCTGACGCTGTCGGCGATCCTGCTCGGCGACGATGCGGCGGCTCTGGCGCATGCGCAGAACATCGTGTCGGATTCAGATCCGCTCTCGCTGCTGGCCTGCATTCTCACGGCGCGCGCGGCGGGCGCGCAGGAGCAGCTCGAGGCTTGCGGCAGGAAGCTCACGGCGCTCGACCCCCGTTATCTGACCCAGCCAAGAGACATGCTCGCGCGACGGGCGTTCAGCCCCGATGTCCTCGCTCTGCTGACCGCAGCGGTCGAGAGCGCGACCCGCAGCCAGCGGTCCGAGAACCGCGCCGCAATCTCCGCCACGGCCGGGTGACCCGCTCGCGGACGGTCGCGGATCGAACTATCGTCGCGAGCGCGAATCACCCGATGCGCCAGCGGCCGCGGACCGATCCATGTCGAAGACCATAACCCTGCGCGCTGCGCCTCTTGTTCTGGGCATGGCGGCCGCTTTCGCCGCGCTGGCGTCGATGGGCGCGGCGCGCTTTCTCGACGCCTCGCCGCAGGTGGCCGCCCTGTTCGGGCTTTGCGCCGTCGGCTTCGCGGCGATCGTCATGGAGTTGCGCGCGCGCCGCAGACAGACGGAGCGGCTGGCCGACGCCGTGGGGGCGCTCGCCAGCGGCGTCGAGCGCGCCGGCGCGCAGCTCGCGGCGCTCGACGACAGGGCGCGCGACATCGAGCAATGGATCGCGCGCGACGCGAGACCGGGCGTGGAGCAGTCGGCGGCCGAGATCGAGATGCTCGGAACCCTGGTGAAGGAGCTCGCCGTCGCCGTCGCCCATCACGACGCCGAACTGGGCGCCGTCCCTTCAGCCGAGACCGACGCGCCCCCCGCCGCGCCAGCGCCCGCTCCAGCTCAGCCGGACAGGCGCGCGGTCGACGCCGCACTGGATCGTGCGATCGCCGATGGCGCCTTCGACCTTCATCTGCAGCCGATCGTGTCGCTGCCGCAGCGGCGCGTGAAATTCTACGAAGCCTTCGCGCGCCTGCGCGCCGCCAACGACGAGGACCTGCATGCGGCGCTGCAGTCCGGCGGCCGGACCCGGCTCTCGGCGTTCGACCTCGCCGCCCTGCGACGGCTGTTCGTCGTCACGCGGCGTCTGGCGAAAAGGAACAGGGACATCGCGGTGTTCGTGCGCGTCTCGGACCGCTCGATCGCCGAGCCGGAGGCGCTGATCTCCGCCCTGCATGGCGCGCAGGATCTCGCGAGCCACATCGTGATCCTCATGTCGCAGGCGACCGCCCGGCTGCTCGGCGGCGCGGGGCTGGCCAGGCTGCGGCCGCTTGTCGATCTCGGCTTCGGGCTCGGCGTCGACAAGATCGCGGATCTGCGGCTCGATCCGCGCACGCTGTTCGACCACGGCGTGCGCTACGTGAAGGCGCCGGCGGGCGTGTTTCTCTCCGACGCGGCGCGCGCGCCGACCGAGATCGACCCTCGCGACCTGTCGCGGCTGCTGACCCGCAACGGCGTCCAGCTCATCGCGGACGGACTCGACAGGGAAAACACGGTGGTCGAGATTCTCGACTTCGAGGTGCGGTTCGGGCAGGGCGACGCCTTCTCCCCGCCCCGCCCGGTGAAGCCCGATCTACTTGAACCGCTTCCCGAGCCGCCGGTGACGCCCTCTGCGCCCGCCGCCAACGATCCGCCGCCCGCGCAGCCGGAGCGCGTGTCCTATCGCTCCACCCTGCGGCGCGCCTAACCCGTCGCCTGATCTGACCCGTCGCTTGACGAGACGAGCCGCCGCCGGCAAAGGCGCGGCCCGCCATTCATTTGCGCTGCGCCATCGTGACACCCATCGTCCACGGCCTCTCGGGCCTCGTCTCCGGCATCGACATCCTTCTCGTCGATGTGTGGGGCGTGCTGCATAACGGCCTCGCGCCGCACCCCGCCGCAGGCGAGGCGCTGGCGCGCTTCCGGCGCGGCGGCGGCTTCGTCACGCTCGTGTCGAACGCGCCGCGCGAGAGCGCGCGGGTGGTCGAGTTTCTCGACGGGCTCGGCGTCACGCGCGAAGCCTATGACGCCGTCGTCACGTCGGGCGACATCACGCGCACCATGCTCGCGCAAGGGAAGCATCGAACGCTCGCCTATTTCGGCCCGGATCGCGACCGTTCGCTGTTCGCGAACCTGCCGCTGCGCGAGACGCCGATCGCGGACGCTGAAATCGTGCTCTGCGCGGGGCTCGACGACGACGAGACAGAAACGCCCGCCGACTACGCCGGCCGGCTGGCGGAATGCCGCGCGCGCGCGCTGCCGATGATCTGCGCCAATCCCGACCTGGTGGTGGAGCGCGGGCCGCGGCTGATCTGGTGCGCGGGCGCCATCGCGGAAGACTACGAAAAAATCGGCGGCGCCGTCGCCTGGACCGGCAAGCCGCACGGGATGATCTATGACGCGGCGCTCGACATCGCGGCGCTGTCGCGCCGCGCGCCTGCCGACCGCGGGCGGGTGATGGCGATCGGCGACGCGATCCGCACCGACGTCGCCGGCGCCCATCGGCTGGGCGTTCGCTCGCTGATGATCGCCGATGGAATCCACGCCCGCGACCTGCTCGGCGAGGACGGCCAGGTCGACGCGGCGAAAGCCGAGCTGTTCCTCGGCGAGGCCGCCTTCCGGCCGACCGCGATCGCGGCGCGCCTCGCCTGGTGAGCGGCGCGGCGGACGAAGCGCGCCGCCGCTGACAACATTCACGCGCCGCAGGCGGTTTCGATCGTCGCCTTCAACGTCTGCGCGCTGAACGGCTTGACGATGCAATCGTTCGCGCCGGCCTTCTGCGCCGCGGTCATGTTCTCGGCCCTCAGTTCCGCGGTGACGAGAATGAAGGGCGTGTCGCGCAGCGCCGCCTCCCCGCGCACATGCCGCAGCAGGTCGTAGCCGGTCATCGGCTCCATGCCCCAGTTGGAGATCACCAGCCCGTATTTCCGGCGCCTGAGGCTCTGGATGGCGTCAACGCCGCTCGGAGCGTCGTCGACATCTTCGAAGCCGAACTGTTTCAACAGGCCGCGCATGATGCGCACCATCATCCGGTAATCGTCCACGATGAGGATCGGCATCGCCGGGTCGAGCGCCATTCTCCCCCTGCTCCTGAGCGGTCGCGCCGCGATATCCGCTCGCCGGTCGTAGCGGACCCCGCGTTAGGGGCCGGTTTCGCGCCTCCACAACCAGGAGGTTGACCTCGCCTCTCCGCCGGATCATGTTGCAGCGCAACAATAGGCCGCCATGACCTCCGTCGTCCTGTCCCTGCGTTTCGACGATCTTACGATCGGTCAGCGCGCATCCCTCCTGCGCACCGTGATGGCGCACGATCTCACGCGCTTCGCGGAGATTTC
Organism: Rhizobiales bacterium 65-9; assembly: GCA_001899525.1. Taxonomy (GTDB): domain Bacteria; phylum Pseudomonadota; class Alphaproteobacteria; order Rhizobiales; family Beijerinckiaceae; genus Terrirubrum. Next base: position 340,030 of record MKVY01000027.1, read on the forward strand.
CGGCGACGGCAATCCGGTGCATCTGTCGGATCATTTCGCGGCCAAGACCCGGTTCGGGGAGCGCATCGCGCACGGCATGTTCACGGGCAGCCTGATCTCCGCGCTGATCGGAACGAGGCTCCCGGGCGCGGGCGCCATCTATCTCTCCCAGAGCTTCCAGTTCCTCGCGCCGGTGAAGATCGGCGACGTCGTGGCGGCGTCCGTCGAGGTCGCCGAACTGATCCCCGAGCGCAGGCGCGCCCGGCTCGCCTGCGAATGCTGGGTGGACGCGACCCAGGTTCTGGCGGGCGACGCCTGGGTCTCGGTTCCGGCGGAACGGGTCGAGAAATCGGCCAGACGGCTGGCGCCGGCATCGTGACGGGCCATTTCGCTCCTGCGCCAGGAATGCTATGCAGCCGGAATGACCATGGCGCGCATCTTCCGCCTCATTCCGCGAATTAGCGGCCCGGCCGCCGCCTGAGCGCTTGCGCCTGCGGCCGTCCGGGATCGTCTCAGCCGCCGAATTTCATTTTCTTTCAAGCCTCGCCGGCTCATAAGGCCGCGACGCATCCGTGACCGACCATGAGCACAACCGCCAAGACCGACGCCGCCGGCGCGACCCGCGACTATTCCAAAACGCTGTTCCTGCCGCAGACGGATTTCCCGATGCGAGCCGGGCTGCCGCAGCGCGAGCCCGACATTCTGGCCCGCTGGGCGAAGATCGACCTCTACCGCAAGCTGCGCGAGACCGCCGCCGGCCGGCCGAAATTCGTCCTGCATGACGGGCCGCCCTATGCGAACGGCAACATCCATATCGGGCACGCGCTCAACAAGATTCTGAAAGATCTCGTGACCCGCAGCCAGCAGATGCTCGGCCATGACAGCAACTATGTGCCGGGCTGGGACTGCCACGGCCTGCCGATCGAATGGAAGGTCGAGGAGGAGTATCGCGCCAAGGGCAAGGAGAAGCCGGACTTCTCCGACCCCGTCGCGATCAACCAGTTCCGCGCGGAATGCCGCGCCTTCGCCGCGCACTGGCTCAACGTTCAACGCGAGGAGTTCAAGCGGCTCGGCGTCGTCGGCGACTGGGACCATCCCTATTCGACGATGGATTTCGCCAGCGAAGCCGTGATCGCGCGCGAGATCATGAAATTCGCCGAGAACGGCCTGCTCTATCGCGGCTCGAAGCCCGTGATGTGGAGCGTGGTGGAGAAAACCGCTCTGGCCGAGGCCGAAGTCGAGTATGAAGACCACGTCAGCGATACGGTGTATGCGGCGTTTCCTGTGAAGGCGAGTTTAGATTCCTTCGTCGGCTACTCCGATGACACAATCGGCAAACGTGCATTCAAAAATCTTGAGAGCGAACTTCTCAAATCCGCCATCGTCATCTGGACAACTACGCCTTGGACAATTCCGGGCAATCGGGCGATTTCTTTTTCACGAAAGATTAACTACGGGCTTTACCGGATAACAAACGCGCCGGATGGCAACTGGGCGCAGAGCGGTTCGACGTATGTTGTCGCTGACAATCTCGCCGCCGATGTTTTCAGAGCGGCAAAAGTTGAGGGTTATGAGCGTTTGAGCGCGGTGAGCGCAGATATGCTGCGCGGCGTCACCTGCGCTCACCCTTTCGCCGGCAAAATCCCCGGCTACGATTTCGACGTGCCGATGCTCGACGGCGATCATGTCACCGACGACGCCGGCACGGGCTTCGTTCACACCGCGCCCGGCCATGGCCGCGAGGATTTCGACATCTGGATGGCAAACGCGCGCAAGCTGGCGGAACGCGGCGTCGACACGCGCATCCCCTATACCGTCGACGAGGACGGGTTCTTCACGAAAGACGCGCCCGGCTTCGAAGGCAAGCGCGTCATCACCGACAAGGGCGACAAGGGCGACGCCAACGAGGCGGTGTTCAAGGCGCTGGTCGAGGCGGGAACGATCGTCGCGCGCGGACGCCTGAAAAATCAATATCCGCATAGCTGGCGCTCGAAGAAGCCGGTGATCTTCCGCAACACGCCGCAATGGTTCATCGCGATGGACCAGCCGTTCGAGCTTCCGTCCTCCCGCTCGAAGGGAGAAGGAAGCAATCGCCCCACCCTGCGCGACGTCGCGCTCGCCTCGATCAAGGAGACGGAGTGGGTGCCGGCGGCCGGCGAGAACCGCATCACCGGCATGATCGCCAACCGGCCCGACTGGGTCGTGTCGCGCCAGCGAGCCTGGGGCACGCCGATCAGCGTGTTCGTGGCGAAGCGCGACCTGCCGCGGCACGGGCTGAAGGAAAAGGACGTGCTGCGCGACGCGCGCGTGAACGGGCGCATCTTCGACGCTTTCCTGAAAGAAGGCGGCGACGCCTGGTTCGCGGACAAATCGGGCGCGCGCTTCCTTGCGCCCGATTATGATCCCGCCGATTTCGAGAAGGTCACCGACGTGATCGACGTGTGGTTCGATTCAGGATCGACGCACGCCTTCACGCTCGAAGACCCGGCGCATTTTCCCGGCCTCGCCGGAGTCAAGCGCAGGATCGACGGCGGCGCCGACACGGTGATGTATCTGGAGGGATCGGACCAGCATCGCGGCTGGTTTCATTCCTCGTTGCTCGAAAGCTGCGGCACGCGCGGACGCTCGCCCTTCGACGTGGTGCTGACGCACGGCTTCGTGCTCGATCCGAACGGCAAGAAGATGAGCAAGTCGCTCGGCAACGTGGTCGCGCCGCAGGACGTGATCAAACAGTCCGGCGCCGACATCCTGCGGCTGTGGGTCGCGGCGGCGGACTATTCCGACGATCTGCGCATCGGCAAGCAGATCATCGACACCTTCGTCGAGACCTACCGCAAGCTGCGCAACACCATCCGCTGGATGCTGGGGTCGCTCGCGCATTACGACGCTACGGCATCGGTTTCCTTTCACGATATGCCCGAGCTGGAGCGGCTGATGCTGCACCGGCTCGCGGAGCTCGACGGGACCGTGCGCGACGCCTATGCGGCCTACGACTACAAGCGCGTGATCGCGGCGCTGTCGCAATTCATGACCGCCGATCTGTCGGCGTTCTATTTCGACGTCCGCAAGGACACGCTCTACTGCGATCCGCCGTCGAGCATGGCGCGCAAGGCCGCGCTGACGGCGATCGAGCAGATTTTCCGCTGCGTGACTCTCTGGCTCGCGCCGATCCTCTCCTTCACCACGGACGAGGCGTGGCTCGACCGCTATCGCGACGAAAGCGGCTCGGTCCATCTGGAAACCTTCCCC
>MKVY01000027.1:343370-348552 GCA_001899525.1 Rhizobiales bacterium 65-9
CTCCTCGCCGCGCTCGAGGGGCTGGATTTCGCCGACGTGTGCATCACCTCGGCGATCACGGTGCAGGCGGGCGAAGGGCCGGCGGACGCCTTCCGCCTCGACGAGGTCAAGGGCGTGGCGGTGTCGCCCGCCCGCGCCGCCGGCGTGAAATGCGCGCGTTCCTGGCGCTATTTCGACCCGGCGTCCGCCGACCCGGCCTATCCCGACGTGACGCCCCGCGACGCGCGGGCGCTGCGCGAACTCGACTCGGCCGCCCCATGACGCCCGCCCGCCTCGGCGCCGCGATCGCCGCCGTCATTCTCGTCGCCGACCAGGCGACGAAGCTCTGGGCGCTGTTCGTGCGGCGCATCGTGGAGACCGGCCCGGTTCAGGTCACCTCCTTTCTCGAACTGACGGAGGTGTGGAATCGCGGCATCTCCTACGGCCTGTTCCAGCAGCACACCGAATGGGGGCGCTGGCTGCTGATCGCGGTGTCGGCCGTCGCGGCTGTGGGATTCTCGATCTGGCTGGCGCGCGCCCGCGACCGCGCGCTGGCGATCGCGCTCGGCCTGCTGATCGGCGGCGCCGTCGGCAATCTCATCGACCGGGTCGCCTACGGCGCGGTTTTCGACTTCATTCACTTTTATTGGGGACGATTCAGCTGGTACGTCTTCAACATCGCCGACGCCGCGATCGTTGCCGGGGTGATCGGCCTCCTGTATGACGCCGTCAGGTCGCGGGGCGGCGTCCAGGGAACGGAAGGCGGCTGAGCCGCCCTCGTGAGGCCGCATTCGCCGGGTTTCTGGCGGGCTGGAGCGACGCAAGGAGAACGGAATGAAGACGAGGCCGCTCGTGATCGGCGCCGCGCTCGCCGCGGGAGCAATGTTCAGCGCCCCGGCGCCCGCTTCGGCGGACGACATCTTCACGGAAGTGTTCTCGGCCATCGGCATCACCTCCAAGCCGAAGGAGCCGATCGACTATCGTGAGCGCGCGCCGCTGGTGGTGCCGCCGAAGTCAGCGCTGCCGACCCCGCAGGCGCCGGCCGAAACGCGCGCCGCCAACTGGCCCAACGATCCGGACGTGGTCGCGCGACGCAAAGCCGCCGAGGATGCGAGGCTGCCGGCGCTCCAGATCTGGCAGCGCGAAGAGCCGCGCCTGTCTCCAGGCGCGCTGCGCAACGGCCCGCGCACGGCGACGAACAATCCCGCCCCGCCGCGGTGGAGGCATGAGGACGACACCACCGATTTGATCATCACGCCGACGATGCAGATGAAGGACGCAGACAACCGGCGCGCCACTTCGCTCAGCAATCTGCGGCCCGGCGAAGAGCCGCAGCGCGACTCCCTCACCGACCCGCCGGCGGGCTATCGCAAGCCGACCGAGATCGTGCGCACCCAGCGCGCGCCGTCCTCGACGGTGAACGACCGCAATGAGAATCTCGGGCGCGACTACGTGCAGCAGCAGCGCCGCCGCTCGGACAATTAAGTGCGACCAGCCCAGACGCTGGCGATCAGCGCTCCGGTCGCTTATCTCCATCGAACCCAAGGCTCCGTCCGCGGCGGAGCCTTTTTCATAACGGCCGCCAGGACCGCACGATGACTGTTTCCCAGACCGCCCCCGCCGGACCCGTCGCGTCCCATGACAGGCTGGCGAACGGCCTCGAGGTGGTGGTGATTCCCGACCATCGCACGCCGGTCGTCACGCATATGGTCTGGTATCGCAACGGCTCTGCCGACGATCCCGCCGGCAAGTCGGGCATCGCGCATTTTCTCGAACATCTGATGTTCAAGGGCACGCACAAGCACCCCGCGGGCGAATTCTCCGCCGTGGTCTCCGATCTCGGCGGCCAGGAGAACGCGTTCACCTCGATGGATTACACCGCTTATTTCCAGCGGGTGGCGAAGGAGCATCTCGCCACCATGATGGCGTTCGAGGCGGACCGCATGGCCAATCTGGCGCTGGCGGAGGACGTGGTGGGGCCCGAGCGCGACGTGGTGATCGAGGAGCGCCGCATGCGCACCGACAACCGTCCCGACGCCCAGCTTGGCGAGGCGCTGACGTCGAGCCTGTTCACGCATCATCCCTACGGCGTCCCGATCATCGGCTGGATGCACGAGATCGAGGGCCTCGGGCGCGAGGACGCGCTCGCCTATTACAATCGCTTCTATACCCCGGAGAACGCCATTCTCGTCGTCGCCGGCGACGTGACGCGCGAGGAGGCCCTGCGGCTCGCCAACGACACCTACGGCCGGATTCCGGCGCGCGGCGCGCAGCCCGTCCGCCATCGGCCGCAGGAGCCGGAGCCGCGCGCGCGACGCTTGGTGCGCCTCGCCGACGAAAAGGTGGAGCAGCCCTATCTGCAGCGCATCTATCTCGCGCCGTCCCTGCTGGAGGACCGCGCGGCCTCCGACGCGCTCGACGTCGCCGCGCAACTGCTCGGCGCGCCGCAGACGGGCTATCTCTACCGGCGGCTGGCGCGAGACCGCGGCCTCGCCGTGGCGAGCGGGGCCTGGTACATGGGAACCGCCGTCGACCGGACGCAGTTCGGCGTCTACGCCGTGCCGACCGAAAGCACGGACCTCGCCGCGCTGGAGCGCGCGCTCGACGAAACGCTCGCGGAATTCACCGCCAACGGGCCGACCGAAGCGGAGCTCGCCCGCGCCAAGACGCGGCTGATCGCCGATCACCTCTATTCGCAGGACAGCCAGGCCAACCTCGCCCGGGCCTATGGCGCGACGCTCGCGGTCGGCGGCGCGATCGCCGACGTGCAGGACTGGCAGGCGCGCATCGAGGCGGTGACCGCCGACGACGTCCGCGCCGCGCTGGCGCGCTGGCTGTCGCCGCAGCGCTCCGCCACCGGCTATCTCGAAACCGCCGCGGCCGCCTGAACCGGCAGACAGTCCCATGAACGCACCTTCTCCTCCGGCCGCCGCGCCGCACACCCTGCCGATCCGCCCCATCGAGACGCCGCGCGGCGTGCGCGCCTGGCTGGTCGAGGACCAGAGCGCGCCTCTGGTGGCGCTCCGCTTCGCCTTTCGCGGCGGCGCGTCCCAGGATCCCGCCGACAAGGCCGGCCTCGCCAACATGATGTCCGGACTTCTCGACGAAGGCGCCGGGCCCTACGATTCCGCCGCCTTCCAGGAGAGGCTGGACGAGTTCGCCGTCGAACTCTCCTTCGACGCCGACAGGGATTCGCTGGGCGGCGGGCTGCGCACGCTGACGCGCCATCGCGCGGAAGCGTTCGAGATGCTGCGGCTCGCGCTTGTCGAGCCGCGCTTCGACGACGACGCGGTGGAGCGCATCCGCGCGCAGATCTCGGCCGGCCTGAAGCATGAGGCGAAAGATCCCGATTCGATTGTCGGCCGCGCTTTCGCCGAAGCCGCGTTTCCGAATCATCCCTATGGCAAGTCCGTCAACGGCTCGCTCGAAACCGTTCCCAGCCTCGGCCGCGCCGACATCGCCGCTCTCAACCGCCGGCTGATCGCGCGCGACAATCTCGTCATCGGCATCGTCGGCGCGATCGACGCCGCCGCCGCGGCCGCCGCGCTCGACCGCATCTTCGGCGATCTTCCGGCGAAGGCGGAACTCGCGGCCATCCCGACCGTCGCCCCCGCGCGCATCGGCGAGACCGTGATCTCGCATCTCGACATTCCGCAGACGGCGATCCGCTTCGGACGCGCCGGCGTCGCGCGCAAGGATGCGGATTTCATCGCCGCGATGGTGGTCAACCACATCTTCGGCGGCGGAACATTCCAGTCCAGGCTCTTCAAGGAAGTGCGCGAAAAGCGCGGCCTCGCCTACTCCGTCTCGTCGTCCCTCATCGCCAACGAGCACTCCGCCCTGCTCTTCGGCGGCACCTCGACGAAGAACGAGCGCGCGGGAGAGGCGCTTCAGGTCATCCGCGAGCAGATCGCCTCGCTCTCGACGGAAGGCCCGTCGGACGAGGAGATCGAGAAGGCGAAGAAATACATCACCGGCTCCTATCCGCTGCGGTTCGATTCCTCGACCAAGATCGCGGCGCAGCTCGTTCACATGCAGCTCGACGAGCTTGGACTTGACTGGATGCAGCGACGCAACGCGCTGGTGAACGCCGTCAGCCGCGCCGACGTGACGCGCGTCGCGCATCGTCTCTTCGGCGACGGCGCGCTGCTCGTCGCCGCCGCCGGACAGCCGCGAGGTCTTTAGAAATCTTGCTGTTTCACGAAAACAGCAACATGCTCTCAGTCCTTCGCGCCGCATGATGCTTCTGGGAAGGCGTTTCAGCCTTTCCTCATCACGCTCCAGCGTTCCCCGGCCGCCGCCCGCGCGGCGGCCCGGCTCACCAAAGACGGACCATCACGATGCGCCTTGAGCAATCCATCGAAGCCACCCGCGCGACAGTCATCGGCAAGGGAGGGCTGACCGAAGCCTGCCTTGCGACGGCGTTCGACGATGTGGGACGCGCGGTCGAAACGCTGCGCGGACAGATGCGCGACGGCTCCCTGCCGCTGCTCGCCATCCCCGAGGAGACGGCCGACCTCTCCGGCATTCGCGCCGTCGCCGCCGACATCGTCGACGGCGCGAAAGACGTGGTTTTCCTCGGCACCGGCGGCTCGGCGCTCGGCGCGCAGACGCTGGCGCAGCTCGCCGATCACGGCGTGCCCGGCCTTGCGCCGCGCACGGGCCTGCGCGCGCATTTCATGGACAATCTCGACCCGCTCACCTTCGCGCGCGTCATGGACGCGCTGCCGATGAAGACGACGCGCTTCGTCGCCATCTCCAAATCGGGCGGCACCGGCGAGACGCTGATGCAGGCGAGCGTCGCGATCGCCGCGCTCGAAGCCGCCGGCCTCGGAAAGCGCATGGCGAAGCATCTGTTCGGCCTGACCGAGCCGGAGAAGCCCGGAAAGACGAACGCGCTGCGCGCGCTGCTTGCGCCCTACAACGCGACGATCCTCGATCACCATACGGGCGTCGGCGGCCGCTATTCGGTCCTCACCAATGTCGGGCTTCTGCCGGCGGCGGTTCTCGGGCTGAAAATCTCCGCGATCCGCAAGGGCGCGCGCGGCGCGCTGTCGCTGCTGGCGCGCCATGACGTCTCGAAAATTCCGGCGGCGGCCGGCGCCGCCGTCAATGTCGCGGCGATGCGCGAGGGCAAGAACATCAGCGTGATGATGGGCTATGGCGACCGCTTCGAGCGCTTCACGCGCTGGTGGGTGCAGCT
>MKVY01000027.1:348640-377084 GCA_001899525.1 Rhizobiales bacterium 65-9
TATCTCGGCGGACCGCGCGACAAGCTGTTCACGGTGCTCACGCTCGACACCAAGGGCAAGGGATCGAAAATCCCGAAGCCGCTGGCGACGCGCATCAACGAGCCCGAATTCGCCAGGCGCCGCATCGGCGATCTGGTCGCGGCGCAGGGCCGGGCCATGGTCGACACCTTCGCCAAGAACGGACGTCCCGTCCGCCATGTCCAGATCGACAAGCTCGACGAGGAATCGCTGGGCGAGTTGCTGATGACGATGATGATCGAGACGATTCTCGCGGGCTATGCGATGGGCGTCGATCCGTTCGATCAGCCAGCCGTCGAGGAAGCGAAAATTCTGGCGAAGAAATATCTCGCAGAATCCGCCGGCTGACCCTCCGCCGATCAGGCGCGGCCGGCGGCGCTCGACAGCATCGCCGGATCGACGCCGAGACGCTTCATCACCCGATCATATTTCGTTTCGATCCCGTCGTCGAAAATGATGTCGGGATCGGCCGCGCAGGACAGCCACGCGTTCTGCCTGATTTCGTTCTCGACCTGGCCGGCCTCCCAGCCCGCATAGCCGAGCGCCAGCAGCGCGCGATCAGGACCTTCGCCGATCGCGATCGCCTTCAACACATCAATGGTGGTGGTGAGGCACAGACCCTCGTCGAGCGGCATCGTCGCGGCTTCGACATAGAAGTCGGATGAATGAAGCACGAAGCCGCGGCCGGTCTCCACCGGGCCGCCGCGGAGCACGTTGATCTGCCGCGCCTTGGTGGGCAGCACGATCGAGCTGTCTTCCACCACGCCAAGCTGAACCAGGATCTGCGGCAGCTTCACCTGCGGCGCGCGCTGATTCAGAACCAGCCCCATCGTCCCTTCAGACGTGTGCGCGCAGATGTAAATGACGCTGCGCGAAAAACGCTCATCCGTCATGCCCGGCATCGCGACAAGAAGCTGACCGTCGAGAAACCCGCGGTCGTCCTGCGCTTTGAACGATGGCGCCTTCATGAGCAAATGGTATGCGCAAACCGCCGGCCGGGGCAAGGCGCGCCGGGCGGCCGCGAGTTTCCCGCCGGATCAGCGCTCACGGCTTCGTTCATGGTTCTCCCGTTCAATTCCGTTATAGTCGCGTCATGCTCTCCAGACGCGTCCTCCTCGCCGGCTCAGCGGCGGCGTCTCTCTCCCCGGCCGCCGTTCTGACCGCGCGCGCCGATCCCGAACGCGCCGCCTCGGCCTGGAGCGAGGCCTCCCATTCGGCGGTGAGGCTGATCGCCGGCGGCTCGGCGGACGAGGGCTGGGCGGCCGGGGTCGAGTTCAAGCTCGCCAACGGCTTCAAGACCTACTGGCGCGATCCGGGCGACGCGGGAACGCCGCCCGTGTTCGACTGGACCGGATCGGAGAACTGCAAGGCGATCCGGGTGATCTGGCCGGCGCCCGAGCGATTCGAGGACGGGTCGAGCTCCTCCATCGGCTATCACGATCCGCTGATCCTGCCGGTCGTGGTCACGCCGGCTGACGCGACAGCGCCGATCAGGCTGCGGCTCGCCATGAGCTACGCGATCTGCGCGACGATGTGCATTCCCGCGCAGGGACAGGCGGTTCTCGGCCTCGCCGGCCCGCGGCAGACCGAGCATGCGGGGCGCATCGCGGAGGCGGCCAGCAAAGCGCCGGTCAAGACCGCGCTCGGGACCGCCGCGCCGTCCGGCCTTGCGATCAGCGCCGCGACAATCCTCGCCGGCGCAAAACCGGCGCTGGCGACCGAGATCGTCGCGCCCGATCCGGCGGCGGCGATCGATCTTTTCGTCGAGGGTCCGCGCGGCAGCTTCTTCAGCAAGCCCGCTCTGAAGGAGAGGAGCAGCGGCGGGGTCGCGCGCCTGATCTCCCCGATCGAGGAAAAGCCCGCGGGCCTGTCGGCATGGCCGTTGCGGCTGACGCTCGTCGCCGGCGGGCGCTCCATCGAGGTCGATACGACCGTCAACGCCTCGGCGCTTCTCTGAGGGGCATTTCCCCTTGGCGGCGAAATGCCGTAAAGCCTGCGCGATCAAGCACGCCATTCCAACGGAGCCGTTCATGCCCATCGCCGTCGGCGACAACCTGCCGCAAGTGAATTTCCGCGTGATGACGCCGGAGGGACCGGCGGTGAAAACCACCGAGGACGTGTTCAAGGGCCGCCGCGTGGTGCTGTTCGCCGTGCCCGGCGCCTTCACGCCGACCTGCCACAAGAATCACCTGCCCGGCTATCTCACCCATTATGACGAGATCAAAGCCAAAGGCGTCGACGCCATCGCCGTCACCGGCGTCAACGACGTGTTCGTCATGAACGCCTGGGCCGACGCGACCGGCGGAAAGGGCAAGATCGAATTTCTCGCCGACGGCAACGGCGACTTCGCCAAGGCTGTCGGCCTGGTGATGGACGGCTCCGGCTTCGGACTCGGCGTGCGCTCGCAGCGTTATGCGATGCTGGTCGACAATGGCGTCGTGAAATCCATCGCGGTCGAGGACGCGCCCGGCAAGGCGGACACCTCCGGCGCCGAGGCGATGCTCGCCTCGCTTCAGTAGGTCTTACGAGGCCGGCGCTTTTCCGGCGCCGGCCAGTTCCTTGATGGCCTGACGCGCAAGCTCGTCGGCGCGCTCGTTGAATTCATGGCCGGCGTGGCCCTTGATCCATTTCCACGCCACCTTGTGCCGCGCGACGGCGGCGTCGAGACGCTTCCACAACTCCTCATTCTTCACAGGCTTGCGGTCGGCGGTGCGCCAGCCGTTTTTCTTCCACCCGTGAATCCACTGCGTGATGCCGTTGCGCAGATACTGGCTGTCGGTGTGAAGCTCCACCTCCACGGGGCGCTTGAGACTTTCGAGCGCGGCGATCGCCGCCATCAGCTCCATGCGGTTGTTGGTGGTCGGCGTCTCGCCGCCGCGCAGCTCCTTTTCATGGCCGCCATAGCGGAGAATGGCGCCCCAGCCGCCCGGTCCGGGATTTCCCGAGCAGGCGCCATCGGTGTAAATCACGACGGTGGAGTCGGTCATCGCGGCGCGGTCTCAGCGCGCGAGGCCATAATCGCCGGCGCTGGCGACGCGGCGATGAAAGGACAGCTTGCGGTCATATTCGAGCGGATCCTTGGGCCGAACGAGCGCGCCGGCCGGCACGTTGAGCCAATCGACCAGGCGCGTCAGCATGAAGCGCAGCGCGGCGCCGCGACAGAGAACGGGCAGCGCCGCGATCTCGGCGCCCTCCAGCGCGCGCACGCGCTGATAGCCGGCGATCATCGCCTGCCCCTTTGTGAGATTGAACGAGGCGTCGGGCTCGAAGCACCAGGCGTTCAGGCAGATCGCCAGATCGTAGGCGAGACAATCGGTGCAGGCGAAATAGAAATCGATCAGCCCGGACAGTTTCGACCCGATGAAGAAAACATTGTCCGGAAAGAGATCGGCATGGATGACGCCGACAGGCAAATCGGCGGGCCAATTGTTTTCAAGCTCCGCGAGCGCGACGGCTGCGCGCGCGCCAAGCCCCGGCGACACCTCGTCCGCGCGGTCGCGCGCGCGATCGAACAAAGGCCGCCATGCGTCCACGGTCAGTCCGTTCCTGCGCCGCATGGGAAAGTCGCGTCCCGCGACATGCAGGCGCGCGAGCGCTTCGCCCACGGCCGCGCAATGGGCGACGGCGGGACGCCTCACGCCCATGCCGTCGAGAAACGTCACCATCGCCGCCGGCCGTCCCGCGAGACGGCCAAGCGCCTCGCCGGCACGGTTCCTCACCGGAAGCGGACAGGTGACGCCGCGCGCGTTCAGATGCTCCATCAGCGTGATGAAGAAAGGCAGATCCTCCTCGCGCACGCGCTTCTCGTAAAGCGTCAGGATGAAGAACGCCTTCTCGGCGCGCAGAAGATAATTCGAGTTCTCGACGCCCTCGGCGATGCCCTTCGCCGACAGCAGCGCGCCGACGTCGTAGTTTGCGACGAAGCGCGCAAGCTCATCGTCGGCGACTTCGGTGTAGACGGCCATCTAAGCCGCAGCCTCCGACCGCAGCGCGCGCGGCAGAGGGAAAAACACGCTCTCGTCAGCGGTGGAAACGGTCTCGACATCGACCTCGTAGCGCGCCGCGAAAGCGTCGATGATCTCCTCGACAAGCACCTCCGGCGCCGAGGCGCCCGCGGTCACGCCAAGCGAGCGGATGGCGCCGAACTCGCTCCAGTCGATATCCTCGGCGCGCAGGATGAGGCGCGCGAGAGCGCAGCCGGCGCGCTCCGCGACTTCGCGCAGCCGCTGCGAGTTGGATGAATTCGGCGAGCCGACGACGATCATCGCATCGACCTTCGGCGCGACGCTCTTGACGGCCTCCTGCCGGTTCGTCGTGGCGTAGCAGATGTCTTCCTTGTGCGGCCCGACCACATCGGGGAAGCGCGCGCGCAACGCGGCGACCACGGCGGCCGTATCATCGACGGACAGCGTCGTCTGCGTCACGTAGGCCAGCGGCCGGCCGTCCGCGGGGGGCGGCAGGCGCCCGACATCCGCCACCGTCTCGACCAGCGTGATCGCGCCGGGCGGAAGCTGGCCGACGGTGCCGATCACCTCGGGATGACCGGCGTGACCGACAAGAATGACGTGGCGACCGCGCCGCGCATGAAGCTCGGCCTCGCGATGCACCTTGGTCACGAGCGGGCAGGTCGCGTCGATGGCGAAGAGATTGCGCGACGCGGCCTCCTCCGGCACCGACCTCGCGACGCCGTGCGCGGAAAAGATCACAGGCGCGCCGGTGTCCGGAACCTCCGACAGTTCGTCAACGAAAACCGCGCCCTTTTTCTTCAGACCCTCGACCACATAACGGTTGTGAACGATCTCGTGACGCACATAAACCGGCGGCCCGTAGAGCTTCAGCGCCTGCTCGACGGCGTCGATGGCGCGCACCACTCCGGCGCAGAATCCGCGCGGAGCGCAGAGCAGGACATGAAGCTTCGGCTTCGTCATGGCGCCTTGTGAGCGGGGGGCCGACGCCGAGTCAAGCGCGTCAAGCGCGCGCGGCGGCCCGACGAATGCGTGGGACGAATGGATCAGCCCCGGGGCGCGCATTGCCCGCAGAGCCGGGACCGCCTATGTCACCTCACGGCGATCGGGGTCAGGGCCACGCAGCGCCGATCCTAGACCTTTCAGGAGCCGACTGAATGGCCCGCGATCAATCGGACTCCACGCCCATCCATTCGCGCGACGAACTGGTGGCGTGGTTCGAGGAAGGGTGCAAAACCGGCGAGCTGCGCGTCGGGACGGAGCACGAGAAAACACCGTTCTACAAGACGACGCGCGCGCCGGTTCCCTACGAGCCGCAGGGCGTGCGCGCGCTCATCGAGGGCATGGCCGAGCGGACCGGCTGGACGCCCATCCTCGATGACGAAAACCCGATCGGCCTGTTCGATCCTCATGGCGGCGGCGCGATCTCCATCGAGCCCGGCGGGCAATTCGAACTGTCCGGCGCGCCGCTCAAAACGGCGCATGCGACCGACCAGGAATTCCTCAAGCACATGGCCGACCTCAAGACCGTCGCGACGCCTCTCGGCGTCTCGTTTCTCAGCGTCGGCATGAGTCCGGTCTGGACGCTCGACCAGACGCCGGTGATGCCCAAGCGGCGCTACGAGATCATGCGCAACTACATGCCCAAGGTCGGATCGCGCGGCCTCGACATGATGTTCCGCACCTCGACGGTGCAGGTCAATCTCGACTTCACATCCGAAGCGGACATGACGCAGAAGCTGCGCGTGTCGCTGGCGCTGCAGCCTGTCGTCGCCGCGCTGTTCGCGAACTCTCCGTTCACGGACGGCAAGCTCAACGGCCTGAAGACCATGCGCTCCGCCATCTGGCTCGACACGGACAACCAGCGCGCCGGCATGCTGCCCTTCGCGTTCGAAGACGGCATGGGGTTCGAGCGCTATGTCGACTACGCGCTCGACGTGCCGATGTATTTCGTCAAGCGCGGCGATGTTTATCACGATGTGACGGGATCGTCGTTTCGCGACCTTCTCGCCGGCAAGCTCGCGCAACTGCCCGGCGAACGCGCGACGATCTCGGACTGGGCCAATCATCTCTCGACGATCTTTCCGGAGGTGCGGCTCAAACGGTATCTGGAGATGCGCGGCGCGGATGTCGGCCCCGCGCCGATGATCGCGGGGCTGGCCGCGCTCTGGGTCGGCGTGCTTTATGACTCGGCGTCGCTCGATCAGGCGTGGCAGCTCGTCAAGGACTGGAGCGCGGAGGAGCGGCAATCGCTGCGCGACGATGTTCCGAAGCTCGCCCTGCAGGCGGCCATTCACGGCCGCACCGCGCGCGACGTCGCGCGGGACATGCTTCAGCTTTCACGCGACGGGCTGAAACGCCGGGGGCAGATCGACACGCTCGGCCGCAACGAGACGCGCTTTCTCGCGCCGCTCGACAATATCGTCACCGCCAACGAGACATTGGCCGACAGGCTGATCAAGCTCTACAACAGCGAATGGAAGGGCGACCTGTCGCGCATCTTCGAGGCGGCGGTCTATTAGAACCGATATTCTTTGTCAGAACTCACGCCTGCGCGGCGGGCGCGTCACGCTGAAGACGAGCGGCCCGGCGCCGGCGGCCCTTCGCGGCCGGTGATCAGCCGGGCGGCGCGCTGATAGGTCAGATAGCTCCAGAACCAGCTGAAGGCGACGACGAAGCGATTTCTGATTCCGATCAGAAAATAGATATGCGCGACGCCCCAGAACAACCATCCGACAAAGCCGGTCAACTGAAAGCGGCCGAGCTTCACGACCGCCGCCTTGCGCCCGATCGTGGCGAGATCGCCGGAATGCCTGTAGCAGAACGGCGCGGGAGCAGCCGTCTTGCTGACGCGCGCGGCGACGAGCCGCCCGACATAGCGTCCCATCTGCTTGGCCGCCGGCGCGACGCCAGGGACCATGCGTCCGTCACTGCCCGCGACAGCGGCGGCGTCGCCGATGATGAAAATCTCCGGGCGGCCCGGAACTGAAAGATCAGGCCCGACCAGCGCGCGACCGGCGCGGTCCTTTTCGACGCCGATCCACTGCGCCGCCGGAGACGACACCACGCCCGCCGCCCAAACCACGACGCCGGCGTCGATGCGCCCCGCCTGCTCCGTCTCCACGCCGCGCGCGTCGCAATCCGTGACGCGCGTCGCCGTCATGATCTCGACGCCCATCGCAGCAAGGCTGCGCGCGGCATAGCTGGAAAGATTCTCCGGCAATGACGGCAGAAT
The DNA here is from genome assembly GCA_001899525.1 of Rhizobiales bacterium 65-9. Lineage (GTDB taxonomy): Bacteria > Pseudomonadota > Alphaproteobacteria > Rhizobiales > Beijerinckiaceae > Terrirubrum. Next base: position 355,859 of record MKVY01000027.1, read on the forward strand.
CCGCGGCCCGGCCTCGATCAGGCACACGCGCGCCATGCGCGCGTCGATCCGGCGGAAGTCAGCAGGCAACGCCTGACGCGCAACCTCCGCGATGGCGCCGGCCAGCTCAACGCCGGTCGGCCCCGCGCCGACGATGATGAAGGTGAGCAACCTGCGGCGCTCGGCCTCGTCGTCCTCCCATTCCGCGCGCTCGAAAGCTAGAAGCAGCTTGCGCCGGATGTCGGTCGCGTCGTCGATCTGCTTCAGGCCGGGAGCGAACGGCGCCCATTCGTCATGGCCGAAATAGGAATGCGTCGCTCCAGTCGCGAGCGCCAGATAATCATACGGCAACGCATGCTCGCCGACGAACACGCGGCGCGCATCCGCATCGACGCCGGTCGCGGTCGCCATCAGCACCGTGAGATTGGGCTGCCGGCGCACCACGCTGCGGATCGGCCATGCGATCTCTGCGGGAGACAGCGCCGCCGTGGCGACCTGATACAGCAGCGGTTGAAAACAATGATAGTTATGGCGGTCGACCAGCGTGACATCGACAGGCGCGCGCGCCAGCGCCCTCGCCGCCTCGATCCCGCCGAAGCCGCCGCCGACAATGACCACGCGAGGCCGGGCGACGCCGGAGCCCGCAGCGACGCCGCTCTCGCGCGGCGGGGAGTCGCGATTCGGGGCCGCGCTCATCAGGGCGGCGCTATTCGGCCGCGACGCGCACCGGCGCTTCGGCGCGCGACGGAAGGTTCTCGAGACTCTGAACGATATGGCCGGCCAGCGCGCCGACCAGCGCGTCCGCGTTGGCGCTCGCGCGCATCAGCCCGATCTTGCAGGATGAGAGGCCGGGAAAGCCGTCCGCCGGCGTGAGCACGCGCATGCCGGTGCGGATCGCGCTCTCAGGCAGCACGGAGACGGCGAGACCCGCCATCACGGCCGCGCCGACCGCATTCGAACTCCAGCTCGAATAAAGCACGCGATAGCGGCGGCCCGTGCTCTCCAGGGCTCCGGTCGCGGAGCGGCGCCAGCTGCATGTGGCGCGCCCGAGCGCGAGCGGCACGACCTCCTCCTCATGCACGCCGTGCCTGGAGGACGACACCCACAGCAACCGCTCCTCGCGGAAAATCTCCACCGGCGCCGTCGTCTCGCACTGGGTGACGATGGCGAGATCGAGCTGCGACTGCATGATCGATTCGACCAGCATGTGCGTCGGCTCGCACACCACCGCCACCTCGACGCGCGGGTTGGAGCGCGAGAAGCGCGCGAGGATTTCCGGCAGATAGCGCTCGGCGTAGTCGTCCGGCACGCCGAGCCGGACGCGACCAGCCAGCTCCGCCTCGTTGAAGGAGGAAATCGCCTCCAGATTGAGGCGGACGATGCGGCGGGCGTAGTCGAGAAGACGCTCGCCCTCCTCTGTGAGGCGCGACTGCCGGCCGTCGCGGGCGAACAGCTCCTTGCCGAGGCGCTCCTCCAGCCGCTTCATCTGCATGGAGACGGCCGACTGGGTCTTGTGGACCATCTCCGCCGCCCGGGTGAACGACCCGGCGTCGGCGATCGCGACGAAGGTGCGAAGCTGGTCAATGTCGAGAAGGTGAGTCACGGGCGAACCCCATTCATCATCGAACGTGATCGTATACTCCACAAACATTCGTTTCAATGATTTTTCTGTTTCATCTATATCACTGACGAACGGTGAGCCTCTCCCCTCGCCGCCTTCACCGCCCGACGCGATCCGGCGGCGGGCCGAACTTCCCCCCGTTCGGCCCGGCCGGTCGCGCTCGCCCTGATTTCCGCAGCGCCCGCCGGCGACGGGTCCTGCTCATTCAGCCGAGGAGGCTGCCATGACATTGACGCTGACCGCAGCGCAGACCATTGGCTCCCTCGCGCAAACGCTGCGCGAGGCCGCGAGGCCCGGACTGCGCAAACTTCACGCTTTTATCGCCGCGCGTCAGAACCGACGCGCGCTCGCCGATCTCGCGGGCTCCGACGAGCGCATGCTGAAAGACATCGGCCTGACGCGGTCGGAAGTCGCTGGCGCGCTCGAAGTCGGTTTCGGCGAAGACCCGACGGCGCTCCTGCGCCGGGAGTCCGGCCTCGGCGCCTTTGAAAAGCCCGGCTCGCGCATCGTTCAGGTCGCGCCGCGCGCGCGCCTGCCAGTGGTCCAAGGCTATTGGCAGGGCATCGCCTGAGCCGGCGACCGGCCGAAAGACGCCTGTCCGGCTGTTTCTGAAAAGCGGCGTCCGGTTCTCGCGAACCGGGCGCGCCCATCGCCTCGAAAAAAGCGCCGCGTCAGGCGCGCCGGTTGTCCCCGAACAATTGACCGAAGATCTGGTTGAGGCCGTCCATCTGCGCCTGCTGGGTCTGCGCGCCGGCGCGAAACATCCCCTGCAGCGCGTCCAGGCCGGCCTGCAGCGACGTCGCCATTGGATCGCCCTGCTCCTCCTGCCGGGGAGCAGGCGACGACTGCGCCGCGCCGCCCAGCATCGAATTCAGCATGTCGCCGAACGGATTGCTCTGCGCCTGCGGCGCGGACGGCGCGGCATTGCTGCCCATCGCGCCGCCGCCCATCATGCCGCCGGTCATCATCTTTCCGAGAATGTCTGTGAGGCCGCCCTGTCCGCTCTGGGCGCCGCCCATCGCTCCCCCCATGGCGCCGCCCATCGCGCCGCCGAAACTGCTGGCGATCTGGCCGAGCAATCCGCCGAATCCCTGATTGCTCATGCCTTTCGCCAGGCCGCCCATCAACATCGAGGCGATCACCGGCAGCATCGACCTCATCATCGAATCGGGCAGCCCCGCGAACTGGGCCGCCTGTCCGGCGACGGCGCGACTCGCCTCCTTCGACCCGAACAGCATGCCGAGCACATCGTCGCCCTGGCGCTGGAGGTGGTCCGGCACGCCGTCGCCGTCCCTGTCCTGAGGATCGAACGCCTGGCCGTGGCGGCCCTGCGCCAGCGCGCCGAGAAATTGCGACATCTGGTCGACATTGTCGGCCTGCCGCCGCATCGCCATCGACATCGCCGGCAGAACCGCGCCGACGGCGGCCTGCGCCTGCTGCTGGGATATGCCGAACCGCCCGGCGAGATAGTCCATGCCCTGGCCGCCCTGCGCGGACTGCATGATCTCCATCAGATTCATCATGATCCCGATCTCCTCCCGCCAGCGGGACGATTTTAGGAGCCGGCGACAGCCGCTTCAACCGGCTTCGCGGCGCGCTCCAGCCGCCTGATGCAGCGCCATGCGACGATGGCCGCCGTGACGCCGAACAGGGCGGCGCCAACGGTGAAACCGATCATCACGCCCGCGGCGCCGCCGATCGACGCGCCAGCGACCGCAAAGGGTATCGTTCCCGCCGTGGCGCGGCCCCAGTTGAAGAGCGTGGCGTAAAAGGGAAAGCCGAGATTGTTGAAAGCGGAATTGGCCGTGAACAGGAAGCCCATGAACAACCATGTCGGCCCGCTGATCACGGCGAACAGGCGAATCAGATCCGCCGTCGCGTCCGCCGCCGCGAAAACGAAAGCGATCACATCGCGCAGCGCGACAAGCGCAACCCAGACGCAGAGGACGTAGATGATAACGAACAGCAAAGCGTCCCGGAACGCGCTGCGCATGCGGTCGTAACGCCTGGCGCCCCAGTTCTGGCCGAGAATGGGACCGACCGCGCCGGCTAGAGCGAAAATTCCGCCGAAGGCGAGCGGCACCACCCTGTCGATGATGGCGCTCGCCGCGATCACCGCATCGCCGAACTGCGCGATCGTGCGCGTTACGAAAGCGATAGCCACGGGCGAAGCCAGATTGGTGAGCACGGCAGGGCCCGCAATCGCGATCACCGCGCGCGCATGGCGCCGGACGCCCTCCAGGGTCGGACGCGCGACGAGATCATGCACCAGAACCGCGCCGCGATAACCGAACCAGGCGAAGACGATGCGCGAGACCACGGTGGAGACCGCGGCGCCGTCGGGGCCGAGATGGAGGCCGAAAATCAGGATGGGATCAAGAACGGCCGACACCGCGCCGCCGATCAGCGTGACGTTCATCGCGCGACGCGCATCGCCGACCGCGCGCAGGACCGCGCTCCAGCCCATGCCGAGCGCCATGAACACGGTCGACGGGAGGGCGATCATCAGAAAGCGATACGCGACCTCATAGGCGCGACCCTGCGCGCCCAGCAGCGGCAGGATGGCGGGAAGCGCCGCGATCACCAGCACGGACATGACCAGCGACGCCACCGACATGATCGCCATCGCGGCGGCCGCAAGCTCGCGCGCGCGGGCCCTTTCGCCCGCTCCGAGAGCCCGCGACACGATCGCCGACACGGCGATCATCAGGCCGATATTGATCGAGATCGAGAAGAAGAAAACGACGGTCGCGAAGCCGACGCCGGCCGTGGCCGCAGGCTCCCCGAGCCAGGACACGTAAAGAAGCGACAGAAAATCGACAAAGAAAATCGCGAGCAGGCCGACGGACGCCGTCGCCGTCATGACCACGACATGCCGCATGGTGGAGCCCGAGACGAAACGCGGCGGCGGCGTCCGTCCATCGTCGACGACACGATCGTTCAATCGCTTGTCCTCCCGGACGGGGCGCGCATGGTCAGCAATTCCGGAACCCGCGCGGGCGGCATAAGATATGCTCCTCCATGCGGTTTTCGCCCGCGCCGTCAACAGCGATCATCGCAGCGATGGCGATCGGCGACACATGCGCTTCGCGCGAACGACGCCGCGAAGCAGGGCCGCCGCGGTTACGCCGCCCTCTCCTGCGACGCCCAGCCTTCGCCGGACAGAAGATCCCGCCCGACGGTGGCCTCGCTCAGCCATGCCACGACCTCGCGAAGCGCCTCATGCTGCGGCAAGCCGCGGCCCCGCGCTTCATTGAAAATCGCGAGCTGGCGATCCGCGCTCGACCCGCGGGCGAGAATGGCGCGCACGCGATCAAACTCGGAGACGCAGCCAAGCGCTTCCGCATCCTCGGCGACGAGCGTGAGAATATCGCCCAGCCATTCCGCCGCGCTGACAGCGCGCCGCCTGTCGAGGTCGACAAAGGTGCCGTGCATGCCATAACGCTGCGCGCGCCAGATATTCTCGGACGCGACCGCGCGCACGGCGCCGGAGATCGCGGCGTTGATGTCGCGGCGGCGATCGAGAAGCCGCACCATGCAGCGATAGAGCGACGCAATCGCAACCGCATCATCGACATTGGTGCAGCTATCGGCGATTCGCAGCTCGAGCGTGGGATGCTTCAGGGACGGCCGGAGCGCCCACCAGATGAAGCTCGCATCGGGAATCGCGCCGGCCGCGACCATCGCATCGACATAGCGCTCGTAATCCTGCGCGTCGTCGAACGTCTCCGGCAGACCCGTGCGCGGCATTTCCCGATAGGCGGCGAGGCGATAGCCGAGCAGACCCGTCCATCGTCCCTGCCAGAAAGGCGACGACGTGGAGAGCGCGAGCAGCAGCGGAAGGAAGGGCTGCATGCGATTCATCAGATCGACGCGCGTCGAAGGATCCATGACCTCGACATGCACATGCATGCCGCAGACGAGATTGCGTTCGCCGAGCATCCGAAGATCGCGCATCAGCTTGTCGTATCGCGCCGCGGGGGTGGCGCGCTCGCGCGTCCAGTGCGCGGTCGGATGGGTGCCGGCGGCGAACAGCGCAAGGCCATGCTCGCGCGCGACATCGCTCAACCCGGCGCGCAGACGAGACAGCATCGCGCGCGCCTCATTGACATCGGACACTGGCGGAGTCGCGATCTCGAGCTGCGACTGCAACATCTCGCGCTGCACACCCGTGGGAAAAGCCTGCCGCGCCGCAGCATGAAACGTCTTCAGGGAGCCACGCGGCGTTGAACATGTTGTTTTGTCGGCGATAAAAAACTCTTCCTCCACGCCGAACCGCATCGCTGTCGTGGTCATTGCCCCACCCTTCGCTATCGCCAACTCCCCAGAACGCCGCGCAGCTCGCTTTGTTCCGGATCGCGCGGCCACATTGAAGCGAAGAGGGGCGAAAATGAGTCGGCCCGCAGCCTCACTTCCGACGGAATGTCGCGAGCGAAAAAGCCGGCCTTCCTGCGAACTGATTCAATTCCAGTCAGCGCCAGTCGCCGAGCGCGATCTGCGCGACCGTCAGCGCCGCGACCGCCGCGGTGTCGGCGCGCAAAATGCGTGGACCAAGGCTGATGCACGCGCAATTTCGCCGGCGAAGAATCAGCGCGCGCTCATCGGCGGAAAAGCCGCCTTCCGGACCGATGAGAAGCGTCAGTCCGGACGCCGCCGATTCATTCTTCCGCCTCTCGCGCAGCGCGGCGACCGGATCGGCGATCTCCGCATCCTCGTCGCAGAAGACGAGCAAACTGTCCTCCGCTATCGCTTCGAGAAAGCGCGGCAGCTTCGTCTCCGGCGCGACCTCCGGAACATGCAGCACGCCGCATTGCTCCGCCGCCTCTATGGCGTTCGCGCGCATGCGCTCCGCATTGACGCGGTGGACCTGCGTATGCTGCGTGATCACGGGCGCGAGGCGCGCGGCGCCCATCTCCACCGCCTTCTGAATCATATAGTCAAGCCGCGCATGCTTGAGCGGCGCGAAGGCATAAACGACATCCGGCGCCGGCGTCTGCGCGCGAATCATTTCTTCGGCCTCTAGGGCCACGCCTTTTTTGCCGACCTCGCGCAGGCGCGCGCGCCATTCTCCGTCGCGGCCGTTGAAAAGGAGGATCGCGTCGCCCGTTTTGAGCCGCAGGACATGCGCAACATAGTGCGAACGATCGCGATCGAGCGCGACGGCCGCGCCGGCCGACAGGCGCTCCTCGACGAAAAGGCGCTGCGCGTTGAAGTCGTACCGGGCCACGCCGTCCTCCCCGCAGCCGTCCTGCGTGCGCCGCCTTCCTGCACGCTCCGAATGCTTAACGCCATTCTTTTCGACAGGGCCAAGCCGCCGCTCCCATTGACAGCCCCCGCGCCTGCGTGAGACGTGAGGCTGCTCACGATCCCCGCGGAAGAGACCGGGCGAAAGCCCGGCGCCGAAGGCGCAACCGCCCCGGAAACGCTCAGGCAAAAGGACCGCGCGGGAGCTGGCACTCTGGAAAGAGGCGGCGCGCAAGCGCCGTCCACCGACGGGCGTAACCTCTCGCGTCATGGCCGCAAGCGCCAGGCGCAAGGGGGAAATCTCTCAGGTCAAGGACAGAGGGGGCGCGCGGCGGAGACGATCCGGCGCGCGTTTCGTCGTCCGGAGATTTGAGCATGGCGAGCCCCGCCGCTGACGCACCGCTTCTTGCAACGCCGCTCGCCGAGCGACATCGCGCGCTGGGCGCGCGCATGGTTCCCTTCGCCGGATACGACATGCCGGTGCAGTATCCGACCGGCATTCTCACTGAACATCAATGGACGCGGGCCAGCGCCGGGCTGTTCGACGTGTCCCATATGGGGCAGGCGTTTCTCGTTCCCGACGATGGGCGCCATGAAACGGCGGCGGCGGCGCTGGAGGCCCTGTGCCCCGCCGACATGCTCAATCTCAAGCCGGCGCAGCAGCGCTATTCGCAATTTCTGGCCGAGGACGGCGGCATCCTCGACGATTTCATGACGACCCGTACCGGCGAAGGCCCGGAAGGATCGCTCTATCTCGTGGTCAACGCCGGCTGCAAGGAGGCGGATTATGCGCATCTCAACGCAAAACTGCCCGCCAACGTAAAATTGCGACGCGCGGACGATCTCGCGCTGATCGCGCTGCAGGGCCCGAAGGCCGAGGCTGTTCTCGCCGCGCACATCCCTGATATTTCGTCGCTCGCCTTCATGACCTCGCGGCGCGCGACCATCGCCGGCGCCCAGGCGCAAATCTCGCGCTCGGGCTATACGGGCGAGGACGGGTTTGAAATCTCAATCGCGGCCGACAGGGCCGGCGATCTCTGGGATCTGCTTCTGACAGACGAGCGCGTGAAGCCGATCGGGCTCGGCGCGCGCGATTCGCTGCGGCTCGAAGCCGGCCTCTGCCTCTACGGTCACGACATCGACGTCACGACCTCTCCGGTCGAGGCGGCGCTGGTCTGGTCGATGCAGAAGCGCAGGCGTGAAGGTGGCGGGTTCCCCGGCGCTGACCGCATCCAGCGCGAGTTGCAGAACGGCGCGTCGCGACAGCGCGTCGGCTTTTCCTTCGAAGGACGCGCGCCGGCGCGCGAGGGCGCCGAGGTGCGCGCCGAAGGCCGCAGGATCGGCGTTGTCACCTCCGGGGGATTTGGCCCGACCGTGAATGCGCCGGTCGCGATGGGCTATGTCGAGACCGCCTTCGCCAGGCCGGGCGTGAAGGTCGAGATCATCGTGCGCGACAAGCCGCTCGCGGCGACCGTCGCCGCCATGCCGTTCGCGCCGCACCACTACAAACGCTGAGTTCGAGGGAGAACAACCATGACGCTGAAATTCACCAAGGACCATGAATATGTGCGCGTCGACGGCGATGTCGCGACCATCGGCATCACCGACTATGCGCAGCAGCAGCTGGGCGACGTCGTGTTCGTCGAACTGCCGGCCGTCGGCAAGCAGGTCGCGGCGGGCGCCGAGGCGGCGGTGGTCGAAAGCGTGAAGGCGGCGAGCGAGGTTTTCGCGCCGGTCGCGGGCGAGATCGTCGAGGTCAACAGCGCGCTCGAAGCCGCGCCCGCGACCGTGAACGAGGATCCCGCCGGAAAGGGCTGGTTCATGAAAATCAGGCTGAAGGACAAGGCCGAACTCGACGCGCTGATGAGCCAGGCCGACTACGACGCCTTCCTCAAGACGCTCGACTGACCGAGGCCCCTCGCATGCGCTATCTGCCCCTCACCGACGCCGACCGCCAGGCGATGCTGGCGCGCATCGGCGTCGATCACATCGACGCGCTGTTCGCCGATGCGCCCCGCGACAAGCTGCTCGCCAAGCCGGTCGACCTGCCACACGCGCGAAGCGAAATCGAGGTGGAGCGCATCATCGGCCGAATGGCGGCGCAGAATGTTTCAGCGTCGTCGGCTCCCTTCTTCGTCGGAGCCGGCGCCTACAAGCACCATATTCCGGCGACCGTCGATCACCTGATCCAGCGCTCCGAATTTCTGACGAGCTATACGCCCTATCAGCCGGAGATCGCCCAAGGCACGCTGCAATATCTGTTCGAGTTCCAGACCCAGGTCGCGGCGCTCACCGGCATGGATGTCGCCAACGCCTCGATGTATGACGGCTCGACCGGCGCGGGCGAAGCGGTGCTGATGGCGCATCGCGTGACGCGCCGGAACAAGGCCGTTCTGTCGGGCGGGCTTCATCCGCACTATGTCGACGTGGTGAAAACCCTGTCCCATATGGCGGGCGACGAGGTCGTCGCGCTGCGGCCGGACGTCAGCGCGACCGAGGATATTCTCGCTGCGATCGACGACAGCGTCTCCTGCGTCGTCGTGCAGACGCCGGACGTGTTCGGCAACCTGCGCGACCTTTCCGCGATTGCGGAGAAGGCGCATAAACATGGAGCGCTTCTGATCGCCGTCTTCACCGAGGCGATGTCCCTCGGCCTTGTAGCGCCGCCCGGCGCGATGGGCGCCGACATCGTCGTCGGCGAAGGACAGTCGATCGGCAACGGCCTGAATTTCGGCGGACCTTATGTCGGGCTGTTCGCCGCCAATCAAAAATATCTGCGGCAGATGCCCGGCCGCCTGTGCGGCCAGACCGTCGACGCGGAAGGAAAGCGCGGCTTCGTGCTGACGCTCTCGACCCGCGAGCAGCATATCCGCCGCGAGAAGGCGACCTCCAACATCTGCACCAATTCCGGCCTGTGCGTTCTCGCCTTCACGATCCATCTTTCGCTTCTGGGACAGACCGGACTGAAGCGCATCGCCGAAACCAACCACGCCAACGCGGTCGCGCTGGCCGAGATGATCGAGGCGGAGAAAATTGCAGGGATTCTCAACGAGAGCTTCTTCAACGAGTTCACGATCCGCGTGAAAGGAAACGCCGCCGCCGTCATCGAAAAAATGGCGGCGACGGGCGTGATGGGCGGCGTTCCCGTGTCGCGGCTTCTTCCCGGCGCCGGCCTCGACGATCTCATCGTCGTCGCCAACACGGAAGTGAACACGGACGAGGATCGCGCCGCGTTCGTCGACGCGCTGAAGGGAGCGCTGTGATGCTGAACAATCAGGGCCGCCCGACACAACCCGCCGCGAACGACGCCGGCGCCATGCACGCCACCTTCACCGGCAATCGCGCGCTCATGCAGGAAGAGCCGCTGCTGTTCGAGATCGGCCGCGCCGACGTCTCCGGCGTTGACGCGCCTGCGCCAAAGGCCGTGGCGTCGCGACTCGGCGCGCATGCGCGCCAGGGCGAGATCGGCCTGCCCGGCCTCTCCGAACCCGAGGCGATGCGCCATTACGTACGCCTCAGCCAGAAGAATTACGGCATCGACACGGGGCTTTTTCCGCTCGGCTCCTGCACGATGAAGCACAATCCGCGCCTCAACGAGAAGATGGCGCGCCTGCCCGGCCTCGGCGACATTCATCCGCTGCAGCCTGTTTCCACCGTGCAGGGCGCGCTCGCGCTGATGCAGGAGCTGTCGCGCTGGCTGCTGGCCTTCACCAATATGGAGGCCGTCGCGCTGTCGCCGAAAGCCGGCGCGCATGGCGAATTGTGCGGCATGATGGCGATCAAGGCGGCGATCGCGGCGCGCGGCGAATCCGCGACGCGCACGGTCGTTCTGGTGCCCGATTCCGCCCACGGCACCAATCCCGCCACGGCGGCGCTGATCGGATTTTCCGTGAAGCCGGTTCCGGCGCGCGCGGACGGGCGCGTGCATATCGAGGATGTGACGCCGCTGCTCGGCCCCGACGTCGCGGCGATCATGCTGACCAACCCGAACACCTGCGGGCTGTTCGAATCCCAAATCCAGGACATCGCCGACGCGGTTCACGCGGCCGGCGGCTATTTCTATTGCGACGGCGCGAATTTCAACGCGATCGTCGGCAAGATCAGACCCGGCGATCTCGGCGTCGATGCGATGCACATCAATCTGCACAAGACGTTTTCGACGCCGCATGGCGGCGGCGGCCCGGGCGCAGGCCCGGTCGTGCTGTCGAAGCGCCTTGCGGCCTATGCGCCGGTCCCGTTCGTGACCCGCGACGGCGAGCGCCTGACGCTCGTCGAGCACGCGGACGGCGAGAGCTTCGGGCGGATGACGGCGTTTCACGGCCAGATGGGGATGTATGCGCGAGCGCTGTCCTACATGCTGAGCCACGGCGCCGACGGATGCCGGCAAGCGTCCGAAGACGCCGTGCTGAACGCGAATTACATCCGCGCCTGCCTCGCCGATGTGATGTCGCAGCCGTTCGGCGAGCGACCCTGCATGCATGAGGCGCTGTTCGACGATCACTGGCTGAAAGACACCGGCGTCACGACGCTCGATGTCGCGAAGGCGATGATCGACGAGGGCTACCACCCGATGACGATTTATTTCCCCCTCGTCGCGCATGGCGCCATGCTGATCGAGCCGACGGAATCGGAGTCGAAGGCGTCGCTCGATCTCTTCATCGCGACGATGCGCGACCTCGCCTTCGCGGCGAAGCGCGGCGATGTGGAGCGCTTTTCGGGCGCGCCCTATCACGCGCCGCGGCGACGGCTTGATGAGACGCGGGCCGCGCGCGCGCCGGTTCTCAAATGGACGGCGCCTGCGCCGATCGAGCCGGCGCAGAAGGCCGCGGAGTAAACACGGTTCGGCCTTTATTGGTTAACGCCTTGTTGACGGACGCCGAATAACCTGCGGCTACCCAATGCGAGGCGTCGCCATGCTGGCGCGAATGATCCGGCTCTCGCGCGCGACGATCGTCGCGCTACTCGGCTGCGGCGCCCAGGCCTTCGCGGCGGAGCCGATCTATGGGCCGCTCACCTATGACCGCACCGTCTCGGCGCTCGCACGCTACAACGACATCGCCGCGCGCGGCGGCTGGGCCTCGCTTCCATCATCCGTCAAGGAGTTGAAGGAAGGCTCCGCCGGGCCGGACGTCGTCGCGCTGCACAAGCGCCTCGCCGCATCCGGCGACCTCGCCGCGACGCATGCGGAGAAGGATCAGTTCGACGCGACCACCAGCGAAGGTCTGAAAAAATTCCAGGCGCGGCACGGGTTGTCGCTTACCGGCACGGTCGGGACATTGACGCTGAGAGCGCTCAACACGCCGGTCGAGGCGAGGCTCCGGCAACTTTCGGCCTCGATCGAGCGCCTGAAGAACGACGGCTTCCTGTTCCCGAACCGCTATGTGACGGTGAATATCCCCGGCGCGGTCGCCGAGGCGGTGGAGAACGGGCAAGTGGCGCAGCGCCACACGGCGATCGTGGGCCGGCCAGACCGCGCATCGCCGGTGCTTGAAGCGCGCATCACGGCGGTGAATCTCAATCCGACATGGACGGCGCCGCTGTCGATCGTGAAGAACGACATCATGCCGAAGGTCGCCAAAGACCCGCATTTTCTCGCCAAAAACAACATGCGCGTGATCGGACAGGGCGGCGTCGAACTCGACCCGGCGACGATCGACTGGACCAACACGACATCCGCGCCCTTCAGCATCCGGCAAGACCCCGGCCCGACTAATTCGCTCGGACAGACGCGCATCGACATGCCGAACGCGCATGCGGTCTATCTCCATGACACGCCGAAGAAGGGCCTTTTCCGCTCCGACGTGCGGTTCCAGTCCTCCGGCTGCGCGCGCATCGAAGGCGTGCGCGATCTGGCCGCGTGGCTGCTGCAGGGAACCGGCGTCGACCGCATCGCGATCGAGACCGAAATCGATTCAGGACAGACGAAAACGATCCGGCTCGCGCGCCCCGTTCCCGTCGCGTGGATCTATCTCACGGCGTGGGGCGACAGCGACGGCGACACGCAGTTCCGCGAGGACATCTACAAGCTCGATGAGTCGGCGAAAGACATCGCCGGCTCGACGCTGTCCGCGCGGCGTGATTCCGCCGACATGACGCCGACCGGCGGCATTTCCGCCAAGGCGAAGCCGAAACCCGTCGTCGCGAGTTCGCTCAAAACAGACGAGCGCTGAGCGGCGGTCGCGATGCCGCGCGCCCTGCCATCAGATCCGCAGCCGGGCGTCGCCGAACGGCCGCTGCGCAATCGCGTCGCGCCCACGGGCGAACTCGTTTCGACGCCTGCGCGCGGAACGATGTATGGAGTGCGCGGCGGGCGTTTCCATGATCCGGCCACGCAGACGGTGCGCGGCAGGCCATGGGCGACGAAACAATGGATCTGTTGCACGCTCTCTTTCAAGAACAGGCGCAACATCGTGTGGGGCCGCTTTTATACCGCCCTGTTCTTCTGCGATGAGGCCACCGCCTTCGCCGCCGGCCACCGCCCCTGCTTCGAGTGCCGGCGCGCCGATGCGAAAGCGTTCGCGGAGGCCGTCATGCGGCATGATAATCTGGCGCGCCCGCCGAAGGCGCCGGAGATGGACGAGCGGCTGCACGCCGAGCGCCTGATCGGCCGCGAGAAGCGCGCGCACAAGATCGCATCCCGCATGCTGCCGGACGGCGCGATGATCCTCGTCGACGGCGCGCCGCACGCGCTGAAAGCCGGCCGGCTGCTGCGCTGGTCGTTCGAGGGCTATTCAGCGACCACGCTTGCGCTTCCCGACATCCCGCAAACGCTGACGCCGCCGACGATTCTCGGCGCGCTGCGCGCCGGCTATGCGCCGCGCTGGCACGACAGCGCGGCGTGAATTTCATCCCTGCCGCATGATCTCGCGCGCGATGACCAGACGCTGGATTTCAGACGAGCCTTCATAAATCCGGGTGACGCGCGCGTCGCGCGCATAGCGCTCCACCGGATAATCCTTGAGATAGCCCGCGCCGCCATGAATCTGAATCGCGGCGTCCGTCGCGCGCTGCGCCGCCTCCGACGCGAACAGCTTCGCCATCGACGCGGCTTTCGCGAAAGGCTGTTTCTGATCCTTGAGATGGGCGGCCTGCAGGATGAGCAGACGCGCAGCCTCCAGCTCGGTCTCGCGATCGGCGATCATCCATTGCAGCCCCTGAAAATCGCCGATCGGCTGGCCGAACTGCCGGCGCTCCTTCGCATAGGCTTTGGCGGCGTCCATCGCCGCGCGCGCGACGCCGAGCGACAACGCGGCGATGCCGATGCGGCCGCCCGCCAGCTCTCCGACGGCGATGCGAAATCCATCGTTCTCGCGGCCCATCAGCGCCGAAGCGGGAACGCGGCATTGATCGAAGCGGACGCTGTTGGTGGCGGAGCCGGTCTGGCCCATTTTCCGTTCCGCCTTGCCGACGACAAGGCCGGGCGTTTCCGCCGCGACGAGAAAACACGAAACGCCCTTGCCCTTCGGCGCCGTGGCGTCCGTGACGGCCCAGACGACAAAGACGCCGGCATATTCCGCGCTCGTGATGTAAAGCTTCTCGCCGTCGATGATCCAGCCGTCGTCGGCGCGGCGGGCGCTGGCGCGCATGCCCGAAGGATCGGATCCCGCCTGCGCTTCTGTGAGGCAGAAAGCGCCGGCGGCGTAGGTCCCGTCCGCGAGCTTTGGCAGATGCGCGTTTTTCTGTTCCGGAGAACCGACGGACTGAATCACCTCGCCGACCATGTTCGTCACGGAGACGGTCACCGCCGTCGATGCGCAGGCGTAAGCGAGCTCCTCGATCGTCAGCGCGAAGGCGACCGCGCCGGCCTGCGTTCCGCCGAAGGCGGAATCGACATTGACGGCCATGAAGCCCGATTCGGCGAGCGTTCTGAGATTGGCGAGAAAATCCGCGCGGCCTTCGCCGCGATCGAGCTTGTCCGCGAGCGGCGCGAGCCTCTCGGCCGCGATGCGGCGCGCGGCGTCGCGGATCATCATCTCTTCATCGCTCAGGGAGAAATGCATCGGCCGTCGTCTCCGCCGTCATGGCCGCCCGGATCAGCGGGATCGATTACTCCGCCAGCACGCGCGTCGGCGGAAACACCACCTCGACCAGCGTTCCCTCGTTCTTCACGCTCGACAATTTGAGATGCGCGCGGTTCGCCTCGACGAGCGCGCGGGTGAGCGGCAGGCCAAGGCCGGTGCCGCCGGCGCGGCGGGATGTCGCGAGCTGGCGGAACGGCTCCATCGCTTCGCCCAGCTCTTTTTCCGACATGCCGATGCCGGTGTCGCGAATGCGGATCGCGATCTCGCCGAGATCAGTGAGAGTCGAGGAGACGATCACCTGTCCGCCTGAATCGGTGAACTTCACCGCATTCGAGAGAAGGTTGATGATGATCTGCTTCAGCGACCGCTCATCCGCGACGATCAAGGGCAGTTTGCCGGCGAGCGCCGAGCGCACCACAACGCGCGCGCGCTGCGACTGCGGCTGCATCAGATTGACGGCGCCGCGAACGATCTCATTCACGTTGACGCTCGTGAATTCCAGCTCGAGCTTGCCGGCCTCGATCTTCGACAGATCGAGCAGATCGTTCACCAGGCTGATGACATGGCCGCCCGAGGCGTGAATGTCGCGCAGATACTCCTTGTAGCGATCATTCCCGACGGCGCCGAACCGCTCCTCCATCATCACCTCGGCGAAGCCGATGATGGCGTTCAGCGGCGTGCGCACCTCATGGCTGATCTTGGCGAGGAAGTCCGACTTCTGCGCCGAAGCGTCCTCGGCCGCCTTGCGCGCCTCGACGAGATCGCGCTCCGTCTTCTTCCAGTTCGTAAGATCGCGGATGACGGCGCAGAATTTTCGCGACGGACGATCGCTGATCTGGCCGAAGGTCACGAACAGCGGCACGCGGCCGCCCTGCCGCACGCGGCCTACGATCTCGCGCCCGTCGTTCAGAACAGAGCGCACGCCGCCGGATTTCAGCCCCTCGAAATAATCGCCGACCTGAGCATGGCTTTCCGGCGCGAACAGGATCGTGACGGATTCTCCCGCGACCTCGTTCTGCTCGTAGCCGAACAACGCCTCGGCGGCGCGATTGAGCGTCATGATGCGCCCGTCCTCATCAATGAGGGCGACGCCGTCGGTGGCGATGTCGAGCACGGCGCGCGTCTCGCGCAGCTCCGCCTCGCGTGCGCGCAGATCGAGTTCGGTGGCCTTGAGGCGCTGGTTGATCTCGACATCGAGCGCGCGCCGGAACGTGACCAGCGTCGCCGGCCCGTCGTCCCACTCGATGCTCTGGAGACGCGCGTCGACGGCGACCGAATCGCCCTCGCGGCTGTTGAGCAGCATGGGACCGGTCGGCCCGTCGCGGTCGCTGATCGGCGCGCGCCCCTTGAAGAGGCCCGCGACGCCGCCATGCGCCTCGATCGCCGCAGCCGAGGGATAATCGAGAAGGTCCATGAGCGTGCGGTTCACGAACAGCAGTTCGGGACCACGATTGACCAGCACGCCGACGGGCAGCCGATCGAGAATGTCGCGCCCGTGACGCTCGATCGGCTCCGCCGGAGCGGGCTCGATGACGGGCGACGTCGGTTCGGCCGCCGGGGCAGGCGTCCCGGACTCGGCCGCCTCATGCTTGGCCGCGTGATCTTTGGCCGCGTGATCTTTGGCCGCGTGATCTCTGGCCGCCTCTTGCGCGAGCGAGCGCTGCTCGGCCTGCGCCAACGCCGCCGCGAGCGCCGAGACGCGCGCATGGATGGTTTCGAAATCGGGAGAAACGGCGCCGTCATTGGCCGGAAGGGGCGCCTGAGCCTCGCTCAGGGCTGTGTCGGTCTCGGGCGTTTCGTCGTCCGTCCTTGCGAAGTCCGGGGCGGCGACTTCCTCGGCGGCGGCGAACGCCTGCGGCGCGACGGCAGGCCCCACGGCCGCATGCTCGGGCGACTCGGCCAAAACGGGCTCGACAGGATCGGCGGCGGGGGTTTGCGCCACGTCGGACGACGACGCGGGTCGGTCCGGCTCGACGGCCGTCGCGTCATCCCCACGGATGTCGGGCGCGCGCATCTCTGGCGCGCTGACGGCGGCCTCGCGCCGCGGAACGGGATCATGCCCGCCGGAGCTTCCGGCCGGCTCGTCTTCATCCGCCCCGCGCACGCCGAGCGCGCGCGCAATCTCGCGGAAGGCGTTGCGCTCGGCCGAGGACAGATGCGGCATCGGCGGCAGCGCCGGCGGAGCGACGGGCTCTGTCAGAGGCGGCTGGACGATGGTTTCCGGCGCGGCGGACTCTTCCCCACGCCCTGCGACAGCGGGCTTCGGCGCATCAGGCTGGCGCCGCGCCTCGCGCGCCATCATCTCGGCCGTATGAAGCAGCCCCGCCGGCGCCAGCAGAAATCCCCGAAAGCCGCGAAAACGGCGACCGGAATCAAAGACCGGCACGCCCGACCAGAGCAACGTCGCCGGCCCGGCCTCGCGATCGCTGCTCCACAGCAGCTCCACGCCGCTCGCCGTCTCGCGCCGGGCAAGGGCCGGGGCGATTTCGCCGGCCGGATCGAGCATCACGTCGCCGACCAGATCGGTCCAGAGACGGCCGGCGACCACACCCGCCTGATCGCCCACCATCCGGCGCAACTGATCGCCGATATGGGTGATGCGGCCTTCCGCGTCGCTCTGCCACAAAATGCGGACCGGAGGCGCCTCTTCGTCCTGCGCGACAGGGCCGCTTGCGACGGCTGCGGCCTGATGGAGGCCGCCGTCGATCGGGACGACGACCACCGCGCGGCGGCGCCCGTCCAGCGGCATCATGCGGCAGGCGCAGGGCGTGGCGGGCGCTCCCGCGCCGTCAAGAGCCAGATCGAGCAGCGCCGCCGCCGCGCCACGCTGGTCCCGGGCGAAAGCGGTCACCGCGTCGCGCGCCGCGTCGCCGAGCGGCGAAGCATCCGGCGGGGCGATCGGCGCTCCCGTGTCCGCATCCACGGCGAAGGCGCCGGGCGCGCGCAGGCTTTCCGCCAGGCGCTGCGTCGCGTCCTGCGGCGAAATGACCAGCCGGTCGCCGGAACCAACAATCATAGGCGACATGTTTACCATTCGTTGAGCTTAAAAAAAGCTTAACGCAGGCGTGATTACGGGTCCATGATGGCGTGGATTGACCCCCAGCATTCTCTCGCCGCATCCTTAACGCCAGCGCGACCGACGGCCGGCTGACTCGACTGCCAGAGGAGACCAACGATGAGCTTCAATCTTCCGAAATTCGAAATCCCCAACGACATGCGGGATTTCGCCGAAAAGAGCGTCGATCAGGCGCGCAAGGCGTTCGACGGCTTTCTCGGAGCGGCGCACAAGGCGGTGGACACCTTCCAGGGGCAGGCCAACTCCGGGCAGGCCAGCGCCGTCGAGTTCACCCGCAAGGCCATCGCCCAGGCGGAAAGCAACGTCGCAGCCGCCTTCGAGCACGCCTCCAAGCTGGTCCGCGCCAGGGACCCGCAGGAGGTGATGCAGCTTCAGTCCGACTTCCTGAAATCGCAGTTCGCGCAGGTGCAGGAGCAGATGAAGGATCTGGGCTCGGCCATGCAGGCGAACCTCAAGGACTTCACCGCCAGCGCGCAGGAGAATGTCCAGAAGGCGATGGATTCGGTGAAGCCCGGCGAAGCCCCGAAGAAGAAGTAGGCTTCCTTCGACGGCGCGGCTGCGGTCCCCGAACGATGCCGGGGGCCGGCGCGGGGCGCGTCAAGCATTCAGGCGCGCGGGCGCGTCGAAGCCGCCGCGAACGACCGTCAGGTCAGTCTGCCTCTTGCGGCCACCGGCAGTTCGCCGACGATGTCCTCTCCGCGGACCATGACCAGCCGATCCACCATGTTCACCACCACGCAGACATGGTTGGGAATGACGCGCACGATGTCGCCGACCTTAGGCTTGTCGTTGACGCCCGTCAGGTCAAGATTGCCGTGCTCCTCCGAGAAGCCGGCGATGCGCGCCTGCGGATGTTCGAGGATGAGGCCGTAGCCGTCGAGCCCGCCTGAATCGCTGGTCAGCGTTTTCGAACCTGAATCGAGGATGCCGCGTTCCGGTCCGGCGCGGCTGACCACGGTGGCGTAAACGCTGAGCGCGCAGTCATCGAGCGTCGCGGCGCCGGCCTTCAGCATCATGCGGTCGTTGAAGATCGAGGTGCCGGCGCGATGCTCGGTCGCGCCGTCGAGCTTGCCGAGATTGGCGAGGTTCGGCGTGCCGCCGGTGGAGACGATCGTCATCCGGTCAGCGAGCCCGTCGGGCCGGAGCGCTTCCTTCACCGTATCGAAGAAGACCTGCGTCTCACGCCAGCTCGTCTCGGTCGGGTAGAACATCAATCCGCGAAATTCGAGACCGGGACGCTTCGCGACCTCGCGCGCCAGCGCGATGGCTTCCGCCGCCGTCTCGACGCCGGCGCGCTTGCGGCCGGTGTCGCATTCGATCACGACGCCAAGCGGGCGGCCGGCGATCTCGCCGGCGCGCGGCAGGCCCTCGATCACCGTCAGGTTGTCGGCCGCGACCGTCACGTCCGCCCTGCCGAGCAGCCTGCCGAGACGGCCCATCTTCTCCTCGCCGAGAAGGTTGTAGGCGATGAGGATATTGTCGACGCCGCCATCGGCCATCACCTCGGCCTCGCCGATCTTCTGGCAGGTGATTCCGGACGCGCCGGCCTCGATCTGCATGGTCGCGAGCACAGGCGATTTATGGGTCTTGATGTGCGGGCGATTGTTCACGCCGGCGGCGGCGCAAAGCGCCTGCGTGCGCGCGATGTTGCGCTCCACCCTGTCCATGTCGATCACGACGCAGGGCGTCGAGAATTCGCGGGCGATACGCTCTTTCAGGGTCGACATGCTCACTTCACCTTCGCGAATTTGGAGGAGCGTTTCGGGTGCCACCATTGTCCACGCAGCACGACGCCTTCCGACAGGATGCGCCTGTCGCCGACGAGATGCTCGCCGACGACATCGACATAATCGAACTTTCCGTTCTTCACGGTCAGGATCGTGGCGTCGCCGGCCGATCCCGGCTTCAGCGAGCCGAGCTCCATGCGCTTCACCGCGACGGCGGCTTTGACGGTCGAGGCGGCGATCACGTCATTCAGCGCCATGCCCATGCAGAGGAACTTCGACATGGTCGTGACCTGATCGAAAGCGGGACCCTCGATGCAGAGCGTATGAACGTCCGACGAGATGGTGTCGGGATAAAATCCGTTGGCGAGCATGGCGCGCGCGGTCTTGAAGGCGAACGAGCCCTTGCCGTGGCCGATGTCGAAATAGACGCCCCGCGCGCGCGCGTCGAGGACAGCCTGCTTCACCTTGCCCTGCGCGGTGACGGGCGCGTTCGGGAAAGGACGGAAAGCGTGCGTCAGCACGTCGCCCGGCCGCAGGCGGCCGATCACCTCCTCATAAGACGGCGGCGGATGATCGATATGCGCCATCAGCGGCATGCCGACCTCCTCGGCCACCTCCAGCGCCATGCCGAGCGCGCTCGAGCCCTGCGTGCCGGACGAGTGGCGGCCGACGCGCACCTTGATGCCGACGATCAGATCCCGGTTGGCGTTGGCGACCTCGACGCAATCCTGCGGCGCCATCAGCCGCGACTCCTCGCTCTCTCCGACCATGATGGTTTTCGAGAAGCCGTAGATGCCGGCGAACGAGATATGCAGATAAGCGAGAATCCGCGCCTCGCTGCGCTCGATCACATGCTTGCGGAAACCCATGAAATTGCCGGGCCCGGCGCTGCCGGTGTCGATGGACGTGGTGACGCCTGAATCGCGGGCGAACTGGTCGGCGTCGATGCCGAGCGAGGTGCCGCCCCAATAGACATGCGTGTGAAGATCGATCAGCCCGGGCGTGACGATGTAGCCGGAGACGTCGCGAACATCGGCCGCAGCGTCGGTTTTCAGATTGTCGCCGACAGCCGCGACTTTTCCGTTCGCGAAAGCGACATCCGTCACGCGGTCGATCTTCTGCGAGGGATCGATGACGCGGCCGCCGCGCAGAATCAGATCATAGGTCATGGATTACATTCTCATCTTATCGCAAAACTGGAACGAAACGCGCGGCCGGCTATCGTTTGATCTTGTCGACCACTTGAACGCGAAGCATGTTTTTTAATGGCACCAGTTTTCTCGGAAATACGCCCTCGATAACTAGTAAAGCTCGAGCACTCCGTTCCCTCTGTTCCGACGCTTGTACGGCACGCATTACCGCTTGATATTTTATGCATTGGTACAATCCGCGTACGATATCTTGTTCCGGCGAGATTGATGACTTTACCTCCGCAGCAATCCAATAGCCTCCTCCGCAAAAAGACACGTCTATCGCGTCGCCCGATGGAAGAGAGAATTCTGTCTTGCCACACGGGAAATCTGTTGGAAGCCCCACAATTAAAGGGTTATTCGCAACG
>MKVY01000027.1:377098-387295 GCA_001899525.1 Rhizobiales bacterium 65-9
AGTTAAATTCTACCGACTGCAAGTTTAGGAAATTTAATACTTCGTTCCATTTCGGAAATGTAAAAATCTTGGACAATGTTGCTTGAACAATTTCCTGCCTCCTTACCTGCGAGAGCTTTGAGAAATCTTCCTTCTTTATAAGGAATCCTCCTATTCCTTCTCCTGGAAGTTCCGTTTTCTTGTTGACTACTAAGCACTGAATAGCTGGGACCTTAATCTTCCAAGCGGCGGACAAATTTTCCATCACGCGTCCGATGCTAGCCAGAACATAGTTTAAATTTCTCGGGTTCGGCATTCCAAGCTCATTTGCTAAATCTGAATAGTAAATTGAGCTTTCAGACTTAGCTTGGCGCACGAGAATCGGGAGAGCTTCACGCGCTCGCTTCTGATATAATCTGTCGCCTGAAATCGGTTCAGAAATATCTGCTTTGGTTCGCGGATTCATTCCCCCCTCCCCCTGCCTCACACGCCCGCCTTCACCGCCTCGTCCAGATAGATCTCGCGCAGGCGTCGCGCGACGGGGCCGGGCTGGCCGCCGCCGATCCGCTTGCCGTCGATCTCGACCACCGCCGTCACGAAGCTGCCGGCCGATGTGACGAACACCTCCGGCGCGGCGAGCGCCTCGTCCACCGTGAAGGCGCGCTCGATGAAAGGAACGCCGCGCTCGTCGCACAGAAGCTTCAAGGACTGGCGCGTGATGCCCGGCAGCACCTCGTTGCTGAGCGGCCGAGTCACCAGTTCCCCGTTCGCGGTGACGATGAAGATCGTGGAGGAGCCGCCTTCGGTGACCACCCCGTCCGCGGTGTGCATTATCGCCTCCTGGCAGCCCTTCTCGGCCGCCGCCTGCTTGGCCAGAACCTGCGCCAGCAGCGCGACGCTCTTGATGTCGCGGCGCTCCCAGCGGATGTCGCGCACCGTCGCCATCCTGATCCCGGCGCGGGCGGCGGGAGAATTGGTGAAGTCCCGCTTCTGCGTGAACATCACCAGCGTCTGCATCGTGTCGGCCGGCGGAAAGGGAAAGTCGCGATCGGCGGCCCCGCGCGTGACCTGCAGATAGACCGTGCCCTCGACGATGTCATTGCGGGCGATCAGCTCCTTCTGGATCTTGACGATCTCCTCTGCCGGCATCGGCATCGGCATGCCGATCTCGCCCAACGAGCGCTCGAGGCGTTTCAGATGGGCGTCATTGTCGAGCAGCTTGCCCGCCATCACGGCGGAGACCTCATAGATGCCGTCGGCGAAGATGAAGCCGCGATCGAAAATGGAGATTTTGGCGTCGTGCTCGGGAAGGAAGACGCCATTGACGTAAACGGTGCGCGACATCGGCTCGACCGGACCTGACCGCCCATGCGCGGCGGCTCAGGAGTCGCATGGCTCCGGCGCGCTTCGCAAGGGGCATTTCGGGCTGCCCGCCATGCAAGCGGACGGACGGACGGCTCCGCCCTTGCCATTTCCGCCCATTGCGGCTTAAACGGCCCCGTTCGCGTGGGCAGCCGTAGCTCAGTTGGCTAGAGCGTCGGATTGTGGCTCCGAAGGTCGCTGGTTCAAGCCCAGCCGGCTGTACCATCCGGATCAGACGAAAACGGCGGGCAAAGCCCGCCGTTTCGCATTGCGCAGGTCGTCCGGCGCCGCGCCTGTCAGTTGCCGATGGTCACGCCGGAGGCCTTCAGGGTCGGCGTCAGCATGTCGATGTCCCGCTTGACGACCGCGAGCAGACCGTCCGGCTTGCGCTCCTCAGCGGTCGGAAGCAGCGATCCGAGTTCGGCGAACCGCTTCTTCGTGGTTTCGTCGTTCAGCGCCTTGTCGAGCGCGTCGACCAGCTTGGCCACGACCTCGGGCGGCGTTCCCTTGGGCGCGAACAGCGCGTTCCAGCTTTCGATGCGGTATCCCGGCAGACCGGCCTCGGTGGAGGTCGGGACGTCAGGGATCGCCGGCGAGCGCGCCGCCGACGCGACCGCATAGGCCTTGATGCCGCCAGCGTTGATCTGCGGCGCGAGATTGGTGAGCTGGTCGCACATGAAATCGACCTGGCCGCCGAGGAGATCGTTCAGGGCGGGCCCGGTGCCGCGATAGGCGGCGGCGTTCACCTTGCCCAGTTTGGCCTGCGCGTTGAACAGGATGCAGGTCGTGCTCGACACCGATCCGACGCCCGCATGCGCCTGCGTCACCTTGTCGGGGTTCTTCTGCACATAGGCGATGAATTCCTTCAGGTCCTTGGCCGGGAAATCCTTACGGGCGACGACCACGATGGGCGAGGCGTTGGCGAGGCCGATGGGCTGGAAGCTGGTCGCCGGGTCATATTTCAGGTTCGGATTGAGGCCGACCGAGGCGGCGTGCGTGCCCATATGGCCCATGATCAGCGTGTAGCCGTCCGGGGCGGCTCCGGCGACGCGGGTCGAGCCGGTCTGGCCGGCGGCGCCGGCGACATTCTCGACCAGCACATTCTGCCCGAGCGCCTTGCTCATCGGCTCGGCGACGATGCGCGCCGTAATGTCGGTCGGCCCGCCGGCGGCGAACGGCACGACGACGGTGATGGGCTTGTTCGGATAGCCCTGGGCGGCGGCGGAGCCTGCCGCCAAGACAAGGGCCGCGGCTGCAGCTGACATGATCTTCAAAACGCTTCTCCCTTCACATTTCTTCTCGGTGCGACCTAAGACTCGCGCCGACTCATTGTCCAGCGCCGCGCCTCAGGCCTTTCGGCGCATGATCAAGGCGCGCCGCTATTCGGCGAACACCTCGTCGCGCTTCTTGTTGATCGAGGGCAGGATCGCGATGCAGATCATCAATGCGGCGATGACCAGCAGCACGGCGGAAATCGGCCGCTCGACAAAGACCGCCACGTCGCCCCGCGAGATGATCATGGCGCGACGGAGATTTTCCTCCATCAGCTTGCCGAGCACATAGCCGAGCAGAAGCGGCGCCGGCTCGAACCCCATCTTGACGATGAGATAGCCGAACAGGCCGAAGAACGCCGTCAGCATCACCTCGATCGGGTTGTTGTTGATCGAATAGATGCCGATGCAGCAGAAAATCATGATCGCCGGAAACATCAGGCGATAGGGCACCTTCAGCAGCTTCACCCACATGCCGACCAGCGGCAGGTTGATGACCAGCAGCATGAGGTTGCCGATCCACATCGAGGCGATCATGCCCCAGAAAAGGTCCGGAGACTTGGTCATCACCTGCGGGCCGGGCACGATGCCGTGAATGGTCATGGCGCCGACCATCAGAGCCATCACCGCATTCGGCGGAATGCCAAGCGTCAGCAGGGGAATGAACGATGTCTGCGCGCCGGCGTTGTTCGCTGATTCCGGCCCGGCGACGCCCTCGATGGCGCCATGTCCGAACCGCGACGGATCCTTCGCGATCTTCTTCTCGATCGTGTAGGACGCAAAGGGCCCCAGCAGCGCGCCGTTGCCCGGCAGGATGCCGAGGATCGAGCCAATCAGGGTGCCGCGCGCGATCGGCGCGGCCGATCGCCTGAACTCATCGCGGTTCGGCAGGAGGCTGCCGATGGAGCCCTTCACGACATCGCGCGCCTCGGGATTCTCAAGATTGCGGATGACTTCCGCGAAGCCGAAGACCCCCATCGCGAGCACGGCGAAATCGACGCCGTCCGACAGTTCGGTCCAGCC
Source organism: Rhizobiales bacterium 65-9 (assembly GCA_001899525.1). GTDB lineage: Bacteria > Pseudomonadota > Alphaproteobacteria > Rhizobiales > Beijerinckiaceae > Terrirubrum. The sequence continues at coordinate 380,734 of MKVY01000027.1, forward strand.
CATCGTCAAACGGTCGACGCCCGTCTCCAGATCCTGCCCGACGCAGGACATGAGAAGTCCGAGCAGAATCATGCCGACCGCCTTGATAATCGAGCCCCGCGCCAGCACGGTCGCGAAGACGAGACCCATCACCATCAGCGAGAAATATTCCGCCGGCCCGAAGATCAGGGCGAGCTTGGTGAGCGGCGCGCCCAGAGCGGCGATCATCACGGTCGCGAAGCAGCCGGCGATGAAGGAGCCGATCGCAGCGATGCCAAGCGCGGCGCCGGCGCGGCCGCGCCTGGCCATCTGATGGCCGTCGAGCGTGGTGACGACCGATGTCGCCTCGCCCGGAATATTGACGAGGATCGCGGTGGTGGAGCCGCCATATTGCGCGCCATAATAGATGCCCGCCAGCATGATCAGCGCGCCGGTGGGATCGACCTTGAAGGTCAGCGGCAGCAGCATCGCGATCGTCGCGATCGGTCCGACGCCGGGCAGCACGCCGATCAGCGTGCCGACGAGGCAGCCGATCAGACAAAGCGCAAGGTTGCTGAGGCTGAAGGCGACGGAAAACCCGTGCGCCAGATTCATTACAAGATCGCTCATGAACCCGATCCGTTCAGTAGCCGAGGAGCCAGGGCGCCAAAGGGATCGGCAGGTTGAGCCCGTAGGTCGTCCAGCCGGATGAGGTCGGTATCGCGACGCCCTTGAACAAAGCGAGGCAGAACGCCGTCATGCAGATCGCGAAAATCGCCAGGTCCTTCCAGCGGGTCTCCGGCGAGGCGAGGCCGGCGACGAGGATGGCGAGCGGTCCCGCCCCGAGCAGGCCAAGGGCGGGCGTCGACAGCGCGCCGCCGCCCGGCAGGGGAATCTGGAAGCCGCGAATCGTCAGGCCGAACACCAGAATGCCCAGGGTGATGAAGAAGGGGCCGCGAAATGCGATCGTGTCGATCGGGGGGCCCCGCCAGATCAAGGAGCCGATCACCAGAATAATTCCCGTCGCCCCCATCATGACCGACACAATGCGCGGGAGCATGCCGGGGCCCATCGACCGCATGGTCCCCGGATTGAGACTGGAGCCGAGCCAGAGCGCAAACAGCGCAAGAGCGAGCAGAAAAACGCCCGCCGCCATGTCCTGCGGCGCCTTCACAAGGCCGCGCATGCCGGTTTCTTCCATCAGCGACAGTTCCCGCCTCGACTCGACAGGCGCGCCAGAGGCCGCGGAACTCGTCCCGCCATCGCCGCGACGCGGCGCCCTCCGGCCCAGCCTTTCCTCTCCGAAATCTTTCTTAAAACGCCGCGGCGGGCGGTTTCAATCCATCATTTGGACAGGGCGGGCGCCGACGGCCGCCGCCCGACCGGAAACGCCCTCCGGCCCACGCTCAGAACGAGCGCGGCATGCCGAGCACATGCTGTCCGACAAAGGACAGGATGAGGTTGGTCGAGATCGGCGCGACCTGATAGAGGCGCGTCTCCCTGAATTTCCGCTCGACGTCATAGTCGGCCGCGAAGCCGAAGCCGCCATGCGTCTGCAGACAGACATTGGCGGCTTCCCACGACGCGTCGGCGCAAAGCAGCTTGGCCATGTTCGCCTCCGCGCCATAAGGCTTTCCCGCGTCGTGCAGCGACGCCGCCTGATAACGCATCAGATCGGCAGCGCGCGCATTCACATAAGCGCGCGCGATCGGAAATTGCACGCCCTGATTCTGGCCAATCGGACGATCGAACACCACGCGGCCGCCGGCGTAGTTCTTCGCCTTGTCAATGAACCACCAGGCGTCGCCAATACATTCGGCCGCGATGAGCGTGCGCTCCGCGTTGAATCCGGCCATGATGATCGACAGGCCGCGCCCTTCCTCGCCGATCAGATTCTCGGCGGGAATTTCACAGTCGTCGAAAAACACCTCGTTGGTCTCGTGGTTCACCATGTTGCGGATCGGCCGCACGGTCATGCCCTTCGCGCCGTCGCGCAGATCGAGCAGGAACACCGACAGGCCCTCCGACCGCCTCTTCACCTGATCGAGCGGCGTCGTGCGCGCGAGCAGCACGAGCAGATCCGTATGCTGCACGCGCGAGGTCCACACTTTCTGACCGTTGACGACATAGCGGTCGCCCCTGCGCACGGCCGTGGTCTTCAATTTCGTGGTGTCGGCGCCGGTCGTCGGCTCGGTGACGGCCATGGACTGCATGCGCAGACGGCCGGCGGCGATGTCCGGCAGATACTTCTTTTTCTGCTCCTCCGACCCTGCGCGCAGGATCGTCGACATGTTATACATCTGGCCATGCACCGCGCCTGAATCGCCGCCTGAGCGGTTGATCTCCTCCATCACGATCGACGCTTCGGTCAGGCCGAGGCCCGCGCCGCCGAACTCCTGCGGAATGAGCGCCGCGAGCCAGCCCGCCTTCGTCAAGGCGTCGGCGAACTCTTCAGGATAGGCGCGCGCCTCGTCGAGTCCGCGCCAATAGGCGCCGTCGAAGCGCGCGCAGAGATCGCGCACCGCCTCACGGATGTCGGGGCAACTGTCCGATCCGGACGACAGGGTCATGAGCGCTCCAGCGCGGACGCCCAATCGGCGCCGATCAGGGCTTCTCGCCCGCGATCACGCCCTTGCGCAAGAGAAAGCAGCCATAGGGCCGGGGATCGCCCGCCTGAACCACCGCGAAGGCGCGCCTGGCGGATTCGTAGAAGGCGAAGCGCTCGACGCCGACCATCTCGACCGCGCGCCCGGCCATCGCGGCGACGACGGCCGCGACCTCGTGCTGCACCGGCGGAATGTCGATCGGTCGGCCGACGACCTGCATTCTGCGCACGGGATCGTCGACGAATGAATCGAGCGGAAACACGGACAAAATCGCTTTCGCCGCGCGATCGATCGCGACGCCCGGAAGCCTGATCAGGCGCCCGCTCGTCGTCGCGCGGGCGATGGTTTCGGCGGGATGATTGGAATCGACCAGCGCCAGATCGTCGCCGTGGCCCCTGCTCGCCAGAACCCACAGCAGATCGGGCGACAGAACCGGATCAACGCCTTTCAGCATCATGCGCGACGCCCCCTTTTCGACAGATAGATTCTTTCCGCGTTGCGGCCGAGGACGTTCGCGCGCGCCTCGACGTCGAGGCCGGCCAGCAGCGCCAGCGACGCCTCGCGCCAGCGATCATAGCCGCCGGCGAGATCGACCACGGGCCAGTCCGAGCCCCACAGCATGCGCTCCGCGCCGAAGATGGTCATCGCATGATCGACATAGGGGCGCAGATCGTCGAGGGTCCAGTCCGCGCTCGCCTCGGTGACCATGCCGGACAGCTTGCAGGCGATATGGGCATGGCCCGCGAGCGCGCTCATGCCGCTCCGCCACGGATCGAGGCCGCGCGCGGCGATCGGCGGCTTCGCGAGATGGTCGATGACGATGGCCAGATCGCGATGACGCTCGGCGAAGCGCAGCAGCGCCGCAAGGTGCTGCGGCTTCACCAGCGCGTCGAACACGAGGCCGTGCGCCTTCATCGCATCGACGGCGCGGTCGATCGGCGCGCGCGCCAGCCATTCATCGTCCGGAATATCATGGACCATCGGCCTGAGGCCGACGAGCAGGTCATGTCTCGCGAGGCGTTCGATCTGTCCCGGCGCGTCGTCCGACTCGAAATCGACCCAGCCGACGACGCCCGCGACCATCCCGGCGTCCGCCGCCGCCGCCAGCATGAACTCCGTCTCCGCCACAGTCGGCGCCGCCTGGACCAGAATGGTCCGGCCGATTCCGTGCCTGGCGAGGAAAGGCTGCAAATCCCGCGGATCGAAATCGCGATGGATCGGCCCCAGCGCCGGCGTCAGCCAGCCATAGTCTCCGCGGTCGACGCGCCAGAAATGCTGATGCGCGTCGATCATCGTCAGGACAGCGTTTCAGGCGGCAACGGCGCGTCGTCGCGCATCAGCCCGGCGGCGACGAGATCCCTCCACAGCGCCTGCGGCACGCGCTGCGTGAAGCCTTCCAGGTTGCGCGCGATCTCCTGCGGCGAAACCGCGCCGAGCACGATCGAGGCGATGGCGGGATGGCCGAGCGGAAAACGCATGGCCGCGACCGCGATCGGCGTGTCGTGCGCCTTGCAGATCGCCTCGATGCGGCCGGCGCGCGCCATGATCTCCGGCGGCGCGTCGCGATAATTGTATTTCGCGCCGGGGACAGGCCCCGTGGCGAGAACGCCGGAGTTGAAAACCCCGCCGAGAAGGATCGAGATATTCCTTTCGCTCGCCAGCGGCAGGAAGGAATTCAGCGCATCCTGCTCCAGCAGCGAATAGCGGCCGGCGAGCAGCATGCAGTCGAAATCGCCGGCGCGCGCGAAACGCTCGCACATCTCCGCCTCGTTGAGCCCGACGCCGATCGCTTTCACGGCGCCTTCCGAACGAAGCCTGTCGAGCGCCACATAGGCGCCCTCCATCGCCTCCCTGAAGCGGCGGTCCGCTTCATCGCCATGCGTCCAGACATCGACGTCATGGATCAGCAGAATGTCGATGTTCGCCACGGCAAGCCGGAGCAGCGACTGCTCGACCGAGCGCATCACGCCGTCATAGGAGTAGTCGAACCTCGCCCGGTGCGCGAGGCCGCCGGCGAAGCCCGGCGAAATCACATCCTTCGGACGCGCCGCCGCTTCGCTCTCCAGCGGGTTCATATGCCGGCCGACCTTGGTCGAGAGAACGAACGACTCGCGCGGGAACTTGCGCAGGGCCGCTCCGAGCCGATGCTCGGCGAGACCGTTGCCGTAGTGCGGCGAGGAGTCGAACAGGGTCATGCCGCTCGTCCGCGCCGCGCGGACAGTCGCGGCGCAAACATCCTCGTCGAGCCTGGCGTAAAGCTCGCCCAGCGGCGCGCTGCCGAAGCCCATGATGGAAACCGACAGTCCCGTGCGGCCGATTGTCCTCGCCGGCAAGGGCGACAGGCTTCCCAGTCTCATTCGATGTTCCCGATCAACCGCCCTTCACGGCGCCCGCCGTGAGGCCGGCGACAATCTGGCGCTGCGCGAACATCGTCAAGAGCAGCACCGGCGCGGTGACGATCAACGCCGCCGCCGCGAGCGGCCCCCAACTCAACTGGTCGAACGAAATCATGTTGTAGACGGCGACCGGCAATGTGCGCGTCTCGCGGCTGGCGAGGACCACGCCGAAGGCGAAATTGTTCCAGGAGAAGATCACCGCCAGAATGAAGGACACGGCGACTCCCGGCTTCGCGATCGGATAGGCGACGTGGCGGAACACCTGCCAGCGATCGGCGCCGTCGATGATCGCCGCCTCCTCAAGCTCCATCGGCGTCGTCTCGAAGTAGCTGATCATGATGTAAATCACGATCGGCACGGTGATGACGAGATGAATGAGGATCTGCGGCACGAGCGTGCCCATCAGGCCGAGCCACTGGAACAGCAGGAACAGCGGAATGAGATAGGAGAGGCCGGGCGTCATGCGCGCGATCAGGATGACGAAGGCCGAGCGCATCGCCTTCATGCGCGCGATGCCATAGCCGGCCGGAACCCCGACGAGCAGACCGAGCAACGTGGCGGAGCCCGTGACGACGAGGCTGTTCCAGAAATAGAGCAGAAAGCGATTGGAGTTGAACACTTCCTGATAGTTCGACCAGGCGAACTGCTGCGGAATGAAGACGGGCGGGTAGCTCGAATTGTCGATCTCGAACTTGAGCGACAGGGACAGCATCCACAGAAAGAAGAACACCGCCGGCGACACCAGCACGAGGACGGCGAACGCGATGCCGAGATTGGCGAGGAGTCCGCGCTTCATGCGTCCGTCCTGATTTCGTTCCACTGCGCGCGGCGCTGAAGATAGAGCAGCAGCACCGACATCGCGACGACAAGAATGAAGAAGACCACGGCGATCGCGGAGCCGTAGCCGACGTCATAATAGGCGAAGGCGACGCTGTAGAGATAGAGATTCAGCGTCTCCGACGCCGTTCCGGGACCGCCCTGCGTCATGGCGAAGATGATGTCGAAGCTTTTCAGGGCGTCGATCGAGCGGATGATGGCGGCGACCAGCATGAAGGGCGCCAGCATCGGCAGCGTGATGAAACGGAATTGCTGCCAGCGCGACGCGCCGTCGAGCTCGGCGCTCTCGTAAGGCTCGGTCGGAATCGCCGCGAGCCCTCCCAGCAGGATGAGCATCACGAGCGGCGTCCATTGCCAGGTCTCGACCATGACCAGAGACGGAATCACGGTGTTGGGATGGAAGATCCAGAGCTGCGCCGGCAGCCCGACGAGGGACAGAAGATAGTTCATCACGCCAAGCTGGGGATGGAACATCATGGTCCAGATCAGCGCGATCGCGACGGGCGTCGCCATCATCGGCATGACGAACAGTCCGCGCAGAATCCCGCGCAGCGGAAAGCGCGCATGGAAGATCAGCGCCGCGAGCAGGCCGAGCAGAAGCGGGGCGAACACGCTGAGGGCCGTGTAGTAGAGCGTATGCCACACCGCCTCGATGAAGCGCGGATCAGTCCACAGGCGGGCGTAGTTGGCGAAGCCGACGAAATTCGAGGCGCCGCCGATCTTCCACTCGTTGGCGCTCATCCAGAGCGTGAACGCCCACGGAAA
>MKVY01000027.1:387324-389046 GCA_001899525.1 Rhizobiales bacterium 65-9
GAGATGCGGCCGGCGACGAAGCGCCGACCGTCGCGCCGAGAGCCGCCTGGCTCATGCCTTCTCGCTGCGTTCCAGAATGGGCTTGAACTGTTCGGTCGCCTTCTTCAACTCGGCGGCGGGATCGGCGCCGGACAGGGTCGCCGTCAGCGCCGCGCCGATGATGTCGCGGAATTCGGTCACGGGCACGATCACGGGAAGACCGAGCTTGCTGACCTTCGCCGACCCGACGACGCAGTCGACCCATTCCTTCGGCATCTTCACGCCGCTGCGAACCTCGGGATCGTCAAGCACCGAGTTGCGGAACGGAACGCCGCCGCCAGCCTGCAGAAGGCGGCCGCCCATCAGCTTGGAGATCGCCCACTGGCAATAGAGATAGGAGGCTTCCTTCTTCTTGCTGTTCGAGACGACGCCGATGCCGTCGCCGTAGGTCGGCGAGGCCTGGATCATCTTGCCCTTCGGAATCACGCCGTAACCGACCTTGCCGACCACGCGCGACCGGGTCGGATCCTCCATCGGCGGCGCCCAGCCCACGCCGTCGAGCCAGAACGCGACCTTGCCCTGCAGGAACGCCGCCTGGCTCTCCATCCAGTTGAAGCCGGCGACGCCGGGAGGCGCCGCTTTCATCATCAGCTCCTGAAACTGCTTGGTGGCCTCGACAGCCTCCGGCCCATCGGTGAGAAGGTTGCCCTTGTCGTCGATGAAATCCTTGCCGTAGCCGAGATAGATGCTCGCCCACATCGGCAGATTGGCGTTGCGCAGGCCGCGGCCGACGAATCCAAACTCGCCGTTCTTCGCGTCGGTGAGCTTGATCGAGGAGGCGATCATCTCGTCGATGGTCTGCGGATAGGGGATGTTCTTCTTCGCGAGCATCTCCTTGTTGTAATAGAGCATGAAATAATCGACCGACCAGGGCAGCGACAGCAGCCGCCCCTTTTCGTCCGTCGCGTAGCTCTTGCCGGCGGCGGAGAAATCGCTCTCGCTCAGGCCTGCCTCCGTGAGCGACGGATCCTTGATGAAGCCGGACAGATCGGCGAGCCATCCCGCCTTCTCGAACTGGCGCTTCTGCACATGGTAGCTGAGATGCACGACATCGAAGCTCGGCGAGCCGGACGTCAGCTCGATCACCGCCTTCTGACGCTGCTGCTGCTCGGGAATCAGCTCGTAGCCGACCTCGATCCCCGTGAGGTCCGTGAATTCCTTGTGATATTTGGCGAGCGTCTCGCCGCGCGGCCCCTTGATGAGGTTGGCCTCGATCTTCGTTCCGGCGAACTTCTTCCAGTTCACCTGCGAAAAGGCCGGCGCGCCAGACAGGGCGAGCGCGCCCGCCGCGGCGCCGCCAGCGAGGACGCTGCGGCGCGAAAGGCCCGAATGAAAGGAATCCATGACGTTTCTCCCGGTTTCAATTCTGCGGCCGACGACGCGCGGCCTTGTCTGGAGGATGCTAGATCATCTTCGCTTCAAGATGAAAGCGCCGAGGTAAATGCAGTGCAGCATGACGTTGCGCTTCCTCTGGCGCGGCGGCGCAAGATCAACGGCCCCGCGGATTTTTCCCTTGCGCCGCATTGAACTCTGACTAACATGTTAGTGTCAACAGGGCGTACGGCGTTTTCTTGCGCGGGCTCTGCGACGGATGAGAGATGCAACCACCTTCAAACGCCAGCCCTTCTTTGGTCGTGGATCGGCTCGATCCCGCCTGCCGCGGGCTGATCGGCATCATCCCGA
>MKVY01000027.1:389157-402873 GCA_001899525.1 Rhizobiales bacterium 65-9
CCGATCATCACCGCCGTGTCGGCGCCGGATCTCGACACGGCGCTGACCTTGACGCGGCTCGCCGTCGCTTCCGGCGCCGACGCCGTCTGCTACCAAGCGCCGCCCGGCATGCCGCGCCAGGCGCTGAGCGACCAGATCGCGCGCATCTGCGACCTTGGACCGAAACTCTTCATGCTGCAGGATCTCGACTGGACCGGCCCGGGCCTTTCCGTCGACGACATCGGCTGGCTGTTCGATCGCCATGAACGGTTTCGCGCGATCAAGGTCGAATCCAATCCCGCCGGACCCAAATACACCGACATCCTCAACGCCTTCGACGGGCGGCTGCATGTGTCCGGCGGATGGGCGGCGGCGCAAATGATCGAGGCGCTTGAGCGCGGCGTGCATGGCTTCATGCCGACCTCGATGGATCACATCTATGTCGGCATCCACAGCCTGTTCGCGCGCGGCGAGACCGGCGCGGCGCGACGCCTGTTCGAGCGCATGCTGCCATTCATCGCCTTCTCGAACCAGCACATCGATATTTCGATCCGCTTCTACAAACGCGTGCGCCATCTGCAGGGACTTTTTCCGACCGATTTCTGCCGGGCGCCGACGCCGGCGCTCGATTCGTATCAGGAAGCGACGACCGCGCTGCTCGCGCAGCGCGCGGTCGATCTCGACGCCGACATCGCGGCGCAAGCGCGCCAGCCGCGCATCGAGCTCGCAGGCCTTTCCTAAGCTCTCCATCCGGGAAATTTTCTCCATGAGCCCTTCAGTCAGCCGCTTCGGCATCAGCCCCGCCCTCGCGACGCCGCTCGCAACAGACGGGTCGGCGCATGTTCCATCGCTTGTGGCGCATCTCTCCGACCTTCTGTCGCGCGGCTGCTCCTCCGGCACGATTTTCGGCACCACGGGCGAAGGCCCGTCCTTCGGGCTTTCCGAGCGCGAACGCGTCGCGAAGGAGATGATCGCGGCGGGCGTTCCGGCGGCGAAGCTGATTGAAGGCGTGATCGCCTGCTCGCATGAGGAGGCCGTAGCGGGATTGTCGGGCGCGTATGCGCGCGGCGCGAAAGCCGCGCTGCTGGCGCCGCCCTTCTATTTCCGCGGCGTTCCGGACGACGCCCTATTCGCCTGGTTCGATGCGGTGTTCAGAGCCGTCGGGCCGAAGCTGCGCGACGTGATTCTCTATCACATCCCCGGCATGACCGGCGCGCCGCTTTCGTTCGATCTCATCGCGCGCCTGCGCAAGGTCTATCCCGGCGCGATCCTGGGCGTGAAAGATTCGAGCGGCGATCGCGATCACACGATGCGCCTGATCGACGCGCACGGCGATCTCGTGATCCTCGTCGGCGACGAGCGCTACCTCGGCGCCGCCTGCGCGAAGGGCGCGCAAGGCTCGATCTGCGGCTGCGGCAATTTCGCTCCCGAGCGGATGGTCCGCATCGTCGAGACCGCGACCGACGATCCGATGGTGAAAACGCTGGTGGACGCGATCGTCGCGCAGCCGATCATCCCGGCGGTGAAGGCGCTCACGGCCCATGCGCGCGGCGACGCGTCCTTCGCCAAGGCGCGCCCGCCGCTGCCCTCGCTCGACGCCGCGGCGACCGCGCGGCTCGCGGCGATTTTCGACTCCATGCGGGACGCGCGGCGGGCGGCGGAATGAGCGGCGCGCGATACGCGCCGCCCGAGCCCGCCAATCTGCGCGAGCGGGCCTATGACGCCTTCACGCAGCGCATCCTGTCGCGCGAGATCAGGCCGGGCCAGTTCGTCAGCCAGCGCGAACTGGTCGAGCTGACCGGCGTTTCGCTCGGCGCGATTCGCGAACTCGTTCCGCGGCTCGAGGCCGAGGGGCTGATCGTGACCATTCCGCAGCGCGGCATGCAGGTCGCGCATGTGGATGTGGACCTCATCCGCAACGCGTTCCAGTTTCGCCTTTTCCTCGAGCGCGAGGCCGTGGTCGCCTTCACGGCGTCGGCGAGCGATTCGGCGATCAGGGCGCAGCGCGACGCGCATGAGGACATTCTGACGCGCGCCCGGGAGAGCGGCGTCACGCAGAAGCTGATCGACAAGGCGCAGATCGTCGACCTCGCCTTCCATGAAGCGATCATCGACCATCTCGGCAACGACATCGTGTCGAAGGCCTACCGCGTGAACTGGATCAAAATCCGGCTGATCCGGCACGACGAGACGGGCCTTCTGCCCCACCTCGCCGAGCCGGTCATGCGCGCGCATCTGGCGGTCATCGAGGCGATCGAGGCGCGCGACGCGGCCGGCGCCTGCGCCGCGCTGACGACGCACATCACCGGCGCGCGCGACCGCGCGCTGAGCGTCAAGTAGAGCGGCCGACAGACACAAGCTCCGCCTGCGCTTGCGCTCAACCTGATGATCGACGCGATTGCGCCGCCGGCCAGCGGCGACCCTGCTCGCGATCGCGCTTCATCCGCCGCTGACGGCGCGGCCGCCGATTATTTCTCGAGCGGCGGAGCGCGGAAGGCGGATGGATAATCAATAAAATTCGATTCGTTTTCTCAACCGCGCGAGAACCCTGGCGAGCGCCTTTGCGGCAAAAGCCGCGCTGGAGAATGCTGGTTTAACCCTCTTGTGGAACCCTTGGTTCATCGCAGGGGCGCGCCAATGCCAATTGTTGAAACCAGGTTCTCGCGAATGGCGGCGGCGTTTGCGCCGCTTTTCGCGCTGCACGCCACTGTTATTCTGCTGAATTCCGTTTCTTCGGAGTCGTCTTTCGGCCTCTCCGAAACGCCGGACGCGATTGTCGTCCGGTTCACCGTGCGCGCCGTTCTTGACCTCGCGCTTTTCCTCATCTGCCATCTGGCTCTTCGCATGGCCGCGATGGCGACGCGCACAGCTTATGCGGCGGCCGGCGCGCTCGCCGGAGCCCTCTCTTATGTCGCCGTACAGATGATGCACGTCTGGCACCCTGTCCTGATGCCCGGCGCTTGGATCGTGTCCACGCTTATACCAGCCGTGATCGGCGGGCTTTGCGGCGTCATCTATCAACACACAGCGGGGTTCGAAATTCCCGCGACCGCGGCGCGCGACTTGAACCCAGCAACCCGGAACGACGCCGCGAGCAGCGACGATCCGTTTTTTTGTGACCAATGTTCCTCTGCGAGTCCGCTCCTCCACCGCGGCCCTGCTGATGGCCTCCGGGGCGCCGGCGATCATCGGCGCGATCCTCATCTATCTGTTTCTTTCGCCGTTCATGGCGCCTGCAACCGGCCAGGACTATTCGACCGCCGATCTGGCGGACTTCCTGAAAAGCCAGACGCTGACAGTCGCCGCGTCGCTGCAATTCCTGATCATGCTTGTCGTGATCACCCAGCTTCCGGCGGCGCTGCTCGTGAAAATGGGCCATCTCGCCCTGCGCGCGTCTGATCGGACGTCGATGAGCGACTACATGCTGACGGGATTCGCGATCGGCGTCGCGACTGCGATTGTCTCATATATTTTTCCGATCATCGGCGCGTTCGGCATCTACGCGCCGGTCGCCGGCCCAGTCGCGATGGGCCTCTATCGCCGCTTCGCCGGTCTTGAACCGAAACCGCTCCCCGAGGCCATCATCGTTAATCGACCGGAAACCCTCGTTCCAGCCGACCATCCGCACAGGCGCCGGCACATGGTTATCCGCGGCTAGTCAGGGGCGCGAGCGCCCATTTCCCGGCGTTCAGAGGCGTCCCGACGGGCCCCGCGATCCGGGTTTTTCCACTGGTGCGCGGGCGTGAAAAAGCCGCTAGGGAGCACTACATAGAGACAGTCGAATCAAGGCCCGCCGAATGGGCCGGAGACCCGTTTACATGGCCGAACCCGCCCGCAAGATCATCAACGAGGCAGAAGCCGAGTACGGCGCAGATTCCATCAAGGTTCTCAAAGGCTTGGATGCGGTTCGCAAGCGTCCCGGCATGTATATCGGCGACACCGACGACGGCTCGGGCCTGCATCACATGGTGTATGAGGTGGTCGACAACGCGATCGACGAGGCTCTCGCCGGCCACGCCGACCTCGTCACGGTGACGCTGAACGCCGACGGCTCCTGCACGGTCTCCGACAACGGCCGCGGCATCCCCACCGACATTCACCCGCAGGAAGGGGTCTCGGCGGCCGAGGTCATCATGACCCAGCTCCACGCCGGCGGAAAATTCGACCAGAACTCCTACAAGGTCTCGGGCGGCCTGCATGGCGTCGGCGTGTCGGTCGTCAACGCGCTGTCCACCTGGCTGCGGCTGCGCATCTGGCGCGGCGGGCAGGAGCATTTCATGGAATTCCGCCATGGCGACGCCGTCGGCCCGCTCATGGTCGCCGGCCCGGGCGAAGGCAAGCGCGGCACGGAGGTGACGTTCCTGCCGTCGCCCGAAACCTTCACGATGGTCGAGTTCGACTACAAGACGCTGGAACACCGTCTGCGCGAACTCGCCTTCCTCAATTCGGGCGTGCGGATCGTGTTGACCGACGCGCGGCACGCCGAAGTGGTGCGCGAGGAGCTCGTTTATGAGGGTGGGCTTGAAGCGTTCGTGCGCTATCTCGATCGCACCAAGACGGCGCTGATCGCGAAGCCTGTCCTGACCAAGACGGAGCGCGACGGCATCACAGTGGAATGCGCGCTGTGGTGGAACGACAGCTATCATGAAAACGTGCTCTGCTTCACCAACAACATTCCCCAGCGCGACGGCGGCGCCCATCTTGCCGGCTTCCGCGCGGCGCTGACGCGGCAGGTGACCGGCTACGCCGAAACCTCCGGCATCGCGAAAAAGGAAAAGATCGACCTCACCGGCGACGACTGCCGCGAGGGTCTGACGGCGATCGTCTCGGTGAAGGTTCCCGATCCGAAATTCTCCTCGCAGACGAAGGACAAGCTCGTCTCGTCCGAGGTGCGCCCCGTTGTGGAGGGCGTGCTCAACGAGGCTCTGAACCGCTGGTTCGAGGAAAACCCGTCCGAGGCGAAGACCATCGTCGGCAAGGTGGTCGAAGCAGCCGCGGCGCGCGAGGCGGCGCGCAAGGCGCGCGAGCTGACCCGGCGCAAGGGCGCGCTTGACGTCGCCTCGTTGCCAGGCAAGCTCGCCGACTGTCAGGAGCGCGATCCGGCGAAGGCCGAACTGTTCATCGTCGAGGGCGATTCCGCCGGCGGCTCCGCGAAGCAGGGCCGCAACCGGGAATTCCAGGCGGTGCTGCCGCTGCGCGGCAAGATCCTCAATGTCGAGCGCGCGCGCTTCGACAAGATGCTGTCGTCGGAAATGATCGGCACGCTGATCACCGCGCTCGGCACCGGAATCGGCCGCGAGGAGTTCAACGCCGACAAGCTGCGCTATCACAAGATCATCCTGATGACGGACGCCGACGTTGACGGCTCGCACATCAGGACGCTGCTGCTGACGTTCTTCTTCCGGCAGATGCGCGAGATCATCGACCGCGGCCATATCTTCATCGCGCAGCCGCCGCTTTATAAAGCGACGCGCGGCAAGTCGGAGCAGTATCTGAAGGACGAACGCGCGCTTGAGGATTACCTCATCGAAGGCGGCGTCGACGGCGCGGTGCTGCGCCTCGGAATCGGAGAAGCGCGCGCCGGGCTCGACCTGCGCGCGGCGGTCGACGAGGCGCGGCTCGTGCGCGCGATCCTCGGCCAGCTCCATTCGCGCTACGACCGATCCGTCGTCGAACAGGCCGCCATCGCCGGAGCGCTGACACCGATCGAGGACGAGACGGCGGCGCAGCAGCTCGCCGACATCGTCGCGAAACGGCTCGACGCGATCGCCGAGGACATCGAACAAGGATGGCAGGGCTCGATCCGCCACGGCGGCTACCTGTTCACCCGCACGCTGCGCGGCGTGACCCAGGCGGTCGCGCTCGACGCCACCCTCCTCGCCTCAGCCGACGTGCGCAAGCTGCATGAGCACGCCGCCTCGCTCGGCCAGATGTATGGCGAGCCCGCGACGCTGGCGCGCAAGTCCGACGAACAGGTCATCCACGGGCCCGTCGCGCTGTTCGACGCCATGATGGCCTTCGGCCGCAAGGGCGTCTCGATCCAGCGCTACAAGGGCCTTGGCGAGATGAATCCGGGCCAGCTCTGGGAGACCACGCTCGACCGCGACGCGCGCTCCCTGCTCCAGGTGAAGGTGAAGGACGAGGACGATTACGAGACGGTGTTCGCGACCCTGATGGGCGACGTGGTCGAGCCGCGACGCGAATTCATCCAGGCGAACGCGCTGAGCGTCGCCAATCTCGACGTCTGATCGCGGCTTCGCCTGCGCGCCATGGCCGCCGCCCCACCCGCGCCCGCGGGCCTCCGCGAGCAGACCGCGAAGACCGTCTTCATGCTCGATCACGCGGCTCGCGGGACGGCTCTGTTCCTCCTGCCGCTGCTCATGGCGATCGCGGCGAAGTCGAGCGTTCTCGTCGCCAGCGTCGCGGCGCTCTTCTGCATCGCCAGCGCCGCGTTAAGGCAGGGCAGCCTCGGCGCCGCCATCCGCTCTCTCCTGCCCGAGCGGTCGGTCGCGCTCTCTCTCGCGCTGTGCTTCATCGCCTATGCGACGGCGTCGATCATCTGGAGCGTAGATCGCGCCCATACCGTCCACGGGCTCGGCGAAATCGCGATCGTGCTGGCCGCGAGCTGGGTTCTGGGCGTCGCGCTGCGCCGGTTCCGCGACGACAGGATCACGCGCTATATCTGCTGGTCGATCATCCTGTGCAGCGTCGTCATTCTCTTCGAGGTGCATTTCGACATGCCGCTGCGGCGGCTCGCTGGATCACGGCCGGAGACGCCGCAGTTCAAGCGCGCGGTGGAGGCGCTGACGATGATGGCGGCGCCCGTGCTGATGGCGGCCTTCCAGCGACGGCCGGACGCCATCGCATGGGCGGCGGCGATCATACTCGCCATCGTCGCCTATGTCGTGGACAGCGGCGCGAGCCTGCTCGCGCTCATTATCGCCCTCGCATCGCTTGCGATCGCGCGCTTCAGCGTGGACGCGCTGCGGCGGCTCGGACTCATCGTCACGCTCGCGCTTCTGGCGACGGCGCCTCTCGTGGGCGATTTCTTCGACGTCGCGATTCCCAAGATCGGAAACGCCGCGCTCATCCGCCGGCATATCGACGCGCGCATTCCGATCTGGCGGGCGCATGGCTGGCTCGTGACGCAGCATCCTGTGCTCGGCCTCGGCTTCGACGCGGCCACGGATGAATCAACCCCGCCGCTTCTCAAGACCGGCCCGGCTGACCTCAGGGAGGTCATCCCGGCGCATTCGCATCATTTTTTCCTGCAGATCTGGGTCGAGCTCGGCGTGATCGGCGCGCTGCTGTGCGGGGCGCTGATCTGGAGCGCGTTCCAGCGCATCGCGCGGGCGCCGCCGGACCGGCAGACCGCGCTGCTGATCTTCTTTCTCTCGGCGCAGGCCATCGCGCTCGTCGCCCATTCGGCGTGGCAGGGGGCGTGGCTCGCAGCGGCCGGCGCATCGCTCGCGCTGATCAACGTCGCCTACCCCGCCAGACCGGACGCCGACGCACGCGCCTGACGCCGTCGCGCCGGAATGGGCGCTCCGCGCGCGCGTCATGGACATCAGCCGCGACGCGCGCCAAATTAGCGAACAAGCCTTGAAGAGAGTTCGCCATCATGGACAATCGCAGCGACCTTTGGATGCGCGTCGACGCGGCGAAGGACCGGATGATCGCTCTGAGCGACCGGGTCTGGGGCATGCCCGAGGTCTGCTACACCGAGACGAAATCCGTCGCGGAGCATGTCGCGGAGCTGAAGCATCAGGGTTTCCGCATCACGGAGAATGTCGCCGGCATTCCCACCGCCGTCATCGGCGAGGCGGGCGAAGGCGGACCGGTGATCGCCTTCCTCGGCGAATATGACGCGCTGCCCGGCCTCAGCCAGGAGGCGGGCGTCGCCGAGCACAGGCCCATGGAGGCTGGCGGACCGGGACATGGCTGCGGCCACAATCTCCTCGGCTCCGCCGCGCTGCTCGCCGCGACCGCGATGAAGGACTGGCTCGCAGCCAACAAGCTTCCAGGGCGCGTGCGCTATTACGGCTGCCCGGCCGAAGAGGGCGGCGCGGCGAAGGCTTTCATGGTGCGCGCCGGCGCGTTCAAGGACGCCGACATCGCGATCTCCTGGCATCCGAACCACTTCTGGGAAGTGTCGCCGCCGATCTCGCTCGCCAACACCCGCGCCGACTTCACCTTCACCGGCCGCACCTCGCACGCCTCGGCCTCGCCTCACCTCGGACGCAGCGCGCTCGACGCCGTCGAACTGATGAATGTCGGCGTGAACTACATGCGCGAGCACATGCCGAGCGACGCGCGCATCCATTACGCCGTGCTCGACACCGGCGGCATCGCGCCGAACGTGGTGCAGGCGACCGCCAAGGTGCGCTACTCGATCCGGGCGCGCGACCTGCCCGGCATGCGCGAACTGGTGGAGCGCGTGCGCAAGGTGGCCGAAGGCGCCGCGCTGATGACGGAGACGAGCGTCGAGATGCGCATCATCAGCGCCGTCTCCGACACGCTCGGCAACACGCCGCTGGAGCAGACGATGCAGAGCGTTCTCGAGGAGCTCGGGCCGCCGCATTTCGACGACGAGGACCGCGCTTTCGCGCGCGCCATCCAGGCGACGCTGACGCCGCAGGACATCGCCGCGGCCTATCGCTCCATCGGCGTGAAGCAGACCGACGCGGCGCTCGCGGACTTCACCGTTCCCGCCGACGTGAAGCGCAATCCGGCGATCGGCTCGACCGATATCGGCGATGTGAGCTGGGTGACGCCGACGGTGCAGGCGCACGCGCCGACCGTCGCGATCGGGACGCCGTTCCACACCTGGCAGGTGGTGGCGCAGGGCAAGCAGGCGGCGGCCCATAAGGCCATGGTGCAGGTGGCGAAAGCGATGGCGGCGGTCGGCGCCGCGGCGATCAACGATCCCTCGCTGATCGCCGCCGCGAAAGCCGATCTCGCCGAGCGTACGAAGGCGACGCCCTACGTGTGTCCGATTCCCGACGATGTCGGACCGCCGCTGACCATGTCGAGATCCTGATCCGCGGCGTTCGCGCGGCTTTTGCATTTTCTGTCTCGCGCCCGCCGGAGTGACGGGCGTCGGGAACGTCTGCAAGGCCGCCGACATTTCCGGGCATGGCGCACAATCCGCGAGCCGGAGACCGCCGCCGCGTGCTGAAAGGCGCCAAGATCGTCTTTCGCAACTCGTCGTCGGTGGTCGATTGCACGGTGAGAAATCTGTCGGATGCGGGAGCGCGCCTCGACGTTCCGTCGCAGGCGGGCATCCCTGATCATTTCGACCTTCTGATCGGCGGCGGCGACAAGCCGGTGAAATGCGTCGTGCGCTGGCGCCGGCTCGCATCCATCGGAGTCGCGTTCGAAACCTGACCGCGCTTCGGCGCAGCGCGCCGCAACAACGATGCGGCGAATGCAGTCTTACTGCCGCAGCACCAGCCGGCCGGACTCGACTCCGAAACCGCGCAGCTTCTTGAGGAAGCTCATGCCGAGCAGGCTGCGCCCCATTGCATCGCGCGGCATCACCACGGCCTGCACGTCATAGACCGCGATATTCCTGATGCGAACCTCGCGCAGCGTGACCGGCGCCGCGCGCGCCACGCCGTTCGCGGTCGAGACCGCAATCGTATAATCGGCAGGCGCGGGATTGACGCCGACCGAACGCGCGTCCCGCTCGGTCAGCGCGATGATCGTCGCGCCGGTGTCGACCAGCATCGGCAGGCGGCGGCCGTAGATCTCGACATCCGCCTGATAATGTCCGCCCGGTCCGGCGTCGAGCGTCACCGACCCGTATCCGGAGCGCGGCGGCTCCGGCGCGGCGGCGGCGGGCTGAACCGGCTGCGCGACGCTCGCCTCCTTCGTCGTCGCGCCGGTCGAATTGTCGATCAGGCGCGTCGCCGCGACGCTGCCGATCGCGACGGCGGCGGCGAAAGCGAGAAACGAGTTGACGATTTGCGCCATGGGTCGTGACGGAGCGAACGCCGCAGGCGTAACGCGCGTGGATTTTCTTCCGTGTTAAGACAGTTCGCGCGCGACGCTATCGCGCCTTGCCGCACTGGATCGTGGCGAACGCGAGGCTAATATCGTTGTTCTGATTTGAGCGATCAGGCGGAGAGCGTCGCGCCGAGACGACGCATGAAGTCCCCGCCGCGCGCCAGCGCCTCCAGCGAGATGTATTCGTCCGGCTGATGCGCCTGGTCGATCGAGCCCGGCCCGCAGACGACGGTCGGAATTCCCGCGGCCTGAAAATGTCCTGCCTCCGTGCCGAACGGCACGGTGATCACGTTGTTGCGGCCGGCGAGCGCCTGCGCCAGATGCTCCGCCGCCGAGCCCGGTTCGGGGGCGAGCGCCGGCACGCGCGCGTGACTGACCGTCTCGACGCGGGCGCCGGAATGGCCCGTCTTCAGCATCGGCTCGACGACCGCGCGGGCGTAGTCGTCCAGCCGGCCGACGATCAGACTTTCCAAATCTCGGCCCGGGACGCCGCGATATTCCCACTCGAACAGGCACTGGCGCGGCGTGATGTTGCGCGCCGCGCCTCCGGTGATCATCCCGACATGCACCGACGTGTAGGGCGGATCGAACCGGCCGCTCGGATCGCCGAGCGCCTTCATGTCGTCGGCGATGCGAATGAGCTCCGCAATCAGCAGCGCGGCGCCATGCACGGCGTTCGCGCCGCGCTCCGGCTTGGAGGAATGATGCTCGAAGCCATGCACGGTCGTGTTGAAGGTCATGACGCTCTTGTGCGCGTCGGCGACCTGCATTTCCGTCGGCTCGCCGACGATGGCGGCGACAGGCTTCGGCAGATCGGCGCCGAAGCGGCGGATGACGTCGAGGGAGCCGAAACAGGTGGTCTCCTCGTCATAGGACAGGAGAAGATGGATCGGCGTCTTCAGCCCGGCTTCCAGCCAGTCCGGAATCGCTGCGAGCGCGAGAGCCGCGAACGATTTCATATCGACGGCGCCGCGGCCATAGGCCCTGCCATCCGCGATGCGCAGTTCGTAAGGATCGCTGGTCCAGACCTGACCCGCGACCGGCACGACGTCGGTATGGCCCGACAGCAGGACCCCGCCCCGATCCTGCGGGCCGATCGTGCAGTAAAGCGCCTCCTTGTCGCCGGCGGCGTTCGGCGCGCGCAGAACGGCGACGCCGTGGCCGTTGAGATAATCGGCGACGAAATTGATCAGCGCGCGGTTGGAGCGTTTCGATTCAGTGTTGAAAGAGACGAGCCGCCGCAACAGATCGACGGCGCGGACGGAAGCGGAAGCGGCGGTCATTCAGTGCAGCGACCGCCGCGCATGCGGGCTGTCGAGCGGGAAAGCCGGAATCGCCACCTCGAAAGACCGGCCGTCGGCGTCGACCATCTCATACGCGCCCACCATGAGGCCGTCCGGCGTGCTCAGCGGACAGCCGGAGGTGTAGCGGAACACGCCGCCCGGCTCGATGACGGGCTGCTCGCCGATGACGCCGGGGCCGCGCACCTCCTGCACCCGGCCGTCGCTGTCGGTGATGTTCCAGTAGCGCGCCATGAGTTGGACGGGAGTGTCGCCCTGGTTGGCGATCTCCACCGTATAGGCCCAGAAGAAGCGGCCGTGGCGCGGGCTCGATTCCTCGGCCATGAAGCGCGGCGCGACGCTGACGGCGATGTTTCGGGTGGTGCGCTCGTACATGACGGGTTCCGGCGACGGCTCCGGCTTTGCGCTGGCGGCTCGCCTAGGTAGGCGCGGGCGCCGGACGGGTCAACGCCGCGGCGTTCGTCCGGCGCGCGCAACAGCCGTTGACAGAGCGGCGCGAAAGCTTGGCGGGCAGCCGGGGCTGCGCTAGGCGATGGATGAAACAAGTCACTCGCGACGGCAGGGACACGGTTTGGCGCAGGGCATCCTTCCCAAGCAGGCGATCGAGGCGCTCATCGCCGAAGGCGCGATCAGGCTCGCGAGCCCGGCCGCGGACGGTCAGGCGCAGCCGGCGAGCCTTGATCTGCGCCTCGGCCAGCGCGCCTATCGCGTGCGCGCGAGCTTTCTGCCGGGCCGTCAGAAGACCATGCGCGAGCGCATCGCCGAGCTGTCCCTGCACGCCATCGACCTGACCAACGGCGCCGTGCTGGAGACAGGCTGCGTCTATATCGCCGAGCTGCAGGAGAGCCTCGCGCTGCCGTCCTCCCTCGCCGCCGCCGCCAATCCAAAAAGCTCGACCGGGCGGCTCGACGTGTTCACCCGCGTCATCGCCGACCGGGCGCGGGAGTTCGACATCATCGATCCCGGCTATCACGGCCCGCTCTACGCCGAGATTTCGCCGCGCAGCTTCCCCATCCTCGCCCGGACCGGATCGCGCCTGTCGCAGATGCGATTCCGGATCGGACAGGCGAAGCTCGACGATGCGAGCCTGCTGGAGCTGCACCACCGCGAGACGCTGGTCGCGGCCCGCGACCCCTCGATCCAGGGCGGCGTCGCCGTCAGCGTCGATCTGACCGGCTTCGATGGCGACAGACTCGTCGGCTATCGCGCCAAGCGGCATTCCGGCCTGATCGACGTCGATCGCGTGCGCGGCTATGAGATCGACGACTACTGGGAGCCGCTGCACGCCCGCGACGGGACGCTGATCCTCGATCCCGGCCAGTTCTATATCCTCGCCTCCAAGGAGGCGGTGCATGTGCCGCCCGCCTACGCCGCCGAGATGATGCCGTTCGACCCGCTCGTCGGCGAGTTCCGCGTCCATTACGCCGGCTTCTTCGATCCCGGCTTCGGCCACGCGCCCGCCGGCGGATCGGGTGCCCGCGCGGTGCTCGAGGTGCGCTCGCGCGACGTGCCCTTCATCCTCGAGGACGGCCAGACCGTGGGCCGGCTGGTCTACGAACGGCTTTCGGAGCCGCCGCAGACGCTTTACGGCGCGGCGCTCTCATCCAATTACCAGGGGCAACGCCTCAAGCTCTCCAAGCATTTCAGGTAGGGCTGCTTCCCAAATCAGGGCTTGATCGGCTGGCGCGAAGGCAGCAAGGGAAGCGCTCGCCGCCGCCGGCCAAGGGCGCGCGGCCTCGCGTAGGGACAGGACATGCCTGCTTACCGCTCCCGGACCACCACCCACGGCCGCAACATGGCGGGCGCGCGCGGCCTCTGGCGCGCCACCGGCATGAAGGATTCCGACTTCGGCAAGCCGATCATCGCCGTGGTCAACTCCTTCACCCAGTTCGTGCCGGGGCATGTCCATCTCAAGGATCTCGGCCAGCTCGTGGCGCGCGAGATCGAGGCGGCCGGCGGAGTCGCCAAGGAATTCAACACCATCGCCGTCGATGACGGCATCGCGATGGGCCATGACGGCATGCTCTATTCGCTGCCGTCGCGCGAACTGATCGCCGACTCGGTCGAATACATGGTCAACGCCCATTGCGCCGACGCGATGGTGTGCATCTCCAACTGCGACAAGATCACGCCCGGCATGCTGATGGCCTCGCTGCGCCTCAACATCCCGACCGTGTTCGTCTCGGGCGGCCCAATGGAGGCCGGCAAGGTCGTCCTCAAGGGCAAGGAAGTCGCGCTCGATCTCGTCGACGCGATGGTGGCGGCGGCCGACGACAAGGTGTCCGAACAGGATATGAAGGTCATCGAACGGTCGGCCTGCCCGACCTGCGGCTCCTGTTCGGGCATGTTCACCGCCAACTCGATGAACTGCCTGACCGAGGCGCTCGGCCTCTCCCTGCCCGGCAACGGCTCGACTCTCGCGACCCAC
>MKVY01000027.1:402924-420747 GCA_001899525.1 Rhizobiales bacterium 65-9
TGGGCGGCTCGACCAACACCGTGCTGCACATCCTCGCCGCCGCCCATGAGGCCGAACTAGACTTCACGCTGGCCGACATCGACCGGCTGTCGCGCAAGGCGCCGGTGCTGTGCAAGGTCGCGCCGGCGAAGGCCGACGTCCATATGGAGGACGTGCATCGCGCCGGCGGCATCATGGCGATCCTCGGCGAGCTCGACCGCGCCGGCCTCCTACATCGCGACCAGCCGACCGTGCATTCGCGCACGCTGGGCGAGGCGATCCAGCGCTGGGACATCGCGCAGACGACGAGCGACACGGTGCGCGACTTCTTCCGCGCCGCGCCGGGCGGCGTGCCGACGCAGACGGCGTTCAGCCAGGAGAGGCGCTGGGACGATCTCGATCTCGACCGCGAAACAGGCGTGATCCGCAGCGCCGCGCATCCCTTCTCGCAGGATGGCGGCCTCGCCGTGCTGAGGGGCAACATCGCGCTCGACGGCTGCATCGTGAAGACGGCGGGCGTCGACGACAGCATCCTGAAATTCTCCGGCCCGGCCCGCGTGTTCGAGAGCCAGGATGCGGCGGTGAAAGGCATCCTCGGCGGCAAGGTGCTGGCGGGCGACGTGGTGGTCATCCGCTACGAAGGCCCGAAGGGTGGTCCCGGCATGCAGGAAATGCTCTATCCCACGAGCTATCTGAAATCGCGCGGCCTCGGCAAAGCCTGCGCGCTCATCACCGACGGGCGTTTCTCCGGCGGCACGTCCGGCCTTTCGATCGGCCACGCCTCGCCGGAAGCGGCCAATGGCGGCGCGATCGGGCTGGTGCGCGACAACGACCGGATCGATATCGACATTCCGAACCGCACGATCCATCTCGCTGTCGACGAGACGGAACTCGCGACGCGGCGCGCGGCGCAGGACAAGGCGGGCTGGAAGCCGGCGGAGCCGCGCAAGCGCAACGTGACGACGGCCCTGAAAGCCTACGCCGCCTTCGCGGCCAGCGCCGACAAGGGCGCGGTGCGGATTCTGCCGGAGTAACCGAAAACAGTTGCGCGCTTCGCGACCGTCATCGCGCTGGCGCTCTGATACGGTTCCGCTCAACCTCGTTTCGCTTCACCGTTCCGCGGACGGCGAGACGCCCGTTGGCGGCCGGCCACGCGCGTGGCGTTCGTTCCTTACTCTTCCTTCGCGCCCGGATTCGCAAAGAGAACGAAGCGAAGGGAGCGAAATCCGGGGTCCAGCCGGCGCTTGCGCCGCAGGCGCTCTGCATTGGAACGCCTGCGTAATCGTCGCCTCGGAAGGGCTATGAAAGAAAGGATCGAAATTTTCCGATCATGCTTTTCTCATCCCTCATCTCGCATTCCCACACCACCAGCGCGCGCCAACCTAATTTTTCCAGTTCAGCGAGATGCTTTTCGTCGCGGACGCGATTGCGCGCGATCTTTTGACGCCAATAGTCCGCATTCGTTTTCGGCATGCGCGCGCCGCGGGCGCAGTCATGACCGTGCCAGAAACAGCCATGGATGAAAATCACGCTGCGGCGCGCGGGAAACACGATGTCCGGTTTGCCCGGCAGATCGGCGCGGTGCAGGCGGAAACGATAGCCGAGACGGTGCAGGAGCGAGCGCGCCTTTTTCTCAGGCGTCGTGTTCTCGCCCTTGACGCGCCGCATGACCTCGGAGCGCTCCATCGCGACGATCGCCTATTCCGCCGCGAGGCGCGACGCATCGCCGCGCGCGCCCAGCAAGGGCTCGAACAGATGCTGCGCGAGATGACGAACCACAGGCGCCGCCACGCCGTCGCCGAGCAGATGAAAGGCCGCATTGGCGCGCGCCGGTAAAATATAATCGTCGGAAAGCCCCATGAGGCGCGCGCATTCGCGCGGCGAGAGCAGGCGCGAGCGCACGCGCTTCCCTTCCACAACGAGAATCGTCTGCCGGCTCGATCCTCCCGCCGGGGTGCGCAGGCAGCCGGCGAGCCCGTCGAAGCGCGCCTCGGCCCGCTGGACCCGCGCGCCGGTGTCATCGCGCCGCGTGCGGCGATAGACGGCGCCGATCACGCGACCGCCCGCAGCCTGCGCCGCGCGCAGCTTGCGGCGGTTGGCGTCGCTCATGAGCGAGAGAAGATAGCGCGTCGCCTCGTCGTCGCTCCAGGCGACGCCCTGCGGCTCGTCCTCGATCAGATCGGCCAGACGCGCGTTGCGCCGGGGCGGCTCGGGCAGCCGCCACCAGACCCAGCGCGCGGCGACGCCGGCGGGCAGTCTGGCGTGCGCGGCCCTCAGCGCCGCGCTCGTCGCCCATCCGACAGGCGCGTCGCCCGCGACAGCGCGGAGCGACTCATCGTCGCGCGCGCCGATGATGAACAGGCGCGGGCGTGACTGTGGCGTGAACCATTCCGCGTCGATCGCCAGCGCGCCGACGCGATAGCCGAGATCGGCCAGCGCGCCGGTCACGGCGGCGAAATCGGCGCCGCCGTTCGAGGTCAGCAGTCCGCAGACATTCTCCGCTGCGACAAGGCGGGGGGCTCTGCCCTCTTTCAACAGGCCGCCGAGCAAGTCGCGAAAACGCCAGAACGCTCCCGAGCGGGCGCCGTCGAGACCCTTGCCGCGCCCGGCGAGCGACAGATCCTGACAGGGAAAGGAGGCCCAGGCGAGGTCGACGCGGCCGGGCAGATCGGCTGGACGAAGCGCCGCGATATCACACAGGCGAAAGTCCTCCGCACTCCAGTTCGCGGCATAGGAGCGCGCCTTGGCGGCGTCGATGTCGTTCGCCAGCAGGCAGGTCCAGCCAGGCCCGAGCCCGGCCCGGGCCATGCCGCCCCCCGCGAAAAATTCATAGAAACTGCGCATCGCCCGATTCCGACACCAGATTAGCGGGAAGAAAGGCGCCGCGCATCGGCGATGGCGATCCCCGCCAATCGTTGACTTTGCGGCCCCTGTCAGCCATAGACGCGCCACTTCGGCCGCGGGCGTTCTCCGTCCGGGCTGGAACCGTCATCACTCAAACGATGCAGACGGGCGCTCGCGCAGCAGACGCGCCCGACCGAATTGGAGCAGGCCCGTGAAAAGGACCTATCAGCCGAGCAAACTGGTGCGCAAGCGCCGCCACGGCTTCCGGGCGCGCATGGCGACCAAGGGCGGTCGCAGGGTGCTGAACGCCCGCCGCGCCCATGGCCGCAAGCGCCTGTCGGCTTGACCTGTTCGCGCGTTCTCACCGTGAACGGGGGACGCGCTTGACCGGCTTCGGCAAACTGACGCGGCGCGCCGACTTCACCGCCGCCCGCAAGGGCCGGCGGGCGCATGCGGCGACCCTCACCGCCCAGATCGCGCGCCGCATGGATGGCTCCGCGGGTGAAGGTCCGCGAGTCGGGCTGACCGTCACCAAGAAGATCGGCGGCGCGGTCGCGCGCAACCGGATCAAGCGCCGCCTGCGCGCGGCCGTACGCGCAGCCAGCGCCGACGCGGCCGACGCCGCGTGCGATCACGTCCTCATCGCCAAGCGCGAGGCGCTGACCGCGCCCTTCAAAACGCTGGCGCGCGATGTCGCGGCCGCCCTGGTCAGCCGCCCGCGCCGCAAGGCTTCCGATTCCTCCCCAGCCGGCGTCTGACGCCGGCGCGACGGTCGACATGCTCAAAGAAGACAACCGCAACCTCATCCTCGCGCTCGGGCTGTCGTTCCTCGTCATCGTGGCGTGGAACTTCTTCTACGGCATGCCGCAGATGAACCAGCAGCGGCAGGCGCAACAGAACCAGCAGCAGGCGCAGCAGCCCGGCGCGGCCCAGCAGGGAGCGCCCACGGCCGCCCCGCCGGCGGCCACGCTGGCGCCGGTTTCGGAGCCGCTGCCGGCGGTGCTCGCGCGCTCGCCGCGAGTGAAGATCGATACGCCCTCGATCGCCGGCTCGATCTCGCTCGCGGGCGGCCGCATCGACGACGTGGCGCTCAAGCGCTACCGCGAGACCGTCGACCCCAACAGCCCGATCATCCAGCTTCTGGCGCCGTCCGGCTCGCCGCATCCCTTCTACGCCGAATTCGGCTGGGCTGCGGCGCCGGGAGCGTCGACGCCGACGCCCGACGCCAACACCGTCTGGACCGCCGATTCGACGACGCTCACCGCCGACAAGCCCGTGACGCTCTCCTGGGACAACGGACAGGGGCTGCTGTTCTCGCGCACCATCGCCGTCGACATGAACGCGATGTTCACGATCACCGACAAGGTCGAGAACAAGAGCGGCGCGCCCGCGACGCTCGCCAATTACGCGCTGGTCTCGCGGCACGGAACGCCCGTCACCTCGGGCTACTACATCCTGCATGAGGGCCTGATCGGCGTCATCGGCGAACAGGGGCTGAAAGAGGTGGGCTATTCGGCGATCGAGAAGTCGCGCGTCGAACAGTTCAAGGCTGCGACCGGCGGCTTCCTCGGCTTCACCGACAAATACTGGGCGGCGGCCGTCATTCCCGACCAGGCGAGCGTCTACGACGCCCGCTTCTCGTTCGCGCAGGCCGGCGCGATCAAGACCTATCAGACCGACCTGCTGGCGCCGCCGCAGACCGTCGAGCCAGGCAAATCGACGGAAACGCGGACGCGTCTTTTCGCCGGCGCGAAGGAAGTCGCGTCGATCAACGACTACGAAAAGTCGCTCGGCATCCTCAAATTCGATCTCATGATCGACTGGGGCCTGTTCTGGTTCATCACCAAGCCGCTGTTCCAGCTCATCGACTGGTTCTTCCGGCTCACCGGCAATTTCGGCATCGCGATCCTGATCGTGACCGTCATCGTGAAGGGCGTGTTCTTCCCGCTCGCCAACAAGTCCTACGCCTCGATGGCGAAGATGAAAGCGGTCCAGCCCGAAATGGTGGCGATCCGCGAGCGCTATCCGGACGACAAGCTGAAGCAGCAGCAAGAATTGATGGCGCTGTACAAGAAAGAGAAGATCAACCCGATCGCCGGCTGCTGGCCGGTGCTGCTGCAGATTCCGGTCTTCTTCGCACTCTACAAGGTGATCTTCGTCACCATCGAGATGCGGCACGCGCCGTTCTTCGGATGGATCAAGGATCTTTCGGCGCCCGATCCGACGTCGGTCTTCAACCTGTTCGGCCTCCTGCCCTATCAGGTTCCGGAGTTCCATTTCCTGCACATCGGCGTGTGGCCCATCATCATGGGATTCTCGATGTTCCTGCAGATGAAGATGAATCCGGAGCCGACCGACCCGATCCAGAAGACGATGTTCTCCTGGATGCCGGTGATCTTCACCTTCATGCTCGGCACGTTCCCGGCCGGCCTCGTGATCTACTGGACCTGGAACAACCTGCTCTCGGTGACACAGCAGGGCTACATCATGAAAAAGAACGGCGTGAAGATCGAGCTGTTCGACAATCTCAGGAATCTGTTCAAGAAGAAGACGCCGGCGGCGAAAACGTGAGCCGCCGCGCGACGCGACCATGACCGCGCCCCAGACCGGCGCCGCGCGCAAGGATGCGGCGCTCATCGAGGAGGGGCGCAAGCTGTTCGCGGGCGAGGCCGATTTCATCTGGGCCTCGCCGGACAAGAACAACCTCATGCCCGAAGGCCCGATCGAGGTCGCCTTCACGGGCCGCTCGAATGTCGGCAAGTCGTCGCTGATCAACGCGCTGACCGGACGCAAGGCGCTGGCGCGCACGTCGGTGACGCCGGGGCGCACGCAAGAACTGGTGTTCTTCGACATCGGCGGACGCTTCCGCCTCGTCGACATGCCCGGCTACGGTTACGCGGAAGCGCCGAAGGAGAAAGTCGCCGCCTGGACGAGCCTCATCTTCGACTATCTGCGCGGGCGTTCGACCCTGGCGCGCGTGCTTCTGCTGATCGACGCGCGGCGCGGTCCGAAAGAGGTCGATGACCAGGTGATGGACACGCTCGACAAATCGGCCGTTCCCTACCAGATCGTGTTCACCAAAGCGGACCAGATATCCCCCGCGGCGCTCGCCGAACTGACCGCCGCGACGCAGTCGCGCGTGGCGAGGCGCCCCGCGGCGTTTCCGACCATCGTCGCGACATCGAGCGTGAAGGGAACCGGGATCCCGGAATTGCGCGCCGCGATCGCGCAACTGCTGAAGGAAAGAGGCGCGTAGAGCGTTCGCGCGATGTGGACGCGATTCGCGTG
Source organism: Rhizobiales bacterium 65-9 (assembly GCA_001899525.1). GTDB lineage: Bacteria > Pseudomonadota > Alphaproteobacteria > Rhizobiales > Beijerinckiaceae > Terrirubrum. Next base: position 409,036 of record MKVY01000027.1, read on the forward strand.
AAAGCGCGCTAGATCACGACCTCGATCAGACAGGGCCCCTGGCGCGACAGCGCGCCCCTCATCGCCTTCGCCAGCCCGTCAATCGTCTCGACGCGCGAGGCCTCGACGCCCATTCCCTTGGCGAGCGACACCCAGTCGAGCGCGGGATTGTCGAGCGACAGCATGTCATGCGCCTTGCGGCCCGGATTCTCGGCGCCGACATTGGCGAGCTCGCCTTTCAGGATCGCATAGGAGCGGTTGGCCCAGATCAATGTCAGCACGTCGAGCTTCTCGCGGGCCTGCGTCCAGAGCGACTGCAGCGTATACATGCCTGAACCGTCGGCCTGAAGATTGATCACCTTGCGATCCGGGCAGGCCACGGCGGCGCCTGTCGCGAGCGGAATGCCCTCGCCGATCGCGCCGCCCATGAGCTGCAGCCAGTCGTGCGGCGCCGCCGCTTTCGTCATCGCAAAGAAATTGCGGCCGGTGGTGACGGATTCATCGCATATGATCGCCTGCTCGGGCATGAGAGCGCCGAGCACGGCGCCGATCGAATCCGCATCAAGCCGCGCGCCGGTCGGAATATCAGGCCGCGCGATCCGTTCGGGATAGTCCGGCGCGATCCCCGCGGCGCCGATCTCATCGGCGAGACGCGCGAGCGCGTCGGCGAGATCCTGATCCTCGTCGGCGAGGACATGGAACACGCAATCGGGATGCGTCATCGCGCTCGGCTTGCCCGGATAACCAAAGAAGCCGACGGGCGGCTTCGCGCCGACGAGCACCATGTGGCGCACGTCCTTCAACGCCTCGACCGCGAGATCAACCGGATAGGGCACGCGATCGACCGACACGCGGCCGGCGCCGCGCGCGACGCGCGCATTGGCGCCCGGCGCCATCAGCCTGGCGCCGACCTTGCGGACGATGCGCGACGCGTCCATCAGCGGCTTCTCGCGCAGCGCGACGCCGCCGACCATCAGCATCACGTTCTGCTGCGTCGTCATGATCCGCGCGATGTCGCGCACCACCTCATCCGCGACTTTTCCACGGGCGCGCGGCGGCCGCGTCGCGACCGGACCGGAGCCTTCCCCCCACGCCGTGTCGGCCGGCAGAATCAGCGTCGCGATCTGGCCCGGCGGATTGCTCGCCGCGTGGATGGCGTCGGCGCCGTCCTGCGCGATGGTCATCGCATTGGCGCCGGTGCGCACCCAGTGCGACAACGGGCGGGCGAGCGCCTCGATATCCGTCGTCAGGGGCGCGTCGAACCGGCGATGGAAGCTCGCATGTTCGCCGACGATATTGACCATCGGCGAACGCGCGCGACGCGCGTTGTGAATGTTCGCCAGACCGTTCGCCATGCCGGGACCAAGATGCAGCAGCGTGGCCGCCGGCTTGTCGGCCATGCGCGCATAGCCGTCGGCGGCGCCGGTGGCGCCGCCCTCGAACAGGCACAGCACGCAGCGCATCCCATCGACGCGATCCAGCGCGGCGACGAAATGCATTTCGGACGTGCCGGGATTGGTGAAGCTCACCTCGACGCCGGCGCCGACCATGGTTCTGACAAGGGATTCAGCGCCGTTCATATGAAGAGATTCCAGTTGCAAGCGCGCAACTAAGCAGCGTCAGTCGGGCCTAGGCAATCGGCAATCGGAATTTGGCGCGCCCTCTGTCGACTATGCGAAGCCCGATTGCCGACTGCCGCGAGGGCGTCAGCCCGTCAGCCCGTCAGCCTCTCGACCTGCGCGCCGCAGCGCGACAGTTTCTTTTCAAGCGCCTCGAATCCGCGATCGAGATGATAGACGCGGTGGACCATGGTTTCGCCGTCGGCGGCGAGCGCGGCGATGACCAGACCGACGGAGGCGCGCAGGTCGGTCGCCATCACCGGCGCGCCCTTCAGCGCCGGCACGCCCTCGACCGTCGCAAGATCACCGTCCAGTTTGATATGCGCGCCGAACCGCGCCAGCTCCTGCACATGCATGAACCTGTTCTCGAAGATCGTCTCGCGGATATGCGAAACGCCCTTCGCGCGCGTCATCAGCGCCATGAACTGCGCCTGCAGGTCGGTCGGGAATCCGGGGAACGGCTCCGTCGTCACATCCACCGCCGCGATCCCCCCGCCGTTGCGGCGCACGCGGACCCCTTCATTCGTCGCGACGATCTCGGCGCCGGCGCGCGCCAGAACGTCGAAGGCGGACTGCAGAAGGTCCGGCCGCGCGCCTTGCAGCATCACGTCGCCGCCGGTCATGGCGACCGCCATCGCATAGGTGCCGGTCTCGATGCGGTCGGGCAGCACGGTATGACGCGCGCCGGAGAGACGCTGGGCGCCCTCGATCACGATCGTCTCCGTGCCCGCGCCCGAGATGCGCGCGCCCATCTTGGTCAGCAGCGCGCAGAGATCGCCGATCTCCGGCTCGCGCGCCGCATTGCTGATCACGGTCGTTCCGCGCGCGAGCGCAGCGGCCATGACGGCGGTGTGGGTGCCGCCCACCGTGACCTTGGGAAATACGATCTCGGCGCCCTTCAGCCCGTCCCTGGCGCGGGCGATGACATAGCCCGACTCGATCTCGATCGTCGCGCCCAGCCGCTCCAGCGCCATCAGATAGAAATCGACCGGACGCGTGCCGATGGCGCAGCCTCCGGGCAGCGACACCTTCGCCTGGCCCATCCGCGCGAGCAGCGGCGCGATGACCCAGAAGCTCGCGCGCATGCGCGAGACCAGTTCATAGGGCGCGGTGGTGTCGACGATCTGTCGGGCCGAGAGCTGGATCGTCTGGCCGGTCTCGCTGTCCTGCCCGACGCGCTTGCCGGAAATCGAGTGATCGACGCCGTGATTGCCGAGGATGCGCAGGAGCTGCATCACGTCCGAGAGGCGCGGCACATTGTCGAGAATCACGGTGTCGTCGGTCAGCAGCGACGCCGTCATCAGAGGCAGGGCTGCGTTCTTCGCGCCCGAGATCGGAATGGCTCCCTCAAGCGGCGCGCCGCCGACGATACGAATGCGATCCATGTCATCTCCCAGCGGCGGCTCATCCCGGCGCAGACGAATCGCGCAGGCGACGCGGCCAAGAGGCGCGACACTCCGACCGCCGCCGCAATGACCGGCCCTGCGGGCGAAATCAAGGCTCGCCCGGCTTCTCCCTTGCGGGCGCGGGCGCCGCGTTCTTCGCTTCCTGCTCTGGCGGCGGCTCGGCCGCCTCGGAACGGCCGCGCGCCTGCTGTTTGCGCCGCCTGAGATTGGCGCGCAGCGCCGCCGCCAGGCGCTCCGCTTTCACCGAATCGGCCCCTGCCCTGTCGTTCATTCCAAATCCCGCCAAATCCCGCGATCTCAGGCGAGGGTGCGATCAAATGCCCCTTGTCGCATCCGCGTCACAATGCCAGCAAAGCGTCGGCCCAAGGTCAAGAAGGTTATCATGACGGACCGCTACCGGCGCGCCTTCGCTCAGGCGCTCGACCAGATCAAAGTGGCCGGCGAATATCGCTCCTTCGCCACGCTCCAGCGGCGGGCGGAGGGCTTCCCCCTCGCGGACTGGATCACGGCGGACGGCCCCCGCGCGATCGCCATGTGGTGCGCCAATGATTATCTCGGCATGGGCCGTCACCCGGCGGTGATCGGCGCGCTGGAAGAGACCGCGCGCGCTTCGGGCGTCGGCGCCGGCGGCACGCGCAACATCGCCGGCACCAGCGCCGCGATCGTGGAGCTCGAACGCGAACTCGCCGATCTGCACGGCAAGGAGTCCGCGCTCGTGTTCACCTCGGGCTATGTCGCCAACCAGGCCGGCATCGCCACGCTGGCCCGGCTGCTGCCCGACTGCCTGATCATCTCCGATTCGGACAACCACAATTCGATGATCGCCGGCGTGCGCGGCGCGGGCTGCGAAAAGGCGATCTTCAAACACAACGATCTGGCCGACCTCGAGCACATTCTCGCGAGCGCTCCCCGCGAGCGCGCGAAGCTGATCGTGTTCGAGAGCGTCTATTCGATGGACGGCGACGTGTCGCCGATTCACGCGGTCTGCGACCTGGCGCAGCGCTATGATGCAATGACCTATATCGACGAGGTGCATGCGGTCGGCCTGTATGGCGCGCGCGGCGGCGGCTACGCCGAAGAGGTCGGCGCGATGGATCGCCTCGACATCGTGCAGGGCACGCTCGGCAAGGCGTTCGGCTGCCTCGGCGGCTATATCGCCGGCGACGCGGTGATGATCGATGCGGTGCGCAGCCATGCGCATGGCTTCATCTTCACGACGGCGATGCCGCCTCCGCTCGCGGCGGCGGCGGCGGCGGCGGTGCGCCATCTCAAGGCGAGCGACGACGAGCGCGCGCTGCACAGGCGGCGCGTCGCCGCCGTGAAATCCGCCATCGGCGCGCTCCGGCTGCCGATGATCGCCAATCCCACTCACATCGTGCCGGTGATCGTGGGCGACGCGCGCAAATGCAAGGCGGCGACCGACCGGCTGCTCGCGACGCACGGAATCTATGTCCAGCCGATCAACTATCCGACGGTGCCGCGCGGCGGAGAGCGGCTCAGGCTCACGCCCACCCCGCTTCACGACCAGCCGCTGATCGACGCGCTGGCCCAGGCGCTCGACGAGACCTGGACGGCGCTCGACCTGCCGCGCGTCTCAGGCGCGGCCGGGCTCGCCGCCGAATAGCGCGCCCGATGCGGATTATCCCAGGCGCGTCGCCCAAGCCGGTTGCGCCGGACCGGCCGCTATGGCATGGCCCCGGGCGCTGATCGCTCCCGCCCCGAGGCGGGCCTGCTGCCGTAGCTCAGTGGTAGAGCACTCCCTTGGTAAGGGAGAGGTCGACAGTTCAATCCTGTCCGGCAGCACCAGCTACTCCCTTAATGTGCAAGGGGAGGGTCGGGCCGGAATCTGGCGCTTTCTCGGATTATTGTCGGCGTTGCTCTTGTATCGCTGAGGATTCCAGCGAGAAGCGCGCCGCTGTTTCTTGCTGTCGGAGCGCGCCCCACGAGTCGGACATGGCGACGGCCGGCGCTTGACCGAGAGCTGGGGCTTTTCGTCTTCAGCCGCCTCTTTCGACCGACGTAACGGTCACGTCACGCCGCGCGACATAAGGGAGTAGTCTGCGAGGGACTGAGAGCGGGTCAGCCGCTTCGCGCGCATTGACGGAGTTCATTATGGGGATGCGATTGCCGGCCTTGGCCGGAGCGTTGGCGCTGACGCTGTCAGGCGCTGCGCATGCAGCGATCTATGATCTGGCGGCAGACTGGAGCGACGCGAGCAACCCGAACGGCGTCTGGACCTACCGCGAAGGATCGAACGCTCTCGGCCACGTTTCCGACTGGTACGGATCGACGCTCTATTCCAGCGGAACCGCCCAACCCGCATGGGCGACCGGGGTCGCAACGGGCGCGTTCCTGCCGGCCGTCTTCAAGGCGACGTCCGGCGGCGCGGACAACCGGATTTCGTGCTGCGGAGCGAACCAGAATTTTCTGAAGGGCGACATCGTCGCTCACACGACCGACGGCTTCAACGGCGCCGCGTTCGGAACCTTCAACATTCTCTTCACCGCGCCGTCCGACGGGACCGCCGACATTTCCGGCCTCCTGTGGAACGCGCGGATCATCGGCGACAGGCCGCAGGGCTACAGCTTGTATGTGGATGGCGTTCTGGCGGCGTCGGGCGCCATCGCCGGCCTCGATCGCGACCACGCCCTGACGTTCGGCGCGCCGAGCGCCATGTTGGCGGCCGGCGACACGGTGATGCTCCAACTCTACCGCACCGGGTCCACCGGCGACTTCGTTGGGATCGGTATGACGGTCGATTTCACGCCGACCATCGGGGGGGCGGTGCCGGAACCGTCGACTTGGGCGATGATGCTCGTCGGTTTCGCGGGTCTGGGTTTTGCATCGCAGCGTCGAAAGAAGCCGGTCGCTGTCGCCGCCTGAGAAACGTTCGGGGGTAATATGAAGGCCTCGCCACTGGCGGGGCCTTTCGTTTTTCTGAAGCGCCGCCTTCAACATCGAGCGCATCGAATCGCCGCGCCCCGCCAGGCATGATAAGGGCCGAGGCCGCCGCCACAACGCGCCACGCGCGCCGGTTTCATGGCCGCCAGGGAGTTGACGGTGATCGAAGCTGAACTGGCGTCCGGGCTGGCGTTCGTCGCACTTTTCAGCGCGAGCGCCCTCGCCGGAGCCATGCTGCGCAAGCGCCTGCACGAGCGTCATCTGTCCGCCGAAAACATGGAGGCGATCAGGCTCGTCACCGGACTGCTGGTGACCTTCGCGGCCCTTGTCCTCAGCCTGCAACTTTCGACGACGAAATCAGCCTTCGATTCGGCCAGCAGGAACCGCTCGAACTACGCCGCGCGCCTGGCGAATCTCGATCAGTGCCTTCGCGGCCTCGGACCGACGACAGACCCCGCCCGCATGCTGATGCGCCGCTACACAGCGGCGGTCATCGCCAGCACATGGCCGCGCGAGCCGGCGCCGCGCGTGGATGGAATGCCGGACCCCAGCCGCATGGCCGTTCGCGGCGAGGACCCCGCGCTGTCGCAACTCATGAACCAGATCGGCGCCGATCTCGATGCTCTCGCGCCGTCCGACAGGGCCGGCGCCAACGCGGCGGCGCGCTGCCGGGACATCTACTCATCCGTCGTCAGCGCGCGCTGGGCCGTCATCGAGGACACGCATACGCCATCGGGCGCGTTTTTTATCGCGATTCTCAGTTTCTGGCTCAGCCTGGTCTTTCTCAGCTTCGGCGTTCAGGCGCCGCGGCGCGCGTTGAGCGCGATCGTCCTCGCGATAGGCGTCGTTTCAGTCGCGAGCGTCATGTTCGTCATCGTCGATCTCAGCCTGCCCTATCGCGGCGTCTTCAACGTCTCCAGCTCAGCCATGCGCGATTCGCTCGCCGAGATGATGCATCCCTAGAGCATGCCGCCGTTTCATCGAAACAGCAGCATGCTCCGATCATGCGGTTCTCAAACCGCCTGAAGACCTTCCTTCACGATCCAGTCCTGCGTCTTCGCCAGCGCGCGCTCGAACCGGTCGAACATCTCGTTGATCTCGGCCTCGCTGATGACGAGCGGCGGACAGAAGGCGACGCGGTCGCCCAACAGCGGACGCACGATCAGGCCCTCGTCCTGGGCGAAATTCACCGCCTTCGCGGCGACGCCCTTCTTGGGATCATACTGCTTCTTCGACTTCTTGTCGGCGACGATCTCGAGTCCGCCGATGAGGCCAACGCCGCGCGCCTCGCCGATGAGCGGATGATCGCCGAGCTTTTCAAGCCGCCTGAGAAATGTCGGCGACACCTTGCGGACTTTGCCGACGATGTCGTCGCGCTGATAAATTTCGAGCGTCTTCACGGCGACGGCGCAGCTCAGCGGATGGCCGGAATAGGTGAAGCCGTGACCGAAGATGCCGATCTTGCGGCTTTCGTCGATCAACGCCTGATTCATGTCCTCGTCGATCAGCACGGCGCCGAGCGGCGCGTAGGCCGAGGTGACGGCCTTCGCGACGGACATCGTCTGCGGCTTCACGCCGACGGTGGTCGAACCGAACATGTTTCCGGTGCGGCCAAATCCGGTGATCACCTCGTCGGCGATCAGCCGCACGTCGTGCTTCGTCAGCACCGTCTGGATCGCGTCGAAATACCCCCTGGGATGGATGATCGCGCCGCCGGCGCCCATCACCGGCTCGGCGATGAAGGCCGCGACCGTATCCGGCCCCTCGCGCATGATCATCTCGTCGAGTTCGTCGGCAAGGCGCTGCGAGAACTCCTCCTCGGTCTCGCCGTCTTTCGCGAAGCGGTAGTGATGCGGGCAAGACGCATGCAGAACGCCGGCGATCGGCAGATCGAAATCGGTGTGGTTCGCCGGCAGGCCGGTGAGCGAGGCGGAAGCGATGGTGACGCCGTGATACCCTTTCAGCCGCGCGATGATCTTTTTCTTCTTCGGCCGGCCGAGCGCATTGTTCATATACCAGGCGAGCTTCATCTGCGTGTCGTTCGCCTCCGATCCCGAGGAGGTGAAGAACACCTTGGAGGCTTCGAACGGCGCGATCTCCTTGAGCTTCTCGGCGACCTCGATCGCCGGATCGTGGCTCTTGCCGCCGAAGATATGCGTGAAGGAGAGCTTGCGCATCTGGGCCGCGGCCGCCTCGATCAGCTCCTCGTTGCCGTAGCCGAGCGAAGCGCACCACAGGCCGGCCAGCCCCTCGATATATTCCTTGCCGGTCGTGTCGTAGAGATAGACGCCCTTGCCGCGCTCCAGCACCAGGGGCCCGGTCTCGCGATGCGTCGCAAGATTGGTGTAAGGATGGACAAGCGTTTCGATGTCGCGCGTCTGCAGGTTGGTCAGCATGTCGGCCCCGCGGGCTTGAGGGAGGAGATGACGTCATGGGAGCCGATCAGTCCCTGATCAGCAAGACCGCTATGGAAATGATCGCCATGCTGCGCAAGCAGGAGATCACGCCCCATGACTGTCTCGACGCGCTGGAGGCGCGAATCGCCGCCGTCGACGGGCCGGTGAACGCGCTGCCGACCCTCTGTTTCGACCGGGCGCGGAAAGCGGCGGACGCGGTGATGGCCAAGCCCGCCGACGCGCGCGGCCTGCTCGCGGGTCTTCCCGTGCCGATCAAGGATCTCACCGAGGTCGCGGGCGTCCGCACCACGCACGGATCGCCGATCTTCGCCGACCACGTTCCCGAATCCTCCGACCCGCTGGTCGAACGGATCGAGAGCGAGGACGGGATCGTCTATGCGAAGAGCAATACGCCGGAATTCGGCGCGGGCGCCAACACTTTCAACGACGTATTCGGCGCGACCCGCAACCCGTGGAACACGACGCGCTCGGCGGCCGGATCGTCAGGCGGGGCGGCGGCGGCGCTGGCGAGCGGGACGGCGTGGCTCGCGCATGGCTCCGACCTCGGCGGCTCGCTGCGCAATCCCGCGAGCTTCTGCGGCATCGTCGGCCTGCGGCCCTCGCCCGGCCGCGTCGCGACCAAGGCCGGCTGGCCGATGGACCGGCAGCTTCCGGCGCAGGGGCCGATGGCGCGCAACGTCGAGGACGTCGCCCTGTTCCTCGACGCGCTGACCGGCGAGGACGTCCGCGATCCCGTCTCGCTGCCCAAGCCTGCGACATCGTTTCACAGCGCCGCCGTCTCGGGCTGGCGTCCGAAGCGGGTCGCCTTCTCGCCCGGCCTCGGAATCACCCCGGTCGATCCCGAAGTCGCCGACATCTGCCGCAAGGCGGCGTTCCGCTTCGCCGAGGCCGGAGCGATCGTCGAGGAAACGCATCCGGATTTCTCCGAGGCGCATGACACGTTCAACGTGCTGCGGGCGAAAGGCTTCGCCATCGGCAAGAAGGAGCTGCTCGAAACCAAGCGCAGCCTGCTCAAGCCGGAGGTGATCTGGAACATCGAGAAGGGGCTTGCGCTCACGATGGCGGATCATGAGCGCGCCGAGCGGCAGCGCGCCGTGCTCTATCATCGCGCGCTGTCCTTCTTCCAGACCTACGACCTGATCTGCACGCCGGCGACGATCGTCGCCGCGTTTCCGGTGGAGCAGCGCTATCTGGAATCGTGCGACGGCGTGACGTTCGACAACTATGTTCACTGGCTCGCCATCGCCTACGCCTTCACGCTGGTGAGCAGCCCGGCGATCTCGATCCCCTGCGGCTTCACAAGGGAAGGCCTGCCTGTCGGCCTGCAGATCGCGGCGCGCCCGCGCAACGAAGCGCAGTTGCTGCCCGGCGCGAAGCTGATGGAGGATATTCTCGGCCTGAAGGGATCGACGCCGATCGAGCCCAGAATCATGCATTGAGCGCGCGCCGGGCGCGGCTTACATCTGCTTTTTGCCGTCCCGGTCGAACTGCCTGAGATAGGCGGCGAGGTCGGCGACGTCCTTGTCGCGGCGCAGACCCTCGAACACCATCTTCGTGCCCGGCACCTTCGCTTTCGGGTTTTTGATATAGTCGGCGAAGGCCGCCTCGTCCCAGACGATGCCGGAGCTCCTGTTGGCGTCGGAATAGCTGTAGCCCTCGACGGAGCCCGCCTTGCGCCCGAACAATCCATTCAGCACGGGCCCGACGAGGTTGCGCGCGTTCTCGCCGACCTGATGGCAGGCGCGGCAGCGGCTGAACACGCGCTGGCCCGCCTCCGCGTCCTGCGCCCTCGCCGCTCCAGCGGAGCAGCCGAGCGCGAGCGCGAGCGCCAGAGCGACCGACAGTTTCATCACGGACATGCGCGCCCTCCCTGGAACGTTTCCAGCGGACCGGAGGTCGCGGACGGCGCCGCGAACTGTCAAGCCGTCAATGCGCCGCACGGACGGGGTGGCGTCGCGCCGCAGGCGTGCTAAGCGGCGCGGCGATCCGCCATGCCTGTAGCGCCCTCCTCCTTCACGATTCTGACCGACCCGCCGTCGCTGCCGCCGCAGCTCGCGCGCCCCGTGCTGGCGATCGGCAATTTCGACGGCATCCATCGCGGCCATGCCGTGCTGATGGCGGCAGCGCGGACGCTCGCCGCCCGACTCGGCGCGCCGGCCGCCGTGCTCACCTTCCATCCTCATGCGCGGGTCGTGGCGCGGCCGGACGTTCCCCACTTCGCGCTCTGCTCACGCATCGACAAGGCGCGGCTGATCGCGCGCGCTGGCATGGACGGGCTGATCGAGATCAGCTTCGACAAGGCGCTGATGGCCCTGTCCGCCGACGCCTTCGTGGACGATCTGCTGCTGCAGCGCTTCGGCGCGCGCGGCGTCGTGATCGGCGGCAATTTCCGCTTCGGCCGGGGACGCGCGGGCGATCCCGATTTTCTGCGCGTCAAGGGACGCGCCCGCGGATTCGAGGTCGTCGTGCGCGAGCCCGTCACCCTCGACGGCCGGGTGATCTCATCGACCGAGGCGCGCGAGGACCTGCAAAAAGGAGACGTGGCGACCGCCGCCGCCCTGCTTGGCTACTGGTGGTTCGTGCGCGGCGTCGTCGCGCATGGCGACAAGCGCGGACGCGAGCTCGGCTTCCCGACCGCCAACATGATTCTCGATCCCTCCTGCCAGTTGGCGCACGGCATCTATGCGGTGCGCGCCAATGTCGACGGCCGCATCGTCGACGGCGTCGCGAGCTTCGGACGGCGCCCGACCTTCGACGACGGCGCGCCGCGGCTCGAAACCTTCCTGTTCGATTTCTCCGGCGATCTCTACGGCAAGGAAATCCTCGTCGAATTCATCGCCTTCCTGCGCGGCGAGGAGAAATTCGACTCGATCGACGCGCTGGTCGCGCAGATGAATCGCGACGCCGACAATGCACGCGCGGCGATCCGCGCGGCCGCGGCCAGCGACGTTCGTTCGGTCATCGCGGACTGACCGCCGCCGTCCGCGCCGAGGCGACGCGCGCCGCCCTGACGCAACTTCGCCATGATGCGCCGGCACGCAGCGAACGCCCCTCCCTCCTGAGAGGATGAATGAGCCGCCGCACGCAGAAAGAGAAAATGCTCGCCGGCGAGCTCTATGTCGCGGACTGTCCTGAACTCGCGGCGGACAGCCGGCGCATCTGCGCATGGATGAGCCGCTACAACGCCTCGCTCGCTCAATCGCCCCAGGAGCGTCGCGAGATGCTCGCGGAAGCGTTCGGCGCGGTGGGCGCGAATGTGGATATCCGCCCGCCTTTCCACTGCGATTACGGGTACAATATCAGCATCGGCGACGGCGCTTTCATGAACTTCAACTGCGTCGTGCTCGATGTGGCGAAGGTGACGATCGGCGAAGGGACGCAGATCGGCCC
>MKVY01000027.1:420764-428566 GCA_001899525.1 Rhizobiales bacterium 65-9
CCGGTGACGATCGGCGCGAATGTCTGGATCGGCGGCGGCGCGATCATCCTGCCGGGCGTGACCATCGGCGACAACGCGATCATCGGCGCCGGAAGCGTCGTGACGCGCGACGTGCGGCCCGGCGCGGTCGCGGTCGGCAACCCGGCGCGCGAGCGCACCTAAAACACAATCAACGAAATTTCCATCGGTCAAGTAAGCGCAGCGCCTGTTCAAATTCCCAACGGTCGTCAGAAGAAGAATTCTCTAACGCTGACGCAAGTTGTAGCGGTGTCGCTTCACTCGCCAACCAATCGGCCATCGTTTCACGGCTCTCGATATCTACGCCCGACCAGAAGCCATCCTCAGCGAGATACGTTGAAAAATCCGAGGAAGCTCGCCCCACCCATCTCGCCAAATGCACCGCGCCATTTTGAGACATGGTTTCGCGCCAATACAAAAGATGGCGCTCAAGGGAACCGCCCAGCAACGCAACACCGCAAAGCCAACTTTCGGGAGATGTACCTTTATCCGGGTGTATCGCCATCGAAAACCGAGCTGCCGCTGAAAACACCTCTTGAACAGGTAAGCGTCGCGCCTCCGCCCAGATGGGCCAGCCGGCTGTTGTTAGTTTTCCCGCTATGATCGCCGGCTCGAGTCCCAGCGCCGTGGGTGCTACTGTCGCCAGTTCGAGAATACGTGGCAGAAAATACAGATAGTCCTGCGCACTCCCTACTGTAGTGATCGCTTGAGCTCCGTAGGCGCCAAGTTGCTCTGCACTCAATGTTCGTAGGGGGACACGGAGCAAGTCCGAATAATCGCTGGCGTCGCGGAGTGGGGACGTGTCGAATTGCGCCGGAGGCGCGATGTTTGCAAATGTTTGGTACACGTCCTCTAGAGGCGCTCGAATCTCCATTACATCCCCCAACGCATCCTCCAAAATCGCACGTCGAGACAAACTTCCATGCGTAGCTGAAAGGAGAGTGTTCCAGTCAGATCGTCTTCTCGTCCGACCGGCAATAGTCGGCGATGATGCAGCGCGGGCATTCCGGCTTGCGCGCCTTGCAGACATAGCGCCCGTGCAGGATCAGCCAGTGATGGGCGTGGAGCTTGTATTCCGGCGGGATGATGCGCTCCAGGCCAAGCTCGACGTCGAGCACTGTCTTGCCGGGCGCGAGCGGAATGCGGTTCGAGACGCGGAAGAGATGGGTGTCGACCGCGATCGTCGGCTGATGGAAGGCGATGTTGAGCACGACATTGGCCGTCTTGCGGCCGACGCCGGGCAGTTTCTCCAGTTCCTCGCGCGTGTGCGGCACCTCGCCATGATGCGCGTCGATCAGTTGTCGCGACAGCGCGATCACGTTCTTCGCCTTGCCGCGAAAGAGGCCGATGGTCTTGATGCAGTCGCGCACCTGGTCCTCGCCGAGCGCGACCATCTTCTGCGGCGTGTCGGCCAGCGCGAAGAGTTTTGAAGTCGCCTTGTTGACGCCCACATCGGTCGCCTGCGCCGACAGGACCACGGCGACCAGCAGGGTGAAGGGATTGACGTAGTTCAACTCGCCCTTCGGTTCGGGATCGGCCTCCTGAAAGCGGGCGAAGATGGCGCGCACCGTGGCGGGATCAGGCGGCGTGGGGCGCGTCCCGCCGCGCGCGCGGGCCGCGAGTCCCGGCGCGGCCTTGGACGGCGGCGTCTTCGATAGCAGCGCCTTCGATGGCAGCGTCTTGGAGGGCGGGCTCTTGGAGGGCGGTCCCTTGGAGGGCGGCCTGTTGGCGAGCGCGCCCGCCGCGCCGGGGCCCGCGCCCTGCGCAGCGGGCCCTTTCCGGGCCCTCCCCGCCTTTCGCGATTCACCGCTCTTCAGATTGCGCATCAAGCCGTTATAGTGGGGGCGTGAAAGCCGACAATCCCGCCACCACGCCTGCCGCCCCATCGAGCGACGCCGCGCCCGGACCGGACGCGCCCCTGTTCGCGGCCTCGATCCATCCCCACCGTTCGCTGAGCCGGGAAGGCGTGCGGTTGGTGATCACGCTGGTCGCGATCTGCGGAATCATTTCCTCCATTCCCTTCATGATTGCGGGGGCCTGGCCGATCGGCGGCTATTTCGGCCTCGACGTGGCGCTCCTCGCCATCGCCTTCCGAGTCAACAACCGTCGCGGCGAAGAGACGGAGGAGGTCCGGCTGACCTATATGGAACTGCTGCTGCGCCGCTTCGGGCACAAGCAGCAGCCGCGCGAATGGCGCTTCAATCCCGCCTGGGTCAGGCTGGAGCGCGGCGAGAAAGATGAATACGGGCTGCAGCGCCTGTCCCTCGTCGCAGGCGGCGCGCGGCTGGCGATCGCCCGCGCGCTGTCGCCGCAGGAGCGCGCCGAGTTCGCCGATGCGTTCGAGGCGCGGCTGGCGGAGGCGAAGCGCGGTCCCCGCTTCGACGGATGACCGGCCTCTCGAACCTCGCGCGCGCATCCGCGACCGGGACGATCTGACTCCAACGTGCCGCGCTACAAGCTGATCATCGAATATGACGGCGCGCCCTACGCCGGCTGGCAGTCGCAGGCGAATGCGCGCGCCGTGCAGGACGCCGTCGAGGACGCGATCGAGCGCGTAAGCGGCGCGCGCCCGCGCCTCACCGCCGCGGGGCGCACCGACGCCGGCGTGCACGCGCTGCGGCAGACGGCGCACGCCGATCTCGACAAGGAATGGCGCGGCGACACTCTGCGCGACGCGCTCAACGCGCATCTGAAACTGATGGACGATCTCGTCTCGGTGATCGCCGCAGAGCGCGTCGACGACGATTTCGACGCGCGCTTCTCGGCGCGCAAGCGGCATTATCTCTATCGCATCTTCAACCGGCGCGCTCCGCCGGCGCTGGACAAGCATCGGGTCTGGCATATTCCGCGCAAACTGGATACGGAGGCGATGCAGGACGCCGCTCAGATTCTCGTCGGGCGCCATGATTTCACGACGTTCCGCGCCACCCACTGTCAGGCGAAAAGCCCGGTGAAGACGCTCGACCGCCTCGACGTGATCCGCAGGGACGACGCCGTGGATATTTTCGCCTCGTCGCGCTCGTTCCTGCACAATCAGGTGCGCTCGATGGTGGGATCGCTGGTCGAGGTCGGCTACGGACGCTGGACGCGCGACGATCTGCGCGCCGCGCTCGACGCGAAAGACCGCACGCGCTGCGGACAGGTGGCGCCGCCGCAGGGGCTTTATCTCATCGACGTGGATTATGAATAGCGACGGCAGTTGGGCCAAAGGCGGTCGGCCATCGCCAACAGCAAAGCGCAGGCCCGACCTGCCGACCGCCTAAATCCTACCGCCGCTGAAATAATCGTCGATGATCCGCCGATAAATCCGCGTCAGCCCTTCGAGATCGGCGATCGCCACGCGCTCGTCGATCTGGTGCATCGTCTCGCCGACGAGACCGTATTCCACCACTTCGCAATAATCCTTGATGAAGCGCGCGTCCGACGTGCCGCCGGTGGTCGACAGCGCCGGCCGCGTTCCCGTCTCCGCCTCGACGGCGCGTGCGACCAGATCCACGAACGGCCCTGGGGTCGTCAGGAACGCGGACGAATTCGAGGGCGCGAAGGTCAGGGTGAAACGCACGCTCTCTCCCGCCGCTTTCTCGCAGCGGCGACGGATTTCCGTGCCAAGCGTTTCATGCGTCCAGCGATCGTTGAAGCGGACATTGAAGACGGCGCGCGCCTCCGCCGGAATCACATTCGATGATGAGTTGCCGACATCAACCGTCGAAAACTCCAGATTCGACGGCTCGAAATGCTCGGTTCCATCATCGATCGGCTCATCCTGCAGCGCGGCGAGCAATTTGGTGAGGCCGCGGATCGGATTGTCGGCGAGTGCGGGATAGCCGACATGGCCCTGCTTGCCATGCACGACGATGGTTCCCGTCAGCGAGCCGCGCCGGCCGATCTTGATCATGTCGGAGAGCGTTTGCGGATTGGTCGGCTCGCCCAGAATGCAGTGATCGAAACGCTCGCCCTTGTCGCGCGCCCATTTCAGCAGCTTGATCGTGCCGTTGACCGCAGGGCCTTCCTCATCGCCGGTGATGAGGAAAGCGATCGAGCCCTCGAAGGCTGCATGCTCCTTCACGTAAGCCAGCGCCGCCGCGGCGAAGGCGGCGACGCCGCCTTTCATGTCGACGGCGCCGCGCCCATAAAGAAATCCGTCCTTCACGTCGCCGGCGAAAGGCGCGCGCAGCCAGCGCGCCTCGTCGCCCGCCGGCACCACGTCGGTGTGGCCGGCGAATAGCAGGCAGGGCGCGCCGGCGCCATAGCGGGCGAAGAGATTCTCGACGTCCGGCGTTCCCTCCTCGCTGAAGGTCACGCGCTCGCAGGCGAAACCGGAGGCGGACAAGAGACCTTCCAGACAGCGCAGCGCGCCGCCCTCATGCGGCGTGATCGAGGGACAGCGAATGAGATCGCGCGCGATGGCGAGAGCGTCGGTCATCAGCGCCGCTCAATCCCGCAGCAGATCGTTGATCCCCGTCTTGGCGCGCGTCTGCGCGTCCACCGTCTTCACGATGACGGCGCAATAGAGCGACGGGCCCCAATTCTCGCCCGGCAAGGGCTTGCCGGGAATGGAGCCCGAGACGACCACCGAATAGGGCGGCACCTTGCCGACATGAATCTCGCCGGTCTGGCGATCGATCACCTTGGTCGAGGCGCCGATGAACACGCCCATCGAGATCACCGAGCCTTCCCCGATCACCACGCCTTCCACCACTTCCGAACGCGCGCCGATGAAGCAATTGTCCTCGATGATGGTCGGATTGGCCTGCAGCGGCTCCAGCACGCCGCCGATGCCTACGCCGCCGGAGAGATGCACGTTCCTGCCGATCTGAGCGCAGGAGCCGACCGTCGCCCAGGTGTCGACCATCGTGCCGGAATCGACATAGGCGCCGACATTCACGAAGCTCGGCATGAGGATGACGTTCTGGCCGATGAAGGCGCTCTGGCGCACCACCGCGTTCGGCACGGCGCGGAACCCGGCCTTGGCGAACTTCGCCTTGGTCCAGCCCTCGAATTTCGACGGCACCTTGTCGAACCAGCCGGAGCCGGCGGGGCCGCCCTTGATGACGGCCGAATCATTCAGGCGGAAGGACAAAAGCACGGCCTTCTTCAGCCACTGACGCGTCACCCATTCGCCGCCGCTCTTCTCCGCGACGCGCGCGGCGCCGGAATCGAGCAGCGCAAGCGCTTTCTCCACGGACGTGCGGACGGCGCCCTTCGTCTTGGCGTTGATGTCGGCGCGGTCCTCCCACGCCTTTTCAATCGTCGCTTCCAGCTTGGCCGTGGACATGATGGGTTCCCTGCGAATGCGGGCGACCGATGGCCTAGCCGCAGGGGCGAAGTCAATCGGCCGCTGCTGTTTTCACGACAAACGCGACGGCGGCGCGACGCTGTTCAGCGCAGGGCTTCGCTGTATTCCGTCTCGATCGACGACGCTTTCTGCGTGTGATCGAAGCCGTAGATGTGAACGGTGACGACCTCCTCGTCGCCCCGGTTGCGCATCTGATGGATGTTCGGGCCGGAGGGCAGCATGCAGGCGACATAGCCGGGCTCGCGGACGGCGATGTTGGTCAGGGCGGCGCGGCCGTCGCCGATCGCGTCGAACCAGCGCTCCTCAAGCGCGCCGCGCGCCACGCCGAAGCAGCAGGAGCAATGATGGTCATGAATCGAGGTCGACGATCCGGGCGGCCAGACGATCGCCCAGATGCTGAGCCGATCGTCGCCGAACAGCAGATTGCGGGTGTAGGCCTTGGGATCGCGCTTCAGATCGGCGAACGGAATCCGCTCCGGCCGCGCGACGAAATCCTGAAGCACGGCGCGGGCCCGGCGGAGATAGGCCTCGCAGTTCACGCCCTCTTCGCCCAGGTTGCGAAGCGGCGCCAACGGATCGGCTGAAGTCCCGGCGGCCAGCATATCCATCTCCTCCATTCGATGCCGGTCAGATTAGCGGGGCGCCGCCGCGAACGGTTTGCGAAATCCGCGGCTGCGATGGACCTCGATAGAATGAATTTGCGCCGTTTCAGGCTTTTGAGGTACGGAATCCCGCCATGCCGACCGACCTCGACAAGATCGACCTGAAAATCCTCGCCGCGCTGCAATCGGACGCCACCCTGACGACCGCCGAGATCGCGGAGCGGGCAGGCGTCTCGCCGACCCCCTGCTGGCGGCGCATCCAGCGGCTCGAGGAGACCGGCTATATCCGCAAGCGCGTCGCCCTGCTCGACCGGGAAAAACTGAATGTCGGGGTCACAGTGTTCGTGGCGATCCGCACCAGCCAGCATTCCGTGGAATGGCTGGAGAAATTCCATGCGGCGCTGCGCGACATCCCAGAAGTGGTCGAGTTCCACCGGCTGTCGGGAAACATCGACTATCTGGTCAAGGCCGTCGTGCCCGACATCGCCGCCTATGACGCGCTCTACAAGAAGCTCATCACGCGGATCGAACTCTCCGACGTGACCTCAATGTTTGCGATGGAAGAACTCAAAAACACGACCGAACTGCCGCTGTCGCATGTGTGAGCGCGCCGGCGCGACCTCTCCTACAAGGCCGAGCGCTGCCGCATCGCCGCCGAGAGCGTGCCCTCGTCCAGATAATCGAGCTCGCCGCCGACCGGCACGCCATGCGCGAGCTTCGTGATCTTCACCGGCAGCCGCGCGAGCAGATCGGCGATGTAGTGCGCCGTCGTCTGGCCCTCGACGGTGGCGTTGAGCGCGAGCACGATCTCCTTCACCGCCGGATCGGAGGCCCGATCGACGAGCCGCGCCAGATTCAGATCCTCCGGCCGCACGCCGTCGAGCGCCGACAGCGTTCCGCCGAGCACATGATAACGCGCGTTCGCGACGCCGGCGCGCTCCAGCGCCCAGAGATCGGACACGTCCTCGACCACGACGATCAGCGATGGATCGCGCCGCTGATCGGCGCAGATCGCGCAGGGGTCGCTGGTGTCGACATTGCCGCAGGAGGAGCAGACGAGGATGCGGTCGGCGGCGACGCGCATCGCGTCGGCGAGCGGCGACATCAACTGCTCGCGCTTCTTGATGAGCTGCAGCGCCGCGCGCCGCGCCGAACGCGGGCCGAGGCCGGGCAAGCGCGCGAGCAGCTGAATCAGGCGCTCGATTTCAGGACCGACGGAGGCGGGCAACAGGCGGATTCCCGGCGGGTTTCGTCATGCGCGAATTGATTCCGCGCATCCGCGTCCGGCTTTCTTTGGCCGACGACATGGATGGCCGGGACAAGCCAGGCGATGACAGCGAGGCGATTCTAAAACAGCTTCAGGCCCGGCGGCATGGGCAGGCCGCCCGTCACGTCTTTCATCTTCTCCTCGACCATGCGCTCGGCTTTTCCGCGCGCGTCGGCGTGCGCGGCGACGATGAGATCCTCCAGAATCTCGCCCTCGTCGGCTTTCAGCAGCGAGGGGTCGACGCTGATCGATTTCATCGCGCCCTTCGCGGTGAGCGTGACCTTCACCATGCCCGCGCCGGACTGGCCCTCGACGGTGATCTGCTCCATCTCAGCCTGCATGTCGGTCATGCGCTGCTGCAGCCCCTGAAGCTGCTTCATCATGCCCATCATGTCTTTCATCAGCGTCCGTCCGTTTCAGAGGTCGTCTTCGGTGTAATCGTTGACGATGTCGTCATCGAGATCGTCGCCGCGGTCGTCATCGGGATCGCGCTCCACCGGCGGAGGCGGGACGTTCGCGGCATCGGCGGCGACGTCGCGGATGGCGACGATTTCAGCGCCGGGATAGAGATCGAAGATCGCCTGCACCAGCGGCTCGGCGCGCACGCCGGTCATGCGCC
>MKVY01000027.1:428601-441969 GCA_001899525.1 Rhizobiales bacterium 65-9
GCGCCAGATCGTTCGGCAAGGTGCGCGAGCCGCCGTCCGCCAGCGCGAACTCGATGCGGCCCTGCTCGAAGCCGACCAGCCGCACATCGTTGACGATGGCGGTTTTCAGGCGGATGTCGCGATGCTTCTCGGCCAGCGCGATGACGTCCTGCAATGATTTGAGAACGACTCTCGGCGTCGCCTCGGCGCGCGCGGCGGTTTCTCCGCGCGCCTCGATGCGCGGGCCGCCGCCGGTTCCCGTCGCCGCGAGAACGGGACGGGGCGTGTGCAGTTGCGCCTGCGGCGCAGCGGCTTTTCCACCTCCTCCGCCGCCGTTTCCGGGCGCGGAAGGAGCGCCGTTCGCCGCGCCGTCGCGCAGCATGCGGATCACATCGTCAGGCGTGGGTAGATCGGCGGCGTGCGCGAGACGCACAAGCGCCATCTCAGCGCTGGCCAGCGGCCGCGGCGAACTCTGGATTTCCGCCACCGCCTTCATCAGCATCGACCAGGCGCGGGACAGAACGCGCATCGACAGGCGGCCGGCGAAATCGCGGCCGCGCACGCGCTCGGCCTCCGTCAGCGAGGCCTCCTTCGCCGTCGCCGGCACGATCTTGATGCGCGTGACGAGGTGCGAGAATTCCGCGAGATCGGCGATCACCACGGCGGGATCGGCGCCCGCATCCCAGAGCTCGCGCAGAATCGCGAGCGCGCCCGGCAGATCGCCGCGCATCGCGGCCTCGAAGAGATCGATCAGCCGCGCGCGATCGGCGAGGCCCAGCATCATGCGCACGGCCTCGGCCGTCACCTTTCCGGCGCCGTGCGCGATGGCCTGATCGAGCAGGGACTGGGAATCGCGGGCCGAGCCTTCCGCCGCGCGCGCGATGAGAGCGAGCGCCTCCTCGTCGATCTCGACCTGCTCGCTGCCGCAGATGGCGCGCAGGCTTTCGACGAGCACGCCCGAATCGATGCGCTTCAGATCGAAGCGCTGGCAGCGCGACAGGATCGTGACCGGGACTTTCTTAATCTCGGTGGTCGCGAAGATGAACTTCGCGTGCGGCGGCGGCTCCTCGAGCGTTTTCAGGAACGCGTTGAAGGCCGCCGTCGAGAGCATATGCACCTCGTCGATGACATAGACCTTGTAGCGCGCCTCCATCGGCTTGTAGCGCACCTGATCCGTCATCTGGCGGATGAAATCGACGCCGTTGTTGGAGGCCGCATCGACCTCGAACACATCCATATGCGTTCCGTCGATGATGCGCTGGCAATGGACGCCCAGCTCCGGCATGTCGACGGTGGGGCCGGCGTTCTTGTTATCGGGCAGCTCGTAGTTCAGCCCGCGCGCGAGGATGCGGGCGGTGGTGGTCTTGCCGACGCCGCGCACGCCAGTCAGCATCCAGGCCTGCGGAATGCGGCCCGCAGCGAATGCGTTCTTCAGCGTGCGAACCATCGCGTCCTGACCGATGAGCTGGTCGAAGGTGCGAGGCCGGTATTTGCGGGCGATGACGCGATAGCCGCCCTGACCGCCGGCCTCGGAAGCCGGGGCCGGGACAGGAAGATCAAAGCCTGGGGTCTGCTCGTCCATCCAATGACTCTAACGCCGGACGGACGGCCCGGCCATGCTGCTCGCGGCGGTCGGCTGAGGTGGGAGGCTGGACGAAGACCCGCCCGGTGCTCGTTAGGGCTGCTTCCTTCCGGACCTGACCCGGTTGGCGAGTGGTACGTCCCTCACCAACCTCCCGGCCGCTATATGGCGGCTGGCCGCGGAGGTGGCAAGCCGCCTCATCCTCCTGTCCATCCCCTTGTTCATGCTCTTGCCATCGGACGCGGGCGGGCGTCTTTTGCGCCCAGCGCGACGCCGTCGCATATCCGAATCAGCCGAAGAAGCTCTCCTTGTCCTCCGCCATCCCCCTGATCCTGGGCTACGCCCAGTCCTCGCTCGACCGCCACAGCGAACGCCGCGACGACGACGCCTTTCTCGCCACCATGCGCGCCGACGCCGAGGCGCGGACGGTGGTGTTCGCCGGCGAGACGCCGGTGCTGAAGCGGCGGCCGGACGGCGCCTCCTCCGCCTATCATTCGCTCGAACGCGCGGCCACGCTGGGAGAGCCGACGGAAACCGCCTTCCTCGGCACGGACGAGCACGGGCCGATCTTCGCGGCCCTCATCGACGCGGCCCACGCCGAGCCGCTTAAGGCGCAGGGCTACGGCGTCGCCGACATGCGCACGGTGGCCGTGCAGGGATTCGTGACGCCGGAGGAGACCTCCGTGCTCGGCGCGGCCAAGGCGCTGTTCTCCTGGCACATCACGCACCGGTTCTGCGCGAAATGCGGCGCGCCCTCGCGCCTCAGCCATGCGGGATGGCGTCGCGATTGCCCGGCCTGCAACGCCCAGCATTTTCCGCGCACCGATCCCGTCGTCATCATGCTGGCGACGATCGGCGACCGCTGCCTGCTGGGGCGCTCGCCGCGCTTCGCGCAGCCGATGTATTCCTGCCTCGCAGGCTTCATGGAGCCCGGCGAGACGATCGAGCAGGCGGTCCGGCGCGAGACTCTCGAGGAGACCGGAATCGCCTGCGGGCGCGTGCATTACATCCTGTCGCAGCCCTGGCCGTTTCCGATGTCGCTGATGATCGGCTGCATCGCCGAAGCCGAGCATGACCGGATCACGATCGACCCGGTCGAGATCGCCGACGCGCGCTGGTTCACGCGCGAACAGGCGGTCGCCATCATCGAGGGCCGGCATCCGGAGGGGATCACCTGCCCGCCGACGATCGCGATCGCGCATCACCTGCTGCGCGCCTGGGTCGACAAAACCTGACGCATGGCCGATCCTTCCAACGATCATCTCGTCCTGCAGACGCCCAAGCTCGCGCTGCTCGATGGTTTCGAGGACGCGCTGGCGCGGGGATGGTCGCCCTACACGCTCGCCGACGTCTCGCAGCAGGAGTTGAAACGCCTGCGCGCCGATCGCGCCGCCTACCTCGCCTCGCTCAACGCGCAGAGCGGCTGGATCGTGCTTCCGGACGGGCGCATGGTTCCCAAGCTTCCGTCGCGCGGCTTCTTCATCAATGACGGCGACTTCTGCGGCCGCATCGGCCTCAGATTCCAGCACGGCACGACGGAGCTGCCCGACTACACGTCCGGCCATATCGGCTATTCGATCGTGCCGTGGAAGCGCGGCCGCGGCTACGCCACCACGGCGCTGCGGACGATGCTGCCGATCGCGCGCGATGTCGGCCTGCCCTTCGTCGTCATCACCTGCAACGACGACAACCACGCCTCGCGCCGCGTGATCGAGAAATGCGGCGGCGCGCTCATCGGGACGAAAACCGACGATTTCGCGGAAGGCGTGACGAAGCTGGTGTTCCGGGTGGAGATGTAATCCCGCCCGTCGAGCGGAGCGCCGTCCGCAAAGCCGCGCCAGGCCTCCATGAGAGCGACTGAAAATGCCGCGCACCTCCGCGACGGCGGGTTACGGAACGCTTCACTTGCGGCTGCATACATACAATCTTGACATTGAATGGCTTCACGCTTATCTGTCAGCCTCCGCCGCTGAAGGACGCCCGCAATGCCGACCGATGGCTGGCCCCGCCTTTCCCCCATCCGCACCGGCCTGCGCGGACGCTGCCCCCGCTGCGGGGAGGGTCATCTGTTCCAGGGATTCCTCAAGCTGCGCCCGTCCTGCGAGGCCTGCGGCCTCGATTACTCGTTCGCCGATCCCGCCGACGGTCCCGCCTTCTTCGTGATGATGTTCGTCTGCGTCCCGGCGGTGATCTTCGGGCTGTGGCTCGAAGTCGCCTATGAACCGCCCTTCTGGGTCCATCTGCTGACGACCTTTCCGCTCATCCTGCTGACCTGCATTCCGCCGCTGCGGCCGCTGAAGGGCTGGCTGGTGTGCTCGCAATATTTTCACAAGGCGGAGGAAGGACGGCTGGTCGGCGCCGAGCGTATCAGCCTTCGCCGCGCGCCGAACGCCTAAACCCTCGATCGATCGCCGGACGCGCTAAACGACGGCGCGCTCCACGGCGCGTCCGCTTGCGATGATGGCTGTGATGGCGCGCAGCGCTTCCGCCAGCCGCGCGCGCTCCGGCACGCCGCCGAGCGAGAGGCGGATCGCGTCAGGCGCGCGACCTTCGACGTTGAACGCATCGGACGGCGTGACGCCCATGCTGGCGCGGCGCGCCTCCTCGATCAGGCGAAAGCGATCCCATTGCGGCGGCAGCGGCTGCCACACATGCAGCCCGTTGGGATGCGCGCGGGCCGACGCCGGCAAGATCTTGCGCGCCAGCTCCTGACGCGCGGCCGCCTCGCGCCGGACGCCGCGCAACAATTCGCCAGCCGCGCCGATGCGAATCCAGTGGGCGGCGAGCGCCGTCATCAGCGGCGCCGGCATCTGCGTGAGCGCCCGCAGCGAAGCGATCAACGGCGTCGAGTCGCGATCCGGCGGCGCCAGCACGAACGCCGTGCGCAGGCCGGGCGTCAGCGTTTTCGACAGCGTGGAGATATAAAACACCCGCTCCGGCGCGAGAGCGGCGAAGGGCGGCGGCGCGTCGCCCGCCAGCAAAGCATAGGGATCGTCCTCGATGATCGTCAGATCGCGCGCCTGCGCGACCCGCAGGATGTCGTGGCGGCGCGACTCAGGCATCGTGATCGCGGTCGGATTGTGAATCGTCGGCGACAGAAAAAGCAGGCGCACGCCATGCGCCTTCGCGGCCCTGTCGAGAGCGTCGGGCCGCATGCCGTAGTCATCGGCCGCGACCGGAACGATCCGCGCGCCCTGCGCGCGCGCTGCGGCGATGAAGCCCGGATAGGTCAGCGCATCGGACAGGACCGCGCCGCCGGCGACAACGCTTGTGGCGATCAGAGCGGCGAGCGCCGGTTGAGCGCCGGCGGCGGCGACCACGCGACGCGCATCGACCGTTCCTACGAGCGGCGCGAGCCAGGCGGCGCCGGCGGAGCGATCCGCCAGCGCGCCGCCGCTGACCTGATAGGTCATCAGCCTGTCGACATCGGATCGGCGCAGGAGCTCGTCGAGCCCGCGCCGCATCAGCTCGCCGAGACGAACGCCCTGCGGCGCAGGCGGGATATTCATGCTCAGATCAACAGAGAAACCGGCCGACGCTTCTCGCGCCGCGATGAACGAGCCGCGCCCGGTGACCGCGTCGAGAAGGCCGCGGCCGCGCGCCTCGCCATAGGCGCGGGTCACGGTGGTGAAATCGACGCCGAGCCGCTCCGCCAGTTCGCGCTGCGTCGGCAGGCGGTCGCCCGGCGCGAGCCGCCCCTCGCGCACAGCCTTCTCGATCCGGTCGGCGATCTGCGCATAGAAAGGTCCGGCGCCGGGATCGAGCGGCGCGACCCACGCATCGGTCTTGCCCGTCATGACCGGATCTCCGATCCTGCATTCCAGATATTGTATGGATCGGCGTAGCGCGAATCGTGCGGCCGCGCCAGCCGCGCCCCTATCGCGGCAGATCAGGCCATCGCATGGCGACATCGTCGACCACGCCGCCCGCGCGCTCCTCACGCTTGGCGACGCCGGTCAGCGCCGCGCCCTGGCGCCGATAGAAACGGATGGCGCGGTCGTTGCCTTTCAGAACCCAGAGCCCGAGCGAACGATCTGCCTCCGCGCCTCCATCGTCCTGCTTCGCGAGATGATCAACCATCGCGCGCATCAGCGCCGAGCCGACGCCCATCTGCTGCGCGGCGCGCAGCACATAGAGCATCCAGACTTCCCAGCGCGCGTTGAGCTCGGCCTCCCGCGCCGGACCGCACTGGGCGACGCCGACGATGCGTTGAGCGGTCGCGACGCCGGGCGGAAAACGGGATTCCACTTTTCCCGCCGTCGCTCCGACGCTCATCTCCGCCACGAAGCGCGCGCCTCCGGGCGGCTCCTCATGGATGATGCGCCGCCATAGCTGGACGCGCCGCTCCAGCGTCATGCCGTCGAGCACCGCCTGCGGCATCAGGCCCGGATAGGTCTCCCGCCAGCCCTGATGATGCACGCCGGCGATCGCGTCGGCGTCCTCGCTCCGGGCGGGGCGGACGAGAAAGGGCGGGGACATCAGCCGGTCGCACCAAAGCCTCGCGCGACCCGTCTAGCCCTGCTCCGAAAAGCTGTCGCGGAAAGGATGGCGCGGATAAACACCGAGGATGCGGAACTCGCGCGAGAAGAAGTTCAGCTCCTCCAGCGCGCGGGCGAGGCCAGGATCGGCGGGATGGCCATCGACCTCCGAATAAAACATCGTCGCGAAAAAATGGCCGTCGATCATGTAGCTTTCGAGCTTCGTCATGTTGACGCCGTTGGTCGCGAAACCGCCGAGCGCCTTGTAAAGCGCGGCGGGCAGGTTGCGGACCCGGAACATGAAGCTCGTCACCGTCGGGCCGTTGTTCGCCTCGGCCAGTTTCTGCTTCTTTGAAAGAATGATGAAGCGCGTGACGTTGTGCTTCTCGTCCTCCACGTCCTCGGCGAGAATGTCGAGCCCGTAGATCTTCGCCGCGATGCGCGGCGCGAGCGAGGCTTTCGTCGGATCCTTCCAATCCGCCACCTGACGCGCGGAGCCCGCCGTGTCGGCGGCGACCACCGGCGTCATGCCGAGCTTGCGGATGATCTTGCGGCACTGGCCCAGCGCATGGACGTGGCTGTAAACGGTCTTCACCGTCGCCAGCGTCGCTCCGGGCACGGACATGAGCTGGAAGCGGATCGGCAGGAAATGCTCGCCGATGATATGCAGGCCCGAGCGCGGAAGAAGATAATGAACATCGGCGACGCGGCTGGCGATCGAATTCTCGATCGGAATCATGCCGAGTTCGGCGACTCCGTCCTGAACGGCGGCGAAGGCGTCCTCGAAGGTCGCGCAGGGCATCGGCTCCATCTGCGGAAACACTTCCTCGCATGCGATATGCGAGTTGGCGCCGGGCTCGCCCTGAAATGCGATCTTCGTCACGCTGAACTCCACTTCCTCACTGTCGGCGCGACACGCGCCCCGTCACTTCATCATGCCAAACGCTGCGACAGGACCCAGCGCGCGCGATCGAGATCGCCCGGCGTGTCGACGCCGCGCGGCACATGATCGATGATCATGGCGTCGATGCGCATGCCGTCCTCCAGCGCGCGCAACTGCTCCAGTCTCTCGCGAATCTCCAACGGCGAGCGCGGCAGGGACACATACCGGCGCAGGCTCGCGCGGCGATACGCATAGACGCCGACATGGTGATAGAGCGGCCCCGGCCCGGTCGGCGCGGTGGCGCGGGTGAAATAGAGCGCGCGCATGCGATGTTCGCTCACCTGCGAACCGACGAGCTTGACCACGCTCGGCGCCGTCTTCTCGTCTTCGTCCGCGATCTCGGCCGCGAGCGTCGCGATGTCGACGCGCGGATCGGAGAGCGGCAGGATCGAGGCGGCGATCGCCTTCGGATCGATGGTCGGGAAATCGCCCTGCAGATTGACGACGATGTCGTGCCGGCCCTGAGGGTCGTGCTTCTCGACGGCCTCGTGGATGCGGTCAGAGCCCGAGGGGTGATGAGGGTTCGTCATGATGACGAGCCCGCCAACCTTCGCCACCGCCTCGGCGATGCGATCCGATTCGGTCGCCACGATCACAGGACCGATCCCCGCCTCCATCGCGCGGCGCCAGACATGGACGATCATCGGTTCGCCATGGATGTCGGCGAGCGGCTTGTCGGGGAAGCGCGTCGCGGCCATGCGGGCGGGGATGGCGATCAGGGGTTCGGACATGAGCGATCCGGTCAAAACGCGCCGGTGCGGGCGGCGAATGGTAGCAGGCGGGCTTATACGAGTTGCAAACCCGCGCGCAATGCGGCACTTCACGCCGGGAGTTTAGAACGAGACCATCATGGCTTCGACCACGCCGGGCAAGGATCCGCTGCTGTTCAACAAGGTTTCGGGCGCGATCCTTGGAACCTGCCTGTTTGTGATGTCGCTCAATCTCGGGGCGGAAGCGATCTTCCATGTCTCGAAGCCGGCGATTCCGGGGTACGATCTGCCGTCCGCCCCCGAGGAAGGCGCCGCGGGAGCCGAGCCGGCCGCCGTCGTGGTCGCGCCCATCGCGGAGCGCCTCGCCAAGGCGGACAAGGCGCGCGGCGAGACGGTCGCCAAACAGTGTCTCACCTGCCACAGCCTCAAGGCGGACGGCTCGGGCGCCCAGGTCGGGCCGCATCTGTTCGGCGTGTTCGACCGGCAGAAGGCGTCGACCAACTTCTCGGGCTATTCCGCGGCGATGAAGGCCAAGTCCGGCGAGAAATGGGACGCCGAGCATCTCGACGCATTCATCACCAATCCGCGCGCGGCCCTGCCGGGCACGACCATGACGTTCGCCGGCCTCAACAATCCCGATCGCCGCGCCGACCTGATCGCCTATCTCGAAACGGTGAAGTAAAGCGGCCCCGCCATGCGACGCGGGGTCCCTTGCGACGGCTGACCCGCCGGCCGCCTGAGAGCCTCGCTTCAACAAAAAGGCCGGACGATGTCCGGCCTTTGTTCGTTGGGACCGCCGGCAGCCGACGCGCTATCTGACGACGACCTTGGCGCCGAGAGCGGTCCGCTCATAAAGGTCGATCGCGTCGATGTTGCGCATCCGGATGCAGCCCGACGAGGCCGTCCGGCCGATGGTCTCGGGCTCATTGGTCCCGTGGATGCGGTAAAGGGTGTCCTTGCCGTCCTGATAGAGATAGAGCGCGCGGGCGCCGAGCGGGTTGTCAGGCCCCCCCTCCATGCCGCCGGCGCGGGGCAGCAGATGCGGCCAGCGCTTCAGCATCTCCGCCGGCGGAGTCCAGCGCGGCCACTCGGCCTTCCGCTGGATCAGGGCCTCGCCGGTCCAGCCGAAGGCCTCGTCGCCCACCGCGACGCCGTAACGGATCGCCTTCCTGTTGGGCAGCACGAAATAGAGGAAGCGGCTCGGCGTATCGACCACGATCGTGCCGGGCGCCTCGCCCGTCGGATCGGCGACCTCGTACCGCTCATACTGCAGATCCATGTCGGCCTTCGGCACGAGCGCCATCCATTCGGCGTCGCGCGAGGACACCACCGGATCGGGAACCCCCTTGTAGTTACAGCCCGACAAGCCCAGCGCGGCCGCAGCGGCCATCAGCGGCAGGGAGAATCGGGACGGACCAAGCATCAGCGGGGGCTCGCAAATGTTGCGCAAGCGGACCTTATGTCGGCGCCCCAATCCGTTGGCAATCACAGGAAAGCCGTTTTCTCGGCGGGGTTGCAACGAAGCCACGTTCGCCCGTTTCGCCCGCCCTTGCCGGGCCGGGCGATGAGGGCGAATGTCCGCGCATGGTCCAGGATCCGTTTCCGGGTTTCGATCGGCTCGATCTCGCAACCTCCGGCGCCGCCATAAGGCTGCGACGGGGCGGAAACGGGCCGCCGCTCCTGCTGCTGCACGGCTATCCGCAGACCCACCTCATGTGGCGCCGGATCGCGCCCCGGCTGGCGGAGCGATTCACCCTCGTCTGCCCTGACCTTCGCGGCTATGGCGACTCGGCCAAACCCCCTTCCGCGCCCGACCACGCGCCCTACTCGAAGCGCGCGATGGCGCGCGACATGGCCGAGGTCATGAGCGCGCTCGGCCACGCGCGCTTCTTCGTGGGAGCCCATGACCGCGGCGCGCGAGTCGCCCACCGGCTGGCGCTCGATCATTCCGACCGCGTGCTCAAGCTCGCCACGCTCGACATCGCGCCGACGCGCGAGATGTATCGCGACGCGACCGACGCCTTCGCCCGCGCCTACTGGCACTGGTTCTTCCTGATCCAGCCGGCGCCGCTGCCCGAGCGCATGATCGGCGTCGATCCGGACTTCTACTGGAAGAGCCGCCGCGCGTCCGACATGGCGCTGTTCGAGCCGGACATCCTCTCCGAATATCTCCGCTGCTTCCGCGAACCGGCGACGATCCATGCGACCTGCGAGGACTACCGCGCGGCGGCCACGATCGACATCGCCCATGACGACGCGGACGGCGGCAAGACGATCGCCTGCCCGCTGCTCGCTCTGTGGGGCGAGAACGGCGCGGTCGGCCGGTGCTTCGACGTGCTGGCGCTGTGGCGCGAACGCGCTGCGGACGTGCGCGGCCACGCGCTGCCGGGCGGCCATTATCTCGCGGAGGAGGTTCCGGATATGGTGGCCGACGCATTCGAACGATTCTTCACGACCGGCAAGGCATGAGCGGACGGGTTTCAAAAAGCCGCCATCTCCCCTTTAGTCTCGCTGTCATTATCGATGGCGCGGTGTTTCGGCGCGAAGCGCCGGCATTGCTCGCATTTCATGACGACGATGGCTGTTGGCAATTTCTCAGCGGCCGTCCGACAAGCGTTGACGATGCGAAAATCGTCGGGCTCGGGGAGATCTTGCAGCTGGATCCGACATTGCGCGAGATACTCGATACGCCACGCGGCCATGTTGCAATTCGCGACGCTTGGGGCGAGAGCTGGCGTATTGAACTCTCCGCCGCATATCTCGACAAGCTAGACCTGTCACTCAACTGAAATTGCGAGGACGCTCAATGGCGACATCCACCAACCGCAAATACCGCATCGCCGTCATCGCCGGCGACGGCGTCGGCAAGGAAGTCGTTCCGGAAGGCGTTCGCGCGCTCGAGAAAGCCGCGTCGACGTTCGGTTTCCAGCTCGAACTCGATCATTTCGATTTCGCGTCGTGGGACTACTACGCCAGGCACGACCGGATGATGCCGGAGGACTGGAAGGAGAAGATCGGCTCGCATGACGCGATCTTCTTCGGCGCCGTCGGATGGCCGGCGAAAATTCCCGACCATATCTCGCTGTGGGGATCGCTGATCCTCTTCCGCCACGAATTCGACCAGTATGTGAATCTGCGGCCGGTGCGCCTCATGCCCGGCGTCCCGTCGCCGCTCGCCAACCGCAAGCCGGGCGACATCGATTTCTTCGTCGTGCGCGAAAACACCGAGGGCGAATATTCGTCGGTCGGCGGCCGCATGTTTCAGGGCACCGAGCGCGAATTCGTCACGCAGGAATCGGTCTTCACGCGCAAGGGCGTCGATCGCATCCTCGACTTCGCATTCAGGCTCGCCGAAACGCGCCCGCGCAGGCACGTCACGTCCGCCACCAAATCGAACGGCATCTCGATCACGATGCCTTACTGGGACGAGCGGGCGCGCGAGGTCGCGAAACGCTATCCGCACGTGACCTGGGACCAGTACCACATCGACATTCTCACCGCGCATTTCGTGCTCAATCCCGACCGCTTCGACGTGGTGGTGGGCTCCAACCTGTTCGGCGACATCCTCTCGGACCTCGGACCGGCCTGCACGGGCACGATCGGCATCGCGCCCTCCGGCAACATCAATCCCGAGCGCGCCTTCCCCTCCCTTTTTGAACCGGTGCATGGATCGGCGCCGGACATCGCCGGGCAGGGAGTAGCCAACCCCGTCGGGCAGATCTGGTCGGCCGCCATGATGCTGGACCATCTCGGCGAGCCCGAAGCGGCGGCGGCGATCGTCAAGGCGATCGAACATTGCCTCGCTGACGAGAGGCTGCGCACCCGCGACCTGAAGGGCAAGGCGAGCACTGTGGAGGCCGGCAAGGCGATCGCCGCCGCGCTTTGACAGCCGCCGTGGCATGCCAGATTGCCAAGCGCCGGCCGGCCGGTTAGGTCTGCGATAAACCGGGAGGCCGCGGACAGGCGATGTTTGACTGGGCGACGATCGCCAAGGTCCTCGAGATCGGCTGGATCAACATTCTTCTGTCGGGCGACAACGCCGTCGTGATCGCCCTCGCCTGCCGGGCGCTGCCCGTCGGCCAGCGCAAGATGGGCGTGCTGCTCGGCGCCGGCGTCGCGGTGGTGCTGCGCATCGCCTTCGCCTTCATCGTCGCGACCCTCATGGGACTGCCCTTCCTCAGGATCGTGGGCGCGCTCCTGCTGCTCTGGATCGCCGTCAAGCTCGTCACCGACGACGCCGGCGAGGCCGAGGTCGCCGCCCATGATTCGCTCTGGAAGGCGGTGCAGACGATCGCCATCGCCGACGCGGTGATGAGCCTCGACAACGTCATCGCGGTCGCGGCCGTCGCCAAGGGCGACTACTGGCTGTTCATCTTCGGACTGGCGCTCTCGATCCCGATCGTGGTTCTGGGCGCGCAGCTCATCATGTCGCTACTGACGCGCTTCCCGATCCTCGTCTGGGCCGGCGCGGCGCTGCTCGGCTGGGTCGCGGGCGAAATGATCTTCGGCGATCCGATGCTGCTCGACTGGATGCAGGCCCGCTGGCCGCAATCCATTCACCTCGTTCCGGCGGAGGTGAACCCCGCCGGACGCGAGGCGATCGCGCTGATCGAATATTCGGCGGCGGCGATCGGCGCGGCCCTCGTCGTGCTGATCGCTCTTGTCCTGCGCGGGCGCGGCGATCATGAAAAGGCCGCCTGACGGCTGCGGCCGTCCACTCAACAACAGGGAACCATGACCCTCTCGTCCGACCTGCTCGTCTCGATCCTGCAGATCGTGTGGATTGACCTCCTGCTCTCCGGCGACAACGCCGTGGTGATCGCGCTCGCCTGCCGCAATCTTCCGGCGCATCAGCGCCGGCTCGGCATCCTGCTCGGAACGGGCGCCGCCATCGGGCTGCGCATCCTGTTCGCCGCGATCATCATCTATCTGCTGCAGGTTCCGCTGCTGAAACTCGTCGGCGGGCTGCTGCTGCTGTGGATCGCGGTGAAGCTGATCGCCGGGGAAGACGACGCGCATGGCGATATCGCAGCCTCCGACTCGCTCTGGAGCGCCGTGCGCACCATCGCCATCGCCGACGCGGTGATGAGTCTCGACAATGTGCTGGCGGTTTCTGCCGCGGCGCACGGCAATCTCTGGCTCTTCATCTTCGGCATCGTGCTGTCGATCCCGCTCATCGTCTTCGGATCGGCGGTGGTTCTCAACCTTCTCACCCGTTTTCCGATCCTGGTCTGGGCGGGCGCCGCTCTGCTGGGCTGGATCGCGGGCCAGATGATCACGGAAGACCCGTGGGTGGTGCGGACCATCGGCGAATTGACCGGGTGGAAGGACTATCTCGGCGGCGCGCTCGGCGTGCTGTTCGTGCTCGCGGTCGGCGCCATGGTCCGACGGCGCAAGGGCGACAAGCCCGCGCACGGCTGAGCGTCCGCAAGGCCGCCCCTTCTACAAACACGAGCGACGGGCGGCGGCCTGAACGCGCCTGCGATCGCGGCGAGGCGGCCGGACGCCTGCCGCCTCACGGCCCGCCGCCTTCGAGTCAGTTGACTGAATTGAGAAGGATTTTCTATATTCTGAACGCAACCCACCATCGCGTAGATAATATTTCTATTGGATATGCGAGATGTGCGCTTTATTTCCCCCAGTGCGAGACGAAAGAGAATGGATGCGATCGACCGC
>MKVY01000028.1:0-289 GCA_001899525.1 Rhizobiales bacterium 65-9
GACGACAGCGGTTCTTCTTGCAAACCCCTTGCCCGTTCTCAATCTGGGCGGCGGAACGCTGACGGTGGCGAACACCGGCCTCATTCCGAACCTGTCCAACGGATTCGCCAATAACTACCTGGTTCAGAACGGCCCCGGCGGCAACGCGACGATCCAGTCGCAGTTGAACGCTGCGCCGATCAGCGGCGTCGCGACAAGCCTGAGCGGCGTGATCAGCAGCTTGACCACGGGCTTTTTCCAGGCGGCGTCGGCGATCGTCTCCCGCCCCGAGGATCCCCGGCCGAACCAG
>MKVY01000028.1:329-1328 GCA_001899525.1 Rhizobiales bacterium 65-9
CGCGCACGAAGCTGACGGGCGCCGCCATCGGCGGCGGGATTGTATCGGAGTCGCACACGAAGACCTCGATGGACTTCTCCGGCTTCCAGGTCGGCGCCGACCTCGGCGTCTACAACATCAACAACACGGGCTGGAATTTCAATTTCGGCGCCTTCGGCGGCGTCGCCGAAACGAGCGCGAAGGGCGTTTCGGTTACGCCGAGCCCGGGCGGCGGCTCGACGGTGGTCAACACCTCGATGAAGGTGAAGGTGCCCTACGTGGCCCTTTACAGCTTCCTGTCGAACGGGCCGTTCACGGCGGAAGTCAACGTGCGTCGGGACTTCTATGACGGAACCGTCGCGTCCGAAGGGCTGGGCGTGAATTTCGTCAATCCGAACACCTCGCTCAAGGGACTTGGCTTGAGCGTCAACGCGAACATGTCCTATCGCGTCCCCGTTTTCGAAACCTGGTATGTCGAGCCGCTGATCGGCGTGTCGAAGGGGCGCTACACGTTCAGCAATGTGCAGCTCGCCTCGGCCCCCAACGATCAGATGGCGTTTAATCCGACGAGCAGCTGGCTGGGCCGCGCCGGCGTGAATGTCGGCACCAACTTCGTGGTCAGCGACAAGCTTGTTCTTGCGCCATTCGTGCACGCCTCGGTCTGGCGCGAATTCGCCGGCGACAGCAAGGCGCAGGCGCAGGTGGCGGGCCTTTCGTTTGATGTCGCCACCCAGCGCGTCGGCACGTTCGGACAGGTCGGCGCCGGACTGCAGTTCAAGGTATTGGATACGGCGCTGCTCGGCTTTGTCCGCGGCGATGTCCGGTTCGGCGAAAAGGCCAATGGCAAGGCGGTGAATGTCGGCCTGAAGATGCAGTTCTGATCGCGCCGCGAATGAGTTCTGAAACTGTTCGCCTGGATCGCGTCGTCCGCGCGGCGTTTCTGATCACGGCGGTTTCCGCTGGCTCACTCGTCGGTCTCGACGCCCGCGCTCAGCAGCGGCCTGCATCCCCGCGCCCGGC
>MKVY01000028.1:1359-6451 GCA_001899525.1 Rhizobiales bacterium 65-9
ACAATTGGGTGGTCACCTGCCGGGACGGGAAGGACGACGCCGAGAAGCGCGTCTGCTCCGCCGAACTTCAGATCGTGCAGACTGCGAACAACGCCAGCAGCGTCGTGTTTTCCTGGCTGATCGGCCTCAACGCCGCCGGCGCTCCGGTGTCGGTGTTGCGGTTTCCGTCCGGGGTGCTGATCGGGCCGGGCGTCGAGCTGAAGCTTTTGCCGAAGGATGCGCGCAAGATTCCCTTCACATCATGCGAGCCCGCGCGCTGCGACGCTGCGGTTGTCATGGACGACGGCTTCATGCGCGATGCGGCCGCGGCGCAGACCGCTGAAGCGACGATCTATGCGTCCGATGGTCGTGGCGTGAAGTTCACGATCAACATGAAGGGATACCAGCAAGGGCTGGCCGCAATAAGAAAATAACGCTGGGTGCGCCATCGCACCGCCTTCCCTTGATAAATGGCCGATGCTGCGGGAAGTTTGGCGCAGGCGCCACCGTCCGTGAGCGGCCGCGAACAGGGAGAGCCCTCCGATGGGTCGAGTTGGCTTCGCGGCGCGCGTCACCGATCCGACCGCCCACCTGATGACGCCGCTAGGGGTTGGTCCTGGCAGCCCGAACGTGCTGATCGGCTTCCTGCCCGCCTGGAGAGGCTTGCCGGCCGCTGCGGCGGCGGCGTTGCAGGCTCAGAAGGATGTGTCGGACGCCGCCGTGAAAACGGCGCAGGCGGCGACGATAGCGGCCGCCGGGACGCCGGGCGCCCCCGCCGCCAAGGCCGCGGAGGAGACAGCGAAGGGCGTCGCCGCGGCGGCGATGGCGACCGCCATCAGCGCGGCCGTCGGCGCGAGCGCGACGTCCGGCGGCGCTCCCGACATTCATACCTGTCCTGTGCCGATGGGTCTGGTCCCGCACGGTCCCGGCGTCGTCATCGACGGATCGAAGACGGTTCTGATCAACGGCCTGCCGGCCTGCCGCGTCGGCGATTCGATTCTTGAGGCGCTGGGCCCCCCGAACAAGATCGTGATGGGGCACATGAAAACCTTCATCGGGGAAGGGACGGCCACGAAAAGCAGCGGCGGCGGTTCGCGGGACCTTCCCAAGCAGAGCAACAACTCCCCGGGCGGCGGCGCGTCGGGCGCGGCCGGGGCGGGCGCTGGCGGCGGGGCCGCCCCGGCCCAGTCCACATTCGAGAAGAACAAGGCGGCCGCGATCGAGAAGATCAAGAACAGCAAGTTCGGCCAGACCGAGGAAGGCAAGAAGGTCATCAAGAAGATCGAGGAGCTCGACGCGGCCGGGAAGATCAAGTCGACCGGGATGGGCGAGAACACGCGCGGCGAGTGGGGCGGCGGCGAGATCCGCGTCAACAACCAGTATGAGGATGATCCGGATGCGATCGCGTCCGAGCTGGTTCACGAGGCGACGCACGCGGTCAATGAAGATGAGTTTCCGGCGTCGAAGACCAAGATCACGGTCGACGAGGAGATGCGGACGAACGAGAATCAGCTCGACTTCTACGAGGAGCAGCGAGAGGACGGTTTCCGCGATCCCGAGCTCGAGGACCGGCGGGACGACCGCGCGGACGGCAAGTTGAGGGACAATGTGCGCAGGCGCTATCCGAACGCGCCCGAGCATCTGTGACAGGTCGGCTGCCGCCGATGGCGCTTGCGGTGGCGGTCGCCGTCGCGCCCGTCCCGGCGGTCTCGCAAGGAAATCAGCCCATGAGCAAAATCCATGTCGCGGCGCCCGAAGCGGAGGTTTTCCTCTCGCTGGCTGCGCGCCGACTCAAGGCCCACAAGGAGGCTTTCGGCGCGTTTCCCAAGGCGTGGAGCGATCTCGACATCACTTACGCCAACGGACCTTACAACATGAAGGATGAAGGCATTCGCCCCGCCGCGCAGGATCGCAGCGCCTGGCGGCCGCGAAAGAGCCACTACACATACAGGCTGCGCACGAGCCCGAACGGGCAGGCTTTTTTGCTTGAGGCGGTTAACGAATCCGGCGCTGTTGAATATACAATGGGATCGGACGACGCGGCTCCCGTTCGGGTGCGCTGAAGCCGACGCAGAGGCCCGCCGCCATTTGCCGAGGCTTGGCGAAATCGGCTATATTGCGTTGCAGGAAAGCCTCGCGAGACCTTTGTGCTCAAAGGCGTTGCCGCCCTTCTGGCCGCTCTCGCGGTCGTCTTTAGCTGCGCAACGGCTTCGTTGGCGCAATCGGGCAAACGCGTCGCGCTGGTGATCGGCAACGCCGATTATCGTTTCGCGCCGCCGCTCAAAAACGCCGACCGGGAAGCCGATGATGTCGGCGCTGCGCTCGAGCGCCTCGGCTTCGACGTCACGCGGGCTGTGAACGCTGATTTGAGCGCGCTGCGCGGCAGCATCGCCGCGTTCCAGCGCGGCGCGGCGACGGCGGACGCGGCCCTCGTTTTCTATTCCGGCTACGCGCTGCGCTATCGCGGAGCGGGCTATCTCGTGCCGATCGACGCGAGCCTGAAGGACGATGCGAGCTTCGAGTGGGACACGCTCCAGCTCGGCCAGGTGATCGGCGCGCTCGCTCGCGCCCGGGTGTCGTTTCTCATCGTGAACGGCTGCGCGGACGGCAGGCTCGACAGCATGCTGCGGCGTCCGGGGGGCACAGCCGTCTCCGGCCTGGGCGAGGCGTCCGCGCGCGCGGATGCGCTGATCGCCATCGCGACGGCGGACGACCCGGCGGCCTGCGAGGCGGGCGGCCGCAACGGAGTCCTCGTCGATGCGATGCTCGCGGAGATCGAGCGCGCCGGCCTCGACGCGCGCGCGCTGTTCCGCCGCGTGCGGCAGGTGGCCGATCACCGCAGCCTCGGCAAGCAGACGGTCTCCGTCGCGTCCGGTATGAGCGGCCCCTTCCATTTCGTGCAGGACGACCAGCCCGCGCAGGCGTTTCGCGCGCTGGGCGTCGATCCTGATCTCGCTGTCATGCGCGGTTATGTCGAGAGATATGGCGACGATCCGCTGGCGTCGGTCGTCAAGACGATGCTGATCCAGAAAGAGCAGGCGTCGCAGCGTCCGGGCGCATCGGCGCAGGCGCTGGAGCGCTGGCGCGATGTCATGGACGAGCGCTGGTCGCGCGAGTGGCGTGAACGTGCGCGGGCGAGCCGCCGCGACGCGGTTGAAGGACGCATGAGCCGCGAGGACAGCGATCGCGACGCCGAGGCGCGCGCCCGACTTTTGCGTGAGCAGGAGGCGCTGCGCCGCCGTGAAGCTGAAGCCGCCGCCGCCGAGCAACGGCGTCTGGCCGAGATCGCTGCTGCGGAACAGAAGCGCCAAGAGGAGGAGCGGGCGCGGATCGCGCGCGCGCAGGAGGAGCAGCGCAAGCAGGACGCCGAGATCGCCGAGAAGAAGCGGCAGGAAGAGGTCGCGGCCGCCGAGCAGAAGCGCCAGGAGGAGGAGCGGGCGCGGATCGCGCGCGAGCAGGACGAGCAGCGCAGGCGCGACGCCGAGATCGCCGAGAAGAAGCGGCAGGAAGAAGTCGCCGCCGCCGAGCAGAAGCGCCTCGCCGACCTCGCCGCCGTCGAAAAGAAGCGGCAGGACGACGAGGAGAAATTGCGGGTCGCGCGCGAGCGCGAGGAGAAGGCCCGGCTCGTTCGCGAGCAGGAGGAGCAGCGGCGCAAGGACGCCGATCTCGCGGCCGCCGAAAAGAAACGCCAGGACGACGAGGAGAAGGTGCGGATCGCGCGCGAGCGCGAGGAGAAGGCGCGCGTCGTCCGCGAACAGGAGGAGCAGCGCCGCAAGGACGCCGAACTGGCGGCGGCCGAAAAGCGCCGCGCCGATCAGGAGCGGGTGGAAAAGGAAAGAGCGGAGCGCGAGGAGAAGGCGCGCATGGCCCGCGAGCAGGAGGAGCAGCGCAAGCGCGCCGCGGAAGCCGCCGCCGCCGAGCAGAAGCGGCTGGCTGAAGCGGCGGCTGCCGAAAAGAAGCGGCAGGAGGAGGAGGCGAAGGCGCGCGTCGCCCGCGAGCGCGAGGATCAGAAGCGGTTGGCCGAGGCCGCCGCGGCTGAAAAGAAGCGGCAGGAGGAGGAAGACAAGCAGCGCGCGGCGCGGGAGCGCGAGGAGCAGCGGCTGCGCGAGGCGGAAGCCGAGACCGCCCGCCGCGCCCAGCTCGCCGAGCAGGAAGCGGCGGAGCGGCGCAAGGCGGAGGA
Organism: Rhizobiales bacterium 65-9; assembly: GCA_001899525.1. Lineage (GTDB taxonomy): Bacteria > Pseudomonadota > Alphaproteobacteria > Rhizobiales > Beijerinckiaceae > Terrirubrum. Next base: position 5,519 of record MKVY01000028.1, read on the forward strand.
GTCGCGTCTGGCGGCGCTCGCGAATGCGCCGTCTTCGAGTGGTCAGGCGCCGTCTCTGCAGTCCTCACCCGTCGCCGGCAACGCCGTGAACGAGGCGCGCCAGTTCACCGCGACCGAGCAGCGGCTCGCGCAGGAGCGGCTTGAGCGCGAGCGGAAGGCGCGCGGCGAGAATCCGGAATTCACGGCGCCGCTGCCGTCGGAAACGACGCCGCAGATTTCGCCGCCGCCGTCGGATGGAAACGCCCAACTCGCGAGCGTCGCGCCCCCGGCCGTTGATCGGCCGCCGCCCGATCCCAATTTCAAGGCCGACAGCCCCGAGACGATCAAGGCCGCGCAGCAGGAACTGAAGCGGCTTGGCTGCTACAGCGGCAACATCAACGGCAATCTCAACAATGGGACAAAGCGCGCTCTTGATGCGGCGGGCGAGCGGCTTGGCGTGACGGCGAGCCTTCAGCCGATGACGGAGGATGGGCTGCGCGCCCTGCGCGGTCATCAGGAGCCGCTTTGCGCGCCCGCGCCGACGGTGCGCCGCCCCACGCGCGAGGAAGCGCCGTCGCATCGCGTCGTTCGGCCGCGGCCGGCGCCGGCCGCTCCGAGGCCTGCGCCGCAGGTGGCGCGCCCGACTCCGGCGCCTTCTCCGTCGCCGGCGCCGGCGCGCCGTCCCGGCGGCATCCAGCTCAGCATGTGAAAACGCGCCCCGAGGGGCGCGTTACTGGCTGCGCGGTCTGGTGACCAAAAAGGGGCGAGCTTTTGCAAGCCTCCCGCGTCAGTCGGTGTTGTCCCAGACCGCCTCGAAGTTCGCGAGGCCGAAGAAGACCGACGCTTCCGTGCCGCCGCCGGCGTAGGGAACGTCGATCATCAGCACATTGGGCGGGCCGTTCGGATCGATCCCGAGCGTGTCCTTCATCGTTCGCGCCTGCTTGATGAGCTCGA